>NZ_CAXIRE010000016.1:0-119764 GCF_964031785.1 Rheinheimera texasensis
AAAGCTATAGTCATACACCTGATGGGTGACACCACTTCGGGTAACGGATGCGTTATCAAGCCAGCCCATTTGCGCATCATAGACATTCGTTTGCACCACGCCGTTGCCATAGACTTCCGTTTCTACCTGACCACGGGCATTGATGCCGGTGATTTGCTGGTATACGGTGCCAACGACACCACCGGTGACGTCGGTATTTTTATAGGCCACGCCATTGCTGTACTCGGTGCGTACCACAATGCCACCATACCCATTGACCAGTGGATAAGTCAGCTCGTAAGGCCGGCCAACACTGTCGTAGACAGAGCCAAAACTAAAGGCTGTGCCTTCAGTAGTCACAGTTTTATTGCTGACCAGTCCTTTGCTGTTATAGGTATAGCCCTCCTGGTACAGGGCGGTCGTGCCGCTGTTACAAGCCTGATTACTGCTCCACTGCTTTACAGTCACCAATTTGTCGAGGTTATAGGCCGCAGCTGACGTACCATAGCTCCAGCACACGGTGCCTGACGTGTCATATCGGCGGAGGAGTTGACCAAGATTATTGAACTCAAACGTCGTGGTTTGCGTTTTCGCATCGGTCTGACTAACTGTTTCACCAAAGCCATTGGTTTTATAACTCCAACTGCCTTTGTCGACATCACTCATCGAGGTCTTGCGGCCATAGTTGTCATATACATTCGTTAATCGGGCAATACTGGCGCTTGATGCTGTTAACAGATCACCGTAGGCGTTGTATGTAAAGCTCAGGACAGTGCCATTGTGGTCTGTTGTGCTCACCTCCTGCCCCAAATAGTTTTGCGTACTGGTTTTGTTTTTAGACAACGCATCAGTCGTCGTCGTACTGAACCCGTTATAACTAATAGTTGTGACGCCGCTGTTCGGCATGGTGGTAGAGGTAACACGGCCAAGTGCATCGTAGCCGGCAGTGGTTTTATAACTCGATACAACGTCTTTCGCCGGCTCATAACTTTCCCAAGGGCGGCCTTGGCTGTCGTAGGTTTTACGGATGACCGCGTAGCCGGACAGCGGTAATTTCGTTCTACTGCCCACTTCGCGACCGTATTTATCCAGGTATTGCTCCTGCTCAGCTCCGGCATCATTGGTACTGGTCATTTTGATATAGGCGTCTGGGAAGAGACTGCTACAACCAGTACAGAAACTTCTGCTTTGTACTGAATTCACTTGAGCGTCAGAGCCAGCGGCACCTTTGAGGGCACTGCTGGTACTCTGACCAAAGGCGTCAAAATTGGTGGTGCTTGTTTGGTTGTTCGCATCCGTGACTGCGATTGCGCTGATCAGTGTTGGAGAGCTGGCAAATGTGCTGGCCGCTGAGCCATTGTACTTATATGTTGCAGTACGGCCTGCAGCATTGGTGGTGCTGGCGACAAAGCGGAAATTCGTCGTGTATGCGGTCGAATTCGCGCGGATCATCGGCAAAGTGCCGTCACTGCCCGAAGGGGCATAAACCGATACAGACGTTTTATTACCCGCTGCATCATAACTATGGGTAGTCACAGCAGTTGCTGCTGCGAGATTGGCGGCATAGGTTTCAGTTTCCAACAGATAGTCGGTGTTGTAGGTAAAACCACTCGCACGACTGATACTGCTGGTTGTTGTTCCCCCTACTTTCAGTGTTTTAGTCACAGTACTTGCAGTCAGCCGACCGTAGCGCTGATAAGCAGGAGATTGATTAAACGTGTTAGTCGTCGATGTCAGCAGATTGTTGCTGCTATTTTGCGGATCTGCTTGTGTCACACTGCTGGACGTCAAGTTGCCATAAGTGTCGTATACAAAGGTGCTGCTGGTAACACTCAGGGCCGTTGAGCTCAGTAAATTAGTACTCAAGGCATATTTATTCTCGGTACTGTTGTTGATGTATGGATAACTGCCGCCAAAAGCGCTGGTTTGGTTCTGTACTGTATTACTGGAAGTCGCCATAGCGTAACCCCCACGCGACTGAGCAGTACTGCGTGGCATCCCGGTGTAAGGCCACACCTGGTAATAACGGGTTTCAGTGACAACGTTACTCTGCAAATCTGTCGTTCTTAAGTGCTCAAACCCCAATAAACCGCGGCCCTTTTTGTGCAGCAATAAACCGCCATATTCATAATCGACTGATACAGACTGGCTGGGTTTGACTTCGGTACTGACGCGGGACACCACGTAAAAACCACTGCGAGGTGAGAAATAGTCGGAACTGGTGTTATTGCTGGAGTTGGCACGGAAGTAGACTGCTGTGTCGCTGATATTGGCATACTGGACCGTGGTTGGAACGCCCCAGCTGTTGGTAAAAGTATTCACGGTATGGTCATTGATGCCAGAACGACTGTTACTGAAAATGTTCCAACCGGTATCATCTGTGGCTGTTAATAAATCCAGTTTGTTATCTGCATTGACGTCGGCAAACTGAATAGCCGCATTTGTCGCAAAGCTTTGTGTGCCTCGACTTTCAAAGATAATTTTGGTTGGGTCGCTGTGCGGGCGTGACAGCACAATACTCCAGCTGGAATAGCTAGTAGGAACCAAAAAGTCCGTGCGTCCGTCACTATTCAGGTCAAGGAAATAGCTCAGGCTCACACGGTCATCAGGCGTTGCAAAACTGGAGGAATCGACGAAAGATAAGGTATTCCCATCGGACAAACGGTAATACCAGGTCGTCCCCATCCGATACATCAAATCCGAATAACCATCGCCATTTAAATCGACCGGACGCAAATCTTTGGCAGAAGTGCCAAGCCCCATACTTTGGGTAAAAGTGCTGCCATTGGAAATAAATAGCCGCCATTCCGTCAAATCTGTCCAGGTTCGGCCTTCATAGAGGCATTCTTCTTTGGTCAGGCGCGGCAACCCAGAGCAAATCCCATCGACGACATAGACCATAAGGTCTGTTTTGCCATCGCCGTTTACATCAAAGATGGCCGAGTTTTTTAAGTCAGATTTAACTGAATGCATGCCGTCCGGAAACGCGGCTGTAATTTTATTCGTGGTGCCGGCAGCAGTTGCAACGCTAAAACCATTGTGTGTCGCACCGGTCATCCCAAGATTACGGTAGACCTGAAAGTTACCATTGACCATAAAGAGGATGTCTTCAAGGCCATCACCATCAATATCAGCAACTTGCGACAACCCTTCAAGCCCGGTGGCTACACGTCCGGTATTGACCAGCGTGTAAGTAGAGGACATCGTAATATCCGGACAGACGTATCCGGATGAAGACTGAGGTTCACAATTTTGGACCGTTGACGAGGCAGGCTGGTAAGTCAGAATGTACCAATTCGACGTTTCACTGTCGGCGACCAGTAAATCACGTTGCCCATCGCCGTTATAGTCGATTGTTTTAGCAAACTGTTTCTTATTGACCCCCACTGTCGCTAAGGTCACTTCACTACTGTAACTCATGGCGCTGCTACCGAACCGCACTCGCCAGGAACCACCGCTTGGGTACACCATATCGGTGTAACCATCGCCGTTCATATCAAATAGCTGTTGATAAAAACGGTCAAACGAGCTGCCCTTTTTACTGGAAGTGGTGTTAAACGGCGTGTAAGCGTCGGTCGTTGCTTCTGGCCAGCATTCACCGTTGACACAAACGGTCTGCACACCACTGGTGCTCGAGGCTGGTTTGTTCCATTGCAAACCAATTGCCGGGTAACATAAGGCTGCAGTGTCCGTTGTACATTCCTGCAGCGCAGTCAGATAGTTTTTCTCTTCCAGTACATCAGATTCCGTGTATTGGAACTGGTAATAGCGATATTGCTGGTTGTCCTGATAGACCGTCACACTATCTAATATTTTGGTGAGACTGACCGGATGCCCGGCCTGATAGCCGATGCGTTTTTTCTTGTTGTCACGATAAGTGAAGACTACCTTTGCAAAAGGTGCCTGACCCGGCCGGCCGGTATACTGCACTTCGGTCAGATAATGCTCACCCTTTACCTGGTCTTCGGCGTACTTAAACAGGATGTAATTGCCTTTGACATCGCGAATAGCTTTTAATGCCCACATTCTGGGCGTTGTCTGACCATTCAATTCAAAAAGTGCATCGGCTGCGTTTTCACTGGCCCCGCCGGTATTCAGCAGGCTTAAGGCCATCGATACACTGCGGTCATCACTGCCGGAAACCTGCGAGACATCACCATAGTAATGAATTTCACCAGACTTCGTTTCAACGGTGTAAGCCTTAGGTCCTTGCGTCGTGCTGCCATGCGGCTTTACTTTGACGAAGCTTTCAAGCTCCGTGTGATACGTGGTCGCAGACCAGTAAGTTGCATCAGACACGCCGATATCAGAGCTTCCAGTGCCACTAATCAGGCGTTGGCCATTGAGACATAAACGGTCAGCTTGTGAAAAAGCAATATTGCCCTGCAGATTGTCAGAAGAGAGATTTTTAGGGCAACGGCTAATCACAGAGGTCCCGGAGATACTCCAGCCAGTCCCCATATAGCCATCGCCGGCCATACTGTTGTAACTGAACCCGAGCTGCGGTTGCACGCCGGCGATCCCCGCCGGCAAATTCAGGCTCACCTGATATGTGGCAGCTCCAGATTCATCGGTCCGGTATTCACCGGCTGTCATTCCAACCACTAACTGACCCGGCGTTTTAAACGCCGTGCGTCCAATGGTGCCGCTGCCACCATCAAATCGTTCCAGATCAGAGACAATATCTGCAATACCATCCCCATTCTCGTCGACCAGACGGTAGGTCGCTAAGGCTTCAGCCATGCTGTAACCTTGCGCCGCAAAGAGGGTTGCGTCACCAGTGAGATTTTCAAGCTTGATGTAAGGCGTCAGCTGATTTCTAAGCACCAGAAATGCGTCCAGCATGCCGTCACCGTCCAAATCGGCAAACTGCAGATCTCGGAGCTGACTGTTCCCTTCGGTCAGTTTTAGCTTTGCCCACTCGGCTTCGGTCAGAACTTGAACTTTCCAGACGCCATCGACGTCATACACCTTTAGCAATCCATTTTTTGGTCTGATCTGCAGCGGTACTGATGGGGCTTTGCGCACCAGAGTAAACTGCTTCGGTGCCATCAGGTAGACATTCCCTTCAGGATCACTGAACACTTTGTAGCCATGATATTCGTCAGCAGAAACTGAAGAGCACAGCAGCAAGGACAGCAGTACAAATGCAGAAATGAATCGCTTTAACATTCGATGTTCCTTCATCACGTCCATATGTTGGTAAAAGCAAACCGATAACTAACAGTTTGCTTTTTAGAATCTGCAGCTCAGTTCAATACTCTGAAGCTTTCAAAAGTGGGCATCGTGTCCTGATTGCCACATTGCTCGCTGATGTCAAAGCGAACTTTTTTGTTGGCAAAAAATGCGGCTGTCAGAAGTGATAAGACAGCATCCGCATTCTTGTCGGTAAGGGTGTTGAATTGCAGTGTATTAGAGGCACAGTTGCGGCTTCCGACAGCGTCCCCATTCAGTTGAACAGTGCAGACGCCTTTTTCTTTTTGGCAGCCAATACTGAGGATATTTCGTTCAGCTGTTTCTGCTGCTTGCGTTGGTGAAGCCGCGACGAAAAACACGAAGATGGACGAAAAAATGGTGTGCTTGTGCAGTGTCATAACTAATCCTTTAGGTTAATTTCCATGTGTGTCTCAGTTATGTTTGGTTAATAAATGCGCAAATGCAAGTAAAATGGAATAATTTTTATAAAAATTGGGAACGGACACCGATGCCACACCCTTGAAAGGCCTTGCAAACTGTGGGTCGCAAGAAGAGTGTAATGGTCAACTAATATTGGCCACATAGATATATGTCAGGGCATTGATAACCTGCAGAAACAAGAAATGGATAATGCACGTTTCTTAAGCCTTCTGGCAAAGCCAGAAAGTCTCGAATTTTTCGAGAGCCTTGGTTCATTCGAACTAAGAAAAGTCCGCTTTCAGTGAAAAGCAACGATTCGGCCATGACCAAGCTACTCCTGCTCATCGGAAATAAGCCAGTCATTACATCCGCCTGCCAATCCTCAATCACGCATGCCGGTTAAATAGTCAGATAAAACTATTTTAGAATGTGCGTATTGGGTTAAAAGTCATCCCACAAAGCTCAGATACAACAAGCCCGGCAGCATGTTATGCAGCATGCGCCGGGCTTATTGTGGCTTCAGCTTTTAACGCTCGTTATTTTCACCGCCACCTTCACCGTTAGAACCGATAACTCGCCTCTGCATAATAAGACCCGCCATTAAAACCAAAAGGCGCATTGGTGTTGGGATACTTAAACACACCGCCGTTGACGGCCTGCACGGATGCCGGCTGTTCGTCCGGATAAATATCAAACAGGTTTTGCACACCTGCGCTCAGCGTCAGCTGCTCGTCCCAGCGATAACTCAGCGACAAATCTGTCAGGGTTTTGCCACGATATTCTTTATCGCCGCTGTTGTTGGTGGCGTTATGCGCCAGCGTGTAAGGGCCAAAGTGATTCAGCCGCAGGTTCACCGTCAGCGCGTCCAGCTGGTAGTTGATACCCAGCGCGGCACCCACTTTGGGATTGGCTTTGGTCTGGCGGACCTGCTCCTGATAATTCAGCAGTACGCTTTCAAGACCCTGTAATAACGACGGGATTTTCACCGCGTCAATGCTGGTTTCATTGTATTGCGCCGATAACGACAGCCGCAGTTTGCCCCAGGTGTATTCTGGTAACTGGTAAGCCAGTACGCCTTCGACACCTTTGGTGGTTGTATCCAGGCCATTAGTAAAGAAGCGCACGGCCTGAGCCGTTGAATTGCCAAGCAGCTGATTAATGATTGGGTAACTGGCGCGGTTGACTGCGTTACTGGTCAGGATCACCCGGTCTTCCAGTTTGATTTGATAGCCATCTAACGTCAGGCTCAGCGCATCCTGCTGATAGGTCAGGCCGTAGCTGATACTTTCAGAAGTTTCCGCTTGCAGCGGCCCCTGCCCCAGCGCTTTGGTTACCGGTGAGACGTTATTAAAAGTACCGGTTTCGGTGATGACGCCATTGCCACCCACCACGGAAGAAATCGAAGTGAAATACAGCTGCTGCACGCTGGGTGCACGAAAGCCATTGTTGGCGGCGGCGCGCAGCGCCAGGTTGTCGGTCAGCTGATAACGCCCGGCTAGTTTCCAGCTGGTGTTATTGCCAAAATCCGAATAATTTTCATGGCGCACAGCTGCGGCCCAGTTCAATGCATCGGTCAGTTGGTTTTCCAGCTCCAAAAAAACGCCGGTATTGTGGCGGCTCTGGTCAATCTCAGATTCAGGCGTAAAGCCCGGAAAACTCTGGAAGCCGCCGGCATTGCCTTTGTAGCCATAGTTTTTCCAGGAAATTTCATCGCCGCGTTTGATCTGATAGTTATTGTGACGGTACGACACACCGGTCGAGACCAGCAGCTCGGAATCGGCAATAAAGCCAATGCTGGTGCTGGCATCGAGTTTCAGGTTCTGTTCGCTGTTTTTCAGCTGGCCGGCATAAGCGCTGGTTGGGCTCGTTGAATTAGCCGGGCCAAACGAGGCGTTCAGCGAGTCGCGCACATAATAGTCATATTGGCTGGTGCCGGTATTGGCCGACAAGTCTAAAGTCCAGTCTGATAGCTCGGTCTGATAACCCGCCGTCACAGCGCGGTCGGCCGTTTCCGGTGCAATTTTTGGCAAAAAGCCATCCGGGTAAATTTCCGACAGGTTTTGCGTGGTTTGGACAGGCCGGCGGAAAAAGGCGGCAGATGAAGTGTCGCGGTTGCTGAAATCAGCAAAAGCATATAACCGGCCATGATCCAGCTGGTAACCGGCATTGACCAGAAAGGCAAAATTCTCGTAGGCGGCATCGCCAACGCGGAAGGTGTCACGCCGTGCCGTTGCTTCACGCGGGTCGCCATTCGGGTACTGCTGACGGCTATCCAGCCCGGCTCTGTTGGTGAAATTCTTGTCATGATATTCCAGTGCGACCGTGGTAAAGCCACGCTCGCCAAGGGCAAAACCTTTGCTGGCACTGAGTTTGTACTGCTCACCATCGCCTTCAAAGGTCTGGCCGCTGTTCAGCGAAATCTCGCCGCCTTCACTGTTATCTTTCAGCACAATATTAATCACTCCGGCGATGGCGTCCGAGCCATATTGGGCAGAAGCGCCGTCGCGCAGCACTTCAATGCGTTTAATGGCACTGACCGGAATAGCATTTAAATCAACGTTAGAACTACCGCGGCCCATGGTGCCATTTAAATGCACCAATGCCGAACCGTGCCGGCGTTTGCCGTTGACCAGCACCAGCGTATGGTCAGGCGATAAACCACGCAGACTGGCCGGGCGCACCGCGTCGGAGCCATCGGTCACCGACGAGGTCGGGAAGTTAAAACTCGGCACTAAAAACTGCAGCGCACGCGCGGTTTCAGTGATGCCGGTATCGACCAGCTGTTTGGCATCAATAATATCGACCGGCACCAGGGTTTCAGTGGCGGTGCGTACTGACAGCCGTGAACCTATCACGGCTATTTTTTCTGGCTCCGCCGCGGCTTTCTCCGAATTATTTTGTTCCTGTGCCAATGCGGTTGCCGGCAGCACCAGGCTACTGAGAATGGCTGAACTGACTAAACCTGAACTGATTGGACGTGAACTGATTGGACGGCGACTGGATACGGCACTGGCGGACTGCGCCTTTAAACGATTAAACGACATATCTGAATAACTCCATACCTGAGGGAATGGCCTCATCTTAGAGACAGTCATATACTTATAATATGTGTTTTTTCTGCTTTTATATTCCATAAATGAATTAAAAACATTGATCTAGCCATCGCAAAACATCTTGGCAGGCGCCGAATTAGTCTGGTCGCACCGGCCGAAAGCTCATGTATGGCGTGCTGTTCAGGCTCATCACACTGATGGAGTCACTAACATAGCGCTGACACACCCGGTCATAGGGCGAAAAAGTTGCAGCGCTGGTTAGACGTTTTGGCACTAAGGTAGTGGCAACTGATGTTGGGGCCGGCCAAAGACGATGCTAAAAAGCGCTGACCCATCACTGTCAGCCACTGCGTGGGAGCAAAACCCGACGCAACGACAAGGAGCATCGCCATGACGGATTTTAATCGCCCCCTGCGCTCACCATTAGCAATCGCCCAGCGGCCACCCCGGCAGACCAAGTATGCCGCGCCACCGGAAGTGCTATGGTACAGCCGCTGCCCGGTGCCGACACCGCTTGGCATGGCGGTGCGGATGGGCTGGCTGGAGCAAGAGTTTCGCCGCGACATTATCCGGCTGCAGGCGGTGCCGGATGACCTTGAATACAATGCGTCCGTCTCTTATGAAGAGCATCATCTGTACGGCAGCTTTCGCCAGGGTAATAACACCGCGGCACTGTGGGCCAAAGCCTGGGGCGCCGACACTTTGCTGGTTGGTCTGAACTGGCTGGATGAAGCACAGCTGCTGCTGGTACGGGAGGATTCTGCCATTCAAAGCCTCGCTGATCTGGCCGGCAAAAAACTGGCTTTACCGGTCAGTATGCGCCGGATTGATGCCGCCCGCGCCAGCACCATGCGTGGCTTTACCAATATTCTGGCACTGGCCGGTGTGGCCGAATCCGCTGTGCAGTTTGTTGATATTGAATTCGCCGCGATCATAGGGCGTGAATTTGACGAACCCGTCAGCGCCGGCTACGCCCGCCTGGCAGAAGCGCTGCAAACTGGCCGGGTCGATGCGATTTTTGTCAAAGGTGCCAAAGGCGTTGAACTGGCTGCGCAGCCGGGATTTCGGCAACTCTATGACCTGCGTCAGCATCCGGACCCACTGGTGCGCGCCAACAACAGTGCACCACGGCCGATCACCGTCGATGCCGCACTGTGGCGCGAACATCCGCAGCTGGTGCTGCGATTTTTAAACCGGGTATTGCAGGTCGACGATTTTGCCCGGGCCCACCCGGACGCAACGGCCGAATATGTCGCTGAAGAATCACGCAGCACTGTACATTGGGTCCGGCAGGCTTATGGTGACGACTTACATTTAAAGCAAAATATCAGCCTGGACCCGATCGCACTCAGTGCGCTCAGCCATTACAAAGACTTTTTATTCAGCCGCGGTTTTATTCCGGCCAATTTCGATTTGGATCATTGGGTCGAACCGCTGCCGCTGCGGATTTTGCAGGCGGAGCGGGAACGGCGTGTTGCCACACAGCTGGCCGCGCAGCGGCAGACGCCGTCTTATCAGGATGCCGTCGCATCTTTGTGGTAGCACATTTATCGGTACTACTTTTGAAAAACAGGCAGCACCAACATCTATAGCGTGCTGCCTCATGCCATTATAAGTCAGAGGCCTTTCGGGCCCAGACTTCCATTCTTGATATCAGGTCTTCACTTCAATAAGCCAGGCACTCTGACCTCTGGTCTTTTATCCACTCGCGCGCCCGACACTCTGAGCAACACCATTGCAACAACGCTGTCTTATCTGCCACAGCGTTGCTGCGTAACTGCTGCAAAAACAACAGCACAGTGGTGGTTGTGGCCCAGAGTCGAATGGCAAGCCCGCTGATTTCCGCGCTGCCTTGGGGCGATTTCATCTCCCCGCCCCAACACCACCTAAAAATATTATTAATTTTCAACAACTTGAATTATTAGCCATCCAAACATCCATTTATAACTAAGTTATAGCCAAAACGCATCACAACTAACCACTTATGGAATATCGCTTGCAACTATGACCGTACATCCGCAGCGAGACGGCAGGTCGCCAACTCACCGGGCATTGCCTCCGGATTGGCCCGGGTTCTGTCACTGCGCAACGCACCAGCGTCTGTCAATGCTGTGGTGCTGGCAATCAGAACCAGACTCAGGCGAGCTGGACCGCCGCAGCGGATGGAGCGACTGGCGGCGCTGCCGGCATATGCAGGCAGCAGCGGATGCGGTTTACCCCAACGACATGCTTTCAGGTGCCATGTCAGATGGTGGCAGACGCATCCGGCAGGCAGCGCCGCCGGGCACTAGGGTGTTGAAATAAATCACAAATAGTCAAATTCAGGGAATTACTTATGAAAAAATCAGCCACTTTATTATTCGCCAGCTTGTTGCTGAGCGCCGCAGTGTTACCGGCGACCGCCCAAACCGCAGAGACTGCCAAAGCGCATGCCGCGCCGGTATATAAAGCCAAAACACCAAAACTGAATAAAGCGCAAATCGACCAGCTGCTCGCAGCTCCGGAACAGCTGGTGATTATTGATTTACGCCGGCCGGACGAGCTGACCAAAATCGGTGGTTTTGCTGTCTACCTGAGTATCCAGGCCAAAGATCTGGAGCAGTCGCTGGCCTTTATTCCAAAGGATCGCAAAATCGTCACCGTCTCTAACCACGCCGGCCGCGCCGGTAAAGGTGCCGATTTGCTCGCCAGCAAAGGCTACAACGTCGTAGGCGCTATTGGTGCGCAGGATTATGAAGCCGAAGGCGGCACTCTGGCCCGCATCAGCCCGCCAGCGCCGAAAAAAGCGGCTGAGAAAACTGCACAGACCAAAACTTCAGAATAAGCAGCCGCGGCACTTACCCAAAAAAGTGCCGCCGCCCTGCTCTGCCATCCTGCAATTGAAGAAATGAGGCCTGCTGTGGACGCCACTGCTTTATTACAACTGATGTATGACTCGGCGCTCGGCACTGCGCTCGCCGAGTCTTTGTATATGTATCCGCTGGTTGAGGGCAGTCATCTGCTCAGTCTGGCGTTTTCTTTTGGGCTGATTGTGCTGATCGATTTACGCCTGACTGGTATCGCGCTGGTGCAGCTGCCGGTTCATGCGCTGCTCAGGCAACTGCGGCCTTATTTGCTGGCTGGTTTTGTCATCACTTTTATCACCGGTATTTTGCTGACATTCGCCGCCGGGCCGGAACTTTTGAACAGCTTTGTGTTTCCGCTGAAACTGCTGCTGATTGTGCTGGCAGGCCTTAATGCCATCTGGTTTGAGTGGCGCTATGGCCGCGATGTCACGCAGTGGCAGCAGGCTCCGCATCCGGCCGGCGTGCGTCTGGCAGGTTTTGCCTCGCTGGGGTTCTGGAGCGGTGTGGTGATCCTGGGCCGGCTGATCCCTTATCTGGATTCAGGTTTCTGACAAGGCTCATTGGAGGAGAAAGATATGTCTGTTGAATTTTTTCAGGCCATTCAGGACAGCAATATCAGCCGCAGTATCGGCCAGCTCGACGCCGCCTTTGGCATAGTCGCACAGCTGCTGCATATCACCGGGCTACTGCTGCTATTAACGCCGTTATTGCTGATTAATCTGCGTCTCATCGATAGAGGCCTGACCGGCGCACCACTGGATTATCTGGTGGCAAAACTAACGCCCTGGCAATGGCTTGGGCTTGGTCTGTTGACTGTATCCGGAGTGTTTATGTGGGCGCCAGGTGCCGCCTTGTATCAGCCAAACCCGGCCTTTGCGCTGAAATTTGTGTTGCTGGGCGCGGCGTTGTTGCTGCAGCTGACGGCCTATCGCTGGGTATTGTTGCGAACCCAGCGTCAGGCCGATGTGGCCTTTGGCCTGCGGCTGGCGCTGGTGACAATTTCTTTTGTTTTATGGTTTGGCGTCGGTTTGGCCGGGCGCGCAGTAGGTTTTGTTGCCGCCTGATGCAGCAGCCGGCCATCACCAACCGCCGGCAGCACAACGATTTGTTGTACAGGAGTACATAGTGTTTAAGGTGAATAATGTGTTGAAGAAAAAACCTGTCCGTGTGCCGCCGCTATTGCTGCAACGGGCACTCGCAACCTGGGTCTGGTGTCTGGCGCTTGGTGCTGGTTTACAGCTGGCCTCCGCCATTGCCGCGGCTGCCCCGACACAGCCATTGGCTCAACCGGTAGCGACATTGCAGCAAATCATGCTGGAGCTGATAGACCCCAACGTCGACCCGTTATGGAACGCCGTTTCAACCGAAATTGGCCCGCAAGGCGTGGTGGAAACAGCGCCGAAAACCCCGGCAGACTGGCAACAGTTACAACGCCATGCGCTTACACTCGCTGAAGTGGCCAATTTACTACAACTGCCGGGTCGGCCTGTTGCCGACGGCAACACATCCAGCCATCATACTGAACTGCAGCCCGAAGCGATCGCCACACTGATTCAGGCCAATCAACCGGCATTTAATGCCCACGCGCAAGCGTTACAACAAGCGACTTTGCGTTTACTACAGGCGATTGAACGACGCGATCTGTCTGATTATGAAAATGCCGGCGGCCAGATTGAACATGCCTGCGAAGGCTGCCACAGCCAGTTCTGGTATCCGGCGGATAAATTACCGCCAGCGCATTAACCCACCGAAAATCCAAAGGGGCGCCAGCTGGTATCCAAAAGCGAGTGACGAGCGAATAGGCCGTTGATTGTGACTGACCAGCACCGCGCTCACTCTTCAAAGCTCACTGCGCGACTGCCGCTGCTCGGATTGTTAGAGTTTGGAGATGGTGGCTTTGAGCGAAATGCGGACGAAAACATGGGCAATTTGTTCATAAAACCAATGTCCGTAACACTTTCATAGTGGACATTGATTTTTATGACATGGTTCTCAAAAAAATTTTATAAGGAAAGTCACCACAGAGCTACTTGCCAATGACCCTTTCTCCAGCTTTCACTGACCTAATGTGGGGATTAGTGTTAACTTCGAGGTCTTTACATTAGGCCACGTATTTCGATGTGATAAACAGCCACTTACACAGAAAATTTCACATACTCCTAAAGGTAGGCCTGCTGATTCTTACTCAATATTTAATATATGGCTATTTTTGCCCATCCCCCAAAAATGTAAAATCAGCGACAGATTAGCTCAAAAACATACCGTAAATTGGTCACTGTATCGTCGAATTCCATAAGAAAATGCTCCTTCAGAGCACCTGATTTTACATTTTTGGGGGAAATGCAGAATTTTAAAATATATTATTTAATATCAATGCGTTAATCTTTTTATTTCCATGTTTAAAAGCCAACTAATGCTTATTTGAGCCCTTTTCGTTCCCTAATGCCGCATCAATAGCTGTCTGCGCAAAACGATCTTGGTCTTCAATGTACCGCATCGCTGATTTCACATCTTTCCAGCCTACATGTTCCATTAGCTGTTTGAGCGACCATCCTTGCTGGCTGGCCCAGTTAGCGAAACCACGGCGCAACGAATGACTACTGTACAATTCAGTATTCAGTACTCCCGCTCGTTCTAACGTGATCCGGAGCAACGGAATTACACTATCTGATCTTATCGCTGATGCGGATACAGTCCCCCATCGCGTTATCCCCCGAAATAGCGGACCTGATGGCTGATCCAGTAAAAAAAGATAATGGCGGCACGCCTCTACAGGACAAAGCCGGTGAAGCTCTGGCAGTCTGTAT
This sequence comes from Rheinheimera texasensis, assembly GCF_964031785.1. Taxonomy (GTDB): domain Bacteria; phylum Pseudomonadota; class Gammaproteobacteria; order Enterobacterales; family Alteromonadaceae; genus Pararheinheimera; species Pararheinheimera texasensis_A. The sequence continues at coordinate 14,302 of NZ_CAXIRE010000016.1, forward strand.
GCGGTTCCTTTGTTGAGGCGGTCTGTTTTATTTCTTGGCAAATAGGCGGTAAGTCCTTCACCAGGGTGAAACTCAATGTGTTCGATCTGTAGTCGGCTAATTTCATCACTTCGAAAAGCGCGCCAGAACCCCATTAAGATCAGTGCTTTGTCTCTAGCCACCCTTAGCAATCGGTGTTGCTCACCGGATTCGATAGCCTTTGCTTCCTGCTGCTCTAAATAACGGATCACCTGCTCCAGTATGGCCAGCTGCAGGGGTTTTGCTTGCTTCGTTTTGGCGGGATGAAGTTCACGAATGCCTTTGAGCAATTGCCGGATCATGGGGGCTTTGGTCGGATCGGCAAATCCCTGGGTCTGGTGCCAGCTGGATAGTGCTGCGATCCGTTGCTTTAATGTGCTGATAGCCAGACTATCCGCATAGTGTGCTAAATATCTGGCGAGTTCTGCTGCGGTTGTCGGTAATACACCGCCCCACTGAACCTCAAAATGCTCGACCGCTGACTGATAACTTCTACGGGTATGTTCGCGTGTGGCGGCGTGTAAATAGCGGTCAACCTTGTTCACACTTCAGCCTCCTGGTGTCTTGTGTTAAAGCTGACGTAACGTGCTCATCGGCACAAAAAGACGCATCGGCTGATCCGTCAATGGGGTAAATAGGCCCATATGCTGGTAAAACTTCAGCGCTGCTTCATCCAGAACGTCCAGTACCACACCAAGCGCTGGTAGCCCCGAGTCTGTCAATTCAAGAGCGGTACGAAGCGCCTGAACCAGGGTTTTAGCTCCTAGTTGACGCCCTTGCTGAGTGAGAGAAACACCGAGCCTGGCCAGCAGCACAACAGGCACCGGATAGGCTGGCAGCGATTTGGGCTGAGAAGGCAATAATTCACGGGTGACAGTACTGCTTGCTAACGTAAAATAAGCTGCAACCGGAGCCTTGCCTTGAGCAACGAGCTCCGTCAAAACCCAGGTACGACTTAACCCCAGGGAGCTGTTACGAACAGCAAACCGGCTCAGGTAGTCATTGAGGCTGGGTTTACCGCAGTCAAAGCCTTTCAAATCATGCGTTGCAGCGTCGATCAGAACAAAAGCTGAAGAGAGAGACAATCAGAATCCCTCTTTATCCAGTAGAGCCGCAGCGTCTTTAAGCCGCTGATGGGGGGCCGCCGCCGCTTCACATACCTGCTGGAAGTGATCAAACTGGGCTGATGTAAGTTCAATGGCTGATTGAGACTGCAAAATCTGAGGCGCATTATCCCGGATAAGGCGAACCATAAATTCAGTCAACGACGCACAGCCAAGCGCTGCCGCAGCTCGCTCTGCCAGCTGCTTGGTTTCTGCATCGACCCGCATCTCTATACGTTCCCGAAGAGCTGTTGCCATCGTATTCACCTTTGTACAAAAAAAGACCTGATAGCAGTATATCCTGTACGGCACATTGCCGCAACCCGTTGGCCGCGATGGTCAGCTACATTTCGTGGAGGACCGGTGCCATTACGTATGCCCAATACGGCATTTTAGCGCTATTTTCGCCATAACCCCTGATAAGTCTCTATTATCATGGCTTAATATCTTTTGGTTACTTGCTTTTTAGAAAGCTCATAATATTATGTAATTACACATTACGTAATATTATGCATGAGGGTGTCCACATGGCCAGAGATGGGATCACTAAGCTGCAAGTCCAGCAGGTCCGGATAGCACTTATTGCTCAGGGACGGCACCCTTCCGTTGAGGCCGTACGTGCTGAACTCGGCACCGGCTCGAATACCACTATCCTGAAGTATTTAAAGGAACTGGGGGAGGATGAAAAAGGACGATTGGATGATCTGGGTGCCCTCAGTGACGAGTTGGGCCAATTGGTGGGCCACCTGGCTCGCCGACTACAGGACGAAGCGCTGCAACGTGTTCAGCACGCAGAAGAACGCCATGCGCTAGCCCTTCAGGAGAAGCTGCAGCTGCTCGATACGCAAGGGCGTGAGCTAAGCAGCAGCTATGAGCAGTGCGAAACGCTGCAGCAACAACTGCGTGATGCGTTGGCACAAATAAACGGGTTAAAAGAAGCCCGTCACCAGGATGCACTGCAGATAGCGGCGATGACCACGGAAATGCATCATTTAATATTAAAGTTGCATGATCGGGATACACAGATCCAATCGCTTGAAGAAAAGCATACCCATGCCCGTCAGGCGCTGGAGCACTACCGAGAGTCGGTCAAAACCAATCGGGAGCAAGATCTACAGCGACATGAACACCAGGTTCAGCAGCTTCAAGCTGAACTGCGAACCAGTCAGCAGATCATCAGTGTGAAGCAAAAGGACTATACCGAGGTCAAAGAGCAGGCTCAGGAGCTCACTCTGCAGTTAAAATACAGCCAGGACGCCGCAGCGGCATTTGAGAAGCAGCTGACGTCCCTCAAAGATGATAACAATGATTTGAGACACCAACAGCAGATAAATGAGGCTTTGCTTTCCGAGCTGAAACATGCTGTTGGTGCAAATATCGCCTACACCGAGGAATTAACCACGCAACTGAATACTTTGCGTGCAGATGAACAAGCCTGGCTGCAGGAAAAATCTGCGCTGACTGCGACTTTGGCAACGCAGCAGCAGCTGTGGCAGCAATTGGTTCCAAAGCTTGAGGCGAGTACGCCGCCAATTTTTGCAGTCGGAGAAGTTGTGCTGGTAACGGATCCCGAGAGTCGTCTTTACAATAAAATCGGACAAATTACGCGGTACACAAAAAGGTCGGATGGATCCATGAAATATTCAGTAAGTTTTGAGGGCGAGATTTGCTCGCTCTCTGATCTGGATATCACTTTGGCATAATGTAAGATGGAGCGAGGTCATTATAGTTGCTGTCTCACTGGCATATCCATAGTTCCAGAACGGGTTTGTTCAATGAACATGAGTCATCCAGCACAGCAGGACAACTCATTCACATCTTTGTGAAAGATTTGGGCACAGAGCTTGATCCCTTCAACCATGGTCAAATATGGAAACAACTGGTTAGCTAACTCAGTGATAGTCATCCGATTGCGGATAGCTAGAGCTGCAGTTTGGATCATTTCTCCGCCTTCATGGGCCAAAAGTTGTGCACCAATCAGTCTTCCTGTGGCCTTTTCAATCACCAGCTTGATAAAGCCGTCAGTTTCGAAATTGGCCAGTGCTCTGGGTACATTTTTCATGTCGAGTACCCGGCTGTCCGTGTGAATACCCTGCTGTCTGGCCTCAACTTCCGTCAGTCCGACGGTTGCAACCTGCGGATCGGTAAAAATGACCGCCGGCATCGAGGATAGGTCAAGTTTACTCTCGCCACCGGTCATATTCATTCCTGCGCGGCTACCCGCCGCCGCAGCGACATATACAAACTGCGGCATAGTGGAACAATCACCTGCGGCATAAACCCCTGGAACGTTTGTTTCCATCATCTCGTTAACGATGATCGCCCCGTGTTTGTCTGTCCGGATCCCAACTGCATCGAGGTTAAGACTGGCTGTATTTGCATGACGCCCTGTGCATATTAGAAGCTTGTCACAGCGTAAAGTGCCTGCATTGGTTTTCAAGGTAAACTGCCGTCCGTCATGGGAAACATGTGACGCCTCGGTATGGTTTAGAACCCTGATACCTTCATTCTCAAAGCAGTCTGTTAATTTTTCACCGAGTAACGGCTCATCGCGATAAAGCAGCGTGTGTCTGGCCAATAGGGTAACGTCACTGCCTAAACGGCGATAAGCCTGAGCAATTTCCAGCGCAACGACAGAAGAGCCAATGATGACCAGTTGTTCTGGTAGTTCTGTCGCAAACAGCGCTTCAGTAGATGTCCTGTACGGAGTTTCGCTCAGACCCTCAATCGGTGGGATGGTCGGGCTTGAGCCGGCTGCAATCAGCACCTTGTCGGCGTGTATTTCTTGCTGGGAGCCATCACTTTTACTGACGATCAAAGTGTTCGCGTTTTTGAAAGTAGCCCAACCTTTGAGCAAACTCAGTGCCGGATTGATATCCAGAATATTTTGATATTTTGCCACGCGTAATTCTTCGACAAGCGCTGTTTGTTGCTCAGCCAACAGTGCGCGATTGAGCTGGGGTGAATGATTTGCCAATCCGATAAAAGGATTGTTTCGTTGTTGTTGCGCCAGTTGTGCGGCGCGGATCAGGATCTTAGACGGGGCACAGCCGACATTGACACAGCAACCGCCAATAACATCCGCACCTTCGATAAGCGTAACCTTAGCTCCTCCGTCAGCAGCTTTAATCGCACAGGCAAAAGCACCAGAGCCACTGCCAATGATCACCACTTGTTGTGGGCTGATATTTTCTGTATTGCTGATATTTGTGTTGTCAAAACAAGCTTGAGGTTCTGGATTGACTTGTGCGGCATAACCCAGAGTTTCAACCGCCTTGACGAGATCCGCCACACTTACCTTCCCGTTTGTGGTGATCGCTGCGCTGGCGTTTGCATAGGAGATCTCAACGTAATTCACGCCTTCGGTCGCATCGAGCGCATCTTTGATATGGGCGACACAGCTTGGGCAGGTCATCCCTTGTATCGATAGTAAGATCATTTTCGTTCCTCAACAGCACAGAGTTATTTTCTGCGATTATTAATTATCGTAACCAATGCGGTCAGCTTATTGCCGAAACAGGGGCCGTAATTAAATGTGTATTTCCGCGCTTTACTCTTTGACCGTTGACGGATAACCCGCGTTAGTGGTGGCTTCAGTCAGTGCTTTCACCGTGGTTTTTTCGTTATCGAAGGTGACTACTGCTAACTTGGTGTCAAAGGTGACTTCAGCTTTACTGACGCCCTCTACATTTTGTAAGGCTTTTTTGACCGTAAACGGACAAGTGACGCAGTTCATGGTTGGAACTTCCAACGTAACCGTTTTCGTTTCGGCTATAGCGCTCAGGCTGGTCAACGTTAGCAAAAACAACAAGGTGATTTTCTTCATCATTCTCTCCAATAACGTATAAAACGTTAACAAAATTGAGGGTAAAAAGTATTCAGGCGAACCAGACAATCCAATAATTGCTGGTGACTAACATTAATGCTGTGAGTGCTGATAACCAAAAGATCACCTGCCTGCGTTTTCGCACTTGGGGAACTGCACAGACTGTTCCTGGAGCGCACATGCCAATAGGTCGATAGACCTTCCAGCCAGCAAATCCAAACGAGGTTAAAACCAGCAGAATAAAAATAGGGCGATAAGGTTCTAACATGGTCAAATGACCAATCCAGGAACCACTCACCCCGAGTAGCAACAAAACGAAAGGACCGGCACAACAAACGCCTGCACCAATTGCCGCAACTATTCCACCGATAACGGGGAGATTTGACTCTTTTATGGACACGTTTTACTCCTTTGATTAGAGCTATCGGTGTCAGTGTAGATGCCGTACCATAGTACGGAGTCAAGCCCAATCGGTGGGTTTAGTTGTTGTGTGGTTGTAGGGATTCGATGATGGGGCAATGGGTCTGATCCGGATTGGATGCGCATTGACTCAGCAAATGATGAAGAACAAGTTCCAGACTCTGCAGATCTGCGATCTTTGAGCGGACATTGGCAAGCTTGAGTGTGGCCACGTCCTGAACGCCCTGACATGGGGTATCATTCAGTGTGAGCAGATGATGGATTTCTTCCAGTGTGAACCCTAACTCCTGCGCCCGTTTGATAAATAGAAGCCGATTCAGGGTAGTGACAGGATACCGGCGAAACCCCTGTGTCGGTTTATTAGGCTGTTCAACAAGACCGCGGCGTTCGTAGTAGCGGATAGTTTCAACGTTGATAACGGCTGCGTTGGCTAATTGGCCGATTGTATACAAAATGATGTCCATTCACCGTACTTACATACGGTCTACTATAATCCATAATTAGGCATCAATAACACTAGTACGAGATTTTGCTTCCTATAGGTTTCGATCAGCTATAACGCTGTTCATTGATCGCCTCAATGCTGGTCACGGCAACTACAACATTTGTGAATTTATGCGACTGTCCACTGTTCATAACGAACGACAACTGTAGCCAGTTAATGTGAGCCGATAAGGATAAATTCAAGCTCGTTATTAATTATGGATATCTCATTAGCAGTGATTGTGAGCCGAGCGTTTGGCCTTTTATCAGTTAATCTGAGTCCGAGAAGCCGGATGTAATCAAGCTCGCGGGCTTATGTTTGCGAGCCACTACACATAGCAACATAATAAAAGAATCTTGTTATTCGAAAGCAGAGATTAATAATCACGAAGTTGCTTTTCACATAAAACACAAAAAAGTCATGTAACAAAATGCAACTTTTCACAATTCTTCCAATGCAGGATCAAATAGCAAGTTACCTTTCAATCTGAGCAATCTCTCTGGTAGAGCAACATCACCACTGTTAATTGCAACGTTAACACCACAGGTACAAAAATACTGCTGATCTTGTCTACCAAAGCCTGCACCGGCGCTTTGGCGCCTTGTGCCTGCTCGACTAAACGAATGATTTTTGCCAGGGTTGATTCTGCACCTACGGCAGTGGCTTCAAACTCCAGCAAGCCGTCCAGATTGATCGCGCCACCGGTCATATCGCCTCGTCCAGCGTCAGGGTCTCGGGAAGGGATTGCGCAAAGGCTATGACACTGCCTATACCGAGCGGCAGGATAAAAAGCATCGTTACGAATATTTTCATGGCTGCGCTTCCGGTTGTTGGAGTGGCTGAACCTGTTGAGCCGCGCTCTCGACACTGGCAAACACTTCAGTGCTGCCGTCTTTTTTCATCAGCAGAACCCGGTATGGCATGAACTTGTCACCCACCTCCATACCAGGACTGCCAGCGGGCATGGCGGGCACTGTCAGCCCAATCCCGTCGGCTGGCGGATTGGCCAGAAACTGATGAATGTAGCGCGCCGGGATATGCCCCTCAAAGACATGACCCTGGGTTGACACAGCGGTGTGACAGGAACGCAGGTTGTTTGCGATTCGATAGCGATCCTTGATGGCGTCCAGATTAGCCGGGTGTTCGACACTGGCCTCAAAGCCCTCGGCTACAATGTGACCTATCCATTTTTTACAGCAGCCACAGGTAGGGCTTTTGTAGACGGTGAGCGTTTCAACTGCACCAGCGGATGGGTCAGATGTTTTTGGGTTTATAGGCCCATCATTACTGGCTGCGATCAAGGGCAGCGTCAACAGCCCCAACACCAAGCCCGTTAATTTAAATCGATACATAGTTGCCTCCGAAGACAATTGAATAGAACATTAAGTAATGGATGACAAGGTAACGAGCAGACGTCAGTCGTGCAGGCGAAGCGCCTTGTATCACAGTTCGAGAAAACGGTTTTTACCTATCAATCAGGCGATCGGAGGTCTTAATAGAGGAAAACTGGGCGATCGCGGGAAGGCGGGCACATGAAAAACAATTGCGATGGAACCTGCATGAATGGGGGAAGCGAAGTGAGCAACGGGCGGCATCATTGACAGGCAACCACTCATCATACAGTCAGTGTCACAGCAGTCGTATCGATCCTGGACTTCACCGGCGCCATGCTGCATGGCATCATGCTCCAACTGAGCGTGGTTCAGATGCGCATGCTCACCCTGGAATAGGCCGACCGGTGCCGGTTGATTGGCGGGCATGGTGCAGAAGTCTGACGAAGCCGCAAACGCGCTCCTTGCAAGGAGCGTCACCAGCAGCAGAAATATTAACAACGCGCCAGGTCGCATAAAAAAGTATCTCACCAATCCATTACGCCAAAGTAGCCAGAATATTGCTTACATACCACCGTAACATGATACAAAGTCGGATGCGCTAAAAAGTGATTGCTTAATACATGTAACATATATTCTCCTTCAAAATCACAACAAACCCAGTTGATACTGAAACAGCTACAATAAATGCATCCTCGTACAGGACAACACCTAAAGGCTTATTGTGTTTATACTCGATTAGTTCAGCACAATTTATTATCGCAGGTTGTTCCTCAATTGTTGTATAAATACCGAAATGTCCAAAGCGTCTGAGCTTGGTTTTTATAGTCGAAAGTTGTTCGCTCCAGTTTAAGGTTCGCTCTGACGCTTCAGGCTCAGACCAATATATTCCTTTGCCTTGAGGTTTGGCAGTATCTACATACTGTTGCGGGTTCTTTAGAAACTGTTCGAGCAAATCCTGCGCCAGTATGCAGAGTTTCACTTTGAGGGAGTTGAGAGAATCGTTCTGAGTAACATTCAGCTTTTGCTGGAGAAATATGTCTCCGCTGTCGAGCTCAGGAGATATTCTATGTAATGTAATCCCCGCAAAATTGTCGTGAGCCTCTAATAAGAAAGGGAGGGGTGTTGGTCCGCGACCTACCGGTAATAGAGTTGGATGAATATTCACACCCAGCATTTGTGTTGAGACCAGAGGAATTGTATACTGATAGTCAGCACTTAAAAACAGTTCAACGCCGTCTTCATAATGAATCCAAAGCTCTTCTTTTGAAGGCTTGTGCCGCAAAACAGTAATGCCATGTTCTGCACATAATGTCATTGTAAATTCTGAGCAGCTATTGACCTCATTAACATACACAGCTGCAATTTCGTGTCCATTATCAATCAAGTATCTCAGACAATTACGATACTCATCATTCCCCAAGTAGAGTATTTTCATCTTCCAACCTTGTTTTTTCCTAATTCAAGTCGCAATGCACTACCGGTTTTCGCGGAGCAAAGATGTTCATCGATATTTTCAATTGCTTTCCAAACCATCAACCATGTGACACATTGGATGTGTTAAAGACAATAGCCTTTTGATTAAAACCAGAACAGGATCCCAGCAACGTACGGGGTATCCCCCGTTGACAAGCGACTGGAAGGCTGTACCGCTAAAAGTACGGTTCCACTCAACACCGACATAAGCCCCCAACTGGCGTGAAAACGCATAGCGCAATCGTAGTCCGAATGTGGCATCAGACAAGCCGCTATCCGAAACGTTTACGATATCGTCCTATCGCTCCCTAAGAGCGACGATGTCGTTTTTCAGAATGCCGCCTTCCAGAACATCGACCGTGGCGAAATGCTCATCGATGATCCCATCGATTCTGACCTTGCCTACCCACTTGCGAGACCAGTGAGATTCACCTTCCTCGACGACATCCGTTCTAAACACGACGCGGTAGGCGTCCAGTATTTGCCCCACTTCAGCGCCCTTGGGTGCGCCAATGCAGACGATTCTCCGCCCTTCGGAGGCCTGTACAACCTGACCCGCCATGACGTATCGATGGTAAAACGGACTATTGGCACATCCGGCAATCAGCAGCACGGTCGTAACGAGCAACATGTTTCGCAGAAACTGAGTGTTCATTACACCCCTCCATAAAGTCACTGATACAATTCATGTGGCACGCCCATTCCCGTCGAACCCGATTAAGGAGGCCAGCGATAGTGACCGAAAGGCCAGCCTGCATTCGTACCGGTTATTCCTAGTTTAACTAATTTCCTCTGTCAGCCAGATGGCCATAGCATTACAACAATGTAATCTAGGCGCCATCTGGATGTTTGGAATGGACCGTTAGACTGACCATAAAGGACACAGGACAAGACTAAATGAGACTACTGGTCGTCGAAGACGAAATAAAGACAGGCAACTATTTGCAGCAAGGGCTGACCGAGGCCGGATTCCAGGTCAGCCTGGTTCGAAACGGTCTCGATGGCCACCATCTGGCAATGACCGAGTCCTTCGACCTGATCGTGCTGGATGTCATGCTGCCCGACGTGGATGGCTGGCACATTGTGCAGTCGCAGCGGGAGGCAGGACGTCAGACGCCGGTGTTGTTTCTTACCGCTCGTGACAGCGTGGATGATCGTGTCAAAGGATTGGAGCTGGGCGCCGATGATTATCTGGTAAAGCCCTTCGCCTTTGCCGAGTTGCTGGCACGAGTGCGCACCCTGTTGCGCCGAGGCTCGGCACCGCCCCTGTCGGACCAGCTCAGAATAGCGGATCTCACCCTGGATCTGCCGAGACGCAGGGTCGTCCGCGCCGGCCGAAAAATCAATCTCAGCCACAAGGAATTCTGCCTGCTGGAGCTGCTGGTGCGCCGTCAGGGTGAGGTTTTGCCCCGTTCGCTGATCGCCTCGCAGGTATGGGACATGAATTTTGATTCCGACACCAATGTGATCGACGTAGCCATCCGTCGATTGCGCGTCAAAATCGACGAGGACTTCGAGCCCAAGCTGATCCAGACGGTGCGTGGCATGGGTTACAAGCTCGACGTGGAAGCAGATGATGATGACGACTGAGCGGCGTCCACTTTCGCTGACCGCCAGGGTCATGGTCTTTGTCGCATTAGCCATCGGCATCAGCCTGGTGTTGATCGGCAATCTGGTGCTCGGTGCCGTCGAGCGCCATTTCGCCGAACAGGACGCGGACGAGTTGGCCGTGATCCACGAGGCGGTAGCGCAGGCCCTGCAAAGTACGGACGATCCGCTCCGGCTACCGGAGGCGCTTTCCCGCGCGGTGTCGGGACACCATGGCGTTTATTCTCAGGTGTGGAATGATCGTGGCCAGCTGGTGTTCGCTTCGCTGGGGGCTGACTTCGCGCAGGCGATAGCGGCTTTATCCCCCGTTAAACGGATCCATGCCGATAACCTGACGACCTGGCACATTGACGGAAATAGCTATCGGGGGGGCATCACCCGGTTGGTCAACGACCGCCGGGAATATCGCATTGCCACGGCGATCGGCATGGATTTCCATCTGCATTTTCTGCAAGAGTTCCGCCGCAGTCTGTGGCTTATCATGTTGCTCACTGGCGGCGTGACTTTGCTGGCAGCGTGGTTTGGAGTGCATCAGGGACACGCGCCTTTGCGCGGTCTCTCGGACGAGATGCGCAGTATTCAGGCCGACCGATTGCATATTCGACTTGATTCTCGCAACTTGCCCCTGGAGCTACAGGATCTGGCCGCCGCCTTTAATCAGATGATTGGTCGACTGGAAGATAGCTTCACCCGGCTGTCGCATTTCTCCGCGGATATCGCCCACGAACTACGAACCCCGCTGACCAATCTCATCACCCAGACCCAGGTGGCATTGGGCAGGGCGAGAACACTGGACGAATATCGTGAGCTCCTGTACTCCAATCTGGAAGAGCAGGAACGCCTGGCCAAGATGGTTAACGACATGCTCTGGCTGGCCAAGAGCGACCACGGTCTACTCAAACTGGTGCAGGTACCGCTGGATCTGGCTAGTGAGGTCAGGCAACTGTTCGACTTCTTCGAGGCGTTGGCGGAGGAAAAACACATCACCCTGTCTCTGGAGGGGCAGGCACCGGCGGTAAGTGGTGATCGCGCCATGCTGCGCCGGGCCATCTCCAACCTGCTGTCGAACGCCATTCGTTACACCCCGGCAGGCAAATGGATACGGGTTCGGTTGAGTACAACTATCAATGATATGGTGGCGCTGAGCGTGATCAACCCGGGCCTCGAGATCCACGCAGAACACCTGCCAAACGTGTTTGATCGCTTTTACCGCGCCGATCCTTCCAGAGCACGCCAGAGCGAGGGGGCCGGACTCGGGTTGGCCATTGTCCGTTCCATTGTTGAAACTCATGGTGGTCGGGTCGAGGCAAGCTCTGATCAGCACGCCACCAGCTTCACCCTCTATCTGCCCGCCCCGGAAGAGCGAAGAGGCTGAGCATGTCTGTATCCAAGAAAACACGCCAGGGTCAATCGTGGCAAGGTAAAGTGGCCATGGTGCCAGGCCTCATCGCCTTTCGGGGTAAGGCTGGCGATAACAAGCCCCACAAACATTGGGCGCATCAGATGGTTGTGGGTCTGGGCAACCCGGTTGAGGTGCGCGTTGGCCAAGCGTGTTATGCCGGGACGAGTCTGTTGATCCCCGCAGGTACAATCCATCAGTTACAAACTGCCAGGGTGCTCTGCCTCTATGCAGATCCGACCCACAATATTTGTAAAACCCTGCTTCCCCAGGCGATGGCACAAAACATCCCCATTATTAAGCTTGACGGCACACCCGGCATGGAGCAACTCATCCAGTTAAACAGCACAGACGATCTGCAAGCTGCGCTTGAGGATTTTCGGAAAACCTGCACCTGTAGCTTATCTCGCCAGGATAATCGGTTCCAACCGGTGGTTGAAGTGTTACGATCCGAGTTAATGCATGGACGGGAACCTTCACGCACTGTTTTGGCTGAACTTGCCCACCTCTCATCGAGCCGATTCTCCCACTGGTTCAGCGAGCAAGCCGGCTTGCCGTTCAGAAGCTATAAGAAATGGCTAAAGCTTCTGCTGGCATTCGAACTCAGCCAAAGCCTGTCACTCACAGATGCTGCGATGACGGCAGGTTTTTCCGATCAAGCACATTTCTGTCGTGCCGCGATGGAAGCGTTTGGCGTCAACTCTACAACAATTAAACAGCTCCTTTCGGAAAAATAGCTCTTTCGTTCAATGGTGAATGACCTGCTAAGTACAAAATAAGCTCTCAATGAATTTAGTGGAGTTTTTGCAATGAGTACAAGTCGATGGTTGATCAAGTTATTTTATCTGCCTTTTTTTCTGCTGGCTGGTAATGGCATTGCTATTTATCTTGTAGGATCAGGATACGCTGATGCGTGGTTGGCTTTATTGCTATCGGGGTTTGTGGGTCTGTCGTTCATTTGCGAAAAGATTGTTCCCTATGACCCCACGTTCAATCTATCCCAACAGGATCAAGGCACAGATTTTATTCATGCCATCGTTAACGAATCGCTCAATATACTTGGGCTTTTGATGCTTCCGCTGGTTGGTCAGGCGTTTTCGCTGTTAGATCTTTGGCCATCCAGCCTGCCACTACCGTTGCAACTGGTCGTGGCGATCTTGATTGCCGACATGGGTATTACCCTGGCTCATTTCGCCAGCCACCGCTTCCATAGCCTGTGGAAACTGCATGCCGTCCATCACAGCGCAAAGCGCTTGTATGGTTTTAATGGTCTGATGAAGCATCCACTGCACCAGTTAATCGAAACCATAGCGGGAACCATGCCGCTGCTTTTGATGGGTGTGCCTCACAACATCATGCTGTTGCTGGTGGTGGCGGTAGTACTCCAGCTACTTTTGCAACACTCCAACGTGGCGTATTTTTCAGGGCCGCTAAAGCATATTCTGGCCATTAACAGCGTGCACCGATTTCATCACCTGAACACAGCCAAGGAAGGCGATGTGAATTTTGGTCTGTTTACCACTCTGACGGACAGGCTTTTGGGAACAGCCTACTTTGACTCTTCCCGAAAAATTGCCATAAAAGATCTTGGTATTTCCTCGGAGCCCGATTATCCAAAGCATTATGTGGGTCAGTTGCTCCAGCCTTTTCAGTTTTCAGCGACAGAACAGTAACATCCGGTTCGATTAAGTCGGTCGGGTTCGACACCTGAAGGATCCCCACGAATTTAAGCATGTAAATGATCTCCGTAAGAAGCGGTTATTTGCCTGAATTCGTGGATGCCGTTTCGCCAGTCCCTGCTCCTGAGAGTATCCAGCTTTCGTCCTATCATCCTGAGCGCCAGATAGGCATAACTCAGCACAGCTCTGTGTTTGGTGGTATTAGCCTGAAACTGCCGGTGAAGCCCTGCGCTTACGCCTGATAAACCTATAAATATCAATAATGTATGCGCCAATGTTCCTATCATAATTAATACGGCCAAGCGCTGCGGACATTTACATCCTTGCCATTCGAGACTCAAACCATAACGGGCTGATTTGTTGTCGCGGAAGCTTTCTTCTATTTGCATGCGGGAGCGATAGGCAGAGATAACCTGTTGTATAGATTTAAGATCATCAAGGTTAAGGCTGGTTGCTAACAGCCAGGGTTCTCTTGCACTGCGCGATGAGTCGCGACTGTGGCTGTCGAGGCACTTTTCACCGAGTTTGGTCAGCTTAGTCCGGCCTTTGAGTGCCTTTTTATACAGAACTAACTGAACAGCAAAGCCATTTTTCAGCCTGAGTGTGCTATTGATAAAGGTCTTGGGTTGTTTGCTGGCTTTTTTAAATAAGTCCTGACAATTCAGCCAGCCATGTTCAGTGGTATGGCACTTGGAATTGCCACGGATACGGGCAACGAAGTCCCAACCTTGTTGCTGGATCAGTTGAAACCAGGGCACTTTAAAGCCGGAATCAGTGACAATTATGGGTTTGCAATGTGCAGGCAACATGTCTTTAAACAGCTCAATAAAGCGTTGATGTTCTTCTGGTTTTTCCTTTCGATTCAGCGGATACACCTGTTCGTACAAAGTTAAGGCCCGGCCTTTGAAAGCCAGAGAAGCACGAAGCAGATAATTGCCACGGCTTGCATCCAAATCTGACCAATCGACGTGTATCACTGGCCTTGGCAAATGACTAATAAGAAGCCGGATTAAGGCGGCATAGACCAGGGGACGCTCGATTTGCATCCAGCGGTTGGATAACAAGCGGTCGGCGCGTTTAATCCGGTGTTTTTCTTTGGTCTTTCCGGCAATACCCCGGCCAATGCCGGTGACGGTAAGTGTTTGGTTTTCTATGCAACTTTGTACAGCAGAGCGCAAAGATTCCCTTCGGACCTTGTGAGATATGGGCGTGACGTTCCGGATAAAACTAGCTAAGATGCGACTAACATTCATGGCGTTTTGGTTCTCTAATTTGTTTGGCGATGAATCAGATCACCAAGCACCATGAATGTTCCTTCTTAGCTCATCTTTTTGTTTTCAATCGATATTTTGTGGGGATGCCTCAGGTTCGACACCCTTGGGATGGTCTGGGAGGTTGTGTGACCAACCAACGGTGTTCGCAGTGGCGAATGGTTTCGACATTGACACCTGCAGCGTTGGCCAACTGGCCAATGGTGAAGTTCCTGTTCATGACCAGAGCGTTCCCAGTGATACGGCATAGAGATTGTCACCAAAAGCGGTAGTTTGATCCCCATCGTAGAGCAGGATGCCGATTTGGAGGCGATCGCCAGCGATGCTTTGAAAACGTTTCAGACCGGAAAAATCCTTGGCACTCAACGTTGCCGCTGCCTTAGCCTCAATGGCGAAAAAGTCGCCCCCGGCGTTTTTTCATGTTTCATTGAAATAAACCCCGGAGATAGTTAGACTTCCATCGTTTGGCAACCGTCAGGCCTATTTAAAATTAACGGCGGTGGAGACTGGGATTGTGCTCGGGAAAGGTATCGGCACCGGAATGATAATTGATTATTGCCTTACATCAAGGTAAGTGCGATACATGAAACTGCCTACCCGCGGCTAAAGTCGGCGTATTCCGAGCGGGAATTAGCGGAGATTTACACACCCACTCCTGATGAGCTGGCTTTTGTTTGTAGAACACGCCGGACGGTTTAAGTATGTAAGCCATCAACGTTCCAGCCCAATAATGGCTGTCGCTAATGCTGTAAGCCCCAGCACTAATCCTCCCACGACCATTTCAATGACAATCGACTTTCGTAATCGATAGACAATATCAGCCGTTGGTAAACGAGGTACAAGCACTAGCTTGTTTAATGCGCCAAGTCCAAGCAATAAAGTTACAGCAAACAGTTTGGCGAGCATGGTTTGTCCATAACTATCCTGAAACAGCAAACGAAAATCATCCAATAAAAACAACAACATGAATAGCCCAGCAATGAGCAATGCAGGGATAAAAAAGAGCGCAATTTTACCAAATTTAAGCATGATGCGACGCATCAGTTCCAAATCTGCGATCGTTGTCACTTTCCACAACGGCAAGAGAGACCCCAGCCACATGCCAATTGCTACAACATGTATTAAAAGAGACAGATGCACATACCAGTGAGAGTCAACAAGATGGCCTGCAAACCAAAAAGAGAGCACAACAAGAAAAGTTCCTGAGGTGACCAATTGCAGACATGTCGAGTTTTTTATTTTATCCAGCGCCCCAACAAAACAGCCCAAAAAGCCAATAAAGGCCAGACCCCATGACCACCCTAACGTACTATCGAGAAGCATTGTTAAGGTGTCCGAGTCTGACAAACTGCTAATACTCAGTCCTCCAAACATAAACAGCTGACTTAAGCATGAAATCACAATACTAATCATGCCAATCAACGAGCCCCAACGGATATAGCAACGTAGCCACTCCACAATACCCGTGTGGTTTTCGCTCAAGCCTCGAAGAAACAAACCTCCTATTACAGCGGCAGTTGCTGCATAGAACATAACTCGTGCTAGCCAAGAAGATATTTCGATGATGTCCACTCTAAGATCCTAAAGAGGGAGCATAGCTCCCTCGGTTGTTACAAAAATTAATTTGACCAATGGATGTGGGTGATTAACCACGCATCGTCTTGCTTTTGCAATGTGATGGTTTCCATCCCTTCGCGATCAACAATTTTTCCTTTGTAGGTTCCATTCACCTTGGAACGTGATAAAGACACAGCACTGCTTCCTGATACGGTTACATGGTGCTCAAGCGTTTTCACCGACATTTCTTTGAGGTATGCCATATCTGCTGACATATGATGTTGTTCATACTCAGCTTCAGAACGCTCAACACCACCACCTTCAAAAATAATCACATTGTCAGCTAACAATCGTTTTACAGTGGCCTTGTCTCCATCTTTCAATGCTTTATGAAACTGTAAAACGGCTTTAGCAGCGTCAAGCTCCATTCCTGTCAATAAGACCGGTTTGTCATCTTGTGCAGCAACGTGAGCCGTTGCACTGGCCGTTGGCTCCACGACAAACCGGAAGTTCCCATCAATTTTATGTCCGTCATCTCCCATTGCCATCCACCCCACGCTATAAGAGGTGTTTGGTAATGGTGTTCCGACTCCAATGTCAAACCGGGATTGTTTCGTTGAAGACCGTGCAAAATCAGTGGGGATAGTATTCCCGGCGGCGTCAGTCAGCGTAAAAGTCATCAAGCGGATTGAAGCACCAAATACAACGCTGATCTGACGTACATCCGGAACAACTTGTCCATCAGCCGGTACTGAAGATTTCAGACTGGTATGGGCGAACGCTGTCGCTGAGAACAACCCGACACATACTATCGTGAATAGTATGAGCTGACGTTGTATGTTGAGAAGAGTAAGCATCTAGTGAATTCCTTAGTGACCTTTGTGTTGCATTTTTTCAAGAGAAGTCACAACGAGAGCCGTGCCCTTTTTCTCTGCTTTGAACTGCACCATATCGCCTTCACTTAAACCGTTGAATAGTGTTTTGTCCTCGATTTGGAACACCATCGTCATCCCTGGCATTCCAAGATTTTTTATCGCCTCGTGTTTCAGGGTAATTTTTCCATTGTCCAGATCGAGCTTGCGGATAGTCGCCATCGTCATTTGCGATGCTTCGGCTGTAACCTCAGCCTGATGTGCATCATGTGCATGCTCTTCTTGTGCAATGACAGGAACAGTTGTTGTTGCCATAAAAGCCAGAGCTAAAAGTTTTAAATTGATAGTTTTCATAAATCACCTTTATTGGTTAGTTGTGGCCACTGTGGGCTTTTGGTTTGCGAACTTTCATTTCTACGGTACTTTGAGGGGTTTGCTTCAAAGGCATCAGGTTTCCGCCCTGCTCTTTCGAACGAGTAGGTTGGCCGACGTCTCCAGTCCATTCTCTGGCAACGGTTCCTTCCGGGTGTTTGAACCAACCCGGATCTTTGTAATCATTGGGAGCTTGATCTTCACGCACTTTAAGTACGCTAAACATGCCTCCCATTTCAACCGAACCAAAAGGTCCATCTCCTGTCATCATTGGCAATGTATTGTCTGGTAAAGGCATTGTCATTTCGGCCATATCAGCCATGCCGCGTTCACCCATCACCATATAATCGGGTACCAGAGTATGGATTTTTTTGCTGAGTCCGCTGTGGTCAACACCAATCATCGTGGGGATGTCATGACCCATAGCATTCATGGTGTGATGAGACTTGTGGCAATGAAATGCCCAGTCGCCCACTTCATCAGCAAGGAATTCAATCTGACGCATTTGTCCAACCGCAATATCAGTCGTGACCTCAGGCCAGCGGCTGCCTGGTGGGGTTGGACCGCCATCTGTGCCCGTGACCGTGAACTCATGTCCGTGAACATGAATTGGATGGTTGGTCATCGTCAGATTGCCAACCCGGATCCGTACGTTGTCATTTTTACGAACAACCAGAGGATCGATACCTGGGAATGTCCGGCTGTTCCACGTCCACAAATTGAAATCCAACATCGTCATTATTTTTGGCGTGTAGCTACCAGGTTCGATGTCATACGCATTCAGCAAAAACACGAAGTCTCTGTCCACTTCAGCGATGTGAGGATGAGCTTCTTTTGGGTGCGTGATCCAAAATCCCATCATTCCCATCGCCATTTGTACCATTTCATCTGCATGCGGGTGATACATGAAGGTGCCTGGGCGACGCGCAACAAATTCATAGACGAAGGTTTTTCCTGATGGAATGGCAGGCTGATTTAATCCAGCGACGCCATCCATGCCATTTGGCAGCCTTTGGCCATGCCAGTGTATGGAGGTATGCTCAGGTAACTTGTTCGTCACAAAAATACGGACTCGGTCTCCTTCAACGACTTCAATTGTCGGGCCAGGAGACTGACCGTTATAGCCCCACAAGTGGGCTTTCATCCCTGGAGCCAACTCCCGCACCACAGGCTCAGCAACCAAATGAAACTCTTTAACCCCATTGTTCATCCGCCACGGCAAAGTCCAGCCATTCAGTGTAACAACAGGATTGTAGGGTCTTCCATTTGCTGGCATCAACGGTGGCATGGTATCCGGAGATGTTTGACTAACGACTTCAGGTACACCAGCCAGCGCCGAGCGACTGACAGCGGCAACACCGACACCTGCGGCAATAACTCCCAGGCTTTTGATTAAATCACGACGAGAATACATAAAATCTCCTTAATGGCCTGCAGATTCGGCTTTAGCGGCTGGTTTTGTTTGTTCGGCATCTCCAACGACGACAGGAGCACCAATTAATGCCAGATCCAACTGGGATTTAGCCACCCAAAAGTCTTTAGCTGCATTGACATATCCAGTGACTGCTGAGATTTGATTTCGTGCATCAGCAACGAGCTCAAATACGCTGATAAACATACCGTTATAACGCAGCTGATTTTCCTCTGCGATTTGTTGTTGAATAGGCAGCACATTGCTTTTGTAATGGGACGCAAGGTCATACATTGATCTGTAAATTAAATATCTTTCTCTGATCTCTGAGCGGGCATTTACCCCGGTAGCTGTAGCTTCATTAAATGCTTGCCAGTACTCTGCCTCTACCTTCCTGACGCGATAGTTCCCCCAGTCAAAAATAGGTAGTTCCAGAGATGCACTGTAACTACGTTCACTACTGTCTTTCGTATTGCCACCGGCTTCAAAATCGAACGCATTAATAAAACGAGTAGCTTTGGTTAGCCCAGCGTTAGCTGCGATCATCTGTAGCTTCATTTTTGCCAGTTTTACATCCAATCGTTGTTCCAATGCGTTTGCTTCGAGTTCAGCAACTTGTCTGATTTCTGTTGGCAGTTCAGGTAAGCGTTCAGGGAGCTGGATTTTTTGAATGTTGCTCCACAAACCTAACAAACGATTCAGTTGTTCGGTGCTTGAGTACACAGCTTGCCGCGCTGTGACTAAATTTAAGGTTGCCTCACTGAGCTGTCCTTGCTCTCGCAAGTAATCTAACTTGCTGAAGTTGCCTACTGCTGTCATCCGATTGGCTAATTCAGCACTGGCCTGGGTTGTTGTATGCACTTTTTCGATGTAACTAAGTACCTCTCGAGCTGCGACAGCATTCCAGTAGGCAATTTTTGTTTCGTTGATTATGCTCGCTATTTCCTGCGCAGTACTCAGTCGTTCCTGCTGAAATCGCTGAGTTTCGATCGAACGGACTTTGGGCAACGTTAAAACCGATAACAGATTGATGCCAAACTCCAGCTCGGTTGAATACGAGCCATCTGAAGTGCTGCGTGTGAGCTTTATGCCAGGATTTGGCAGTTGGGTAGCCTGCTGCAATTCAACAGCGGAAATGCCTAAACTATGGAGCGCTGCTTGTATCGACTTGTTATTGAGTGTCGCAATTTCAACTGCAGAGTCTAAAGTCAGAGGCTGCAGCAATAGAGCATTTACCCGCTGATCGACACTTCGTTGTTGCTCATTGTCTTGAATCAGCATTAAAGGTGTAGGCGCTATGCTGGCAATTTCCTTTTGAATTACATCAACGCTATTTCCTGGATCAACCGCACAGCCTGACAGGATAAACACGATGCTTATGGCTAAGAACGATGCTTTTGGCGACGGAAGACTTACTGTATTGGCTCTGTATGTATGCACTCGCATTACTTGTGCCCCTCATGGTTTTCCGACACCGGCTTATGGTGAGTTTTATGTGGGTCCTCGCCATCTGAAGCGGCTTCTGTGGCATAGAACATCCACCCACCTATTTCTCCGACACGCTGATTTGTCTCTTTCCAGGGGGAAACCGCTGGGGCTTTGACTTGAATTACATTGACCGGAACATAGGTGATGGTCAGGCCCTGTGCATCAGATCGTAATGACTCAGGCATAGGAAGCTCTGCAGCCTCCAGACTTGATAACGGCAATAATGCAGATAGCACGAACAGAGTTGAGTGTTTTCCCCAACACTTAAATCGTTTACTTTTCATACAAAAGATCTCTTCAAACTGAAATTAAAACAGCTTAGCCGAACAGCCAACAATGGTGATCAAAGTTGCAGATAAATGACTCGGCTAATGTCGTTAGTCGTGAAGATTAAGCAAATTTAGGTGGTCGTTCCTGAGTCGGAATAATGGCGCTGGAATGGAAGTAAGTGTATTGAAGAACTTTGTCATGAGTATCACTGACTGATACTTCGGGGGTGACAGGAAAGGCAGCACAGTGGATATTACAGCAGTCATCACATGCCTGACAACCACTGGTCAAATCCATATCAATCGGTGAATTTGTATCCGAAACCGGTGAAACATTCGCATGTCCATGCTCGGCCATCATGTCTTGATGATGTGTCGTCATACTTGCTTCAACGTTGGTAGGAACCGTCTGGCAATGCACCATAGCATAAAGCCCCGTCCCCTTAAGAAGAAACAGACTTAACAATGCAATGATAACCCAAGTTTGACGAAGCATGAAAATACTCTAGGGTGATTCCGTATTAATATAAAGCTGTTTGCATAAAAGTTCAACCTAACTTCACCCACTTCGTTTAAATGTGAACAAAATGGGCTATGGTTCTTGCCATCAAAATCGCTGCGTCGCCATGCCTGAACAGAGTAATAGCATAGTAGCGTCTATGTAGCTGTCAGAGGATATTAATGTAAAATGTGATATTGCAAAGGAGCTAAAAAACCAGCCTCTGATTTAATCTGAGGCTGGAAGCTACTATCATTGGGAGTTATGTGTCTTAGACTTTTACATTCGTTCCTCGACGAGGCCGATACATCAGGTAATAAGCTGCTGGGATCACAAACATGGACAGCAGCGGCGCAGAAATCATTCCGCCGACCATAGGGGCCGCTATGCGTTGCATAATCTCACTGCCAGTACCTGCGCCCCATAGAATGGGTAAAAGACCAGCCAGGATCACCGCAACTGCCATGGCTTTGGGCCGTACACGTAACACTGCCCCTTCACGAATGGCGTCCAACAAATCAGCTTCACTGGTTTGATTTTGGTCGGTTCGTGCACGCCACGCCTGTTTGAGGTAAAGCAGCATGATCACACCGAATTCGGCAGCAACACCGGCGAGGGCGATAAAACCTACCACGCTGGCAACAGACAGATTGTGGCCAAGACCAAACAACAACCAGATCCCGCCGACCAGTGCAAAGGGCAAGGTTGCCATCAATAGCAAAGTCTCAGCAAAATGCTTAAAGGTCAGGTAAAGCAGGATAAAAATGATCAGCAAAGTGAAGGGCACAACCAGCTTTAGCTTCTCTGTGGCTCGTTCAAGAAATTCGAATTGTCCTGACCAGGACACCGAGTAACCTGGTGGTAATTTGACCTGCTCAGCTACAGCCTGCTGCATCTCCAGCACTGCACTGCCCAGGTCGCGACCTCGCAGATCCACATACACAAAGCCTGCCAAACGGGCGTTCTCACTTCGCAGCATAGGTGGCCCATCCTCGATACGAATGTCTGCTACATCACTAAGTATCAGCTGCTGCCCTTTGGGTGTAACAATAGGCAAACTGCGTAACAGCGCTAGTGAATCCCGGACCTCACGTGGGTAAGGAAGGTTGATGGGGTAACGCTGCAGCCCTTCAATAGTTTCGCCAATGTTCATCCCGCCCACAGCACTGGCGACAATCAACTGGACGTCAGCGATATTCAGTCCATAACGAGCCGCCCGCTCGCGCTGGATATCGATATCAACATAACGTCCTCCGGTCAAACGCTCTGCAAAAGCGCTGGTTACTCCGGGTATCTGTTTAACCTTTTGCTCAATCTCTTTTGTCAGTTGATTTATCACCGAAAGATCGCTGCCCAACACCTTCACCCCTACCGGACTTTTGATACCAGTTGCCAGCATATCGATACGGTTACGGATCGGAGGGATCCAGATATTTGTCAGGCCCGGCACCCGCACTGTTCTGTCCAGTTCTTCAATGATTTTTTCCGCCGTCATCCCTGAACGCCATTCGCTTTTGGGTTTAAACTGAATGGTGGTTTCAAACATAACCAGCGGTGCTGGATCCGTTGCAGTATCTGCTCTGCCCGCTTTTCCGTATACACTGGCAACTTCGGGTACTGTTTTGATCAGACGGTCGGTTTGCTGCAGTAACTGTGCAGCTTTACTGACGGACAGGCCAGGAAGTGCCGTTGGCATATACAGCAGATCACCTTCGTCAAGAGGCGGCATAAACTCAGTGCCAAGATGTTGCAATGGCCATAAGCTGGCCACAAAAACCAAAAAGGCAAATACAATGGTGCTCCAGGGAAAACGCAATACCACATTGAGTAAAGGGCGGTAAGCAGCGATTAAGCGGATTCTTTTGCTCAGCAGGGATCCGGCCGCGGATCAGGTAGCCCATTAGTACGGGGATCAAAGTGACCGCCAGACCAGCACTGGCTGCCATAGCATAGGTTTTGGTAAAGGCCAGCGGCGAAAACAGCCGTCCTTCTTGTGCCTCTAATGTAAAAACCGGCACAAATGACAGCGTAATGATCAGCAGAGAAAAAAACAGCGCAGGACCTACCTCGGCAGCTGCATCGGCGATCACCCGCCAACGAGTTTCGCCGTGCAGCAACTCCCCAGGATGATCCTGATGCCATTTCTCCAGATGTTTATGAGCGTTTTCAATCATTACCACAGCAGCGTCAACCATAGCACCTATGGCAATGGCAATGCCGCCCAATGACATAATGTTGGCATTGACCCCCTGCCAATGCATCACAATAAATGCGGCCAGAATACCCAAAGGCAAAGAGACAATAGCCACCAAAGCTGAGCGGAGATGGAATAAAAACAGCGCACAAACGACAGCAACAACAGCAAACTCCTCAAGCAGTTTGAAGCTAAGATTCTCAATGGCTCTTTCTATCAGTCCGGAGCGGTCATAAGTCGGCACTATATCCACACCGGTCGGCAGACTCTTCTTCAACGTCGTCAATTTTGTTTTGACCGCCGCTATGGTGGCTAAGGCGTTCTCACCGGAGCGCATAATAATCACGCCCCCAACGGCTTCGCCCTCACCGTCCAGCTCGCCTATCCCCCTGCGCATCTCTGGCCCTATCTGAACATGGGCAACGTCACCCAGCAAAACCGATACTCCTGCATCCGTTGTTGTCAGTGGAATAGCACGAAAGTCGTCCAATGTTTGCAGGTAGCCTGAGGCTCGTACCATAAACTCGGCCTCGCCCATTTCCAGTACCGATCCACCGGATTCCTGATTAGCACGGCGAATGGCCTCGATCACTTGCTCTACAGGAATACGATAAGCAGCAAGTTTGTCCGGGTTCAGCACCACTTGATACTGCCGTACCATACCGCCGATGGTGGCGACTTCAGCCACTCCCGATATTGTCTTTAATTCAAACTTGAGAAACCAGTCTTGCAAGCTGCGCAGCTGGGCCAGATCCTGCTGACCAGAGCGGTCGATTAATGCGTACTGGTAAATCCAGCCCACCCCTGTCGCATCAGGACCAAGCGCTGAGCTGGCGCCCGGAGGTAGCCGGGATTGCGCCTGATTGAGGTATTCAAGTACCCGCCAACGAGCCCAATAGAGATCAGTCCCATCTTCGAACAACACATACACATAACTGTCGCCAAAAAACGAATAACCACGCACCACCCGCGCCCCAGGCACTGACAACATAGTGGTCGTCATCGGATAGGTGATCTGATTTTCAATCAGCTGAGGTGCTTGCCCTGGCCAACTGGTACGAACGATCACCTGAGTGTCCGACAGATCTGGCAAAGCATCCAGCGGCGTCCGAAGTAAAGAGATGACACCCCATGCAGCTATTAGCAAGGTGGCAAGCAAAACCAGAATGCGGTTGGTGATAGACCAGTGGATCAAACGGGCAATCATTGCTCACCTCCGTTCGCCTTGTTGTGTTCTGGTTGCCATTGGATGATCAGTGGCGCTTCGTCCTCCGGCAAAAGAAACTCAATCTGTATCTTGCTACCCACCTCAGGTTTAATGGATGAGTGATCAGGAGCCAGCCTGAAGTCCATCGTCATGCCAGGCCATTTTAATGCCGGTATTTCCGGATGCGTCAGCGTAAGAGCTTCATCGGACACTGCTTCCACTAATGCAGATGTGTGGTAGCTTTGAGCCGCTGGTTTTACTGAATCTTGTTTATTGCCTGAAGACCAACGGCCTTCAACACCTTTTAAGTTGGCTTCAGAGTCTATAAGGAACTGGCCGGAAAGCACAATTTTTTGCCCTTGCTTTAATCCTGACAAAATTTCAGTCTGACCATTTTGTTCGTGACCAATACGCACTTCGAACGGACGAAAGGCCTTATTTTCAACCCCAATAACAAGGGTTCGTTGACCGGTACGTACCGGCGCCTCTGACGGCACAACCAACGCAGTGCGGGCTGGTCCACCGCTGAGTTTCATCTGGACAAACATGCCTGGCACCAACAATTCGTGCGGGTTATCCAACACCATCCGGGCTTTACGTGTGCGAGTCGTTGGATTGATCTCAGGCAATAAGGCTTGCACCTGACCACGGAACACTTCTGCTGGTAACGCAGCAGTGTGTGCCTCAACTTCTGAGCCAACCCTCACCTGAGCGGTCAGACTTTCCGGTATTTCGGCCTCAACCCAGAGACTCGAAAGACTATTGATGCGCATAAGCGGCGTCCCCATAACTACTGTGGATCCGTCACGAACCATCAATTCCATGATAACGCCACTTGCCGGAGCGCTAAGCGTGATACGGGCATGAACCTGTCTTGTCCTTTCTACAAGGCTGATCTGAGTTTCGGTCATACCAGCCTGACGCATGCGCTGCCGGGCAGCTTGAGTAAGCATCTCCACCCCTTCTGTTTTCAAAGCCAGGGTGGTCAGGTAATCCTCCTGCGCTGCTATCCAGTCCGGTACATAGAGCTCCAGCAATGACTGCCCCTTACGAACCGGATCTAATGCTGTGCGGACATGTAGCTTCTCCACAAAGCCGGTTGCACGAGCCTGCACCACAAATTGACTACGGTCATTCCACACCACTGTACCCACAGCTGATAGTTCAGGAGACCATTGAGCCTGCATCACTTCACCTGTCCGCACGCCCAGATTCTGCTGAATACGCGAACTGACGGAGACTGTACTGTTGTCTGAGCTTTCGGCTCCGGCGTAGGTCGGTACTAACATCATATCCATAAAGGGAGATTTTCCCGGCGCCTCAAACTTGTTCCCCGGAACCATAGGATCGTGGTAATAGAGAATTTTTCGCTCTGTAACGGGATCTATATCTCCGGCCATGAGGCCTGCTTCAATATGGCGCTTCGAGGCCACCTCACCTTCAGAAATCCCCCAGCTTGAGGGGTCAACGACTTGAGTTGTTCTTTTAGTTTCTGCAGACCTGGCACTTAATGCATGTGCCTCTCCATTGCTGAAACCTAATTGATAGAAACTTAGTCCCCCAGCCATGAGTCCGGCGGTCACAAGACCTATGAGCAGGATAGTTTTGCTATTCATGGCAAAGTCTCCTCAGCTAAGTGATTAGACGGATGGTATGAGTTGGTTGGTTTGCTGTAGTCGCGGGGAATAAGAAATTCCAGTTCAGCCCACCAGGCAGCCGTCTGTTTTTCAAGACCTAGCTTGTCCAGCTGGGTGTCGATCAGCATTCGCTGAGCTTCAAGTACTTCTGCCAAAGATGCCTTGCCGCCACGAAATGCAGCAATTAAAGCGTCAACGCGCTGGGATGCCAACGGGATCAACCTCGTGTTGTAGTTCTCCAGGCGGGTCAGGTTGCTGCGCCAGTTGACAAGGAGTCTTTGAGTCTCAAAAAGGTGCTCACGCCGCAATTCTTCGCGTTCAAAACGCACCTGTTCAACTTGCGCAAGTCTGGCTGCAACTTCTCTGTCTTGCTTGTTCGCCTGATCCCACTGCAGAGGGATGGACACGCCAAGCGATACCATATCGCCAAACTGACTGCCTCTCTTGCTGTACATAAGAGACCAGCTCCAATCAGCATCTTTTTCCAGCTCTGCCAGGTCAACATCCGCCAGCGCAATACGCTCACGGGCATTCAGCACGGCGACATCCGGATGCAAATTAATATCATCTGCTAACTGGTGTGCTACAAGACGAGTACTGTCAATGCGGGGAGGGGGGGCAAGTGGGTCTGAAGCCGCGTCACCAATCCAACGTTGCAAAAGTGCCTCAATAATGCTGAGTTCCGCCCTCGCCTCCAGCATTCGGTTATCGATTTGTGCTACTGCAGAATGCGCAGCCAGGACATCTACCTGACTATGACGACCGGCACTATAGGAGGATTCGATAGCCTCACTCACCCCTTTGGCTTCGTCACGCTGACGTTGCAACAGTTCGAGCCTTTGCTCTTGGTAATAGCGGTCGAACCAGGCCTTGGCTGTTTGGGTGAGTAGCCATGCTTTAAGTAATGATTGCTCAGAGGATGCCGCCTCAGCTCCGCGTTCATAACGAACACTGCGCGCCTGACGTTTATCAGCTGCTGTAAACGTCTGCATCAGGCTGACTGAACGCATGGTCATAAAATTATCAGTCAGACTGTAGCTCATGGCTCCTTCGACAGGCAGATTGTCTACAGACAAGCGAAGCACAGGATCAGGCAGGCGAGATGTGGAAACGGCCATCTCACGCGCAGCTCGTTTCACTGAATCCTGAGCCTGAAGTGTTGCAGAACGGCTTTCAGCAAGCTCCAAAGCAGCTTGTAAAGTCAGTGCTGTTGCAGATGATTGCGCTGCTGCAACATTGGTAAAACAAAGCAACAAGCAAGCACTGATAACGCTGACTCTTATACACAAGTAGCGTCCTGAACGGAACCTTTCCCGTTTTCTAGGATCTGATCTTCTATGTGACTCCCAACATAGTAACGATCATGATAACTTCTGCTCTTCATCGTGCGGCCGACTGGGCTAAATCTGTGTTCTCTTCGGCGGCGCTGGGTGATCCTCGCCGTACTGCCCGCTTGGTTAACGTTGCCGCTCAATTGGCAAAATATTCTGGTAAATCAATAACCATCTCATCAGAGGGTAGTGAAGCCCTGCAGGAAGGCGCTTACCGATTTATCCGTAATCCCAACGTCTATCTGGACAAGGGAAAACGCAAGCGCAAAGAGAAAGCAGGTAGCTTGCAGTGGGCTTACATGGCGATAGCCAGACTGGGCGGTTTTATGGACAGCAAGCGAACCGGAATTGCCAGCTGGGGCGCCCTCTGGGAAGGTTGGGAAGCCCTGCAAAGTAAACTGGATGGCTTTCTTGCAGCCAAAGATCTGATGGCGCAGGGGATCAAGATCTGATCAAGAGACAGCAGCAAGACTCAGTTCGCCTTTCAATCCTGCAAGACTTAACCCGGTATCCGGAAAAGTGAGTCCCCATAATGGCATTGATTATTCCATGCCCATGAACACGAAAATAGTCAGCGTCATCGACGGAAAAATCACCCGGGCCGAATACAACAGTACCATGGGATATTTTGTTGAAGTAACGGGAAAAGCCGGTGTTAAAACTCGCTATCTCCACCTCAATAAAATACTCGTTACTAAAGGGGCCAGGGTTACACGGGGAGGTGCTATTGCGTTATCCGGTAACAGCGGACGTTCATCCGGTCCTCATCTGCATTACGAGCTGGTCATCAATAACAACCCTGTTAACTCTCTGGCGTTCCGGGCAGCGGCACCCGCTGATAACAAACTCGAACAGCATGCCTTTGCGCATGCCAGAGACTACGAACGATACCTGGACTGATAACGGGACCGCGACGCGGCCCCGTCTGCCGGATTAATTTTTTTTATCGTTTTCACTTCCGTGATGTTGATGATCTCCATGCCCTCCGTGGCCGTGGAAAAGATGCATTAGCGGGCAGACCAGCAATAAGAGATATGGCCAGTAACCTGCCACATGTGACCAGTGTTCGCGCAGGAGGGCAAATGCCGCGATCGCGGCGACAGCAATAAGCGCATAGGTGGTACTTTTCATACTGGACTCCTTCTGTTCGTAACTGACCCTTCACTCAGTGTTATTTCCCGAGCCTGACACTTTTCAGACGCAACGCATTCACAATGACGCTGACGGAGGAAAGAGCCATGGCCGCCGCCGCAATAACTGGCGACAGCAGTATTCCATACACAGGATAAAGCAGACCTGCAGCCACAGGCACGCCAAGTGCGTTGTAGATAAATGCAAAAAACAGATTCTGTCGGATATTTTTCATGGTGATCTCTGACAGATGACGGGCCCTGTTCAGTATCATCAAGTCGCCTTTGAGAAGGGTGACTCCGGCACTTTCAATTGCCACATCTGTACCCGTTCCCATAGCTATGCCCACGTCAGCCGCTGCCAGCGCCGGGGCATCATTTACACCGTCCCCCGCCATCGCAACCACATGACCAGACGCTTTCAGTCGGGTTATCACTGCTTTTTTGCCGTCAGGCAGAACCCCGGCTTCAACCTCATCTATTCCCAGTTTCCGTGCGACTGCTTCAGCAGTAAGCTGGTTATCCCCGGTGAGCATAACAATGCGGATCCCCGCCTGACGCAAAGCTTTAAGCGCATCCGGCGTGGTTGCTTTCACGGGATCCGAGATAGCTATCAGGCCTGCAAGGTACCCATCTGTGGCCACATAGATAACGGTAGCGCCTTCCATCCGCAACGTATCCGCAACGGCCTTTTGATTATCAATAACGATACTGTTTTCCTGCATAGCCAGTTCATTACCAATAACAACCCGTTGACCTTCAACATCGCCTGAAACACCTTTCCCCGACGGAGCATTGAAATCACTGACTGCGGGTATCATGATCCCCCTGTGCTGGGCTGCCCGGACTACAGCCATACCCAGCGGATGCTGCGAGCCTTTTTCCACTGCGGCCGCTACACGTAAAAGAGATGCTTCCCCACCCAGATTGAGACTGATAATCCCAGTCACCGTAGGCGAACCTTCCGTGAGCGTGCCTGTTTTGTCGACAACCAGCGTGTCCACTTTTTCAAGACGCTCAAGGGCTTCGGCATTCCTGATTAACACCCCGGCCTGGGCTCCTTTGCCTACCCCCACCATTATCGACATCGGTGTGGCCAGCCCCAGTGCACAGGGGCAGGCAATAATCAGGACCGACACAGCCGCAATCAGACCGTGCGCCATCCTGGGCTCGGGCCCCCAGACAGACCAGATCACGAAAGCAACAACCGCGATAAGTATCACCAGAGGAACAAACCAGCCTGAAACGCTGTCAGCCATTCTCTGGATGGGGGCACGCGAACGCTGTGCATCAGCGACCATCTGAACAATTCGTGAGAGCATCGTTTCATCACCGACTTTCTCTGCACGGATGATAAGACTACCTGTCTGATTAATCGTCCCCCCAATGACAGGGTCACTCTTCGTTTTGGTAACCGGCATAGACTCCCCGGTCACCATCGATTCATCAACGGTTGTTTTGCCTTCGATCACGATACCGTCGACCGGAATACTCTCTCCAGGTCTGATGCGGAGCTTATCGCCAGGCAGGACATCTTCCGCATTAATATCCGTTTCATGACCGTCATGATCCAGCCGTCTGGCGGTTTTGGGGGCAAGGTTCAGAAGCGCAGTAATGGCGCCTGAGGTTTGTTCCCGTGCCCGCAGCTCAAGAACCTGTCCCAGCAGAACAAGCACCGTAATAACTGCTGCGGCTTCAAAATAAACGGCCACCAGGCCATCCATGTTTCTGAACGATGCAGGAAACCAGGAGGGGAAGACGGTTGCAATGACGCTGTAAACCCAGGCTACGCCGGTCCCCATTGCAACAAGGGTAAACATATTCAGGGAGCGGTTACGTAACGACATTCCGGCTCGGGCGAAGAATGGCCAGCCACACCACAACACGACAGGGGAGGCCAGAAGCAGCTGCAGCCATGTGTTGTACTGTGGCGGTACTGTATTCCTCAAGTCGGGAAACAGATGAGATCCCATTTCGAGTACCAGAACCGGAAACGCCAGCAACAACCCCAGCCAGAAGCGTCTTGTCATGTCGTGAAGTTCATCACTCGGCCCCGTGGATGCCGTAGCTACGAGCGGCTCCAGTGCCATTCCACAGACAGGACAGCTTCCGGGACCACTGCGGCGTATCTCCGGGTGCATCGGACATGTCCACACACCTTCAGAATTCTCTTTTTCCGCCTGGTGGTGAGGCTGTTTTATCTGATCAGGGCTGACTTCGTGATGATCGTGGTGATGGTGATGGGAATGTTCACTGGCATCTTCGGTAAGATAACGATCGGGATGGGCTTTAAATTTACTCTCACAGCTGGCGGAGCAGAAATAAAGTTGATGGTCCTGGTATCGAATGCTGCTGTGCGCCCTGTCGGGCAGGATGGCCATCCCGCACACGGGATCTCTCACCTTATGCAATACGTGGCCCTCGTCCGGGGATAATGTCTGCTCAGAAGCAGTCTGGTTGTTGTGTTGCACTGCATTTTCATTTTTCACAGTAACTCTCCTTATGCATACCGAAGCATCTTCTGTCTTCAGGGTATGTAATGGATGCGATTATCACGAATATCGCCGGCACAGGAGTGCCTGCTACCGGCGTCCCGTTATCAGCCGTTCCGCTGACTATTCGATTCGCTGAAAGACTTTTTTACTTCCATCCGGTGAGAATGCGATAACATCGTAAGCCTCTTTTCGGGCTCCCATCTCCATTCCAGGACTTCCTGCTGGCATACCGGGGGTGGCGAGACCGTATATACCCGAACCAGACTGCATTGCCTTATGTATCGTTGTCGCAGGCACATGGCCTTCAATGATCAAATTACCGGCAACCGCGGTATGACAACTTCGTAGTCCTGCAGGAATAGCATGCTTTTCTTTCAGGGCTGACAGCGCCTGATCATTCATGACGTGAGTTCGTACTTCAAACCCGTCTTTTTCCATCGCTTTGCCCCACAGGGAACAACAGCCACAGTTTTCAGATTTGTACATATCAATCACTTTTTCACTCGCCATCGCGGGTAGTGAAAGGCCGAGAGCCAGCGCCATTAGAACCACTTTTTTCATACTCACCTCTGTATATTATCGATATAAACCCTGACGTCAGGGTGAATCAGTAAAGAAGGACACCCACAGGGGGGGCCCTTTCAGGTTCAGGACACGCTTTTTTTATGTCTGCGCAGCCAGATTAATTTGTAGGCGGCAGGAATAATGAACAGGGACAGCAGCGGAGCCGTGATCATCCCACCAATCATGGGTGCCGCGATACGGCTCATGACCTCTGAACCTGCACCGGTTCCCCAGAGTATTGGCAGCAGACCCGCAATGATCACCGCCACGGTCATGGCTTTCGGCCGGACACGCAGTACGGCACCATGATAGAGGGCTTCATCAAGGCCTTCCGGTGTGAACGTCTCTTTACGGGACAATTCCGGGTGCGCTTCAATGGCATGACGCAGATACATCAGCATGACCACGCCAAACTCTGCTGCCACCCCGGCCAGGGCGATAAACCCGGTTCCGGTCGCCACTGACATATGGAAGCCCAGCCAGTACAGGAACCATATCCCGCCAACCAGGGCAAACGGCAGGCTCATCAGGATCAACAGGGCTTCATCAACCCTGCGGAATGCCAGATATAACAGGATGAAGATGATCATCACCGTCATCGGTACCATCAGTTTTAATTTCTTATTGGCGTGCTCGAGTAATTCAAACTGTCCTGAGAATGCCACACTGGTCCCCGGTCTCAGTTTCACTTTCTCACTGATGGCCGTCTTAATATCGTTCACCACCGACACCATGTCCCTGCCGCGGGCATCAACATAAATCCAGCTGGCTGGCCGGGCATTTTCGGTTTTCAGCATGGTTGGTCCGGAAACGACCTTAATATCGGCAACATCGCCCAGCGTAATTTGCTGCTTCATTGGGGTCAGGATTGGCATCTCTCTCAACGCCTGTGGACTGTTACGGTAATCCTGCGGATAGCGAATGTTAATAGGGTACCGGGCCACGCCTTCAACCGTCTCACCCACCATAGCCCCACCGATTGCTGAAGAGACGAACAGCTGGACGTCGCCCACAGTCATCCCGTACCGGGAAGCTTTTTCCCGGTTAATGTCCACATCAATATAACGTCCACCTTCCAGTCGTTCAGCCAGTGCGGAAACCACACCAGGTACGGTTTTAGCGACTGCTTCGATACTCTGTGCTGTTACATCGATATCCGACAGAACAGTACCCGATACCTTAATACCTATCGGACTTTTAATGCCGGTTGAGAGCATATCAATACGGTTACGGATAGGCGGTACCCAGAGGTTGGCCAGACCCGGTAAACGGACGGTCCTGTCGAGTTCTTCAATAATCTTGTCAATCGTCATGCCTGGACGCCACTGATCCTCAGGTTTCAGTTGGATGGTGGTTTCCACCATTTCGAGTGGCGCGGAATCCGTGGCGGTCTCAGCCTTACCGGTCTTGCCAAAAACTGAGGCCACTTCAGGCACCGTTTTGATTAGTTTGTCCGTTTTCTGTAAGAGCGCAGCAGCTTCTCCAGGAGACACGCCAGGTAACGTTGACGGCATATACAACAGGTCACCTTCGTTAATCTTCGGTAAAAACTCGCCGCCCACCTGACTCAGTGGCCAGATAACAGTGAAAATGGATAAAGCCGCAACCAGCAGGGTTGTTTTTGGCCAGTGTAGTACCCTGAGCAGTAACGGGTGATACGCTTTAATCAGCAACCGGTTCAGTGGGTTACTGGTCTCAGCAGGAATTTTCCCGCGGATCCAGAACCCCATCAGAATAGGGATAACAGTGATTGCCAGTATGGCTGCACCCGCCATGGAATACGTTTTTGTAAAGGCCAGCGGACCAAACAGACGTCCTTCCTGACCTTCCAGGGTAAAGATAGGAATAAAGGACAGGGTGATGATCAGCAGGCTGATAAACAGTGCGGGTCCCACTTCCACGGAGGCGTCGGTAATCACCTTCCAGCGGGTGGCGTTGTCAATCTGCTCACCCGGATGCTGATGATCCCATTCCTCAAGCCGTTTGTGCGCATTTTCAATCATCACAATGGCGGCATCCACCATCGCTCCGACGGCTATTGCAATCCCTCCCAGCGACATAATGTTGGCGTTCAGTCCCTGGAAGTGCATGACGATAAAGGCGATACACAGGCCTAGCGGCAGAGAAATAATTGCCACCAGGGCAGAACGTACGTGCCACAGGAACAGGGCACAGACGATGGCCACCACGATAAACTCTTCCAGGAGTTTGTAGCTGAGGTTATCAATGGCCCGATCGATTAACTGGCTGCGATCGTAGGTGGTCACAATTTCAACACCTTCCGGCAGGCTGGCCTTCAGCGTGTCCAGTTTATCCCTCACTGCCGTGATAACGTCGCGCGCATTCTTACCCGACCGCAGGATCACCACGCCGCCGGCGACTTCCCCCTGGCCGTTCAGTTCGGCAATACCTCGCCGCATTTCAGGCCCGGTCTGCACGCGGGCAACATCCCGCAGATAAACCGGTACACCGTTCTCGCCGGTTTTCAGGACAATGTTATTGAAATCATCAATGGTCTGAAGATATCCGCTGGCCCGGACCATATACTCCGCTTCGGCCATTTCAACGGATGAACCACCGGCCTCCTGGTTAGACGATTCAAGAGCCTGTTTCACTTCAGGCAGGCTGACACCGTACTGGGACAATTTCTCCGGATTGACCTGGATCTGATACTGTTTCACCACGCCGCCAACCGAAGCTACTTCCGCCACGTTCGGGATGGTTTTCAGTTCAAATCTCAGGAACCAGTCCTGCAAAGAACGCAGTTCTGAAAGGTCGTGTTTTCCGCTGCGATCGACCAGGGCATATTCAAATATCCAGCCCACTCCCGTGGCGTCCGGACCGATTTCAGAGCTCACACCCGCAGGCAGTTTGCCCTGAACCTGATTCAGATATTCCAGCACGCGGGAACGGGCCCAGTACAGATCGGTGCCGTCTTCAAAAATGACATATACATACGAATCACCGAACTGTGAAAAACCACGCACAGTTTTTGCGCCAGGTACGGAGAGCATGGTGGTGGTAAGTGGATAGGTGACCTGGTTTTCTACAATCTGCGGGGCCTGGCCGGGATAGCTGGTTTTAATAATGACCTGCACATCTGACAGGTCAGGCAAGGCATCGACCGGCGTGTTAATAATCGTCCATGTACCCCAGATGCTGAGAAACAGGGCCCCCATCATGACCAGGAAACGGTTGGCGACAGAGCGCCGGATAATCCATTCAATCATCGTCGTCTCCTCAGTGCCCTGAATGCCTATTTACAGGCTGGTCAGACATTGCTGGCATACTGCTTTCTGTTTTTTCAGGATGGCGCATACGTTCCAGCGCGCCCGTAATATTGGCTTCGGAGTCAATGAGGAACAGACCACTGACCACCACGGTATCGCCTTCATTCAGGCCGGAGCCGATGCCGGACTGTTGTTGTGATTCATGCAGAACGTGGATCTGTTTCGGCACAAACTTGCCTTCATCATCAACAGTAATCACGCGCTGTTCTTTGCCGGTATCGATAACGGCCTGGCTTGGTATCAGCAGCATCTCCTGGCTCTTGGTATTGAGTTTCAGATAGGCATTCATGCCTGGCTTGAGAAACTCATCCTTATTAGAAACCTGGAGACGGACCTGAAGCGTACGGGTTGTCTGATCCACGCTGGGAAGAATGTTCCATTTTTCGACATGGAATGTTTTATCCGGATAAGCCGGTACCGAAATTTCAAACTGCGACGTATCTTTCAGCAGATAGGCGATAGATTCCGGCACTGCAGCGCTGATCCAGACCGGGTCCATCCCCTGAATCTGAGCCACCACCTTATCTTTCGAAATATTCATGCCGGTGCGCAGGTCAAATGCAGTAATGACACCATCAATAGGTGCTTTAATGGTAAAACGGGTCTGGATTGTGCGGGTTGAACGCAGTCTTTGAATATCCTCTTCCGGCATACCAGCCAGACGAAGTCGCTCCAGAACCCCTTTTATCTGGGTTGGCGTACCGCCTGTACCGGATAGCAGCAGGAACTCACTTTGTGCCTCAACCCATTCAGGAATGGTGATATCGATAAGCGGTGTTCCTTTCTTCACATGATCGCCAATCGTCAGGGGATACACTTTTTCGACGAAACCGTCAGAGCGCGCCTGCACAATGACAAACTGATACTCGTTATAACTGACATTAGCCGGAATTGTCTGAGAATAATTCAGCATTCCTCGCGTGACTTTTTGCGTTTTTAATCCCAGGTTCTGAACCTGCGTTGGATCAATACGGATCCCGCCATTGCTTTTATCGCCACTTTCATCAGCATATTTTGGCACCAGGTCCATATCCATAAAGGGAGATTTTCCGGGTTTATCAAATTTGGTATCCGGTTTCATCGGGTCATACCAGAAAAGTACCTTTTTCTCCGGTGCCTTTTGTTCTGTTTGTACTGTTTTTTGTGATGAGTTCACATACTGCCAGGCAGTAACCGATATCAGCCCTCCTGCTAGGAGGCTGCTGATAATTATTGCAGCATATTTTATCTTTAAAGAAGCCATACAATTTCTCGCTGAAAAATCAAAACACCTGGCATATGCGCCCGATCATTCATTCACAGTAATCCCTTAATGAATGTTCAGGCGCACTGGATGTATTCGCTCCGGACAGTCAATCAGGATTGCGTCACGTTAATGCTTTTGAGTAAGGAGATATTGCCCTGCTGAATAAACGAGAAATCGACATGGTTGCCGGTTTTCAGGGCATTGATAGCGTCGTCTGCATTAACAAAAGTGAAGCGCATGGTCATTGCAGGCCAGCCCACCGCAGGGATTGCTTCGTGCGAAATGGTGATCTTTTTACTATTCATATCAATGTCTTTAACGACACCGGTGCCCTTGATAACCTGCTGTACCGAAGCATCACTGGCAGCATTCATATCGCCATGCTGATGTGTTTCAGCATGAAGACCGGCAGAAAACATGACAGAGAAGGCACCAAATAAAACAGCTTTAAGTGAATTACGCATTTTTAATTTCCTGATTAATTAAATAAATTTATTCTACCCAACCGCCACCCAGCGCAGTAAACAGATTAATTTCGTTAACCTGTCGGGAATAGGTAAGATCGAGAATGGTTTGCTGCGTAGC
Organism: Rheinheimera texasensis; assembly: GCF_964031785.1. Taxonomy (GTDB): domain Bacteria; phylum Pseudomonadota; class Gammaproteobacteria; order Enterobacterales; family Alteromonadaceae; genus Pararheinheimera; species Pararheinheimera texasensis_A. The sequence goes on from NZ_CAXIRE010000016.1 coordinate 51,064, forward strand.
GAAGAGAGAACGCTCTGCATCCAGCACTTCAATGTAACTGACAGCACCACTGGAATATAATCCTCTGGCACGCTGGAGAGTTATCTGAAGTGAATCAAGATAACGCTGCTGTGACTCAAGTTGCTGGCTAAGGCTGTCGCGCAGCGCAAACGTGTCGGAAACATCCTTAAAGGCGGACTGAATTTTTTGTTCGTAATTAACCACCGACTGTTGCTGGCGAATTTCTGCCAGTTTGAGATTGGCTTTGTTCCTGCCGGCATTAAAAACAGGAATGTCAATTTTAGGGATAAAATTCCACATTCCGCTTCCTGGCGTGAAGAGACTGGACAGCTCCGTACTGCTTGCGGAAAGGCCACTGGTCAGGGTAATGGACGGGAAAAAGGCCGCCCGCGCTGCGCCAATATTCGCATCAGCCGCTTTCAGCTGGTATTCCGCCTCCATAATATCCGGTCGCTGCAGCAAAATTTGTGACGACAGGTTTGATGGCAGTTTAACTGGCGCGATCTCCCCGCCTTTCATCCCTTTTTCTGGCGGCAGTGCACGGTACGTTCCCAGCACCAGTTGCAGGGCATTGTTTGCCTGAGCCAGATCGCCTTCTCGTTTGGCTATCTCAGCGCGGGTACTTTCGATTTGTCCCCTGGCCTGTTCAAGCGCCAGCACATTCGTACTCCCGGTCACGAGCTGTTGCTCAACGAAAGCATAGGACTGTTCGTAATTTTTCAGCGTTTCCCGCGCGATACGGAGTTGTTCATACGCCAGTTGCTGGCTGAAATAGCTTTGTGAAACGCTGGAGACCAGCAGGATATGTACAGCCCGACGGGCTTCTTCGCTGGCAAAGTAGTTCTGGCGATCAGCGTCACTCATGTTCTTGAGCTTGCCGAAAAAATCGAGCTCATAGCGGAGTTCCAGACCTGCGTCGTACTCCTGTGTGGTCGGCTTGTCACCTTTCAGACCACCGCTGTATGTGATCCCGGATGAGGCATTCAGCTGGGGATAACGATCTGCATCCGTGACGTTGAACTGGGCCCGGGCCTCTTCAACCTTCAGTGCAGCCATTCTCAAATCACGGTTATTAGTCAGGGCTTCAGTAATCAGCCGGGTGACCTGGGGATCGACAAAAAAGTTACGCCAGCCCGTATCCTGATAGCCATTCACCGCTGGCGTCAGGCTGTTACGGGACAGTGAAAACTGCTGGGGTACCGGTGCTGCCGGACGCTGATATTCAGGCGCCTGAGAGACACAACCAGCCAGAATGAAGATTGTGCTGATGCTGAGTAGTTTTAATTTGAACATATTGCTTCTCGTCCAGGCAGACCTGGTAAATGGTTCAAATGAAGTTCAGAGTATTACCAGGGTTACTTTACAGAATGCACTCTGTTTGTCGGGTGACAGAATAATGACAATGTTGTCATTTTTACGGTAATTCGTTGATTACGATCGTGTGCGCAATAGAATGACATTAGCAGCCAGACGGGGAGCAAGATGAAAATATTGATCGTCGAAGACGAAATTAAAACAGGTGAATATCTCAGCAAAGGGCTTACAGAGGCAGGGTTCGTAGTGGATCACGCTGATAATGGTCTTACCGGATATCATCTCGCCATGACAGCCGAGTATGATTTAGTCATTCTGGACATCATGCTGCCTGATGTGAACGGCTGGGATATCATCCGCATGCTGCGCACTGCCGGAAAGGGTATGCCGGTCTTACTACTGACGGCCCTCGGCACGATCGAACACAGGGTCAAAGGACTGGAACTGGGTGCGGACGATTATCTGGTTAAACCCTTTGCGTTTGCCGAACTGCTGGCCCGGGTGAGAACCCTTCTGAGGCGGGGAAACACGATGATCACGGAAAGCCAGTTTAGGGTGGCTGATCTCTCGATGGATCTCGTATCCAGAAAAGTCAGTCGCGCCGGAAGCCGCATTGTGCTCACCAGTAAAGAGTTCAGCCTGCTGGAATTTTTCATTCGCCATCAGGGCGAGGTTCTTCCCCGCTCCCTGATTGCCTCTCAGGTCTGGGACATGAATTTTGACAGCGACACTAACGCGATTGATGTCGCCGTAAAGCGACTCCGCGCTAAAATAGACAACGATTACGGGACAAAGCTGATCCAGACTGTCCGGGGCGTGGGCTATATGCTGGAGGCCCCGGATGCATAGCAAACCTTCCAGGCGCCCTTTCTCACTCGCCCTGCGGCTGACCTTTTTTATCAGCCTGTCCACGATACTGGCTTTTATCGCCTTCACCTGGTTTATGCTGCATTCTGTTGAAAATCATTTTGCCGAGCAGGATGTCAGCGATCTTCAACAAATCAGCACTACCCTGAACCGTATACTGCAGTCCCCGGTGGATCCGGATGAAAAAAAAGTAAGCAAAATAAAGGAGTCGATTGCCAGCTACCGCAACGTTGCCCTTTTGCTCCTCAATCCCAGGGGGGAAGTGCTCTTTAGTTCAGCGCAGGGGGCGGCACTACACCCGGCCGTGAATTCAGCAGATTTTAGCGAGCACAGCCGCGCACGGGATGTCTTTCTCTGGACGGTGGAGGATCCTGCGAGACCGATGGATACCGGGTCTGAAATGAAGATGGAAACATACCGGATTATCGCCTCCTCTGGCCAGGCGATATTTCAGGGCAAACAGCAGAATTATGTCATGCTGACTGGCCTCTCCATTAATTTTCATCTCCATTACCTCGATGCGCTGAAAAAAAATCTGATTGCGATCGCCGTCGTGATAAGCCTGCTGATTGTTCTGATCATTCGCATCGCTGTCCGTCAGGGGCACCTGCCCCTTCGTAATGTCAGCAATGCCATTAAAAACATCACCTCCGAGAATCTTGATGCGCGGCTGGAACCGACACGCGTTCCCATTGAGCTGGAGCAACTGGTTATCTCGTTCAATCATATGATTGGAAAGATTGAGGACGTCTTTACCCGCCAGGCCAATTTCTCTGCCGATATCGCGCATGAGATCAGAACGCCCATCACCAATCTGGTGACGCAGACTGAAATCGCACTGAGTCAGGATCGAACCCAGAAGGAACTTGAGGATGTCCTCTACTCCAGTCTTGAAGAGTATAACCGGATGACCAAAATGGTCAGCGACATGCTGTTTCTGGCACAGGCGGACAATAACCAGCTTATACCTGACAGGGTCCGTTTTGACCTCAGAGCAGAAGTCATGAAAGTCTTCGAGTTTTTCGAAGCCTGGGCCGAAGAACGCAATATCACGCTCAAATTTAACGGGATGCCCTGCCTGGTTGAGGGAGATCCACAAATGTTCAGAAGGGCGATCAATAATCTGTTATCCAATGCCCTGCGTTATACCCCGGAGGGACAGGCAATCACCGTCTCAATAAGAGAGCAGGAGAGCTTTTTTGACCTTGTGATTGAAAATCCGGGGAAACCAATCCCTGAAGAGCATTTATCAAGGCTGTTTGACCGTTTTTATCGGGTAGATCCGTCCAGACAACGAAAAGGAGAAGGCAGCGGCATCGGCCTTGCGATTGTGAAGTCCATCGTGGAAGCACATCACGGAAGAGTGCAGGTGGAATCGGACGTACGTTCAACTCGTTTTATCCTATCCGTGCCCAAACTGGAGAAAATGATTCCGGAGCCCCAACACTGAGAATAAAGATTTAAATGAAAAAGATGCCATTAGCCTGTCATGCAGCAAATAGAAGCCATTCGATATAATTAGTGCAACTTATCAGGAAGGCTGGATTGCTTCATCAATACCCGGCGTCAGATTACGCCAGGAAATGAATATCCAGCCAACTCCCGGAGAAATAAACACTGCCGGACTTGTTTCAGTTATGGAACTGAAAATATAGGTTGTGCTTCCCCGGACATCACTAATTCAGAAATGGAGAGTTATCATGAAAAATATCGTATTAGCATCTTTGCTGGGCTTTAGTTTAATTTCTTCGGCCTGGGCCACTGAAACCGTGAATATCCATGAGCGCGTCAACAATGCACAGGCTCCTGCCTGACTCTTATACACAAGTAGCGTCCTGAACGGAACCTTTCCCGTTTTCCAGGATCTGATCTTCTATGTGACTCCCAACATAGTAACGATCATGATAACTTCTGCTCTTCATCGTGCGGCTGGCTGGGTGCGTATTTCGGTTTGTCCGGCCAGCTGTTTCTGGTATCGTCCGGCCATCTGATCTTTTCTTCGTAACTCCTCACTTTTTAACTTACTTCAGTCGGTTCAGCCAGACTTTTTTTCCGTTGCGATTCTCCTGTTAATTCCAGCCGATGGGCGTTGTGGACTAATCGGTCTAACAGCGCATCTGCCACCGTCGGATTTTCCATGAGTCCATACCATTCACTGACCGGTAATTGGCTGACGATCACTGTACTGCGTTGCTCGTATCTGTCTTCAATCACATCCAGCAGATCGCTGATTTGTTTACCCTTAAATCCTTCTAACCCCCAGTCGTCCAGGATCAATAGGTCCAGCTTTTGCAGCTGGCTTAATTGTTTTAAATAACTGCCATCGGCATGCCCCAGTTTCAGCGCTTCCATCAGGCGACCCAGCCGGTAGTACCTCACCTTTTTGTTTTGCCTGCATGCTTGTTCTCCCAGCGCACAGGCCAAATAGGTTTTGCCGCAGCCTGTTGCTCCCGTGATGAGTACGTTTTGGCCGTAGTTCAGGTGATGCCCTTGCAGCAGTGGCGTCAGTTGCTCTGGCCGTATGCCACGCCGTGCCGGGTATTTCAGCTCCTCCGCACTGGCCCGAAGTCGCAGCCCAGCTTCTTTGCGCAGCCTCATCAGGCGGGTGTTGTCGCGTGAGAACTGCTCTTGTTCCACCAATAAGCCCAATCGTTCTTCGAAGCTCAAGCCGTTGTAGTTATGCGGATTTTGCCGTTGCAGCTCCAGAGCTTTGGCCATCGCCGCCATTTTCAGCTGGCGTAATTGTGTCATGATCAGAGCCATTATTCAGTCCTTATTGGTAGTGGTGAGGGCCACGTAAGTTGGTGTGTATAAGTGCTGGGGCGCTACTTTCGGCGTCAGGTTGAGTTTGATCGAAGCCGTTTTTCAGCAAGTTTTTAATAAAGCCGGTGAACGTCGCCTGTTGTTGCAGTGCCATGCCGCAGGCGCGTTCCAGCCGTTTGCTGCCATAACTTTTTTGCAGGCCAAGCAGTGCCAGACAGGTGCGCTGTGCCAAGACCGGATGAGCTTTACGCTTCTCTATCGCCAGCACCACGCCTAGCGTATCCGGCCCTATTTTCTCTGCCCATTGCCTTAATCGCTCTGGCCCCCATTCCTGATGCGCGGCGTGGGCTGGTGGCAAGTGTGATAACTCCGAGGTTTGACCGAAGGCTTTGCTACTTCGCACATGCTGCGCCACACACTGGCCTTTGTGATGCACCCAGATCATGGTGGCAGTGGCCTGTATTTCCAGCCGCTCACCGCACAAGGCATGCGGTACCGAGTAGTAATGTTTATCGAACTGCAGGTGGTAATCCGGTCCCACTTTGGCCACTTTGTATTCGGTGTATTCATACGGGAATGCAGGCAGCGCTTTGAGCGCAGGCTGGTCAATTTGTTGGAACAAGTCTTTACGGCTCAGGCTGTTATAGGCTTTCATCGGCCGCTCATTCAGCTGATGATTCAACAATCGGATGGCCTGATTCAGTGCATCCAGCGAGTAAAAGATCTGGTGGCGCAGCCGCGCTAATACCCAGCGTTCAACAATCAACACAGCGCCTTCTACTTTGCTTTTGTCCTTTGGTTTGTAAGGCCGCGCAGGCATCACGGTACAACGGTAATGCCGAGCCAGAGCCTGGTAATCGCTGTTGATGGTCGGTTCAAACTTGTCAGCTTTAACCACGGCAGCCTTGAGATTATCTGGCACCAATAAGGTGGGAACACCACCTAAAAAGCTCAGGCAGCGACTGTTGGCCATCAGTCAGGACTGCTGATCCTGTCCGGCACAGGCTTCGATGTAGGTGTAATTGGATGCGCCTAAAGTGGCGACGAAGATGGCGGCTTTGCGGATTTCGCCAGTGCGCGGATCAACAATAGGCACCGTTGGGCCACAGAAATCGATAAAGAGTTTCTCGCCTGCATAATGCTGTTGGCGCATCGAACGGCGCTGTGAGCCTTTCCAGCGACGGTAATGTTCGCAGAACTGGGTGTACCCCAGCGCTGCGTGACCATGTTCAGCCTGATAATCCTGCCACAATAACTGCTTGGTCAGCTTCGGATCTTTTAACTCCAAATCGATACGTAACCAGTCGGGCAAGACACGTTTGGTCTGGTAATCGCGACCTGGCAGCAGAGCCTGATCAAGGGTATTTAAGGACACCTCCGGGGCGAGAGGCCATGCAAGGTTGAGGTTATTAAAACGGGCAATTAAATCAGTCACCGTCGAGCGGCCAATGCCCAAAGCAAGGGCAATTTGGCGGTGGGACAGCTGATCGTCAAAACACAGCCGGAACACATCCAGATAAGTTCTCATATCGGTTCTCATCACTTTCTTTTTGCGTGTCATACAAACTCCGGCTGACAGGGAAACCCCTGTTATGCCGCAGCACCTGAAACGAAGAAAGAAAAAGATGGCCGGATGATACCGAAACGACTGACCGGATCACACCGAAACAGGTGGCCGGACGATACCGAAACGACTGGCCGGTTCACACCGAAATAGATGGCCGGACGATACCGAAGTGACTGGCCGGTTCACACCGAAATGAGTGGCCGGACGACCCCGAAATTCGCAAAAGACGGAAACCTATGCGTGACGCGTGTTATTCGCCTGTTTTGGCATTTTTTTTGCGCAAAAAAAACACAGATAATCAGTTGATTTTCGTGATTACCTGTGTTAATTTTATGATTAAAATGCTATATAGATCAATGGGTTAAAGCTAGAGCGGTAGTGCAAACCTTTCCGACGAATATAACGTTAGAACCACCGGCAATACTGGGTTTTGAGCACTTTTGAGGGCTTACAACATAAAAAGTATCACCTTTCAGGCTTCAACACTGTTTTACGTTATAAAATGGCTTTATGCATTGTAACAACACAACAAATAAAACTTAAGATTTTGATTTTCAACATAAAACCAATATATTAATTTTATGTTAAATCCAGCCAGGCCGAGCTATTTTCATGATGACCTCTGTTTAGGTCCGGGAGAGAAATCCAAGCTAACTTTTGGAACACAGCGCCCTATCACTTCTTGCTTGTAAGCATTCAAGCCTCCGATGAATAAAAATGCCGCAACTGACAAAACTTTTATTATGTTACATCGGTTTTTTGCGAGTCGGCTGCCGTCGTTTACACATTCATGCTTTCACTTGAAATGAAGCAAACTAACCTGTTACTCGTCAAAAAACGGCAAAGTGCCAACAGCTGACCAATGCTCAGCCCTGTTCTGCTGTTTCCGCTGCGCTCAACTGTAGATGCATTTGCAACCTGGCTGTACTGCGCTGGTTCACTTTGATCAGGATCAATCCGAATCGTCGCCCTGTTGCTATGCTTACAATTTCGCCATGCAGCCCTGCTGCAATATCAGGCTGAATCAGCCAGCCGGGGGATCTGTGATTAACCAGCACAAACGCAAGTTGCACTACCACTGCAGGAGCACAAAAGGTGCGTTGAGCCTGATTATGCTGATACTGAGTTTTTCCGGCGCCGCCGACAATGTGTCCTTTTCAAGTGATATACCTTTATCGTTGACTACAGCAGTGCAAATCGCTGAGCAGAACCGCAACGAAATTACCGCCGCCAGAGCACGCGCCGCCGCAGCCCACCAGCGACCTGAAGTGGTATCTGCTCCCGAAGATCCGATGTTGCAATGGTCCGTTGATCATTATCCCTACAGCATGATGGACGAGATGGCAAAGGCCCGTTATGACCGCAGCCTGATGATCGAACAACGTTTTTCCCTGTCAGACATTCGTCAGCACCGCCGCCGCGCCGCTGAAGCGCAAGCCAGCATTGAAGACTTTTCAACCAACCGCACTATTCTGGATATTCGTTACGAGGCAGCACGTGCTTTTTATATGCTGCTGGAAAGCCGCCGCATGCAGCAGCTGACGCAACGACAACAACTGCTGGCAACCAAACTGGTAGAGGCCGCCACGGCACGTTACAGCACCGGCAGTACCACGCAGGCCGATGTATTCACCGCAGAAACTGAACAGTCCCGTGTCCAGGCAAGGTTAACAGCGACAGCCGCCGAAATCAGTGCAGCGGAAGTGATGCTCAGTGCCAGTCTGGGCCTGAGTGCCCAAACCACTTTACCTGTATTGTTGCCACCGTCACTGGACGGGCAGCCGCCGTCCATCGAAAGGGTAATGGCCGGAGTGTTGCAGCACAGGCCTGAATTACAGGCCGGACAGGCGGCCATTCGCAAAGCCGAAGCCGAAGCTGAGGTGATGCGGGCTATGTACCGGCCTATGCTAACCGTCGGACTTGGCGCTGCCAAATCAATGGCAGATGGCAACGGCGCCATGCTGAAAATTGGTATCTCGATCCCCCTGTGGGAATCTTCACTGGATGCCGGAGTGGCCGAAGCAGACAGTATGCTGACGATGGCAACAGCTGATTTGGACGCCATGCAGTTGATGTTGCAAGGTGAAGCCTTAGCGGCAAGAGCTGCGGTTATTGCAGCGCAAGCCGAACAGCAGGCCCTGCAAAAACAGGTGTTACCGCGGGCAGAGCTTGCCGTCAGGTCAGCCTTATCCGCTTACAGTGCGGGTCAGGGCAACATGCTGGATGTCATCACCACAACCCGGGCATTCTGGAATGTCGAAACCGAGCTGGTCATGGCCAACACCACGCTGGGGCTGGCCTGGGCAAAACTGGAGCGCAGCATGGCGTCTCCCCGGAGTACTCCATGAAACTCACATTCAGAACTTTATTTGTCCAGCCGGCCACACTGGCCGGCGCATTGTTGATGGCCATACTGCTGGCTGGGGCTTTGTGGCTGCAATATCAGCAACATAGCTGGCCTTTTACCACCACAACCTTGCATAACCAGACTACATCAGCCAACCACAGCAGCGACGCGACTGATCGGGTAGCAGTCAGTCTGAATGAACAACAACAGCAACTGGCAGGTTTGCAAATTGAGGAAGCCCGGACCGAGCCCATCATCAGTAGTGTCCGGGTGGTTGCCACAGTAGTGCCGGATGAGCGGCGGATTTTTCATATTCATACCAGAGTTGCCGGCTGGATTGAGCAGCAGTTTGTTGCCACCACCGGGGAGTCTGTTCAGGCAGGACAGCCTTTGCTGACCATTTACTCCCAGGATTTATATGCTTCTCAGCTGGAGTACCTAGCTGTGCGGCGTCAGGCAAAGACAGGACTGCCCAGCGCAGTGGTGGCAGCAGCCAGAGCCCGGTTATTGCAGGCCGGCATGACGGAAGCTGAAATCCGCGCCATTGAGCACAGTGGCCAGGCCAGGCGTCAGGTCACAGTGACCGCAGCCAAATCCGGAGTGGTACTGCGCCGGGCCGTATCGGCGGGAACTGCAGTAGACCCGTCAACAGAATTACTGACGCTGGCCGATCTATCGGGCCTGTGGATTATTGCCGAAGTGCCACAGCTGAACCTGCCCCAAATTGCGATGGACTTGCCGGTATTATTGGATGTCCCGGCGGCACAACTGGTGCAGACACCCGCCAAGGTGGATTTTGTGTACCCGACACTGACTGAGCGCAGTCGTAGTATCAGGGTCAGGTTTGAACTGGCAAATCCACAAGGCAATTTAAAACCCGGGATGTATGGCACCGCTGAGTTTCAGGGTCCGGCCCGTCAGGGTATTACAGTGCCTCGGGATGCGATTGTTGACACAGGACTGACGCAACATGTGTTTGTCGCCACGGCACAAGGCCAGTATGAACCCCGGGTTGTCACTCCCGGGGTTCAGATGGCCGGGCGGACAGAAATTCTGCACGGGCTGACGGCTGGCGAACTGGTTGTCACGTCCGGCGTCTTTCTGCTGGATTCAGAGAGCCGGCTACGCAGTGGCGCCGGCCCCACCCATGCTGGGCATGACCAAAAGGCTAAAACACCGGAACCAAAGCCGGCTGAGCCTTCCCATCAGGGGCACTGAATGATGATAGAGCGCATTATTGAACTTTCTGTCCGTTATCGCTGGCTGGTGTTAGGTCTGGCATTGGTATTGGCAGGATGGGCACTTGATTCAGTCCGCAAGACACCACTGGATGCCATTCCTGATTTGTCCGACCCGCAGGTGATCGTATTTACCGACTGGATGGGGCGCAGCCCGGATTTAGTCGAAGATCAAATTACCTATCCGCTGGTCAGTGCTTTGCAAAGCACACCCGGAGTCAAAACAGTGCGGGGTTATTCAATGTTTGGCATGAGTTTTATCTATGCCATTTTTGCCGACGACACTGATATCTACTGGGCGCGCAGCAGGATCCAGGAGCAACTGGGACGAGTACAACAATTGTTGCCCGCCGGCGTCAGCCCGACACTGGGGCCGGATGCCAGCGGAGTGGGCTGGATTTACCAATATGTGTTGCACGACAGCACAGGCCGGCTCAGCCTGGCTGAGCTGCGTACCTTACAGGATTACACCATCAGAACTGCGCTGCAGTCCGTGCCGGGTGTGGCTGAAGTGGCTTCGCTGGGCGGTTTTGAACTGCAATATCAGGTATTGCTTGACCCGCTCAAACTCACAGCTTTTGGTCTGACTCCAGCCGACATCAGTCGGGCTATTCAGGGCGCCAACGCCGAAATTGGTGCCAGAGTGCTGGAACATTCAGGTCGTGAGTTTGTGCTGCGTGGCCGGGGTTACGTCGGCAGCAGGCAGGATTTGGAGCAAAGTGTGGTCAGTGTTGACAACAATGGTAACCCGATCCGGCTCCGTGATATTGCTCCGGTGCAGTTTGGTCCAGAGATACGCCGTGGTGCCGCCGACTGGAATGGCCGCGGTGAAACCGTCGGCGGCATTGTGGTGATGCGGATGAATGCCAACGCATTACAGGTGATTCAGGCGCTGAAACAACAGATCGCCGCTTTGCCGTTACCTGAAGGTGTCACGCTGATACCCACTTATGATCGTTCTGAACTGATCGAAGGGGCAGTACAGACCTTGCGCACTACCTTGCTGGAAGAGGCCGTGATTGTCTTAATCGTCTGCCTGGTGTTTTTGATGCATGCGCGTTCGGCACTGGTTGCAATGCTGATACTGCCACTGGCTGCACTGCTGGCATTTATTGCGATCCGATATCTGGGCATGACGTCCAATATCATGTCGCTGGGTGGTATCGCGATAGCGCTGGTCGAACTGGCTGATGCCGTCATAGTTATGATTGAAAATGCTCACAGCCGTATTGCCGAGCAACCGGATGCCGATCGCACCGAGGTTATCGTCAAGGCCTGTCAGGAAGTGGGACGGCCGATATTTTTCTCAACCTTGTTGCTGACCGTCAGTTTTTTACCGGTGTTTGCACTTGGCGGTCAGGCCGGACGATTGTTTGATCCATTGGCGTATACCAAAACTTTTGCCATGTTCTCGGCCGCTGTGCTTGCGGTGACGCTGGCGCCGGTGCTGATGGTATTGCTACTGCGTGGCAAAATCCGTTCTGAAGCGCAAAATCCGGTGGCAACCTTTCTACGCCGCGCGTACCGGCCTGTGGCGGCCTTTACGGTACGGCGGCGCATCAGTGTCGTGGTGTTGTCTGTTTTGCTGGTACTGGCAACCATTCCAGTGTATCAACGGCTTGGCTCTGAGTTTATGCCGCCACTGGATGAAGGCGCCCTGTTAATGATGCCAACAACTTTCCCCGGCATTGCGATTGAAGAAGCCCGCCAGGTCCTGACCCGTCAGCACCGCCTGGTGATGAGCTTTCCTGAAGTGGCTTCGGTGCACGGCAAAACCGGCCGGGCCGAAACTGCAACAGATCCAGCGCAGCTGGATATGAATGAATCTGTTGTCCAACTGAAACCCAGAGAACAGTGGCCATTGCATCCGGTGTCCCGCTGGTATAGCGGTATCGCACCTGAATGGCTGCAACCGTTGTTGCGTGTATTCTGGCCAGATCAACAACGCCGCACTCTGGATCAGCTGTCACGTGATCTTGGCAAGACCCTGCAGACACCTGGTTATCAGATGGCAATAGCTCCGCCAATCCGGACCCGGATTGACATGCTGACAACCGGTGTGCGCACTCCGGTTGGCATCAAAGTATTTGGCAGTGACCTGAACCAAATTGAACAACTGAGCCTACAGCTGGAAACTCTGCTGCGTGCTGTACCGGCAACCCGCAGTGTGTTTGCTGAACGCCAGACCGGCCGTGAATATGTCGACATTACCCCTGATCGCGATGCCATAGCGCGTTACGGCCTGTCGGTTCGCGACGTACACGAAGTAATAGAAATGGCCGTCGGTGGCATGCCGGTTTCGACCATTATCGACGGCAGAGCAAGATACAGTGTCAATCTGCGGTTTGCCGCCGATTTCCGTGCGGATGTCGCCGCGTTGCGCGCTTTGCAAATCCCGGTACCTGCTGCCGTTGCCAGGGCCAGAATTGCATCCGGCTCCTCAGGCCAGGGCGCGTCGTCCGGCCCAGTATCAGCCAACATGACAAGTTCAGGTGGCATGGATGCGATGGGCGGTAGCGCCAGCACAGCAAAAGTTATGAGTACAGCGCTGCCGATGAATAGTGCCAGCCCCGACGACTGGAATGAAACCTGGCACCAGACAGGCACCACAGTGCCACTGCAAGAACTGGCCAGTGTCAGTGTGGTATCTGGGCCACCGATGATTAAAAACGAAAATGGTATGTTGGTTGGCTATCTGTATGCCGACATCGACCTGAGCCAAACAGATTTAGGTGGATGGGTGCGCACCGCGCAACAGCGGGTACAGAGCGAATTTGTGCTGCCCGCCAGCTACCGGTTGGAATGGACCGGGCAATACGAATTTATGGCGGACATGCAACAGCGCTTGCAATACATGATTCCACTGACTCTGGTGCTGATCTTTGGCCTGTTGTATTTGTCGATGTCCGGGGTTGCTCAGGCTTTACTGGTACTGCTCAGTGTACCTTTTGCTGTCATCGGCAGCTTTTGGTTATTCAGCGCAATCGACTACCACTTATCAACGGCGGCCTGGGTCGGTCTGATTGCCGTTGGTGGTGTTGCGGCGCAAAGCACCATTGTGGTGGTGGTTTATCTGGACCAGGCACTGGCAGCAGCACGTGCAGGTGGTCAGCTGCACAGTCTGGCCGATATTGACATCGCCGTGATTGACGGAGCAACCAGAGGGGTGCGGCCGATGATTATGACGGTCGCCACCAGTGTACTGGGCCTGGCTCCATTATTGTGGGAGGGAGGTGTCGGAGCGGATCTGTCGGCCCGCACTGCAGCCCCGGTGATTGGAGGCATGGTGTCCTGCCTCTTTCTAACCTTGTTAGTGCTGCCTGCTGCTTATGCAATATGGCGGCGTTACCAGTGGCAACATGGCCGCCTGAATTCAGCAGCAGAGACCATATTGCATAATGAACACCAGATCTGATGGCTACCTTTGGTTCTGGTGTAAAACATGTCAATTCAACTCAGGAGTTTTGTGATGAAAATATCAGTGATGCGTCAGCTGTTGACCGTTGTTGTAGTCTGCGGCCTCAGCGGTACCCCCTTGTTAGCCCTGGCTGGTCCGGATGAATTTCAGTTACAAATGATCAGAAAGCTGCAGCAAGCCAAACAAAAGTTAAAACAGGCAGAAGCTGCGGCAGGTGCCGAACGGCAAAAACTGGTGGCTGAGCACATGCAGATGATGCGCAGCAACATGGATAAAATGGAGAAGATGAAACCACAGCCCGGAATGTCAATGCAACAACATGAAGAATGGATCCAACAACACCATCAGCTGATGAGCGACATGATGGGGCAGATGATGACAGACCATCACCTGATCATGAGCTCGGACTGCGTGAAAAAATAGCGGTATTGATACCAACAAAACAGCGGCATCCTCGGGTCATAGCGGCTTAGAGTAATGTGTTGTTTTAATTAAAAAGCCCTGAATATTCAGGGCTTTTTTAATTAAAATTTTTACAATCTAAATCTTCGGGGACTAGAAAGGTAATCAGCACATAATGACATGGCTGAAAATATTCAAACCAATATAAAACAATTGCATACAGCGGAATTGACCAATCATAAACAACACAAAATACTTCAAATGTAGATTCTGAGCTGTTTTTCGTCGCTTTTGGCGTCTTAGTCAACAAAAAACCGGCAACGAGTGTTATGCCATTAGAAAAGAGTCCTTCACGCCCCCCTTAGGGATGGGGATCACCAGTCCAAGGTTTTGTCACAACAGACTGTAGCCGAATGAAAAAACTTTTATTATGTTACAGTGGTTTTTTTGCAAAAACAGAGCACGTAACATCAGGCAACTTGTTCAATTGCTGTGCTGAACAGATCTCCCACGACAATCGTTTCATAGACTCGCTGACGGTCACCGTAAGCAGCAAAAATGCACTCGATACTCAAAGTCACACTTAAAAGCCATCGGCTTGATAAACCCAGCCAGATAGCACGGTGCCGAAAAGACGGCCCATGGCATTGGCCATGTAATAAAAGCCAACATCCAGTGAGACTCCGTCACGTCCGGCGAGGCTGATAATCAGGTAGCTGTGCTGGGAATAATTGACTGCAAATACAGCGCCGAACACTATCAGACCACCGAACAATACCCACCGAGTTGCCGAACTGCATTGCATCCTGACATTGATCAGCAGCGGCAGGAACTTTGCCGAAGGCTTATTCGATAACAACTGGCACACCAATCATGTTCGCAATTGGCGTGTATAAATCCACATCTACATCAGGCGCATGAATAGAAATAATCAGAGAGTACCTTACCCGCTGACCGTACCTTTCAAGTGCAGGCCTTGTTTTCCACCAACCAAGAGAAGGATAAACAGCTAAAACACCCCGACTCGCCAGCTCTGCCGCACTGCCCACCCAAATATCTGAATGCAAAGAACCTTTGTGTCTGTTCTTCTTACCTATCAGCCAGTTGGTGTCTGTGTCGTTGCTAACAATTCGCTCTTCATCATTAATGAACCCATAATCCGAGCCGACACCTGTGCGTTCCAGCAGCGCAATCGCATTGGCCGTTGAAAGATGACGGCCATTTTTATTCATCGTGCGAATTTTCAGCGCTGCAATGATTTCACAATACTGTTCCAGTTCAGCCTGAGGAATAGCTCTGGGTTTACCCGCATCACTGCGGCGGATGGATTTGGGCTGGTACAAATTGCGTAAGTGTCGGTACAAGGAACTTTCTGAAATGCCGCAGAGGGCTGTGGCCTGTGCAATGATGTCACGTCGTTGAGCACTGCGCGGCGGTAAGCCTTCCAATCGATGGTAGAGATCAATCAAAACTTCCTGTGCAATGCCGCGCTTCGCTGAGTTCATGGCATCACCTGAATCCAACACTGCCAATACCAACACCTTGAAGTCGCAAGTACTTATAAAGAGTGGTCTTGGAAATACTCAGTTGTGCCGCAATTTGCTGTGCGCTGAGGCTACCTTGCTTATACAACGCTTCAGCCGCAATGGCCACATTTTGGGCTTCTTTGCTAAGTCCAGGTGGACGTCCGCCATTACGTCCTCGTGCCCGAGCCGAAGCCAAGCCAGCTTTCGTACGCTCCCTGATTAAGTCCCGTTCAAATTCTGCAATGGAGGCAAACACATTCGTGATAAGGCGGCCTTGTGGTGTGGTGGTGTCCACTGGGTCGTTTAGGCTACGAAGCCCAATTTGCTGTTCGGTCAGCTGGTTCATTAGATGAACCAAATGCTGCAACGACCGTCCGAGCCGGTCCAGTTTATATACTACTATGATGTCGCCAGCTCTGAGCTGGCCAAGCAAATCATCAAGGCCTGGTCTTTTAGTTTTGGCGCCGGAAGCGACATCTTTAAAAACACGTTCACAACCGGCGTTTTTAAGTGCGTCTTCCTGCAGGTCAAAACTTTGCCCTTTGGTGCTGATCCGACAGTACCCAAAAATCATCAAATAACCCTGAATCGTTCATTTAATGGAGTGAAAGAGTATGGTTCTGAACGCTGATTTCATCAACCAGTTATCTGGACGGTTTTTGGCGCATTTTGTTCAGAGTTACTGTCACTTTCAGAAGGCGACAGCACGAAATATCAAAAGTCGACCGCACGGTCTTTTCTGACGTTGGAGTCGCCTCAGAAAACGGAAAATAAAGCACGCTAAGGCGTAGTTCCCTCGGGCTACACCGCGTCCGCACTGCGCGGTTCTTTCTTCCCTTGCAGTGACGCAATCAGCGGGCAGGAAACGTTCCCCTTCCGCGCATGGCAGGCGCACACCAAATCAGACAGCACGGCCTCCATGCGCGCCAGGTCAGCCATCCTCTCGCGCACGTCCTTGAGCTTGTGCTCGGCCAGGCTGCTGGCTTCCTCGCAATGGGTTCCATCCTCCAGCCGCAGCAGCTCGGCGATCTCATCCAGGCTGAAGCCCAACCGCTGGGCTGATTTCACGAAGCGCACCCGCGTTACATCCGTCTCGCCATAGCGGCGAATGCTGCCGTAAGGCTTGTCCGGTTCCGGGAGCAAGCCCTTGCGCTGATAGAACCGGATGGTCTCCACATTGACCCCGGCCGTCCTGGCGAAAACGCCAATGGTCAGGTTCTCCAAATTGTTTTCCATATCGCTTGACTCCGTACATAACTACGGAAGTAAGCTTAAGCTATCCAATTCAGATTCGAAAGGACAAACGTATGTCTGAACCTCAAAACGGGCGCGGCGCGCTCTTCACTGGCGGGCTGGCCGCCATCCTCGCCTCGGCTTGCTGCCTCGGGCCGCTGGTTCTGATCGCCTTGGGGTTCAGCGGCGCTTGGATCGGCAACTTGACGGTGTTGGAACCCTATCGCCCCATCTTTATCGGCGTGGCGCTGGTGGCGTTGTTCTTCGCCTGGCGGCGCATCTACCGGCCGTCAGCCGCCTGCAAACCGGGTGAGGTTTGCGCGATTCCCCAAGTGCGAGCTACTTACAAGCTCATTTTCTGGGGCGTGGCCGTGCTGGTTTTGGTCGCGCTCGGATTTCCCTACGTCGTGCCATTTTTCTATTGATCACAGGAGTTCACCATGAAAAAGCTGCTTTCCGCCCTTGCCCTCGCTGCCGTTGTTGCCCCCGTGTGGGCCGCCACCCAGACCGTTACGCTGTCCGTACCGGGCATGACCTGCTCGGCCTGTCCGATCACTGTCAAGAAGGCGATTTCCAAGGTCGATGGCGTCAGTAAAGTTGACGTGACCTTCGAGACGCGCGAAGCGGTGGTCACCTTCGATGATGCCAAGACCAGCGTGCAGAAACTGACCAAGGCTACCGAGGATGCGGGCTACCCATCATCAGTCAAGAACTGATCATGAAAGACCCGAAGACACTGCTGCGGGTCAGCATCATTGGCACAACCCTCGTGGCGCTGTGTTGCTTCACCCCTGTTCTGGTCATTTTGCTCGGTGTGGTCGGCTTGTCCGCGCTGACCGGCTATCTGGACTATGTGCTGCTGCCTGCGCTGGCGATTTTCATCGGCTTGACCATCTACGCCATCCAACGAAAACGCCAAGCCGATGCCTGCTGCACCCCGAAATTCAATGGAGTAAAAAAATGACCGAAATCACCGTGAATGGCATGACCTGCACATCCTGCGCCACCCATGTCAAAGATGCTTTGGAAAAGATTCCCGGCGTGAATGCCGCTGTGGTGTCCTATCCAGAAAGCCGCGCGCAAGTCATGGCAGACACCGCCGTGAGCCACAACCAACTGCTGGCCGCCATCGCCGCATTGGGTTATCAAGGCTCGATCCGGGTTGGTGATTTCAAAGATGAACCAAAAATCCGTGATGCACTTGAGGGCGCCGGTTTGCATATCGCCATCATTGGCAGCGGCGGGGCCGCGATGGCGGCGGCGCTGAAGGCCGTCGAGCAAGGCGCGACGGTCACGCTGATCGAACGCGGCACCATCGGCGGCACCTGCGTCAATATCGGCTGTGTGCCGTCCAAGATCATGATCCGCGCTGCCCATATTGCCCATCTGCGCCGGGAAAGTCCGTTCGACGGCGGTATTGCGGCAACTGTGCCTGCGATTGACCGCAGCAAACTGCTGGCCCAGCAGCAGGCCCGTGTCGATGAACTGCGGCACGCCAAATACGAAGGCATCCTGGACGGCAATCCAGCCATCACCGTTTTGCACGGTGAAGCGCGTTTCAAGGACGACCAGAGCCTGGTCGTCCGTTTGAACGAGGGTGGCGAGCGCGAGGTAACGTTCGACCGCTGCCTGGTCGCCACCGGTGCCAGTCCGGCCGTGCCGCCGATTCCGGGCCTGAAAGAGTCACCCTACTGGACTTCCACCGAAGCGCTTGTCAGCGACACCATTCCCGCACGCCTGGCCGTGATCGGTTCGTCGGTGGTGGCGTTGGAACTGGCGCAAGCCTTTGCCCGGCTCGGCAGCCAGGTCACGATCCTGGCACGCAGCACCTTGTTCTTCCGGGAAGACCCGGCCATCGGCGAGGCCGTGACAGCCGCTTTCCGCGCCGAGGGCATCGAGGTGCTGGAGCACACGCAAGCCAGCCAGGTCGCCCATGTGAACGGCGAATTCGTGCTGACCACCGGACACGGTGAATTGCGCGCTGACAAGTTGCTGGTTGCCACCGGTCGGGCACCGAATACGCGCAGCCTCGCGCTGGACGCGGCGGGGGTCACTGTCAATGCGCAAGGGGCCATCGTTATCGACCAAGGCATGCGCACGAGCAACCCGAACATCTACGCGGCCGGCGACTGCACCGACCAGCCGCAGTTCGTCTACGTGGCAGCGGCCGCCGGCACCCGTGCCGCGATCAACATGACCGGCGGCGACGCAGCCCTCAATCTGACCGCGATGCCGGCAGTGGTGTTCACCGACCCGCAAGTCGCCACCGTGGGCTACAGCGAGGCGGAAGCGCACCACGATGGCATCGAGACCGACAGTCGCACGCTGACACTCGACAACGTTCCGCGAGCGCTTGCCAACTTCGACACACGCGGCTTCATCAAGCTGGTCATCGAGGAAGGTAGCGGACGGCTCATCGGCGTGCAGGCGGTGGCCCCGGAAGCGGGCGAACTGATCCAGACGGCGGTGCTCGCCATCCGCAACCGCATGACGGTGCAGGAACTGGCCGACCAGTTGTTCCCCTACCTGACAATGGTCGAGGGGTTGAAGCTTGCGGCGCAGACCTTCAACAAGGACGTGAAGCAGCTTTCCTGCTGCGCTGGATAAAAAAAGGAGGTTTTCAATGAGCGCCTACACCGTGTCCCGGCTGGCCCTTGATGCCGGGGTGAGCGTGCATATCGTGCACGACTACCTGCTGCGCGGATTGCTGCGTCCGGTGGCGTGCACCCCGGGCGGCTATGGCCTGTTCGATGATGCCGCCTTGCAACGGCTGTGCTTCGTGCGGGCGGCCTTCGAGGCGGGCATCGGCCTGGACGCGCTGGCGCGGCTGTGCCGGGCGCTGGATTCTGCGGACGGCGATGAAGCGGCCGCGCAGCTTGCCGTTCTGCGCCAGTTCGTCGAGCGTCGGCGCGAAGCGTTGGCCGATCTGGAGGTGCAGTTGGCCACCATGCCGACCGAGCCGGCACAGCACGCGGAGAGTCTGCCATGAACAGCCCCGAGCGCTTGCCGTCCGAGACGCACAAACCGATCACCGGCTACCTGTGGGGCGCGCTGGCCGTGCTCACCTGTCCCTGCCATTTGCCGATTCTCGCCATTGTGCTGGCCGGCACGACGGCCGGCGCGTTCATCGGAGAGTACTGGGGTATCGCAGCCCTCACGCTGACCGGTTTGTTCGTCCTGTCTGTGACACGACTGCTGCGGGCCTTCAAAGATCGATCATGAGCGCTTCCCATTGAGACAAACCACGCTGTCGCAACGTTGCCTCATGCCGGCATCAAATTCGGCTGAGTAGCTTCTCGCCATCTGGACGTAGCTCACCCTTGGGTGAAACATGCCGATACAGGGTCTGCCGCGTGACGCCAAGTTCCTGGCACAGGTCGCCGACCTTGGTCTCTGGCTGACCCATTGCCGCCATCGCCAGCCGCAGCTTGGCGGCGGTCATCTTGAACGGCCGGCCGCCTTTCCGCCCGCGCGCGCGGGCCGAGGCTAGGCCGGCAATCGTGCGCTCCGCGATCAACTCGCGCTCGAACTCGGCCAGGGCGGCGAAGATGCCAAAGACCAGCTTGCCGGCGGCGGTCGTGGTGTCGATGGCCGCGCCGTGCCCGGTTAATACCTTCAAGCCGATGCCGCGCCCAGTCAGGTCGTGCACGGTGTTGATGAGATGTCGCAGGTCGCGTCCGAGCCGATCCAGTTTCCACACGACCAGTGTGTCGCCAGTTCGCAACGCCTTCAGGCAGCTCGTCAAGCCGGGCCGATCCTCGCGCATGCCGGATGCCTGGTCCTCGTAAAGATGTACTGGATCGACCCCGGCGGCAATCAGCGCGTCGCGCTGCAAATCGGTAGCCTGGGAGCCGTCCGCCTTCGATACCCGCATGTAGCCTATCAGCATGTCGTACCTGTCACATATACGTTCGTTTGATTGGACTTGTTACTTGGTTAGCTTGAAGGGTTCAACAGTAGAGCCCCCGGTTTGTAATAATGTATCGAGGGCTCTTAAACAACGTCATTTCACAGTGAAGCCAACTGTATTGGTTATCTCGTGTAAATCCCGCCCCTTTACCATATAACTAATCGTATATTGGCCTGCCGGTAAACAAGGCAGCTGAACACGATGCTCCCAATTCGTAGTGGTCCTTGGCTGAAACCCGACGTCAATAAGTGTCCCTTTCGCATCAGAGAGCATGAACTGCTTGAGCTTATGCTTTTGCGTGAATCGGACATAGAACGTATCTGGGCATGTTGGAAACACGTCGCCATCAGCAGGAGAGACTTTCCGGGTGATGGGGTGCGCTTCGGCCATGTTTGGCCACAACACTAAAGCCGTGGTAACTATCAACAGCAGTTTGATAAGACGCATACATCCTCCTTTGAGGATAAAACGCAGCTTTCGCTGCGTTCATTAGGTTATTTGTTTGACCGGATAAGCCGGCACAACGCGGGCAATACCACCAGGGTTAGCAAGGTTGACGAAATAATGCCGCCAATCACCACTGTTGCCAGTGGCCGCTGAATTTCCGCGCCGGTCCCGGTGTTAAATGCCATGGGCACAAAACCAAGACTTGCCACCAACGCCGTCATCAGTACCGGTCTTAAACGGGATAAAGCGCCATTTTCAATCGCCTGACGCCATCGCTGACCTTCTTCCTGCAATTGCTTAACAAAGCTCACCAGCACGATGCCGTTCAGCACAGCGATCCCTGATAGCGCAATAAAGCCAACAGCCGCAGAAATAGACATCGGCATGTCACGCAGCACTAAGGCAAAAACACCACCGGTCAGTGCCAGTGGCACACCACTGAACACCACCAATGAATCCCGCCAGGAATTTAACGCGCTATAGAGCAAGGCGAATATCAACAGCAGCGTCAACGGCACAACAATGGATAGTCGTTCCGATGCAGACTGCAGTTGCTTGAAGGTGCCGCCATAATCCACCCAATAGCCATCAGGCAGGGCAACATCGGCCATCACCTTTTGCACATCCTGGATAAAACTGCTGATATCCCGGCCATCAACGTTGGCGGTGACCACCACATTACGTTTGCCACTTTCCCGGTTGATTTGGTTGGGACCCACAATTTCATTGATGCGGGCAATTTCACCGAGTGGTACATAACGCAGCTCTGCTGAATCATCGACCGGCAAGGCCACGGGGATTTGCGCCAGTGCCGATGGATCTTCCCGCAGTGACTCCGGTAAGCGCATCAATAACTTAAAGCGCCTGTCGCCTTCATACATCAAGCCCAGTTCCCGACCGCCAATGGCAGTTTGGATCACCTGCTGCATCATCGCGACATCCATCCCCACCAATGCCAGGTGGTCGCGCTCCGGCTCAATCGAAATCATTGGTAGCCCGTCGGCTTGCTCCATCCGGGTATCCACAGCTCCCGGCACGTCAGCCAACACAGCAGCTACTTTCGCGCCGACGGCATTCAGTGCATCCAGATCATCACCGTAAATCCGAATAGCTACATCCGCTCTGACACCCGCAATCAACTCGTTAAAGCGCATCTCGATCGGCTGCGTGAACTCGTAATTGTTGCCGGGGACTTTTTCCACGATAGCCCTAATACGCCGCTCTACATCTGCTTTCGTATCCGAAGGCTCTGGCCACTGGCTGCGCTCTTTGAGCATGATGAAGGTATCTGCGACATTCGGTGGCATCGGGTCGGTTGCTATCTCCGGAGTGCCAATTTTTGAGAAGACCCGTTCCACTTCAGGCACCTGTGCAATTTTAGCTTCCAGCGCCAATTGCATCTGAACGGATTGGGCAAGGCCGGTGCCGGGAATACGCATGGCATGCATCGCAATATCCCCTTCATCGAGCTGAGGTAAAAACTCGCTGCCCATTCTGGATGCCTGCCACACAGAGCTGCCGACTAACAACAGGGCAGCAATAGCGACAAGCAAAGGTTGGCCAAGGGCAAATTTCAGCATCGGATGGTACGTGCGACGGACTGATGCCATCAGACGGTTTTCTTTCTCAGAGATAGGACCACTGACAAACAACCCAATGGCCGCTGGCACAAAGGTCAGGGCCAGGATCATGGCGCCCAATAATGCAGCAATCACCGTGAAAGCCATCGGCTCGAACATTTTGCCCTCGACCCCACTGAGCGCAAAAATCGGCAGATATACCAGCATGATGATAAAGACACCAAACATTGCAGGCGTGATCACCTCTTTTGTGGCGTGATAGACAATCTCCAGCCGTTCAGACAGCGTCAGCAACCGGCCATGATGGTGCTGAGCCATGCCTAAGCGGCGCAGACAGTTTTCAACCACGATCACCGCACCATCGACAATCAGGCCAAAGTCAATCGCGCCAAGGCTCATCAGATTGCCGCTCATTTTATTGGCTGCCATGCCGGAGATAGCAAACAGCATACTCAACGGGATCACCAGGGCCGTGATAATGGCGGCGCGGATGTTACCCAAAAATAGAAACAGCACGACAATCACCAGCACCGCGCCTTCAAACAGATTTCGTTTCACTGTATCAATGGTTTTATCAACCAACACTTCCCGGTTGTAGCTGATTTCCGTTTGCACGCCTTTGGGTAACCGCTGATTAATATCTGCAAGCTTCAGGGCAACATCCTGTGACACGGTTCGGCTGTTTTGGCCAAGCAACATCATCACAGTGCCAAGGACCACTTCCTGTCCGTCCTGCGTCGCTGCGCCGGTGCGAAGCTGTTTGCCGATAGCCACCTGCGCGACGTCTTTGACCCGGACCGGGGCATCATCGCGTTTTGTCACGACCAGCTCTTCAATCTCGGTAATTGACTTCAGCTGACCTGGTGAGCGGATCAACCATTGTTCCCCATTGCGTTCAATGTAGCCTGCACCGATATTGGCATTGTTGCGCTCTAAGGCATCGGCAAGATCATCCAGCGTCAGCTTAAACGCCAGCAATTTGACCAGATCAGGGGCAACCTGATATTCGCGGACAAAACCACCAATGGTATTGATTTCCGTCACGCCTTTGACTTTCAGCAACTGGGGTTTGATCACCCAATCCTGAATGGTCCGCAGATCTTCAGCGGTATAAGGCTTGCCATCTGCGTTCAGTGCCTCGCCGGTGGCTTTGACGGTATAGGAAAAAATCTCGCCAAGCCCCGAGACAATAGGCCCCATTTCCGGCTCAATGCCTGGTGGAATATCCTGACGGGCCATCTGTAACCGCTCTGCCACTTGCTGTCTGGCCCAATAAATATCGGTGCCTTCTTCAAAGACGACGGTCACCTGAGACAAACCATAGCGGGATAATGAGCGGGTGTACTCCAGCTGTGGCAGACCCGCCATCGCGGTTTCGACCGGATAGGTGATGCGCTGCTCAGATTCAAGCGGGGAATAACCAGGCGCAGCCGTATTGATTTGGATCTGCACATTGGTAATGTCGGGAACCGCATCAACCGGCAGTCGTAATGTCTGCCAGACGCCCACGCCGAGGATCAGCAGTCCGAAGACCATCATCATCCACGGGCGACTGAGCGATAGTCGCAATATATTCTGGATCATGGCTGGCTCCTAGTGTTCATGGCTGGCGCCAGACTTCAGGATGTCGGCTTTGATTAAAAAACTATTCTGGGTGACCACCTCAACGTGTTCTTCCAGACCTGACAACACCTCGATAAAGCTATCGTCACTGGCACCAAATTCCGGCATTCGCACTTCATAAATATCGCCTACCCGGATGAACACAACGGTCTCACCGTTAAATTCCTGCAGGGCTGATTTCTTCACGATTTGGCGCGCTTCCACCGAGGCCACTTCCACATCGGCTTTCACGTGCATACCCGGACGCCAGTACCCGTTGTCATTACGCACAACGGCACGGGCTCTGGCGATATGGCCACCGGTCATTTGTGGCGCAATATATTCAATCTGGCTGGACGTTTGCTCTTCGCCATGAACATCACGCACGACCACCGGATTGCCCCGCGCCATTTTGGCGGTATCCCCCGGAAAGGCCGACATTTCGACATACACGGTGGATAAATCACTGATCTCCACTAACGCCTGGTCCGATACCTTTTCTCCGGGATTCACAAACCGGTTAGTAACTTCACCGTCCGACAACGCCTTAATGCTGTAATTTTTTAATGTCGCTGCGTTTTGTACCGTGGCCACAACCTGACCCGCTTTGACCTTGTCGCCAATCCGCACCGCCACACTTTGCACGACGCCCGGATAGACCGCACTGAGCCTGCTTTGCTGCTCTGGGATCACCGATACCACACCAAACAAATGCGCCTGAGTGCGAATACGACCTGAAGTCACAGGCTCGCTGATTAAACCGGACTCTTTTGCCACATCCGCTTCAAGTTCGGTGCGTCCCTCGTAGGACTCAAAGTGCCAGGTATGATTTTGACCTTTGGCACTGAGTGCAACTTCCACTTCAAATGAATGCGGCTCTGCGACCGGCTCCTGACTGACCAGCATGTCACCACGTGGGCGCAAAGTCAGCACATCCCGACGACCTCCCAGACGCTCCAGTGTCAGTCCGGCCTGATAAGTCCCGGGGGCCAGAGGCTCTCCATTATCAGATGCAAATAAACGAAACTCTGGTTTGCCGCCGTTTTCACTGAGCACAACTTCCAGTGTCAGCGAGCCTTTTTCCAGTAAATGCCCGCCATTGGGGCCTTTTCTCTCTTCGGTTTGTGCGTGTTCGTCAGCATGGTCATGCTCTTCGCTGGCTTGTAACGGGCCACAAAACCCTGTGAATGCCGTTAGCAGTAAAGCCGTTGATATAAAACGGATGTAATTCATCATATTGTTATTCCTTCATGCGGGATGGTAATGCAGCAGGTCCGTTGACCACTAAAGGCATTCCCACCAGACGTTCGAGTTCGACTAACTGACGGTGAAACTGGGCCTGAGCGTCAATCATGTTGCGTTTGGCGCTTAGCAAATCTTCATGGGCAGAGAGCAAATCCGTCATATCAAAGATGCCGGTCTCATACCCTTTAAGTGTGCTTTGCACGACCGACTCCGCCGCCGGAAGAATGGCCTGTTGCTGATCATGGATTTGCTCTGAAAGCAGGGTTAATTGCTGATATAACCGGCCCGTAGAGAGCTGCAATTGCTGACGACTGAGCTTTAACTGATGCGCTGAACGCTCTGAAGTCACCCTCGCTGCTTCAATCTCACCGGCATTGGGGTTTGAAAGTGCCAGAGGCATGCTGACACTGAGCACAAACGCATTCTCATTCAGCTGCTCGTTACGGCGCACCCCAGCCCCGACTGTAAGGTCGGTTTGGCCATTGGCGATCGCCAGGTTTTGCAGCGTGCCCGCCAAACGCTCCTGTGTCAGATAGAACCCAAGTTGTGGCGAGCTATCAAGCGCTGCCAGCATCTCATTGAGCGATGGCAGCATCGGCAACACCGCCAACTGCCCCTGCACCGTATCGAAATCCGGTTCATTGGACCAATTGGCGGCTAACTGGCGTACTGCAACCTGCAGTTCGGCTTTGAGCGCTTTTAAATCCATCTGGCTTTTGAGCACCCGACTTTTCAGCCGCAATACATCCGCGTCAGTGACTAGTCCTGCCCGTGACCGCTCTGTCGCGACCTGCAGTGCGTTTTGCTCCATCACCAGGCGTTCAGCGGTCCAGCTGCGCACCGTCTGCAATTCCAACACATCCAGATAGTCGGTCATGGTTTTGGCCAGAACATCCACCCGGTCGAGTTCGTATTGGGCCTGTGTCAGTGCTTTCCCTGCACTTGCGCTCTCCAGACGGCGCTGACGCTTGTCGCCAAGTTCAATGAGCTGACTCAGTGTCAGCGTAAGCTCTGCGCTTTTAACGCCGCTGAGGCTGCCATTTCCAAGGACGTTCTCCACAGAAACACCAAGCTCAGGGTTTGGTTTAAGACCAGCTTGTAGGGTTTTAGCTTCATCAATCCGAAGCTGATAAGGATAAAGTTGCAGTTGTGGACTGCTCGTTAAAGTTCTTTCTAACGCTGTAGTGATCGCAAGCTCTTGCGCCGTCACCGAAAAAGATGCGACACACAGCAATGCCAAGGCAACAGCGCCTTTGCAATAAGGGCGGGACATAGAAATTCTCCGTCAAATGTAAAATCACGTTGTTAACTAAAAACGATGATCTCAGGCATTTGGCGGGGGCACAGCAGGAGCGTACGTCATGCTGAAGGCTTCAGCACGGGAAAACGGAACTATGGTCTGAACAACGGACTCTGCCGCTGCGCTTGTCATATAAGCGACAAAACACATCACATGCACATGGGGCTCATGTGGGTCGTCAACATCATTGACGGCCTCATTGGCGTGAGATGTTTGATGTTCATTGTGTTGGTGCGCAGCATTATCCCCGAAAGAAATCAGATTATGATGTTCTGTCGGTAAATGTACGACAATGCTGTCACAGGCTACAAAAGCATGATTAAGCATAATCGTAAACATAAACCACAATATCCATCGGGAATATTTAGACACAACAATCCTTTATGTTAAGTGCGTAGCGCTAATATACGTCTTGCACCATCAAGGACAATTATCCCAATGATACAGCCAATCACTAAATCCGGATAGCCCGATCCCGTCCAGGCGACTAGGCCACCGGCAACAATCACCCCGAGGTTCGCCAGAACATCATTGGTCGAAAATATTTTGGTCGCTTTCATGTGTGCACCGTCACTGCGTGACTGTGAGATGAGATAAAGGCATAAAGTGTTTGCTATAAGTGCCACACTCGCCATCACAATCATCAGCGTCGACATGGGTTCAGTGCCAGCCCAAAACCGTCGTGCTACTTCGAACAACACACCGGCTGCAAGCAACGCCTGCAACCAACCTGAAAGATGGGCAGCCCTGACTTTTTTGGTGGCACTAAGGCCAACAGCCAACAAGGCAACGCTGTAGACGGCGGCATCGGCCAGCATATCTAACGAGTCGGCAATAAGGCCGGTGGATTGTGCCCAGACTCCGACAATAAGTTCTGTGACGAACATCACGGCATTAATCGTCAATAATCGCAGTAATAGCTTACGTTCGTCAGCATCAGCTTTGCTGTTATCAGCTGACGCAGTTGGGTCGGCCTGAAACGGCGCTGAGCTTTGCAGTACAGCACCTAAATTTAATGTTTCCAGACGTTGGGTGATGGCGTCCGGACTGCCTTGATGCACCACATCAAGCTGCCGGTCTTGCAGGAAAAATTGCAACTGCTGCACCTGTGGCAACGCGCCAAGCGCCATCCGGATCAGATTTTCTTCTGAGGGACAGTCCATCTTGCGAATGTGGTAACGGGTTTTGTGGTGCAAATCTGATGCAGAACACTCAGGCAACTGAGCATTTTCAGAGACTTGCACCTGAGCTTTACATTGGCAATCTGACATGGTGGCCTCACTTTGAACAAGATATCTCTATTAAAAACTATAAAGCCACTTTAAGGTCAACAGTTTTTTCACCGATGTTGTACACAATCACTGGTACATGGATGCACCAGATTTTTCAGGATCTCACAGTCTTTGACCTGATGGTCATTCTGGCAGAGCGTCCGTAACGCCTGCAAATCCGCTTTTAATTGATGAAGTTGGGTTAATTGCGTGTCTAAATGCCTCAATTGCTCATCGATCAGCGTATTGACCTGCCCACAAGGTTGGCTGGGAGCTTCACGAAACTTCAGGAGTTGCCGGACCAACGACAGACTCATATCAAAGGCCCGGCAATGCCGGATAAACTGCAAATCTTCGAGATGGCGCTGCTGATAGGTCCGATATCCGGAGGCGGTCCTTGCAGGAGCGGCTAACAATCCTTGCTTTTCATAAAATCGGATGGTTTCTGTTTCACATCCGGCCAGCGCCGCCAGTTCACCAATTTTCATTGCCTTTCACCAACTCTAAAGTTACTTTAACCAGTAATGTATCATAATGCAGACAGCTGAAACTGCATTTTAATTGATCAGGGATAGTGATGGAACCAAAGGTCTTGCTTGCCTATGAGAGACGTTTTGCATATACGGAGTTTGCCCATATTCTCGGTCAGCTGTCATGTGGAGTTACTTGAAGATGCTCTGGTAGGCCCTTCGCACGGCAGACTGGCGCGAAATGGCCGGGCAAAACTATCGGTTGTTGTAAACACCTTTTGGACATATCTTTGAGCGCCTGCCATCTGGCAATACGGGGCGTTCGAACGTCAGTGCCTTTAAGCCGATGACTATTCCGGAAGAACTTAGATAAAGTTTAATGCCGGTTGAGAAAAAATAAGAAGTACCAAGTACTGGTCTCAGCTCCGTCAAATTTTTAGAACTCCATTGATGAGTCATAGGAATGCTCCTTTATCTTGGAAAATTAAAGCGTTAAAGTGGTTAAAAAACATTCAGCTTTAACTGGAGCAGGTAGTACATGCCAACAACTTCGCCTGATGGGACCAACTCTTCACACCGCCTAGCTATCCTTTCACAACAAGAAGTAGACGACTTATTTGGTTTACCCAGGTTCACGGAGGAACAGCAAGAGTTGTTCTTCGATTTCAGTACGACTGAACTAAATGTCATTGCAACCAAAACATTCTCTGTCGGTGTCTATCTGGCTTTGGAATTGGGTTACTTCAAAGCGAAACGGCAATTTTTCAACTTTGATCAACCGATGGTTATAGGCGACTTACAGTATCTGATTGAACGTTATTTTGGTGGACGCAATGATCCGATCAAACTACCGTCACGGCCTGTTCGGATTTCCCACCAGAGAACCATTCTGGAGTTACTGAATTATCGCATTTGTGACAAAGAGGTCAGATCGGAGCTAGAGAGCAAAGCGCAGCGTATTGCGATGCTGTCAACACAGCCGGTTTTCATCTTACGAGAGCTGCTGCATTACATGACCACCCACCGAATTGTGGCACCGCTGTATACGTCATTACAGGATTTCGTCGGTCGCGCGGTCAACCGAGAACGTAGCCGAGTATTGTCGCTACTCAACCAAAATGCTTCGCCTATGGTCATTGACCAACTGGATGCACTCTTAAATGCAGACGAGAGGATGTATCGGATCACCAGTCTGAAAAAGGAGCCTAAAAACTTTAGCTATAAAGAGCTAAAACAAGAAGTCGTCAGGAGGCAATATTTTCAGTCACAAACCTGAACCTGAGCAGGTTTTGGCTGCGGAAAAATTATATGCTCAATTGAGAAGCGGGAAGGCCGCGAGGCCGAAATGGGCTGTTAGCTTTTCCGTGAAAGTACTCTTGCTCATATGGGGTAGTATTATATCAAGCGCAATAGCTGCCGGCATGCTTACTGATACATCAATAAGCAGCTTATTGTTAGCTACTTTAATGTCAGGAAGCTTAAGCTCTGTTAGTGTTTTGGCTATTCTCTCTCCTCTTGGAAGACTGGTTGAAAGAGCCAGGAATATTTCCAATAACCCATTAAGTCAATCCCTCTACACTGGGCGCACCGATGAGTTTGGCCAAATAGAGTTTGCTTTACGAATGATGCAAGCTGAAACAGGCGCCGTAATTGGTCGCATAGGTGATGCATCAAATCGGCTTAGCGAACACACCCGAGGCCTACTAAAGGATATTGAGTCAAGCAATGTACTTACAGTTGAGCAGCAGGCAGAGACAGATCAAATAGCAACGGCAGTAAACCAAATGGCGGCAAGCATTCAAGAGGTTGCGAGCAATGCACAGCATGCTGCAGATGCGGCCGGAAGAGCAGACACTGAGACGGCATCTGGCCAGCGTCTGGTAGCCCACACAAGCCAGTCAATCACTGCCCTTGAAGGTGAAATTAGGCAAGCCGCTCAGGTTATTCATGAGCTTGAAGGTCAAAGTAACGAGATATCAAAAGTTCTTGACGTTATACGAGGGATCGCCGAGCAAACGAATTTGTTGGCACTCAACGCAGCAATTGAGGCCGCGCGTGCTGGTGAGCAGGGGCGTGGTTTTGCTGTTGTCGCCGATGAGGTTCGCAGTCTTGCTGCTCGCACACAGCAATCGACAACGTATATTCAAAGCATGATCAGCGCTCTACAAGAGCGAGCGCAATCCGCTGTTACAGTCATGGAGCAAAGTAGTCGGCAAGCGCACACGAGTGTAGCTCACGCAGAGGAAGCAGCTACAGCTCTTGATGGAATTGGCCAACGTGTTAACGAAATTACCGACATGAACGCGCAAATAGCGACTGCGGTCGAGCAGCAGGGAGCAGTAAGTGAAGACATCAACCGCAGTATTAACAATATACGCGATGCTGCTGATACCAATGTACAGACCGGGCAAAATAATTTGCAAAGTGCGAAATCTGTCGCTCAGTTAACTAGCGCTCTGAGCGAACTGGCAAAACAGTTTTGGGAAAAACGAGGATAACGCTTTTCAGTATCTCGACAGGGATAACTTATTTTACTATCGGTTATCCCTTTTAGCCGCACAAATTTTAGCCATGGCTTTTCAGGAAGTCAGGGCTATCAGAATAGCCTTAGGGAAGGTCTGAAAAAGACTTCCCGGATCTGGTGAAATACGCCGGTAATCCCGCCCCCCGAGTTCTTCCATGAAGCAGATGACCTTCGCCGACGCCGAGTACGCCGGCAAGCGCAAACAGACCCGTAAAGAGCTGTTCCTGATCGAGATGGATCAGGTGGTGCCGTGGAAAGGACTGATTGCCTTGATCGAGCCGCATTACCCCAAGGGCGAAGGTGGTCGGCCCGCCTATCCTCTGCTGGCCATGCTGCGTATTCACCTGATGCAGAACTGGTTTGGCTACAGTGATCCGGCAATGGAGGAAGCGCTGTACGAGACGTACCATCCTGCGCCAGTTCGCCGGGTTGAGCCTGGAGCGCATTCCTGACGAAACCACCATCCTCAACTTCCGTCGCTTGCTGGAGAAACATGAGCTGGCAGCCGGCATCCTCGGCGTAATCAATGGCTACCTGGGGGATCGCGGCCTGTCGCTGCGCCAGGGCACTATCGTCGATGCCACGCTGATCCACGCGCCCAGTTCGACCAAGAACAGGACGGCAAGCGCGACCCGGAGATGCACCAGACCAAGAAGGGCAACCAGTACTACTTCGGCATGAAGGCGCACATCGGCGTGGATGATGAGTCGGGGCTGGTACACAGCGTGGTCGGCACGGCAGCCAACGTGGCGGATATCAGCCAGGTCGAAAAACTGCTGCACGGTGAATTAGCTCGATTGGCTGAAGAACTGAATGCCTTACTCCACCGCTTCAAATTATAGTGCTTGTCCTGTCTTTAGTTGCACACTGAATTTGGCCACCTGATAAGAGTTAATACTCTGGGATCACGAAAAAACGAACGTCTGCAAATAAGGCAAAGCATAGATCCAGATTGTTCTAAATTATTTTTGAAAGCGGCAAAATAATTCAATTTTGCCGCGTTAATTACCTGTCAATTTACCTAATTGCTGAAGCCAAATTCACTAAGCACTTGCCTACAAGATTGAAGTGCCAAACGCTCGTAACGTAGCTTCCTCAATTCTTCACGAATATAGCTTTCCTTCTGAGGCGATAACTCTAATAAAATTTGCAGGCCATTTTCTCTGCCAGCTAGCATGGCCTCTTGGTCAATGAGCTGCTCTAGCTTTTGAGTGATGATGGCATTCGGTTCAGTCGTTAATGGTGGGCTTTCTGGCGCAGATTGCTGGTCCTGCTGGGCATTATCTGTAGGGATTGAAAATAGCAACGGCGCTGTGCCAAGTTGCCGGGTGACAACTATCTCGCCTTCATCAGCCAGACTCAAACTCACCCGATGAAAAACCTGCTTTAGATTTTTACGATTGTACTCTTGTAATCCAGCATGCTCCGCAAACAACTCCATTAATTGAGTGCCAGTCTTCGGGTGGCCATCTGCCAGTGTCGCTTGGATAAAATTCAAAATTTCCTTTTTTTCGGTTTGTTTCATTGCCATCACCTCAGATATCTAAGTTTTCTGATGCCTCAAGAGCATCCTGAACGTCAATTCCCAAGTACCGGACCGTACTTTCGATTTTCTTGTGACCAAGCAACAGCTGAATTGCTCGGATGTTTTTATCGCGTTTGTAGAGGATGGATACTTTGGTTCTTCGCAAGGAATGCGTACCATAGAGACTTGAATCTAATCCGATCGATTCGACCCATTTATGGACTATTCGATCATAAGCACGAGTCGTCATGTGAGGAATACTGTGTTTTCTCGATGGAAATAGAAAATCATCGAACTTCAACGTCTTCGATTCGACCCAGGCTTTGACGGTTTTACGTGTCTGAGGTGTGAGCTCGAACTGGACTGGTGTGCCAGTCTTGTGCTGCACAATACTGGTTCTGGCCAAGACCTCCCCTGATCGCATCACATCAGACACTTTGAGCGATACCAAATCGCAGCCGCGTAACTTGGAATCTATCGCTAAATTCAGTAACGCCAATTCACGAGTGTTCTTTGCAATTTCAAGCCTGGTTCGAATAGCCCAGATCTCTTGCTGCTTCAATGGAGCCTTCTGACCGATGATCCGGCCCTTATTCCATGCAACACGTTTTTCCATGATGACCTCCCGATTTTTTGAGAAACCACAGGGTGAAGTCACTTGGTATAGATGCAAAGCTCTCGAAAATAAAGCTCAAAAAACACACAAAATGAGGAAGGCTTTTTCAGTGAATTCCGCTCTGCATCCGAAAGCGGACGTTCGTTGTGAAAAACTGCAATGTCAGCAATTGGCACAAAGTCACCTTCGACCCAAACCTAAACGCAGCGTTGATATTCGCAAACTTTAGAATTGTCGCGGATCAGCCAGCTTGCGCTGGCTGTCTTACTGATCAATGCGACTACCCCACTTTTTTCAGCCGGCCCTGAATAGCAGCAACGCCAGCTTCTGCGCAGGCATGGTCGGTTTTGCCGCCGCCAATGCCGAGCGCACCGATGATTTCGCCGTTCGCCTGCAGCAACACGCCGCCTGGTCTGGCATTCAGGTTGCTGTCTTTGGCGATTTCGGCGGCCAGGTTTTTATCCTGATGCAGTTGCTGGGTCGCCTGCTGATACTTCAGTGCAGTAATGGCTTTGGCGGTGCTGGAGCTGACACCGCGTGGCGAGGCACCATCGGCGGCTAATAACAGCTTCAGCACACCTTTACTGTCGACCACACTAACTGCAATGCGCTGACCACCATCGGCTTTACAGGCGTTGATAGCAATTTGTGCCGCTTCTAACACCAAATCTGTGGCGGGCCCAGGGGCTGCCGGTTGGCGCACTGGCGGTGTTGTCGCGGCTTGTTGGGCCTGTGTCACAGGGACGAGCAACAGACCGGCCACAACAAGCGCCAGCGGGCGCAGAGAAAAACCAAAGCTTTGCATCAGATGATTCCTTTTAAGCGCCGGCCAGAGTGCCGGCGGCCTTGCTTCAGCAAAAGCTATGCCGGTACCGCTTAGCTGGCTTGCCCCAGTCAGAATACGGGCGTGGCGGGGTACTACGTGATGACGTCCCCCCTCACCAAACAGCCATCCGGCAGTCTCTGCTGCTGTAACAACAATCTGCTGTAGCAATTTCAACAGTCATGCTGTTTTTGCAACCTCGGCCGACGCGCTCCGTGGCAACAGGCAAGGTTTTCAGCTCAGCCCATCTGGTCCGCCCCGCTGAAACTGAACATATCTATCTGTTTTTATTAGTTATTAAATATTATTCACCGATATAAATTTACAGTTACCCGCACTGGCGCAGTTGTTGCTTTATTCCGTTTAACTTAGTTAACCCAGTATTTAACGTTTAAAACGATATATAAAAACTGCAAGGAGTGTCGACATGAGTGAGATCAATCAGGATCGCCGGGTCTTTAAACTGGCTTCTGTATTGCTGCTAGTGGTCATCGGACTGCACAGTGCCAGAAGTGATGCCCATCACGCGTTTTCCGCCGAATTTGATGCGCAGAAGCCCTTTGAATTAAGCGGAACTGTCACCAAAGGCAAATGGGTCAACCCACACAGCTGGGTCTATCTGGATGTGAAAGACAAAGACGGCAAAATCACCAACTGGGGCTTTGAATTCGGCTCGCCTTTTGCGCTCAAGCAAAAAGGCCTGACCAAAGCGACACTGCCGGTCGGCACCCTGGTCAAAGTCAAAGGTTATCTGGCTAAAGACGGCCAGAATTTTGGCTATTCCACCAGTATCGAATTACCGGATGGCCGGGTATTCCAGACCGGCGGCGCACAAGATGCACCGACCCGTCCGGCCACACCGGCAGCGCCCACCACGGCAAAAACTAATGCTGAGCAGGGAGGCCGGTCATGAGTCAACCGCAACAAACCACCATCAGCCGCTTCGGCTGGTTGCTCGGTGGTCTGCTGTTGGGTGCGGCCGTCAGTGTCGGCGCCACTTTCGCTTTGCAGCAGCCTTCAGCTGATATTCCACGCCTCAGTAACGGCAAACCAGATTTTTCCGGCATCTGGCAAACCACCAGCGCCGCTGATGCTGACTTGGAACCGCATCATCACAGAGCCGACGCACCACCAGGGCCTGGAGTCGTCGAAGGCGGTGCTATTCCTTATTTGCCTGAGGCGCTTGAACAACGCGCGCAGAATTTTGCCAACCGCTTTACGGCCGACCCGGCGCGCAAAGGTTTTACCCTCGGTGTGCCACGCGGTATTTATTACCCGGCGCCTTTTCAAATCCTGCAGCGGGAGCGCGATTTCACCCTGTTGCCGCAGTTTGGCCACTCGGTACGCACTATTCACACCAACAATACCGACCACCCGCTCGAACCCAATGACTGGTGGCTCGGCGATTCGCGCGCGCGCTGGGATGGCGATACGCTGGTGGTCAGTGTGAAGCATTTTAACGATGAAACCTGGCTCGACAGCAGCGGTAATTTTCATAGCGACGCGTTACAGGTGGAAGAACGCTGGCGCTTGCTGGATGCCAACACCATTGAATACAAAGCCACGCTGTCCGACATCAACGTCTATAGCCGGCCCTGGTCGCTGACTGTCTACCTGCACCGCCATCGCGAACCTGGCTTCCAATTGGTAGAGGACTATCGCTACACCCTCGATTACGGCCAGTACTACCCCTACCCGGCAGAACGCGCCCCGGCAGCTGGCAACACAACCGAGACTGAACCGGCAGCAGCCCCAACCAGCAAAGGAGACCTGCAATGAAACGCCTTCAGCTATTCACCTTATCCGCACTAACGCTGGCTTTGTCGCTGCAAGCAGTGGCACAAGAAGTTAAGCAAGCGCCACAGCAAGAAATAGCGCCGGCCCCAGCGGGCGTCGACGCGGCGCGCTGGCAACAATATCAGCAGCACCAGGCGCAGCGCAGCGAATTACCAAAATTCGACCGGGAAAAAACCGTGTATAAAGTGGCGTCCGGCGAATGGACCGGGCCGCGGCTTAGCGACGGCCAGCCGGATGTGCAGGGCCAATGGTCCAACACCATTGCCAACCACACTAACCTGACAGATCCACAAGGTGGCGTGCCGGGTGAACGCTCGCGCAGTGACAACCAACCCCGCAGCGAAAGAGCCCCCAGCCGGGTGATAGACCCGGCCGATGGCCAGGTGCCATTTCTGCCATGGGCCCGCGAGCTGCAACAGGAATACCGCGCCAACTTTGCTGATCCGGTCAAACCAGAATATGTCGAACCGCTGGCACGCTGTGCACCGGGTGGCCCATCCAAATCCTTTATGTGGCATGGTTATGAGATCCGTCAGTTCCCGGGTTATGTGCTGTTTTTATTTGATTCGGGTTCACGGTTAATCCATCTCGATGACAAACCGCATCTGGACCCGAAGATCCGTTTATGGAATGGCGACTCGCGTGGGCACTGGGAAGGCAATACGCTGCATGTCGTGGTGAAAAACAATAACTCCAAATCGCGTTTTGGCCGCACCGGTGAGTTCTCCGGCACTGAAACTGTGGTCACCGAGAAGTTTATTTTCGAAAACGGCAATCAGCGTTACCTGTATCAGGCAACCTATGAAGACCCGACTGTATTCAGCCGGCCCTGGACGCTGGAAATTCCAGCCCGGCGGGTGGAAAACTTCCGTGAAGACGGCTGGAATAATCAGCTGGGCGTAGCGAATCACGCCGGGTCTGAACTGATATTGGAACCGCTGGAACAAATCTGTGCCGAAAACAACGGCGGTTTTGGCGGTGGCGCTGTGATTGGTGCAGCCAATCCGAAGTAGCTATCCCCGTCATCCTTGAAGATTCGGCGGTGTTGGCTGCCTTCACTCACCCTGGTCACATAGGAAACTATGCTCCTAGGGATCCGCTCAGTTGCCACCTACCCGAATCTTCAATGATTTTGGGTATATATCCTGAGAGCCCAATAACAAACGCCGCAGTTGTAACATACTGCGGCGTTTTTTTATGGATAAAAACCAAGAAAGCAGACTACGGCATCGACAGGAAATTGCTCTGGGTTTCAAATACTTCTGTTTGCAGTATGCCGCCCTATTCTGAATGCTACGAATAAAAAAAGGCCCTGATAAACATCAGGGCCGAATCAAAACAGACAAATTCACAACAGGACGAGGAATGCGTCATTGGGAGGGTTCATCCTGAACCTGACGACTACGATTTCCATCTCGGGTTTGACATCACGGCTGAAGGGCAAACTTCAGTCGATGGAGTTACTTTATATATTCCATTAAATAACATCAACATGATCATCTATTCATTTATGGAATATCATATTTTCGGGAAATCTGCGTACTACCTACCTCTGATTTGGCTATATCTAAGTCCAAAGCTGAATTGTTACCTGTCCTGATGTGCCTATAATCGGCAGCCTGACTTTTGGCAGGAAACTCACATGGCACGTCAAATATTTCAATCGATTCAACAGAATTTGTCTCTGCAGGTGTTGCTGGCGTTGCTGTTGGGGGCGCTGGCCGGTTCTGTGCTGGCCGAGCAGGCGCAGTTATTTAAACCTCTTGGCAGCATCTTTTTAAACGC
Source organism: Rheinheimera texasensis (assembly GCF_964031785.1). Classification (GTDB taxonomy): domain Bacteria; phylum Pseudomonadota; class Gammaproteobacteria; order Enterobacterales; family Alteromonadaceae; genus Pararheinheimera; species Pararheinheimera texasensis_A. The sequence continues at coordinate 88,634 of NZ_CAXIRE010000016.1, forward strand.
CATTAAGCTGTTGGTCGCACCGCTGATTTTCTTTGCGCTGGTCAGCGGCATTTTATCGCTGCAAGGCCAGCAACAACTCGGCCGGCTTGCGGCAAAAACAGTGGGATTGTTTTTATTCACCGCCCTGCTTGCCAGCGCCTTGGGTTTGTTGGTCGGCACACTGGCTGGTTTTGAGGCCAATCCGGCGCTGAGTAAAACCGTGCTTGCGGAAAAAGTCATCCCGCCTTTTAGCCAGGTACTGGTTGATTTGGTACCGTCAAACTTCCTCGCTCCTTTTGTTGGCGGCAATGTACTGCAAATTATTGTGCTGGCGATTTTGACCGGTCTGGCGCTGAATAACGCCGGTGAGGCTGTGGCGCCCATCCGTCAGTTTGTCACGGCAGGTAGCAGCCTGATGTTTGCACTGACGCAGCTGGTGCTAAAATTCACCCCTGTTGGCGTGTTTGGCCTCATCGCTGCGACTGTCGGCCAGTATGGCCTCGCTGTATTATTGCCGCTTGGCAGCTTTATCGTTGCGGTCTATGTCGGCTGTTTGCTGCATATCTTTGGCATCTATGGCGCTTTGGTCAAACTGGGCAGCCGCATGTCCCTGCGTGACTATTTCCGCGCCATTCTGCCGGCGCAGCTGGTGGCGTTTTCGACCGCCAGCAGTTACGGCACTTTGCCGGTGACCTATAAAGTGGTCACGGAAAAACTCAAAGTGTCGCGCTCTTACGCCAGCTTTGTGTTGCCGCTGGGATCGACCATCAACATGGATGGTTGTGGCGGTATCTATCCTGCCATCGCAGCAATTTTTATTGCCAAACTGTATGGTATTGACCTCGACGCACTGGATTATCTGTTGATCGCCGGTACCGCGACTGTGGCGTCACTCGGCACGGCCGGCGTGCCCGGCACCGCACTGGTGATGCTGACGGTGACTTTAACTGTGGTCGGTTTACCGCTCGAAGGCATCGCCTTTATTGCCGCGGTGGACCGGATTGTCGATATGATCCGCACCACGACTAATGTCAGCGGTGATATGGCGGTGGCCTTGGTGGTGGCTGAGTCAGAAGGCCTGATTGAGTCAACTGACCGCACAGTGACAACCAAGCAGCAACTCAGTCCGCAAACAGCACCTGTTTTTGCCACCACTGACGGCGACGCCGCATTTGCAGCCGCCTTGGCACAAGGTCAGGATCTTTGTGCTATCCCTACGACACGACTTGGTAAGTGATATATAACCGGAGCACTGTATATTTTGGACTGGACCTTTATCGTCTCGCAGCTACCCGAATACGGCCGGGCGTTGCTGACCACTGCGTGTTTAGGTGGCGTGGCCGTGATCCTCAGTGCGCTGCTCGGCATCGGCAATGCCATTTTATGGCATTTCGCCAGCGGTCCTTTGGCAAAGGTGCGTTATTTGATTGGCGCTTATGTTGAGCTCGGCCGCAACACACCGTTATTAATTCAACTATTCCTGCTGTATTTTGGTTTGCCGAAACTGGGCATTTTATTAAGCGCCGAAGCCTGTGGTGTGCTGGCGCTGACCTTTTTAGGTGGTGCCTATTTTACTGAAGTGTATCGCGCCGGTTTTGCCGGCATTCCGCCCGAACAAAGCCAGGCGGCCCGCGCGCTGGGGCTTTCCCACTTTCAATTGCTGCGCCTGGTGTTGTGGCCACAGGTCTGGCAGCGCCAGTTACCAGCTGCGGCGGCAACCGGTTGCTTTTTACTGCGCGAAACCACAGTGCTGTCGGCCATTGCCGTGGCGGAAATCATGTACACCACCACCAACGGTATTGCGCTGTATTACCTGACCTATGAATTCCTGCTGCTAATGACGCTGTGTTGTTTGCTGCTGTTTGTGCCGCTGAGCTTTGGCCTGCGAAAATTAGAGACCCGTTTCGTATGAGCATCGTCGACATTCTGCAGCAACTGCTGCCCGGCCTCGGCCAGACATTATTACTGACCAGCCTCAGTCTGTTATTGAGCTTACCCGGTGGGTTTTTCTATGTGCTGCTGGCGCAAAGTAAATTCAGTCTGCTGGCGCGTTTTTGGCTGGAGCTGTTTCGCACTATTCCGCTGCTGGTCTGGCTGTTTTTATTGTTTTTTGGTTTGCCGCTGTGGACCGGCGTTGATTTCGGCGGCCTTGGCAGTGCGCTTTTAGTCTTTGTGCTGTGGGGCAGTACCGAAGCCGGCGAAGTATTCCGTGGTGCCTGGCGCGCCATTCCTGTCGCACAGGTGGAAGCCGGTATCAGCCTCGGGCTCAATCACCGTCAACGCTGGCGTTATCTGCTGGGCCCGATGTTACTGCGTTTATCGCTGCCGCCGTTGATGAACGTCGCAACGCGGCTGGTGAAAACCAGCTCGTTAACGGTATTGATTGGCGTCACCGAGCTCACCAAAGCCGGTCAGCAAATCATTGAGCGCGAAGACAATGCGCTGTTGGTCTACGGCCTGTTATTACTTGGCTATTTTGCCATTTGTTTTCCGTTAAGCCTGGCGGCCCGTCGCCTGGAACAACGCTGGAGTCTGGCATGAGCCTGCACACATCCCCGGTTTTATTAAGTCTCAACGCCATTAGCCATCACAAAGCTCAGCACGCCATCCTGCAGCAGATCAACCTTGAAGTACAGACCGGTGAAGTGGTGGTGATTTTGGGCCCAAGCGGCTGCGGTAAAAGCACCTTGCTGCGCTGTATCAATGGCCTGGAGCCATTATCAGCTGGCAGCCTGACTTTTGCCGGTCAGCAGCTGCATGCCGGCAGTGAGTGGACTGAACTGCGCCGCAGCATCGGCATGGTGTTTCAGCACTACCAGTTGTTTCCACACTTGAATGTGCTGGAAAATCTTTGTCTGGCGCCGGTAGTGGCCAAAGGCGAAGCGCGCGATATCGTAAGTACGCGTGCCCTGCAACTACTGGGCAAAGTTGGCCTGGCCGACAAAGCCCAGGCCTTGCCGCGTCAACTGTCGGGTGGACAGCAACAACGGGTCGCTATCGCCCGCGCTTTGTGTATGCAGCCGCAATTGATGTTATTTGATGAAATCACCGCCGCACTCGACCCTGAGATGGTGCTGGAAGTGCTGCAGGTGCTGCGGGATTTAGCCGACGACGGCATGACCATGCTGCTGGTAACGCATGAACTGAGTTTTGCCGAAGCCATCGCTGATCGCATCATCTTTATGGACGCCGGCCGCATCGTCGAAAGTGCGCCGCCAGCCCAGTTTTTCCACCAGCCGCAAACGGCGCGTGCGCAACAATTTTTAAGTCATTTTCAGCAACTGCAACAAATGAAAAGGAAAACCAAATGAAGCGTTTTTTCAAACCACTGTTGGCACTCGCCATCACTGTAAGCACCTTGCTGAGCCTGAGTGGCGTGGCGCAGGCCGCCAGCCTTGATGAAATCAAACAACGTGGCGTGCTCAAAGTAGGGATTTTTACTGACAAACCACCGTTTGGTTTTGTGGATACCAAAGGCCAATACGTTGGTTTTGATACCGATTTAGCCAAACGCTTTGCCAAAGATTTACTCGGCGACGCCAGCAAAATCGAGTTTGTCGTGGTGGAAGCCGCCAGCCGCGTGCCGTTTTTACAAAGCGGTAAAGTCGACATCATCATGGCCAATATGACGGTCACGCCAGAGCGCGCCCGCGTCGTTGATTTCACCAACCCGAACCTGCGGGTCGCGACTCAGGTGCTGGTCAAAGCCGACAGTCCGGTCAAAAGCATTCAGGATTTAGCCGGCAAAACCGTGATCGTCACCAAAGGCACCACCGCGGATATTTACTTAAGCCGCAATTACCGCAGTACCAAGCTGCTGAAATTTGAGAAAAACACTGAAGCGCTGCAGGCCTTACAGGATGGCCGCGCTGATGCTTATGCGCAGGACAACCTCATCCTTCTGACCTTTCGCAAAGATCATCCGGATTTTCGCCTGCTGCCGGAAAAGTTAGAAGCGGACGCACCGATAGCGCCAGCGGTACAAAAAGGCAACGACAGCCTACGCAACTGGGTCAATGCCGAACTGGCGGCGCTTGGTGAAGAGAAATTCCTGCATCAGCTGTATCAGACTTATCTGGCGCCAGGCCTTGCGGCAGACACTAAGCCGGAAACCGTGATTGTTGAAGGCGGCCGCTGGTAGCGCCATATCATCTGTGATGATCTTTACGGGCACTGTGGTCGTCACACGATGGTCGTCACACGATGGTCGTCACACGATGGCCGGTGCCTGAGCTTGGGGGCAGGTTATGTACGGCGACACTGCGTTTGCTGTATCTACAAGAGCTCATCAGACCGCACCCAGGCAACCCTCATTACATTCATCAACTTAGCAAATTCACTAATTTACCCCTCACTAAATCCAGCATTTATCCAGAATTTATCGCACTGATATCAAGCCGCTGCGTGACAGTTTTGTTGCTTTAACAGCGCACCGACAGCGTTGTCATTTCAGAGCTCTGCGTGGCTGTCCGGGTTGCACATCCGAAGACGTTAACAATAAAAGACGTCAAAACATAAAAGATGTCAAAACAACAGGAAACACCACCATGCACGTTTTATCTCAGTACAAGACCCGCCAACGCGGCTGGACTCTCGCACTCAGCGCTCTGGCCTTATCTGTCGCTTCAGGCTTAACTGCCGCGGAATCAGCCAACCGCTATATCGTCGTACTCAAAGCCGGTGCCAAACTTGATGGCGCCCATGCGAGTGCAGCATCCACACAGCAGGCTTATCTGCGGGCAGAACAACAGTTGCAGCAGTTTGCCAGCACCTTACAGCTGGAGCCGCTGCAAACAGTGCCGGAGCAAAACCTTATCAGCGTCGAGCTGACGCCGGAGCAACTGCAAAAAGTCAAAGCCAATCCGCAGGTGACGCTGGTCGAAGAGGACCCTATCCGTTATCTGCTGGCCGAATCCACCCCTTATGGCATCGACATGGTCAAAGCACTGCAAGTGCCGGACAATCTGGTCAGCAACCGCAAGGTCTGTATTCTGGACACCGGTTACACGCTGAATCACCCGGACCTGATTAACAGTGGCGTCACCGGCGACGATGGTTATGGCAGTAACGACACCGGCAACTGGTACGAAGACGGCAATGGCCACGGCACCCACGTCGCCGGCACTATTGCTGCAGTAGGCGGCAACAATCAGGGCGTGGTTGGCGTGAACCGCAACGGCCAGCTGAAGCTGCATATCGTCAAAGTGTTTAATAACGCCGGCAACTGGGCCTATGGCTCAGATCTGATTGCCGCCATCAATCAATGTAAAGCGGCGGGCGCCAACGTCACCAGCATGAGCCTCGGTGGCAGTGGCCAGTCGACCGCTGAGCGCAGCGCCTTTGAACAAAGTTATGCCGCCGGCATGCTGCATATCGCCGCAGCCGGCAACGCCGGTAACAGCACTTTGTCGTATCCGGCCTCTTATGACGCGGTCGTGTCTGTCGCCGCCGTAGACAGCAGCGGTGCCAAAGCCAGTTTCTCGCAATATAACAATCAGGTTGAAATTGCCGCGCCTGGCGTCGGGGTAAATTCGACCTGGCGCGATGGCGGGTATAAATCAATCAGCGGCACTTCGATGGCGACCCCGCATGTTTCTGGTGTAGCCGCACTAGTGTGGAGCCATTATCCGCAGTGCAGTAACGCACAAATCCGCAACGCACTGAATAAAACTGCGGTCGATAAAGGCAGCGCCGGCCGCGACGTCAATTTTGGTTTTGGCATTATCAACGCCAAAGCGGCTTATGACTATCTGGCCGGCGGTTGCGACGGGGGTGGCACTGGTCAGAATCAGGCGCCAGTGGCCAAGTTCAGCGCCGCAATCAACGGTCGCACTGTGACACTGAGCAACCAGTCGACCGACGACAAAGCAGTGATTTCCAGCAGCTGGAATTTGGGTGATGGCAACAGCTCTACGGCCACTGCACCAAGCCATACTTACGCGGCGGACGGCAGTTACACTGTGACGCTGACGGTGAAAGATGCTGAAGGCTTAAGCCACAGCAGCAGTCAGACGCTGACAGTGTCCGGCGGCACTAATACCGGCTGTACCGGTCTGCCGACCTGGTCCGCCAGCGGTATCTATGTTGCCGGCAACAGCGTGGCGCATCAGGGTGTGAAATACACGGCGAAGTGGTGGACGCAGGGCGAGAATCCGGCACAAAAATCCGGCCAGTGGGATGTGTGGAAAAATAACGGCAGCTGTCAGTAGCTAGTACCGTTCACAGACGCAGGGCCTCCGGGCCCTGTTGCTGCGTTTAATCCTGGCTGCTCAGCTGCTGCCAGACCTGCCAGACGTGCTCTCGCTCGGCCGGGGCATAAATATCCAGCAACAACGTCTTAAATTCCGGTTGCTGGCGAAATTGCGCTATCGCGCTGTCCAGTTGTTGCAGCAGAGCGGCCGTCTCTGCGTCGCGTTTACAGGCAAAATAAGCCAGTGCATAAGGGTCGGCCTCTTTGAGCCGGAAACTTTGCAGCACCGCCAGTTCAGTGGTATTCAGCGCCGCCGGATATTCCAGCACCAGATCGGCATAACCTTTTTGCAGCATTGGAATCGTATCGCCAAAACGCGACACTTTGGCAGTTTTGACATAAGCCGGGTGCTGTTGCCGGTAGCCGGCCAGAGCGGGGTCCATCGCCGCCCCATAACTGCGGCCATCCTCAGTGACCAGCACCGGCGGCTCCGCCAGCGCCAGCAGCTGCTGCAGGCTGACCCGCCCGTCTTTGTCCTGCAAGGCTTTTAAGCGCCCGACCCAGGGCGAACCGGTTTTCACCATTAAGCGGATATCCGGCGCGATGATATAAGGCAGGCTAAACAAATAATCACGTTGCCGCTGTGGCGTTTTGCGCACTCCGACCACGCAGGCGCCGGGTCTGCTGTTTAATTCAGCAAAAGCCCGGTTTAGGCTGACCGATTCGATTTTATACGGCGCCGGATAATACTTCAGCACTTGCTGCACCATCGCCACCGGCGCATAACCTGGGGTGGAACGTTCAAATAATTCGACCGGCACTGCAGACAGCAGCATCAGCTCAGCCGCATGTGCGCCAGCACAACACAGCAAACAAAAACCGGCGAACCAGTTGCGCATCGGTTTCCCCCTATTTGCCAGACAGCGCGGTCGTTCAGTGTAGCTGTACGCCATGCTGCAGCAATATCCGTAGCTGGTCCAACGGCAGCGGTTTGGCAATCAGATAACCCTGAATTCGCTGGCAGCCCATTTGTTGCAGCGCAGCCAGCTGCTCACGCGTCTCCACGCCTTCGGCCACCAGAACCAGGTCCAGCGCATGCGCCAGTGCACAAATGGCCTGAACAATTTGCGCGCTGCGGCTGTCATTGTTCATATGCGCGACAAAAGCCCGGTCGATTTTCAGGCAATCCAGCGGTAATTCTTTTAACCGGCTTAATGACGAATAACCGGTGCCAAAATCATCCAGCGCAATGGAAGACCCGAGCCTCTGTAACTGCTGCAGGCAAGCTTCCAACCGTTCTGACTGCATAAAGGCGGTTTCGGTCAGTTCAAATTGCAAGCGCGGCCACATGCCTTGTGGTGTAAAAAAGCGTTGCAGCCGTTCCACTAGTAGCCCATCGTCAAACTGACGTACCGACAGATTCAGCGCCAGATAAAATTGTGGTGAGGTAAGCTCTTGCAGCAGGGCGACATCCTTTAATACCTGCGTGCAGAGCCAGTCGGACAATTCCTGAATCAGGTTGCATTGCTCCGCCAGTTTAATAAAGCGGTCCGGCGCTATGGCGCCAAGCTGCGGATGCTGCCAGCGCATCAGCGCTTCGACGCCGCAAATTTGTAAAGTGACGGCATCGACAATCGGCTGATAATGCACCGCCAGCTGCGGTTGTGATGCCGGCGCCTGCAACGCCAGTTTTAAATCCCGCTCCAGCCGCACCCGCAGGTGAGCTTTTTCCGACAAATACGGGTTAAAAAACATATACCGGTCGCGACCGGCATCTTTGGCGGCAAACATCGCCAGATCGGCACATTTTAATAAGCCGGTATAGTCCAGCGCGTCGTTGGGATAACAGGCAATACCGATACTGGCAGAAATACTGACCTGGGTATCGCCCAGCTGCAGATCGGCCGAAATGCTGCTCAGCAGTTTTTCCGCCACGGCATAACAGTCCATCGGCCCGCGGATATCCGGGGTTATCAGCACAAATTCATCGCCGCCGACCCGCACCGCCACATCACCGGCTCTGGTACAGAGCAAAATCCGGCTGGCGACTTCCTGCAGCAATAAATCGCCGACATGATGGCCCAGCGTATCATTGACCAGCTTAAAACCATCCAGGTCCAGATACAGGATACCCAGCATAGTGCCGGCGCGGTGGGCGCGTTCGATTTCAGTTTTTAATACCGTTTCCAGCTTACGCCTGTTGCCAAGCCCGGTCAGATGATCCAGATTCACCAGCGTGACCAGATGCTCCTCGGCCCGGCGCAGCGCGCTGATGTCAGAGAACATCAGCACATAATGATTACGCCGGCCACGGGTCATCGGCGCCCGCACTTTACATAAGTGCTGCCAGGCCGGAAAGACTGAACCGTCCTGGCGCTGGCAAATCACTTCACCACTCCAGTGCGTGGCGCTGAGTTCATGCAGCTGTGGAATAGCCAGCCCAGACGAGGCAGGCGGATACAAAAACTGCTGTGGCAACAGACCGCGGATACTGCTGAGGCTAAAGCCACTGATGCGGCTGAACGCCGGATTGGCCAGCACCACAGCGCCCTGATCATCAAGCACCAGAATGGCTTCAGCCGTGGTACTGAACACCGCCTGCGCCTGGCGCAGCTGTAATTCATGTTGCTGCTGACGCGACACATCTTCCATCACACCCAGTAACACCGGGTTGCTGCGGTCGGTCAGAATTTGCGGCTGGGCATGGATTTGCACAAAGCGCAGTGCGTCGCCGCTACGGGCCTGAAACACCCCGCTGAAGGCTTTGCCGGATAGCAGCAGTTTGTCGAGCCGGTCCTGTTCAGAGCGCGCCAGCATGCTGTGCAGCGTCAGCGGCTGCACCATCGCCATCGTTTCTAACGGGCCATGCAGTTCCATCTCACCACTGCCAAGATCCAGCTCAAAATAACTGAGCCGGGCCGCCGCCATCGCCAGTTTCAGTCGTTGCTCAGAGCGACGGCAACTCTGTTCGGCTTTGTGTTTATTCGCCGCCATGCGCAGTGTGGCGGCCAGCTCACGCCGGTCAAACGGTTTGACCAGATAACCATGCGGATAACTGCGCTCCGCTTCTTGCAACACAGTTTCGTCACAATAGGCGGTCAGAAACACAATAGGCACATCCAACTGCTGTTTCAGCAACACTGCCGCCTCAGTGCCGGTCATCACGCCGGCCAGGCGGATATCCATCAGCACCAGGTCCGGTCTTTGCCGCAGTGCTGTAGGCACCACATCTTCGCCGCGTGACACTGTCGCCACCACCTGATGACCGAGGTCCTCCAGCATGTTTTTTAAATCCAGCGACACGACAAATTCGTCTTCCACTATCAGCACACTACTGTTCATCGCGCCTCCTTCTGCGGGTAAAAACTGATGCGGTAACAAGTGCCGGGCTGGCGTTGCAATTGCAATTCAGCGTTAAGCTGGGCGATAAAGGCCGGGATCAGCTGCATCCCCATCGACGCGCCACTGCCAAGCTGCACTGTGCCGGGCATGCCGATGCCGTCGTCGCTGATTTCGAGCTGATAACGCCCGTCCGCCAATGCCTGCAGGGCCAGACTGACCTGACCGCGCACCTGCATGCTGCCATCTGCGCCGACTTGCGGCACAAAAGCATGTTTCAGACTGTTGGTTACCACTTCATTGACCAACAGGCCACAGGGAATAGTTAGCTCCAGCTCCAGTAATAACGCCTGATCCAGCCCGCTGTAGCTAAAGCGAATTTGGCTGGTTGGTGCCAGCGTTTGCTGAATCAGCCGGCATAACTGCTCCAGATAAACCGCCAGCGGCACTGAACTGAAATTGCGGTTTTCGTACAGCAGCTGGTGGGTCAGCGCCATAGTGCGCACCCGCATCTGGCTCTCGGCAAAGGCTTGTTTCAGTTCAGCCGGGGCGTTGCGCGATTGCAGGCTGAGCAGACTCGACATCACCTGCAGATTGTTTTTCACCCGGTGATGCACTTCGTTCAGCAGTGCCGTGCGTTCAGCCAATAAAGTGGATTTGTCATGGACTATTTGCTGCAGGTCGCGCTGCACCGCTTTGGCATCGGTGACATCAGTGACTGTCGCCAGCACCGACACTTTGCTGTCACCTTCAAGATAAGTCAGGCCAATTTCGACCGGAAACAGGCTGCCGTCGCGGCGCCTGGCAAATAATTCTTTCAGCTCGGCCATAGGCCGGGTCGAGGGGTTTTGCAGATATTGCTGCCGGCTATGATGATGCCCGCTGATTTTGTCCTGCGGCACCAGCATTTCAATCGGCTGGCCGATCATTTCATGCTGCTGATAACCGAACATCTCCAGTGCCCTTTTATTCACCAGCGAAATATGACCATGTCGGTCGACCGAAATGAGGCCGTCTGCCACGCTGTCAAACACCCGGCGAAAACGCAGCTCGCTGTCGATCAGTTGCTGCTCGGAGGATTTGCGGTCGGTGATTTCAATGCCGGATGGGATCAGATTGCAGATATTGCCTTCCGCGTCATACATAGGCGCCAGCATAAAATCAACATCGATAATACCGTGCTGCATCCTGGCGCGAACATCGAAGCGACTGGTAAACCCCTGTTGCGCCTGATGTATCGCATGACGAATTTGCTCTGCAACTGCCGGGTCATGGCTCCACCAGAAACAATCCCAGAATTTTTTATGTTGTACATCTGCCAGGGTCAGACCGGCCATTTCCAGCGGTGGCCGGTTGGCATCCTGTACTGTGCCGTCCGGAGCCAGAATACCAACAAATGCAAACATGTTATCCAGCACCTGACGCAGTTTGTCTAAATCCTGCTGCCTGCGTTGCTGCATCCCCCACTCCATCGTCTTGTTCAGCGCGATGACCAGCACGCCCTGCACCTGCGCTGCCGCATCACAGAGCGGCAAATAGGAGCCAAACCAATGTTCAGTCGCATCGCAGCCGGGGTTGTCGATAGTGGGATTGTTGCTGATATCAAAATTCAGCAGCGGCTGGCCGGATTCCAGCACCTGCACCAGCATAGGCGCGATAGACGGGTATAACTCGGGCAACATGGTCGCGACCGAATGCCCGAGGTGGTCAGCGGCGGGGATGCCATGAAAGTGCGCCAGGCGGTCATTAATCGCCAGATAACGCTGCTGCTGGTCCAGCACGGCCAGTCCGACCGGCAGCTGCGCCATTAATAAATCAAAGGCCTGCGCCTTTAACAGGACATCCTGTTCCATCTACCCTATCCGTTCAGACTTGTCGGATCTAAAGGTTAGTTGTCTGTCCCTGTTTCAGCAAGCTCCGGCCTCTGGCTTCATCTTATTGTAATCTGCCGCGAAATGACGGCCGGCGCTGCAGGAAATTAAACAGCGGCGTTGCCATCATTGTGGTGACAATGGTCATCAGCACCAGCACTGAAAACAGGTCCGCTTTAATCACGCCGTTTTGCAGCGCGATATTCAGCAAAATCAGCTCCATCATGCCACGTGCATTCATCAGGATGCCGACCGATAACGCCATCGGATGATTTTCACCACAAAGCCGCGCTGCCAGATAACAGGCCACCGCTTTGGCGAAAATCGACGCGGCGATCACCGCCAGCGCCACTTGCCACAAAGTACCCTCGGCCAGCAGCGACAAATCGGTTTTAAGGCCAGACACTGTGAAAAACAGCGGCACCAGCGCCACCAGCACCACCGGCTGCAGCCGTTTCACCAGATGTTCGGCCAGCAAACCACGTGGCATCACGACGCCGAGCACAAAACCACCAAACACCGCATGCAGGCCAATCCATTCAGTGGTGGTGACCGCAAACACCCACAGCAGCAAAATCACCAGCAATAAGCGCGGCGTCAGCCGGGTTTCGCGCTGATACCAGTGTTCCAGCTGTGTTGCATGTTTACGCACCAGCGTCAGCATCAGGCCGGCGAAAATCACCGCGCCCAGCACTGCGCGGATAAACAGGCTGTCGTCGCCGCTGAAACTGGCTAACAATAACGCCATCAGACACCAGGCAGCGACATCATCAATAGCGCCGGCCGCCAGCACCAGCGTGCCGAGTTTACTGTTGGCCAGCCCCTGCTCCTGAATGACCCGCGCCAGCATCGGAAATGCCGTGATGCCAATCGAAGCGCCAAGAAACAACATGGCCTGGTTCCAGCTGATATTGTCAGCAAACAGACCGCCCTGACCCACCAGCCAGGTCGCCAGCACACAGGCCATCACAAAAGGCATCAGAATGCCGGACAGTGAAATTGCCACAGCGCTGCGGGCCTTGGCCTTAAACATTGAGGTATCAAATTCGAGCCCGACCAGAAACATGTAAAGGCCGATGCCAATTTGCGCGCCGAGGTTCAGCACAGGCCGGTAATCAGCGGCAAAAAGTTGCGCCTGCAGCTGCGGCGCTAAGGCGCCAAACAAAGTTGGCCCCAGCAAAATACCGGCGATCATCTCGCCGACCACCCGCGGCTGGCCAAGTTTTAACGCCAGCGCGCCAACTAACCGGGCCACCGCCAGGATCACCAATAACTGAATGAAAAAAAGACTGACACCTGCTGGCAGTTGTTCCACAGCACACCCCGGCTAAAAAAAGACACGGCATTGTAGCGATGCCAGTGTGACAGGCCAAAGAAAAAAGCGGGCCTGTGGTGAAACAGGCCCGCTGCCGGAACAAACACAAAGCAAAGATCCGGGCAAAACCGCATTTAGAAGCTGGCGCGCACCCCGACCGTAAAACGCCGGCCATAAGTGGCGGCATACTGAATATGCTCGGCCGAGCCTAAATAACGCGTATCGATTTTATCCTGCAGGTTAGCAACATCGGCCCGCAAGGTTAATTGGTCAGTCAGGTCATAACTGACACTGACATCCATCCAGCTGGTGCTGTTGTTCATCAACGGCTCGGCCACTGATTTGCCGCCAATCGTCGACCAGTTGTCCCAGGCGTAAAAACCGGAGCGTTGGTTGTAGGCAATCCGTGCTTCAAATTTGTTGTGCTCGTAAAAACCGACCAGATTCAGCTGGCTTTTTGACAAACCACGAAACGGTTTGGCTTTGCCGGCATCATCGGTTTCACCAGACACACTGTCGTTCCAGGTGTAGTTGGCCTGCAGACCAAAACCGGCTAAATAAGCTGGCAGCAGCTCGTCAAAGGTTTGCAGCCAGGCCAGTTCGTAGCCACGAATGCGCGCCGATTTGCTGGCGTCGTTATAAGGTTTCCACACTTCAAACGGCTGGCCGTCGATAGTTTCAGTGCTTTTATCCCACTTGATAAAACTGGCGACTTCTTTGTAAAAGCTCGCCAGCGTTAAAGTGCCGCTGTCGTGGTAATACCATTCCAGCGCGGTATCAAACTGGTCGGCGGTATAAGGTTTCAGGCCCGGTGTGCGCGCCTCGTAATACCGCACGCCCTGCTCGTTCGGTTTGACGTCGATATAGGTATAAGGCGCCAGTTCCGCCAGCGACGGCCGCGAAATCACCTGCGACGCCGCAAGACGCAGCACTAAGTCGTCGGTCAGTTCCAGTTTCAGGTTCAGGCTTGGCAGCACATCGTCGTACGCCGATTCTTCGCTGACCGGTTGTACCTCTTTCCAGCTGTCGTCGACCGGTTTGCCGTCGGCACCAAACCGCAGGTTATGAATATTCTGCGAATGGCCACTGGACGCCACATTGGTGTGGGTATAACGCAGGCCCAGATTCAGTAAATACGGCATGTCGAGCCAGGTGTCTTCCAGATTCATCTCAACAAAAGCATGCGAAATTTCTTCTTCGATAATATAGGACTGCGACTTGGAAATTTCGGTTTGCAGCAAAGCCGCTGCGGCCGGGTCCAGCTCACCGAGGAACTTATACAGGTTGGTCATATTAACCGTCGCCCAGTTGGCCGGAATATTGGCTTTGGTGCTGCCCATAAAGTTACTGATATTGCCGGCATCGAGCGCACTGGCTGGTAAACGCCACCATTCGTGACCATAAAAATTCACCAGCGCTGATTTAGGCGCGTTGATTTTCGCCAGGTTTTCGCCGGCAAAAATTGAGGCGTTTTTCGAGCGGTGCGTGATACGTTCTTTTTCCTGCCGGTCATAACCTGCACCAAACATCACTTTGCTGATGAGGCCGTCGTTTTCCCAGGTGCCACTGAAGGCAGCGTTGTCGGTGGCATCTTTCACGCCGGTGCCGTCGGTGTTGGTATACCAGGCGCCAAACACACTGTTGGGCGTGACTTCTTCCGATAACACAATATCCGGAATAGCCTGGCCATTATTCCAGTTGATGCTGGCCGATTCCACGCCGGAGCGCGCCACCACATATTTGTTATCGCCGTTATTTTTGTTTTCAGCGGCCGATGTGGCAAGGTCGAAGTTGTAAACCAGCGCGTCGGTCACCCAGTTCAGGTTCAGACCATATTGATAAGTGGTGTTGCGACGCGGTGCCCGGGTGTCGACCACATCCATCAGCGCCGGCCCTTTCCACGCCAGCTGTTTGGCCCAGCCGTCTGCGCCAACATCAACACTGGTATACACACCGTTTTTCGCCGGCAACCAGGATTCAGAATACGTCACCACCGACAGCTGCCGGCCATTTGAATCAATGTCATAGACGCTGTAGAGCGCATCAAAGTTAACATCGATATTGTCATTTGGCTGCCATTGCAGCGCCACGGTGCCGCCGGTGCGGGTACGCTCATCCTGATAAGACGTCAACTGGGCATAACCCGGAAACCGCACCGCTTTGTGTTCGACCACGCCGTCGCGGCCAATATCCACCGGTCTTTCGCTGAATGACCAGGCCTGATAACTGTCGTGCCGGTTGGTGTAATTAGAATGCGTGATAGACGCCAGCGCACCAAAAGTCTGGTCTTTGCTGACATCGCTGATAAACAACGAGCCACGTGGGTCGTTACTTTCCGCCCTTTCGTTGTAGGTATTGTTCAGCGAGCCGGACAAGACAAATTTACCGATATCCAAAGGCCGCGCCGTCTGCACATTAACCACAGCGCCGATACCACCTTCCGGCAAATGGCCTTGTGGCGTTTTATGCACCTGCACAGCGCTAATCAGTTCCGAGGCAATCACGTCATAGTTAAAATCGCGCGACGGGTTGTCGGACGCCAGCTTGCGGCCGTTTAGCGTCGTGATGTTGTAGTCGCCGGTCAGGCCCCGTACTGTCACGGTCTGGCCTTCACCATTGACCCGGGTCACACTGACGCCGGGAATACGCTGCAACGCTTCGGCAACGTTTTCGTCGGGGAACTTGCCGATATCTTCGGCGACTATGGCGTCGATGACGTTGTCCGCCAGTTTTTTAATCTCCTGGCTTTCTTTTAAGCTGCTGCGAATGCCGGTGACTTTGATCACTTCGACGCTGTCGGTGGCGGCTTTGTTTTTTTTCGCCACGGTTTTGGCTTTTTTACTGTTGTCGTTATTCTCTTGCTGCGGCGTGTCGTTGGCCGCTGCGGGCCCTGCGAGCACGGCGCCAATCAGCACCGCCAGATATGTTTGTTTCATCACTATGCCTCTTCTTGTTATGAACTCAGGCCGGCTGCGGGAGTCACAGCCGGCCTGATCCTGTTGCCGGTGTCCGCCGGGACGCTGCTATTAATCCGCCTTTTGCGCACCGGGCCGCGTCCTTAATTCCAAGGGCTGTGTCCTGAAAAATAAGCAATGAAACAATGTCGGCGGTTGCTGTTCCTGCAGCAGGAAATTGTGCAGTCGTAGCGCTGCAGGGCGCAGCCGCTGTGGTTTTCCGACTGAATGTTCCCGCTTTCTCACCTTTGCGCTTGCCGGCGTTGACGGCCGAAAAGCGCCGGCGCTACCTTCTGCGCCACCACTATCCCGGCCTGACTCACAGGCCAAATGCAGAGGGCTCTTGATGAATAAAGGGATGAATATTTTGCTGACCGGCGGTACCGGTTATGTCGGGTCGCATTGTGCGGCGCTGTTACTACAGGCTGGCTACCGGGTGACTCTGCTGGATAACTTAAGTAACAGCAGCAGTGCTGTGGTGACTAAACTGCGCCGGCTTTATCCGTTACAGGCAGACCAACTGCAGTTTGTGTTGGCCGATCTGAATGACGCTGCAGCGCTTACAGAAGTTTTCGCCAGCCAGCGCTTTGATGCGGTGCTGCATTGTGCCGGCTTAAAAGCCGTTGGTGAATCCTGGCAGCTGCCGCTGGCGTATTACCAGACCAATGTGGCAGGCACCCTACATCTGCTGCGGCTGATGCAGCAATATCAGGTTTATTGCCTGCTGTTTAGCTCGTCCGCCACTGTGTATGCGGCGCCGCCTTCTAATGCGCAGGAGCAGCCTTTTACTGAACACAGCCCTTGTGCACCGCAAAACCCCTACGGCCGCAGCAAATATATGGTGGAGCAAATACTGCAAGACTGGGCGCAGGCGCACCCACAGCTGAGCCTGGTACTGCTGCGGTATTTTAATCCGGCCGGCGCCCATCACAGTGGCCTGCTCGGCGAAGCGCCAAACGGCATCCCTAACAACTTGTTGCCTTTTGTCGCTCAGGTGGCGAGCGGTCAGCGCAGCGCCGTGCAGGTGTTTGGCGCTGATTATCCGACCGCTGATGGCACCGGTGTGCGTGATTACATCCATATCGAAGATTTGGCCGAAGGCCATCTGCTGGCGCTGCAGCACCATGCGCAAACACCAGGCCTGCATTTGTATAATCTTGGCCGTGGCCATGGTTATTCAGTGCTGCAGGTGATTGCGGCGTTTCAGCGCTCCTGCGGCCGCACGCTGGCCCGGCAGATCACCGGTCGGCGGCCCGGCGATGCAACCAGTTCAGTCGCTTGTGTCGATAAAGCGCGCCGCCAGCTTGGTTTTGTTGCGCGCCGCGACTTACAGCAGATGACCGATGATGCCTGGCGCTGGCAACAACAATGGCAAGCCGAAACAGCCACGGAGGCAACAGATGAAGCCGTTTGAGCAGCCCGTTGGCGAATCTGCTACCGCCTTCGACCGCAATTTACATCCGCACCGGCGCTTTAATCCGCTGACCGGCGACTGGGTGCTGGTGTCGCCACAACGCGCATTGCGCCCCTGGCAAGGCCAGCTCGAAAGCGTGGCTGCTGCGCAGTTACCAGCTTATGACCCGGCCTGTTATCTCTGTGCCGGCAACTTGCGCATCAGCGGCGAACGCAACCCTGAGTACATACAACCTTTTGTTTTTACCAATGATTTTGCCGCTTTGATGCCAACAGTACCGCGCGCGCCTGCGACACCCGATGCGTTGTTTCAGTTACAGGCAGCGCAGGGCACCAGCCGGGTAATTTGTTATTCCGCCGACCACAGCAAAACCATGCCAGAGCTTACTCTGGCGCAGATCGGCGCTGTGATTACCTGTTGGATAGCGCAGTATCGGGAATTGTCGCAGCAGTATCGCTGGGTGCAGGTGTTTGAAAATAAAGGCGCGGTGAACGGCTGCTCGAACCCGCATCCGCATGGCCAGATTTGGGCGTCAGACTTTATCCCCAGCCTGCCGGCCAAAGCTGATGCGATGCAGCGCGCTTATTTTCAGCAACATGGCCGTAACTTGCTGCTGCATTATGCTCAAGCTGAACTGCGCTATGCCCAAGCTGAACAGAATTATGCCGAACGCGTGGTGCTAAAAAATGAGTACTGGCTGGTGGTCGTACCCTACTGGGCGGCCTGGCCTTTTGAAACTCTGCTGTTGCCGCTATTTCCGGTGCAGCGGATGGAGCAGCTGACGGCGGCGCAACAAAGCACGTTGGCGGCCATCCTGCAGCAACTGACCATTCGCTACGACAACTTGTTTCAGTGCGCCTTTCCTCATTCGATGGGCTGGCATGGTGCGCCCTATCCTGCCAAAGGCGAGGCGGATGACTGCGCACACTGGCAACTACACGCACATTTTTATCCGCCGCTGCTGCGCTCGCAAAGCATCAAAAAATTTATGGTCGGTTATGAAATGCTGGCCGAAACGCAGCGTGATTTAACGCCGGAACAAGCCGCTGCGCTGCTGCGCGCACAAAGCGCGGTGCATTATTTACAAACTGCGCCGGCAACAAGCTAAAGGCTTATTTTTCAGGACAAAATTGGCGGATTTGCATGCGCGCGAGGCGGCAAATCCTTGGTTCACTGGATCCTGTTAATTCACCGACGGAGCTTTGGTTATGTTTGTCCTTTCCACCCCTATCACAACAGCGCAAAGCCCACAGCAGCGCCGCGCGCGTTATGCGCTGCTCTGGCTTTGGCTGCTTTCACCCGCCGCGCTGGCTGAACAGTTTCAGCTGAAATCGCCGGATGGCCACATTGCAATAAGCCTGGAAACCGGCGCGCAGCTGCAATATCAGCTGCAGGTCGACGGCAAAACCGTGCTTGAACCTTCGCCTATCAGCCTGCAATTTGCCGACGGCGTCCAGTACGGCCCGGCCGGTACAGTGCAAAAGCACAGCCGGCGCAGCGAAAACCAGCAGGTGCGGCCGGAGGTGCCGGTGCGCACCGCCACTATCCGTGACCAGTACAACGAACTGGCGCTGGAGTTTGACCAGCCTTTTGTGCTCAGAGTGCGCGCCTATAACGAAGGCATCGCCTGGCGTTTTGAGGGGCGTAAATCTGCCGGTAAATCCAGCCGCGCAGAACTAACCGGCGAGACCGCCAGCTTTCACTTCAGCGCCGGCACCTACAGTTATTTCCCCTTTGAGAAAAACTTCCGCACCGCCACTCAGCCGAGTTTCACGCCAGTGCCGGCCAAAAGTATCGATGGTGCTGAACTTGGCAGCCTGCCGGCGTTGTTTGTCAGCAACGGCGTCAATCTGCTACTGACAGAAACCGATTTACAGGATTATCCGGGGCTGTGGTTACAAGGCCACGGCGATGGCCGCATCTATGGTGTGCATCCAAAAAACCTGGATCTGACCAAACAGAACCCGCAAAACCCGGAACAAACCGGCGAGTTCACCAACAGTATTGCCAATGTAGAGCGTGCGCGCACTTTCCCCTGGCGCATTATTGGCGTGGCGCGCAGCGACGCAGAGCTACTCAACATCCAGCTCAGTTATCTGCTGGCTGAACCGTCGCGCATCGGCAAGCCGGATTGGGTCAAACCCGGTCAAATCGCCTGGGACTGGTATAACGAAAACAACTTCAAAGGCGTTGATTTTAAAGCCGGTATTAACACTGCCACTTATCAATATTACGCCGATTTCGCCGCCCGTTTTGGTATCGAAAATATCCTGATTGACGATGGCTGGTCGACGCATGACGACGTGTTAACAGTGCTGCCGAATATTGATGTGCAGGCGGTGATTAAACACGCCAAAGCCAAAGGCGTGGCGGTGCAGCTGTGGGTGCCCTGGACTGGCCTGGATAAAAACATGGAAGCAGCCATGGCGTTGTATAAAAAATGGGGTGTGGCCGGTTTAAAAATCGATTTTATGAACAGCGACAGTCAGTCGATGGTGAATTTCTACTGGCGCGCCGCCGCGATGGCCGCCAAATACCAGCTGATGGTGAATTTTCACGGCTCATACAAACCAGCCGGCATTCACCGCACTTACCCCAATGTGCTGACGCGCGAAGGCGTCAAAGGCCTGGAAAACCATAAATGGTCGGACGCCATCACGCCAACCCACAACCTGCATCTGCCGTTTATTCGTATGATCGCAGGCCCAATGGATTACACGCCGGGCGCGATGCGTAACGCCCACCGCAAAGACTTTAACGCAGTGTTTTCACGGCCGATGAGCCTCGGCACCCGCGCCCATCAGCTGGCGATGTTTGTGTTATACGAAAGCCCGCTGCAAATGCTGGCCGATACGCCAACCAGCTACGAAGCCGAGCCGGAGATCCCGACTTTTATCAGCCAAATCCCAACGGTATGGGACAATTTCCGCGTGCTGCACGCCAGCATCGGCGAATACCTGGTGCTGGCCCGCCAACGCGGTAACAGCTGGTACATCGGCGGCATGACCAACGAACAGGCCCGCACGCTGCCAATCAAGCTGGATTTCCTCAGCGCCGGTTCATATCAGCTGCAGCTGATGAAAGACGGCATCAACGCCGACCGCCACGCCGAAGATTACAAACTGGAAAAACGCCTGGTCAAAGCCGGCGAAAGCCTGGAGATCCCAATGGTTGGTGGCGGCGGATTTGCGGCTATTTTGACGCCGTTGTAATCTGGTTTTAGCATATGTTGCCTGCACACCCTACGGATAAACGTCCGTAGGGTGATCGACATCCGGTGTGTGACACTTAGTATGCCAAACTAAGCGCTGCATACCGGGTATCGCATACCGGGTATCGCATACCGGGTGCAACTCGGGATCTGGAGTGAGTTACGCTGATTATCGCGGCAAAGCCAACATCGCCACCACTGCGTTCGCCCGTTCGCGCCTCCCGCGCTCACTCTTGATCGCTCACTCCGCGGCTGCCGATGCTGGCATTGTTTGGGTTTGGGAAGAGGCTATGAGGGTCAAGTTAACTATCGCCTAAACGGCGAGCAACTTGTTGCGAGTCCAGCGGCCGAAGGCCGCGATGTTTAAGGCGCTTGTTATACATCTATGGCAACTTTTCAATTTCTTGAAAGGCTAACCCAAAGTAATGAGATTCCGTTATCTTAACTTCGCCATCAACAACACTGAAAATCACTTTACCTTTATTATGGCTTTCAAAGATCTTTCCATCAGTCGACTTTAAGTAATGAAACGCTTCAGACGTGAAAACTGCATCTTGCCCAGTTTTAGATATTTCAATTTCCTCAGATATTATTTTCTCTTTAGCAAGAGTCACATAGCATGCATCCATTGCACCCTTAAAAATAGACATTGCTTCATCGAAACTTTGTTCTTCAACAACCTCTTTACCATCAACAACGCTGTAATTAAAGAATTTAGTTCTTTCAAAATAGTATTTTGTGGAATCTTTAAAATCACACCGACTTGAAGCATCCGCGATATGATCGTTAATAGAATCAATCATTTTATTATCAAGTTTAAGCAGGGTCTCTGCGTTAGTTGCAATTGAAATGAATATGGTACAGACAATCGCAAAAATTTTGGTTCTATGCACGATGATTCCTTGATGTATAACGCAAAGCTTTGGAGCGGCTGGAGCGCAGCGTAAGCCGTCCCAGCCACGATAGTGGCGACAACAGCGCCTTGTTAGGGCTTTTCATAAAACTGAGCCACGTTGTAGTTGCCAATAGTGTTAGCCAATGACACTGGGCTTACACCTGACTTATTTTCAGCATTTGGGTTGGCTCCTGCGCCCAAAAGAAACTTTATAACACTGCCGTTACCCTTGGATGCCATGGTTGCCCTCCAAAGTGGGGTGTTACCAAATACATCCTTTAATTCTAAATCCGCTCCAGCCTCTACAAGCAATGAAGCCGTTACAGAGCAATTTGCTTGAGCAGCACAATGCAAGGCTGCCCAGCCTTGTTTGCATTGAAGATTAACCAGCGCACCTGACTGAATTAGTGCTCGAACCTTTTCTGCATTTCCTTCTAAGGCTGCATAATGAAGTTCTGAGCGACCATCTTTGTCGATATTCATGAGTAGCCCTAACATATTAATCAAATGCAAAACGCCCGTTTTTAAGCCTGCGCTGTGCCTTTGATGTTTTTTAACATCCGTTAACGCTACCTAAAAAAGATACATATCTCAAGCCTTTGCCGCTTTTGCACGCTTTGTAAAATGCAAAAGCGTGCGCGGTGCACTTGATCTGCTAAGAAACACAAAATTTACATTCTGCCAGCGGGTTGTCTGATGTAGTGCATTTGTCAAAGACCGCTTTTGGCATAGGTGATGATTCAAATGAACTTTCAAAACGGCCGGTCGACAACCTTAGCTGTCCTCTGCGGCAGGGTGAAGGCGGGATCCCGGCAAGTTAGTGATCTGACTTGCTGCCGACTGAACGAATGTTGGCCTGCTATACCCCGAAACACCGTAACGGCGGGTAAAGGAATTTCTGGCAGGCCTATCGCCGGTTTTAAATCAGACTGGCAGGACTTCCGCTAACACGGCTTCGATGGATGTCCGCAGTGAGTGAATTGCAGAAATGGGTCTGCGGGTAGGGACGAGCCCTACCCCTACGGTGCGTCAAATGCTCGCTTTTAATCCAAAGCGCTCAGAGCGTCAACTCCAACTCTGACTCACCATCCCAGCTGAACTGTCGTGCCGGCTTGCCGCTGACACTTAGCTCAATCTGATAAGCCGCTCCAGCAGCCTCACGTTGTACGCACAGGTCAAAATTGCTGGCGAAGGCGCGGATTTGCCGCAGGCACATGCTGTTCCAGCCGCTGGGCAGGCGTGGTGCGACGCGGAAGCGGTCAAAGCCGGTTGGTTCTATGCCAAACAAACCTTCGGTGATAACACGGGCATATAAACCGCTTTCGGCTGACAGATGGCGCTGGTCGCCTTCCGGCCAGGCTTCGACGGCAAAAGGCACGTGCTCGCCGAGCAGGCGTTTGCGGCTGTAGTACTTCAGGTATTTCATTGCCGTGTCGGTTTCGCCGGCGTTAAAGATGCCGCGAAAGGCGTATAAAGTGGCACGATCCCAGAAGGTTTTGGCGCCGGATTCGGTATAAATGCCGTTTTCACTCCACAGCTGCGGCGACAACAAAGCCGCCAGCGTACCGGTTTTTTGCTCGTCAAACCCCATCACTAACGGCAAGGCAATCCAGGCGCGCAGTTTGCTGTTGCCGTCGTAATAACGCCAGGTGTCATAACCTTCCACAGTGGCGGCAAAATACCGCAGCATCGCCACGCGTAGAATCGCCGCTTCTTGCTGGAACAGTTTCGCCTGGCCGGTATCGCCCAGCGCCTGATACAGCAGTGCCGAAGACTGCAGCGCGCCAAATGCCAGCACATTGGTGCTTAAGTTAACTTTGCCGGCCGGGAAGCGGTTTTCCAGCTCGTCACTGTCAGAGGCGATGACGCCGTCGGTCGTGAGCTGGCGCCGGTTATAGGCCAGACACCAGTTAATCAATGGCAACAGGCTACGCGCCTGCGCCGGGTCGCCGCTGGCTAATGCAAAACGGCTGGCACCATAGGCCACCATAGCGCAATCACCGCGGTCACCGGCGCCGTTCCAGATATCCAGGCCTTCGGCGATGATCGACGATGGCAACGGCTTAAATTCGGCGTTGATAAAGCGGGCGAAGTGACCAAAGCTGTTGCGGGCCGACTCGTTGCCATTAGCATCGCCCAAAAACGGGAAAAACGGATTGACGTATTCGGCCTGGTCATTGGCCCAGATCGCCGCATAATAACGCCCGCCGCCAGGGCCGTGTAACAAGCCGCCTTTAGTGCGGAAGATACTTTCCGCCGCGCGCAATTTGGCAAAAGCAAACATCTGGTTCAGCACCGGGTCCGGCGTTTCCAGCTGCAATTTTTGCTGCAAACCGCGCACATACTGCTGGCGCTGCACCAAAGTCATGGCGGCGGTTTCCGGGCTGATGTCATTGTCCACATCCGCCGGCGCAGCGCTGAAACTGAGCTGCCAGCTTTTTGAGGTGCCGGGCGCAAGCGTCAACTCTCCGGCAAAATCACTCTGCGCTTTGATCAAATAACTACCGGCAACACCTTTGGCGGCATCGGTCCGCTGCTGATATTGCAGTGGCTGGATCTGCAGCGTCTGTGGCTTGTTACTCAGGTTGGTCAGCCTGTATTGTTCAATAATAAAAGCACCGGTCGGGCTGGGCGCCAGCGTGCGCGTCAGCTGTAAATCGGCGCCAAGCCGGCTTTGGATGCGCAGCAATCCGTCATACTCAATCAGCTCCGGCCGCTCGTCCTGCAATACGCTGCCGGCCTGTTCAATCTGCGGTGACACTTTCAGCTCAAAACTGTGGATCAGGCTGGCATGAGTGTCGTTAGGAATAGTGCGAAGCCCCGGCCACACCACTTTACGCTGCAGCAACAGCTGGCCTGACGAATCGGCGCCATAAGTGATGATTGCCGACACCTGTTCGCCGCTGAATTCCAGCTGGTCCTGATGTGCATCCCGCACTTGCCAGCGAATGCCTTCGCCTTGCAGCTGCCAGCGGTCCTGCAACGTGTTGGCCAGACTGTTGATTTCAGCTGCTGGTGCTAAAGCAGGCGCAGTTGCATGCGTCAGTGCTGGCTGCGGGTTTTGCCGGGTACAGGCCAGCAGCATTAAACTACAACTAATCAGCAGGGGAATTCGCGTCATCAGGGAAACTCCTATTAAAAAGACCAGAACGGCCGGATTGCTGATTGCACAACAAGGCAGCGGCCGCTGGCTTATGCCAAACGGCAAAACCCTTCCGGAAAAATCACCTGCAACGCTTCAGGCACGGATCTTCAGGGTTTTGTCGCGATATTGTTGTGGCGTCATCTGCAGTTCCTGCTGAAAAATGTCGTAAAAGCGGCTGATCGAACCAAAACCGGCCTCAATCGCAATGGTTAACACACCTTTTTCGGTGTCGACCAACAGCGCCTGAGCATGCAGCAACCGCAGCCGGTTAATATATTGTTTTATCGAGATTTTCATCACGCGATGGAACAGCTTCATCGCATAATTCGGATGCAGACCTGTGGCAGTGGCGACGTCGCTAATCGTCACTTTCTGGTCATAATGGTCGGCGATATAACGCAGCATGGTGTCAATATGCGACAGGCCTGTGACCGGGTTTTTCTGCGCTTTGCGCGGGGCTGTCGCCGCAGTGCCCAGGCACTGGTAACTCTCCAGCGCCATGCGGCGGATGCGGCCACGGATCTCGCTGATCACCTGCGCCGTTAAGGCTTCGTTTTTCTGCGCCAGGTCCTGCTCCCATAAGCGGGTTAATACCTGGTCGCAGGCATGGCTCTGGTCGGCCACCAGCACTTCACCACGCAGCAAAGCGCCGATAAATTCGCTTGGCAACTTCCACTGCTGAAACGCCTGCAACGGAACATAAATGTTGACCAGATTGCCATCGCCGCTGCTGCTGGTCAGCTGATGCGGCACCGACGCCCAGAACAACACCATGCGGTCCGGCGGGATCTGCACCGAGCGGCCATTCATCAGATAAACCGCCGAACAGTTAAACAGAAAATTAATTTCGATATGGCCGTGCCAGTGGCTGTGCGGCATCACATCAGGTTTATGCACGCGAAAGCCAAATTTGTGTTCATTACCCTGCCGGGTCAGCGGGCTGCTGTAATCAAAAATGATGCGGTTGAGCCACTCTTGCATGACTATCCTCCGGTGTTGACCCAGCAGAGATTAAATACTGTATACAATATTCACAAGCTAAAGGTGAGAAAACCGGAAGATCATGATGGAAAACGGGAAGGTCCGGGCCGCTGTACCAACAGCCCGGCTTATTGCATGAAGATGCCGTCGATTAAAGCGGTGACCAGTCACGCGCCAACAGGCCCAGTTTCAGGTCGTCAACAAAACGGCCGCCAAGGAAATAGTGCTCGCGCAGCAGCCCTTCCTGCACAAAGCCATGTTTTTGCAGCAGTTTTAAACTGGGTTCATTGCCGGCGGTGACAGTGGCGACGAGCTTGTGATAACCACAGTTTTGCACCGCAAACTGCAACAAGGTTTGCAGTGCTTCACCGGCAAAACCCTGCCCTTGCTGCGCCGGCAACAGTAAAAAGCCTACTTCGGCCTGCCGGTTGGCCCAGTCACTGCGCAGACCAATCACGCCAACCGGGTCTGAGTTATCCCGCCTTTCTATCACCAGCGCCATCATGTCGGGGCGGTGCACTGTCCAGGGCTGCAGGCGGCTGTCAAAGCGGGCGCGGATTTGCGCTTCACTGAGTTCATCGCAGACATAACGCCGCACCGATCCATCCTGATGTAATTGCAAAAACAATGGCCAGTCGCCGGGACGCATGGTCCGCAGCTGCAATCTGGCACTGGTCAATTCGAGAAAGTGCTCCATAACATGGCCCTGTTGAAATAAAAAAAGCTCAGATCTGTGTTATCAGTGTGCGACGACACTCAACGCAGCGCTGGTGCTGCCACCGGCGCTTCGCGAATTGGCAGATTAGCCACGGCAGCGAGCGCTGCCAGCGCCATGTCGGCATACCACATCCAGCTGTAATCACCCTGCACTGTCAGCGCGATGCCGCCAAGCCAGGCGCCAAAAAAGCCGCCAATCTGATGAGCAAATAACGCAATGCCAAACAAAGTGGCAAGATAACGGGTGCCAAATAACTTGCCAACTATCGCCGCGGTCGGCGGCACCGTCGCGAGCCAGGTGAAGCCGAGGCCAGCGGCAAAAATGTAGAAGGTCCATTCGGTTTTGGGCAACAACAGATACACCGCAATCAACAAAGCGCGGCTGCCATACATCGCCGCCAGCACCGATTTGCTGCGGTATTTCGCCACACAAGCGCCGGCGTATAAGCTGCCGGCAATATTGGCCAGGCCAATAATGGCTAACGACCAGCTCGCCACATCGGCTGGCAGGCCACATAAACTGACTTCACCGGGTAAATGCGTCACCAAAAAAGCGATGTGAAAACCGCAGGTAAAAAAACCAAAACTTAATAAAGCGTAACTGCGATCGCCAAGCGCTTCGCCGATGGCATGGCGCATACCTTTGTCATTGTCATGTTTGACCGGTGCGGCGTTGCCACCGGTGAATTTGGCAATCAGCGGAATAGTCGCCAGTGCCGTCAGCGCCAACGCCCACATCGCGCCCATCCAGCCAACACTTTGGATCAGCTTTTGCGACAGCGGTGCAAACACAAACTGACCAAAAGAGCCGCCTGCGTTGATGATGCCAGACGCTGTGCCGCGCGCTTCGGCTGGCAACCGCTGTGACGCCGCACCTATTAACACCGAAAAACCACTGATGCCGGAGCCGACCGCCGTCAATAGCCCCACGCTTAGCACCAAACCCAAAGTGCCACTGGCAAAAGGTGTTAACGCACAACCGGCCGCCAATAATAATAAACCACCAACCAACACCGGGCCGGCACCAAACCGGTCCGCCAAAGCGCCAGCCACCGGCTGTGCGGCGCCCCAGCTCAGCTGCGCAATCGCCATGGCAAAACTGATGGCCGCAATACCCATGCCGGTCGAACTGCTGATCGGCGCCACAAACAAACCAAACGACTGCCGGATGCCCATCGACACCATCAAAATCCCGGCAGCCGCCAGCACTATCACCAGCACATCAGGACGACGCACACTTTGAAACATAAAAACCTCAGAGCCGGCTAAGGCAATCACAGATGGATTCACCATGATGCCGCCTGCGGGCAAAAATCGCCAGTAGACGTTTTGGTAACAGTGCGTTGCGTAATAGAGGTTCTGAATGCAGGTTAGAAAGAAAGCCCGTTTAGCGCGGCAAAGCCAACACCGCCACCACTGCGTTCGCCCCTACGACCAGGAAATGTCCGCAACTTGCCCAACCAAAAATCTGTAGGTATTTTGCCCTGCGCCATAAAAAAGGCCGGCAAATGCCGGCCTGCTTAGTACTGAGAACTCAAAGCGTTATTGCGCTTTTGCCACTTCTTTCACGCCCATATTCCACAGCGTGAAACCAAAGGTGTCGGCAGTTTGCTCAATGGTTTTTGACACCGGTGTACCAGCACCGTGACCGGCGTTGGTTTCGATGCGAATAAGCTGCGGGTTGGTACCGCCGGCTTTGGCCTGCAGCTCAGCAGCAAACTTAAAGCTGTGCGCTGGTACCACGCGGTCATCGTGGTCACCGGTGGTGACTAAAGTCGCAGGATAAGCCACGTCTTTTTTCACGTTATGCACCGGTGAGTAACCTTTGAGGTACTCAAACATCTCTTTGGACTGCTCAGCCGTGCCGTAGTCAAAGCCCCAGCCTGCGCCCGCCGTGAAGGTGTGGTAACGCAGCATGTCTAATACGCCCACAGCCGGCAGTGCGACTTTCATCAGATCAGGGCGTTGAGTCATCACTGCACCGACTAACAGACCGCCGTTCGAGCCGCCGCGAATAGCCAGTTTGTCGTTTGAGGTGTATTTCTGCGCCACCAGGTATTCGCCGGCTGCGATGAAATCGTCAAATACATTTTGTTTTTTCAGCTGAATACCGGCCTCATGCCAGGCTTTGCCGTATTCACCGCCGCCGCGCAGGTTTGGCACTGCGTACACGCCGCCCATTTCCATCCACACCAGATTGGCAACGCTGAAGCTTGGCGTCAGGCTGACGTTAAAACCGCCGTAGCCGTACAACATGGTTGGGTTGGTGCCGTCCAGTTGCAGGCCTTTTTTGTGCGTGATGATCATCGGCACTTTAGTACCGTCTTTGGAGGTGCAGAACACCTGCTTGGACTCATAATCGTCGCTGTTAAATTTCACTGCAGGTTTGAAGTGCACTTTTGACTCGCCGGTGGCCGGGTCAAAAGCGTAAATCGAACCAGGCGTGTTGTAATTGGCGAAGCTGAAGTACAACACGCTGTCTTTGGCTTTGCCGTCAAAACCGCCAACAGAACCGACGCCTGGCAGCTGCACGTCACGCACCAGTTTGCCGTCGTAGTCATATTGCTGCACTTTGGAAATTGCATCGACCATGTAAGTGGCGAAGAACGAACCGGCCCCTTTGCTGACCGACAGCACGTTGGCCGTTTCCGGGATCACGTCTTTCCATTGGTCTTGCGCCGGTTTGGTCATATCAATGGCGATCAACCGCTGATTTGGCGCTTTGAAGTTAGTGGCGAAATACAGCACGTCGCCTTTGCTGTCGACCAGGTTGTAGTCTGAACTGCCTTCACCATCCAGCGTGACAAAAGCGCTGTCTGCTTTGGTTAAGTCTTTCACCAGCAGTTTATTGCCGGAAGTCGCGTTCGCCGCCGACACCACCAGATATTTGCCATCTAAGGTCACAGTGCCACCAACATAACGGTGTTTCTCGGCATCAGTGCCACCGTAAATCAGCTGGTCGTCTTTTTGTGGCGTGCCGATTTTATGGTAATACAGCTTGTGCTGGTCGGTTTTGGCTGACAGTTCGCTGCCTTTTGGTTTGTCGTAGCTGGAGTAGAAGAAACCTTCGTTGCCTTTAAACGAAATGCCGGAGAACTTCACGTCGACCAGTTCTGGCTCCAGTTTTTCTTTGGTCTCGGCATTGATCACAAAGACTTTGCGCCAGTCGCTGCCACCTTCAGAGATGGCATAAGCGGCAATAGAACCATCTTCAGTGAACTGTAAATCGGCCAGTGATGTGGTGCCGTCTGCCGAGAAACCGTTTGGATCAAGGAATACTTCCGCCGGGCCGCCGTCTTTCTGGCGATAGACGACATACTGGTTTTGCAGGCCGTCGTTTTTATAGAAGTAGGTGTATGCGCCTTCTTTAGTTGGCGCACCGACTTTTTCATAGTTCCACAGCGCTTCTAAGCGTTGTTTAATCTGGTCACGGTAAGGAATTTGCGCCAGATAATCAAAAGTGACTTTGTTTTGCGCTTTGACCCAGTCAGCGGTTTCAGCGCTGCGGTCATCTTCTAACCAGCGGTACGGGTCCGCCACTTTGGTTTCGAAATAGGTGTCGACCACGTCGCCTTGTTTGGTCGCTGCATATTGCAGTTTAGCCACAGGTGCAGCCTCCGCGACTGTTGTGCCTGCAGCTGCAGTTGCAGCTTGTTCTGGTTTTGGTCCACAGGCGGTTAAAACAGCAAGCGCCACTGCGCCCAGCATCAAACGTTTCATCAAAGCTCCCCTTTGCTTTTGTATTCAGGCAGCGAGGATAACAAAATTTTCACAGCAGACAAATGCACAGCGTCGCGACTGAGCGCGCAGCGGGCGGTTTTCACCGCCAAAGCCCGCTAAATCACATCCCCTAAAGCATTGAAGCGGCGGGTAGGCGGCAACTGAGCGAGCTGGAGCGCCAGACCGGGAAATGAGCATAGCTGTCTATGTGATTGAGCGGGCGAAGGCGACCAACACCCCCGCGGCTTCAATGATGACGGGGACGCACGAGCCAGTTCCGCTGATGGGCAATAAGCGCCAGCACAATCAGCGCCATACCGCCGTATTGGCTCCAGCTTAACGTCAGGTCGTAGTACCAGAAGTCAATTAGCACGGTCAAAAGCGGATAAACAAAAGACAAAAACGCGATGCTGGTGACTGGCAGGCGCTGAAAGGCGCTATACATCAGGTTATACATCAGCCCGGTATGCACCAGCCCAAGCGTCACTAAAGCGCCGACACTGAGCGCCGGCATCAGCAGTAACGAAGTTTTCTCCAGCGGTAACATCAAAAGCACACCCAGCACCATCTGCAAACCGGCGATTTGCGCCGGCGCCACCCCGGTCAGTTTACGCGTGGTCAGCGTCGCCACTGCATACAAACAAGCGGCAACGGCGGCGAGGCCAACACCTTGCCAAAGCAGCGGATTATGCTGGTCCTGCCCAAGGCCAGTGGTACCAGCCACACCAACAAAAGCCAGCGCCAGCCAGCCCCACTTCGCCGCCGGCGGCCATTGTTTAGTGCCAAAGGCGGTCAGCAATAACAGGAAAAACGGCTGGGTGTGATACACCAGGGTTGCAATCGAAATTGAGCTCAGTTTGTAAGCACCAAACAGGCAAAACCAGTTCGCCACCAAGGCAAAACCGCCAGCCAGCAGATAACCGCTTTGCTGCGCACTCAATTTTTGCCAGCCACGCTGCCAGCTCAGATAGGCCAACAAAGCCGCCCCGCCAAGCAAACAACGGTAAAACACCACGGTCGCCGTATCCTGACCACTTTCAACGACAAAAAGGCCAATAGTACCGGACAGCAGCATCGCCACCAGCATGCGCCAGCTGCCAGCAAACTGCGGGTGTTGCAGGAGGGGTTGCATGGAGATTCCTGTGAAATTACATCTTTGACGGATAGTGCGGTAGCCGGGGGCCGGATGCAAGTCTGGCTTGCAGCAACAGTCTGTTGCTTTTTTTTGCCCTACGGGCTGCTTCTGTTGTCTTTATCGTTTTTTCCTTGGCGGCTAGTCCGCTTAGCAAAGAGTTCACCTTACGGTGAGTTCCTTTCTTTTGCCTTGCCAAAAGAAAGGAACCGAAAGAAAAGGCGCACCCGGTTCCGCTCGAAAGCCCGTCTGAAAAGTCGCCGTCCAA
>NZ_CAXIRE010000017.1:0-233314 GCF_964031785.1 Rheinheimera texasensis
AAAACCCCGCTCAGACAGCGGGGTTTTTTGTATTTAGAATCCGGCGGTTTTACTTCGCGTAGAGTAGTACAGTGAAGCCGGGGTTTAGAGAAGCCAACAATTTGGCTTCGCTCCGGCTGAGCACACCCGAAGCTCTGCGAGGGTGCAGACTCAAACGAAGCCACCCGCACCTCCTCGCAAATTTCAAAAAGTTAAAATTCGTCCTCACTCCTCGACAAACCCAGCTTCGCCGTTAACACTCAAAAGTCTAATCTGGAGAGTATGATCGTGATGGAATTGCTGAAGAACTGGTTAACTCGCCGCCCATTTGCCCAGTCTATGGCGCTGTTATTGCTTTTTGCGAACGGCGGATTGGCGATCATGCTGCTGCTTGCTGTCCAGGTATTACCCGTTCCTTTTAAAACCTTTATGTCTGTTGGCATTCCAGCATGCCTGATGCTCAATCTTGTCTCAGCTGTTTTATGGTATTTCGTTTACGAACACAGTGCTCAGCAGCATAGCCAACAGCATATGATCACTGAGTTAACCAGCAGAGTAGATGATTTACTGCAGGACGCCTATTTACCGGTCAGTCGCGATACCAGCTTACCGGACCGGTTAACGTTGCTGCGCCAGAGCCTGCAACATCAGGTGCGACGCGAGCAGGAAATTCGTCAGTTGGTGCGGGTGCAGGGCTTGGTTGACCATGAGCTGGCCATCGGCAATCGCATCTATTTTGAAAGCAAACTCCAGCATTATTTGTTAGATCCGGCTGAACCTCAGTCCGGCGCGTTATTTTTGATCCAGCTGAGTCACCCGGAGCTCAGTGTCGGTCCCAATGACGCGGTGCAGCGGCTTGCCGGTAGCGCCGACTTAGTCCAGCAGTTGGTGAATCACTTACCACTCATAGTGTTAGCCCGGGTGGCCGACGCCGATCTCGCGTTATTGGTTCCGGGTATGGAACAAAAAGATGCTGAACAGCTGGGGGACCGGCTGGCGATGGTCTTAAGTCGCGCCAGCTTTTTTGCCGGTTATGAAGATTTTGATTTGGTACATCTGGGATATGTAATTTATCAGCAAGGCCAAACTGGCTATCAAGTCATGTCCGAAGCAGATATGGCGCTGAAAACCGCGCAGTTGCAGGGGCCTAATGCCGCCTTTGGTTTTTATCCTGAGCACAAGCCAAAGATTAAAGGCTCGGTCTGGTGGCGGACAGAACTGGCCAATGCGTTGAAAGAACAGCGGTTTCTACTCAGTTTTCAGCCGGTTTTTTCCTGGCAACAACACGATATTATCCAACATGAAGTGTTAGTCCGCTTACAGACCAGCGATGGCGATAAGTTAGCGGCTGCGGTATTTTTGCCGATGGCGGTGAACTGTGGTTTAACGGCTCAGCTTGATCAATATGTGCTGACTAAAGCGGCGCGGTTATGCCAGCTGGAACAAAAAAACGGTCTGCGCTGTAGTGTGAACCTGACAGTTGAATCATTGTTAAATCAGGATTTTATGCATTGGTTACAGCAAAGCCTGCAAAATGGCCAGCTACAGGCATCACAGCTGGCGCTGGAAGTGGATGAATACCATCTGATTAAACAGTATAAAAAGCTCAAACCGAAGCTGCTCAAGCTGCAGCAACAAGGTTTTAGTCTGATCATTGACCATGTAGGTTTGAATATCAGCCCTTGTCAGTATTTGACAGAACTGCCGGTTGATGCGGTGAAGCTGCATGCCTCTGTGGTCAGGCACATTGAACGACAGCTGGAGCAACAGTTGTTTATCCGCGGTTTGGTTGCAAGCCATCAGAGTAAAGGCGTCAAGGTCATAGCCACCGGCGTTGAGTGTCAGGAAGAATGGCTTTGTTTGCAGAAATTAGGCGTCAGTGGGGCGCAAGGGTATTTCTTCAGTCAACCGCTCGCCGAACTGATGCCACAGGCGCAGCTCAGCTGATTTAAGCTGTTGATATTGCTCTGATGAAATGAGCTGTTGTTGCTGCAAACCATCCAGTCCCTGTAACCCGCCGGTATGAAAAAATACTATGCGCTGGCCGGGCGCAATCTGCTGTTGTTCCAGTTGTTGCAACAATGTGCGGAAAGCTTTGCCGGTATAAACCGGCTCTAACGGCAAATTCTGCCTGCTCAGTTCCAGACAAAGCCCGAGCGTGGCCTGATCGAAGCGACCATAACGGCAGCCGCTGCAATCTGGCAGCAGTTGCCAGTTATGTTGCTGTGGCACCAAAGCGGTGATCTGAGCCGCAAGCCCCGGATCCTGCACCACACTGACGCCGAGTACCGGCAGGTGCGGATGCCCCAGCGCCAGACCAGCAACAGTGCCGCCACTGCCGGTGGCGCAACAAATCAGCTTTGCAGGACCATTTGGGGTTTGCGCCAACTGCAGTTCAGCGACACCTTGTAAACCCAAAGCGCTGGTGCCACCTTCCGGCACTATCAGCCAATTCGGAAATTGTTGCTGTAATGTCGCCAGATATTCAGGCTGCTGGCGTTGCCGGTACACTTGCCGGTTAACGAAGCTGAGTTGCATGTCATGCGCCTGACATGCGGCTAAAGTCGGGTTGGTCACCACGCTGTCGTGTCGTACTATCGCATGCGTTTGAAAGCCAAAGGCTTTTCCTGCAGCAGCGACGGCTGCCAGGTGGTTGGAGAAAGCCCCGCCGAAGGTCAGAATTCCCGTTTTTTCATATTGTTGTATATGCTGGATATGGTACTTTAGTTTTAACCATTTATTACCCGCGATCGCAGGGACCAGACAGTGCAGGTGGCAGACCCACAGCTCGGTCTGAAATTGCTCCAGCAATGGCAGAGAAATCCGTTGCCAGTGTTGACGATAAAACGGTGAATTCACAAATGCAGCCAGACCCGGCAAAACCAGATCAATAAGGTGTCAGAGTGTTTGCATGATACAGAAATTTGCGTTTAAGTTCCGCAGTTCAGCCGGCCGCCCGCGTCAGGCAACGCAGATCGCCGCGATTTATCTGCAGGCTGAGCAGCTAAAGCTGGTGTTGGTCCGAAGCATCGATCAGGTGGTATTAAAAACCGAAACTGTGCGTCTGGTGGATAGCCAGCAACGCGTCAGTGCCTGCAGTCAGCTGGCCCGTGAATTACCGAAAAATACCGCGCTGTGTCTGGTACTAAGTGCCGACAGTTATCAGCTGGTGCAGCTGGATAAACCGCCATTGGCCGAAGCCGAAATGCGCCATGCTTTACCCTGGCAAATCCGTGATTTGGTCAGCATCCCGACCGATGATTTAATCGTTGATTACTGTGACGTGGCAGAGCCCGCCAGTCAGCAACAAGCCAAAATTCAGGTGGTTGCCAGTTCACGCAGCCTGCTGGCGCCTTTGTGTAAAGTGTTGCAGCAAAGCCCGGCGCAGCTGATGAATATTCAACCGGATGAATGGCTGGCCCGAAATTTATTACCTGTTCAACCGCAAGCGGTGTTGTTACTGAGCCATCAGCCGGGCCAGGAACTGAGTATCCAGATTGTGCGAAACGGCACCTTGTATGTCAGCCGGAAACTGCGCGGTTTTAATCGTATTGATCAAATGAGTTACAGCGACCTGAGCCTGGGCTTGCTCGACAATCTGCTACTCGAAGTACAACGTTCACTGGACTTTTTCGAAGGGCAGATGCGACAAGCACCGGTCAAAGAGATTCTGTTTTTATTACCGAGCCCGGAGTTACCGGCGATCCTGCAGTATTTTGTGCAAAATGGTTTCACTCAGGTGCGGGCTCTGGATGTATCCGCCTACATGCCGGGTAGCAGCCTGGCCGAACAGGCGGATTATTGGTTGCCGCTGGCCGGCGCTTTGGAGTTATTGCTGAGCGCGGAGACATCCATTGAAACAACGCATTAATCTGTATCAGGCTGGGTTACAGCCGGTGCCGCAGCGCTTCGCGTTGCCAACATTATTGCGTAGCTGCGCTCTGGTGCTGCTGGTGATTGCCGCTACCGCAGGAACTTTGCAATATCAATTGCAGCAGCAACAACTGCAAACCAACAAAATCCAGGCCGCGGTGCAGCAAAAGTCGGAAGAGTTAGCCAATTTACAACAAGCGCTGGATAACCGGCAGCCTGAGCAGGCGCTGTTGCAGCAGGTGGAACAACTCAACACTGAGATCGGACAAAAACAACAACTGTTGCAGTATTTAACTGCCGACCAACAAGCGCAGCCGCCGCAATACGCCGCCGTACTGCAACAACTCAGTGCACAGGATTTACCGCAGTTCTGGTTGCGCAGCTTCCGCCTCGGCAAAGCGGGCGTTGAATTTGATGGCGTGACCCGGGATGCGGCACTGGTACCACAGTGGTTACGCCAGTTAGGGCAAAGCCCGCAGTTTAGTGGCCAGCAATTCTCTGCCGTGTCTTTTCAGCCGTTGGCGCAGGATTATCTGCAATTCCGGGTCAGCAGCAGCGATGTTGCTGTGGCTGCGGAGGGCATGCGATGAGTCAGTGGCAACAACTGTGTGAACAGTATATGCAGCTGCAACTGCGCGAGCGTCGGCTGATTTTTTTCGCCGCGCTGGTCATGTTGCTATGGGTCGGTACTATCTCTGTGGCTGAACCTTTGTGGCGGTCGCTGCAGACCAGCAAACAACAGCAAAAAATGACGCTGGGCCAGATGGCGCAACTACAACAGCAGGTTGATGCGGTCTTGCAGGTGCTGAACAGCGACCCCAATGAACAAGTGCGCAGCCAAATTAGCGAACGGCAGCAACAGCGGGAACAGTTAAACCGTCAGATTAAACAGCTGACGGGTCGTTATGTCAGCCCAGAGCAAATGTTACCGCTGCTACAGGACGTGCTGAAAAGCAGCCCCGGCGTGAAACTAACCCTGCTGCGCAGCCTGAAACCCGAAGTGCTGCAAATCGGCGCCGCAATTCTAACTCAAACTTCAACACCAACTTCGACTCCGGCGCCTGTGGCGCAGGCCAATACCGCGCCGGCCGCTGCAACACCTCAGCTGTATCTGCATAAAACCGAAATCATTTTCAGCGGCCAGTACGCGCAGTTACAACAACTGCTGCAACAGCTGGAACGCTTGCCCTGGCAGCTACACTGGCATCAGTTAGAGTACAAAGTATCAGAACACCCTCAGGCGGAATTGCGGCTGGAATTGGAGACTATCAGTGAACAAGCTGAATATCTGCGGATTTAGTCTGCTCTGTAGCAGTATGCTCAGCCTGCCGCTGTGGGCGGCGGATCCGACCGCGCCGGAAGCCGTGTTGAGCGATAGCACTGGCGTCAAAACAGAGGCACAGCAGGTCCCGAAACTAAGCCTGATCCGGCTGGAAGGCAAAGAACGGCTGGCGATTTTAGACGGACAGCCGCGCCGGGTTGGCGCTATGCATGGCAGTTATAAAGTGGTTTCTATCGGGGCAGGTCGGGTGATCTTAGCGCAGGGGCAACGTCAGCTGACGCTGCAATTATTTCCTTCAATGACAAAGTAGCGGATTTTATGGCGAAACCCTTTTCACTGATCGCAGCGCTGGTGCTGCTGCAGGGCTGTAGCATCACGTCAGAATCTGATGTGCTGGCGCGATCGCAGGCTGAACTGAATAAAGCGCAACAAGCGCCGGCCAAACCTAAACCGCTGCAAATTCCGGCGGCGGTCAGCGCGGATGTGTTAAGTGCCAGCGCCATGCCGCTACAAAACGCGCCGGTGTTGCCGCGCTTTAATCTGGCAGCTGCTGCGGTGCCGGCGGCGGACTTTTTCGCGTCCTTGGTGACAGACTCGGATTTTAGTATCGTGGTGCATCCGGATGTGCGCGGCACCGTCAGCCTGCAGCTGAAGCAGGTCACACTGCCGGAAGTGATGGCGGTGGTGCAGCAGATCTATGGTTTTGATATCCGCCAGTCCGGGCTGATTTATCAGGTCTACCCGGCAGGGCTTCGCACTGAAACCATTCCGGTCAATTATTTGCTGATGCAGCGCAATGGTTTATCGTCGATTGCAGTGAACTCCGGTGGCGTGTCGCAGGACCAGCAAAATAACAATCGCAACGGCAATCAAAATAACCAAAACAACAATCAGCAGAATCAGAATATGGACGGCCAGAATGGCCTCGGCGGCAATAATCAGCAGCAATTTAACGGCAGCATGAT
Source organism: Rheinheimera texasensis (assembly GCF_964031785.1). GTDB lineage: Bacteria > Pseudomonadota > Gammaproteobacteria > Enterobacterales > Alteromonadaceae > Pararheinheimera > Pararheinheimera texasensis_A. The sequence goes on from NZ_CAXIRE010000017.1 coordinate 6,100, forward strand.
CCAAAGCAGCAGCAAAACTGATTTCTGGAAAGATTTACAGGAAGCGGTGCGCGGTATTTTAGGCACTCTGCCGCAGCGTTCTGTGGTGGTGTCACCACAGGCTGGTCTTGTGACTGTGCGCGGCATGCCGGATGAAATCGCCGCGGTGCGGGCCTTTTTGCAACAAACCGAACAACATCTGCAGCGGCAGGTGATCCTCGAAGCCAAAATCATTGAAGTCACATTAAGCGATGACTACCAGCAAGGCATTAACTGGCAAAGCGCGCTCGCCAACATCGATTCCACCAATCTGACGCTGAGTAATACCGCCGGCAGTTTTGGCAATAAAATCAGTGGCAGTCTTGGCGGATTAACTTCCATCGCCTTTGAAAATGCCGATTTTGACGGCGTGATTAGTTTGTTGTCGACCCAGGGCGATGCGCAGGTGCTGTCGAGCCCGCGCGTCACGGCGGTGAATAACCAAAAAGCGGTGATTAAAGTCGGGCAGGACGAATACTTTGTCACTGATGTATCCAGCAATACCACCACCGCAACCAACGGTGTGCAAAACACCACACCGAGCATCACTTTGCAGCCGTTTTTCTCTGGCATTGCTTTAGATGTGACGCCGCAAATTGATGCCAATGGTCAGGTGATTTTGCATGTGCATCCGTCGGTAACCGAAACCGCCGAGCAGGTCAAAACCATTCGTTTGTCGGAAGAAGAAGTGGTGTTACCGCTGGCGCAAAGTAATATCCGCGAGTCTGACACTATTATCAAAGCCAGTAACGGCGAAATTGTGGTGATTGGCGGCCTGATGCAGACCGTGATCAGCGACCAGGAAAGCGGCGTGCCGGGGCTGCGTTCGTTACCGCTGCTCGGCAATTTATTTAAGTCGACCAGCAAATCAGAGAAGAAAAAAGAGCTGGTGATTTTGCTCAAACCGACGGTCACCGGTGCTGAAGTCTGGCAACAACAAATTCAGCAGTCCAGCCTGCAAATGCAGGTCTGGCAACAACGGCGCTGATGATGTATCTGGCACACTTTCAGTTGCAGCAGTACCCGTTCAGCCTGACGCCGAATACCGGTTTTTATGTCGGGTTGCAGGGGCACCAGCAAGCCATGGAAGTGCTGCAAACCGCGTTAAATCATGGTGAAGGGTTTATCAAAGTGACCGGCGAAGTCGGGACCGGTAAAACCTTGCTGTGCCGCAAGTTGTTAAATGAAGCGCCGGCGCACTGGAGCCAGGCTTATATTCCCGACCCTAATCTGAACCCGCAGCAGCTACGCTGGGCTTTAGCGCTGGAGCTGGGGCTGAAGCAATCCGACAATATCGACCAGCTGCAGCTGGCACATTTGTTACAGCGCCAGTTATTGTTGCTGGCCAGCGCCGGCCGACAGGTGGTGCTGCTGATTGATGAAGCGCAGGCGCTGCCGGACGACACACTGGAAGCACTGCGGCTTTTGACCAATCTGGAAACTGAACAACGCAAACTGGTGCAGGTCGTGTTGTTTGGCCAGCCAGAGCTGGATAGACGCCTGGCGCAGCCGGGGTTTCGGCAGTTGCGTCAACGTATCAGTTTCTCTTATCAGCTGGCGCAGTTACAGCAACCGGAAGTAGCGGCTTATCTGCGTCAGCGTCTGCAAATCGCCGGTAGTGCGCTGATGTTATTCAGCCCGCTTGCCGTCCGGTTACTCAGTTATTACAGCAGAGGCATTCCGCGGCTGATTAATGTGCTGGCGCACAAAGCGCTGTTGCTGGCCTATGGCGCCGGGCTGCCGCGCGCCGGCTGGAAGCAAATGTATCTGGCGGCAGCCGACACCGAAGATGTGCAGCATCCGGCGTTGCACTGGCTGTTGGTCGCTACGGCGACGCTGGCGCTGTTATGGTATCTGGCACCATCGGCTTTGCTGAGCTGGAGTCTGCGATGAGTGTGATCAACCAGATGCTGCGCGATTTAGACAAACGCCAGGCGGCAGATCAGGCGCTTTTGCGCACACCGGCGCTGACGGTCTCACAGCAGCGGCGTTGGTATTGGGCGCTGTTGTTGTTACCGGCTTTATGGCTGGGCGTTGAGATTGGCCAGTTTGGGCAGAAACCGGCACCAGAGGTTGCTACTGCAAAGCCGCAAGCTGAACCCGAAGCTGCGGCCGTGAGCCCCACCTCCGGGGTTGCACCAGCGACGGCGGTCGCAGCCAGTCCAGAACCTGTCCGCACAGCACCAGACAGCAATGAAGTTGCGTCTGCCGCTGAAATCAAAGTTCCAACGAAATCAGACAGCACACCTCCGCAGCGCGAGGCGGTCGTGCCAATAGCGCAACAGCCACACACTGCTGAGCAACACGAACCTGAACCGGTCAAGACTGAAATTGTCGCCGGGTCTGATGCCGTCGCTGAGGCCTATGCGCTGGCAGACTCTGATGCGGCGTTTTTGGCCGAGTCTGAGACAGTAGCAGAGCCTTTAGCAGAATCACAGTCAGCCGCGCCAACGGTAAAACCACACATGACCATCTCCGCAGCAGATCCACAGCGCGTCGCACAGCAGCAACAGCGCGATTTGGCCGCGTTGCAATGGGCCCATATTCAGCAGCTTGCCGGCATGCAGCAGTGGCAAGCGCTGTTAGATGCGTTGACGCCGGCCTTAGCACAACAATATCCACAGCAGGTGCTGGCGCTGGAAGCGCACGCCGCGCAGCAAACCGGTCAGACGGAGCGGGCGCTGCAGGCGTATCAGCGCTGGAGCCAGTTAATGCCAGAGGACAGCAGGCCCTGGCTTGGGCTCGGTACTATGCTGGACCAGCGCGGTCAGTGGCCTGAAGCGCAACAGGCTTATCAGCAGGCCTTGCAACTGGGCGGCTTGAGTCCGGTCAGCCGGCAATTTATTCAACAGCGCCTTGCCAGCGCCACCGGACAATAATATGCAAAGACCCCGTTTAAAAATGCGTCTGGGTGACCTGCTGGTGCATGAAGGCATCGTCAGCGACCAGCAACTGAACAACGCCCTGGCGGCGCAAAAACAAAATGGCCGTAAACTTGGCGCCACCTTAATTGAGCTGGGTTACCTGACTGAAGACCAGTTGCTGCAATTCCTCTCGCAGCAGCTGAATGTGCAGTTTCTCGATATCGCGCAGCGCCGCATCGAACCGCGCGTGGCACAAATGCTGCCGGAAGTGCATGCCCGCCGGTTGCGCGCTTTAGTGCTGGAAGACCGCGGCGAATCTGTATTGCTCGGCATGAGCGACCCGGCGGATTTATCCAGCCTGGACCAAATCGCGCCGCTGCTCGAACCCAAGCTGATTGAGATCGCCGTAGTGCGCGAAAGTCAGCTGATTGAAGCCTTTAATAACCTGTATCGCCGTACCCAGGAAATTCAGAGTTTTGCCCACCAGCTACAGGAAGAATACGAAGAAACCGAAACCATCGACTTCGCCGCGCTCAGCACCGAAGGCGAGCAGGACAACACTATAGCGCGGCTGCTGCAGTCGTTATTTGAAGACGCGGTGCAAGTGCGCGCTTCGGATATCCATATCGAACCGGACGAAAAAGTGCTGCGCATTCGCCAGCGCGTCGACGGCGTGCTGCAGGAAAGTGTGTTGCAGGAAACCGGCATTGCGCCGGCGCTGGTGCTGCGGCTGAAATTGATGGCGAGCCTGGATATCTCGGAAAAACGCTTGCCGCAGGATGGTCGTTTTCAGATGAAAATCAAAGGCCGCACTATCGATGTGCGGATGTCGACGATGCCGGTGCAACACGGCGAATCTGTAGTGATGCGTCTGCTGGACCAAAGCGCCGGTTTACTCAGTCTGGAAGAAACCGGCATGCCGCCGGCCATCGCTGCGCGCTTGCGCCGTATTATCCAAAGCCCACATGGTATGGTGCTGGTCACAGGCCCGACCGGTTCCGGTAAGACCACCACGCTGTATGGTGTGTTGTCGGAGCTGAATCAGCCGGGCGTCAAAATCATCACAGTGGAAGATCCGGTGGAATACCGGCTGCCGCGGATTAATCAGGTGCAAATCAACCACAAAATCGGCCTCGATTTTGCCGGTGTGCTGCGCACCAGCTTACGGCAGGACCCGGATATTCTGATGGTCGGTGAAATGCGCGACCAGGAAACCGCCGAAATGGGCCTGCGCGGCGCCTTAACCGGTCACCTGGTATTGTCGACGCTGCACACCAATGATGCCGTCACCAGTACGCTGCGGCTGATTGATATGGGGGCGGCGCCTTATCTGGTGGCCAGTGCGCTTAGGGCTATTCTGGCGCAGCGGCTGGTGCGACGCGTTTGTCTGCATTGCAAACAGCCATATCAGCCCGATGAGCTGGAACAAACCTGGCTGAAACATTTCCGCGCGCCGGCCGGCTTGCAGTTCTGGCGTGGCCGCGGCTGTCAGTCCTGTCATTACTCCGGTTATAAAGGCCGGATTGGTGTGTTTGAATTACTGGTGCTGGACAAACCGCTGGCGGATGCGCTGCGGCGTAACGACACTGAAGAATTCGCCCGTATCGCTTACAGCTCGGAGAATTTCAGCACGCTCGGCACTATGGCGCTGGATTATGCCCAGCAGGGTATCACCAGCCTGGATGAAGTGATCCGGGTGTCGGAATATGTTGATTTAGACGCTATGGCAGGCTCTGTCTGATGGCCAGTTTTCGCTATAGCGCCCGTGATCCGCAGGGCCGGCTTCAGTCCGGTGAGATTGACGCGCCAAGTGAAAGTGCAGTAGCCGACCAGCTGCAGCGCCGGCAACTGATCCCGCTGAATATCAGCGAAATCGCGCCAGAACGGCAGCTAAAGCTGGACTTGTCCGGCTGGTTTGGTCCTGTGGTGCGGCTGCCGGAACTGATAGTGTTTGCCCGGCAAATGTATTCGCTGATGAAAGCCGGTATTCCGATCATCCGCGCCATTCGCGGCCTGGCTGAAAGTACCAGTTCGAAAGCGCTGAACACTGTGTTGCTGGATTTAGCCGAGCAGCTGGAAAAAGGCCGTAGTTTGTCGGTGGCGATGGCCAGTCACCCGAAAGTGTTTAACCGGCTGATTGTCAGTATTGTGCATGTCGGCGAGAACACCGGCCGGCTCGATGATGCTTTTGCCCAGTTGTCGGATTATTTTGAACAGGAAATGGAAACCCGCCGCCAGATTAAACAGGCGACGCGGTATCCGTCTTTTGTGCTGCTGGCAATTGTGGTGGCGATGGTGATCCTGAATATCTTTGTTATTCCGCAGTTTGCCGCCATGTTCGCCCGCTTTCATGCCGAATTACCCTGGACCACGCAAGTGCTGATTAGTACCTCGGCGTTTTTCGTTAACTATTGGCCCTGGTTATTGTTGGGTCTGACGGCGGCCGGTTTTGCGCTGTACCGCTATCTGCAAACCGAGCAGGGCCGCTATCGCTGGAGCCGTTACAAACTGCGTTTGCCGCTGATGGGCGACATTATCAACCGCGCCACTTTAGGCCGTTATGCCCGCAGTTTCGCGCTGATGCTGCGCGCCGGCGTGCCACTGACCACTGCGCTGAGCTTGGTAGCGGAAGCGGTCGACAACGATTTTATGGCGGACAAAATCCGCGAGATGCGGCGCAATATTGAACGCGGCGAAAGCCTGGTGCGTGTATCGGCGCAAAGCGGTTTGTTTACGCCGTTGGTGATGCAAATGCTGGCGGTCGGTGAAGAAACCGGCCAGATGGATGACATGTTGCAGGAAGTAGCATTGTTTTATGAACGGGAAGTCGCTTTTGATCTGAAGTCGCTGACAGCGAAAATCGAGCCTATTCTGATCACTGTAGTCGCAGTGATGGTGCTGTTATTGGCCCTGGGGATATTTACCCCGATGTGGGACATGCTCAGTGCTTATCAAAAAGGCAAGTAGGTGAGCTTGGCAATCGCCAGAAAAGCTGTCATTAATTAGTGTAATCAAAACTATAAACTATTGATTTAAGCCCCGGAGAACTGAGTATGCGTACTATCTCAAGACAGCAACAAGGCTTTACCTTAATCGAATTAGTCATTGTCATTATTATCTTAGGTTTATTGGCCGCCACGGCGTTACCAAGATTCCTTAATGTCACTGAGCGCGCGGAAGATGTTTCAGTGGAAGCAACGGCCGGCGGTTTTGCCTCGGCAGTGGGTTTAGTGCGTGCGGGCTGGGAAATTGCCGGCCGGCCGAATAACAACGTCGCCGCCAACCAAACCCGAGTCGAATACGACAATGTATTTATAGGTGTCGATGGCGCTATCGGTTTTCCTTCTGGCGACCCAACAGCTGATACCCGAGCTACGGCAGTAGACGCCGCAGATTGTGTGTTTTTGTTTAATAACCTGTTTCAACAAGCCGGTGCCGCCACTGTCGATGCGACTTTTGATGCGACAGACGATTTCTTTGCCCGGGCAACGGCCAACGTTTGTGAGTACCACCAGACTGCAGGTTTAGCTGCGGCGCCAGCAGCGGGCGTCGGTGCGACGAATGGCTTTACCTATGCCCCTGCAACAGGTAACGTATTGTCTTTCCTGAATAAACCTAATTAATCGAGTGATGTGATGCAAAAGAGTAAAGGTTTTACCTTAGTTGAACTGGTCATTGTGATTGTGATACTCGGCATTCTGGCCGTCACGGCCGCGCCGAAGTTTTTAAACCTGAGCAGTGATGCAAAAATCAGCACTGTGAATGGCGTGAAAGGCGCGCTGCAATCGGCTAACGCGGTGCTGTACAGCAAAGCGGTGCTGGCGGGCGAGCATAAAAAAGCGTCAGGTTCCGTCACGGTTGATGGTGTGGCGATTGCGCTGGTCAATGGTTATGTTGCTGCAACTAAAGCCGAAGTGGATAAAGTGCTGGACCTGGAAGGTGGTTTTACCGTGGTTCAGGGGACTGCAAACGCGACAATCGGCGTTGCAGCGACAGATGTTGTAGTTTATACCGGTACTGCACCAACAGGCAGCTCAGCGCTGACAGATGTATGTTTGTTTATCTACACCGCAGCTGCAAACAACACGTCTAAACCAACCTATACGTTAAAAACTGACGGTTGTTAACAACCATGCAGCTCTGCCGCCGGGCCGGTTTTACCCTGATAGAACTGCTGGTGGTGATCCTGCTGATTAGTATTCTGGCGGCTACGGCCGCCAGTCGTTTTTTTACTACCGACGAATTCCAGCCGCAGCAGCAACGCGATGCGGTGATTAATTTACTGCGCCAGGTGCAGATGCAAAGTATGCAGGACAGCGCGGTCATAGATGCCGACGGTAACTACACCCGCTGCGCCACTGTGTTATTGCAAGCTAACGTCGCCGGCATCGCCCGGCAAAATGCCTGTGATGCTACTGCCAGTTTTACTGTAGACAGCAGTGATCTCAGTCAAATCGACCTCAACGGCAGTGCTGTCAGTAGCAGTTCCGACAGCCTGCCTTTGTATTTACGCTTTGACAGCTGGGGCAAGCCACGCAGCAGTTGCAACAGCGGCTGCACTATCAGCTTTGCTGCTGGCGGCGTGACCAGCCGCCTCTGTATTGAAGCCAGCGGTTATATCGGGGCCTGCTAAATGATGAAAAGCCCAGGCCCATTCCACCGCCGCCAAAATTGCCGTTCTCAGTCCGCAGCCATGCTGCAGCGTGGTTTTACTCTGGTTGAACTGGTGATTGGCATGGTGGTGCTGGCGATTGCACTGACACTGCTGACCGGCGTGTTGGCGCCGCTACACCGCGATTCCGGCGCTATCTGGTTACAGGTCAGAAGTGCTGAACTGGCGCAAAGCCTGCTCAGTGAAGTGATGGCGCGCTCCTTTGATGAAAATTCCAGCCGCAGTGGCAGTCCGCTGCGCTGCGGTGAAGCCGGCGCCGGCAGTTGTGCCGCCAGTCTGCCGGCTTGTCCGGTCAGCGGTATGTCTGCAGTGACCGAAGAAGCCAACCGGCAGGATTATGACGACGTCGATGATTTTCATTGTCTGCGTGCTGATGCCGCGACCTTAACCGATGTGCTTGGCACCAGCCTGGCCAGCCGTTACGCCAATTATCAGTTGGCGATTAATGTCAGCTACGACGGCGTTAACGCAGGCGCGGCCAGCAATAATCTGGTTAAACGCATCACGCTCAATATCACCGCGCCGGACGGCACTGTGCTGACGTTCAGCGCCTTAAAGGGTAACTGGTAATGCGCCGCCGTCCTGCTAATTCCCGTGGCTTCACTTTGGTGGAACTGATCACTGTGCTGGTATTGCTGGGTATTAGCGTGGTTGGCTTGTCGACTTTGCTCGGCAATATGTCCGGAATTTATCTGCAATCGGCGCAGCGTGAACAGTTGCTGGGGCAAAGCCGCTTTGTACTGGAGCGACTGAACCGGGAACTGCGTGATGCGGTGCCAAACAGCTTGCGGGTCAGCAACAGCAACAGCTGGTCTTGTCTCGAATTTGTGCCTTTTAGCGCTGTAGTGCGGTATCGCACTATAGCGCTGCAGCCGGATACGCAGACAACTATGGATGTGGTGAGCCTTGAGCCGAATTTTGCTTTAGCCGTCAGCGCCGGACAGTGGCTGTTGGTCTATCCAACCAGCCCGGCGGATATTTACGCGGCGTCAGCGCAACCAGCGCAAAAAGTACAGCTGCGTAACACACCACAGCCTGATGACGGTGATAACAATAGCGCCACCCGACGTTTGCAGTTCAGTCAGGCCTTTGGGTTTGGCACCGCATCGCCGGCCAGTCGGGCTTATTTGTTAAACAGCCCCGTCAGTTTTTGTGCGCTCGGCAATGAAATTCGCCGTTATGAAGGCTATGGGCTACAAAGCAGTCAGCCACTGCCCGGCAGCGGGCTCAGTAATGGCGCGCTGATGGCGCGTCAAATCAGCAATGATCTGGCAACGCGGCCGGTGTTTGAGCTGGCGCCGGATGCGCTGACCCGCAATTCTCTAGTGCAAATACAACTGGAGCTGACGTCGGAGCAAGACAGCGGTACCGTGCTCAGTTACAGCCATTTAGTGCAGGTGAGTAATGTCCCTTAAGCTGCATCTTTTACCACAAAGCGCCAAACATCGCCGCCAGTCTGGCAGTGCGCTGGTGATCGCCGTATTTGTGCTGTTATTCGGCAGTCTGATTTTGCTGGCATTGGCCCGGCTTAGTACGGCGTCCGGCACCTCACTGATTTATGAAGTACAGGGCCAGCGCAGCTATTGGCTGGCAAAATCGACGCTGGAATTAGGTTTAGTGCAGCTGTTTCCGCTTAATCAGACCGCACAAAGCTGTGCCGCCGTGAACACCGGCATGCGCAACTGGAACAGCAGTGACTGGGTGGGTTGCCAGAGCCAGCTTTCCTGTCGCGAAGATACCATAGACAGCAAAAAATGGTTCCGTTTGGTCAGCACTGCGCAGTGCGGCGACGGCGACTTGCTGACCAGCCGGGTGCTTAGTGCGGAGGCCAGCGAATGAAGTGTGGCAATATGTCTGCCTGCCTCTTAAGCCTGTTGCTGATATTCAGCGCCGGGGTTTGGGCGGTTGATCCGCAATGTGATACCAGCTGGACGAAAACGGCGACCACTTGGACTTGTACCGGTAATGGTCGGGTTAAGTTTGATAAAGGCACCAGTTTTGTCCCGGCGTCGAATCTGACACTGATCGCAAACAACGGCTTTGAAGTGCGCGAAGTGACGGTGGGCAGTGCCAGCGTGCGGGTCAATTTTCAGTCAGATTATGGCGCCTACGACATTCGGGATAGCCGGGTGTTTGGTGATTTATCAGCCTCAAGCGCTGTGTTTGACGTTCGCACCAGCACTATCAACGGCACCATCAATACCGGCGGGAATATTGCGTTAGACACATCAACAGTCACGGGCCTGGTGACCAGCAGCAGTAATACCATCACAGCAACCAACACTAATCTGCAGGGCGGCCTGACTTCGCGCTCTGGTATTACGCTCAGTGGCGGCACCGTCAATGGCGCTATTACCATGACAGCACTGAATATTGTCCGGTTGACCGGTGTGACTATGCCAACCGGCAGTATCAGCGGGGCCAGCCATGTTTATCTGGATAACTCGGACCTTGGCAGCGCGTCATCGAAAGTCAATGTCACCACCGGCAGTAACGATATTTATGTGCAGAACGGTTCGGTGATTTATGGTGATCTGTCGGCGGCGGTGAATTCCAATGGTACTGTTCAGGTGCAAAGTGGGTCTGTCTATGGCCAGTGCCTGCCCAAATCTAATCCAGTCAACGCCTGTAATGCCACACCACCAGCCACTGTGCATCATTATGAACTCAGTTACGCCAGCCCCGGAGTCACCTGTGAAGCGGAGCCCGTGACCATAAAAGCCTGTACCAACGCAGCTTGTACCACGCTCTATAGCGGCACGACATCAGTGACGCTGGCGGCCAGCAATAGTGGCAGCTGGAGTAACAGCAGCCCGACCTTTAGCGCCGGTAGCGCCAGCAGTGCTTTGCGTAAAACCAGCACCGGCAGTTCTGTCATCAGTTTAACTGCGGCCAGTCCAACAGCCAGTAACGCGCTGGAGTGTAAAAATAGCGGCGTGATCGACAGCAGCTGCAGCATCAGTTTTGCTGATACCGGGCTGAAAATAGTCGCCACTGATGGCGCCAATCAAATTGCCGGCCAGGGTTTTAACGCTGAGCTGCGGGCCATCCGTACGAATACCAATACTGGTGCCTGTGAGGCCAGAGTGCAGGGCAGCCGGCCGGTCAATCTGGCTTATCGCTGCGTAGATCCGACCAGTTGCGTCAGCTTGCAGCGGCTTAATATCAATGGCACTAATGGCGCTGGCGGTACTAACCTGGATGGCACTGCAGCGGCAAGCTCGCTGGTCTACAAAAGTGTCACTTTGACCTTTGATGCGTCCGGCAGCGCGCCACTTGGGCTGTATTACCCTGATGTCGGCCGGATTGAACTGAATGCAAATCTTAGTCTGGCGGCCAGCGGCACTGAGCCGGCTATCACATTGACGGCGCCAGTCAGCGCTTTTGTCATCAGGCCTTATGAGATCCGGGTCAGTGCAGTGACCCAGGCCACCGGCACCGCTGCGAATCCAGCCACCACCAACGCAGGCCAGGGGTTTCTGGTGGCAGGTTCCCCGTTTAAGGTCCGGCTGGACGTGCTGAACAAAGCGGGCAACTTCACCCCCAACTTTAATAAAGAAATCACCGCAGAAACCCTCAGCGTGGAGTTTGTCAGCCTGGTGTACCCGTCCGGTGGCGCCGGCAATAGCAGCAGTCTGTTGGTCAATGGTGGCAATTTTACCGCGGTCAGCGGGACTCCCGGCCAATTTGAAAATCTGCAACTGCGCTGGCAGGAAGCCGGCAGTATTAAACTCAGAGGCAAGCTCAGTGATAACAGTTATCTGGGCTCCGGCGATGTCAGCGCCAAGCCGGACAGCGCCATTATAGGTCGGTTTTATCCGCGGCATTTTGTACTGAGTAACCCCAGCAGCGGCAATTTGTGTGGCAGCGGCAGTGCTGCGTTTAGCTATATGAGCCAACCGGGCGTGCCGCTGAATTTCACTCTGGAAGCAGTGAATCTTGATAACTCACGGTTGCTGAACTACCACAGTTCCAGTGACAGCGCTAATTATGTCGGCGCTGCCGGGATTGGTCTGGTGGCGGAAAACAATGGCAGCAGCCATACAGCAAGTCTGGAAGGCCGGCTGAAAGGCCAACCGAGTCCGACCTGGCAACAAGGCCGTTATCAGTTCAGCGCCAGCATTTTGCAGTTGGAGCGGGGCAGTAGCACCGATGGCCCTTTCCTGAATTTTCAACCAGGCGTTAAAGTGTTGGCAGAAAGAGATAGCCGCAATCTGCAAAGCACAGACTTGACGATGAACGCTGCGACCAGCGGCACTTGTGCCGGCACCGCCTGCGATGCTGCAAAACTTGGCAATGAGCTGAAATTTTATTATGGCCGCCACCGGCTGGAAAACGCCTATGCCAATGCTTTTCAGGCGGCTTCTGTGGTGCTGAAAGCCGAAGTCTGGAATGGCAGTCAGTTTGTACTGCATAGCGCCGACAGCTGCAGTGATGTACTGCCCGCAGCATTAACAGCAACAGGGTCGCCAGCGCTGACCGTCACCGGCAGCAATACCAAGCTTGCGAGTGGTGTCAATCCAATCAACACCCTGTTGCTGTCCGCGCCGGGGCAAAATGGCAGCTGGGGCCTGCAATATCAGGCGCCGGTTTGGCTGAAATACGACTGGAAAACCAGCACTGCAGGTGATGAGGATCCGTCAGCCACCGCGTTATTTGGCCGCTATCGGGGCAACGACCGGCTGATTTATCAGCGCGAACAATAACACCGCGTTTACAGCAGCGCTTATCCCCTTACGCTTAGCGCAATTGCAGCTTGGTTTCAGTGGCGAAAAGTGTAAGATAAAGCTATCCACCCGGCGCATTGTTACTTAAAATGTGCGCAAAATTTTGTCGAGTAAGAACCGGAGCCTCAATCGCGCAGGCGCAGCCGGTTTTTGCTGTTGTTGGCGCCCCATTCAGAAGGATTAACACTGTTCATGTTAAAAAAATTACGTGGTTTATTTTCCAACGATCTGTCGATTGACCTGGGCACGGCCAACACCCTGATTTATGTCAAAGACCAAGGCATAGTGTTGAATGAACCTTCAGTGGTTGCGATCCGGCAGGAACGCGCTGGCGGTCCTAAAAGTGTCGCCGCCGTAGGCCACGCCGCCAAACGCATGTTAGGCCGCACCCCGGGCAATATCAAAGCCATCCGCCCGATGAAAGACGGTGTGATCGCCGATTTCTACGTCACCGAAAAAATGCTGCAGCATTTTATCAAACAAGCCCACAGCAACAGCTTCCTGCGGCCAAGCCCACGCGTATTGGTCTGTGTGCCTTGTGGTTCTACCCAGGTGGAACGCCGTGCTATTCGTGAATCTGCGCAGGGCGCCGGTGCCCGTGAAGTGTATCTGATTGACGAGCCAATGGCCGCCGCCATCGGCGCTGGTTTACCGGTCTCAGAAGCCACCGGTTCTATGGTGGTCGATATCGGTGGTGGTACCACAGAAGTTGCGCTGATTTCGTTAAACGGCGTGGTGTATTCCTCTTCTGTGCGCATCGGTGGCGACAAATTCGACGACGCCATCATCAACTACATCCGCCGTAACTACGGCATCCTGATTGGTGAAGCTACCGCTGAGCGCATCAAGATGGAAATCGGTTCTGCTTACCCAAGCGATGAAATCCTCGAAATCGAAGTGCGCGGCCGTAATCTGGCCGAAGGCGTGCCACGCAGCTTCACCATGACCAGCAACGAAATCCTCGAAGCGCTGCAGGAACCTTTGGCCGGTATCGTCTCGGCCGTGATGGTGGCGCTGGAACAATCGCCGCCAGAGCTGGCGTCAGATATTTCTGAGCGCGGCATGGTACTGACCGGCGGTGGCGCTTTATTACGTGATTTAGACCGCCTGTTAATGGAAGAAACCGGCATTCCGGTGGTGGTCGCTGAAGATCCGCTGACCTGCGTCGCCCGTGGCGGTGGTAAAGCGCTGGAAATGATCGATGTACATGGCGGTGACGTGTTCAGTTACGACTAACTGAACCTGTCCGGCGGCCGAGTACATGAAACCTATTTTTGATCGCGGACCCTCACTGCCGCTGCGCTTATTTTTTGCGCTGCTGGCCAGTGTGGGTCTTATCACATTAGATCACTACACCAGCAGTTCAGCCCAGCTGCGCAGTTATCTGACCGCAGCCGTCAGCCCTTTGTTTTACCTCGCGAATTTACCGCAAGACCTGATGTTCGGTGCCTCCGAACAGTTTAAGTCGCAACAAAAAATCCTCGAAGAAAACCAGACCTTAAAAGACACTTTGCTGCTGCAAAACGGCCAGCTGCAACGGCTGCAGTTTTTACAGCAGGAAAACGACAAGCTGCGGGCTTTGCTGGGCGCCAGTCCGGTCACCGAAGGCAAACGGCTCATCGCTGAAGTGCTGGCGGTGTACAGCCATCCGTTCAGCCACCAGATTGTGCTGAACAAAGGCAGTAAAGACGGCGTCACTATCGGTCAGCCGCTGATTGATGATTTAGGTGTTTTGGGGCAGGTGGTCAGCGTAGGGCCAACCTCGAGCCGGGCTATTTTAATTGCCGACAACACCCATGCCATTTCTGGCCGGATTGAACGCACCGGTTTAAGTGTGGTGGCCGAAGGCATAGGTCAGGCCAACGCGCTGCGTTTAATCCATTTGCCACATAGTACAGATGTGGTCGAGGGTGATCGCTTACTGACGTCGGGCCTCGACGGTGTATTCCCGGAAGGCTATCCGATTGGCCGTATCAGCAAAGTCTATCGCGACGCGCGTTTGCCGTTTTTACAGGTCACCGCTGAACCTTACGCCAAGCTGGACCGCATCCGTTATGTGCTGTTGGTGTGGCCACATCAGGGCACCACCGCTGCTGACCCGGAAATCGTCAACCCACCGGAAGCCACAGAGCCGGAGCAGAAATAATGCAGTCAAACTGGCGTTTTTTATGGATCCATTTAACGCTGCTATTGGCGTTATTGCTGGCGGTAATGCCGTTACCGGCCGAAGTAAAACTATTCCGGCCGGACTGGCCATTGTTGGTGTTGTGTTATTGGATACTGGCACTGCCGCACCGTGCCAGTATTGGCACTGCTTTTGTCATGGGTTTTCTGGTTGATGTGATGGTCGGCACAGTGCTGGGTGTCAATGCGCTGGGTTATTCAGTGGTGACTTTTATCGTCGCAGCCAATTATCTGAAGATCCGGAACTTTTCTATTCTGCAGCAAGCCTTATTAATCGGCATGTTGCTGGCGTTGTACCACTTATTGCTGTTCTGGCTCAGTCATTTCCTGACCGGTGTGTACTTCCGCGCAGCATATTTATGGCCTGTGCTGACCGGTATGTTAGTCTGGCCATATATTTTCCTGTTTTTGCGCCGGATGCGCCGCCAACTGAAGATCCAATAATATGACCCGCATTGCGCTTGCTTCCGCTTCACCGCGTCGCCGTGAATTGTTATCTCAGCTTGAGGTGGATTTTGTCGTGGTGCAGGCGCCGATTGACGAAGCGGTGTTGCCAGGCGAGGCGGCAGCAGATTATGTATTGCGGCTGGCCAAAGCCAAAGCTTTGGCCGGTTATCTGGCGCAGCCGCAGCCATTGCCGACTTTGGGCGCGGATACCATTGTCGTCGTTGACGGCGAAATCCTCGGCAAACCGCTGGATCAAGCTGATTTCCTGCGCATGATGCGGTTACTGCGTGGCCGTGGCCATCAGGTCTATACCGCAGTGGCGCTGTGTCGCGCAGCGGCTTGCGAGCCACAGGCCGTGACAGTGGCCACCGACGTCTGGTTTGGCCCTATGACTGAAGCGCAGATGCTGGCTTACTGGCACAGCGGCGAGCCGGCCGACAAAGCCGGTGGTTATGGCATTCAGGGCCTCGGTGGTCGTTTTATTGAAAAAATTCATGGCAGTTATTTTGCCGTCGTCGGTTTGCCATTATTTGAAACTGCCGCATTGCTGGCGGACTTGCCGGAGGCTGTATGAGTGCCGAACTGCTGATTAACGTCACGCCCAGTGAAACCCGGGTGGCGCTGATTGAAAATGGCGTGTTGCAGGAAGTCCATATCGAGCGTCAGGCGCGGCATGGTCTGGTCGGCAATATTTATATCGGTAAAGTCAGCCGGGTATTGCCGGGCATGCAAGCGGCCTTTGTCGATATTGGCCTGGATAAAGCGGCATTTTTGCATGCGTCTGACATTATCCAGCGCGATGCCAATGATTTAGAAGTGAAAGTCGCCGCGGTCAAAGACATCCGCCTGCTGGTGCACGAAGGCCAGTATTTGCTGGTGCAGGTGGTGAAAGATCCACTCGGCACTAAAGGCGCGCGGCTGACCACTGACATCACTTTGCCTTCGCGTTATCTGGTATTTATGCCGGGTTCGCCGCATGTCGGCGTGTCGCAACGCATTGAATCCGATGAAGAACGTCAGCGCTTAAAAGACATCGTCTCGACTTGTCTTGATGACGACAACGGCGGTTTTATCGTCCGCACTGCGGCCGACGGTGCCTGCGAAGTCGAGCTGCTGCAGGATGCGCGGTTTTTGAAAAAACTCTGGGCGAAAATCCAGAAGCGCAAACAAAAACACCGCAAAGAAGCGATGTTGTACGAAGATTTGACGCTGGCGTTTCGCATTCTGCGTGACTTTGTCGGCAGCGATTTAGAGCGGGTGCGGGTCGATTCCAAACTGACCTGGCAGGCGCTGCACGCCTTCACCGAAGAATTTATTCCGCAGATGACCGAGAAGCTGGAGTATTACCCTGGTGAGCGGCCGGTGTTTGACCTGTTTGACGTCGAAAATGAAATTCAGCGCGCGCTGGACCGTAAAGTACCGCTGAAAAGCGGTGGGTATCTCATCATCGATCAGACTGAAGCGATGACGACTATTGACGTCAATACCGGCGCTTTTGTCGGCCACCGCAACCTCGAAGAAACCATTTTTAATACCAATATCGAAGCGACGCAGGCGATCGCCCGTCAACTCAGATTGCGTAACCTCGGTGGCATTATCATTATTGATTTCATCGACATGCAAAGCGAAGAGCATCAGCGTCGTGTGTTGCATAGTCTCGAAATCGCCTTATCGCGCGACAAAACCAAAACCAATATTCATGGTTTTTCCGCGCTTGGTCTGGTCGAAATGACGCGTAAACGCACCCGCGAAAGTCTGGAGCATGTGCTGTGTACTGAATGCCCGGTCTGCGCCGGCCGTGGCTCGCTGAAAACCGTTGAGACCGTCTGTTTTGAAATTATGCGCGAAATTGTCCGGGTCAACCGTGCATATGCGGCCGACAAGTTTGTCGTGTATGCGTCACCAGCGGTTAAGGATGCTTTAATCAACGACGAATACCATAACCTGGCTGAGCTGGAAGTCTTTATCAGCAAGCAGATTAGTGTCGTGATTGAACCGCAATATACCCAGGAACAATTTGACGTGGTGATGATGTAGTGGCGCGGCTTCAGCGTGCCGGTTGGTTTTGTCTGCACAAACTCTGGCTGCTGTTTGCGGTCGGTGTGGTGCTGCTTGCCACGCTGGTGACGCTGCTGCGGGTGGGCTTGCCTTATGCCACCGGCTACAAAACCGATATCGAACAACTTATCGCCAGCCAATATGGCGCGCCGGTACGCATCGGTCAGCTCAGCGCGGCCTGGCAAAGTACCGGACCGGCTTTGTTGCTGCAGCAAGTGGCGGTGCAATCGCCGGCCGGTGACACCTTATTGCAAGTCGCCGAACTGCGGGTGCGTCTCGATTTCTGGGCCAGCCTGCGTAGCCTGCAACTCAAAGCCGATGATTTTGAATTATCCGGCCTGCACCTGACCATCGACAGCCAGCGCCTGCTGCAACAAAACGCCGAGATGCCGGCGACAGATCCGGAACCGCTGTTCAGCGCGGTGGAACAACTGCTGTTTCAGCAACTGAAAAACTTCACGCTGGTCGACAGCAAACTGACGTTGCGTTCGCAATATACCCCGCCGATTGAGATGCAAATCCGCCGGTTGGCCTGGCTCAACGCCGGCGAGCGCCATCAGGGCTCCGGTGAAGTGGAAATTGCTGGCGTCACCGGTAATGCGCTGGCGTTTGTACTGGATTTAACCGGCGACAGCCTGGCCAAAAGCCGTGGCCAGCTGTATCTGTCCAGTAACGATTTAAACGTGTTGCCCTGGTTTGAAACCCTGTTGCCGGAAAGCCGCAAACTGGCGCGCGCCGATATTAATTTCCAGGCCTGGGGCGATATTGCCGGTGGCACTTTGCAGCAGATTCAAATTGCGCTGGCAGAAAACCGGCTGATGTGGCGCCAGGACGACCAGACGCAACAACTGAGCCTCGGCAAAGGCCAGTTATTGTGGCAACCGACCCAAGACGGCTGGCAGCTGTTATCCAGCCAGCTGACGCTGACATCGGGTACACAAAGCTGGCACGACTTCCAACTGCAGCTGGTCAGTCAGCAAGGTGTTTATTCCGGCTCACTGCAACAACTGCAACTGCAGGCGGCGGTGCCGTTGGCGCAGTTATTTGCCGAAGACTCGGCAGCGCTGCGGAAAATTCTGTCATTTCAGACGGATGCGCGTATTACTCAGCTCGGCATGCAACTTAATGACAAACAATGGTTTGTCAGTGGTGACTTTATCGATTTTAACTCGGTTCCGGTAGACGATGTGCCGGGCCTCAGGGGGCTTACCGGCCATTTCAGTGCCAGCCCCAATTACATTCTGTTGGATTTACAAGGCGTGGATGGTGCCCTGAGCTGGGGCGAAGCCTTTAGCCGGGCCACGCCATACCAGAGCCTGCAGACACGCATCGAAGTACTGCAGCAACAAGGGCAGTGGCGGGTGCAAATTCCGCGGCTGGCACTGCGCCATCCGGAGATCGAAGCCGACGCCCAGTTGGTGCTGGAACTGGGCGACAAGCCCGGCATGACGCTGTTGGGTGAACTGCGCAAAGTGCCGGTGGCCGATGCGCGGCATTATTTCCCGACCCGCCATATGCCGGAATCGGTGATCAACTATCTGACGCCGGCGCTGATCAGCGGCCAGGTGCCGGTGGCGCGGGTGCTGTGGCATGGCGCTTTTAAAGATTTTCCTTATGACCAACACAACGGCATTTTCCAGGCCCAGGCTTTTATCGCTGACACTGAATTTTCCTTTGACCCGCACTGGCCGGTGATTAAAGGCATGCAGGCTGAACTGCTGTTCGAAAATGCCGGCATGCTGATTCAAAGCCAGGCCGGCCAGCTGTTTGATGTGGCACTGGAAAACGGCGTGACGGCGCGTATTCCGGACCTGTTCCAGGCCGAGACTTTATTGATCGACATCGAGCGTCAGACGCAGGCCGAAGGTGTCACCGGGCTGATGCTGGCGTCGCCGCTCAGCGATTCGGTCGGCGCGACGCTGGATTATTTGGGTGTCAGTGGGTTGGTTAACGCCAAAGTTCAGCTGCAGATTGGCCTGAAAAAAACCGGTGTGCGGGCGCTGGGTGACGTCGAGTTTTTTGCCAATCAGCTGCAGATCCGCGCACCCGCCGTCGCGGTCGAGCAGCTGCAGGGCCATCTGCAGTTTGATAACGACAAAATCGACAGTGAGCAGCTGATGTTTGTCAGCCACGGCGTACCGCTCAATGCCACTTTGCACGGCGCGCAGCAGGA
The DNA here is from genome assembly GCF_964031785.1 of Rheinheimera texasensis. GTDB lineage: Bacteria > Pseudomonadota > Gammaproteobacteria > Enterobacterales > Alteromonadaceae > Pararheinheimera > Pararheinheimera texasensis_A. The sequence continues at coordinate 25,243 of NZ_CAXIRE010000017.1, forward strand.
CGGGCAATATCAGGTGCAGCTTAAAGCGCATGGTGAACAACAAATCGACCAGCTGCTGGCGCTGGTGTCAGAGGAGTGGCAGGGGCTCGGCAAAGGCCTGGCTAATTTCAGCTGGGATTTAAATATTCAGTTGCCCAAAACTGGTTTCAGTTATCAGTCCACCGCACTGATGGATTTAGCGGCAGCCGAGCTGCAGCTGCCGGCGCCTTTTGGCAAAACGCCGGCTGATGGCGCCACGGTGCTGCTGCAAAGTTCCGGCAACGAAAATGCGTCCAGCATTGAAATGCGTTATGGCGACCAGGCGCAGCTGCAGGCGCGGCTTGATCAACACAGCGGCAAAATTACCGGAGCTTTGCTCAGTCTCGGCTTGCCGAGCAGCGAGCTACGGGATGGCTTTTTTATCGACGTGAATTTAGAACAGGCGGACCTCGCGCCCTGGATTAGTTTGTTACAGCACCAGCTGGCGGCGATAGAACCCGGCGAAGACCCGATGTTTCCGCCGCTGTCGGCCGTCAATGGCCGGATTAAACAGCTGACATTGTTTGACGATGTGTCGCTGAATCAGCTGAGTTTTCAACTGAAGCCTGAAGCTGATAGTTATCAGCTGAACTTGAATGCCAATGAAGCCGAAGGCGACATCTGGTTTGCCAAAGCGCTGAAAGAAACCGGCATCAAGGCCGATTTGGCGCGTTTACAGCTGATTTTTGCCAATCAGCAAGCTGCCAAACTGGCCGCCGCTGAATTAAAAGCCCAGCAGTTGCTGGAAGCGGAAGCGGCGCAAAAGCCGGATTATGCCGCGCTCGAAGCTGAAGCTTTTGCCAGGCTGACCCCAATGCCCTGGCTGGCGGACTTACCGCCGATAGCGCTGCACTGTGGCTCCTGTAAAGTCGGTGACTATGATCTGGGTGAAGTGAATGCTAAATCCCACAGCGATGGCGTCAGCTGGACCCTCACCGAGTTCAGTTCCAACCGCGACGGTCACCGCTGGAATTTAACCGGCAGCTGGCAAAAAGATGACGGTCTCGGCGAAACCCGCTTAAGCGGCACTTTGCAAAGCCCGGCGCTTGGCCAGCTGATGCAGGAATATGATTTAAGCCGCAGTATGAGTGGCAGCAAAGCTAAAGTGACGCTGAACCAGCTAAGCTGGCAGGGCGCGCCTTTCCAGTTTAACCGCCAGACCTTATCCGGCGGCATCGCCTGGGATTTAGGTGAAGGTTCATTGGTGGAAGTCAGCGACGGTGGCACCCGGATTTTCTCGTTATTCAGCCTCGATTCGCTGGTGCGTAAATTACGGCTGGATTTTCGTGATGTGTTCGCCAAAGGCTTTTTTTATAACAAGATGCGTGGGTCTATGCAGATCGACGCCGGTGTTGCCAGCACCACAGATACCAAAGTGGACGGTGTGGCCGGGGATATCGAAATGTCCGGCAGTGCGGATTTAAAAGCGCGGCAGATTGATTATCTGATGGCGTTTAGTCCAAAAGTGACGTCCAGTCTGCCGGTGATCCTGGCCTGGATGGTCAATCCGGTGTCCGGCGTTGCCGCTTATGCGCTCGATGAGATGTTCCAGTCGGCCGAAGTGATTTCGAAGATTAACTTCAGCGTCAGTGGCGATTTGGACAACCCGACAGTGACTGAACTGGAACGGAACAGCAAACAAGTGACCATTCCGGCGGATGCATTACCCAAACCTGTGAAGCCGCCATTGGCGACGGCGCCGGCCGTTGCCGAAGAGCCTGCTGTTAGCGAGTCGGTGCAGTTAAGCCCGCTGCTGCCGCCTGATACGCCAGCTGAAGCCGCCTTGCCCCCAGAGCGGGTGATGCCGGAAGCCAAGCCAGAAGCGAATCCACCCGAAGATACGCCGGTGATTGATGCGGCAGGAGCTCAAAATGACTGAGACCAGCATTTGGCAACTGACGGCGCTGCAACTGTGCAGCAGCCCGGATCCAGCTGACAATCTGCGTCAGATAGCTGATTTACTGCAGCAACTGCCGCCGGCCCGGCCACAGTTGGTCGCATTGCCGGAAGGCGCTTTATGTTTTGCCGGTGCGGATGGCGCGAACCTCGCCATTGCCGAGCCGTTATGCGGCCCAGGTGCGTCGCTCAATGCGCAACAACCGCTGCAGCAGCAACTGAGTGCCTTGGCGCGCCTGCATCAGATATATCTGCTGGTCGGTACTTTACCGACGCTTGCTGTCGAGGCCCAAAGCGACGAGCGAGGCCGCTTCAGTGCCAGCAGTCTGTTGTTTGGCCCGGACGGTAGTTTATTGAGCGATTATCAGAAAATTCATTTATTTGACGCGGATGTCAGCGACAATACCGCCAGTTACCGTGAATCGGCCACGACCAAGCCGGGCGACAAAATCACTGTGGCGGATTTAGGCGCAGTGAAAGCGGGCCTCGCCATTTGCTATGATGTGCGTTTTCCGGGTCTGTTTGCCCAGCTACGCCAGCAGGGTATGAACCTGCTGTGCCTGCCGTCAGCTTTTACCACAGTGACGGGCGCCGCGCACTGGCATACACTGCTGCGGGCTCGCGCCATCGAAACCCAGAGTTATATGCTGGCACCGGCGCAAACCGGCACTCATGCCAATGGCCGCCAGACTTATGGCCACAGCCTGATTATTGACCCCTGGGGCCAGGTGCTGGCCGACGCTGGCACTGAACCCGGGTTGATTTCAGTGCGTATCGACTTGCAGGAAGTGGCCAAAGTCCGCCAAAAGATGCCACTGGCGCTGCATAATCAATTTATCTGTACCCAAATGACTAGTGAGAAGCTATGACCAATATCGCGATGCTTAATGCCGTGGAACAAAATCTGATCGCAGCCAGCGATCTGACCGATCAGGACGTGGCACAGAGCCTTGGTTTCCTGTTCGCGCACCAGCTGGACTACGCCGATTTGTATTTTCAGTCCAGTGTGCATGAATCCTGGGTACTGGAAGACGGTCTGGTTAAAGACGGCTCTTTTAATATCGAACGCGGTGTTGGTGTGCGTGCGGTGACTGGCGAAAAAGCCGGTTTTGCTTACGCCGATACCATTTCCAAACAAGCGCTGCAAACTGCAGCCACTGCAGCGCGCGGCATCGCAGCACATGGCCAGCAAGGTCAGGTCAAGGCATTCAGCAAATCGGCCAACAGTGCGATTTATTTGCCGTGTGAGCCGCTGCAAAGCCTGAGCAATACCGACAAAGTCGCGCTGCTGCATCAGATTGAAGCTTTTATCCGCACGCTGGACAGCCGCGCCGAGCAGGTGATGGTGAGTCTCTCCGGTGTGTATGAAGAGATGCTGGTGGCCGCCAGTGACGGTACTTATGCCGCTGACATCCGCCCGCTGGTGCGGCTGAACTGTTCGGTGCTGCTGCAGCACAATGGCCGGCGTGAGCGCGGCGGTGCCGGTGGCGGCGCCCGCACCAGCTACGCCTACTTCAGCGAAGATTTTGACGGCGAACCGCGCTGGATGAGTTATGCCCGCGAAGCGGTGCGTCAGGCCCAGGTCAATCTGACCGCCATCGATGCGCCGGCTGGCATGATGCCGGTGGTACTGGGTGCCGGCTGGCCTGGCGTACTGTTACATGAAGCGGTTGGTCACGGTTTAGAAGGCGACTTTAACCGCAAAGGTGCTTCGACTTTCTCCGGCCGTATTGGCGAACAAGTGGCGTCGAAGCACTGTACTATTGTCGACGATGGCACTTTATCCGGCCGGCGTGGCTCGTTAAACATTGATGACGAAGGCACACCGGGCCAATATAACGTGCTGATCGAAAACGGTATTCTGAAAGGTTACATTCAGGATAAACACAATGCGATGCTGATGAATGTACCGGCAACCGGCAATGGCCGGCGCGAATCTTTCGCGCATCTGCCGATGCCACGGATGACCAACACTTATATGTTGGCCGGTGATTATGCGCCGGAAGAAATCATTGCCTCAGTGAAAAAAGGCATTTATGCGCCGAATTTTGGCGGCGGTCAGGTCGACATCACCTCAGGCAAGTTTGTGTTCTCCGCCAGTGAAGCTTATCTGATTGAAGATGGCAAAATCACCGCGCCAATCAAAGGTGCGACGCTGATTGGCAACGGCCCGGAAGCGATGCAGAAAGTGTCGATGGTCGGTCACGACCTGAAGCTGGACGCCGGCGTTGGCGTCTGCGGCAAACAGGGCCAAAGCGTGCCGGTAGGCGTCGGTCAGCCAACGCTGAAACTGGACAGCATGACCGTCGGCGGCACGGCCTGAAGTATTACCGGCTGATCAATCCGGCACATTTGTATCACAGGGCTGAACCGCTCAGCCCTGCAGTGCCAGCTCAAATCAATGTGCGTTGCACTGACCACCTTCCACCCAGACATAACGGTATTCGTCGCGGCAGTTGTAATATTCAACGGTGCTGCCGGTTTTATAAAGATGGCTTTGGTTACTCAGCAGATATTGCGCCCAGAACTCCGGTGAACCCGCGCCCAAAAAGGCACTGCGCCGTTCCACCTGAGAACAGCTGACATGACCACTGTGTTCCAGTGTCAATGACGCCGGAAAATACTGGCTGCCATAGGCATTGCCTTTTTGATAACTACAGCTGGTGTAAGGCGTTTGGGTGGGTACCTGCCGCTCGTCACAGACCTGCACCAGCCGCTCGGTCCAATACCCACATTGCGCATTACTAATCGCCCGATCGGCCAGCTGGCTATGCGTCAGCTGCGATTTCAGATCGGCTTGCGCCAGAGCGATGCTGCTGAACAAACTGATCCCCAATAAATATAATGCTTTCATCTTGTTGTCCTCTGTCATAGTTGTTGATCCGACATGGATCGGCCTAGCTTGAAGTGAAAATGACAGCGTTGTCTTTTTGCAGATCTGATGAAGTCATGATGAATTGATGATTTTTGCTTTGACGACTGTGTTGCAACAACTTGTTGCAGGCAATTTTTGCCTGTCGCGGGAGTTTGCCGCATAATACCGGCCGAATCAGCTGCAGATTATAGAGAGACCGGTCAAAGCAACCGGCCTGAACCCAGGGATCCACGGACCTATGTTAGAACAGATGTTGAACAAACGCCGGCTGGCTGCGTTACCGGCGACGGCGTTTGAAGCAGCCGCAGTGGAAGTGTTATGCCACGCGACTGAATACAAAGACAAAGTGCTGGCGCTGATTGCCTCTGCACGCCGTCGTATTGTGCTGACCGCGTTATATCTGCAGGCCGACGAGGCCGGTGAAGCCGTGTTACATGCCTTGTATCAGGCCAAACAACAGAATCCACAACTGGATATCCGGGTTTATGTCGATTTCCACCGGGCGCGCCGGGGTCTGATTGGCCAGAGCGGGATGAAAACCAACGCCGATTTTTATCGTGAAATTGCCGCGCAGTACCCGGTACCCATTCAAATTCTCGGGGTGCCGGTCAAACGCCGTGAACTTTTTGGTGTGTTGCATTTAAAAGGCTTTGTATTTGACGACACGCTGCTGTACTCAGGCGCATCGCTGAATAACGTTTATATGGGCGTGCCGGTGCGTTATCGTGCCGACCGTTACCTGCTCATTCATAATGAGCCGCTGGCCGATGCATTTGTCGCCGGTCATCAGCAAATTCTCGACCAGGAACAAGTGGTGCAAAGTCTGTTATCAGACGACCCGCTCTTGGCACAACATTACAAACCACATCACCGCAGCTGGCTGAAACATGCCCGCGCCAATCGGTATCCGCAAAGCGGTAAATCGTCGGCACCACTGCGCGCGAGTTTATTGATGGGCATGGGGCGGTTGAAGAATCAGCTGAATCAGACCTTGCTGGCCATACTGGCGCTGGCAGAAAAAGAAGTGCTGATTTATACGCCGTATTTTAACCCGCCGCCGGTGCTGGCGCGGGCGCTGCGTAAATGCCTTAAACGCGGTGTCAAAGTGACTATTGTGGTCGGTGACAAAACCGCCAACGATTTTTATATTCCACCGACGCAGAAGTTTAGCCGCATCGGCGGTCTGCCTTATTTGTACGAAACCATCCTGCGTAAATTTGTGAAGCGTAATCAGAGCTTTATTGACCATGGCCTGCTGGATATCCGGCTGTGGAAACATGAAGACAACAGCTATCACTTAAAAGGCGTCAGCGTCGATGGCCGCCGTCATCTCTTCACCGGCCACAACCTGAATCCACGTGCTTTTGCGCTCGATTATGAAAACGGCATTTTGGTCGAAGACGAGCTGGGGCAATTGCAGGCCCAGCTTTCACACGAGCAGCAGCAAATTTTCCTTAACACCCAGCGGATCAGTCATTTCAGTCAGATTGAAATGATGCGCGATTACCCGGAGCCGGTGCAAAAGCTGCTGGCGAAAATCAAAGGGGTGGGCGTGGATATGGTGCTTAAACGGCTGATCTAGTCTCCTCTTCGCGTGGATAAGGAGTTCGGCGATGCGACATCTCACCACTATCTTCTACCGTGGCCTGATAGCAGGTATTGCCCTGTTACTGGCCGGACCGGTACTGGCAACCACGCCGGTATTGCAGCTGGATACAGCTGCGCTGGACAAAGCCATGCAGCCGGCTGGTCCACGGGCACAATTGCCGTTCAGCGGCATCGTATTGATAGCGCAGCAGGGTAAATTGCTGTGGAACTTCAGCCACAAAACCACGCCGGTGACGGCGCAGCGTCAGTTCATCATCGGTTCGCAGTCCAAGCAAATCACCGCAGCGCTGGTGTTGCAGGCTGTGGATCAGCAACGGCTGACACTGACAGACCCTTTGTCGAAGTTTCTGCCGGAGCAGCGCGAACGCTTTGGCGATGCCATCACGATCAAACATTTACTTGAACATAGTTCTGGCCTGGGCCAGGGTGGCACAGCGCCCACCGGTCAGCCAGGCAGCACTTTTGCGTACACCAATGCCGGTTATGACCTGTTAGGCCTGGTGCTGGAGCGGATTTATGGCGAGCCTTTTGCGGCGCAGGCGGCACGACTGTTCCGGCGCTGTGAGATGACCCATAGTTTTGCGCCGTCCAAGCAGCAGCTGACCTCCCAAGCACCGTTGCTGGTCGCTGGCCTGCTGGAGCGGGCTGGCAAGCTGGTCGCAGCGCCGCTGGATGTGCCTTTTAGCAACAATCCTTCCGGCCGGCTGGTCAGTTCGGCCGGTGATTTAATCCGCTGGCAACAATGTCTGCATCAACAGGCGTTACTGACACCGGCCAGCTATCAACAAATGACCAGTCCACAAATGCTCCGCCCACACCGCTGGGGTGCTTTGGGTTATGGTTTTGGTCTGCAGATCAGCAAAGCCGATGGGCTGACCGAATACAGCCACAGCGGTTTTGTTGAAGGTTATATCAGTACCACTTTGTATTATCCGCAGTTTGCGACAGGTCTGGTGTTGCTGGAGCCGCTGTCGCTGGACCCGGCCGATATCTCGCGGGCTTTTTATTATCATGATCAGGTGCGTTTGGCACTGCGTATGCAGTTGCTGGCGGCTGGAGCTTTGCCACAATGAAACTGGAACTTTATCAGGTCGACGCTTTTACCAATCAGCTGTTTGGTGGCAATGCTGCCGCCGTTGTGCCGTTACCGGATGAGATGGCCGGCTGGCCGGCAGAGCAGCTGATGCTGCAAATCGCTGCCGAAAACAACTTGTCGGAAACCGCCTTTCTGAAAAAACTGGCGCCGGCGCATTATCAAATCCGCTGGTTTTCGCCGTTATGCGAAATCGACTTTTGCGGCCATGCCACGCTGGCGGCGGCTTTTGTGTTGTTTTCACGCGAGCCGGCTGCTGAACTCAGATTCAGCACACTGAAAGTCGGCGACCTGACAGTGCAGCAGGGCCAGGACGGCTGGCTGGAAATGAATTTCCCCAAGCGGCCAGCCACGGTGCAGGCCGAAATCCCACCCGCGTTATTGCAGGCGCTGAATCATCAGCCAGCCGAAGTGCTGCGCAGTGATCAAGCCTGGTTTTTAATTTACGACGATGCCAGCAAAGTACAGCAATTGACGCCAGACCTGGCGCAGCTGAAAACGTTGTGGCCTTTTGATGTGGTGGCGACTGCGCCCGGTCGGGGTTTTGCCGACGGCCAATATGATTTTGTCAGCCGGTATTTCTGGCCGGCCAACGGCGGTGATGAAGATCCGGTGACCGGCTCTATTCATGCTGGGCTTACGCCATATTGGGCGCAACAGTTGGATAAAACCAGTTTGCTGGCCTATCAGGCATCGAGCCGGGGCGGCGTGCTGCGCTGTGCCTTGCAGGGCGATCGGGTGCAGGTCAGCGGTCAGGCTCGGTTATATTTGCAAGGCCAAATTAGCCTGCCGGCATAAGCCGGACCGACCAGCCAAGAGTTATCGCGTGCTATGCTGGTTTAGAAAAGTGCGGATCCAGGGAGACCATCAATGAGCAAATATTTAACGCAGCTTGGTTTGTTGCTACTGGCGTTAGGCGCTGCACAGGTTAGTGCTATGCCAGGCCAGGGCCAGGATAAAGCGCAGCATAAAACCGCCAAACATGCGGAAAAAGCGCAAAAAGCTGCACAGAAAGAACAGAAATTTCAGCAATCTAAACCGTCGATGCAACAGGCGCAGCAGCAAAGTGGACTGCAGCTGACCATAAGCTCTGCCGGGATCTCGGTGACCGATGCGCGGCAACTGGTCCGGCAATATCAGGTCAGTGGCGGCCGGCAGTTACCGCCCGGTATTCGCAAGCAACTGGCGCGCGGTAAACCGCTGCCACCGGGCATTGCGAAAAAGGTCAGTCAACCTGAGTTACTGGCGCATTTGCCGCGCCATGACGGCTATGAATGGCAGATTTGTGGCTCAGATTTAGTGCTGGTGGCGGTCGCCACGGCGGTTATTGCCGACGTGTTATTTGATGTGTTCTAGCAAGTTTCTGTAAAAAAACAGGCCGCAATTGCGGCCTGTTTTTTTAATCGCGAGCAGGGATTTTACTCGCCGAGGATCGCCGGTTTAATCAGCTGGAACAGCTCACGGTAAGATTTCGCCGGCTGGTTTTTTTCCTGCTCTTTTTTCGCGTTGCGGATTAAAGTCCGCAGCTGCTGAATTTCGACCTGCGGATACTCAGCGATAAATTCGGTCACTGCATCGCTGTTGGCGATGAGCTTGTCACGCCAGTCTTCGATTAAGTGGAATTTGCGGGTGGCCGCCTGATTGGTATTGCGCACTACGGCTAAGGCGCGTTCAATCGGTTCTAAATCGGTGCCGCGCATGATTTTGCCAATAAACTGCATATGGCGGCGGTAGGCTTCGTGTTTTTTCACCAGCTTGTCAGCCAGTTTTAACGCCTCGACCAGGTCGTTATCCATTGGGAGCTTCGCGCGGGCTGCCGGGCTTAATGCCACCAGCTCTTCACCAAGTGCCTGCAGGGCATGCATTTCTTTTTTGACCTGCGTTTTGCTTTTGCCTTCCTCGCGGTCCCAGTCGTCGCCGTGGGTAAAATCAGTAATATCTGCCATAACTTCAGTTTTGTTGCCGGAAATCCGCACAGTATATCAAAGATGGCTGTGAAAAGCCGCGTCAGCGCGACAACAGCCGCAGACTTCTGTGCTTTTTCGGCGGCTGTGGTAAGCTTGCCAGTCTGCAACCCTGAGGATTTTCAGCCCGTTATGAGTCAAGCCATGCCGACAATTCAGCAAGAAATCGATGAAGTTAAAGCCGCCGTCAGCCAGGTGCTGGCGCATGCCCGTCAGTTGGGGGCCAGCAGTGCCGAAGCGTCGATGAACCGCACGCGCGGACTGAGTGTCGAAACCCGTCACGGTGAAGTGGAAACCATGGAGTTTAATCAGGACGGTGGTCTTGGCATCAGTGTTTATGTCGGTCAGCGCAAAGGTTCAGCTTCCACCGCAGATTTAAGCCCGGCCGCGCTGAAACGCACTGTCGAAGCCGCTATTGATATAGCCCGTTATACCTCAGAAGACCCCTGCGCTGGCCTGGCAGAGGCGAGTTGGCTGGAATTCAGCCCACCGGATTTAGATTTATTCCATCCGGCAGAAGTCAGCACCGAGCAGGCCACCGCCTGGTGTGCCGCCGCAGAGGAAGCAGCTTTTGCCGTTGACTCACGCATCACCAATTCTGACGGCGCCTCGTTTTCATCGCATCAGGGCTTAAAAGTCTACGGCAACAGCCATGGCCAGCTGGTGGGTTATCCAAGTAGCCGCCATAGCATGAGCTGCTCAGTCATTGGCGAAGACGGCGACGATATGCAGCGCGATTACAGCTACACGGTCGGCCGGCGCTTGCAGGATTTAAAAGATGCAGCCGCTATTGGCCGCGAAGCCGCCGCCGAAACCGTGCAGCGCTTAAACAGCCGCACGCTGCCGACGCAAAAAGTGCCGGTGATTTTCCGCGCCGATGTCGCCAGCAGCCTGTTTGGTCATCTGGTATCGGCCATCAGCGGCGGCAGCATTTACCGCAAATCGAGCTTTTTACTGGATAAACTCGGTCAGCAGGTGATGGCCTCGCAGCTGAATATTCTGGAACGGCCGCATGTGCTGCAGGGCCTGGCGTCCAGCCCCTTTGACAGCGAAGGCGTCAAAACCACCGATCGCCAAATCATCACCGACGGCGTGTTACACAGCTGGATCACGTCGAGTTATTCCGCGCGTAAACTTGGCATGGCAAGCACCGGCCACGCCGGTGGTATTCATAACTGGTATGTGCAACATGGCGATGCCGATTTAGCGCAGCTGCTGCGGGATATGGGCACAGGCTTGTTAGTGACTGAACTGATGGGCCAGGGCGTAAATGGCGTCACCGGCGATTATTCGCGTGGTGCGGCGGGTTTTTGGGTCGAAAACGGCCAAATCCAGTTCCCGGTCAGTGAAGTCACTATCGCCGGCAATCTGACGCAGATGTTTATGGATATCGCTGCCATCGGTAACGATGTCGACCGTCGCGGTGGTGTACTGACTGGCTCAGTGCTGCTGAATCAAATGCAAATCGCCGGGCATTAAGCCTGTCGGTTTGCCTGAACAACGCCTGAGTGCATCACTCAGGCGTTGTTGTTTATGACCAGGGATGGTCGGTACGCCGCAAATGCAGGAGCAATTTGTGGCGATTTTCACAGCTCCCACTCTGCAACTTTGACCACCACATCAATAGGGCAAACCTGCACGCAGGTAGGTTCTGGATAAAAACCTTCACATTCAGTGCAAAGATTGGGGTCTATCTGGTAAATCTTTTTGCCGGAGGTGATGACCTGTAATGAAATAGCGCTGTTCGGGCACTCAGGCCCGCACATGTCGCAGTTGATACAGCTGTCGAGAATTTTTAACGCCATCAGGCACAACCCTGGCTGCGGTTTTCGGCCTGGGGTAACTCGCGAATGAGCAGCACAAAGTCTGGTGCCATGCCTTGCGGCAGGTCGATTTGTACCCGGTGGCCGGCGCCAGGGGCACGTAATGTCAGTTCGCCTTTGGCATTCCACAGCTGTTGCAGGCAAATCTGCTGATTGCCATTTGGAGCCATCAGCACCAGCATATCACCGACGTTAAACTGGTTTTTCACCTCGACCCAGGCCCGGCCGGTTTTGGCATCGAGGCCTGTCACTTCGCCAACAAACTGCTGCTGATCGCTGCCGGAGGCGCTTTTTTCGTAGTTTTGCAGTTCATGGATTGGGATATGCCGACGCAGAAAACCTTCGGTGTATCCGCGCGACGCCAGCCCATCCAGTTCGGTTAGTAGCTGCGGATTAAAAGGCCGGCCAGCGACGGCGTCTTCTATCGCACGGCGATAAATCTGCGCGGTGCGGGCGGCATAATAAAACGACTTGGTGCGGCCTTCGATTTTCAGGCTGTGCACTTGGGCACGCGTCAGACGGTCGACGTGCTGAATAGCGCGTAAGTCTTTGGAATTCATAATATAAGTGCCGTGCTCATCTTCAAAGGCCGGCATTTGTTCGCCCGGTTTTTGCGGGTCAGTCAGCAGGATAATATCGTCGACTGGCTGATGCTGGTGAAGTGACAACGCCGGTTCGGCAGCGGTAGTAGGTGCTGCGGGCACAAACTGACCCACTTCGTTTTCAGTGGCGGTGGTGACCTGATAAGGCCAGCGGCAGGCGTTGGTGCAGGTGCCCTGGTTCGGGTCGCGTTTATCCATGTAACCTGATAATAAACAGCGGCCGGAATAGGCCATACAAAGTGCACCATGCACAAACACTTCCAGCTCCATCTGCGGCACTTTGCCGCGGATTTGTTCGATCTCATCCAGCGCCAGTTCACGCGACAAAATCACCCGCGAAATACCGTTTTGCGCCCAAAACTGCACGGCCGCCCAGTTCACCGTATTGGCCTGCACCGACAAATGCAGCTCCATCTGTGGAAAATGCTGACGAATCAGGTGAATCACCCCCGGGTCGCTGACAATCAGTGCGTCAGGCCCGAGCGCCACTACTTCGGCGATGTCGTCAATCAAGGTGTCGAGCTTGGCATTATGCGGTGCACTGTTCAGCACGCAATACAACTTCTTGCCAAGCGCATGGGCTTCCTGAATACCAAGCGCCAGCGTCGGTATATCAAATTCGTTGTTGCGCACGCGCAGGCTGTACCGCGGCATACCGGCGTACACCGCATCAGCGCCATAAGCAAAGGCATAACGCATGGCCTTCAGCGTGCCAGCCGGCGACAGCAATTCAGGGCGGAAATGATGAACTGCCGGTTGAGTCTGAGTTGAGGTAGAAGTCATGGCGCCGCTCCGGAAAAAATGGCGCGGATTATGGCGCAACAGTGGCTGGTTGGTGTTGATCTGGCGCAAGCTTTTAGGGTTTGCTGCTCCATATAACTATTCGCGATAGACTCAGCTGATTATTTATATACCAATGAGTACAAAACTGGTAAACTCCTCAGTGTACTTAATTGGAGTGAGCCAAATGTCAGAGACTTTACGTTTATTATCATGGCGTTATGCCGCTAAAAAAATGGATGCCACTCAGGCCGTCCCAGAAGAGAAAGTTGCACGGATCCTCGAAGCGATTCGCCTCAGTGCCAGTTCCAGTGGTTTGCAGCCGTATCAGGTGCTGGTGATCACCGACGCGGAAACTAAAGCCAAAATTCGTGCCCATGCCTGGGACCAGAGCCAGGTCACAGATGCCTCGCATCTTTTAGTGTTCGCCGCCTGGGACCACTACAGCGCGGAGCGGATTAATTTGATGTTTGACCTGGTCAACGAGCAACGTGGTTTTCGCAATGAAGGCTGGGAAGCCTACCGCCAGAAATTACTGAGTTTTTATCCAAACCGCACGCCGGAAGAGAACTTCCAGCACGCCGCACGTCAGGCCTATATCGGCCTTGGCAGTGCTTTGATTGCTGCCGCGGAAGAAGGTGTCGACAGCACACCGATGGAAGGTTTTGAACCTGAAGTGGTCGATGAGATCCTGAATTTAAAAGCACTGGGCTTGCGCTCGGTGTTGTTGTTGCCGCTGGGCTACCGTGCAGCCGAAGGCGACTGGCTGGTGAACTTACAAAAAGTACGCCGCAGTACTGAAGATTTTGTGATCCGCCGTTAAGATTCCTGCGCCAGCGGCCGGGTGTAGCTTCTTCAGGTGCCCGGTCGTTGGTTTTTTCCGTTCCCGCCGGCAGTTATAGCGCTATACAGCAGTTAAGGTTCTGTCTACACTGGTTTTTTGCCGTACCGGGAGAGAGCCATGAGCCAGCTGAATCTGAATCGCCCTGATGAATTACAACGCGACTGTGTTGATGATTTCTTTGAAGATTTTCGTGACGCTTACGAGCAATGTGAAGCCACTTTAATCGAGCTGGAACAACATCCGCAGCAGCCGGAATTATTACACGGCATCTTCCGTGTGGTGCATACCATCAAAGGTAACCTCGGATTTATCGGGCTATTTTCGTTAATCCCGCTGCTGCAAAGCCTGGAAGATGTGCTCGACGACATCCGCAAAGGCCATATGGCTTATGACAGCTCGCTCTGTGATGTGATCCAACTGACTTTAGACCGCACGCAACAATGGGTCGAAGCCAGCATCGCTGATACGCCAAAACCATTAACCCCGACCGAATTACAACAAATTTGCCAGCGCCTGACTGGCCTGACCAGTGCCGACGCGCGCTCACGCGGTGTGCGCATTCGCCAGGTGCTGGGTTTATTAGATCCGACGCATGTTCAGGCACTGGCGATCAAAGATGATGTACCGGAAGTGGTCAACAGCACTGTTACCGCCGAACCGAAAGCGTCTTCTGCCGTCGACGCCTGCCGCCGGTTGCTGCAGTACTACCGCATCCGGATGGACGCCGACCTCGAATTTTTTATCCAGTTGTTGCCGGCACTGGAACAACGCCACCCGCGCTGGCAGGGCAGGTCCGCCCGGCAGTTATTTCTGGCGCTGGAAATGAACCGGCTGGCCGGCAATAAACTGGACCAAATCCAACTGGCGGTCGCGGTAATGCTGCACGATTTGGGCATGTCGTTTTTACCGCTGCAAATGCTCGACGCGCAGGGGCGGGCCGACCCGGAACAACTCAGTGTCTGGCAGCGTCATGTCGAAATGAGTGCGTCCTTAGTTGCCAGTTCCCCGCGCTGGCAGGACGCAGCTGCAATGATTTGGCAACACCACGAACATCAGGACGGCAGCGGTTTCCCCGATGGTCTCGAAGGCGAAGATATCAGCGAAGGCGCCCGCCTGTTGCGTGTCGTTGATGAGTTTGACCTGCTGACCAATCAGCATGAACAACAGGAAGCCAGCAACCGGCAGCTGATCACAGCGCTGGTTGAGATCAGCAAAGCGGCCGGCACTAAGTTTGATCCGTTCTGGGTTGGTTTGCTGAATGAGGCCGTGAAGCAACATAAACAACACTTTCAGCGTTAAGGTTTCTGTACCTTTTTGCACTACGATAGTGCAAAAGCCGGGAAGCTATATCGGTTAAGAAATTTGCTGGTGCATTGAATACGTATTCATGTTGTTCTTGCACCAATGCTGGTCAATTAATGTTCGTTGCATAACAACATTACATGGCCAAGGATGTGCAGTTGATCCCGGTCCATGTTCACTGACCGGGAAGACATCATGTTCAGAAGCAAACTCAGCGCGATCACGCTGGCGTTGGCGGCGGCCGGCTGTGCGGTAATGCCTGCATGGGCTGCACAACAGACAGCGCAACAAACCGCACAAGACACGCCACCAGCTGTCAGCAATGCCGCAGACGCCAAAGCCAGTAGTAAAAAACCAACCAAAGAAGATATCGAAGTGATTGAAGTCAAAAGCTATTCCGGCTCTTTGATCAAATCGCTGAACCTCAAACGTTTTAATGACACAGTGTCGGAAACCATTTCGGCCGACGATTTAGGCGCTTTGCCGGACGTGTCGATGGCGGATGCCTTAACGCGTTTGCCAGGTATTTCTGCAGTGCGCACCGGTGGTCAGGCGGCGGAGATTAATATCCGCGGTATGTCCGGTGGTTTTGTGTTTTCGACGTTAAATGGCCGTGAGCAGGTCAGTACCAGCGGCAGCCGCAGTATTGAGTTTGACCAGTATCCTTCCGAGCTGATTTCATCGGCAGCCGTCTACAAGTCACCAAAAGCTTCGCTGATTGAAGGCGGCGTGGCCGGTACTGTTGAATTGCAAACGGCCAGCCCGCTGCGTAACAGCGAACAGCATACTTTCACCGTCAATGCGCGTGGCATGTTTAACGACCGCGCCAACGAAGTGCCGGACGGTCAGGAAATGGGCGACCGGTTCAGTTTGTCGTATCAGGGTAAATTTGCTGACGACAAGCTCGGCGTGGCCTTAGGGTACGCCCGGCTGTATCAGCCGTCAGTCGCGACGCAATTTATTGGCCTGGCGTATAACACCAGCATGGATGTCGACGGCATCAAAGAAACCGTGCCAAACGAATTTGTCAGCGAAGGGTTTGAGATGCAGCACAAAGGTGGCGAAGAAGTCCGCAATGGCTACATGGCCGCGCTGGAATGGGTGCCGCACGATGCCTTTACCTTAAAAGCCGACGCTTTTGTCTCCAAGTTTGACTCTGAAGCTTTTGCCCGCGGTTTTCGGGTCAAACTCGGTGGTGCCAGCGCCGCAGTCGCCAATCCAATCTTAAATGGTAACTCTGTGATTGGCGGCACTTTTAACCGCACGAAAAATAGTTTTACCCGGGTTGAGATCGTCAACGACGACAACCAGGATTTTGATCAGGTACAAAGTTTTGGTGTCAACGCCGACTGGGATGTCACCGAGAACTTTAAGCTGAATCTGGATTTATCACACTCAGCCGCTGAAAGTGATTTCCGCAACGGTCTGCTCTGGTCTTTGGTGGCCAAAGACGCCAACGCCGCCACACCGGTGTTTGACGATAACGTGTCGATTTCTTACAAACTCAACGGCCTGAACCTGCCGGATTTAGGCCTGAATCAGGCGGCAGCATTTTCGGATATCAACCGCGTGATGCTGAGCAAATACGGCATTTATCCCTATGAAAACAAAGACCGGGTCGATGCGGTGCGGTTAGATGCGACCTGGCGGCTGGACAATCCGGTGATCGCTTCACTGGAAGCCGGTGTACGGTATTCCGACCGCGAATACAGCAACGACCGCTCTGTTTATGAATACGGCAATGACGGTGCTTTATCAGCCACACAAAAACCACTAAAACTGACTGCAGACATGGTGCAGGTGGTGAATTTTAAAGGCGATTTCAGTTATTTCCCTAGTTACCTCGCCATAGATCAGCAAAAAGCGCTGGCGGCCTGGTTCCCGAATGGTATTCCGCAGCCAGTGAAAACCTGGGGCACCGGTAACAGTGGTGTGCTGGCCAGTCAACGCGTCACCGGCGGGCCGGACACCGGTTGGACCATGCTGGAAAGCGGTGAAGTGTACGAAAAAGTGCTGTCGGCTTATCTGATGGCCAATATCGATACTGACCTGTGGAGCATTCCGCTGTCCGGTAACTTTGGTGTGCGGATGGTAGAAACCGACCAATCGGCGACGTCACTGCAAAATGTCGGTGGCGACCCGAAACTCGGCGCGCAGAATATTGTCGACGATGCTGGCCTTATCAATAACCAATACGCACCTTCGGTATTGGGCGAAACCTACCGTGATTATTTGCCACAGCTGAACCTGAATTTCCGCGTCACCGACGATGACCAGCTGCGGTTTGCCGCCGCCCGCGTGATGTCACGACCGCCAATCAACCGGCTGGCTTCAAATACCAGTACCAACATCAATAACGACGGTATTCTGTCCGGTTCCAGCTCAAACAACCCGTATTTACGGCCGTTTTACGCTGACCAATACGACATCTCCTGGGAACGGTATTTCACTGAAACCGAAGGCGCTTTGGTTGCGGCGTTGTTCTACAAGGACATTAAGTCTTTTATCAGCACTTTCACCATTGCCGAGTTTGATTTTAAAGGCGCCGGTTTTTTTGTACCGGACGTAATTATCAACCCGGAAAGCGGTGTACCGGTGCCGGTGACTAACGGTAGCTACACCACGGCAGTCAATAACAGCAGAGGCGGTTATATCCGCGGTGCTGAGTTGGCTTATACACAGGTATTTAAGTTCCTGCCTGGGATCTGGCAAGGCCTGGGCGTCAGTACCAGTTATTCCTTCACTGAAAGCGAAATTCAGCAGCAGACCAGTCTCGGCGGTTCGACGGTTGATATCAGCCTGCCCGGCCTGTCGGAAAACGTCTTTACCGGCACTGTGTTCTGGGAATACCAAGGTTTTGAAGCGCGCGTCAGTGCCCGTTACCGCGACCCCTTTGTGTCGGAGCAAGTGGCAGTGAACGAGCAAATCGTTAACTTCGACGGTGAAACTGTGGTCGACATGCAGACCTCGTATCAGGTCAACGACCAGTGGAGTGTGCTGTTTCAGGTCAACAACGTCACCGACGAGCCGACCAAAAGCTATTTCGGCGATGAAACACAGACCGGCACTATTCAGTTCTTTGGCCGGCAGTATTTCCTCGGTGTGACTTACTCAATGTAAGGCGCTGCAGCTTCTATGGAGAATAAATTTATGTTGAATATCAAAACGATGCTGCAGACGCTGGCCGGTGCCGCGCTGCTGCTGACGCTGGCTGCCTGTGGTGGCAGCGGCGGGGATTCAGTGTCCGCGGGTAAAACCTTATTGACCTGTAATGTGCCGCAAGTACCAAACGAAGCCGGCACCGCGTGTGTCGCGCCAAAACCTATTAAGTGCCCGGCGCCGACAGTGCCAGATGCACGTAATGAAAGTTGTGTCATCGGTGTAGACCCGAATGCACCAGCACCGTCAGTGATGGCTGGCGCCGGACAAGCAGTGTTGTACTTCAAAAAAGCCGATGGCAATTACGACGGTTACCGGCTGCATACCTGGAACAACGAGACCTGCAATGCCTATCAGGACAGCTCGTTGGCGGCCAGCTGGGACAATGGCCTACAAATCACCGGCGTAGACCCAAACTACGGTGCTTATTGGCTGCTGAATCTCAAAGCCGGGGTTGGCAGTAAGGCCACTGATTGTGGCAATTTCCTCATTCACATCGGCACCGATGATGCCGGCAAAGAGTTAGGCGGCAGTGATATGCAACTGCCACTGGGTCCAAAAGATGTGGCGAAGTTCGCGCGGATGGGCTGGACCTTCTCAGGTGTGCCTTCGGTATTTGCCTACCCTGTGGTGTCGCTTGGTGTGCAAATCAGTGACAGCGCTGCGCATTGGCTGGACCGCAATACGCTGGTCTGGAATGCGCCGGCTGGAGGTGTTGCCAAGTGGAAATTGCACCACTCTGCCGCTGCTGATTTAGCGATTGACTCAGATACGCTGACCATCAACGGTGAAGCCGTCGAAGCCACGCCAACCAGCTTAACCGATGCACAAAAAGCCAAGGTGCCGCATCTGGCCAACTGGCCGGCGTACAAGCTGAACCTGACTGCTGAGCAAGCCAAAACCATGGCAAAAAATCAGCTGGTGCTGGCGTCTTATGACTCTGCCAATAAGCTGATGGCCGCTTCGCATGTGCAGGCGGGCAAAGTGCTGGATGACCTGTATACCGCAGGCGCGAACGATGCTAACGAAGCCACTTTAGGTGTGGTTTACGACGGTAGTAACATCAAAACCTCGGTCTGGGCGCCAACTGCGCGCAGCGTGAAACTCAAAGTGTTTAATGCGGCCAAAGCGGTAACAGCCACCAATCCGATGACGCTGGATGCCAATACCGGCATTTGGAGTTACAGCGGCGCCAAAGCCACACTGGACCGTCAGTTCTACCGCTTTGAAGTGCAGGTTTATCACCCGCTGACGAAAAAGGTCGAGACTATTGAAGCGACAGATCCGTATTCGCTGAATACCTCGACCAATGGCCGCTACAGCCAGTTTGTCAGTCTTTCTGATGCCGATACCAAACCAGCCAACTGGGACAGCCATGAAGTGCCGGTGGTGGCCAATGCTGAAGATATCGTGATTTATGAAGGCCATATCCGTGATTTCTCGGTGCGTGATACTACGGTCAGCGCCGCCAACCGCGGCAAGTATCTGGCGTTTACTGAGATGGAATCTCAGCCGGTTAAGCATTTAAAAGCCTTAGCGGATGCCGGTTTAACGCACTTCCATTTATTGCCGGCAACCGACATGGCGACCGTCAATGAAGATGCCACTAAACGGGTGGATTTAACCAATACCGTGGCCGACTTGTGTAAGGTGAACGCCAAAGCGTCGGTCTGTAACCAAAGCGCGTCTGCCAAACTGGAAGATGTGATGAAAGGCTTCCAGGAGTCTGGTGAAAACGCGCAAACACTGGCCGGTGAAATGCGGGGGACCGACAGCTTCAACTGGGGTTACGACCCGCAGCACTTTAACGTGCCGGAAGGCTCTTACGCTTCAACGCCGGAAGGTGTAGTCCGTATCAAAGAAATGCGCGCAATGAACCAGGCGTTGCATAGCATTGGCCTTCGCGTGGTGCTGGATGTGGTGTACAACCATACCTCTTCATCTGGCCTGTTTGATAACTCAGTGTTCGACAAAATCGTGCCGGGTTATTACCACCGCTATAACCCAACCACCGGCAATATCGAGCGCTCCACCTGCTGTGAAAACACCGCGACAGAACATGCGATGTTTGACAAGTTTGTCGCTGATTCGCTGGTGATTTTGGCCAAAGAGTACAAATTTGACGGCTTCCGTTTTGACATCATGGGCCATCATCCAAAAGCCTCGATCCTGGCCGCGCGCGATGCGGTGCGTAAAGTCGATGCTGACACCTACTTCTACGGTGAAGGCTGGAATTTCGGTGAAGTGTCAAACGACGCGCGTTTTGTTCAGGCACGCCAGGCCAATATGGCTGGTACTGAAGTGGGCACTTTTAACGACCGTGAGCGCGATGCGGTGCGTAACGTCGCACTGTTTAGCGGCGACAGCGATGTCGGCAAACTGAAAGATCAGAACCTGATTGAGATTGGTCTGGCCGGCACGTTAAAAGACTTTGTGTTTAAAGATTATCAGGGCAATACCGGCAAAGCTTCAGGCCTGAACTGGAACGGTCAGCCAGCTGGTTATGCCACAGATCCGGCCGACATTATCAACTATGTGTCGAAACACGATAATGAATCGCTGTGGGACAAACTGCAGTTTGGCTTAAAAGCCTCCGTCAGCATCGACGACCGCGTGCGTATTCATAACATCGCACTGGGTATTCCGTTGTTGTCACAAGGTATTCCGTTCCTGCAGATGGGCGATGATTTACTGCGCTCCAAATCGATGGACCGCAACAGTTATGACGCCGGTGACTGGTTTAACTTTGTTGATTTCAGTAAACAAAGCAATAACTGGAATGTGGGTTTGCCATTGGCACAAGATAACCAGAGCGCGTGGGACAGCATCAAAACCATCGCCAATAACCCGAATACCACGGCGTATCCGGAGCATATTGAACTGGCTGGTGCTGTGTTCCAGGATTTCCTGAAAATCAGACATTCCAGCAAGCTGTTCCGCTTAACGTCTGGTCAGGATGTGATGGACCGGGTGGGTTTCCACAACATCGGTAAAAACCTGACGCAGGGTTTGATTGTGATGAGCATTGACGATGGTGTCGGTCTGACTGATTTAGACCCGGCGTTTGACGCTGTAGTGGTAGTCATTAACGGCACTGCCAGCGAAAAAACGCATAAAGTGCCGACCGCTCAAGGCTTTACCCTGCATGAAGTGCAGCAGGGTTCTGCCGACAGCCGTGTCAGTGACTCCCGGTTTATCATGCAAGGTGCCGATGGCAGTTTTGTGGTGCCGGCTTATACCATGGCGGTGTTTGTCAAAGCACAGGCGGGTGCTCAGGGCACTGGCCTCAAAGCAGATGCCACGATGGGCGCACCGGATATCGCGCCATATGGCCTGACCAAAGTCTTTGTGCGCGGTGGCATGAACGGCTGGGGTGAAGTCGACGCCTTTGAATATGTCGGCGCTGGTCTGTATCAGGCCAAAGTCAGCATCGGTAGCAGCGGTAGCCAGGAGTTCAAAATTGCCTCCGGTGACTGGTCAACTGTTGATTTTGGTGCCAAGAGCGGCGAGCAGGATGTGCAGTTTGGCGTCGCGCAAACACTGCAACGCTCAGGTGCCAATATGCGGGCGGCCTTTAATGCCGGTACTTATGTATTCACCTTAAATGCAGCGGTACCAACAGCGCCGGTGCTGACGGTGTCCGAGTTTGTGCCTTACGGCGCCACCAAAGTGTTCCTGCGTGGCAGCATGAACGGCTGGGGCGAAGCCAGTCAGTTTGTCTACAGTGCTGGTTTGTATCAGTTCAGCATCCCACTGACGGCCGGTGACTATGAGTTTAAGTTCGCCTCCGCCGACTGGTCGACCGTCAACTACGGCGCCGGCAGTGATGGCCAGGCCGTGACTGTAGGCCAGAATAAAACGCTGGCCGCCAGCAACGACAACCTGAAAATCAATATTGCGGAAGGTGGCACTTATCTCTTTACCGTCAATGCCGCCACACCAACAGCGCCGGTGTTGAAGGTGGTGAAACAATAACTGCGGTCGAATAAAGCTGCTTTGCAGCATAGAAAATCCAACGCCGGCTTTTGCCGGCGTTGTTGTTTTGCTGGGCATGAATGGTACGCCGATGATTCCGCAGTCATGGGTACTGATTGGATCTGGTCTCTGAATGAATTTGTATCTTTATTAAACAAATTGCTGTCAGTTCTATTTACATCTTTAATACCTTAATTTGTAACTTTATGTAATTATTTGGTTTTTATGTTGGTTTGAATATTGCATTTTTGTTTCTTTGTCGCGTGTGGGCAGAAAAGCTCCAGGCAAAGAAATCAATCTTTTCACTCCGAGGATCTGCATGACATTCCGTTCCGTTTCCCCTTTATTGCGTATCAGTATTTTGTGTGGTGGTTTGCTGGCTGGTTGGTCAGCCCAGGCCACCGTGGTCAGCCCGTCGGGTCTGGGTTTTCTGGATCTCGGAAAAACTACCGTCGATCAGACCACAGGCCTGGAATGGCTGGACCTGACCGAAACCCGCGGTCGTTCCCTGCAGGACGTCATGACAGATTTGACTGACGCGGGTGGCCAGTTTAAAGCGCAGGACCGCTGGCGGGTTGCCACCAAGCTGGATTTCCGTAGCCTGATGTCGAATTGGTTTGGCTTAAATTATCAGGGATATCATTATGATACCAAGGTCAGCACTGTCCCTCTGATCCAGTTATTGGGGGATGTGGCAGACGCTGAGCTGGATGCGGAGAATTTCTGGGCGGATTTCGCGGATGGTTCTGCAGGATTTGCCAGCGGAATATTGGCTGATGAGTTTAATGTCTGGGGTGTATCGACTCATCGTTCCCTTGCGATTGTTGTTGATTACCACGTTGTCTATCGGAAAAGCCGTAAGTTTGTTGAAGACCATGTCGATTATATCGATGACTATGGCTGGGGTGATCTGAACATTGCTGATGACAGAGCTGGTGTCTATTTGTACCGTGAGTACCAGTCACAAACGAATACAGTCGCAGCTCCTGCGACCTGGTTAGTCGGGGTCTTCGGTTTAGGTCTGCTCGGCTGGTGTCGTCGGGCGCGGCGCTGAACCAACAGCTTGCGGGTTTTCCTGGCATGGAATGGCTGTCAATCCATGCCCCGGTTCAGCCCGCTGTTCCCACCAGTCGTCCCAGCTGTGACCGACGAGCCTCCCGCAGTGTTATGCTGTTTTAGCATCGGCATTGAGGTATCTATATGAAAAACAGTTGTATTTTTTTGCTGGCTTGGATGGCAATGATGACTGACGCCCATGCGGCTGACTCACAGACTCAACAGCTGGACATTGCTGTGAGCAGAATGTGGCAGGCGATGTCGCATGCGCCGGGTGTGGCGGCCGATGTTGCGGCATTAAAGCCGTTATTTCACCCAGACGCTGTGGTGGCAGGCGCCCGGCCTGGCGGGGCGCTCAGTCAGCAAAGTGGTACGGCTTTTTTGCAGAGCCTGCAACAAAGCAGGCCCAAAGGCTTTTATGAATGTGAGATTGGCCGTGAAGTCCGTTGGTATGGGCAGTTCGCCACAGTGCTGAGCCTGGTGGAGTCAAGGCCGGATCCGACGCAAAAACAGGCCGACTTCACCGGCATTAACAGCTTACAGTGGTATTTTGATGGCAAGCAATGGCAGCTGATTGCCTTGTATTATTATCTGGAACAAAAGCCCGGTGAGCTGCAGCAATGGCCATTAGCGGCGGATGCCCGTCGCGCCCCCGCCGGTACTTGTTTGTAATTCGGCTGCTTGTCTGTGATCATGCAGATGGCTTGATTAATCCGGCAAAGCGCTTCAGGATAAAATCATCCTGAAGTTGCGGCTGTTCAAGTCGCGGTTGTATAACCAGAGTATTCCGATGATCCTTGCCCAAGCCCGTGACCTGCTCGCCCAGGTGTTGCATCCATTAAGTTACGAGCAATTTTTCCAGGAAGTGGTCAGCCGCCGGCCGCTGTTATTGCCGGCTGATACGGCACTGCCGGCGCGACAGTTGCTGGGCGACGATCCGAAGTCTTTGCTGCTCAGTCACTTTGCCGAATACGCCGCTACGCTGACTTGTCATATCCGCCAGGCGCAGGTACCGGCGCCAAAACCCCGTGCTGTGCCCGACGCTGCTGCATTTGCCGCGTTACTCAATGAATATCACGCCAATGATTACACAGTGCGTTTTCCCGATGTCACCAACGCCACGCCAGCGCTGGCGCAGTTGAACCGGGCGCTGACGCTGCTGTTTGGCAATCCGGCCAGTACCGTATTGTTCTGGAGCCTGACCGGTGCCGAAGCGCCGGTGCATGATGATGAAGTCGACGTCATCGCTATTCAGCTGGTCGGCACTAAACGCTGGTTTATCTCCGACGAGCCGCCAAAACTGCCGAATAAGTGGAAAGCTTTGGGCGCCAGTGTGCCGCCGCTTGGTGCGCACCGCGTCTACGACGTCAAACCCGGCGATTTATTGTATCTGCCACGTGGCACCACCCATACAGTGCAATCGACCGGCGAATCGCTGCATATTTCGATTGGTTTTGTGCCTGTCACTATTCGCGAAGCCATCAGCAGCGCGCTGGACTATATGGCCGATTTTGAAAAACCGCTGCGCGCCAATCTGACCGGCCGCGCCGATGCGCTGTCGCATGGCCAAATGCTGGATGTGGCCGGCGCGCAAATGCGGGCTGGTCTGGAGCGGCTGTTACAGCTGTGTCAGCAACCCGGTTTTGTCGAAGCGGCACTGGCGCACCGCCAGGCCCGCATGTTGCTGGAGCTGGCTAAACTACCCAAGCCCACCGCAGCCATGCCGCCACTGAGCCGTGACACTAAGGTGCAACACTCGCCGCTGGCGATAGGCCAGGTCAATCTACTGGCGCATATTCTTGATTTTCGTTTCCCCGGCGACCAGCTGCTGGTACATCCGGCGGTGGCTGAGAGCATGGAATTTGTCCGCCAGACGCCGCAGTTTGCAGTCAAAGACATTCCGGGCCCGATCGGCGACGATGTGCGTTTAGTGCTGGTGGAAAAACTACTGCACAGCGGGTTTTTGCAGCTGAGCTGATGGTTGAGCCGCATTAGCCGCCATTGCCTGCCGGCGCTGCTCAAGCAGGCGAAAAATAGCATCAACCACCACGCCGGGCATCTGTTCCTGTACCCGATGATTCGCCACCAGCGTTCGGACTTCAGCCTGCGGATAGATGTCGTTCATGCGCTGCTCTGCGGCTGCGGGGTCGAGTGCCCAGACGCCAAAATCTTCGGCATAAATAACGCCATTCAACAGATTTTTCACTAAGCCTGCTGATTTTGGTTGCGGCGTCGCTGTTTGCGTCACCAGCCGAATCATCGGTTTGTTGAAGGGCTGTGGCTCCTGCAGCAAATATCGGCCCATGTCGTTGATATTGGCGATTTCCTGACGGGTCGCTTGTGGCGCAAACAGCCATAAACCAGTTCGGGTGTACCAGGGAAAATCAGTGGCAGGCTTGACCAGGCCAAGCGGCAGCGCGTCGACAAGTAACAAGGCGTCCACCTGCTCTGGATAGCGTTTGGTAAACACCTGCGCATACTGGCCGCCAAGCGAATGCCCAATCAGCACATAAGGCGGTGTTAGTTTTTGTTGTTGCAGCAACTGTTGTAACCTGGCCGCCGATAACGCAGGGCTGAGCACTTCTTGTTCTGATTCACTGTGTCCGACGCCAGGGCGATTGTAAAACAGTAAATTACAACAATGGTTTAAGCCTTGCGCCACAGCTTCCCAAGTCTGCAAATCAAGCATCAGGCCATTTTCAAACACCAGTGTGGCGCGGGGGTTGGCAACGCGAAGGGCGGCATATTCGATTTTTTCGCCGGCCAGGTCGGTGATTTTTGCCTGCAACAGAGGTTCTGCGGCCTTGATGGACTGAGTTTGCCCCTGTGTTGGCGGTGTCGCCACGGCACTGGAGCAAGAAATAGTCGTCAGCCACAATACCAATAAACAGCCGAAACTTTTGCCGGCAGCCATCCATTTGTGCTTTTGCGCGGCGTTATTACCTTGTGTGTTTAAGTGCATAAAAAATCCTGATTTTCCCAACAGAAACAGCGACATCAGCCCGGCGGGTGCCGCTTGCTGCAACGCCCGACGACTCTGACCATGTCTGCCTGGTTATAGTTTCTGCCGCGCAAAAAACTGCCAGATCAGTTCCGGGCCATTCGGCGCCATCGGCGAGGGGCCCAGCAGTCGGGGTCGTTGCCAATAAGGCTGTGGCATGCCATGCCCGCCGCCGACAATAGTGACCAGTTCGACCTCAAACCTGCTTTGGTCCTGCCATTTCAGACGTTGCACATTGTGACTGTCAGGCTGTGGAACTTCAGATCTCGCACTCTGTGGCAGCTGATTTTGTGCGACAAAAAACTCTGCCGACGCTGTGGCAGATCGCACCTGGCCGTTTTGGAAAAACAGACCCAACAACGACACCTCGCCTCCGGCATAAGGTACTAAGGGGTCTGCGGTGCCGTTCATCAGCAGCACTGACGTACCTTGTGCCATCGGCTTACATTTGAAATTACCGGCTGCCGGTACATTGGCCGACACAGCGGCGACGGCGCGAAAACGGGTTGGCGATTCCAGCGCCAAACGCAAAGCCATAAAACCGCCTGCTGACACGCCGGTCGCAAATACCCGTTGTGGATTAAAACCATGCGCGGCCACCAGCCGGTCGACCAAGGTATTCAGATAGTGCAGGTCATTGGATTCATGGCCGTTGACCAGAAAGTCGCCGGTTTTGCTGCAGTCGTTCCAGTCAAAGGCTTTGCCGCTGGGATAAACCACACCGAAGCCATGTTGGTCGGCGAGGCGTTCAAAGCCATAACCGGTTTCAGTGCGGATTTGCGCACCGTTTTGCCCGGAGCCATGCAACACCATCACCAGCGGCGCGTTTCGGGTTAAGCCTTTTGGCAGATATAAGCGGTAGGTGTAAGTTTCACCATCGAGCGTAAGCGTGGCTTTGGTCAGTGTTCCTGTCAGCGCCGGCATAGCAGGCTCTGGTGTGTAAATCAGGTAACCGAATAAACCGGCAGCGCTTACGAGCAAGACGATGAGGCCGACCAGAATAAAGCGTAGGATTTGTTTCATGGGTCAGCTTGCTCGCTGTTGCGGGTTGCGCCAAGGCGTACCCGGCTGTTTCACATAATGCTGCCAGATATAAGACCAGGGCAGCACCAGATAAACCAATACCACCATGCCGATCGCAATCACATTCGGCATTAATTTATCGTCGAAGTTGCCACTGAGATACAAAGGCAATGGCACTGTGACCAGCCAAATCGTTTTCCAAATCAGTTCCCACAGCAGGATAGGCAACATCTGTAATGGATAACGCACGCCTAAGGCGCACAGTAACCAGAACGCACCCAGCATACTTGTCTGTACCGTTTGGGCATTGCCCCAGCTGGCGAAGGGTTTTTCTGCCGTGAAAACATCAGGCCAGACACTGAGTGCCAGTCCGATAACCACCAGTAAATACATAGCGCGCAGCGCATAAATCCGATATTTGGATACTTCATTCATGATGTGATTCCTCTAGGTGCCAAAAATGCTCGGGGCAGTAGTTATTTCGTGCCGAAGCCCGGGTTTTTAGTATCAGTATTTTTCAGTTTAGCTAATTGGATTTGCGCATCTTCACGGGCTTTTTCTGACAATGCGGGCGTGAAGACCAAGGCTTGTTCAAATGCAGACACCGCTTTGGTGTTATCACCCAACGCCTGCCAGGTTTGGCCGAGCCGGTAATACACCGCCGCGGTGGCATTGATTTGCAAAGACTGTTCTAACGCCGGCAAAGCCTCCGCTGCTTTGCCTTGCTCCAGTAATGACCGGCCAAGACCCAGATATGCAGGAGCAACATCGGTGTGGCGCTGGATGACTGCGGCAAAGATTTTTTCCGCCTCAGCAAACTGCTTTTCTCTGTTTAAGGTCAAGCCAATATCCACTAACAGGTCGCGCTGCAGTTTCAGCAGCGTTGCGTTGTTGCTGATATTCACAGTCAAAGCGCCGGCGCTGGCTTTGGCAAATTCTTCGTCGTATAAATCGAATTTGGCCTGCAGCAATTTCGCCGCTTCGGGGTTGATTTGTTGAGTGCTGCGGATCAGCTTTTTCGCACTGGAGGTGCTGCCACCCATTAAACCCGGCACTTCCAGATAAAACCCCAGCAGCGACACCGTTGCATTGTAGTTGGCCGGGTCCAATGTAATCGCCTGTTTAAACGCATCGCGAATGGTGCCTAGTGAGCCAACAGCAGTCATGATGTCGCCTTGTTCCGCTTTGGCGCTCAGCACATTGCCAATCGACTCATGACATTCCGAATTTTTCGGGTGATGCCTGATGCATTGCTCAGCCATGCTGGCGGCCTCGTCAAAACGCTTGATGTTGCTCTGTAGCAGAATCAAATCAATGCTGGCGACCAGCGCATCGGCATTATTTGGCTCGACGGCGAGTTTGGCAGCGACAGCCGTCTCAACTTCGGCATACTTTTTTGCATCAAGCTGCGCGCTGTATTCGTGCGCGTTTGCTGACTGCAGGCCTGAGGTGGTGCTCAGTAACAGTGCACAGACAACTGCCTGGCTGACAAAGGATGGAAGGGAAATAGATTTGTACATAGCAAGATGTTTCCAAAGCGACGTAATTGCATAATTTCAAAGAGTCCAACCGCTTAGGTTGTCTCTTTGCCAGGTCTTTGATAGCTGCAGTGTCGCTGTTCGGCATAGCGGCAGCAATCAGCAGGGGACGACCGACGGTTTGGCAGTCCTAAACGACGAAAAAACGCGATTGGGTGGCGAGGGGAAGCCAGTTATTGAGTAAGGAAACTAAACCGGTGGATCTGCGAAAACTTATATAGCTTGAAACGACAAAGTGGGATTCGATATTCCTGAATCTGAAATAGTTTTGCCCTGTGTTAAGTTCAGTTTATCGCGACGGTATTTGGGACCATTTCAAACTTAGTAAGTGACCTAGTCATTCTAAAAACCTGAATACCAAGTCTGTTGCATATCTCTCGTAATTGAATTTCATTTTCAGGCGTTATATCCGTTCCGACATACACACATTTCGCAGGTGAAACCTTGAATTTTTGCGAGGTATCTAAGATCCCATGTGGAAATAAGAGTCTCCATTCCTTTTCGTAAGACCAATCCACTGATTTTACTAAGCCAGCCTTGCTTAAGTACAAGTTATTAAATGATTTATTGTCTTTTCCTTTAATGAAAAATTCGGTTGCATCAAAGAAATCAGTCGCATATTCAACTGGATATAAGAGTCTTCTCATATGGCTATTAGGCATATGAGATTTAATGTCATATGCAATACAAAAACCGCGATGGGAATCGGCATAATGTGCCCACATGAGAGGGCTATTCAAACGTTCTGTAAATGAGCAAAGCTTGAATGATTGGCGAACCCTGTCAGAAAATTCATGTTGGATAATTTCCATCCGTTTCTCAAAGACGTGTCGCAATACGTCAAGGTCACCGCCAATAGTACCGTCTTTGTTGAAAACATCGATAAAACAGTCAATGAAACTTTTTTCTTCTCCAATAAATGATTGATTTAAATCAGTAAGTTGTTGTTTTGTGAGCGTGTTGCTAAGTGATGGGAGATCATTGGATGATTGTTTCATAATGAACCCTGGATCGATACGGTGTGCACAATCAAAGGGGTCATTTAACGTAAGCGGGTCTGCTAGCCAGACATAACCTTCTTCCAGATTGCTAAGGGAACGACCTTCCGTGTCAAACGTTCTGAATTTATAAATTGTATCAGGGATAAATTGTTCTTTAAGTTGGTATGCTTCTTCGATTTCTTCCAGTGATGGTGCTTCAAGAGAAAACAGCTTATTCATGAAATCTGGCAACCAATCCATTGTTTTTACTCCTTTATTCCAATTAGAAAATCAGAGTGGAATCTTGGCTGTATACCCACTCAAAATAAAGCACTTACGCTGTGACAGCACTGAGGAAAGTGTTGCGTCTACTGACTCCTACTTCTTTTGCGCGCCAGAACCAACCCTTCCACCTACATCTGCTTAAAATGGTGCAGGTAACTTCGGCTGACCGGCAGGTTTTCGCTGCGGCCTTTTAAGTAGGCAGTGGCGGTTTCGTTGTCACCGCGAATGATGTGACTGACGCGGTCGAGATTGACCACCACTGAGCGGTGAATTTGCACAAAGTGGCTGCTATCGAGCTGCTCAATCAGCTCTTTTAATGGCGTACGGATCAGCGCAACGGCCGCTTTGCCTTCATGGTCACGCCAGCCGACCAGGGTGTATTTTTCATCGGAGCGGAGAAAATCAATGTCGCTGACCGCGATCATCCGCACCGACTGGCCAATCGACGCTTTGATCCAGCGTAATGGCTCCGGTGCGGCTTTTTTCTGTAGCCGTGCTTCTAATTTGTCCAGCAGTTGCTCGATGTCCGGCGCTTGTTGTGCTGCGCCCAAGCGTTCGCGCAGCCGCAGCACCGTTTCCGCCAGTCGCTCGGGGACCACAGGTTTGACCAAATAATCCAACGCACCCTGAGTAAAAGCTTCGACGGCATATTCGCTGTAAGCGGTGACAAACACCAGATGCGCACCACGGCCAATCTGACGGGCGGCTTCAATACCGGACATGCCCGGCATGTGGATGTCGAGGAAACAGACGGTGGGTTTGTGCAGCTGATACTGTTCCAGCGCTTCACGGCCATTGCGCGCCTGCGCAACGATAGTTAATTCCGGCCAGCTCGCGGCCAGCATCCGCGCTAAAGCACTGCGCAGCAAAGGTTCATCGTCGGCAATCAGTGCAGTGGGCTGGGGAAAGGTCATCTTAGTCTCCTGCAATTGTGACAGTCATTGCCGGGCTTGATGGCGCCGGAATACTGATATTGACACAAAAACCGTGCGGCTCCAGCGCGGTCAGGCTCAGCTGCGCTTCTCCGGCAAACACCAGCTGCAGGCGTTCGCGCAAATTGGCGAGGCCTGTGCCTAAACCCTGACTGGTCTGCTGGCTGCTGAGCCCGCCATGTAGCCCACCGCTTAACCCAACGCCGGTGTCTTTCACTTCAGCCAGACAACGCCCATCTTGTATTCGCACCGAAACGTCGATTAAACCGCCTTCTTCACTCGGGTCTATGCCGTGGCGGATGGCGTTTTCCACCAGCGTCAGCAACGTCATCGGCGGACATGGCACGGCAAGGGCCGCCGGTTCCGCATGGATAGCAAACTGCAACCGGTCGGGCATGCGCATATGCATTAATTCCAGATAAGCCTGCACCAATTCCAGTTCTTGCCCTAAGGTGGTCGCACTGTGATGTAAATTGGGTACTGCTGCGCGCAAATAAGTGATGAGACTGCCCAGCACTTCAGAGGCCTGCGGCGAGCCGGCATCAACCAGCTCACGCACATTGGCTAAGGTATTAAACAAAAAATGTGGTTCGACCTGCGCCTGCAATAACCGCAGCCGTGAATCCAATGCGTCCCGGGCTAATTGGCTGCGTTCCAGCGCAAACGACAACGCCTGCTGCTCGGCCTGGCCGTTGATATGGCGGTACAGCGCCGACATGGCAATCCAGGGCGACACTAACAAACCTGCAGCGGTTAAAGTACCAAAGCCAAACAGTTTTTTCGGGTCGGCGGACCACACTTCAGGCAGCGAAAAAGTGGTCAGGGAATAAATCAACGCCACGGCAAAAGGAGTCACCACCGCGACGGCAATCACCTGCAATACCCAGCGCGCCACCCAGCGTGGCAAACGCTTTGGCCAGCGTTCAACGATACCAAATGCCAGCAATTGCACGCAGCCGACAAACAACACCCGGGTCGGTGGCAACAGCCAGCTCGATTCAAAAATCGGCAGCCATAACAGCGTCAGCACCAGGCTGGCCAGCAGCACGACGCGCAGGCGTGACCAGCTAAACAGCGCTGGTGTCGCTGGTAAAACGGGCGGAAGATCAGCGTGTGGCATCTTTTTTCCAATGTCGACAAAACAGCAGCACTTGCTGTGTCATGGCCGCGGAGCAGCTATCAGGTTGCAAGATGCTCTAGCTTACACTGCAAAGCGCAAACCGGGTGGCCTGAGTTGATGGCCGACGCACCGGTTGGTGTCAATGACGTTATTGGCAGATAAATGACTGGGGCTTGTAACAAGGCCGGCGTTGTCGTCGCCGGTCTGGCCATATCGTCGTCAGGCCAGTCCAATCCGTCATTCAGCCTGTTCGCGGCAAACAGACGCCGCTGATTCGCTTATGCTGCTGCCATCAACTCTATATCGAAACAAGGTGCTGTATGACGTGGATCCATATTCTCGCGGGTTTAGTGGCCATTGTTGCCGGCGCATTAGCGATGATCGCCACCAAAGGTTCGCCGCTGCACCGCAAAGCCGGCAACCTGTTTACGCTGTTGATGCTGGTGATGACCGGCAGTGCTGCCATCGTTTCATTTTTCCTGCGCACCGACCATGTCACCGGCGTGGTCGCTGTGGTTACCGCTTATCTGGTGGCGACGGCCTGGCTGGTGGTGAAACGCAAAGTGGGTGAGAGCTACCTGCTGCTGGCGGGGCTTGCGCTGGTTGCGGCGACGGTCGGTGTGCATGCACTGCTGCTGTGGGCCAACTACCAGCAAGACCCGGCGAGTTTAATCACCAGAAACAGCCCGCCTGAGGCGCTGGTATTTTTCGGCGTGGTCAGTTTGTTGTGCGTGGCGCTGGACTTGCGTTTGTTAAGAGCCGGTCAGATCGCCGGGGCACAGCGTCTGGTGCGGCATCTGTGGCGGATGGGTTTTGCCATGTTGATTGCCACCGGGTCTTTTTTCACCGGTCAGATGCAGGTGTTCCCGGCCATTATGCGTAACAGTTCGCTGCTTGGCCTGCCGCTGCTGGTGATCCCGGTGTTGTTGGTGCTGCTGACCACGCTGTACTGGCTGGCGCGCACTTTACTGCGACGCCGGCGAGCGCCACTCTAACTCAGGGTTTACAACCGGCCCAGGCCTGGATGGCGGGTGTCAGTGCATCGACCACGGCTTTGCCTTCGACAAAGCTGCCCAGCTGGCCTTCGCGGGCCAACATCGCCAGATATTGATGCTGATAGTCAATGAGCGGATAAGCGCCATAAGCGCCTGGGCAGGAATGGCGCTGTGCGCTTGCACATTGGCCGTTGCTGCATTCCAGCCAATGCCCGAGGCCATAAGGCCAGTCGGCACCAAAGCCGCTGACCGCGGGGGAATTCGCCACTGTGGCTGTACCGCGCTGATTGGCGAGCATTTGTTGCTGCAGCGCGGCGGACAATAATTTGCCTTGCTGCAGGGCCCGCAGAAAATCCAGATATTCCTGCGCTGTCCAGTGCATACCGCCGGCGAGGCGGGGATTGCCGCTCGACGGCAAGTCATAACGGGCGGTGCTGAATAAACCGGTTTGTTGTGTAAATTGGCGAAACAGCACTTGCCAGTCAGAAGCGCCGGCGGCGCGAATGGCCATCAGCCCGGCGACCTGTAAATGCAGGCCGTTGTAATCAAACACAGTGCCGGGGAGGCGGCCATTGGCGCTGTTATTGCTGAGCCCTTGGCGCACACACTGAGCAAAATCGATGCCGGGTAAATTCAGGCACAAAGGTTCTTCGGTGAGACCTGAGGTAAAACTCAGCAGTTGCTGCAAGGTCATTTGCGACAGCGGATGGCTGGCGCTGAACGGCCAGTCACTGAGCCGGCTGGCGGCCGTGTCGCTGAGCTTCAGCACACCGCTGTCGACCAGGCGCAGCATGATCACAGCGCTGACCCATTTCGAGGTCGATGCCGATTCGTAAGATGTCACAGCGCTGGACCCGCCGCGCGAATAGCTGAAGCTACGGCCGTCAAAGCGCTCCAGCAACAAAGTAAAATCAGTGTCGGTTTTCAGGGCGGCTGCCTGCTGGCGCAGGCTTTGTTCCAGCGCGCTAAGGTCACAGCTGGCCTGGGGCGGTTGTGTCGGCGTGGATTGAGTCGGCGGCAGTGACGAGCTGCCGCTACCACAAGCTGCCAGACTCAGAGAAAAAACCACAGTGCTGATGATGTGTCGACGCATTGGCATCGCCTTGACTCCCTGTATCGTGCTGAAGTTGCCAGTGTGGCAGAAGCGGATGACAGCACACAGTCAGGATTGGGTAAAGGTCTGGTAAATCTGTCGGTTCAGGTCAGTTCGTGCTGGTTGATGACCTCAAGCTCTGGCGTTGTTTGGCGCCGCCAATACGCCTCCAGCACCAGCAAATTCAGGCCCAATGCCGTAAGCCGGGCATAGTCATGTTGCCACTGGCTGACCGCCAATTGCCAGCCGTCGAGCTGGCCTAATGTCAAAGCTGCGACCAGTTCCAGCAATAAACCACTTAAGGTCGCCAGAACAGCAGCCAGGCCCCGGCACATCCAGCGTTGATGGGCAATAAAGCGGCGCTGGCGCACCCGGTAAAACGCCATGCTGAAACAGCCAATAATGGTCAGGCTCAGCGCCCACAGTCCAAGATAGCGCGGGCCAAGGTCAGCCGGCGTTAAAAAATGATGCATCCAGATACCGGACGCGGCCATCAGCAAGCCACTGCACAGGGCCAGCCGGCCGCTGTGCCGGTGCCAGCGCGGCATCCGCTGGCGTAGCCGGGCCGAGAACTGCAGCGGCACCATCAGGAAAAACAGCACGCCACTGCCAGCGTGCAGCAAAATGGGCGCAGGTGTCTGCAGATACCGCGGATTAACCAGACTGAGCAGTTCAGCAGGTAGCCATGACTGACCCAACAACAATAAGATAATCAACAGTGCCGGGATGCCGGGCACGGCCAGCAGCAGATATAAAATCAGCACCAGTGGCCATTGCCAGGTGCGGCTTGCATCAGAGTGGCGGCTTTGCGCATGATGGGCAATAAACATCTTGAGTTCCTCTGCGGTTTGGATTTGCTGAATGTGCGATAGGCCACCACCGCTGTCGTCCGGAACCATAGGCCCGGACCTCTGCTGTCCATCCCTGCAGGGCCGGACGCCGGCTGGATAAATAGCGGTATGATTTCACAAGATAAACACAAGCACGGAGGTGAAGTTTGACTGACAATCCGCTCGGCTATTTTTTCACCTGCGGCACGATGGCGGTGATTGCGTTCAGCGTGCATCTGTTGTTGCTGCGTGCCCGGCAGCAGCAGATGTATCTGGCGTTAGCCGGCTGTCTGTTGGCCATTGCCGTGTTGATTTGTCAGCCAGTGCTGGCGGTGTTAGCACCTGATTTACGCCTGTTGGCACTGATATTGGCTTTGCCGGCGTTATACCTGTTGCCACCGTTGTTCTGGTGTTATGTCAAAGGCTTAACCGCCAGCGCCGGCTGGCGCTTTAGTCGCCGTGAATGGCCGCATTTTGCGTTGGTTGCCCTGTGTCTGGTGATAGTGTTCATCACGTTATTGTTGCCCGGCAACATGCGGCATGCGCTGATTGCTGAAGGTCGTGACGATATTTTGCAGCATGTTACTGCGCCTCTGCGCGGGTTGGTGTATAGCCTGGCTATCCTCACTTTTTTGCTGATCACCGGCTGGGTGCTGCAGGCTGGTTTTTATCTGTATGCGGTGATGCGCCGCTTACAACTGTACCGGGCACAGTTACGCCAGCTGTTCGCCAGTACTGAAGCCGAAGAAGCGCGCTGGATTAACGGCTTGTTGCTGGCCGTTGCTCTGAGCGGTGGCCTGTTGGCGACAGCGTTGTTATACGACAACCTGGTGGCGCCGTTGCCGTCAGGTCTGCTGCTCAAAGATGTGTTGGCGTTGCTGCTGGTCTGGTATCTGGCGCTGTGGGGGCTGCGGCAAAAACCTGGGTTTGCCATGCTGGCTCAATCTGACCGCGTGGTTGTGTCAGGGCAGGAAACCGCCTCGCCCGATGATCTGCAGGAGGTGCTGCAGGCCGTCGTTGAAGGTAAATATCGGCGCTCGGCACTGGGCGCGGAGCAGGCCGCCAGTATCGCCAGCAAGCTGCAGCAGGCGATGGAACAGGACCAGCTGTATCTGGATGCTACGCTGTCATTGCCCAGGCTGGCGCGTCACATCGGTTGCTCGCCGAACTACATTTCACAAACTTTGAACGAAACGCTTGGGCTCAATTTCTTTGATTACGTCAACCGCTATCGGGTGCAGGCGGCAGCCAGACAGCTGCAAGACACCGATTTGACTGTGTTGGATATTGCGATGAATGTTGGTTTTAACGCCAAATCGTCGTTTTATACCGCCTTTAAAAAGGAATTGCAGCAAACGCCCAGCCAATACCGGGCGGCGGTATTGAAGCAATAAACCTGCTGGTTGCGATGGTGGCGAATGCTTTTTTTGGACTTTTGCTGCCCGCGCCCAACTTTTTGCGTTTCCCCCACGACATAACCCCGACATTCCAACAACTTAAGGATTTGAGCATGCAGGGTTATGGTAAAGGGGGTTATGATTTTATGCGTTTGGGGGCTCTATTTAGCGCCTGTTTGCGGTACATGGTAATGCTTGTGGTCATGCTCAGCAGCCAGGCGCATGCGGCCACGACGCCCGCCAATAGCATCAAACGTTATCTGTTCTCCGCGCCGGACCAAGCGGCGCTGCAGCAGCAATTCAAGCAGCGACAGATCCAGCTGACGTCGCCACAGTTGCTGCTCGACCGGCCAAGCCACCTGCAAATTGAAGGGACTGGCCGCAGTGGTCTTCGCAGCCAGTTTGTGATTGAACAGGTCGCCGGTGAATTCCATGTCTATGCGTTGCGGCTGCGTCCACAGCATCCGGTCGCCCCACTGCCTTATCTGACCCAGGAGCTGGTGTTTGATACGGCAGATCCGGCGGTGTCGCCGGTGGGGACTTTAAGTTATCCCAGCGGGGATGGCCCTTTTCCAGCGCTGGTGCTGATTGCCGGCAGTGGACCTCATGATCGCGACGGCAATATTTCTCTGCATAAAACTCAGGCGGTGCTGGCGGATCAGCTGACCCGGCAAGGCTTCGCAGTGCTGCGTTATGACAAACGTGGCGTAGGCCTGACCGGTGGCTCGTTGCATCCGGGGTCAACCAGTGATGATTATGCTGCCGATGCCTTGGCGGCTGTGCAATTTTTGCAGAAACAACCCAATGTTGATGGCCGCCGGATTGGCCTGGTCGGTCATAGTGAAGGCGGTTTGATAGCCGCAATGGTGGCGGCAAAAGCGCCGGACTTAGTCAGCTTTATCGCCTTGCTGGCCGCGCCCGGTCTCAAGGGTACAGACAGTATCAGTCTGCAGGACGCCACGATGCGGCGTGCCGAGGCGATGCCGGAAGCGCTGATACTGGCGAATCAGCAACAGGAACTGGGTTTGTTTAAAATTGCCGCCAGCGAACTTGACCAGCAGGCGGCGCTGGCGGCGATGGCGAAGGCGACGGCGGCTTTACCCCAGGCACTACGTACTCAGCTGGAGATCCCGGCTGAGGGTATTCCGCCCGAGGCGCTGCAGCCGTTATTAACGCCATGGCTGCGCCGTTATCTGGCGCTGGATCCGGCAGTTTATTTGCGTCAGCTGCGCTGTCCGGTGTTAGTACTGCATGGCGATAAAGATATGCAGGTACCAGCGACTGCGCATGTGGCTGCGATCAAACAGGCCTTAGCGGCGAATAAACAAAGTCAGTTTGTGATTGTGCCTGGACTGAACCATTTGCTGCAGCAGGCAAAAACCGGTCATCCGACAGAGTATCTGCTGATTGACCAGACGATTGCTCCGGAGGCGCTCGGGACATTATCCGGCTGGTTAAAACAAGTTGCAGGGCAACTGAATCACGCCAAATAATCGCGGCGGCGGCGGAATCTGTCCTGCGGTACTTTCTCTGGTCCGCACCAATAGGTTTCGTCCGCCATCAGTTGACGAATACCGCCGCTGTTGTTGGCAACCAGCAATGGCTGCAGGCGTTCGCGGCTCGATGGCGTGTAATCGCCGCGATAACGTAAATCCACCACCAAATCCCGCACTTTGGCTGGCAGTGCCGCCCAGTCGGTCACGCCATAACGTTTGACCAGATCCGGCTTTTGGCAGATGCGCAGCACGTCACTGACCATTTGTTGATAGGTCAGCGCAAACAGCAGTTTTTGCTGGCCTGGGCTGATTTCAAAATTACTCAGGTTGTTCTGGGTGATAAATGATTTCCCGGCAGCGCCGCTTAAACCGGCGGCTTTGGCAAACAGCGTGGCGGCAGTGGTGTCGAGGCCACAGGCTAATAAATCGGCCTGGATCATCGCCGGGGTTTTATCGCGCATATCGTAGCCACGGCCCAGCGTCACGCCGGAGCTGTCGGTCGGCACATGCGGGTTGCGGCTGAAATAACGGCCGCGTTGTTCCATACCTTCGGCATCAAAAGTCAGCTGACCGGCTGCGACCTGAAAATCATCAGCATCTGAGGTCTGCGCAGCGGTACTTGTTGGCGGCACTGCGGTGGCTGGCGGCAGCGGTGACGACAACGTGATATAGGCTTTGGCGGCATAACCTTCCTGATTACCGGCGCGCACCCGGTACCAGTCACCCGCTTCGGCCAGCACCTGCACCGGCCGGTCTTTACTGAGGCGGGCGACAATAGCACTCTGGCTGTCCGGCGCCTGACGCAGATTGAGCTGGCCGGATTGAATATTAATTGATGCACTTTGGTTCATGGCAGATCTCCGGTGATTCAGCTAAACAGCCAGACATTGGCATACAGGGGATGGCGTTGGCGCCGGCGCTGCGGGTCGGCCGGGCTCAGCCCGTCCATGCTGTGACGCAGGTCCAGATTAATGTCGCCAATCAGATAATAACTGTGCTCACTGAGACCATGCTTGGTCAGGCCATGCACCACCAGGCTGCAATCAAGCTGTTGAATTTTCTGATGCAGTGCAACCGGGCGGGCGGCACCGGCGGAGCCGAGCCGATCCGGATTGCCTTTGGTGTAATCCGAAATCACCAGCGCTTTGTCACCTTTGTTGTGATACACGGTAACCTGCCGTGCCAGTTCATGCAGCCGGCCCAGCTTTGCCGGGTCTTCCAGCGCAGTATCGTCGACATCCGGTGCGCATAAAAACACCTGCTCAAACAGCCGCGGCAGCGCATTGCCTGGGGTGAAATCATCAATCCGGCGCAGCGTGTGTTGCAGCAGATAGTTGCCCATCGAATGACAGAGCAAATGAATATTCTGGCCACACAAGGCCTGGCCCTGACCGCTGCGATCACGCAGGCCAGCCAGAAAATCGCGTAATTTCAGTAAACCCCGGCCAAAAGCCGCGCCTGAGCCTTCGGCTTCCGCTCTGTCGCTGCGGTAAGAGGTAAAAGGTAAAGCCTGGCCATCGGAAGGCCAGGTAAACAACAGCACCAGCACTTTTTGTTTCGGATCGCCCAAACCGGGCCGGTTCAGCATCAATTGCAGTGCCGCGGCATTGGCGACAGCATCCTGCCAGGACACATTAAAACCATGAATAAACACCAGCACATCGGAGCTTTGCAGCATGGCTTGCTGAATATCCTGAAACAGCGCTGCCGACCCTAAGGCAGCATTCTGGCTGTCCTGATGGATGTTACTTTGCAACGCTTCCTGATAAGCCTGAATGCTGCCATGCGGCACCTGCTTGCTCAGGTAGTCCATCAGACTGAGTCCGTCGCCGCTGCCGAGCTGACCCACCGGCGTCTGAAAACATTTCAGCACCCTGGCATCGTCCAGCTGCAGACTGACCCGGCCAAAGCGCAGGTTTTCCATGCCGTCGTCGCTGAATTTTTTGCCGTAGGCGGTTGGATTCCAGCGGTCTTTGCCGAGGTGGCAGCGGTTGGTGGCGTAATATAAATCGAGTTGACTCATCACGAATTCCTTGTGGGGCTGATATGGGTAGAACGAAGCTGGATCCAAGCCTAGTGGAAAGCCGGCAAAGCGCCAATTCCCGGCACATTGCGCGCTGAGTTACAGAGGGGCGGCGCCGGATACAGCCGGCTTTTAATCTGGCTCTCTTTAACACGGCTCTTTTTAACGCGGTAGTCTTGCACGCGGTAACGTCAATCCCATGCCAATTGACTCCGGCGCCACGTCGGCAAAACCAAACTGCTGATACAAAAATTTCGCATCGCCGTCGGCAATCAAATTGACATAACAACTGTCCGGTAACTGGCTGTCGACATAATCCATCAGTGCCTGCATGATTTGTTTGCCCAAGCCTTTGCCCTGATGCTGCGGTAACACGGCGATATCACAAATCTGACAATGACAGCCGCCATCGCCAACTAACCGGCCCATGCCAATGACCTGGCCTTCATGGCGGATTTGCACCGCAAATAAAGTTGCCGCAAGGCCAATCCGCGCCGCTTCCGGCGTCTTCGGACTAAGCCCAGTCGCTACGCGTAAATGGCAATAATCGGCGACAGTGGGGGGTTGTTGTTCCAACAGGTAAGACATAGCGGTACTCCTGAAAATAAAAGCCAGCAACACGTCTGATACATCTTTGATAAGCTGCGATGCAGGGACGCTGTGTAAGACATAGTGCAAAACCACAGAAACAGGCGCAATGGAGAATATGCAAGCATTTGTATTGGATGTATTTTGTAGCGATGAAGCCAGCGGCAACCCGGCAGCTGTTTGTGTCCTGACAGCATGGCCGGAAGATACGGTGTTGCAGGCGTTTGCAGCGACACAATCGGTGCCAGTCACAGTGTTTATGCGGTTACCACCGGCACAAACGGCACCACAACCCATCCCGGTGCGCTGGTTTGCCGGCGCACAGGAAATCAATTTATGTGGTCACGGCAGTCTGGCCGCGGCCGCAATAGTGTTGGCGCAGCGGCCTGAGTGGCCAGAAGTTAAGCTCACCAGCCGCTTTGGCGACATCAGTATCAAACGTAGTGCGCTGCAATTACCGGCACTCGCTGCCGGGCAACTTTGTTATGCGATGTGCTTGCCGGCCTGGCCTGCGCAAAAGCCAGCGGCACTGACCCAGTTGACAGACAGACTGAATTTGTCAGCACAGGGCCTGGTCCTGACCGACTGCTTCGCCACCCGCGATCTGATTGTAGTGTTGGAAACCGCCGCACAGGTGCAGACGTTTGTGCCGGATTTCGCCACGCTGCGGCAACTGCAGCCTTATCACGCCTGTATTCTGACCGCGCCGCTGTATGCTCAGGATGGTACAACCGCGATTGGCTATGTACTGCGTTATTTTGCGCCCGGCATCGGCATCAATGAAGACCTCGCCACCGGCTCGGCGCAATGTTCGTTAGCACCTTATTGGTCTAATCGTTTAGGCCTGACCCAATTTCAGGTGAGACAGCTCTCTGCCGGCGGTGGTTATTTTCTGGTGCAAGTGCAGTCACAGGATCAGATCTGTTTGCATGCGGCTGTTGCTGACCATAGCCCCGGACAGAGCCAGCGACTGGTTTCATGTGCTGCCGGCCAAATCTGCTGAGATGTCGCCGAACCTGCTTACCACCAGACCAGTTCAAACTGATACTGCACTGTGAGCCGCTGCACCCGCTCCGGTAATTCGGTGGCAGGTAACCAGTCAATCTGACTGATATCTGCGCTCAGAGCATGTTCTTTCAGGCTTTGCCTGAGACTTTGTGCAGTGATGGCCGCATCGCTGCATGGCAGATAGGCCACCAGCAAATGCAAAGAGCTTTTCGTATGGAGCTGCGCCCCGGCCACTTTTTGCAGGATCTGTGCAGTTTGCAGACCCGCATCGCAAACGATCAGTGCAGACATTTTTGTGGTTCCTGGTCGGGGTTACAGCGCCAGCTGACGGTGGCATTGCAGCTGTGGCTGCATGGCGGGGATCTGTTGCAGCCAACGCCGGTAGACTTTGTTGGCGGTCTGGTGCAAGGCGCTGACTTTGCTGTGCAGTTCGGCCAGAATACAGGCTTCACTTTGCACTGAGTTCAGATGCGCATACTTGCAGATATTGGCGTGGTCCTGACGGCACCAGTTGCGGACGGATTCTGCGGTCACTTCCAGATGCGACTGCAGCGCCAGATGCGGGCCATAGGCAAAAGCTTTATTCAGACAATATTGACCAAACAACAGGCGTTTGGCTCCTCGTGGGATCTGGAAAGTTTCAAAATGCCAGTGAAACATAAACAGGTCCTGCTGCTCACCCAGCCAAAATCGCGCTTCCGGATACAGCGTCCGCTGCACTTTGTCCCAGCCGATATGCGGCACCATGTTCGGTCTTACTTCCGCCCCCAGCACTTTCGCCAGTAACTGACCGCCAAAACAATGACCGAGGATCGGCTTGTGGCGCATAATGGCATCGGCTAACAACTGTTCTTCACGACGGATCCAGGGCAGTTGTTGGTTGACGCTGGCATTCGAACCCAGCACCACAACGGCTGCATAATCCTTGCTGCAAACCGGCGCATCATCGCCCTGATTGACGGCAAAAATCTGGTAAGGCAAACCGTGCTGGTCAAGAAAGGTCTGCAAATAGGCCGGTCCCTGGGTGGCATCGTGCTGACAAATCGCAATAGGTTGAAGTGGACTGTACATTTTGGGTTCCTGGTGGAAAACACCATGACATTGTAAAAGGGCAGGCTGTAAAAATGCTGCAAAGCGCCGGTGCCGGCGTATAAAGAGTCAGTAAAAAATGCAGGCAAAAAAAGCCCGGGACAGAGACCGGGCGAATTGACTCACAGGAAAACGAACAGATTGGAGGTCTGTGCTGCACAGCAGCAGAACCAGATGTTCAGATAAAGCCTAGGTCAGAGTGCTGAGTGGTGGTTTGAGGCAGATCAAGTCCGCGCTGTTTTCTATCAGGCAGCAAAAAGGGGACCTAAGTCCCCTTTTTTTACTCAGCAAACTTTGTTGCTTAGTTCACCGGTGCTTTCAGGCCACGGCGGATCAGCAGACCATCTGTGGTTGGCTCTTTACCGCGGAAGGCTTTGTAAGCTTCCATCGGGTCTTTGGTGTTACCGACCGACAGAATGTTTTTACGGAAGTTGGCGCCGTTTTCCAGCTTCAGGCCACCTTGTTGCTGGACAAAAGCAAAGGCGTCGGCCGCCAGAATCTCAGACCACATATAAGCGTAATAACCGGCTGAGTAGCCGCCGCCCATTGAGTGGCTGAAGTAAGTTGATTTGTAACGTGGTGGCACTACGGCTAAATCCACGCCGTGTTTTTTCAGCGCGTCGGCTTCAAATTTTTCCACATCGTCAATTTTGGTGCCGGCCGGAATAGAGTGCCATTCCATGTCGACTAAGGCCGCGGCCATATATTCCAGCGTGTCGAAACCCTGGTTGAAGCTGCGCGACTTCATGATTTTTGCCAGCAGTTCAGCCGGGATTGGCTCACCGGTTTTGTAGTGTTTGGCGTAGTTGCCAATCACGTCCGGGTGCGCCGCCCAGTCTTCCTGGAAGGTTGACGGGAATTCAACGAAGTCACGTGACACTGAAGTACCGGCTAAAGTCGGGTATTTCACTTTGGAGAAAATGCCGTGTAAGCCGTGGCCCAATTCGTGGAAAATGGTGGTGACATTGTCATAGCTGACCAGTGTCGGTTCGCCGGCCGGGCCTTTTGGAATGTTCATCACGTTGACGACCACTGGTTTGTCGTTCAGCAATTCGCTTTGCTCGACAAAAGAGCTCATCCAGGCGCCGCCACGTTTGCCTTCGCGGGCGAAGTAGTCGGCGTAGAAAATCGCCAGGCTGGTGCCGTCGGCGTCAAACACTTCGTATGCTTCTACATCCGGGTGATAAACCGGCAAGTCCGGGCGTTTTTTGAAGCTGACGCCAAAGAGTTTGTTCATGGTGTAGAACACACCGTCGTGTAACACGCGGTTGAATTCGAAGTATGGTTTTACTTCGTTTTCGTCTAAATCGTATTTGGCTTTCCGCACTTTCTCGGCGTAGAACTCCCAGTCCCATGGCTGCAGCTCAAAAGCGCCGCCGGTCTGTTTGATCATGTCCTGAATGGCAGCGGCTTCTTTTTTGGTGTTTTCCACCACAGTCGGCGCCATGCTGCCCAGCATATCCATCACCGCTTTTGGATTTTTCGCCATGCTTTGGTCCAGCGAGAAATGCGCGTGGGTGTCAAAGCCAAGTAACTTGGCGCGCTCAGCACGGATTTGTGCTAAACGCGCGACGATTGGCCGGTTGTCAGTTTCACCTTTAGTACCACGGTAAGCCGAAGCTTCCCAGATTTGCTGGCGCAGTTCGCGGTTTTCCAGCTGGGCTAATGCCGGCTGACGGGTGGTGTTGGTGATTTCAATGATGTACTTGCCGTCCTGACCTTTGGCCTTGGCGCCTTCAGCGG
Source organism: Rheinheimera texasensis (assembly GCF_964031785.1). Taxonomy (GTDB): domain Bacteria; phylum Pseudomonadota; class Gammaproteobacteria; order Enterobacterales; family Alteromonadaceae; genus Pararheinheimera; species Pararheinheimera texasensis_A. Next base: position 69,379 of record NZ_CAXIRE010000017.1, read on the forward strand.
CGGCAGTGATTTCAGCTTCAGAGAAACCGGCCAGTTTGGCTTTGTCATCAACAAAAATGGCGATGTCTTTGGTGATTTGCAGCAGGTTCTGGCTGAACTTGGTGGTCAGCTTTGAGCTTTCTTCGTTCAGCGCGCGGATTTGGGTTTTCTGCGCATCATCAAGCAAAGCACCGGCGCGGACAAACCGCTCATAAGTGACTTCAGTTAAACGCAGCGATTCCGGGTCCAGGTTCAGGCTGGCGCGGTTGTCATACACTGCTTTGACGCGGGCGAACAGCGTTGGATTCAGATTGATATTGTCGCTGTGCGCCGCCAGTTTTGGCGAAATCTCGGCTTGGATTTTCAGGATCTCAGCATTGCTGTTGGAGCCAGACAGGTTGAAGAAAATACCGCTGGCGCGGCCCAGTAAATCGCCGGTTTTTTCCATCGCGACAATAGTGTTTTCGAAAGTGGCAGGCTCTGCGTTGTTGGCGATAGCGTCGATTTCTTTGGCGTGTTCTTCAATACCTTGCAGCATGGCAGGCAGGAAATGCTCAGTTTTGATTTTGTCGAATTCCGGCGCCTGATATTGCAGCGAACTGCGTTTCAGTAACGGATTCTCTGCAGCCACTGCAGCTGGTGCAGCTTCAGTTTTAGCAGCTGTTGCTTCAGCCGGCGCTGCAGCTTTTTGCTCTGGCGCGGCTGGTTTATTGTCGGTACAGGCACCTAAGGCCAATACAGTGGCGACTGTGGTCGCAACAAGAGTTTTTTTCATTGTGGAATCCTCTGGCACAGAAGTTTGACTATGGTTATCTCTGGAATTAGTGTCCCGAGTATGCCAAACACTGTGACAATATCACGAATTTTTTGCAGCCAATGGCAGGCAAACTGCGCCGAATGGAGATAAACACAGGGTGAAACGGAATAAATGGCTGCATTGCCTCAGATTGGGTGCGTGGCTGACCTGTCTCAGCCTGCTCTCTGGCCTGGTGACCGCCGCAGAACAGGTTATGCATATCGGTACTTTGACGCAGGTGTCGCCACAACATCCGTTGGTGTTAAGGCTGCAACAGGCCTATCAGAACATCGGTTTGCAGATGCAGCTGGAGACGATGCCGCTGGAACGATTACGCCTCGAAGCCGCCCGCGGGGTGTTGGTTGATGGCAATCTGGCAGCAGCCGCAAGCTTACAGCAGGTAGTCCCGCAATTAATCCGCATTCCGGTACAGGTGTATCAGCTGGAACTAACAGCATTTGTTCGTGATCCCCAGCTGAAACCAACGCAATGGGCTGATTTGCAATCGTTGCGCGTCAGCTACATGGCGGGCATGTTATCGGTGGAGGCGCGGTTAAAACAACACCAGGTCAAAGCCCTGACGGCTGCGCTGAGCCTGGAGCAGGCACTGCAATATGTCGCCAAAGGCCGGGTCGATGTGGCGGTTTTACCCAAAGCCGAAGCCGAATATGTCCTGAAGCAGTTGCCAAAATTGCAGCTGCAGGCGGTGTTGCCCGCACTGGAACTATTGCCGATGTATCACTACATTCATCAGAAGCATCAGGCGCTGGTTGGTCCGCTAACTGCGCAGTTAACCCAAATCATGGCGCCGGTCACAACGACTCAGGCGCAATAAGCGGAGCTTTGTATGTATCGTATGACCGAAGTTGAACTGACAGATCCGGCATTGCTGGCATTATTTGCCAGGCTGGCCGATGCCTTAGGCCATTCGCAGGACGAAGAACCGGAAAAGCTCAGTTTTCAGGACGCCGGGTTACTGCTGGCCGTTGTGGCCTGGCACGACGGTCATGCCGTTGGTTGTGGTCTGTTACGGCGCGAAGATGCCAGCCGGGCCGAAATCAAACGGATGTATTCCAGTGCGCCAGGCGTCGGTTCGGCCGTGTTACACTATCTGGAACAAAAGGCGCGCAGTCAGGGGTTCAGCACAGTGCTGGCTACCGCGCGTATCATTAACAGTAAAGCGCTGAACTTTTATCTGCATAAAGGTTTTAAAAAATGTCCCTCTTATGGCAAGTATCGCTACAGCTCACAAACCTTCAGCATGGAAAAACCACTGAATTAACCGCGGCGCCGGAGTCGGCATTTTGAAATCACCGGTCGTCCTGCCCAAAGTTTTGTGGCTGAGTGGTCTGGTATTGTTGGCCGTCGTGACCTTGTGTCTGTATCTGATGTTTGGCAGCAGCCGTGATGATCTGGCGCCACAGCCGGTACAGGTCTGGTTGTTGCAGGATGGCGCAGTGCAAAGCCCGCAGCAAGCCCGTCAAATCCCGCCAGAGCGCTGGCAATTATTAGCAGAACCAAGCCGGCCCTTGGGTTATGGCCTCGGTACGCTTTGGTTCCGGTTGGTGCTGGAGCCGCGCGATGACTATGTATTATCACTCGATGCGCCTTTTCTCGATGAAGTCGATTTTTATCTGCTGACACCGGACGAGCAGGTGTCACTGCAGATGCAAAGCGGCGACCAACGGCCTTTTGCCAACCGGCTGATCCCGGCCAGCAGTTTGATGTTCCCGGTGCAGGCCAGCTGGCAGCAGAATAAAGCCGAGTTGCTGGTGCGGCTGAACAACGTCGGCCAAAGTGTATTGCCACTGCGTTATGTCGCGAAGGATGCAGCGCTGCAACAAGCATCGCGCCAGCAAATGCTGCATAGTTTTTTCCTCGGAATTTTATTGTTTGCCGCCTTGCTCGCGGTATTGCTGGCAACAGTGACCCGTCAGCACAGTCTGCATTTGTTCAGTGGTTTGCTGCTGTGTATCACCGCAGTGCAGGCTGAGCTCAATGGTTTGCCTTTTCAGTGGTTATGGCCAGAAACACCGGGCTGGAACCGGTTGACTGAATTGTGTTTGCCGCTTGCCATATTCTGCTGCAGTGGTTTTGTCCGCAGTTATTTTCAGCTGAATACCGGCTGGTTAGCGCGTTTGTTTGGCTTGCTGATGGCCGTTGCCGTGTTGTTATTCGCGGCCACGCAGGTCAGCGCTTTGTTACAGTCATATGCCTGGCAGAGTCAGCTGAAACAGCTGGCGGTTTATCTGATGCAGCTGTGTGTGCTGGTCACTTTAGTCACTGGACTGTGGATGCTGAAAACCCAGCGGCGCAAAGCGGTGTTGTTTTTGCTGCCGATGTCGGTGCTGATGCTGAGTGTGGTGCTGGCGGCGCTGCGGGCTTTGGGTTTTATTGCTGAATCAGCATTGACCCGCTCGGCGCTGGAGCTGGGGACTACGCTTGCTGCTGTGCTGATGACCAGCAGTCTGGTACTCGGCATTTATCTGGAAAAAGCCTGGCAGGCACAGGTGCAACAAGCCTTGCTGGAGCGTAATGAGCAGCTGAGTAAACTACAGCAGCTGGAGCTGAACCGCTCGAAAATCGCGCCTTTTTATGGCCTGGGGTCGCGGCTGGCGCTGGTGGAACTGCTAAATTACGAGCTACAGCAGCACAGGTCGCGTTATCGGTTGTTATTGCTCGAATTTAAGCAATATAGCCGGATTGAAGCGGTGTTAGGCCGGCGTCAGGCGACGGCTATTGTTAATGCGTACGTCGACTCGTTACTGGTGTTATTTCAGCGCCACGGCACTGCGGTGGTGAGTCTGGGGGCAGAGCGGCATCAGACGTTGTTTTCGCTGGCGACTGACCGTTTTGCGCTGTTAGTCCAGCAAACAGATTTTGTGCCGGTACTGACCGGCATCCGCAAACTGCTGCATCAGAAATTTACTGTGGACGGTTTTACGCCCGACTTCAAACCACATTATGCCTCGGTGACTGTCAGCAGCGAATTTGGTCAGGATGCCGAAGAGCTGATTGCGCATGCGGCGCTGGCAATCACTTTTGTGCAAAAGACCGCCGGTCACCTTGGTTATCAGCATCAGCTTGGCGCCGACAGCCGGCAGCGGCTGGCGTTGGTCGCCGGTTTGGCGCATGCCTGTAACGCTGGCCAATTCAGTTTGTTGTTCCAGCCGTTATTGCACGTCAGTACACAGCAGCCTTATGGCGCCGAAGCCTTTATCCGCTGGCAACATCCACAGTTTGGCCCGGTGTCGCCGGCAGTGTTTATTCCGCTGGCGGAAGAGGCCGGCCTGATGAGTACCATCACCGCCTGGGTCTATAAAGAAGTGCGCAAAGTGCAGAATCAGTGGCTGGAACAGCGCATCATGCTACCCATCTCGATGAACCTGTCGGCACAGGATTTAGAAAATCCGGCGCTGATCAACAGCATTTTGCAGCACGAACAAAAATATCCGCCGGCGCAGCGGGTGAAATTTGAGCTGGCTGAAAGTGCGCTGGCACCGGATTCGCCGGCGGTGCACAAGTCGCTGCAGTTGCTGAAACAGGCTGGCAGCGTTCTGGTGATGGACGATTTTGGTGCCGGGCAGTCGATGCTGACCAAACTCGGCAATTTACCGGTCAGTGAGCTGAAAATCGATATGGCGCTGCTGACCATGCTGGACACTCACCGGGAACAGTTGCTGGCCGGCGCTATTAAACTTGGCAAAGCGCTGGAGATGACGGTGATTTGTGAAGGTGTCGAGCAGCAGCGCCAACTGGATTTCCTGACCTTAAACGGTATCGACGCAGTGCAGGGTTATTTGATAGCCCGGCCGATGCCAGCGGCTGAAGTTCCGCGCTGGCTGGCAAAACAGCAGGGAAAACAGGCTACGCTGGCAAACCAGCCACAACAAGCCTGAGGCAGACCGTAGTCCGGGCTGCTGGATCCGCACCAGCCCTTGAGATGCGTGCCGTGCTGCCCCATTATATATTTATCTCCGGCCCGGTATGCGGGCGCTTCGACTTTGCAGGTTCGCTATGAGCAATATCCTTTTAGAATTTACCGGTTTACCTCCTTTTAGTCAGATCACGCCCGATGCGGTCAAACCGGCAGTGGAACAAGCCTTAGAGCGCTGCCGCGTTGCGGTGGAGCAGGCTGTCGCCACCCGACCGGTCAGCTGGCAGAGCTTGTGTGCCACTGAAGAAAGTGCCGACCACTTAAGCCGGCTCTGGTCGCCGGTGTCGCATTTAAATTCGGTGTTGTCGTCAGCAGAACTACGCGACGCTTATGAAAGTTGCCTGCCGCTGTTATCCGATTACAGCACCTGGGTTGGCCAGCATGAAGGCCTGTATCAGGCTTATCAGGAACTGGCACAAAGTAGTGAATTCGCCACACTGACGCCGGCACAGCAAAAAGTGATTCAGAACGCGCTGCGCGATTTTAAATTGTCCGGCATCGGTTTGCCGGAAGCGAAAAAACAACGTTACGGCGAAATTCAGAGCCGCAGCTCAGATTTAGCGTCAACCTTCTCCAATCATTGTCTGGACGCCACCCAGGCCTGGTTTAAGCAGGTGACGGACGCCGCTGAATTAACCGGTTTGCCGGAAGACGCGTTATTGGCGGCACAAGAAGCCGCACAGGCCCGTGAGGTTGACGGTTATGTGTTTACGCTGGAATTCCCCAGTTATATCGCGGTGATGACCTATGCCGACAACGCGGCGCTGCGCCAGGAAATGTACAGTGCTTATTGCACCCGCGCTTCGGATCAGGGCCCAACCGCCGGTCAGTTTGATAATAGCCCGCTGATTGAAGAAACGCTGGCGCTGCGGCATGAACTGGCGCAATTACTCGATTTTAACAATGCGGCGGAAGAGTCACTCGCCACTAAAATGGCGGAAAACCCGCAGCAAGTGCTGGATTTCCTAGAAGATTTGGCCCGTCGCGCCAAACCGCAGGCGCAGCAGGATTTAGCCGAGCTGACGGCTTTTGCCAAAGCCGAGTATGGCGTCGGCCAGCTGAATGCATGGGATGTCACTTATTACGCTGAAAAACTGAAAATGGCGAAATATGCCATCAATGACGAATTGCTGCGACCCTATTTCCCGCAGCCAAAAGTGCTGGCCGGTTTGTTTACGGTACTGAACAAACTGTTTGGCGTTACTGTCACAGAGCGCGCTGGCGTCGACGTCTGGCATCCGGATGTGCAGTTCTTTGATATTCATGATGAAAACGGCGCACTGCGCGGTAGTTTTTACCTCGATTTATACGCGCGGGCGAAAAAACGCGGTGGGGCCTGGATGGACGACTGTCAGGGCCGCCGTCATCGCGCCGACGGCAGCCTGCAGCATCCGGTGGCGTACCTGACCTGCAATTTCAACAAACCGGTCGGTGGCAAACCGGCGCTGTTTACTCACGACGAAGTGGTGACTTTGTTCCATGAGTTTGGCCATGGTCTGCATCATATGCTGACGCAGGTTGACGCCAGTGCTGTTGCCGGCATTAACGGTGTGCCTTGGGATGCAGTCGAGCTGCCGAGCCAGTTTATGGAAAACTGGTGCTGGTCGCCGGAAGCTCTGGCGATTATTTCCGGTCATTATGAAAGCGGCGAACCGCTGCCACAGGCGCTGTTAGATAAAATGCTGGCGGCGAAGAATTTCCAGAGTGCGATGTTTTTAGTCCGTCAGCTCGAATTTGCGCTGTTTGATTTCCGTTTACATGCGGAATACGACCCGGCACAAGGTGGTCGGGTGCAGCAGCTGCTGGACGATGTGCGTAGCCAGGTGTCGGTGATAGTGCCGCCACGTTTTAACCGCTTCCAGCATAGCTTCAGCCATATTTTTGCCGGCGGTTATGGTGCCGGTTATTACAGCTATCTGTGGGCCGAAGTGTTGTCGGCCGATGCGTTCAGCCGCTTTGAAGAAGAAGGTATTTTTAACGCCGCCACCGGCCGTGATTTCCTGCATTGCATTCTGGAACGCGGCGGCAGCGCTGAACCTATGGAACTGTTTAAAGCGTTTCGTGGCCGTGAACCGTCCAATGCCGCGTTATTACGGCATATGGGGATTGCGGCGTGAGGTCGCGCCCGACATTGTGCGCCGCGGCCTGGCTGAGCAGCGGGCTGTGGCTTGCTGGCTGTAGCCCGGCACCAAACACGGGCGCTGCGGCGCCTGCTACTTCGAAGGAGCCTGTGATGGCGCAACTCCCTCCACAAGAAATTCCACCACAACAAACGCCACCACAAGCAACGCCGGTCTCGGTCCCAGCCGCATCGGCCAGCCACGCCGCTGAATCTGCGGCATTATTTGCTGAGATTAAAGCCATGGTCGGCACAGCCGCGGCGAGCGAGCCGGCGCAGTGCAAAAAAGTTGGCTTTGGTCATAAACCTTGCGGCGGGCCTGAGTCATATCTGATTTATTCCACGCAAGGGCTGGATGAAACCCAGTTGCTGCAAAAAGTGTCGCGTTATAACCAGCTGATGCAGGCCGAACAACAACGGCTGGGTCTGGTATCGGACTGCGCTGTAGTACCGGAACCCGGTGTGGCCTTAGTCGGTGGTTTTTGTGTCGCCAGCGGCACTGGCGAGACATTCTGACGGACCGGTGCAAAACCTGACAGGAAAACAGTCTGATGGTCGAACAATTCAACAGTATTTATCAACGTGCTGCCGAGCGTAAAGGCGGCACAGCGGCGCTGGAAGCCTTATTAGGGCAGCCGCTCAGTCCGGCACAATTACAGCGTTACAGCAATGCCGACTGGCTCAGTGCCTTTAGCAAAAAAGTATTCCAGAGTGGTTTTGTCTGGCGCGTCGTCGAGCAAAAATGGCCAGGTTTTCGCGAAGTGTTTTTTGACTTTGCGCCGGAAAAGATCCTGTTGCTGTCGGATGAGATGCTGGCCGAAAAAGCCGCAGATCCACGCATTATCCGCAACGCCGGCAAAGTGCTCAGTATTCAGGCCAATGCGCTGATGATCCATGAACTGGAGCAGGAACATGGCTCATTTGCCGGGTTGATTGCGCAGTGGCCGGATGAACGCATCATCGAGTTATGGGCGCTGTTGAAAAAACGCGGCGCCAGGCTTGGTGGCAATACCGGCGCTTATAGCCTGCGGGCTATGGGCAAAGATACGTTTTTACTGAGTCAGGATGTGGAAGCTTATCTGCGCGCTTATCAGGTGATTGACGGTGGCCTCAGTAGCCAGAGCAGTCTGAAGAAAATTCAGGCGCAGTTTAACGACTGGCAGCAACAATCCGGCCGGCCTTTACAGCAAATCAGCCAGATTGTGTCGATGAGTGTCGGCGACAACCGCGTCGGTTTTAGCCGGGCGCAGGCGGACTGATGCAGACCCGGACGACATTATTTCGCGCCGGACTGGAAGGCCCGCTGCAAGCAGAACTCGCGACCTTGCTGGCGCCTTTTGCGCTGGTGGAGTCTGAAGAGCCGCAGGGCTGGTTTCTGACACTGCAGGATGGCGCTTTGGTGCTACGCAATGCCGAATTGCCAAAACAAGGCGATATTCTGGTCGATTTTGCCAGCGGCGCCTCGACCTACCGGCGCAAATTCGGCGGTGGTAAAGGTGAGGGCATTGCCAAAGCGGTCGGGCTTGGTAAAAAGCCGCAGCTGCGGGTGATTGATGCCACAGCCGGCCTTGGCCGCGACGCTTTTGTGCTTGCGAGTTTAGGTGCGCACGTCACGCTGGTGGAACGCAATCCTGCCGTGGCGGCGTTATTGGCAGACGGCTTGCGCCGGGCGGCGCTGGACGCGCAAACCGCCGACTGGTTGCCAGCGCGGATGCAGTTGGTGCATTTGAGTGCGTTACAGGCGCTGAGCACCTTACCACCGGCCGATGTGGTGTTTCTCGACCCGATGTTCCCGCCACGGGAGAAATCGGCACTGGTGAAAAAAGAAATGCGGGCTTTTCATGACGTGGTAGGCGCCGACGAAGACGCTGATGGGTTATTGGCACCGGCGCTGGCGCTGGCGACGCACCGGGTGGTGGTCAAAAGGCCGGGTTATGCCGGCTTTCTCGCCGCGCAAAAGCCAACCATGAGTATTGAAGGCAAAAACAACAGATTTGATGTGTATGTCAACGCCGGCTTTTGATGTCGGCCCGGAGCTTAAATGAGTGACAATCGTATAACTGTTGGTCAGGCCTTACCGGCCGCCAACTTTCAGCGCCTGACCGACAATGGTCTGGTGACTTTAACCACAGCGCAGCTGTTTGCCGGTGAAACCGTCGCTTTGTTTGCCCTGCCTGGCGCATTCACCCCAACCTGCAGTGCGGCGCATTTGCCTGGTTTTATCGCGTTGACTGAGCAATTTTTTCAGGCCGGGGTCGACCGGATCTTCTGCACTGCCGTCAATGATGCATATGTGCTGGACGCCTGGGGCAAACAACAACAGGCCGGGGATGTGCAGTTTATCGCTGACGGAGCTGGTAAATTCGCCAGCGCTATTGGCATGGCCACCGACAGCGGTGATTTTGGCGGCATCCGTTCATTGCGTTACAGCATGCTGGTCGTCGATGGCGTGGTGCAGTTACTGAATCTGGATGCGCCGAAAACGTTTGACGTCAGCAGTGCTGAAGTGCTGTTAGAGCAAATCCGCCAACGCACAAATTAGCTTTAAAACGGGATCTGCCGCGATTAAGCCTGTGATCCCGTTCCCTTTTACGCCGGCGCCCACTGTAGCTATACTCGAAGTTTTTACAGCTCCAGTCGGGGAAATATTCAGTGCCGTTGTTACCCGCCATGCCCGCATTATCCTGGTTTAACCAACACCGGTTGCTGACCATGACTTTGGTCTGCCTCTTTCATCTGGCGCTGAGCTGGCTCGGCTTGCAGGTGCCGTTTTTTAATGAACATATCAGCCTGATTTGGCCGGCCACCGGTTTTACCATCGCGGTGATCTGGCGGCTGGGTTACACCTACAGCATCGCGATTGCCGCGAGCGTCATTATTCTTACGTTGTTCCAGGGCTTGCCGCTGGCCAGCAGTATTGCGCTGGGTCTTGGTAATGCCTTGGGGCCCGCACTTGCAGTGCGGTGTTTTGCTGCGAAAAAACTGCGTTATCAGCTGGATAACGCCCGCGACCTGATTTGGTTTTTGCTGTTATCGGTTGGGGTTGGCACACTCATCACCTCGGTCAATGGCGCCAGTCAGCTGTGGATCAGTGGTTACGTCAGCGATGCGCTGTGGTTTTCCACCATGCTGGCCTGGTGGTTTGGTGACAGTTTTGGCGTGCTGGTGTTTGGTATTCCGCTGCTGTGTTTCCAGCGTAGCCAGTGGCATTTGGTCGCTGGCTGGCGCTTCTGGACCGTGCTCGGCTGTTCTGTGCTCATTGCCTTGTTGGTGTTCTGGTTGCCGGATGTGGCCGACTGGTCCCCGACTTTGTTGTTTGTGCCGCTGCTGATGTTGTTATGGACAGTGCTGCGCCAGGGGCTGTGGGCGGCGTCGGTCAATGTTGCGGTGATCACCAGCCTCGCCGTGATTGGCACTATTCAGGGCCGTGGGATTTTTGCTGATCCGGAGCCAATGCAGGCTTTGTTCAGCATTAGTAGTTATATCCTGGTGATGAGCCTGTTCAGTTATTTACTGGCGTTTTTACAGCAATCCGGCGCCCGCACCCGCGACCATATCAACAGCGCATTACAGGGTTCTGGCCTTGGCATCTGGCAGCTGGATTTGCAGCAGGATTCTGTGCAGTTTTTTGGTCAGGCTGAAATGATGCTGGGCTATCAGAGCGCTGAGCTGGGCAGAAACTTCGCCAGCTGGACTGATTTGCTCCATCCCGACGACGCTCTGGCCGCCCGCACTGCACTGGTGCGGCATCTAAAAGGCGAAGACCCGCTGTATCAGGTCGAATTCCGCTTAAAACATAAACTGGGGCATTGGGTCTGGGTATTGAGTCAGGGCCGGGTGATTGAGCGGGACGCGCAGGGCCGGGCCAGCCGGATGGTTGGCAGCAATGCCGATATCAGCGCACTGAAACAGGCCGATTTGGCGGTCAGTCAGCTGAAGGATTTTTATGCAACTGTGCTGAGTAAAGTCGTCACCGGCGTTTGGGTCGGTGATGTACGGCATCAGCTGATTTACGTCAATCTGGGGTTAAGCCGGCTGATGTCGATGACCGAAGCAGAGCTGCTGGAAAAAAATATCCTGACGGATTTTCCGGAACAAACGCTGCAGCATTTCCGGCCCTTTTATTACCGGGCCATGCATGGTCTGACGCCGGTGCGGTTTGAAGCTCTACCCATTCAGACGCCGGGCGGCCGGCAATTGTTTTTAAGTGGCTGGCTGGTGCCGCTGCTAAAAGATGGCCGCTTTGACGGCATGATCGGTACTGTCGACGACATGACCCAGCATCGCCAGTACGAACAACAAATTCTGCAACTGGCCTTTGTCGACCAGCTCACGGGCCTGCCAAACCGGGCGGCTTTGCAGGACAAAGCCAGAGAAATGCTGGCCAGCGCTTTACAACAGCAGCAACAGCTGGCGGTTTATCACATCGATTTGGACCACTTCCAGCATATCAACGATTCGATGGGGCACGACACCGGCGATGCCTTGCTGAAACAAGTGGCTGACCGGCTGAAAATGCTGGCGACAGCACAGGACCTGCTGGGCCGGCCCGGTGGCGATGAATTTATTCTGATAAGACCAAGCCGTACCGAACACGATGTGCTGCAAACGGCGCATCAGCTGATTTTATTGATGGCCGAGGCCTTTGCCGTCGACGAACGGATGCTGCAGGTCAGCCCCAGTATTGGTATCGCTTTGTTTCCACAACATGGCCTCAGTTTTGCCGAGCTGCAGCGGATGGCTGATATCGCCTTATATGCCGCCAAAGCCTCAGGCCGGAACAGGTACAGCCTGTACAACCCGCAGATGTCCGAGTCGCTGCAAGACCGGCTGCAACTGGAGCACGGCATGCGTAGTGGTTTGTATGCCGGTCAGTTCAGCCTGCATTATCAGCCGGTGCAATCATTGGCAGATGAGCAAATCATCAGCGTGGAAGCCCTGCTGCGCTGGCAACATCCGCAGTTGGGTTTTGTCAGTCCGGCGCGGTTTATTCCGCTGGCTGAGCATTCTGGTTTTATCGTGGAACTGGGTGAGTGGGTGTTACAACAGGCGTTAAAACAGCTGGCACGCTGGCGGCAACAAGGCCTGAATTTACGCGTCGCGGTGAACATTTCCACAGTCCAGCTGCGTCATCCGGATTTTATGCGTCAGCTGCAGCAGGCGCTGACGCAACATGGGGTACCGCCGGCCTTGCTCGAACTGGAGCTGACTGAATCTGTATTGGCCGATCAGGTCGAACAAAGCCGGTTGCTGCTGCAACAGATCCGTGGCCTTGGTGTGACGCTGGCGCTGGATGATTTTGGCACCGGCTATTCCAGTCTGGCTTATTTAAAAAGCTTCCCGCTGGATAAACTGAAAATCGACCGCTCTTTTGTGCGGGATTTGCTGACCGATCCGGATGACCGCGCCATCGTGCATTCGGTGGTAGTGCTCGGCCACAGCCTGGGTTTGCGCGTCGTCGCTGAAGGCGTGGAGCTGGCCGGTCAGCTGCATCAGCTGCGTCAGCTTGATGTCGATGATGTGCAGGGTTATTTATTGAGTAAACCGCTGCCGGCAGAAGATCTGGAAAACTGGCTGCGCCGGGTGCATAGCCTCGGGTTGCCGCATACCCAGCCCGACCCGCAGTGAATGCTGCCGGTCATGGCTCTAACGCCCAAGGTATAGTTATGTAAAGCTGCTGCGGCGCCGGGCACCCTTTTCGCTAAAATAAGTCATAGCAGGCAGTTTTCTGCAAAATTGGGTGGCGATGTGGCGCAATTATTGTTAATCGATGACGACAAAGAACTGACGACGATGCTGGCGACCTACCTGCAACGGGAAGGTTTTCGCGTCGCAGTGGCGAATGATGGCCTGACCGGCCTGCAAATGGCACTGGCTCAGCAATACGACTTACTGGTGCTGGATGTGATGATGCCGCAGTTAGATGGTATCTCGCTACTGAAACGTTTACGTCAGGTCAGCGACAAACCGGTACTGATGCTGACGGCGCGTGGTGATGATATCGACCGGGTGGTTGGTCTTGAACTCGGCGCCGACGATTATGTGCCCAAACCTTGTTTGCCACGCGAGCTGGTCGCCCGCATCCGCGCTATTTTACGCCGTGTCCAGTTGCAACAGCAGCCGGATTTACAACTGCACGAAGGCCCGTTATTGCTGACGCCGGCCAATCGCAGTGCATCGGTTTACGGCCGGGCGCTGGAACTGACCGGTGCCGAATTCAGCCTGCTGTGGCTGTTGGTCAGCCAGGCTGGCCGCATTGTCAGCAAAGCGGATTTGTCAGCACAGGGCCTTGGCAAAACGCTGTCGCAGTATGACCGCAGTATCGACGTGCATATTTCCAACATCCGCGCCAAACTTGGGCCGCGGCCAGATCAACAACCCTGGATCGAAGCCGTGCGCGGCAAAGGTTACCAGTGGCTCAAATACAGTGCATAAGTACGGTTTATAAGGTGTAACTCCGATGGGGCAGTTGTTCTGGAAATTCCTGCTGGCGTTCTGGCTGGCGCTCATCCTGGCTTTTGGTGCTGTGTTTACACTGAACCAGCTGAGTCAGTCGCCGGAGCAAAACCGGGCACTACTGAGTCCGCAAGGCCGGTTTTTTCTGCAAAATGCCCAGCAGCTGATTGATGCCGGTGGTGTGCCGTTATTGCGCACTTTAGTGCAAAACTGGCAAGACGACCCGATGGCGCGGGAGCAACTGCTGGTGCTGGATGCGACCGGCGCTGATTTGCTTGGCCGCGAAGTGCCGGCCGATATCGGGCAAAATCCAAGGACCAAACATCTGGTGGTGCAAGCCGCCGGTCAGCCGTTGCAGCTGGTGCTGGTGAACAAAGACAATTTCTGGCAGCAACGCGCTTTTGCGATAAAGGAACGCCTGAATCCGCGTGACGCCGGTCCGCGCGAACGGGGCGGCCCGCCGCCGCTGCCGCCGTTCTGGTTTCATCCGTTATTCCTGCTGATGGCAGTGATTGTCACCAGTATCGCGGCAAGTCTTGGCCTCGCCTGGTATTTTGCTGCACCGGTGCGGCAGCTCAAAACGGCGCTCAGTGAATTGCCGCAGCGGCAATGGCAGACCCAGCTCAGCAGTGAAATGACCGGCCGGCGTGATGAATTTGGTGCGCTGGCGCGCAGTTTTAATCAGATGGCGCAGCAGGTGTATCAGGCCATCGTCTCGCAGCGCCGGCTGCTGCATGATGTGTCGCATGAACTGCGCTCACCGCTGGCGCGCCTGCAGTTGCTGACCGGTCTGGTGCGGCAACAACCGGCAGATTTGGACGCAGCGCTGGATAAAGTCGAAGCGGAAGCGGCACGGCTCGACCAGCTGGTTGGTGAGATCCTGACGTTTTCGCGGTTAGAAAGCGGTGAAGTCCAGCCGCGGCTCGAAGCAGTGCCGGTGCATGAATTGCTGGATTCGATTTGCGCCGATGCCACGCTCGAGGCAGAGAACCGGCAGCAACTGCTGGTGCTGGTGCAGAATCCACGTGCCGTGGTGCAGGCCGACGCCGAACTGTTGTACCGCGCACTGGAAAACGTGGTACGTAATGCGATTAAATACGCCGGTAGTGGTGCATTTATCCGGGTTGACAGCCAGTGCCTTGGCGCTGAATTAGTGGTGCAGATCAGCGATAACGGCCCCGGTGTCGCGCCTGAATTATTACCACTGTTGTTTAACCCGTTTTTCCGCGCGGATAAAAGCAATGACGGCGTCGGGCTTGGTTTGAGTATTGCCTTACGTGCGGTTCATACCTGCGGCGGCCAGATCCGGGCAGAAAATTTGTGGCTGCCGGACGGCTCTGCAGCGGCCGGATTATTGGTGGAGATCCGCTTACCTTGTCACTGCGGCAACGATTTGCCGTCCTAATGCTACGCCGGCATGCACTGTCGCCGGCAGTGCATCACAGCATGGCTATTTTGCGGCTAAACGCCTGATTTTGGCTGGATTTCGGCCGCTGCCAGTCATAGTTGCTGCTTTAACTTTACCTTCGCCTGACAGATCTCAACGCCTTCCGGCTGCACTATTGCAGGACCTGACGGCGGACACTGGGTCCGTCGTGACGAAGGAGCAATAAGATGCAAATACAAAGTCAGAGCCTGTGGGCCAACCGGCCGCAGCAACAGCCGCCAAAGCTGAGTCAGGAACAAATCAAAGCCGACGCCGGAGCCGTGTTTCAAAAACTCGATACACAGCAAAAAGGCTATCTGGAACAGGCCGATTTCAGTGCGGCGTTAAGCCAGTTACAGCAGTCGGCTGACGATGGTCAAAGTGCCGAATGGTTTAGTCAGCTCGATGCCGATCAGGATGGCAAGTTAACCAGCGATGAGTTCAGTACTTCAGTCTCCGAGCAGTTGTATAACGCACAGGGCAAATTTGGCATGCCGGGCAGCGCGTCACAAGGGATGCCACAGGGCATGCCACCGATGGGGCCGCCACCGGGTGAAGATGAAGGTAAAACTGTTGATGAGTTGACCGCGATGGTGGAAGAGCTCAGCAGCACCGACAGTAAAGCCGCTGCCGGACTGAAAGCGATCATTGACCAGTTTGACAGCGCGGATGCCAACAAAGATGGCAAAGTGACGATGCAGGAAGCGCAGGCGCTGCAACAGCAAAGCCAAACATCGACGGATAGCACCACCACGGCAAGTACTGAAGACAGCAGTCAGCTGCGCTTACAACAAACCCTGATGCAGCTGATGAAAACTTATGGTGCAACAGCCAGTCAGTCGGCGGATAACCAAAGCTTATCCTTCAGCGTCTGAGCACAGGCAGCAACAATCTATGTAAATACGATGTTTGATTGTTGCTGTAAATTTCTGAATTGTGGAGTTTTTTTCTGCAGTCACACCTGAAATGGCTGAAATTGCCGCGTTCTGACTTGCCAATCGCCTGAAAGGGCCAATACTTTGCACAAAGCATTGCTGAAATGCTTCGGTTTGATCCCTGAATGGATTTTGACAAGAGGTTGTTATGCAGAAGAAATTTTTGACCGCCGCAGTCGTTTTATCTGTCGCTGCTTTTACCGCACCACTGACCCAGGCGCAGGAACAATGGGGTGTGTCGTTGTGTGAATACACTAAAGCTGACGATAAAAACCGTATCCGTAAACTGTTGTCAGATAACAAACTGAATTTACGGAAAATCTATGATGCCGTGCAATGTAACAAAGAGTCGCTGATCAAATTTGCCATGCGCAGCGATGCTTACGAAGTGGGTTCATTCTTCGTCAAACAGATGCCAGCCAAGTCATTACAGGCAGAAGATCTGGAAAACTGGGCCAATGCCAATGGCATGGGACAGTCTCCACTGATTAACGATATCAAAGCGCGGATTGGTGCTGACTAAGCCACAGATTCACTATTTACAATAAAAACGCCGGCTGATGCCGGCGTTGTTTTGTCTGCCAGGTCAGCCAGCTTAATAACCGGCGGCTTGCCCATCTTTGCGTGATTCAGAGGCTCCAAAATACACGCCGCGCACCGGGTCTTTTTTGATCGCCTGATAACCACCGTAACCGCCAAAACCGTAGCGGATGTCATGGCCTTTTTGCATCAGCTGCTGCACGGTTTGCCATGGAATACCCCGTTCTACTTCGGTGTAACCGCCGTTTTGCAGATACATATCAGCGTTGTCGGTTGGTTCAGTGTTCCCCAGATGCTGCCAGCGCGCGGCATCACCGGCTTCCTGCAGATTCATGCCGTAATCAAGCATATTGACGACGATCTGCACATGGCCTTGTGGCTGCATGGCACCGCCCATCACACCAAAGCTCATGTACGGCTGGTTATCTTTAGTGATAAATGCCGGAATAATGGTCTGGAATGGCCGTTTACCGGGTGCATAAGCGTTTTGATGTTTCGGATCAAGCGAGAACATCTGACCGCGATCCTGGAAACCAAAGCCTAAACCCGGCACCACGACACCCGAACCCATGCCACGATAATTACTCTGAATTAACGACACCATATTGCCGTCTTTGTCGGCTGTGGTCAGGTAAATGGTATCGCCGGTGTACAGATGCGGGTTGCCGGCATCCACGCGTTGCGCCGCTTTGGGCCCAATCAGTTTGGCGCGCTCCTTGCCATAAGCTTCGGAGATCAGTTCTTTCACCGGCACTTTGGCAAAATCCATATCGGCGTAGAATTTGGCTCTGTCTTCAAACGCCAGTTTTTTCGCTTCGATTAAGGTATGCAGGCTTTCCGGACTGTTAAAACCCATGCTTTTCAGGTCGAAGTTTTTCAGAATTTGCAGCATTTGCAGCGCAGCAATGCCCTGACCATTCGGCGGCAGTTCCCACACATCATAACCGCGATAGTTCACCGAGACCGGTTCAACCCAGGTCGAGCTGTGGCTGGCGAAATCTTCATAACGCAGATAACCGCCTTCTTTTTGCATAAAAGCATCGATTTTTTTCGCGATGTCGCCTTGATAAAAGGCGTCGCGGCCGCCGCTGGCCAGCTGTTTATAAGTGTTGGCGAGTGCCGGGTTTTTGAAAATGTCGCCGGTTTGTGGGCCTTTGCCATTGATGGTGAAAGTGCCTTTAAAATCGCCGGGTTGGCTGGATAATTTCGGCACTGAGGCGTTCCAGTAGTAGGAAATAAGCTCAGTCACCGGAAAGCCGTTTTCGGCATAGCTGATGGCCGGCGCCAGCACTTTTTTCATCGGCAGTTTGCCGAATTTGTCATGCAGGCTGAACCAGCCATCGACTGCGCCCGGCACGCTGATTGGTAACATCCCCAGCGGCGGGATGTCAGTGCGACCGAGTTTTTTCACTTCAGCCTGCAGCTGTTCCAGCGTCAGGCCTTTCGGCGAGCGGCCGGACGCGTTCAGGCCATAGAGTTTTTTATCTTTCGCTGACCAGACGATGGCGTACAAATCGCCGCCGATGCCGCAGCCGGTGGGTTCCATCAGGCCCAAAGCCGCATTGGCGGCAATGGCGGCGTCGATGGCATTACCGCCTTGTTTCATCACATCCAGCGCAATTTGCGTCGCCAATGGCTGACTGGTCGCCGCCATGGCTTGCGTGGCGATGACTTCGGAGCGGCTGGCAAATTCCTGGCCTGTGACCCGGTCATAAGCCTGACTGGAGGCCGCCGGTAACAACAGCAACGGGATCAACACAGATAAAGGGGTTAAACGCATCGACTTGTACTCCGTGAGCAGGGCTGAAGTTAGTTTAGTGAATCTGAAACTACTGCGAAGCCGGGCTGATTACCAGACCACCGCGACCAAAGCCCCGGCGTCGGAGACAGGCCGCAGCAAGGTGCATTGGTCATTCTGCCGGCAACTGGCATTATGAAGTACAACATTTTTAGCCGTCGTCCGAAGGAACTGATTTTAATGAAAAAGCTGCGCCGCCCTGATTTTCGTGTTGCCACACTGAGTCTGACTCTTGTTGGCCTGACCGCTTGTCAGTCAACCGTCACGCCGCTCGACCCGCTGATCGGCGATACCGGCCAGCCGCTGTCCACTGTGGCGCAGGCCGCCGATGTTAAAAGCTATGATTTAACTTTGGAGATTGACCCGGCGACACAAAGCATCAGTGGTGTCGGCCGTGCTGGTTTTGTTCTGCTGGCGCCAAGCGCGCAAGTGGAACTGAAACTCGACAGCCGCTTCGTTATCGAAAAAATTGAAGTCGGTGGTAAAACCGCCACTTATCAGCGCAACGGTGGGGTGCTGAGCATCGACTTAAGCGGCCAGCAAGCGGCTGGCAGCGCGGTGGATGTGGCAGTGTTTTATGCTGGCAAGCCGCATGTGGCGAAAAACGCGCCTTGGGCTGGTGGTACTGTCTGGGCCAAGACGCCGGATGGCAAACCCTGGATAGCCACCGCAGTGCAAGGCGAAGGCTGTGATTTGTTCTGGCCCTGTAAAGACCATTTTGCCGACAAAGCCGATTCGATGCGCATCCGGCTGACCGTGCCCAATGGCCTGTCGGCTGTTACCAACGGCGTATTGCAGCAAATCACGCCGGTCGGCAAAGATAAGCAGCAGTTTGACTGGTTATTGTCGGTGCCGGCCAGCGATTACAATATTGCGCTGAATATCGGGCCTTATCAGCGGATTCAGCACAGTTATACCAGCGTCAACGGCAGCAAAGTTCCGGTGGAGTTCTGGGCTTTACCAGAAAATGCGCAGAAAGCTGAAGCTTTGTGGCAGCAGGATTTATTACAACAAGTGCAGTGGTACGAGCGGGTGCTTGGGCCTTATCCCTGGGGTGACCAGAAACTGGGTTTTGTTGAAACGCCGCACCTTGGTATGGAACATCAGACCGTCAACGCTTATGGTAAAGGCTACAAACGCGACGACAACGGCTACGACTGGCTGGCGCAGCATGAACTGGCGCACGAATGGTTTGGCAATTTAGTCACGCATAAAACGCTGAACCACGCCTGGATCCACGAAGGTTTTGGCCTGTATATGCAGCCGGCTTATGCCAAAGATAAACTCGGCATCGCCGCTTACCATTATCAGCTGTATAAATCTTATCTGGGGCTGGTGAACTGCGATCCTGTGGTGCGTACCGGTACAGTTACTTCGGATCAGGCTTTTAATTCAGATATTTACGGTAAAGGTGGTTGGACGCTGCACACTTTACGTTATCTGATTGGCGATGCGGTGTTCTGGCAGGCCACCCGCGAGCTGCTGTACGGCACGGCCGACACGGCATCTATCCCATATCCGATCACGCCAAAATACCGCACCACCGAAGACTTTATTGTCATCGTGAACCGCTTGACCGGCAAAGATTATCAGTGGCTGTTTGATGTGTATCTGTATCAGGCGGCCTTGCCTGAACTGATTGACAGCACTGCGGGGAATGTCCGCACCCTGAGCTGGAAAGTACCGGCGAATAAGCCATTCCCGATGCCGGTACCGGTGCTGCTGAATGGTCAGCCGACCGTGCTGGATTTCAGCAAAGGCCCGGTGCTGCTGAAAGCGTCTGATCAGCTGCAAATCGACCCGGAAATGCAAATTCTGCGGCAATTACCGTTGATTGGTTTGTGTGAAGAGAACCAGTTGAAGGTGAAGAATAAACGCAAAGACTAGGTCTTCATCAGGAACAAAAAGACGGCTGTGGCCGTCTTTTGTGTTATTGCGTCAGGATCACCAAAACGCCGCTCCAGTCCAGGCCATAGCTGGCACCTTGCAGCGGTGCGATCTCGACACCGGTATAAATGGCTAAAAACGGAATACCGGCGCCAACACATAAATCCCGCACGATTTCTGCTTCTTCGCCGTCACTGCCACTGATTGCTGACATGCGGCCACCGCAGTCAAAATACAGCGCCAGCCGGCCTTGTTGTCCGGCTGCTTTAATTTGTGCCAGTAAACGCGTGGTGTTGTCGCGGGCTGACTGCAGCATCAACGCCGGATCGCGGCGCATCAACATCACTTGCTGGCCTTTAATAAAATCTGCTTCAAATAACATCACAGCATCGTCGCCCGGCATCACGCCGGTCATCAGCCGGGTCACCAGCTGCTGTTCATCGCTGTCATCGCCAAGCGGCCGGGCCAGTGCCAGTGTGGTTACCGGTAGCGGCGTGCCGCTTGGGCTGTGTTTTAAATGCCGCCATTCTTTGCTACCCGTCAGGCGGTCGAGCAGCGGCACTATCGGTTCCTGATCCAGCTGATACAGATACTGGCCAAAGACGTCGGTCACAGTAAAACGCCGGTCGGACAAAGGCACACAGCCATGCATGATGCAGCTGGCGACCTGAAATTGCCCGGCCAGTTGCAGCGCGCTGGCACTGTGACGGCTGACACCGTCACCGCTGAATTGCCAGGTCAGATTAAAATGTGAATCGCCAATTAAACCGGCGCCAAATAACGGCAAGTGTTTTAAACGCGGATGGTGGACCCCGGAAATCATCGGGCCGGACGGCACCAGCACAGGCGGATTTTGTGCGGTGGCGGCAAAACGGATGGAGTCGAATAACACTAACAGGCAACGGCTGTCGGGTAAGCTGGGGAGTTGGCCGGCCAGTACTTCGCCGGATAAATGCGGGTCACGGTAAATGTCCTGACTGGTCGCCAGCTGCCATTCCCAGTCGTCACCGGCCAGGATCACCACGGCGGCACAAGGGCCTTCGGTAACACATTGCTGCGCCCAGCACAGCCCCATCGCAGAACCGCCAACAACCGGCACCCAATCGCCAAGCAATTGCCGGATACCGGCATAAAAACCGTGAGCGTCTAAATCGCCACTGCAAAAAGCTAAAGCCAGCCTTGGTGTGAGCTGGGGCGGAAGGTCTTTTAACGCGGCGGTGACGGCCTGAACACCGGCCTGAAAGGCCTGTACTGCGGTACTATTCCCGATTACGACGTGCATCTGATCCCTGATGAAAAACTAAATCGCCCCTCATTGTACCGAGTTTTGTTTAGAAATCAGCCTGATTTTTCAGATTTGGGCGTTGAAAAGGTACTGTTTGGCGTTGAAGATGGGATTGAGTGTTTATTTAAATCGTCACTTTGTGTCAGTTGCGGAGTTTGATGAACCGTAGGGGCCCTCTGGTCGTCACACGATTGTGGTCGCCTTCAATCCGCTCACGGATCCCAGGAGACCTACATTCAAAAACGAATGCTTAACGAAGATTGCAGCAAACGGCACGGACGACTACAACGCAGACACGCCGTGGATACAATCCCTGTAGGCTCCTCTTCGGCATCCCTGCCGCAGAGGGTCTGCTTTTGTAATCATCCGGCCGTTTTGATAGTCCATCGGTATCGTCACTTTGTGCCAAAAGCGGTCATTTGACGAACCGTAGGGGTAGGGCTTGTCCCTACCCGCAATCCGCGATATTCGGTTAGGGACAAGCCCTACCCCTACAATATAACGGAGATCTGCAATTCGCTCTTAGCAGTCTTCTCAAATTCCTACAATTCCAACATCGCCAGCCGCAAAGTGAGTGATCAGAAGTGAGCGTGGGAAGCACGAACAAGCAAGTAGCAATGCCGGCTTTGCCACCATTGAGGCCTAAGCTGTTGTACTTAAAGCACGCCGGCGCTGCGGTGGTTGTAGATGCGGATGGTCATGATAATGAGGATTGTCGCAATCAGCGCCGACACGGCGTGGTGCATGACCAGATGACCGAGCAGGAAAGCTGGTACATCCTGCCAGCCGTCAATCAGCAACATTTTGCTGAATAGCAGTGCATAAGTCGCCAGATGCAGATATAAACCGGTGCGGAAGATCTGCCGAAAGCGCTGTTGCAGCGGCTGGCTTAAACCGTTGCCAAACCAGCGCAGCGCCAGCAAAGCGGCAATACAACAAGCTAAAGTCACTAAGCCCAAACCTAATAACGAGGTTTTTGCGACCACTGCACTGGCCAGATACCAAGGTAACATCTTCAACAAGGCCTCATTTTATTCAGTGATTTGTGTAACGTCGGCCAGCGACGCCCAGACCAAATCCGCGCTTTGTAAATCATCGCTCGATAGTTCCTGACCACTTTGCACCAGAATTTTGCGGCCTACGCCGGCAGCAGCGGCCGCCTGCATATCTGCAGCTTTGTCGCCGACCATCAGGCTGAGCGCCGGGTCGATGCCGAATTCACGGATCGCCTGAGTCAACATGCCCGGATTGGGTTTGCGGCAGTCACAGTCGATATTGTACGGCACCTGGCCTTTTTCCAGATGGTGCGGGCAATAATAGACGCCGTCGATTTTAACGCCGTGCGCGGCAAATTGCTGTTTCATCCAGCTGGTCAGCACGGCGAAATCCTGCTCGTTGTAATAACCACGGGCAATGCCGGATTGGTTAGTAACGACAATCAGCAAATAACCGAGGTTTTGCAGATGGCGGCAGGCGTCAAATACACCGTCGATAAAATCAAAATGCTCGGGTTTGAAGGTGTAGCCGTGGTCGATATTAATCACGCCGTCGCGGTCGAGAAATGCGGCTTTGCGTAATGGTGTCAAAGTGCTTGTATTCATCAGAGTCCTTCCTGGCGGATCACGTTGTCCAGCATCTGCCGGACTGCTTCCACAGAGATGTTTTCCATAATATGGCTACCTTTGACCCGGATGCCCCAGGGTAATTGGGCAGCCGTTTTGCCGGTCTGCGCTTTGAGTTCGGCGTGGTAGGCGTCCACCACATACTGGCGATACAAATAAGGCCCGGTGCGGCCCGGGTTGCTGTGGCCATATAAGCCAATTACCGGCGTGCCGACAGTGACCGCCATATGCGCCGGGCCGGTATCCGGCGCCAGCACCACAGAGGCTTGCTCCAGTAGCGCCAGCAATTGTTTCAGGCTGGTTTTGCCGACCAAGTCGATGATGTCAGTTTGCGCCTGAGTTTTGATTTCCTTGGCGAGCTGCTGCTCCATCGCGGTCGGACCACCGCACAGATAGACACTGAAACCCTGCGTCGCGGCATAATCGGCAATAGCGGCATACCGCACCGGCAGCCAGTTGCGCTCGGCTTTGGAGGCGGCCGGGCAAATCACCAGATGGCGCGAAGTGGCGCTGTTGAGCTGAGCTTTGGCCCAGTTTCTGTGTTCATCGGTGATTGGCATCTGCCACTGCGGTTTGTCCTGCGGATTTTGTAAAAATGGCACACCGAGGTGGCGGGCAAAACCGGCAAAACCATCCAGCACATGCGGCTCTTGCTGCGGGGCAATGCGTTCACGCATAAACAGCGCATGCAGTTCTTTGGCGCGCGACCAGTCAAAGCCGATTTTGCGTCGCGCCGGGATAAACAAAGACGCGACATTGGCGCGCAGCGCGACCTGCATATGCAACAACACATCAAACTGCTGGCCTTTAAGCTTGTTACGTAAATCGCTGTATGCGCCAAGGCCAAGCTTTTTATCAAACACAATCAGCTCAACACCGGGCAGGTCTTGCAGTAACATGGCTTCAACTTTGCCGATGATCCAGCTGATTTTCGCTTTGGGGTAATAACGCTGAATAGCCTGCACTGCAGCGACGGCATGACAGACATCGCCAATGGCCGACAACCGCAGAATGCAGATGGAGTTCAGCGTGGCTGACGCCATGTTTTGCCCGGACATCAGCGCTTACCCTTTGATTTTTTTGATGATTGCGCTGGTTGAGCAGCCATCGACAAACTGCAGCACTTTGACTTCACCGCCGGCATCCAGCACTTCACGCGCACCGACAATAGTGTCGATAGTGTAATCGCCACCTTTGACCAGCACGTCTGGCTGCACTTTTAAAATCAGCTGCAGCGGTGTGTCCTGCTCGCTTGGGTCGTCGCCAAATGGCAGCACCCAGTCGACGGAGGCTAAGCTTGCCAGCACAGTGGCGCGCTCATCCAGCGGATTAACCGGCCGGCTTTCGCCTTTGAGGCGTTTGATCGACGCGTCTGAATTTAACCCCACCACTAAACGGTCACCCTGCGCTTTGGCCTGTGCCAGATAACGCACGTGGCCGGCATGCAGAATGTCAAAACAGCCGTTGGTAAACACGATGCGCTCACCATTTTGTTTCGCGAATTCAATATGTTGTAGTGCTTTGTCAAAAGGCGTCAGATAGACATCACCTTGCGAGAACAAATGGGAATTCAGTTTCGCCGCCAGCTCCTGTGGTGACACAGTGGCAGCACCTAATTTCGCCACGACGAGGCCTGCCGCCAGATTGGCCATCTCGACCGCCTGCGGCAACGCCATGCCAGCGCCTAACATGACGGCCAGCGTGGCAATCACAGTGTCACCGGCACCTGTGACGTCACTGACTTCCAGCACTTGCGCCGGGAAATGGTGCGTGTCACTTGCGGTAATGAGCGTCATGCCGTGTTCAGAGCGCGTCAGCAGCATGGCCGTGATACCACAACGTTCCAGCATGGCACGGGCGGATGCAAACATCGCGGCTTCTGAGCTGGTATCACCACCGGCTAAACGGAATTCTGACAGATTTGGCGTGATAATATCGGCGCCGCGATAGACAGCTAAGTCAGCTTGTTTCGGGTCTACCAGCACATATTTGCCGGCAGCTTTGGCGCTGGCAATAATGCGGCCGACTGCTGCCAGCGAGCCTTTGGCATAATCCGACACCAGCACATAATCATAATCCGGCAATAAAGCCGTGACCTGGTCAGCCAGCGCTTCGGCCTGCTGGCGGCTGAAGTTTTGTTCGATATCCAGCCGTACCACTTGCTGATGGCGCGAAATCACCCGCATTTTGGCGATAGTCGGATGCTCGTCCTGCGCCAATAATTCAGAGCGGATGCCGTCCGCCGCCAGAATTTGTTTCAGGCTGTCGCCGTTGTCATCGCGGCCAATCAGGCCAAGTAAACCCACTTTGGCATCCAGGTGGGCAATGTTACGCGCCACGTTGGCGGCGCCGCCGGCTTTATCTTCAATTTTGCTGACCCGCACCACAGGCACCGGCGCTTCCGGTGAAATGCGCTGCGTGTCGCCCTGATAATAACGGTCCAGCATCACATCGCCGACCACCAAAATGCGCGCTTGTGACAAATGATTTAAACGGCTGATATCAATCATCTTTTGCTTCTCAGTTTGCCAGCACCAGGTCCAGTGCTTCACAGAGCCAGTGACCGATAAACATATGCATTTCCTGAATGCGCGCGGTTTCGTCGTAGTTGACGATGATAGGGAGCTGGGCGATGTCTTTGACTTTGCCGCCATCGCGGCCGGTCAGCGCTACGGTAAAAGCACCCAGCTCGTTGGCTGCGGTCAGCGCCAGATTGATATTCGGGCTTTTGCCCGATGTAGTCAGGCCAATCACCACGTCGCCGGCGCGGACAATGCCACGTACCTGACGTTCAAACACAGTGTCAAAATGATAGTCGTTGGCATGCGCGGTCAGAATCGAGGTATCTGTCGTTAATGCAATTGAAGCCAGCGGGCCGCGTTCGGCTTTATAGCGCACCATAAATTCCGCTGCCAGATGCTGACTGTCGGCCGCGCTGCCGCCATTACCCATCCAGACCACTTTGCCACCGGCTTTCAGGCAGGCGACCACGGCGTCCAGCAATTGCTGGCTTTGTGCCGCATATTGTTCGGCCACGGCAAAAACTTCGCGGTGACGGGCGATGGCTGCGAGAAAACTGGCAGTTTGATTCATGCGGTTTGTCCTTTCGAAAATGCTTCAGAGCGGCCTAACAGGCGGAAAATGTCTTTGAGTACCAACTGCAGGCCTGGTTCAAACTGCTGCGCTGGTTGCAGCGGTTTGTGCATGGCTTTGTGGCATTGTGCCACGATGTCGGCTTTGGCTAAAGTCGCCGGATAGATTAAACCCGCGGCGGCGCAAGCCAGTACGCGGTCCGGCTGGTCACCGGCGACCGGCACTGCAACGATGTTTTTGCCAAGCACTATGGCCTGACCCATCATATCGCCGCCGCCACTGACAATCAGCGTCGCCTGATTTAACAAGGTCATCAGCTGCTGGTTTGGCAAAGATTTAACTACTGTGACGCTGTCGGTCGAAGGTAATTCACCGGTGAAATTGCCGCCGGCCACCAGCAGTGCCGGTTGATCCGGTGTGGCGACAGCCAGCGCAGCCTGATAAAACTCTTCAGTCGCACTGCGGCCCTGTACCTGATGGCCACCGCCACCGGCCGCCCAGACGCTGTAATTTTTGCCGGCAAACTGACTGAAGCTGGTCGGTAATTCTGCTTGAGGCGCGCTGAACACCGGGCCGGTGAAAATCGGTTCATCTTTGTTCAGCAAGCGTAATTTAAAGCGCTCCAGCGAAGTCAGATCACCGTCGACAAACTTAAACTGCACAATCCAGTGCGCATCCAGCGCGCTTAACCGGCGCAGGGCAAAACCTTTGGCGCGTTTTTTCTTGTGCTGCGAGACAAACACCACTTTGGCGCCGGCTTGTTTTGCTGCGCGCGCCTGGGAAGCCCGGCCGGAACAATCGAAAATCACCATATCGGGTTTCAGTTCGGCGAGCAACTTGTTGACGGCGGCTTTTTCTTTGGTGGCTGAATTATTCAGCAGATGGGTTTTAAACGGGCAGCTGGCCGCCGCAGGGGCATGCCGGTTCAGTACAAACTGAATATCCAGAGATGGATCTTGCTGGATTAACGCCTCAGCGATGATCAGCGAACGCATATATTCGCCGATGCCTTTGGGGCTGGAGACTGGCAAAAACACAATTCGGGGAGCGGCTGTTGTCATACTTGTCTGACCTTAGGCAAAAGTGCGGCCAGTATAACGGAAAGCCGATGCCGATGCATGGCCTCAAAACAGCAGTAAATGGCCGTCGCGTTGCACGTTGATTTGCAGTTCCTGCTGGATGCGTTGTTGCCACTGCACGGCAATTTGTTCCAGCTCGCCGCTTTGTTGCAGGGCTTTGGCGGCGTGTTGCCAGCGTTGTACCAAGCCGGCTTCAGCGTTTTTTGGCATGATCAGATACACAGTGCTGCTGCGCAGCGTCAGAGCCAGCTTAATCGGAGCCGTCTGACTGCTTTGCCTGAGCTGATAAGCCAGCTCCAGGCTGTCGCCGGCAATGGCGTCGACCCGGCCAGAATTTAACATCTGCAGATTTTGCTGATGACTGGTTACCGCCACCAGATTGGTAAATCCGCGCTGCAGCAGATAAGCCTCGCGCACGTCGCCGCGCACGACGCCTATGGCATTGAGCTTACGCAGATCGGCCAGGCTTTGTAGTTGGCGCTGGCTTTGTGCCGGCAGGTAAATTTGCCAGCGTTTTTGTAATACCGGCAGCAGCCAGTGATACAAGTTTTCGCGTTCCGCGGTGCGGGAGAAACTGAACAGCAGTACATTCGGTTCCTGCTGCGCGGTCAGCATGGCGCGACCTTCAGGGAGCAGCTCGATGGATGTGCTGTCCTTCAACTGGCGTTGCAAGGCTTTGACGATATCGACAACAAAACCATCCGTCTGACCATCCGGCAGGGCAAAACTGGCCGGTGGTTCTTCCACGGTAATAATGCGTGGCTCCAGGCTGGCCGCCTGTACCAGGCCACAGAACAGCAGTGTGCACAGTAAGCTTCCTTGCTTCATGGTGGCTTCCGTTCACGTTTTCGAGACATGGTTCCAGTCTAGCCAGCATTTGTGCGCAGTGCCAAATCAACTTTTATCTGCTGGTTCAATCGCCTGGCGCGCAACAAAATCCAGTACTGTGGCGTTGATGCAATAACGCGGTTGGCCGCCCGGGCCATCCGGAAACACATGGCCTAAATGAATACCACTGACTTTGGCGCGAATTTCAATCCGCTGCATGCCAAAGCTGTTATCCGGCAATTCCACCACACTGCCGGCCACAGGTTTGGTGAACGACAACCAGCCGCTGCCGGAATCAAAACGGTCGCGGGTG
Organism: Rheinheimera texasensis; assembly: GCF_964031785.1. Lineage (GTDB taxonomy): Bacteria > Pseudomonadota > Gammaproteobacteria > Enterobacterales > Alteromonadaceae > Pararheinheimera > Pararheinheimera texasensis_A. Next base: position 97,472 of record NZ_CAXIRE010000017.1, read on the forward strand.
TCAAACAACGGCAAGCCGCTCAGTTTGTCGATAAACACACCGTCCGGCGTGTTTTTGAAAATTTCATATTGTTTGCAAAACCGGCTGTCTGTGCCTTTATCAAAAGCGACAGCAAAGGCTTCTGAATCACCGAGCTGAAAAGCGCCGAGCGCCTGATAAAACTCTTTCGGGGTTAAATAACCCTGATGGCCAAACACTTCTTTGCCGTCCTGCAAAAAAAACAAAGTCGGGGTGGCAAAGGTCGGGGTTTTCAGCTGCAGGCCCTGCAGTTGCGCACTGGTGCGGGTGGTGACTGCAATAGTGCCGCGATAATGCTGCAGCACTTCTTTGCGGAATTTTTCGCAATAGGGGCAATAACCTTCGGCTTCCAGTACTAAGAGTTGTTTGCCTTTGAGTAACGCACTGTTGTCTGTCGCTGCGACAACTGTCGTTGCAAAGCGCACACCGGTGCTGTGATCCGGGCAATACCCATCCGGGTTTTTCACTAAATAGTCCTGATGATAATCTTCAGCCGGAAAAAACTCAGTCAGTGGCTTAATTTGCGTGGTGATGGCGCTATATCCGGCAGCACTGAGCAGTGACTGATACTGTGCTTTGACCGCTTCAGCCAGCGCCTGCTGACTGACATTTTGTACCAGAATAATTGAGCGGTACTGAGTGCCGATATCATTGCCCTGACGGTTAAGCTGGGTCGGGTCGTGGTTTTCAAAATAAACCTGCAGGATGTGGCGCAGCGACACTTTGGCCGGGTCAAAAGTTACCTTAACCACTTCGGCATGGTTATTTGGGTCCAGCCGCCGCGCCGGCGCTGTGATGGCGCGGTAATTGGGTTCGACCCCTTTGCCGTCGGCGTAACCGGATACAGCATTCAGCACACCGGGGATGGCGGCATAACGTTTTTCGGCGCCCCAAAAACAACCGGCGCCCAGCACTATGCTGTCACTTTGCATGCTGGCTTGTGTGGCTGTGGCGGGCGTTGCGGCCTGGGCCGGCAAGCAGGTTAGGGCGGAAACAATAGCAGCAATCAACAAGCGCATGGCAGATCTCCGGTCTTTATTATTTCGGACTTATACGACAAGACCGGCCAAACAGCGCACTTTGTGCAGCAGGCCAACAATATTCCCGGATTTAATAGCAGAAAAGCCCGCAAGCGGGCTTTTCTTATCGTGCTGTTGTCGCTGCAGCGGTTAAAACTTATAACTGACACCAAGACGCGCAGCGCGCGGCGAGGCTGGCGTGATGTTGTTATTGCTGTGTGCTGACGCGTAATAAGTTTTATCCGTCAGGTTTTCCAGATTAAGCTGCAAGCGTAATTCCGGCATTGGTGTGTAAAACACTGCAGCATCGACGCGGGTGAAACCTGGTAAGGTCACCAGATTGTCGACGGCAACAAAAGCTGACGACTGGCTGATTAAGCCTAAACCAGCGCCCCATTGTTCATTGAGTTGATACCGGTTCCACAATGAGAAGCTGTGCTCAGGCACCTGGCTTAACTGTTTACCTTTTTGCGCGGCTGGCGCGAGGATTTCGCTGTCCTGGAAGGCATAACCGGCAACAAAATCCCAGTGTGCGCTGAGTTTGCCGTTCACTTCAAACTCGACACCATTAACCTGCTGGCCGTCGACCAGAATCGACAACGTTGGATTGACCGGATCTGTCACTGCCACATTGGTGCGATCCAGCTGATACAACGCAGTCGCCACCGATAAGCTGTCACTGACGTCCCACTTCACACCAAATTCATGGTTGATAAAAGACTCAGGGTCCAGCGCAGCGTTGCTGATGGTCAGTGACGCCATTTGTTCACCGGCGCGCGGGACATAGGCTTTGCTGTAATTGAGGTAAACCGATACATCTTCCACCGGTTTGTAAATCAGGCCGGCGCGTGGTGACAATAAATCGTCTTCGCTTTGAATCACGCTGCCATTGCGGTGGTTTTCCAGTTCAACCTGATAATCGTCATAACGCAGACCCAACACGGCCTGCCACTGAGGCGTGATTTCAATCTGGTCCTGCACATAGACCGCTTTGGCTTTGGCATCGCTGGTATTGTCTGCGTCTGTGGCTGAGGCGCGGAACTGGACAGTGCCGCGATAAACCGGATTGGCCAGCGTGACAAAAGCCGAAGTTGCGTTCGCACCAACGTCGGTGAAATAGCCGGTCAGACGCTGGTTGTCGGTGTCTTGCTGATTCAGCTCGGCGCCGACCAGCATTTTATGCGTCACAGTGCCGGCTTTGGCTTCAAAGGTCAGGTCGGTCTGGTTCATCAGATTTTGCCGCGCCGTACTGCTGCTATAGGCAGACACTGCGACCCGGCCATTGGCTGGTGTATAAGCACCCGGGAAGACGTTGCCATAAAACTTGTCGTAGTCGGCATAACGCGTCTGGTTCACCAGTAAAGCACCGCTTAAAAACTCATGGCTGATTGTGGCAGAGACCGCGTCTACGGTGGCGGTGGAAGTGCTCAAGTCCGGGTTGCCGATAAAAGTCGCGCGGTTGATATTCAGCGGTTTATTGGTCGCCGGGTCAAACGGAATACCACGGTCGGTGATGCGCTCGTCATCAAAATGTTCATAGCTGAGCGCGAGCGTGGTGCGGTCTGCCAGGCGGTAAGTCAGCGTTGGGTTCACTGCAGAACGTTCCAGCGTGTAAAAATCGCGATAACCTTCGGAGTCTTCATACATGCCGGTCAGGCGCACGGCCAGCTCGTCGTTGACGGCATAGTTGTAGTCGCCGCTGATCCGCGCTTGTTGCCAGGAACCAATGGATGCATCGATACCGCCGGTATCGGACCAGTTTGCTTGTTTAGTGACGCGGTTAATCAGACCACCGGCACTGCCACGGCCGAAAATCATGCCGCTTGGGCCTTTTAACACTTCCACGCGCTGCACATTGTATAAGTCACGCAGGTACTGCACATCATCGCGCATGCCGTTGATGTAGAAGTCTGCGGTTGAGGTATTGCCGCGGAAAATCGGCGCGTCGCGGTGGCCTTCACCCTGAGCCATCTGCACACCCGGCACATAACGCACCACGTCGGCCATATTTTGCATGGCCTGGTCGTCGATTTGCTCTTCGGTCAGCACAGTGATGGCCTGCGGAATATCACGCAGCGGTGTGTTGGTTTTGGTCGCTGTGCTGATGGCTTCGACTTTGTAAGACTGAACTTCGCCTTTAACTTCAATATGTTCGATTTTTTTCGATTCATCGTCGAAGGTTTCTGCATGCAAGGCACCGGCCGGCAATAAAGTGGCGAATAAACTCAGGCGCAGGGCTTTATTCAATGGTGACAAAGACGGGACAGACTTCATTGGCATCGGGAGACTCCACAGGATTAACCTTTCTTTACTGCGTAATATAACACGAACCATTCTTATTACGCATGCTGTTACCTGTTTTGCCACCAGCGCTGCCTCCACTGAGCTGGTCTGATACCTCCGAAGCTATAGCAACGGCGACACGCAGCCAGTATGATCAGGCTTTCCTTGGGTTGAATAAACGGATACTGGATTGTCCCGACTGGCGCTGATGTTGTATTCCCTGCTGATTTATCTGCTGCGGCCTGTGTTGTTGCTGCTGTTTGTCTGGCGCAGTCGGGCTGATGCCGCGTACCGTCAGCGTTTTGCTGAACGTTTTGCGCTGCAAGCCATCACTCCTGCACAACAAGGCGGTTTGCTGGTACACGCGGTGTCGATGGGGGAAGTCGTTGCGGCAACGCCGCTGATTGAAGCTTTGCTGCGCGATTATCCGGCGTTGCCGTTGACTATCACTTGCACCACACCCACAGGTTCCGCGCGTATTCGTCAGCATTTTGCTGCGCAGATAGCGACAGGCCGGGTTTATCACTGTTATCTGCCGTTTGATACGCCGGGCGCTAACCGCCGTTTGCTGCACAAGCTGGCACCACAGCTGGTGTTGTTGCTGGAAACTGAACTCTGGCCAAATCTGCTTCACGCAGCCAAAGCGCATCAGGTGCCGGTGTTTTTGGTCAATGCGCGTCTGTCGCAACGCTCGGCCCGTGGTTACCGGCGTTTTGTCTGGCTGGTTAAACCGATGCTGCAACAGTTGACCGCTATCCTGGCGCAGGATAACGCCACAGCCCGGCGTTTTAATACGCTGGCCGGCCGGGATAAAGGTGCACCGCTGGCGGTGCGCGCCGGCAATCTGAAATACGATATGCGCATTGCGCCGGATTTAGCGCAGCGCGCCGCGGCACTTCGCGCTGACTGGGGCACGCGGCCAGTACTGGTCGCCGGCAGTACTCATGCCGGCGAAGATGAAATTTTGCTGACGGCACTGCAGTTACTGCGCCAGCAGCAGCCGGACTTGTTATTGATTCTGGTGCCGCGCCATCCGGACCGCTTTGACAGCGTGGCGCGACAAATCGAAACACAGGGCCTGAAGTTTGTCCGGCGCAGCCGGGATCAGGCCGTGACGCCTGACACTGCAGTGCTGCTTGGTGACAGCATGGGCGAGCTGATGCTGTGGTATCAGGCGGCTGATTTAGTCTTTATCGGTGGTTCGTTGATCCCACGCGGTGGCCATAATCCACTCGAAGCCATGTGTCTGGCGAAGCCGCTGTTATCCGGCCCGCATGTGTTTAATTTTGCGCTGGCTTATCAATTACTGGAGCAACATGCTGCGGTGCGTTGGGTGTCTGACGCCACAACGCTGGCGGAGCAGGTGCAGGCGCTGCTGGGCGATCCAGCGGAGCAGCAACGTCTGGCAGTGGCAGGGCTGCAGCTTTATCAGCAACAAGGTGGCGCCACAGCGCGCATTCTGGCGAAGATCAGCCAGCAGGCGCTGGCGACTCCCGTACCGCTGCCCGGCGAATTACGCTGGTGTGCGCCGGCCTTGGCGGCTGAGCTTCATGATGCACCTTTATTTACTCCGGCCTGGTGGCAGACACAACAGGCGGTGACCGGGCATTCGGTCGGACGTAATACAGTGTATTTTGTGCGTGCAAGCGGAGCTGAAACTGACTGGGTGCTGCGGCATTATTATCGCGGCGGGCTGATTGGCAAATTGAATAAAGACTGGTTTGCCCCTGTGCCGGTGGCCCGCAGCCGGGCGCTGGCTGAGTTCGGTTTATTGTTGTGGATGCGTCAGGCCGGATTACCGGTACCGGCGCCGGTGGCAGCGCGTTATCAGCGCCGTGGTTTTGGTTATAGCGCCGATATTTTACTGGAGCGCATCCCGCAGAGTCAGGACTTGTTTCATTATCTGCAGCAACAGGCGCTGGCATCCGCGCAGTGGCAGCAGCTTGGAGTTGTGGTGGCGCGGTTGCATCAGGCCGGGGTTTATCATTCCGATTTAAATTGTCACAACATTCTGCTGGATGCCAAAGGGCAGTTCTGGCTGATTGATTTTGATAAATGTGCCAGAAGGTCGGGCACGGACTGGTGGTCAGAGCCGGTGGCGCGCTTGCAGCGCAGTTTGCAAAAAGAGCTGGCGCTGCGGGCTGCTTTTTATTTCACAACTGACAACTGGCAGGTATTCATCACCGGTTATCAGCAACAGCTGGCGGCCGAAGCAGAAATTCACTGATTGCTGATTGGGTCAAAGCCAGGAAAAAAAGCCGCATCAGCGGCTTTTTTAGTTCTATATCAGACGGTTATTGCTGGCTGGTGCTGAGCGTCAGGCCAGTAACTGCAGCATAACCGTACAGACCGATATGGTAAGTGCCGGCAGTTGGGTTGGTGAAGCTGCAGCTTTCAGTACTACCGGTTTTGTATGGCCGGCAGGTGTAGCTGCTCAGCGTCGGCTGTGAACCGAGGCGCACGTACAGGTCAACGTCACCAGTGCCACCCGCAGTGCTGATGGTCAGGTTAGTGCGACCGGCAGGCACTGTCAGGGTGTAATATTTCCAGGTGCTTTTTGCCACTGAGATATTTGGTGTAGTGGTGGTGACCGGCGTGGTACCGCCACCAGTACCGCCGGCGGCTTTCGTCACTGCAGCAGCGGCATCAACAATACCGGTACCGCAGCTGGTGCAGGTGGCCGGGAAGGCGCGGGTGGTGGTCTTCAGAATTGATTCCACTTCATCCGGCGTGGCCGTTGGTTTTTTCTGCAGTACTAATGCCGCGACGCCTGCTACATGTGGAGCAGCCATAGACGTGCCTTGCATATAGGTGTAGATGTCTGAGCCTGGTGTGGTGGTGCCGCTATTGTGGGTCGACAACACACCGTTCGAGTCATTGGCTGAGTTCTGTGCACCGCCTGGCGCTGCGACGTCAACCGAAGTACCGTAGTTGGAGTAATAAGCGCGGCCACCGTTGCGATTGGTCGATGCTACGTTGACCACGCCGGCACAGTTGCCCGGGTTGTAGTTGTTGGCGTTGTCATTGTCATTACCCGCGGCGATGACCACGACTGTACCGCGTGAACGCGCTGAGTTAATGGCTGCCTGCGTGGTTGAGTCACAGGCACCGGAGCCACCTAAACTCATGTTAATGACCTTCGCCGGGTTGGCGTTGGCCGGTACGCCGGACACAGTGCCACCAGAAGCCCAGATAATGCCGTCTGCGATGTCAGAGGTGTAACCACCACATTTACCCAATACCCGTACTGGCACCACTTTGGCTTTGTACGCCACGCCGGCAACGCCACTGTTGTTATTGGTGACTGCGGCTACTGTGCCGGCGACATGAGTACCATGCCAGCTGGAATCCTGTGCTTGTGTTGGCTGACCGCCACCACAGGCACCAACCGCGACCCAGTCACCCGGATCTTTAGCGTCACTGTCGCGGCCACTGCCGTCGTTACCGATGAAAGAATCGGAAATCATGTCATAGCCAGGCAGAATGTTGGCATTCAGGTCAGCATGTGGGCGGTAACCGGTATCCAGTACCGCCACAACCACGCCGGTACCATCGGCCTGGTCCCAGGCTGCCGGTGCGCGCAGGCCACCGGTATTTTCATAATAATGCCACTGGTTGTTGTATTGGGTGTCGTTCGGCGTTGCCATGATTTGCAATAAGCGGTCTTCCTCAACTTCACCGACATTCGGATCGTTTTTCAGCGCTTTGATCATGTCAGCTTTTTCTTTGTCACTCAGACGACGCTCAGCGCGCACAATATGGCGGCCATTGACGGCGCTGGCGCGGACATAATCCAGCTCAGAACCGGCCAGTACCGACAGAGTTTCTTCGACATGCTGCTGCACATTGATTTGTTCATCGACGAAACTTTGCGTGGTCATATCAGCGTCCGACAGCACGTCGCCGGTGGCATTGCCACCTTGTTTGTACGTCAGAATAAACTGGGTATTGGCTTCGGTGGCTTGTTTGTTATCCGCCAGGCTGACTTCCTGTGCGGTGACTGGGGCCAGCATCAATGCTGTAAGGGTTCCAAGGGCGATTTTATGTAATTTGAATGGTTGCATTGTAAGTTCTCAATAACGTCTTGTTGTAATTGCCTGGACAGTGCCCGCTATTATTTTTGCTGCTGCACACTGAGGTGCTGCGCTGTGATGCGGGAAGCGCAATATTTCATCAATGCATTCATGCTGTAAAGATAACTAAATTAACATTTGGTTATATAAATGGGACTGTTTAAAAATCACTATGCACTAATGTGGTGCAATTTGGCTGTGGCGATCGTGCTGGAGCAGGCATCATTGCTGTGAATTATTACAAATAGTTACAGCTGTGAATTTATTACTATCGGTAATAAGTTAGATTTAAAAGGTATAAAAAATGCGGTTATTTCTGCATTTTTGGTCATGTGTGACTGTTAGAGCGGCACTGACGTTTGCCTTTCTGGCAGATCCGCCGGACAATAGCCGGTTTTCAGCCCGTCATTGCTAATGCTGTGGCCGAACCCGAATATCAGAGGTGTAAATTCCAGATGCAGCAGTGGGATGTCATAGTGATTGGCGCAGGCGCCGCCGGTTTGTTTTGTGCGATTGAAGCCGGTAAACGCGGCCGGCGCGTGCTGGTGCTGGATAACGGCAAAAAAATCGGCCGGAAAATTCTGATGTCCGGCGGTGGACGTTGTAACTTTACCAACATCTATGCCAGCCACCAGAATTACCTGTCGCAAAACCCGCATTTCTGCAAGTCGGCGTTAAGCCGCTACACCCAATGGGATTTCATCAGTCTGGTGCAGCAGTACCAAATCCCTTATCACGAAAAAACTTTAGGTCAGTTGTTTTGCGATGACAGCGCCAAAGATATTGTTGAGCTGCTCAGCAGCGAATGCCGCAAAGCCGGTGTGCAGATTGCTTTGCAGCAACAAATTAGCAGCGTCACGCATGCAGATGGCCTGTATCAGGTAGTGACACCAGAACTGACACGCAGCTGCCAGAGCCTGGTGGTGGCCTGCGGCGGCCTCAGTCTGCCAAACTTAGGGGCTACTGCTTTTGGTTATCAGCTGGCGGAACAGTTTGGCCTGAAGCTATTACCGGTACGCGCCGCACTGGTGCCACTGACCTGGCAACCGGCCGACAAAGCGGTATTTGAAGAAATCAGCGGTGTGGCGTTGCCGGTCACTGCCGAAGCCAATGACGTGATGTTCCCGGAAGATATGTTGTTTACCCACCGTGGTTTGAGCGGTCCGGCGATTCTGCAAATTTCTTCGTTCTGGCAGCCCGGTGATGATTTGTTGATCAATTTACTACCACAGCTTGATGTCTCCGAATTTTTACGTGAGCAACAGCAAAAACACCCGGAGCAGGAACTGAAAACGGCCTTGGGTAAAGTATTACCGAAACGGCTGGTGGAAAAACTGATAGAAATCAAGCTGATCAACAATCAGCCACTAAAAGCGCTGCAACATAAAACCATCAGCAATATCAGTCAGGCGCTGCATCATTATGTATTTAAACCCAACGGCACTGAAGGTTATCGCACCGCTGAAGTGACCTTGGGCGGCGTTGATACCAACGAGTTGTCGTCCAAAACCATGGAAGCGAAAAAACAGCCGGGCCTGTATTTTGTTGGCGAAGTGATGGATGTCACTGGCTGGCTCGGCGGTTACAACTTCCAGTGGGCCTGGAGCTCGGGCTGGGTTGCCGGGCAGTATTGCTGATGGCCAGTGTTAAACCCGGCCCGGACTGGCTAAGTCGTAAATTATCGGCGCGCTGCCAGCAGCAGGAGCAAAAACTGCGCGAGGTGCTGCAAAAGTTGTGGCCTGACTGGCAACAACAGGGCGGCCTGGGCCTGGCTTATCAACTACAGTTTGAGCATTTTCCGCAAAGTTTATTGGTTTATGTGCTGGCGCCCGCTGACCAGCGCGAGTTGTTGCTCACGGCATTGCCAGATTGGCAGCTGCAGCTGCAACAGGCCTTGTTTAAAAAAGGCATTGTGCTAAAACCGCCGCTGCGTCATATCAGCGTCTGCAGTGAATTCCCGCCGCTGGACCTTCGATGCTTCTGCGTGCTCAGTTCACACCAAACAGCCTCACATTAATACGGCAGCACTGTGCCATCCCAATGTAACAAAGCACCATTTTGAGCCGGGGTTAAATCTTCCACTGTTGTGGCCAGTCGCTGTGCGGTTGCCGCAGGGCTTTGCAATTGGCCGGCTGGCAAATTGCGCTGGAAGGGTTTTGACATCGCTGTGTCGGTGGTACCCGGATGCAACGCAACCAGGGTCGCTTGCGGCAGCTGACGTTTCAGTTCTATCGCGGCGCCTCGTACCAGCATATTCAGTGCGGCTTTACTGGCGCGATAACTATGCCAGCCACCACTTTGATTGTCGCCAATACTGCCGACTTTCGCGGATAACCAGCACAATTTCACTTGTGGTGACCTGGTCAGCCAGGGCCAGACGGCCTGCAGCCACAACGCCGGCAAAATTGTATTCACTTCAAAGGCCTGGCGTAAGTTGGCAGCGCTGAGTTGCCGCAGGCTTTTCTCTGGCTGTAGCTCTGTCTGGTGCAGCAGACCGAGGCAACAAAACACCAGATCGACTGGTTTGCTGAACACAGAGGCCAGCGCATCTTGCAGCTGGGCAGAACTTTGTTCCAGCTGTTCTGGCTGATACAGATATTGGTGCAGAACCGGTTGTGATCCCTGCCGGGTCACAAGGGCAGCTGTGGCAGGTTCAACCGCCAGTGCGGCACGGCTAAATACCGACACCGTTTCGCCGCGACTCAGATAATGGGCGGTTAAAGCCGCGCCAATCCCGCTATTTCCACCCAAAATAACTACATGCATCTGCAGACTCCTGTTGTTGTCTGCTTACAGGTACGCAGCAGCGCCCGCTCAGATCAGCGGTTTGGTGTCATGCCGCAGCTGACTGTCACGCTGGCGAAAAAAAAAAATCCACCGGATGTGACGGCAACACCGCAACGGGCGCATAGCGGCAGATCGCAATAAAACTGAACTGTGTCAGCAATATAGGGGATCCGTCGTCTGCCTGTGGCTGCGTACGAATGCAGAGTCTGTAAAGCTGGCGTGGCGCGGGTTGTAGCGAATCTTTGCCCTGCGCTTGGCGAATCAGCAGCCTTGGCTATAGTAAAAAGGTTCAGGCAAACACCGCAGGAGGGATGCTATGGCAACAATCTCGGAAAATGCATATCGGATGATTCGTTCACATGCGATTGATCCGGTGGAAGCAGAACAGTTTTATCAGCAGGGTCTGGCCTATTTCGGCTCTGACGCGTTGTTTGCGCAGTGGTTGACCAATGCCAATGCTTATACCATGGGACAGGCGCCTATCAATGCTTTGTCGGCAGAAAATGGCATTGCCTATCTGACCAGTCTGATGAGCCGGATGCAGGACGACTACTGATTACTTGTAACTGCTTTCTAAGCAAAAACAACAAAGGCGGCCGAAGCCGCCTTTGTTGTCCCAACCAGTCCGGCCCCAACAGCCGGTCCCAACCTGATTTGTGTAACCCGACGCTTTATGCGTACAACCGGTCGAAGATATTCAGGAAGGTTGGATGCCGTTCAATTTCCAGCGGCGGTAAATGCAGGCGGCCGGCGATGTCACGGGCACTGATCACCCCACGGATCTGGTGGTTTTCTAAATCAATCACTACACAGAACGATTCGCCATTGTGCTGCAGTGTGTTCAGTACATCACCGACAGTGCAGTGCTGAATCTGCTGGTAGGACAGGGCGATCAGGTTGTCGCGGTGACGCATCAGATCAACCACCTGCAGCTCACTGGCTTTTAAGTCTTTGCTGACATGTTGCATGATGTTCTGTGATGACAGTTGTTCTGTACTGATCAGACCAATCATTTCTTTATGCGTATCCACCACCAGCTTAAAGCTGCAGTGTTCATGCGTCATCATATCCAGTGCTTCCAACGCATTCGTTTCTGCATCCAGAATGGCTGGTGCACTGTGACGGAAGTCATTAAAAATCTGCAGTGCCGGTGACTTTAACGTGGTATCGGCAAATTCGGTTGGTTGGATTAAATGATCAATATTATCAACGGTATAAACGTTTAACTTTCTCATACATGCCTCACAGGAGCCCGTCAACGCAGGCCCAATCTAATCTGGAAATAAAGAATGCAATGCTGTTTTGACAGCGGGACAACAGATTAGGCGATGGCAGGTGGTGCGCGAGGCGCAGCGAGCAGCAGATTTGGCTGACGTGGCTGTGGACCACTGAAGGTGTAGGCAATAACGTCCGGATAATAGGCAGTGGCAACAGATGTGGCCTGTAACAGCACCGGATGTTTGGTTTCGGGGTCTTTTGGCGTTTCTGCGTCAGCAACTTTAGGACTTTGCTGGCTGAGCAGGACCTGACTGTGACTGAACTGTGCTTCTGTATTATCAACCCATGCCTGAGATGCAGAGCGGGTTTCACCCGACAGCTGGATACTCATGTAGAGGATGACTAAAAACAGTTTCAGCAGACGCATAGAATCAAATCTCTGACAGGTTCAACAGCAGAACCATGATTTGACTATAGCAGTGGCTGTTTTAAAAAGGCAATGAAAAAAAACGCACAGCCTGAGCGAAAAAGTCAATCAGGCTGTGTTTAAAAACTCTGATCCAGGTCAAGATTTACTGCAGTTTATCTGGTTGGATCTTGTTTGAAAAACCCTGTAGCTACAGCAATTTTATGCCAAATTTCAATAAGCTGGCGATCGCAAAGATCGCGGCCAGCCCTCCCAGATACAACAGGAAAAACCAATGGTTGCCCGGGCGTTGTAACCGCTGCCATTTGCGACGAATGGCAGTTGTAAGAGAAAAAATTTCAGCTGTCCGGGTCTTGTTTTCCATCTCAGTAGCCCTCGCTGAAGTCTTCGACTTTACCGGCAAAGATACGGTAACCCCAACAGGTATAAGCCAGGATTAAAGGCACAAAAATCAATACACCCGGCAGCATAAACTGCAGGCTGGCTTGCGGTGCGGCTGCTTGCAGATAACTGAGCTGGCCCGGCACTATTGCCGGGAACAGGCTGACCAGCAGGCCGGCAAAGCCCAATGCAAACAAGCTGGCGGCAAGCCAGAATGGCCGGTCTTCGTGGCGGCTATGCGGGATGGCGCCAGCTTTTAAATGACGCTGCACCCGGCCTAAATCGCGATAAAGCAGACGGGCGGCCAGCACTGATAACAAAGGCAGCGGCCACAACCAGAGGAAATGCCAGCCGCCAAACCAGCGTTGCCAGATGTCGTCGCTGCCAAGCGCAGTAGCGATACTGACCACCAACATTGCCACCATCAGCACCCAAACTAAACGACGGCCGTAGCGCGCCGCGCGTTGTTGCCGCTCGTCGCGGCACTTCATCACCAGATAAGTACAAGCGAGCAGGGCATAACCGGCCAGTAAAGCAAAACCGGTAAACACAGTGAAGGGGGTCAGTAAATCCAGCGGCGAGGCTGACACCAGCGGTGTCCCGCCAATCAGTACGCCAAGCATCAGGCCCTGGCAAAAGGCTGCCACCGTGGAGCCGATAGCAAAAGCGCGGTTCCACCAACGTTTGGAGGTTGTTGATTTAAAACGGTATTCAAAAGCCACGCCACGAAAAATCAGCCCAATCAGCATCAGCATAATGGGCGCATACAAGGCCGAGGTCAGGCCGGCGTAAGCCGCCGGAAAAGCGCCGAACAGAATGACACCACCAAACACCAGCCAGGTTTCGTTACCATCCCAGACGTGGGAAATGGAGCGCATCAGCTGGTCTTTGTCGGCTTCGTCGCGAAACCAAGGGTATAAAATACCGATCCCGAGGTCAAAGCCATCCAATAGCACGTACATCAGGATGGCAAACCCCAGCAACAGGAAATAAAACAGCGGTAAATCCATTATTTGGCTCCTTCAGTCTGAGTGGCTGTGCCGTGTAGGGTTTTGGTCAGCGCCAGTGCATAACCAGAGGCTTCAACGCCAATCAGATGGTGTTGTAAGTCTGCCAGCGGCGGCGGGCCTTTTTTAATCAGTTTGCGGAAAAAATACAGATAGACGCCAAACAGCAGGCTGTATGTCAGCACAAACAGGGTCAGCGACAACGCCACCCGCTCTGGCGGCAGCGGAGACACCACCTCGCTGGTGCGGACCAGGCCATAGACAATCCAGGGCTGGCGGCCGACTTCAACCACATACCAGCCGGCTAATACTGAAATAACCCCGGTTGGCGCCATCAGACTACACAGCCATAAAAACAGCGGCTGTTGGTACAGCGCGTCGCGCCGGCGCAGCCAGAGGCCCCACAGCGCCAGCATTATCATCAGAACGCCCAGGCCAACCATGACGCGGAACGAGAAAAACACCAGTGGCACATTGGGTCTGTCGGCTTTTGGCACCGATTGCAGGCCGGTCAGTTCACCGTGCCAGTCGTGGGTCAGGATCAAACTGGCCATGTCCGGAATGGCGACTTCAAAGTGGTTTTTCTCCTGCACCGGGTCCGGAATGGCAAACAATAACAGCGGCACATTGTGTTCACGCGCTGGCCAAATGCCTTCCATTGCCGCGACTTTCACTGGCTGATGTTCTTTTACGTTCAGGCCGTGCAAATCGCCGACAAACGCCTGTAAAGGCGCAAAAATCAATAACCACCACAGCGAAAATGACAGGCCTTTGCGAGCAAAGGCGATATGTTCCTTGCGACGTAAATACCAGGCCGAAGTAGCGAGAACAACCAGACCAGCGGTCAGCATAGTGGCGAGCAGCATATGCACCAGCCGGTACGGCATCGACGGGTTAAAAATTACCTCCAGCCAGCTTTCGACGACAAATTTACCGTCAACGATGGCGTGGCCAGCCGGGGTTTGCATCCAGCTGTTGGCGGCGATGATCCAAAACGCCGAGATCCAGGTGCCGACTGCCACAGTGCAAGTGGCGAAGAAATGCAGCCGCGCGCTGACGCGTTGCCAGCCAAACAGCATCACACCGAGGAACCCGGCTTCGAGGAAAAACGCCGTCAGTACTTCGTAGGCCATTAAAGGTCCGAGTACAGCGCCGGTCAGCTCAGAAAACTTCGAGAAGTTAGTGCCAAATTCGTACGACAGTACAATACCGGACACCACGCCCATGCCAAAAGTAATGGCAAAAGGTTTGATCCAGAATTTAGCCAGTTGCAGGTACAGCGGATTGCGGGTTTTCAGCCACAGGCCTTCCCAGATAGCGATAAGCGTCGCGAGGCCAATAGTGATAGACGGGAAAATAATGTGAAAGCTGACAGTAAAGGCAAACTGCAGCCGGGACAGAAGCGCGGAATCCAGTTCCATCATGCTGCTCCCCGGCCGCGTCCGGCCCAGAACCATAACGGCGCCAGTACGGCGGCGATACCTACCAGAAAAGCCAATTCAGTGAAAAAGACAGACCACAGCATGGATGAACTCCCAAACGACCTGAAAATCAACAGCGATGCCAGTTCAATGCGATTGTTGGGCCATGCCGGTACAATTTAGCAAAACATTGATCTGTATCAATAAATACCAAGCCGCTTGAGCACGCTGACAAGCTGGTTTACGCTATGTCCACAATAAAGCGTCAACACCGTTGACACTCTGTGTCTGAAATGCGGGGAGACCTGATGGATTTAGCGCTGTTATTTGAAACCATGCTGGGACTGACCAGTCTCAGTGCTTTGTGGACCGGGCTTTGGCTCTGGTGGCATGCCCGTTTTCAACCGGTGTTAAAACCGCTGGCCGGTTTTTGCGCCATGATGGCGGCCTGGTGCGGTGGCCATCTGGCGCTGCAACATGACTTGCTACTGCCCGGTAAAGTGCTGATCTTAGCCAATCCGCTGATGCCGGCGTTTTTTCTGCAATTTGCGCTGCGTTATGTCACGACACAGCCGCAACAACCGCAGCTGCGCTGGATTGAATGGTTACGCCAGTATCAGGCCTGGCTGTTGCTGGGCTCGGTGCTGGTGGTGCTGCTGAGCTGGTCACAACCGTCGGCGCGGGTACAGGCGCTATATGGTATGCCGGTGTTTTTTCTGTTTGATGGCTTTGGCTGGTTTAATCTGGGGTACACCGTGCTGCTTGGTATGTTGGCGCACTGGGTGTTATGGCGCGGCCGCCATGCTTATCAGGGCAATAAACGTCATTCTGTGGTAGCTATTTCAATGACCGCCGGCATTGGTTTGTTACTGGCGACCAGCTTTGTCTTTCCCTCGTTAGGCCTGAACTGGTATCCCTGGCCGATGCTGGTGTTGCCGCTGTATCTGGTGCTGCTGGTGTACAGCGTGGTGCGTTATCAGCTGCTGGCGGTCAATGCCTTTGCCAGTCGCGCGCTGCTGTATCTGGTGATGGGGCTGCTGCTGTTGTTGCTGACGGCACTGATCAGTTCGTTATTCGGTCAGTTTGGCATGCCGGCTTTAGCCGCAGTGCCGGGCTGGCAGCTCTGGCTGTATTCCAGTTTGTTGCTGTTATTCGCCGCCGCCGCGTACCGGCCGGCCAGTCGGTTGGCCGAACGGCTGATTTTCCCTGGCGTGCAGCTCAGCGAAGCCATGGTCAGCCGCTGGCAGCAACAGCTGGCTCTGGCTGCCGACTGGCAGCAGCTTGCTGAGCAGGCGGCAGTGCTCATTCGTCAGCCGTTAAAACAACCGGTACAAATTGGGCTGTTGCAGGGCACTGAACTGCTGGCGCAGAGCACTGAATCGTCGTCGCTGAAATTGCAGGTTATTGCAGTGAAAAGCAGTGAGTCAGCAGGTAACAGCTGGCAATTTTCAATTGATGGCGAGCAAGGTCTGACACCAACCTTAAAACTGACTGCTGAAGTGTTTGGCTCCTTGCTGGTCAGCAGCTGCGCCCGTTTGCAATCGGCCTTAGCGCTGGCCGAAGCTGAAAAACAGCAGCTGGCGCAGCAACATTTGGTTGAACTCGGCGCTTTGGCCGCGGCGATGGCGCATGAATTGCGTAACCCGCTGAATATCATCTCGATGGCTTCGGCTGCGGTCGATGCCGAACTGCGTGGCCATATTCAGACTCAGCTAAAGCGCGCCGACCGGCTGATCGCCGACATGCTGGTGTATGCCGGCCGGATGCAGCTGCAACCGGTGTTGTTTGAGCTGCAACCGCTGGTGCAGTCATTGTTACAGCAGGCGCCGGATGGCGTGCGTACTGAGCTGGAGATGCCTGCTGGTTTACAACTGCAGGCCGACCCCTACCGCATCCAGCAGGTGCTGCAGAACCTGTTCGACAACGCTTTTGCCTTTTTACGCAATCAGCCCGGCGCTTGTCTGCGGGTGGAAGCCGGTATTTTCGGCGGCGAAGTGCAAATCCGTGTGCTGAACAATGGCCCGGCGCTGGATGCATCTTTGCTCGACGGCCAGCTATTCCGGCCTTTTGTCAGTAAAAGGGCCGGTGGCAGTGGCCTGGGTCTTGCCATTGTCGCCCGTATTATCGAGGCCCATCAGGGCCGTATCCAACATCAAAGCGACCCGGTCTGGCCGGTCTGCTTCGTATTACATTTGCCTGCTATTTCCGGAGAGATACGCTGATGAGCGCTGCTTTTTCGTTAGATAATTTCCGCACAACCCGCATCTTGCTGGTCGACGACGAACCGGCGTTTCGCCTGCTGGCTGAACGATTTTTGCAGCAGCAGGGCCATCAGGTGTTGCTCGCAGCCGATGTGGCTCAGGCCAAAACAGTGCTGGCGCAACAGCAGGTTGATTTAATCCTGTTGGATTTATCTTTACCGCCGGCCTTTGACCCGCAGGCCACCTTGCAGGCGCTACCAGAGCTGGCCGGCCAGCCGGTGATCATTCTGACCGGCCATGCCGAACGGGAACTGGCGCTGCAGGCAATTAGCCTTGGCGCCTGGGATTTCCTTGCCAAACCGATAGATCCGGACTTACTGGCGGTCGTGGTGAAGCGGGCGGTCAGTAAACACTTGCTGGAACAGGAGCTGAACAGCTTCAAACGCGGCGCTGTGGCGCAGCAAGGGCTGCAGCAGCTGGTGGGAGTGTCGCCGGCAATGCGCAATATCCGCACGCTGATTGAACGCATCGCACCGACCGACGTGCGGGTACTGGTGACAGGCCCGTCCGGGACTGGCAAAGAAGTGGTATCCAGAGCGCTGCATCAGCTCAGCTTGCGCGCCGCCGGGCCTTTTGTCTCGGTGCATTGCGGTGCTATTCCGGCCGAATTGCTGGAAAGTGAGTTGTTTGGTTATGTGCGTGGGGCTTTTACCGGCGCTGACAAAGACCGGCAGGGCCTGCTCAGTATGGCCGACGGCGGCACGCTGTTTCTCGATGAGATTGGTGAGATGCCGCTGCCGATGCAGGTCAAACTGCTGCGGGTGTTGCAGGAAGGCACTTTTTATCCGGTCGGTGGCCGCGAGCAGAAAAAAATTGATATCCGGCTGGTATCGGCCACCAATGCGCAGTTGCCTGAACTGGTGAAACAGGGTCGTTTTCGCGAAGACTTGTATTACCGCATCAAAGGCATCACGCTGGAAACTCCGGCGCTGGACGAGCGGCGTGAAGATATTCCGCTGCTGATCCAGCACTTTTTACAGCAGATCGCCGCAAAGTCAGCGCAAAACGTCCAGTTGTCGGCACCAGCACTGCAATGGTTTTTAGCAAGGCCCTGGCCGGGCAATGTACGTGAACTGCGCAATACGCTGGAAAGTGTGGTGGCGATAGCCCGTCACGGCGTGGTGCAGCTGGCCGATATTCAGCTGTTGCATCTCGACGCGCAGGAGTCTGCGTTTGCCGATGTGCAGTTACCGCCCGGCAGTTCGCTGGACGAGCAGGTGCGCCAGCTGGAAATTCGTTTATTAAGCGAAGCGCTGACCACCCATCAGGGCAACCGCAGTCAGGCGGCGCGTCAGCTTGGTTTGTCGCGCCAGGGCCTGCTGAAAAAAATTGAACGTTATGGCCTGCAGCAGATGGGGCAGACCGATTAACGGTTGCCCTTGTTCATCTGTGCGCTGTATTCAGTTTAAGGTAACTGGGTTAAATCCAGCACTGGTGCTGCGGTGGCTTCGCGGCTGAATTTGCTGCCATAAGTGGTGAAATCATCAAAAAAACCACCGTTTTTCAGATAAAACCGGCCATTTTTCACGCCGCCCTGATAGTCCCAGCGCGATTGCCGTTTAGCGGTATCGTCATAGCTGAAACTGGCTTGTTGTAACGGCAGCCATTCACCGGCGGCAGTTCTGATCCAGCCGTTGCCATATTGCGCTTCACGGCTGAACTGACCGGCTTCCGGGATAAAGTTTTCCAGAAAGGCGTGATGATGGGTTAACCAGGTTTGGGTCTTGGGCCGGCGGAAGCTGGCGATCAGGCGCCAGCTGGCCTGCTCCGGTGCATAAAACCAGGCGCTGTAATCGGTGCTGTTATTGTCGCCCGGTTTGGCTTTGAGCAGAAATTTGTAGGTGTTGTCGGCGCGCCACGGATAAACCAGATAACTCTGACCACCGGAGCCTTCATTGCCAAATTCACCGGTCTGGACCTCCGGCCCTTTGCGCAGCAGCTGTACCCGGTCTTCCGGCGGTATTTTACTTGGGTCGTCGGTTTCGTAAGGGCTCCAGACCGAAAACAACACGCGGCGCTCGCTGGCGGAATTGACCTGAATACCAAAATAACCCTGACCAAAACCATTGGCCATGTAATAAGAGCCAATCACGTCCTGGCCGGCCGGGACTGTCAGTTCCGAATAAAAGTATTCCACCGCTGCATTGGTCGGGCTCGGATAATTCAGGTGCACCGAAGGCCCACGCCGGCCCCAGTAAAACTCATCTTTAATAAAATAGCTGTCACTGCCGACCGCGCTGCCGCCGATGAAAATGTCATTAATATCGGCAAACACCTCGGCACTGGCACTGATGCCGCGCAACACGATTTTCTGATAACCCGGCTTGCTGACGCTGAATTTGCCGACATAAACCTGCTGCAAGGCCGTGTTGCTCAGTTCAACTTTTTTGCTGACACCGCCCAGGCTGACTTCCAGCGCCGAAGTGCCAGACAACACTTTGGCATTTAACGCCAGTTCCAGCTCGCCAGTTTTACCAAGCCGCAGGTATGTGACTATTGTGTCCGAACTACGACGCCAGTTGCGGATGCCATTAGTCTGAATAATGCTTTCAGTTTCTTTCGAATTGCCTTCCACCCAACTATTGGCCGCGGTCGGCACTTTGATGCTCAGTTGCGGTGTTTGCGGTTGCGACGGGGTTTGCTGTGCTGGTGTGGTGACAGTAGCGCTGGATGTGCCGCCACTACTGCCACAGCCTGTCTGCAGCAATGATAAAAATAACAGGGCCGTTCCGGCCAGTGATTGATGCCTCATAACAACACTCCTGCACACTTCTTAAATAAAGCTATTTAAAATAAAGTGAAATATTTATGAATGGTTTTGCAGGATGCTAACTTTTGCACAAAAAGAAAGCAAATGAAACTTGCGAATATTTTATTGTGGTGAAAAAAACTGCATCAGGTCGGCATGGATCAAGGCGTAGTCGGTGGCGCCAAAAAACTCGCGGTGATAACGCACTAAATCGCCCTGATACTGCCGGTCCTGCATTTTCTGGTCGAGCAGGCGAATGAGCTGCAGACCAAGCGGGCTTTTGTTACAGACGATATAACCGCGCGACAACACGACTCCTTGCAGCGTCTGGCCTATGACTGGCTGATTGATGCCTTGTTTTTTTAAGCTGGCCCGCACTATAGCCGCGAATTCAATTACGGCATCCAGTCGCTGTTTGCCGAGCATCAGCGCCAGATTTTCGGCAGCGTCATCGCCACTACGGACAAAAAACTGCTGCGGATATTGTTTGATAAGCAAGTCGATCGCCGGGTTATAACTGCGGCCTGCTGCCACTCCGATTTTTAGCTCCGGATGCTGCTGCAGCAGTTGTTCCAGATTAACAGGTTGCGTAGACAGTGGTCGGGTGCTGAGTAATTGCAACGGCGGATAAACGCTGGTTGGCAGTTTGGCGAAATACAAAAACTGCTCGCGCTCCGGCGTGTGGACTTTATTCAGCGCACAATAATTACTGTTCTGGCGCAGCAACTCCCAGGCGCGGGCATTGCTGAGCAGCTGTGGTTCTATTTGCAGTTCGGGCAGGGCGATTTGTTGTAGTTTGGGCAGGATCCGGGTTTCGACATTAATCCTTTTGTCGTCACTGAGCGGCATGTGATTTTCCAGCAGCACCATCTGCAGCGGCGCTGCTGTCGCTGCGGTGGCAAAAAAACTGAGGGCAAACAAAAATTGTCGTGTCACAGTCGTTCCCGTCGTGCTGCTCTGCATCAAACTGTAACGCAGTCAGCGATTTTTTCGACTGAATTTCAGCGAAAAAACCGGTGAACTGGCGAAATTTAGCGGCAAATTGGACAGAAAAACGGTTATTGGCTGCGGATCAGGTGCAGTTGTTGTTGTCTGCCGTCGAGATAATAAAATCGCTGACCATCAAAATAACCATCCTCTTCCAGCATGATGCGAATTTCGTTGCCCCAGGCCGGCAGATCTACCGCCACATTCAGTTCAATCGAATAAGCCGTATTGGCATAAAGCGGATAATCGCCGCTGCCCGGTGTGCCGTGTTGGTTGTCCCACATGCCGATGGTTGGGCCGGCGGCGTGGCCATGATGACCAATCGGATGGCTGTAGATGGTCGCTTTCAGGCCTTTGTTTTTGGCGTCTTGCAGACTTTTCGCCAGCAGGGCGTTGCCGCTGAGGCCGGTTTTAAAGTTGCCGGTCAGAATATCCTGCGCCTGATTGCCGTGTTGAAGCGCTTGTTTTAAATAGTCCGGTGCATCGGTTTCGCCCGGCCGCAACACATAAGCATGTTGTTGCTGGTCGGAATTAAGCCGCAGGTAAGTCAGGCCAAAATCGACGTGCAGCAGGTCGCCGGGCTGAATAATATTGTCGGCTTTTGCGGCGCTAAATGCCTTAATCTGGTCAAATTTGCCGGAGCTCGGCCGTTGGATGGAAACGGTTGGATGGAACCAAACCGGCAGGCCAAGCCTGGTGCTTTCCTGACGCAGCCACCAGACCACATCTTCAGTGCTGGTTTTGCCCGGTGTGACCACTTCGTTGGAAAAAGCCCGCGATATCAGCTTGTGGCCAATGGCGGTCAGGTTTTTATATTGCCCGATTTCTGCCGGCAACCGAGTCTCCAGCCAGCCGACCGCCAGTTTTTCCGCACTGACTAACTTGCCGGATAAGTCTGTGCCGAGGCTTTTTTTCAACAAATCCAGTTCGGTCGCGACCATACCATCAGCGTGACCATAATTGGCTGACTGGTTAATGCCAATGCGTTTGGGGTTTTTACTGCGGATAAGGTCGGCGAGTGCCTGCCATTGGTCCGGTTGTTTTTCCACATCCCAGGCTTTTTTAAACGCCGTACCGACGTCATAACGCGCCACAGCATACAGTTCCGGCGCCTTGCCTGCGCCCGGATTGACTATCACCAGCATGGTGCGGCGGCGCGCTGACAGCCAGGTCGCCGGTAACATGGTTTTCAGCACCGGGTCTTCATTGTATTCCCGCGAAATCAGCAGCCACATGTCGATGTTTTCGCGCTGCATCAGCGGCGGCAGAATCTGCGTCAGCCGTTGCTGGAGCAGCTCATCAATCAGCTGGGCCTGTTCGCGCTCCGACAACACATCGGGCGTGGTGGTGGCAAAAACAACAGGACTGAACAGCAGCGCGAGCGCCAGATAATGTGGTTTCATCGTTGATTTCCTTTGGGACAGACCCGGCTAAGCTCGCAACTATTGGCTGAAATTTATCCTAAAAGAAAAAAACTTTCCGCAACAGGCGATTGGACCGGATTTGGCGGGAGTTGGTCTTGTCGGTGATAGTTGAAGAAGCGTACTGCAACTGCGGCAGAGTCGTCTGGTGCTGCCGCAGGAGGTGATTGCTGATCGGTGTTACGACCAATGAATATGCTTAATTTTCCACTGGTCGCCCTGCAATTGCAGGATGATAGTTTCCATGCCCTGATGGTCGCGCTCTTTCCCCTTGTAGGTGCCTTTGGTATGGCTGCGGGCAATCGAAATGGCGGTATCGCCATTGATGCTGACCTGATGCTCGAGCGTGGTGACCTGCATGTTGGCCAGATAAGCCATATCCGCACCCATATGATGCTGTTGATATTCATCAGCACTGCGCTCGACACTGCCACCTTCATAGATAGTGACATCATCGGCCAACAGCGCGCGCGCCTGCTGTTTGTCGCCGCTTTTCAGCGCCTGATGAAAGCTCAGCACAACCTTGGCGGCGGCTGTGTCTGTGCCTTTGCTGATGGCCGGCGTATGCGGCTGATTGCCGTGGGCGGACAGGTTAAAACTGAGCAAAGCCGTCAGCAGCAGTGGAAAGGTGATTTTTATCATTATGTTCCCATTATTATCGTTAGTTTGGCTGGAGTTACTGTAACTGTTGTGACTGCATTTGGAAACGCTGACGACGCAGCGGACAAAACGGCTGGGCAGCGTGACAGCTTTACTTGCCCAAAACCCCCGCCGGCCTTAAACTTTGCGCACTTTTTTCCCGCCACAGGGCTGCCACTTTGACCGACGCTACTTCTTTATTCCGCCTGAACAAATTTATCAGCGACACCGGCTTTTGCTCGCGGCGTGAGGCGGACAAGCTGATTGAATCGGGCCAGGTCAAAGTCAATGGTCAGGTGGCGGTGGTCGGCACTAAAGTCGCGGCGGATGATAAAGTCGAAGTGGCTGGCAAACCGTTGAAAAACAAACCACGTCGGGTTTATCTGGCTTATCACAAACCGGTGGGGATCACTTGTACCACTGAGCTGCACGTCAAAGGCAATATTGTTGATGCGGTGCAGTATCCGGAGCGGATTTTCCCGATTGGCCGGCTGGACAAAGAATCCGAAGGCTTGATTTTCCTCACCAATGACGGCGATATCGTCAATAAAATCCTACGCGCCGGCAATGCACACGACAAAGAGTATGTCGTCACCGTCGACAAACCTATTCACGACAACTTCCTGAAAAAAATGGCCGCCGGCGTGCCGATTCTCGATACTGTGACTTTACCCTGTCAGGTCACGCAGAAATCCCGCCAGACCTTTAATATCGTGCTGCGTCAGGGTCTTAACCGGCAAATCCGCCGCATGACCGAATACTTGGGGTTTAATGTCACTAAGCTCAAACGCGTACGCATTATGAACGTGCGCCTTGCCGGCCTCGCACCAGGCCAATGGCGTGAACTGACGCCGGTCGAAATGGCGGAGCTTGAGGCTATGTTGCTGACTTCCAGTAAGACTGAAGAAGCTTCGAAGTTGGGCGGCGGGGCTTATCAAGACGAGGAGTGATGGGGTGGTTTTTGCCCAACGGGCAGCGGTTGGTTTATTTTTCGTTTTTACCTCTGCGGTGAGACCGTCTAGCAAAGAGTTCACCTAACGGTGAGTCACTTTCTTTTGTTTCAGCAAAAGAAAGTAACCAAAGAAAAACCGACCCCGGTTCCGCTCGAAAGTCCGTCTGAAAAGTCGCCGTCCAAGGCAGCGCAGCAACTCGCGGTGCGCTAGCGTCGCACCGCTCAAACACTCTGCGCTTTAAAACCTTGGCCAACGATTTTCAGCCGGCTCGCTCCAACGGGGGAGAGGGTTTTGTAGATGGTGCCGATGAAACAATCCAAAGCTGCATGCTGTAATCGTGAGATTTGCTTTTAACTTTCTTCCGTTAAAACAAAAACAACTAAGAAAACCCATCGCCCGTTGGAGCGAGCCGATGCAAATCAGCGGTTTGAGGTTTTAAGCTGGGGAGTGTTTGAGTGCGGCGACGGTAGCGCCGCGCGAGTTGCCCCAGCGCCTCAAACTGTTGATTTTCATCGGTCTTTCGAGCGGAACCGGGTGCTGTAGAAGTCAAAGACATAGGTTACATTTTACTTCACAGACATAGGTGACACTTTCAAAGTCAGGTAGTCCAGTTTGTCGCCTTTTGCTTTTCTTTCATCTATTGTCCCTAAACGAACGGGACCAAAATAGATATCCCAAACCCCATCTCCCACCAGCTCTAAGCCGACCCATTCCCGATGGAGTAAATAACCAATGTAGACGCGAAATGACCGCCAATAAATGAGCCCACTCTGGCAAACACGGGCATGCTGAAAATAAGCTGGGTATTTGATTTCTGGCAGTTTTTCCGGATATGAACTGCTCGACGGATGGTAGAAATCGCATGGCCGCTTTTGTGATAAACCTTCGTGAAGACGTTCATGGTTGTAATGTTGTTTAAATTCTTCAAGTAAGACCCGCTGCGCACTTAAATCGGCTGCGCCAGGCTGACCAACCCATCGTTTTAATGTCCGGTGCATCCGCTCGTGACGGCCATTTTGCTGGGGTTTTCCAGGTTCAATCCGCTCAGGAATAATCCCTAATTTTATCCACCAAATCGACAGTTGTGATAATCCGCCAACACCTGTGCTGGCAAAAGGGACTCCATTGTCACTGCGGATCCGCGCGGGTAAACCATATTCCCGAAATAAACGCTCAAAGACCGGCATTGCTTCAGCCGTCTTCGTTGAGTTCAGACCTTCACATGCCAGTAAATATCGACTGGCATGGTCCATGACTGTCAGTGGATAGCACCATTGCCCATTTTTCAGTCTGAACTGGCCTTTATAGTCGACTGACCATAACTGATTTGCCTGCTGCACACTTTTCAAAGGGCTGATGCCTTTGGGGGTTCGTCTGCTTTTTCGCCGCGCCGCTATGCAACCTGCGCCTTTGAGAATGTTATAAATGGTAGTTTGCGAAGGAACCTGTGAGCTATCAAAGCGACTGAACAACAAAGCCTGAATTTTCTTTGCGCCAAGCACATCACCTTTGTACGAGCGCAGCTCCACAATCGCCTGACGAATGGTATAAGGGGTGACACCCGTGTGATGTGGCCGCCGGCTCTGCTCGCTTAAACCTTCAATACCGGTTTTTTCGTAGCGTTCAACCCACTTATAACCTGTTTTACGGCTGATCCCGTATTGGCTACACAAGGCCTTAAACGGCGCGTCATGCCGCAGATAGTCAGCAATAAACTTCACTTTTTCATCCATTGGCTTCACCTCATTCCACGGCATAGTTCACTCCGGATGTTGGTTTATTCATCCAGAGAAGTGTTACCTATGTCTTTGAACTAATGTGTCACCTATGAGTGTGAACCTTACCGGTCGGTTTTTCTTTGGTTACTTTCTTTTGCTGAAACAAAAGAAAGTGACTCACCGACAGGTGAACTCTTTGCTAGACGGTCTCCCCGCAAAGGCAAAAACGATAACAACAACCAAACCGCCGCCCGCAGGGCAAAGCACCAGCGGCAGCGGCAGCAGAAAAAACGACTATTCATCACAGACAAAACACATCAAAAAATCTAATCCATCCGTCACAATTCTTCTAGTGCTTCCGCCACAACCCTGTCACGCAGGCCCTTTAATCTGACGCCCGTTGCTGCAGCCGCAGCGCCAACTCTCAGAAGGAAAATCGGATGAAACTGCTGACTCACACTCCATCACTGCTGGCCGGTCTGTTTGCCCTGGGTCTGATGAATATCGGCGCTGCACAGGCTGCAGAACAACACAGCTACAGCAACAGTGGTTACTGCCAGTTGGCAGCCAAAGGTACTTCACAGTATCAGCGTAATTTGCTGGCCGCTTATGCTGGCAAACTGGGTTATGCGCCAAGTCAGCGCGAATGCCGTACCCTACAGCAACAGCGCACAGAGGCCGCGCCGGTATTTGAGCTGGGTAGTGCCATTAAACAATTTGAACAGGGTTCAGTGCGCAAACTGCCAAATGCTACTGTGGAAAAACTGAAAGAGCTGGATCGCAGTCGCCAGCAACAGTGGTTTAATCAGGTCGCGGGTTAATCTGCACCATCACAATACGGGTGGCAACACTCACCGCCCGTACATTTCTGCTGCTAACTCTTGAGCCATCCCACTGCAATTGCCTACAATGGCGCTCTTTTTTTTCAGCAGAAGCTCAGCATGAACGACACCACCGCACGCCCGGAATTACCAGACCGTTTATCAGTCCAACCGCGCAGCCCGCATTACAATGCCGCTGTGTTCGAATTTGATATCGGCATCCGCCTGAACGGCAAAGAACGTTTTGATGTCGAAGAATATTGCATCAGCGAAGGCTGGGTCAAAGTACCAGCCGGTAAAGCGGTCGACCGCCGTGGCCAACCGCTGCTGATGACGATGAAAGGCACAGTCGAAGCCTATTACCGCTAAGACACAGCAAAATCTTTAAAAAATCGCCCGGTGTTGACCAGCCTGGGCGTTTTTTTTCAGGTCATGATCTCACTGGCAATCAGCTGCGCTTGCTGGCGTATTTCATGTAACGCGGTACTTTCCCACAATTCGCCGCGCAGCAAAGAACCAATGCCATACACAGCCGGATAGACAGCACCATTGCCGTTTTTGAGCCGCAAAGACGTGACATCGGCCGCAAGGCCCAGTCCCAGCGGCCCGGCCGCCAGTACGCCGGCAACTATCGCCTGTTGCAGCGGATGACCGGCCAATTTGCGGTAATCTTGCTCCGGCCCTGTGCAGTTCATGACTAAGTCGGCCTGAAACTCAAAGGTTTGTGCAGCCACATCCCTATGCACCCGGCTGCAAATCTGTAGGTTCAGCTGCTCACCAGCCGCGCTGGCCTGCACCACCTGGCCGGCGTGCACTTCCAATAAACCGTACAAACGCTGTTGCTGCAGCTGGTCATGTAAATGCAGCGGCACCCGGTGCCTGGCCACGCCCCATAAATGTCGTAAGCGACGCATAAACATGGTTTTTTCTGCAGTGCTGAATTGCTGCCAATAACGCTGGGTGTGTGGTCTTAATGCATCGATCAGCGGCTCGGCCGAAACGCCTAAGCGTCGCACCTGATGCCGGGCCCGGTTAAACAACCGCAATAGTTGCCGTAAGCTGGCCTGCTGCGGCAGAGCCTGACTAAACTGGCTGAGCTGCAGGCCGGGATGACGGTGCGGTAACATGCCATAACCATGTGGTGATACCGACAACACCGGTGTCTTTAAACCGGCTGCGCGCAGCGATAACAGCGTATCGACCATCGTCAGGCCGTTGCCTAAGATCAGCACTTTGCTGTCGGGTCTGAGTTTGGCAAGCCAGGCATCGGACCAGGGGTTTTGCACATAAGCCGGATGCTGAGTCAGGGCCAACACTCCAGCCGGATGGTGCGGCAACTCGTTACCACAAGCCAGCACCAGCGCCGTAAAGCTCAGCCACTGGCCGTCACTTTGCAGTTGTGGCGCCTTGGGATTTGCCAGGTCCAGCGCCGTTACCGCCTGCGGCCGCAACTCAAGTGTTATCCCCTGTTGCACCGCCCGGTTGCGCGCTTCCTGCCAGCGCTGCTCGACATAATCGCCAAATAATGCACGCGGCAGATAGGCCTGCGCCAACACCGCCGGTTCATCGGCTGCAAATGCAGGCTGCCGGGCCAACCACAGCAAAAAATCATCCGGCGCTTTCGGGTCCAGGCTCATTTTTCCGGCTGGGACATTGAGTAAATGCGCAACCTGGCGCGGCTGATAGGCCAGACCCCGGCCGAACTGGCCGCTTTTGTCGAAAACCGTCAGCGACATCCCAGTCTTTGCTTGCTGAATCAATTGGATAGCCACTGAAATGCCGGCTATCCCCCCACCTATTATCGCGATGTTGTGCATCTGTTTTTCTGACCAACTGCATGGATACCGCCGCTGTGATAACTGGCGGCCACCCTTCCTGTCAATGAAAAAAGCAGTTAAGGTGAAGCTGAAATTGATGTTTTGCCTGCCGGAGTCCCTGATGTCACAAGCCCCCTCATCTTTAATTGCCCTGGTCACCGGATGTTCCGGCGGCATTGGTCTGGCTTTGGCACGGGAACTGAAAAGCCGGGGTTATCAGGTATTTGCCACAGCCCGTCAACCCGGCGATTTGGCGCGGTTGCAGGCCGAAGGTTTTGGCGTGTTTGCACTGGATGTGAACGACCAGCAACAAATTGATGCCACCATCGCACAGCTCAGTACTCAACAAGGCCGGCTCGATTTATTGGTGAACAACGCGGGTTACGGCGCGATTGGCCCAGTACTGGATATCAGCCCGGAGCGGCTGGCGCTGCAGTTTCAGACCAATGTGTTTTCAGTGGTGGCGATGACCAAAGCCGCCTTGCCGCTGCTGCAACAAAGCCACGGCACAGTACTGAATATCGGCAGTGTCAGTGCCAGTCTGGTGACGCCTTTTGCCGGCGTTTACTGCGCGTCCAAAGCGGCGCTGCATGCGGTCAGCGAAGCGCTGCGGATGGAGCTGGAACCTTTAGGCGTGCAGGTGCTGTTAGCAGTTACTGGTGCCGTTGACACCGGTTTTGCCGACCGCGCCAGTCAACTGGCAGAACAAGTGCTGTCGGAAGATTCCAGCTGGTGGCCATATCGCGACGGCGTGCGCCGCAGAGCCCGCGCTTCGCAGGATTTTCCAACACCAGCCAGTGAATATGCCAGAGCTCTGGCAAAAGCGCTGCAAACCCCGCAGCGTCAGCTGCATATCCGCGTTGGCCGCGGCAGCTGGTTATTGCCGCTGCTCAAAGCCGTGCTGCCCGCCAGCCTGCTGCACCGGATCCTCAAACGCAAGTTTGGCCTCGCCGCACATTAACCCCCTGCCTTTGACCAAAATCGGTACCGGAAATTTATTTGTGCAAATTGCAGTGTCTTTAAGCTTATCTTAAGAATTGCCATTCTTAATTGTTTAAGTTTTTTAGCACCCTGCGTCCGGAGCTTGTATGTTTTTTTCACGTCAGAAAACGGCCGAAACCTCTGCTTTACTGTACGCCAAAGACGTCGCTTTACTGGAGAACGACCTAAATGCTATTCGCTCCAATATTGCTTTTATCAGTTTCACGCCCGACGGTACTATCCTCGACGCCAATAAACTCTTTCTCAACACTATTGGCTACGACTATGCCGAAGTCATCGGCAAGCATCACCGCATTTTTTGTGACAAAACCTACACCAGCAGCAGTGCTTATCAGCAATTCTGGCAACAACTAAGCCAAGGCATATCACAAAACGGCACTTTTGCCCGGCTGCATAAATCTGGCAAAACTGTCTATCTGCAAGCCAGTTACTTTCCGGTGCTGGATGATACCGGCCGTGTTACTAAGATATTTAAACTGGCGAGTGACGTCACGACAGACCAGCTGGCCCTGCGCGATAAAAATGCCATTCTGGCCGCGTTGGATAAATCCCTGGCGGTGATTGAATTTGCGCCGGACGGTTCCATCATCCATGCCAACGACAATTTCCTGCAAACCATGCACTATCAATTGCATCAGCTGCAGGGCAAACATCACCGCATTTTCTGTCATGACGAATTTTACCGGCAAAATCCGGATTTCTGGCAACGCCTCGCCAGTGGCCAGGTGTTTTCCGGCCGCTTTGAACGCAAAGATGCCCGTGGTGACAGCATTTGGCTGGAAGCGACCTACAACCCAATCCGCGATGAGCATGGCAAAGTGTATAAAGTGATTAAATTTGCTTCCGACATCAGCGAGCGCGTACATTCTGCCCGCCAGGCGGTAGAAGTGGCTGCGGCAACCTCAGAGCAAACCTCACAAATCACCAGCAATGCCGTGCAAGTGCTGAATGAAGCGGTTGCGACCTCAGTCCAAATTGCGCATCAGGTGCAGCAAGCCGCCGGCAACGGCACTGAACTGAACCAACAGGCAAAAAACATCAGCGATATAGTCGCGACCATCCGTGGTATCGCCGAACAAACCAATTTGCTGGCACTGAACGCGGCGATTGAAGCCGCCCGCGCCGGCGATTCTGGCCGTGGTTTTGCCGTCGTGGCCGACGAAGTACGCAAACTGGCTGGCCGTACCAGCGATGCCACGGCGGAAATTGCCCGGGTGGTGCAGACCAATACCTCTCTGATTAAAACCATTGATGAGCAGCTAAATGCCATTAGTTCCGTCGCAGCACAAGGCCAGCACAGTATTCAGGAAGTTGCTGCCGGTATCGCTGATGTTGGTCAGGGGGTCGCAAATTTTGTCGCGGTAGTCGAGCGACTGAAGCCATAACAACCGGCAGAACTCGCTGCGCTATGATGCAGGTCGATTGGGTCCGGGTCGGCAGACAGAATATTTTTTTTCAGCCGACTTGTCCCGAATAGATCCACTGCTATGGTTGATTAGCAGTCTCGCAGATACTCATAGTCTGTCGGGGCGCAAGGGGTGTTGCGGCGTGCTGCAAGAACCTGCAATATCGTTTGATGCCGCTGTCCTGTGAGTCAGTGACTACCTGAGTCAACAGGACGTTGCATCTTCAGTTGTGTTTGCTCTGATACGGAGATCCTATGTTTTTTTCCAAACACAAAACGCCGGCGCCTGCCGCTCTCCTGTTTAATGCCAATCAGGCGCAGCTGGAAAACGAGCTCAACGCCATCCGAAGTAATATCGCTTTTATCAGCTTCAGCCCGGATGGCGATATTCTGGACGCCAATAAACTATTCCTCGAAGCTGCCGGTTATAGCTACACCGAAGTGATCGGCCGGCATCACCGGATGTTTTGTGACGAAGCCTACAGCAAAAGCCCGGATTATCTGCAGTTCTGGCGTGCGCTGGCCGCCGGTGAGCCGCAAAGCGGTACTTTTTTGCGCCGGCGTAAAAATGGCGAAGACCTGTACCTGCAGGCCAGTTATTTCCCGGTTCAGGATGACAGTGGCAAAGTCAGTAAGGTGATTAAAATCGCTTCTGACGTTACGCGCGATCAACAGTTATTACGCGATAAAAATGCCATTCTGAGCGCGCTGGATAAATCGCTGGCCGTGATTGAATTCAGCCCGGATGGTCATGTCCTGCATGCTAATCAAAATTTCCTCGATACCGTGCATTATCGTCTCGAGCAAATCCGCGGCCAGCATCACAAAATCTTTTGTTTTGATGATTTCTACCGGAAAAACCCGGATTTCTGGCAAAAACTCAGCAATGGTCAGCTGTTTTCCGGTCGCTTTGAACGCAAAGATGCACAAGGGCAGCGGGTCTGGCTCGAAGCGACCTACAACCCGATCCGAGACGAACATGGCCGGGTCTATAAAGTGATTAAGTTTGCCTCCGATATCAGTGCGCGGGTTAATGCTGCGCGTCAGGCGGTGGAAGTAGCTGCCGCCACCTCAGAAGAAACCTCACAAATTACCGGCAATGCCGTCAAAGTATTAGGCGAGGCAGTCGCTACTTCGATGCAAATTGCCAGTCAGGTGCAGCAAGCCGCCAGTAACGGTGCGCAGTTAAGCCTGCAGGCCAAAAATATCAGCGACATTGTCACGACCATTCGCGGCATCGCCGAACAAACCAATTTATTGGCGTTAAATGCCGCCATTGAAGCAGCACGGGCCGGCGAGTCTGGCCGCGGTTTTGCCGTGGTGGCGGACGAAGTGCGTAAACTCGCCGGCCGCACCGCGGAGGCCACTGCCGAAATTGCCAAAGTGGTGCAGACCAACACGGGCCTGATCCAGACCATCGACCAGCAACTCAGCGCCATCAGCGGTATCGCCGCGCACGGCCAGCATGCGGTGGAAGATGTGGCCGCCGGCATTAAAGATGTCGGTCAGGGCGTGGCGAATTTTGTCGCTGTGGTAGAAAGACTGAAGCCCTGAGCCGGACAAAGCGAAAGCAAGAACGGTCAGGCGACGGTGTGATGACTTTGATACAGTAAGGCCACTTCTTGCTTAAGGACCTTGCTGATGTCAGAACCATTTTTAGTGCTGTTGCCCCAGTTACTCCAACTGATTGAAAACGCCGATGAACCACTGACGCTGAGCGAACTCAGCGCCCGCAGTGGCTATTCCGCCTGGCATCTGCACCGGCAGTTCCGGTTTTATTGTGGGATGCCACTGCAGAGTTATCAGCGATTGCTGAAGCTGCAACGGGCGGCCACTGCTTTGGCCTACCGGCAAACTCCGGTGACTGAGCTGGCGCTGGACGCCGGTTATCAGCACGCCGAAAGTTTCAGCCGGGCTTTTGCCCGTTGGTTAGGCCAGGCGCCGGCGCAGTTTCGCCAGCAGCCGGACTGGCAATATTGGGCGCAACAAACTGCACAGCTGAACCAAATTGCCCGCAACGACACCACAACCATTAACGGCGCGACACTATGGACTGAAACACGCAGCAGCACACTGTTGCTGCAATGGCTGCATCAGGGCCAGCCGGCCAGTATCGGCGACAGTATCCGGAGTTTTATTGAGTTTCGCCGCAGCAATAAATTACATCCCAGCCGCTTCGCGACCTTTAACCTGCTGTATGACGACCCACAGGATTGCGCACCGGATGACTACCGTTTTGGCCTGGCGCTGCAGCTTAGCGCACCACAACCGGAGCTATTGCAGCAGCCGGAATTGAGTCTGGTGACGGTGCCGGCCGGTTTATACGCCTGTTATGAGCACATCGGGCCTGATGCGCAGCTGGAACCTGTGATCCGCGCTTTATACACCGAACTGCTGCCGGCGCGGGGCTGGTTGCCCGCTGATGTGCCGCTGTTGCTGGAACGGGTGCAGTTTTTCCCGGACGTGCCGGCGCATCAGGCGCATAGCCGCATCTGGCTCGCACTGCAGACCGACTGAAACCATTGTTGATCAAGGTCAGTTTTGTCTGATGAAGAACCGGCTACACTGACTTCTGTTTTAGCCGTTTTTTTCCGCACGGAGCTGTCCATGAAATATCCCACCGCCGCCAGCGCTTTAAATCTGATCGGCAACCACGAATTCATCTGGAGCCATTCGATGGCGGCCACCCCCTACAGCATGCTGGACGCCTTAGCCCAGGTGGCGCGCGACAAACAGCAGTTGACGCTGCTGAGCCTGCATACCGAAAAAAGCGGTGCTTTGTGTGCGCCAGAACTCGCCGGCCATTTACGCCAACGGGTGTTTTTTGTCGGCGGTCCAACCCGCCCGGCGGTCAACGGCGGCCTGGCCGATTATGTGCCTTGTTTTTTATCAGAAATTCCAAAGTTATTCCGCAGCAAAGAACAACGCGTCGATACCGCCATTATTCAGGTGTCGCCGCCAGATAAACATGGTTTGTGCAGCCTCGGCGTGTCAGTCGAGGCCACCCGCGCCGCGATGCAAAATGCCCGGCGTGTCATTGCACAAATTAACCCACGTATGCCACGTACCCACGGCGACTCATTTGTCCATCTGCAGGACTTCGCTGCGTACGTTGAGCTGGAATCGGTAATTCCACTGCATCTGCCGGCGGAACAAGACCCAATCACCCAACAAATCGGCGCCAATGTGGCGAGCCTGATTCGTGACGGCGACTGCCTGCAAATGGGGATAGGCGCTATTCCGGATGCGGCGCTGGCTTGCCTTGGCGACCGGCAAAACCTTGGCGTACATACCGAAATGTTCTCCGATGGCGTGTTACCGCTGCTGGAAAAAGGTGTGATCAACAACCGCAATAAGAAAAAACATCCGGGCAAAGTGGTCACCACTTTTGCCATGGGCAGTCAGGCGCTGTACGACTTTGTCGACGACAACCCAGAAGTGGTGTTTTTGGATGTGGCTTATACCAATGACACTGCGGTGATTCGGCAAAACCCGCAGGTGGTGTCGATTAACAGCGCCTTGCAGGTCGATTTGTCGGGCCAAATCTGTGCCGATTCACTCGGCACCAAAATTTATTCCGGCGTCGGCGGTCAGATGGATTTTGTCCGCGGCGCCGGTTTATCCGAAGGTGGCCGCGCTATTATCGCGCTGCCAAGCACTGCTGCCGGCGGCACTGTGTCGCGCATCAGTTCCTTGTTAAGCCCGGGCGCCGGCGTGGTCACCACCCGTGCCCATGCGCACTACATTGTCACCGAATATGGCGTCGCGAACTTACGCGCCCGTAGCCTGAATGAACGCGCCAGGGCTTTAATTGACATCGCGGCGCCGCAATTTCGCGAACAACTGGCACGGCAGGCGTTTGAGGACTGGGGGTTGAGGCTCTGAACAGCGGCTGTCACTCAGGCCGCCGGCACGCCTCAGCTTCGGCTAAATCGCGTGCGGCGCGCCATTCCAGGCTGCTTTTTAACACCAGCGTCAGCAGCGCCAATAAAGCCAGCAAAGACGACACGGCAAAGGCGGCGGCAAACTGATATTCGTTGTACAGAATTTCGATATGTAGCGGCATGGTATTGGTCTGTTCACGGATTTTACCCGACACCACAGACACAGCACCAAACTCACCCATGGCCCGCGCGTTACACAAAATCAGCCCATACAGCAGTGCCCATTTCACCGACGGCAAAGTGACGCGGATAAAGGTCTGCCAGCCACTGGCGCCCAGCGTCAGCGCGGCTTCTTCGGCTTCGCGGCCCTGCTGCTGCATTAGTGGAATGAGCTCGCGCGCCACATAAGGGAAAGTGATAAAGATGGTGGCGAGCACAATACCCGGCACGGCAAACATCACTTGTAAATCATGGTCGTTCAGCCATTCGCCCCACCAGCCCCGTGCACCAAAAATCAGCATCAGGCTTAAGCCGGCAATGACCGGCGACACCGCAATTGGCAAATCAATCAAAGTGATTAAAAACTGCCGGCCACGGAACTGAAATTTGGCAATGGCCCAGCTCGCTGCCAGACCAAAAATCGCATTACAGGGCACCGCAATCACGGCGGCAATCAGCGTCAGCTTAATCGCATGCGCCGCCGCAGGCTCTGTAATAGCCGCCAGGTAAACCTGCCAGCCTTTACTGAAGGCTTCGCCAAAGACAATCACCAGCGGTAACAGCAGAAATAACGCCAGAAAGCCCAGTGCCAGAGTTAATAAAATGCCACGCAGCCACAGCGGTTCTGTGGTGGCGCGTCTTGGTTGAAACTGACCTGAACCTGCACTCACCGTGCACCTCCGTGCCGCTGCTGACTCCAGTGCTGCAACGCATTAATCAGGAGCAATAAAATAAACGAAATCAATAACATCACTGTACCAAGCGCCGCAGCGCCGGCGTAATCAAACTGCTCCAGCCGCGACATAATCAACAGCGGCGTAATTTCAGTGCGAAACGGCATATTGCCGCTGATAAAGACCACAGAGCCGTATTCACCAATCGCGCGGGCAAACGCCAGCGCAAAGCCAGTCAGTAGCGATGGGATCAACGCCGGAAAAATCACCCGGCAAAAAATCTGTAAGCGGTTGGCACCCAGGCTGGCAGCGGCTTCTTCCAGTTCCTGCTCTAAATCTTCCAGTACCGGCTGCACTGTCCGCACCACAAAAGGCAAGCCGATAAACACCAATGCCAGCGTCACACCAATCGGCGTATAAGCGATTTTGATGCCCCACTGATAAAAATACTGGCCAATCCAGCCGTTTGGCGCATATATCGCCGTGAGCGCAATGCCGGCCACCGCCGTCGGCAACGCAAAGGGCAAATCAACCAATGCATCTATGACTTTTTTAAACGGAAAGCTGTAACGCACCAGCACCCAGGCTACCAGCAGGCCAAACACCAGATTAATCAGCGCGGCAATAAAAGAGCTGCCAAAAGTCAGTTGATAACTGGCGATGGCGCGTTCACTGGCCACCACTTTGACAAAACCGGCCCAGTCCAGCTCAAAGCTTTTCAGCACCAGCGCCGACAGCGGCAGGAATACCAGCAGGCTCAGGTAAAAGGTGGTGAAACCCATACTGAGGCCAAAACCCGGCAACACCGGTTTTTGCGTCGATTTTCTAAACAAAACGAATGCTCCTGTTACCGGACTCAGCGCGCATAAATCTGGTCAAAAATGCCGTCTTCGGCAAAGTGTTGTTGCTGCACCAGATCCCAGCCACCAAAATCGGCGATGGTTTTCAGCTCCAGCTGCGGCAACGCCGCCACACCCGGCACCGGCTGCAGAGGCCGGAAATAGTGCTCAGCCGCTAACTTTTGCGCCTCTGGCGTGTATAAAAATTCTAAATAAGCCTGCGCCAACGCTGTGGTGCCTTTGCGTTCGGTGTTCTTCTGCACCACCGCCACCGGCGGCTCGGCCAGCACTGAAATCGACGGCACCACAATTTCAAACTGGTCCGCACCTAATTCTTTGACTGCCAGATAAGCTTCGTTTTCCCAACTTAACAGCACATCACCAATACCGCGGCGGGCAAAAGTGCCGGTCGAGGCACGCGCACCGCTGTCGAGCACCGGCACGTTACGATACAGCTTTTGCACAAAAGCTTTAGCGCCAGCTTCGCTGCCGCTGCTTTTCAGGCCATAAGCCCAGGCTGCCAGATAGTTCCAGCGTGCGCCGCCGGAGGTTTTTGGATTGGGGGTGATCACGTCGATGTTGTCGCGCACCAAATCATTCCAGTCACGGATGTTCAGCGGATTGCCTTTACGCACCAAAAACACAATGGTCGAACTGTACGGCGAGCTGTTATGCGGTAATTGCTGTTGCCAGTTGGAGTCAATCAGCTTGCCGACACGCGCCAGCGGGTCAATGTCTGCTGCTAAGGCTAAAGTCACCACATCGGCCCGCAGGCCATCCAGTACCGCGCGGGACTGGCTACCAGAGCCACCATGCGACTGTTCAACAATGAGTTTCTGACCGGTTTTTTCCAGCCAGACTTTGGCAAAGTGCTGATTAATATCGCGATAAAACTCACGGGTTGGGTCATACGACACGTTCAGCAGCCGCACTTCTTTGGCTTGCGTTTGCGTATTGGCCTGCAGCTGTGGTGCTGCGACAACGAGCGGCACAACGAACAGCGCCAGTTGGGCGAACCGGCGCCATGTGCTATGGCGCTGCGATGACTGCAGGTGGCGCCGTGTCGCGCTGACCTGCAGGGCTGAACTGAATAATTGCAACTTGTACTCCGCAATCAGGGCTGACCGCCGGTCGCAAGGCTCCGGCAGTTTCAGATATACAGACGTCTGAACATCTCTTGATGGGAGTAAGACTAAAACAATTCGGTCAAGATAAAAAGAATCAAAAAGTGCAGAGCTATAACCAAAAGTTATGTTAAAGCTTCAGCGCTGTAGCCGGTACTGCCAGCAGATCCAGCCGGACAACAGCAGGCCAGAAATGCCCCAGCACAGGCCCAGTTGCGGCAGTAAAGCCAGGCCGCTGGGCGGCAAGTGCAGTAGTTGTAGCAATATCAACAAGCATGTCGCCAGCACAAAACCGCTGGTTAATGTGCGCAGCAGCGCAAGCAGCCACCAGCTTCGTTTGCGGCCATAGGATTCTGCCGCCCCGCACAGCATCAGCACGGCCAATACGCCGCCAAACGCTAATAAAACGCGTAGCGCAGGCCCGGCATACAGACTTTGATGCGCCGCGTAGCCGAGATTTCGCAGTGACCAGGGGGTACTTTGCCAATAATCGTCCTGTGGCAGCACCTGCAATTGTGTATTCAGTGATTGTTGTCGCAGTTGATAAGGCGCGGTTTGTGGCCAGTTTGGCTGTTCGGTTAACAACCATTTGCCACTGGTTAGATCCAGCTGCACTTTGGCGACGGGCCAGCCCGGTGTTTGCAGCAAGGTCGCCAGTTCTGGTGCGGTGAATGTCGTGGCTGTTTCTTTGGCGGCAGCGACTGGCTGTGGCAGCGGTGTTGGAAACAGGGCCTGATAATAAGCCGCACTGTGTTGTTGAATCAGTTCCGGTGCCCAGTTGCCATACTGCGTCAACAGCGCCGAGCCAAAATACCAGCAAAGCCAAGGCAGACTCAGTAAAGCCCCGACCAAGTGCCAACGTAACGGGCCGTGGCCGAGTACATGGCCGAAAAGCTGCGTTGTGCCGGCTTGCCGCCAGCGCTGCCAGAATAAATAAATACCCGATGCAGCCAGCGCCAGCAGCGCAATCGACAGTCCGATTAATAGCGGCTGCGCCGCACGCTGCAACAAACCCGCCAGCTGATAATGCAGTGAAAAAAACAATTCACCGACGCTATGCCGGCTATTGCCGGGCGTCAGTTCCAGCGGTTCCCCCAGCGCAATCAAGCCGGTCTGCGCAGGATCTGTCGGAAGTTGCAGCCAATGGCGGGTTAAGGTCCAGCTACCCGGTTGCTGCAGGTGCAACGTCAGATAAGGTTTGCGGGGTGAAGCGAATTCCACAT
The DNA here is from genome assembly GCF_964031785.1 of Rheinheimera texasensis. Classification (GTDB taxonomy): domain Bacteria; phylum Pseudomonadota; class Gammaproteobacteria; order Enterobacterales; family Alteromonadaceae; genus Pararheinheimera; species Pararheinheimera texasensis_A. The sequence continues at coordinate 135,842 of NZ_CAXIRE010000017.1, forward strand.
AAAGCTGGGCTGCGGCAGGCGCTTGCTGTTGTTGCCATTGCAGCGCCAGTTGTAACTGTTGCGCGGTTGGTATGTCGACGGCGCGGGCTGGCGCCAGCGCAGGCGTCAAAGCCAAATCAAGCTCAGCGCGATACAGCGATAAAGTGCCGCTCCAGCTCACGATAACCGCCAGCGGCAGCAACACGCTACCTGCCAGCGCATGCAGCGCTTTTTGCCGTTTCGCCAATTGCAGCAGACCAAACGCCAGCACAATCAGCAGCACCAGCTGCGTCAGTTGCGTCCATAACAGCGCATCGACAATCCCTAGCGCTGGCGTCAGCCAGGACAGCAGCCAAGTTGCCAGTTCAGTGCAAAGCCAATATCCCAGCGCACCGCCGAGGCTTAACCAAAGAATGTTGCTGAACAAAGGGCTTCCTTTTGAGTTGTGCTGTGCGGTGGAAGTGTAAGGCGGCGAACGTACGGCGACGCTGGCGCTTGCCGGTACCTACCCGGTACCTACCCGGTACCTACCCGAGACCTTCCTGTTATTGGCTTGGCGGTTGAGGCGAAATCCCGTATAACAAGCGCATATTTTTCCACGCAGAGTGTCGCATCAATGCAGCTGACTGAACAACATCACCCTGAGTTTGGCGACATTGCCAAACAAAAAATCGCCGAATTTAATGCCTTACACTGGGACGCCAGCCTGCGGCAGCCACTGGGCCTTGCCATCCACGATGACACCGGCAATTTACTCGGCGCCTTAGCCGGCCGCACTTTTGGCAACTGGTTTTATCTGGAATCGTTTTGGCTGGCAGCCGAATTACGCGGCAAAGGCCAGGGTTCCGCGCTCTTGATGCGTGCCGAACAAATCGCCCGCGAGCGCGGCTGCCGATATGTGGTGCTGGATACCTTAGATTTTCAGGCCCGGCCCTTTTACGAAAAACACGGCTATCAACTGCAATGGACCCAGCAAGACTACCCGTTCGCCGGCGGCGCTAAGTATTTTATGAGCAAGGTGCTGTAGTAACGCTGTTTAGATAGTTGGTCCATAGTGGCAAACCCAACGCCACTGCGTTCGCCCGTTCGCGCCTCCCGCGCTCACTCCGTGGACACCGATATTGGTTTGTTGGGTTTTGGGATGGCGGCTTTGCCTTAATTGTGGACACCAGTTTTTCGTGAACCTGACTCACTACCAAATCTACCTGGCTACAAATTTATTTTCTCGCGATCTGTCTGTACAGCTTTTGAGATATCACTACGTCCGTGTCTTTCCAAAAATCATTCTTAGATGCAATCATTTGGCTGAAATCAATAAACAACTGATTAATCCATTTTTCAGAAACCCGTTCATCCTCCATGGAATGGAATTTAACTTTTGTAGCGTCATAACATGACGCTACAAGTTCTCGTGAGAAGAAAGCTCCTTCTCTGATTTTATGAACTAACAAATCAATTAAATATGCATCAAAGTCCACTATTGTTTCCCCCATCTTTTAACAGTCCCACGAGGATCAAATGTACGTGTTGTTCCCATAAACTGCCTGAAGACTCCCGCGCCAAATTGGTTATATGAACTTGTGTAGTATTCGAACCCAACGCTCGGTCTCAATGTAAGATGCGAATAGCCTAAAGGTCGCGGTACGGCACTTCCTGGACACCTATCCGATTTCATATATGTTCAGACGTTAACATCTCCGCAACCGAAGCAAAAACTTGTTAGTGCAACTGAGGGTTTTCCAGAGCCAAGTTTTGTTGGAGCTTTGCATGTCCGTTTGGGGCGAATTGCAGTCATCGAATATGGAGCATTGTACGGCGACGCTGCGCTTGCCGGTACCTACGATCTCAATCAGCGAGTCGGTACGCGCAAGCGAAGCCCGCTGGGCGTCACACGCCGTACACGTTATCCCCAAATAGTTGTATGTGTATGCAACTGCCACAAAAGAACTCTCAAAACGGCCGGTCGATTACTAAAGCAGACCGTCAGCCGCAGGGATAGCGGCTGACGAGCCTACAGGGACGTATTCACGGCGTGTCTGCTGTGTAAGCGGCCGTGCCGTTTGCTGCGAATTCGAATCGAATGTTCATATATTCAACCACCAACTTCTGGCACAAATCCCCCACCACTCAAGGCTCAATCCGAATTTGCTTAATCAACACTGGCTGTTTTGGGCTATGAAAAGCAATAGGTTTTGCGCCCGGATTGTCGATCCATTTCTCTTCTACCGGCAGCGCAGCAAAGGCATCCAGTACTTTGTCGCCGTCGCTGAGCTGGCCGAAATTGGTGTATTTACCGTCTAAATGCGCGCGGCGTTCTAAGCAGATAAAAAACTCGGTGCTGCCACTGTTCGGGTCTTCGTCGCGGGCCATGCCGAGGCTGCCGCGGATGTGGGGTAACTTATCAGAGAACTCGGCCGGGACGCGGTATTTCTGATGGTCCGGATGATTGTCATCATTGATGCCGGCCTGCGCCACATGGCCTTTGACCACGCGATAAAATGATTTGCCGTTGTACCAGCCGGATTTGGCGAGTTCGATAAAACGCGCTGTGGTTTTTGGCGCCGCTTGCTGGTGCAAATCAAACTTCATCGTGCCGATGGTGGTTTCAATCACCGCAGTTGGCGCCGCCTGCACCGCGCCAATTCCAGCCAAACCCAATAACAACACCGCACTTTTTAACAGCTTCATCCGCTTTTCCTTGTGGTTTATTGCAATAAAATAGTGATTTGATTGGTCTGGCCTTTGGCTTCCTGCGCGCCAAACGGCAAGACTAAATCCTCTTTGCCATCGTCGTTTAAGTCATTGACCAGTAAATTAATGGCGCGTTTTGGCAGCTTAATCTTCTGCCGCGTACTTTTGTCGGAAAACAGCTTCGCGCCAACCGGCGCGTAACTGCGCAGCGTATCGTCATCTTCGGCTTTCAGCAGCGTGGCTTTGCCGTCAGCCCCTTTTAATACTGCGGTGACCGGCAGATTAAACTGACCGCTGCCAAGCGAAATGCCGACATCCACTTCCTGCCGGTGCACCGGCTTAGTGCCAAAACTGCCGTCGGCCTGCTGTTTGTAGAACAGCCAGTCGACCGACGCCGAACCGGTCAGCAATGCTGACACGATTTTACTGATGCCGATGTCCGCCGCCGGCGTGTAAAAATCTAAGCGGCCGTCGGCGTCTAAATCAGCAAACTGCACGTCAAACTGCACACCGGTGGTGTTGATTTGCTGATCCGCTTTAACCGGAAACACCAGCTTGCCGTTGTCATTGCGGCCATAGTGAATGCGGTAGCTGTATTTCTGCTCCATCACATCAACATAATGCTGTTGTTGCACTACTAAATCGGTGACTTTATCGCCATTTAAGTCGAGTAACCGCTCCAGCCGCGTGATGGTCAGGCCTTCATAGCTGCGACCATCGCCGCCACGCTGTTGCGCCTGTACGTCCGGCGTCAGGCCAACGCCGAGCGGCACCACAGTAGCAGTGGTGGCAAAGCTGCCATCGGCCTGCTGCGGATAAACCCACAGGTTGTCGTCGACGTTAAACACAATGTCGGTGCGACCATCCAGCGTGAAATCGACCTGGCGTGGTGTTTTCAGGAAAAAATCCGGGTCTTTCTGGAAAATCTGCATTTGTGCAGCGATTGGCAGGGCATAACTGCGAAAGCTGCCGTCTTTTTGCTGCATCAGCACCTGCAGGGCGCGAAAATCCGGCACCAGAAAATCGGTCAGGCCGTTTTGGTCTAAATCTGCGGCGAATTCAAGTTCCAGCATGCGTTTGGCGTCCGTCACCGGATAAGCCGAAGGCGCACTCGCCAGTTGCCGCCATTTTTTGCTGTCGGTTTGATAGTGCCACAAGGCGTCCTGCCCCATCGCCACCAGCTGGCTGCCATTGTGGCCAGCTAAAGTCGCGGCCTGAAAAAACTGTACTTGTGCCGGTAAAGCAATTTGTTCGGTGCTGTTATTGGCGTAGTCGACCCGGCTGAGCCAGCGGAATTCATGATTGTGACCAGACACCAGCAACACCGGCTGACCGGGCATCCGCAGCACGCTGCCATTGGCCGGATGTTCCAGTTTTATCGTGTTAGCTTTGAGTTGCAGCGCTTGGACCGGCGTCAACACCAGCGCGCTGGCCAGCATAGCCGTCAGCAGTTTGCCTGATGGGATGTTATGGAGAGAAAAAGAGCGCAGCGCCGGTGCCATCCTGTGGTTCCTCATCTTGGATCTATTCAAAAGTACAAAGCAGCATACGCTGCATCACAGTTCAAAGACCAACAAATGTGTAACAAATTCAGTCGCTAAAGCATTTTTTTCGATGGATATTGGCTGCTACCCTGCGAAAGATTCCCGCTCCAGGCCGGTTCGGGCTAAAATAGCGGGCTTTGTTGTGTGTTGGAGATGTGTGATGTCAATTAACTGGTTCCCGGGTCATATGCATAAAGCCCGCAAAGAAATTGCGGAGGTGATGCCCCAGGTTGATGTCATCATCGAGATGCTCGACGCCCGAATTCCATTTTCCAGTGAAAACCCGCTGGTGCCGGAACTGCGTGGCGACACGCCATGTATCAAAGTGCTGAATAAAGCCGATTTGGCCGACCCGGCTGTCACGGCCATCTGGCAGGCACATTTTGAACAGGAAGCCGGCGTCAAAGCCATTCCAATCAGCCAGCAGGACCCGGCACAAATCCGCGCATTACTTGACCTCTGCACCACGTTATTACCAGACCGCAACTTCGACGTACGTGGCCCGCGCGCAATGATTATGGGGATCCCGAACGTCGGTAAATCGACCTTAATCAACACCTTGGCTGGCCGGGTGATTGCCAAAACCGGCAACGAAGCCGGCGTCACCAAATCACAACAACGCATTAAACTCGACAACGGCGTGATTTTAACTGACACGCCGGGCTTTCTGTGGCCCAAACTCAGCCCAGCCAGCTGTGGTTATCGCCTCGCCATCACCGGCGCCATTAAAGAAACCGCTTTTGATTACGGCGACATCGCGCTGTTCGCCGCCGAATACCTGTTGGAACATTATGCCGACCAGGTATTAAACCGTTATCAAATCAAAGAAAAACCGGAAAATGATTTAGCCCTGCTCGATGCAATTGGCGCCAAACGCGGCTGTATGGCCAAAGGCGGTGTGGTCGATGTGACCAAAGCGGGCGCCATTTTAATCAACGAGTTACGCGCAGGCCTGTTTGGCCCTATCACGCTGGAAACCCCTGAAATGGTGACAGCAGAAGTCACCAATGCTAAGTTAGAGGAAGCCCGCAAAGCCAAAGAAAAAGCGGAGCGTGATAAAGAACGGGCGCGCCGCACCAAGAAAAACCGCCGCTGACGCCCAGACCCAGGTTTGTCTTTTGCGCTGTTTGCTGTCTATGCCGGCAAGGCGCAAAAGCCCACGTACACGGAGTTTGCGATGTCTTGTCTGTCCCGCCGGCAGTCCCTGCTGGCCTTGTTGATTTCCGGTTGTTTCACCCTGTCGGCGCACGCTGCGCCTGTGCTTATCAGCAATATCAAAGGTTATGGTTTTGACGACCAACGCCAGCTGTTGTCGTTTTCCGAGCTGGTGTTTGACGACGCCACTGGCAAAGTGTTGGCGCGCGGTCAGGGCATCGCCAAAGACTATCCGACAGCCAGCAAAATCGACGGCCAGGGCCGTACTTTATTGCCGGGGCTGATTGACGGTCACGGCCATGTGCTTGGCCTTGGTCAGAACCTCAGTCAGGTCGATTTACGCGAAAGCAGTTCGGAAGCCCAGGCTGTCACCAAAACCGCCGCTTTTGCCAAAGCCAATCCGCAGGCGCAGTGGATTTTAGGCCGTGGCTGGAATCAGGTGTTATGGCCGAGCCAACAGTTTCCCGGCAAACAGTTATTAGATGAAGTGATTAAAGACAAACCGGTCTGGCTCAGTCGCGTGGACGGCCACGCCGGCTGGGCCAACAGCAAAGCGTTGCAACTGGCCGGCATCAGCAAAGACAGTATTGACCCACCGGGTGGCCAAATCATCCGCGACGCCAATGGCGAGCCAACCGGCGTGCTGATTGATAACGCCATGCTGATGCTGGAAAAACAAATCCCCGCCATCAATGAAGCTGAACGCGTCAGTGCGCTGAATGCGGCATTTGCCCATCTGCTGTCGCTGGGCATCACCAGCACGCATGATGCCGGCATCGACGCGGCCAACCTCGCCACTTACCAGCAATTACGCGAAGCGAAACAGCTACCGCTGCGGCTGTATCCGATGTTGTCAGCGACAGATCCGGCGCTGGGGAATTGGCTCAAAGCCGGCCCCATCGATGACCCTCTTGATTTCCTCGATGTGCGTTCGGTGAAAATCTATGGCGATGGTGCGCTTGGCAGCCGAGGTGCGGCCTTGCTCGCGCCTTACAGCGACAAACCGAAAGAAAAAGGCCTGTTAGTCACCCAGCCGGATAAACTGACGGCGGTGATGAAACTGACCATAGACGCCGGTTTTCAGGCCAACGTGCACGCCATCGGCGATTACGCCAATCAGCTGGCGTTAGACCGCTTTGAGAGCCTGCAAACTGATGCGCAGCGTAAGGCTGGCCGTCACCGGATTGAACATGCGCAAATTGTTGCACCAAAAGACTTGCCGCGTTTTGCCGTTTTGCATGTGTTGCCATCGATGCAACCAACCCATGCCACGTCGGATAAAAACATGGCCGGCGACCGTTTAGGCGTGGCGCGGCTACGCGGCGCTTATGCCTGGCGCTCTTTAGTCGATGACGGCAATCGCATTGTCGGTGGTTCGGATTATCCGGTGGAGCTGGCCAATCCATTTTTTGGTATCCATGCGGCGGTGACGCGGCAGGATCAGCAAAATCAGCCGGCCGGTGGCTGGTTGCCGGAGCAAAAACTGACGCTGGTTGAAGCGCTGCGCAGTTTTACCGTCGATGCCGCTTATGGCGCTTTCCAGGATCAGGCGATGGGGAGCCTCGCGCCCGGCATGTGGGCTGACTTTATTCTGGTCGACCGCGACATCGTCAAAGTTGCGCCGGAACAGCTGTGGCAGACCAAAGTGCTGGCGACTTATGTCGGCGGCGAACTGAAGTACCAATTTCGTGAATAAATAGCTCCGTGAATAAACAGTTTCGGGAATAAACAAGGTTTTTTATGATTAGCCAGAAGTGGTCAAAACTAATTAAGTCACTGCATTTAAAGAAGTTTCGAAAAGCAGAGCAACTGTTTTTTGTCGAAGGTGAAAAAGCAGTGCTGGAAGTGTTGGCCGCGCACTGGCCGGTCAAAGCCTTATTTGGCACTGCCGACTTTTTTGACCGTTATCCGGAAACCGCCTATGCCGCCGAGATGAGCCACCCCTGCTCCGCCAGCGAACTGGAGCAGGTCGGCACTTTTACCAGCAATAACGCGGCGCTGGCTGTGGTGGCGATTCCGCAATATGCGCCTTTTGCTGAAACCGCCGGGGAATGGACTTTGGTGCTGGATAACGTCAATGACCCCGGCAATCTTGGCACTATTATCCGTATCGCCGACTGGTACGGCATCCGCCATATCCTCTGCTCCGCCGATACGGTGGATACCTTTAACCCTAAAGTGATTGCCAGCGCCAAAGGCTCGTTTTTGCGGGTCAAACTGCATTATGGCGACTTAGCGCCAGTGCTGAATCAGGCAAAGCAACCAGTGTACGGTGCCTTTTTAGACGGCGATTCGGTGCATCAGTTGACCTTGCCCAACGCCGGTGGCTTTATTGTGCTTGGCAACGAAGCCAACGGTATCAGCGACGCCATCGCAGCCTGTGTGAACCGCCGTATTACCATTCCGGCTTTTGGCCAGGCCGAGAGTTTAAATGTCGGCATCGCCAGTGCGGTTATTGTCGATAACCTACTGCGGCTTTCCGGGAAATAGCCGGTTATTGACTGAGTAAAATCAAGCAATTCAAGACAAAAAAGCGCCGGCCGGCGCTTTTTTTATGTCTGGACTGAAGCCAACAGTCAGGCTGCTTTGCGTATTGCCTGACTGTGTCGACGGCACCAGGCCAGCAGCGGTAAACCAAGCAACAACCCACCTAAACCAGCACCACCACCACCCGAGCCTGAACTGCCAGCATTTGGTGTCACCGGGTCGCTGCTGCGTGTTGCATCCAGCGGATATTTATCGCTGCTGTCGGCCACACCATCGTTGTCGTCATCCGGGTCGGCGTTATTGCCGATGCCGTCTTTGTCAGTGTCCGTCGTTTCTTTTGGATCTAACGGGAAGGCATCCGCAGTGTCTGCAGCGCCGTCGTTGTCATCATCCGCATCGGCGTTATTACCGATGCCGTCTTTGTCGGAATCCAGTGTTTCTTTTGGATCCAGTGGGAAAGCGTCCGCCGTGTCAGCCACACCGTCGTTATCATCATCCGGGTCAGCATTGTTGCCTATCCCGTCCTTGTCGGTATCCAGCGTTTCTTTTGGATCTAACGGAAAGGCGTCTGCTGTATCTGCCACGCCGTCGTTGTCATCGTCCGCATCGGAATTATTACCAATGCCGTCTTTGTCAGTGTCTGTGGTCTCTTTTGGATCTAACGGGAAGGCATCGGCCGTGTCTGCAACACCATCGTTGTCATCGTCAGTATCTGCATTATTGCCGATGCCGTCTTTGTCAGTGTCCAGCGTTTCCGTCGGATCTAATGGGAGAGCATCATTCACATCCGGCGTGCCGTCGTTGTCATCGTCCGGATCTGCGTTATTACCGAGGCCGTCTTTGTCAGTGTCTAAAGTCTCTTTTGGATCTAACGGGAAGGCATCGGCAGTGTCAGCCACACCGTCGTTGTCATCATCCGGGTCGGCGTTATTACCGATGCCGTCTTTGTCGGTATCCAGCGTTTCTTTGGGATCTAGCGGAAAGGCATCTGCGGTGTCAGCCACGCCGTCGTTGTCATCATCCGGATCGGCATTGTTACCGATGCCGTCTTTGTCGGTGTCAGTGGTTTCCATTGGATCCAGCGGGAAGGCATCATTCACATCTGGCGTACCATCATTGTCATCATCCGGATCCGCGTTATTGCCGATACCGTCTTTGTCGCTGTCTATCGACTCAGTCGGGTCAAACGGCAATGCGTCGTCTTTGTCGACTATGCCATCGTTATCGTTATCGTTATCAGCAGTGTTTAGAATGCCATCACTGTCAACGTCATTATCACCGCCGGCACTGGCGCCAATCGTCAAGGCTTCCGGAATCACTTGCGTCATGGTGTTACCGTTGGCTTGCACAACCTTGATACGCAAATCGGCTACGCGAGTCTCAGCGCTGATCGGCAAACCTACTGTATGCCCGGTTTCCGCTGATTTTTTATAAATAGTTCGCCAATTACCGCTGTCAGTCCTGAAATCCACCTCAACAGAAGTCACGGGCGATTGATCTACCGGCTTCCAGATATCGAAATTAAGCCGATGGTCTATACGGCTGACAATATCGCTCTGCGCTTTACGGTTAAACAAAGCGAGATTGGTTAAGCGTGGCATTTCTCCGTCTTGTTTAAAGGAATACTGCAACATCGGAGCATGACGGAGTAACTTTGTTTGGTCGTTATCAACTTGAATGCTGAGTTCGCTGCAAGTGTTACTTTGAACCCGCCAAACACCATACATCCAATCGGACCAACGTCTACTCGCTGCATATTCGCATTTATAGCTAACATCGGTATGCCGCGGAAAATAAGACATATTTAGAAATTGGTCATGCCACATCATTGGCGTATGTGATTCTTCAGACTCATTCCTAGGAGCCTGTTGAACTTGCAACGATTTGACATTGTCAGAGACCGTCACAACTCCGCTAAAAATCTTCATACTCGAACTTAACGGCAACTGCTTGGTATTAAAGTCAACGGCTGGAACCAAAACACGAGCCCCGGTATCACTGAGCCGCCACTTCACTATGGTGCCGGAACTGGACGCCGAGAAGTAACCTGAATTGGCCATTAAGTTATAGCTGTTTTGAGAACTCTTAATTTGCGGGGCTGTTTCCGCTAAAAGCAACGGCCCACTTTGATATACCCGCATCACATCACCCGCCTTGGCAGTGAATGGCCAGATATGACTCAATCCACCCCCAGTTACAGGCGAGTGATCTGGTATTAATTCAAATTTCAGCAGATTTTTATCGGTAAATTGAATGCGACTCTTTTGTGAACCTTGTCCAAGAGGGCCTTGCCAGGAATAAAACCAGGTTTCCGGGACCGCCACATTGAGATTGTCATAACGAAACGACTGTTCAAACTGCCAATCAGCACTATATGTACCACCAATCATGAAAGCACTGGGCTTGATGTTGCATTCATACTCACCACACCAGCGCATATTGTATAGCACCGGTATGACCTGTTGTTGTTTATGAAACAAACTGACGCCGGACATTGAAGTTCCCGGCTTTAACTCAATCTGTTCACCATTTACTGTCAAGTCCGAGACTTGATGATACTCCGTTAGCAAAGTGCTTTTCATGTCCAACTTTGCAGAGCCATTCACTAAAGCGGGCATTGGCACCCGGGAAAACCCCGTGACGTACGCATAGTAAGGATTTTTTGGATCTGGGAGCCAATAACGGGCGAAAATCTGCTTGAAGTTTTTGCTATCACGGAATCTGAGTTGTTTGCTTTCTGATACACCCGTTTGAAAGCCAGAGCTATAGAATTGGGCGCCTAAATTATCATCCAGAAAACGTAACTCGATTAAGGTACCGTCTGTTTGTACGTCAAGCGCTTGATATTTTTCATACCATACCGGCAGGAGCAGACGCTGGGCTCCAACGTCAAATGCCAGCTGAAATCCGGCTACGCCCGCGGTATTTTCTGGAGATTCAATCTCATTACTCTGCGCTGTATAACTCATCTCAAAAGTCACACTACTATTCGCGGCTACCTCGCGGACAGGCTGAGAAAAGTTTACTTTTAGTCCGCCATCAAATTGTCTGAGCACACTGGCTGAAACGGTCACAGATTGTGCCGTCGGATTGTTAAAGGTAATCTGGCGGCTGCCACTAAAGACTGACGGGTCATTCGGCACCCGCCCCAGCGAGATTGTCGTTTCGTTTAACGTGTAAACTTGCGCTAAAGCACTTTGTATATTCAACCGACCGCTGCCAGTTTCGGCAGGATTCCCATGAATCAAATCGGCAGATTGCATCAAATATCGTTTGACCTGCAGCGGCGTTAATGCAGGTCGCCCCTGCAGTAACAATGCAGCCGCACCAGCAACATGTGGTGCCGCCATACTGGTACCAGTTTTGCGAGTCAGTCCTCCACCAGACTTAGCCGCTTCAATATCGGTTCCCGGTGCCGCGATTTCTGGTTTCAGATAGTTAGCCCCCTCGAGCGGTCCGCGACTGCTGCTGTAATTAACGCGGTCATCACGCTGGGTATTTGCTACCGTGATAACAGACGGTGCAGCAGCTGGACTACCAATGGTCAGATAATCGTAACTATTACCAGCGGCTACGACGACGGTCACGCCAGCCTGCACTGCTTTCTCTGCGGCTTTACTAATCGGTGACTGGGCGTTACCTGGGCCGCCTAAACTCATGTTAATTACATCAGCGCCATCATCTGTGGCAGGATTGCCATCCGGATCAACCGCATATTCGAGACCCGCGATAATGCTGCTATCGTAACCATAGCCACTGTCGTTCAAAACTTTAACAGCAATTATTTTTGCACCGGGCGCTACGCCATTCCCAGCTTCCGCTTTACCGGCCGCGATAGCCGCTACATGTGTACCATGGCCATGCACATCAGTAACATCACCTGAGTTTACTAGCGTGTTTTTACCTAGAATCACTTTGCAGCTGGCGCCAAGACAGCCGCCTAATGCCGGATGGTTGTAATCAATACCGGTATCCAACACGGCGATTTTGACGCCCTGGCCAGTGATATCGCGGTTCTGCGCATCTTTCTGCGCCCAAACTTCTGGTGCTTTTACTTTTGGAACACTTTCGGTCAACGTCACTTGATAGGCCTGTTCCGGCCAGACTTTGACGACACCGGGGATCGCAGCCAGCTGCGCCTGCGTGACTGAGCCTGAGACCAGTAATAAATTGCCTAACTGGCTAAATTGCTGTTCAACCTGCGCGCCTTTGAGTTGCTGCACTGCCGCGATGACCTGCTGCTGTTCCTGTTCAATCTGTTGTCGTATAGACGCGACGACCTGAGGGTCCATCGCCAAAGCTTGAGCCGTGTTTTGCATTAACTGTTGTTGAGTTGCCGCATCGATGGATACAGGCTGCTGTTGCAGCTGTTCTGCGGCTTGTTGATGCAGTGCCGGATACAAACCGGGCCCTGTAAGCTCTAAAATATATTGTGGGTGAGATTGACGATACCAACGTAGGGTCTGTCCCTGGGGGCCTGTGGTCTGTAATAAATACCCACCTGTCTCGGGAAGACTAGCGGCATAAACGGCAGTTGTATCACCGGTCTGGGCCATTGCGACCATTGAACAGGCAAACGTGGAGAATACTATAAGTAAATTTTTCATTAGCACTCCTTTGCATTTTCATTAGTTTAACTTTTTTACCAGACTAAAACCAGAGGTCCAAGAGATTGCCGTTCCACTGCGTTTTTGGCCGTTTTTCCGCTACAATAGCGCCACTTTCCCACCGCCGGAGCCCCAGATGTCTGTTTCTGCTGAACCGAATTTCCCCACTATCGCCGACTATGTTGGCCAGACGCCGCTGGTGCGGCTGCAGCGCATGGCGGCGCATACGCAAAGCACGGTGTTGCTGAAGCTCGAAGGCAATAACCCGGCCGGTTCAGTGAAAGACAGACCGGCGCTTAATATGCTGAATGCCGCCGAAGCACGTGGTGATATACAGCCCGGCGATACCATTATCGAAGCGACCAGCGGCAATACTGGTATTGCGCTCGCGATGGCGGCAGCTATCAAAGGATACAAAATGGTGTTGATCATGCCGGACAACGCCACCGCCGAGCGTAAAGCCTCAATGCAGGCTTATGGCGCTGAGCTGATTCTGGTCACTAAAGCGCAGGGCATGGAAGGCGCGCGCGACTTAGCATTGCAGATGCAGCGTGATGGCAAAGGCAAAGTGCTGGACCAGTTTAATAACCGCGACAATCCTGCCGCGCATGTTCAGGGCACTGGCCCGGAGATCTGGCAACAAAGCGAGGGGCTTATCACACATTTCGTCTCCAGCATGGGCACTACCGGCACCATCATGGGCGTTTCCACTTATCTGAAACAACAAAACCCAGCCATTCAGATTGTTGGTCTACAACCAGCCGAAGGCAGTTCGATACCGGGCATCAGGCGCTGGCCGGAAGCTTATCTGCCGGGTTTTTATGAAAAAAGCCGGGTTGATTTAGTACTGGATGTCAGCGAAGCCGATGCGGTCGCGACCACGCGGCGCTTAGCACGGGAAGAAGGCATTTGTGCCGGCGTCAGCTCCGGCGGTGCTGTGTTTTCGGCCATCCGGCTGGCCGAACAAAATCCCGGTGCAGTGATTGTCGCCATCGTCTGCGACCGTGGCGATCGTTATTTGTCTTCCGGTTTGTTTGATTATTAGGACACTATGTGACGTTTGAATGGATGGCGCTGGCAGCTGCTTTGTGCTGGGCGGTTGGCAGTTTAATTTCGGCACCGGCTTCAGCGCATTTAGGTGCTTTTGCTTTTACCCGCTGGCGCATGACTTTTGCCAGCTTTTTGCTCTGGTCGGTCGCGCTGTACAGCGGTAGCTGGCAAACCTTGCCGCCGGACCAGCTCTGGTTGCTGGCCGCCTCTGGTTGTATTGGTATTTTAATTGGCGATACCGCGCTTTTTGCCTCAATGAACCGGCTCGGGCCACGCCGCGCCGGCGTGCTGTTTGCCACCCATGCGTTATTTTCCGCGCTGCTGGCTTATCTGTTTTTAGGCGAAACTTTATGGGGCTGGACGCTGGTGGGCTCAGGATTACTGGTCAGCGGCGTGATGTGCGCCATTTTGTTTGGCAAAAGAGCCAGTGAACAACATCACTGGGAAACTTCCAGCCATCAGCTGGGTATTGGTATCGGATTGGGCTTGTTGTCGGCTTTGTGTCAGGCCGTGTCTACCTTAATGCTGAAACCGCTGATGGAAACCGACATCGACGCCATCGCCGCCTCGGCGGTACGGATGACCACAGCGCTGATTTGTCATTTGCTGCTGTTGTGGCTCGGTTTTAAAGTCGCCCGTACATATCTGCCGATGACTAAAAAAGTGCTGGGCATGGTTGCCTTTAATGCGCTGTTATCGATGGTGATTGGCATGACGCTGATTTTACAGGCATTAAAACTTGGCGACGCCAGTCTGGTCGCGATGTTGTCGTCAGTGAGCCCTGTGCTGGTGTTGCCGTTGCTGTGGCTGGTGTACAAACGCCGCCCCGCCGCCGGTGCCTGGTTAGGCGCGGCTTTGACAGTTGGCGGTACAGTGTTGATTTTGCTGCATTGAATACATGGGGCCAGCCCCCATTTTTTTATTCCGCCTGTTCAGTGGACTGCTGCCGGCGCTGCCGCACTTCAGCCAAACCACTTTGGTCAAATCCGCCAAAAGCGGAATGATGGATAGCCCAGTACACCGCGGCGAAAAAAGGCCCGAGGATTAAAGTGCCTAACGCCCAATATCTGGGCTGGACCAGCCAGCAACGACTGCCATCTTGTTGGCCACGCCGCGCTGTCTGAAATACGCCGACAGCAAATACCAGATGTAATATCGCCATCGCCAGCACGAAAAAAAACATCAGTGACGTTGGAAAAGCCTGAAAACCGAGAGAATTCATTAGCATCCTTGTAGTGTAGTTCCGTAAAACGCCACAAGTTAACGCAAACAGGCTGCACATTCAATCTTTGCCTGTGGCAGGCAATCGGTAAAAATCAAATACAAACTCAGGGCGCCGCACCTGTTAACAGCGCTTCTGCCTGCTGTTCAGCCTGTTTCAGCTGGCGCTGTACCACTGGCAACTGATTGCGGTGTAAATCGATTTTCGCCATGATTTCGGACAGGGCCACGGCGTGGTCTGGTGTCAGAATACCGTTGTGGCCACTGATGATGTCGTCGGAAACCGCCAGCACCCAAACCGCCTGCATATTGGCGTCACCACAGCTTTGCACTGTGCGCCGCGCCTGCAGCCGGGCGCGAATTTTCCAGCCGGATTTGGCTAACGTCATCATGCAACCTGGGGTGGCGTCATGCTCGGCCAGCGCTTTAGGAATATTCAATGCGATGGAGCAATCACCGCGCACGCAACGATCAATATCGTGAGTAATGGCCCAGGAATTGCCCATCACCCGCTCACCGTCCCGCAGCCAGCTCCAGGCTTCTTTTAACGCATAATCGCCTTTGGATTGTAAAACTACCATCGCCGGTTTTTGCCGGTCGACACTAAGCAACTCATCCATTGGCCGGTATTCACTGGCGCGCACCGCAGGGTTTAACAGAATAAATAAATTCGGATTGTCTTCGCCGGCTTTAATCGCCTTGCTGATACGATCTTTGCTGCCATGCAGCGCGACAGCACCGCCAAGGCTGTGGCCGAGCACAGTGTAACGCTGCAACTGGCCGGCGCTGACTAAGCCATCCAGCTCGTCCAATAACGCCGAAAAACCGCTTTTACCGATGCGCCGCGCCACTGATTTACGCTGAAAAATAGTCGGGAAATCTAACGCTTCAACCTGACTGCTGGCGTCGGTCGAACCGTCCAGCCACAACGGGTCAAATTTGTCACCGCGCCAGCCAATGTAGAGGCCAATCAGATTACGCTGCGCGTCGGACTGCGCCATTTGCTGGTAAAACTGCTGGAAAGCAATGAAGTTTTCATCATCGGGTTTGGCGCTGTGGTGCCAGCCATGGATAAAAATCAGCAGCTCAGGTTTGGCACTGCTCTGGCTGATGCGGGCTTTGAGGCCAGCCAGCTGCGCTGGATTATGCGGCTGACCTTCGTCATTAAATTCAATAACATGAAAGTTCTGCTGCGCGATGTCAGCGCCGGGTACATGATAAGGCTGATCCGGAACATAACAAAGCGCCAGCGACAGCAATAACACCGCCACAAGCAGCAATTTAGAAATAGCGATACGGAACAGGACTTTTTTCAATTGATAACAACACGCTCTGGCAGGACAAAAACAACTGCGCCACAGCGCAGAAAAAACCAGCAGATTATACGGCAAAAGCTATGTCGGCAGGTAGCACTGCTGCTATTTAACTGACGGCTTTATTTTCTGATAGGCGGAAATAAAATGGCCGCTGTTCGGCGGCCATTCAGTTTCAGTCTGACAACAGCTTCAGGCGCTTAAGAACCAATCACGCCGCCATCGTCTTTGGTGACAATCACGGTCGCCGAGCGTGGGCGGCTGATTTTATCGCCGGCCGGCCAGGTCGAGGTCAGGTTGGTTACAGTCGAGCGGTCGCCCGGATGCTGAATATTGACGAACATCGTCTTCATATCCGGTGTAAAGCTGATACCGGTGACCTCACAGTCAATAGGGCCAACCAGGAAACGTTTGATCTGGCGGGTTTTGCTGTCTGCCACCACCATTTGGTTGTTACCAAAGGGGCCTGAAGCTTGCTGCGAACCGCTCATATCCGTCTGGATCCACAACAAGCCGTTATGATCAAAGGCCAGACCGTCCGGGCTCGCCAGATGGTTGTCAGCGCTCAGTTTCAGGCTTGTTCCCGGCGTTTCAGTGCCGACATCACCGGCCAGCAGGAAGATATCCCAGTCAAAGCTTAAGCTTTGCGACTGCTGACGCTCACGCCAGCGGATGATATGACCAGTGGCGTTGTTGGCGCGTGGGTTGGCTTTATCGACCTGTGCCGCCGTGCGGCCTGTGTTGTTGGTCAGGGTGAAATACACTTCGCCGCTGGTTGGGTGCACCGCGCCCCACTCCGGTCTGTCCATCTTGGTGGCGCCAACCACATCCGCCGCTAAACGGGTGTTGATCAGCACATCAGCCTGGCTGACAAACTCGACGTTTTTCGAAAGGGCCGCTGCGCGGAATTTCTCCGAGTTAAAGTCCAGCACTAACCACTCGCCACTACCGTCGGCATTGAATTTCGCTACATACAAAGTGCCTTCGTTCAGCAGATGACCGCCAGCGGTGGCTTTGTAATAAGGCGCTTTGGAGACATATTTGTAGATATATTCGAAAGTCGAATCGTCACCAGAATAAAACACTACCGGCTGACCTTCTGTCACCGGCGCAAACACCACGCCTTCGTGACCAAAGCGGCCCAGCGCCGTGCGTTTTTGTGGCACGCTGTCCGGGTTAAACGGGTCGATTTCAACAATCCAGCCGAAGGTATTTGGTTCATTGCGATAGTCGCGGTTGGCGTCTGTGGCAATGGTAGAAGCGTTAAAACGCTGATACTGGTCGGCGCCTGAATCAGCCGTTTCCCAGCTGTAACGGCCGTTTTTAGTGCCGACGCCATAACGTTTATGTTCACGCGGCTGCGCTGCATCGGCGTTCATAAAATAACCGGCCCAGTTTTCTTCGGCGGTTAAATAGGTGCCCCATGGTGTGTAGCCGTTACCGCAGTTGTTTAATGTACCGCGGGTGCGGGTGCCATCTGTACTGTATTTAGTAACCATCTTGGCATCGCCACGAGCGGGCCCTGCAATGTCCATCGGCGTCGCACCTGTGATACGGCGGTTCAGCG
This sequence comes from Rheinheimera texasensis, assembly GCF_964031785.1. Taxonomy (GTDB): domain Bacteria; phylum Pseudomonadota; class Gammaproteobacteria; order Enterobacterales; family Alteromonadaceae; genus Pararheinheimera; species Pararheinheimera texasensis_A. Next base: position 153,456 of record NZ_CAXIRE010000017.1, read on the forward strand.
GGCTGCCCTGTACCAGCTGGAACTGGCCACTGGCGTCTTTTTTGATATGCGCCACAGTCACACCGTGCACGGCCACTTCTTTGCGCACTTCATCGGCCGGACGCGGGGCGCCGGTTGGGCCATTTTGATGCAGCGTTGCCGGTTCACAGTATTCATGGTTAAACACCAACAAACCTTCGTTGCTGTTTTTGCCGTCTGTGCGGGCATCCAGCGGGAAGAAATGCATACCATCATGGTGTGCGCCGACTTGTTGCTCCATCTCAGCGCCGGTATTGAGGCCACCTTCTTTATATGCCGGGTAGCTGCCGGTCAGTGGTGTACCCATTGGCAAAAACGCCCGCGCGCTGTAACCCTGCGGCACAGTGATTTTATCCAGGCGGTTGGTTGGAATGGCGGTGAAGTTCAGCAGCACCGGCGCCGGTTCTGGTTTCACCGCTTCCGGTAACAACAGCGGCGCTTTGGTGTCACTGTTGCAGCCGGCCAGAGTGCCGCCAAATACAGTAGCCACAGCAGCGGCAATGCCACCTTTTAAAAAACCACGACGGGTCGCGACGATGTCGCTGAACGTCGGGTTGTCCGAGAAATTGGTCTGCGGGTCGATGCCGCTATTATCGAAATCTAATTTGTTATTCTGCTTGTTATACATGAGCGCTCCGGCAGTGACAGTTCAAAAAGTTCCGCCGGTATTAGAGCTTTCACAGATGTCATCCAAGTGACGATTCATCGACAGTTTTGCGACATCCCGTCGACATTTGTATGACAAGCGTGAGCATCTGCTGGTCACTTCAGACAAAGGTTGCGTGTGTGGAGGCTGACACAGCACTGCCTGGCTCTGGTATAGTGCGGGCATCCCTGCACGGCAACTGAGGCAAACAGCACCGATGATGGAATGGCAAATTGTACCTTTTGAGCAGTTAGACAGCCTGACGCTGTACCAGATGTTACAACTGCGGGTCGATGTTTTTGTAGTGGAGCAAAACTGCCCTTATCCGGAACTGGATGGCAAAGATACTCAACCTGGCGTGCTGCATATCCTGCTGAAAAAGCACGATAAAATATTGGGTTACAGCAGAGTACTGCCACCGGATGTCAGTTATCCGGGGCATCCGGCGATTGGCCGGGTTTGTGTATCGCAAACCGCGCGCCGGCTTGGCCTTGGTGAATTACTGGTCGCTAAAGCTATCGCTGTTGCCAGCGAGCAGTGGCCGCAGCTGGACCTGTATATTTCCGCCCAATGTTACCTGCAGCGTTTTTACGAAAGTATGGGTTTTGCCGCCGCCAGCGAACCCTACCTGGAAGATGATATTCCGCATCTGAAGATGATCCGGCCGGCGGGTTAACCGCCAGCCGCTCGTCACTACGCCCCGGTTACTGCGCGTACAAATGCTCGGCGCGCTGCAGCAAAATCCAGCTGGTCAGGATGTATTTATCATTCGACACCGGCACACAACCGCGATGGGTATGAGTGAAATAAGCCGGCGCTATCACCATCCGGCCAGCTTTTGGCTGGATCGATTTTTGCTGATAATAAAAATCAGTCTGGCCGCCTTCGGCCACGTCATTGAGATAAAACATAAATAACAACGTGCGGTGCAGTGGTTCGTTCAGCGGTGCCTGCGGATAGACCTCACAGTGCCAATAGTTGTAGTTGCCTTTACCGGCGTCATATTTCTGTGCCTGAATCGGACCCAGCCGGTATAACAACCGCATATAGTCGCCGGCGCGTGCTTCACCGAGTTCAGCATAGTTTTCATGCGTCAGATTAACCGGCTCACCGGTGACCGGATGCTGGATAGTCAAAGCCACAGGCGCAATCAGCGCAAAATGATATTTGCGGAAATACTGCTCGGCATATTGGCCGGTGACTGCGATGATTTGCTGCAACAACGCCTGATACTCAGCATGGTCGTTCAGGTACAAATCGGTGCTGATTTTCTTGCTCGGGTCGACACCGCCACCGGTGCGGCCTGGTGTGCGGTGCGGGCTTTGCTCAAAAGTGTTGATAATAGCCTGACAGAGTTCAGGGCTTAACGCGTCGTCGTAGATCTCAATAAAATCAGTCATTGGAGTCAGTTCAGCTGGCAAGGTCTGCCTGCAAGATAAAGCATCAGACCTGCTGCTGAGAAGCTCTGTGCGCGGAAAATTTGCAACTCATTTACAGCAAACAGCAACGGCGGTATTAAACCGCCGTTGCTGTTACAAAGCGCGATAAACGAATTCAGCCCTGATAAGCCGGGTAATCAGTGTAACCTTTGGCATCCTGGGTGTAGAAGGTGCTTGAGTCCGGCACCGCTAAAGGCCAGTCGTGTAACCAGCGCTCAACCAAATCCGGATTGGCGATAAAGGCCGCCCCGACTGCCACTGCCTGCAGTTGACCATCCTGCACGGCCTGAGTCGCTTCGGCTTTCTGGTAACCCATATTGCCGATTAAATTGCCCTGATAGACCTCACGCGCAGCCGTCACCACATCACCCTGTTGCACGCCAAAAAAATCAGCCCGCATCAGATGTAAATAAGCCAGATTCAGCGGGTTTAAAGCGGCCGCGACGTGGCGGGTTAACGCCAGCGGATCAGAATCGACCATGCTGTTGTAACTGTTGAGTGGCGAAATCCGCACGCCCACCCGGTCTGAGCCCCAAACATCCACCACCGCCTGCACCACTTCGAGCAACAAGCGGCTGCGGTTTTCCAGCGTTCCACCGTAACGGCCACTGCGGGTATTGACGCCATCGCGCAGGAACTGGTCGAGCAGATAACCGTTAGCACCATGCACTTCGACGCCATCAAAACCGGCATCGCGGGCATTAATCGCCGCCTGACGGAACTGAGCAATGATGGCTGGGATTTCGTCGTCGGCGAGCATCCGTGGCGCGGTGTAAGGCAATTTACCTTGCGGGGTGTGGACGGTATCTTCGATGGCCACAGCGCCAGACGATACCGGCGTATTGCCGTTGTTCAGTGCCGGATGACAAGCGCGGCCACCATGCCAAATCTGCAACACAATTTTGCCGCCTTTGGCATGCACCGCATCAGTGACCTGCTTCCAGCCCTGAATCTGTGCGGCCGAATAAATACCCGGTTCACGCCAGAACGCAGAATTGCCCTCAGCCACCATGGTCGCTTCGGCGATGATCAAACCGGCACTGGCGCGCTGAGCATAATAATCCGCCATCATCGGCGTTGGCACGTGGTCGGCATCGGCGCGGGTGCGGGTCAGCGGTGCCATCAGAATACGGTTTTTCAGGGACAAAGCCCCCAGTTGGACTGGACTGAACAAATCACTCATGGTTTTTCCTTGGTTCGGCTGCGCGAAGATAGTGTCGTTGCAGGAAGTTTATTAACTTACTGAACGGTACATAAAGGTGCAAGCGGGATTTTTCAAGTCCGTGACCTGAGACTTTTTTGATCAGTCACGCCAGAGCGCAACATCAGTTGCGTAGCAACGGCAACAATTCAGCCCAGCTCTGACCGCGCTGGTCTTTGTCAGACAGCAGCGGTTGACCGTCGCATGGCCACTGAATTTGTAACTCAGGGTCCTGATAAGTCAGCACAAATTGATCGTCCGGCTGGTAGTAGTCGGTACACTTATAACTGACATCGGCCGGCCCTTCTGCCACATAAAAACCATGGGCAAATCCAGGTGGCACCCACAGCAGTTGCGGTAACTGGCTGTCCAGCCAGATCCCTTCCCAGCGGCCGAAAGTTGGCGAGTTTGGGCGCAAATCAACTAACACATCAAAAATCCGGCCACGGGTCACCTGCAGCAACTTGCCTTGTGGCCGGCGCAACTGAAAATGCAGGCCACGCAGCACACTGGCGTCAGACACGCTGTAATTGTCCTGCACCAGTTGATAAGGCCCGCAATGTGCCTGAAACTGGTCGAGGCGGAAATTTTCCATAAAACTGCCACGCGCATCCTGAAAGACTTTCAGCGTGATGAGTTGAACATTTGCCAAAGCAAGTGGTTGAAATTGCATGAATACTCCTGGACAGCCTCTATGATGTTGCCTGCAGCGCCAGCCATTGCTGAAAAGTCTGTTGTAGCCCTTGTTGCCAGTCTGGCAGCCTCTCGCCAAGCAGCTGCTCCATTGCCGTCACATTCAGCCTTGAATTTAAAGGCCGGCGTGCCGGTGCAGGCCAGACCGACGACGGAATCTCGCTGATGTGCTGACAACAAAGCCCGCTGACGCCCTGTTGTCTGGCTAAATCCAGAATAGCCTTAGCAAACTGATACCAGCTGCAACTGCCACGACTCGCCAGATTCAGCACACCGCTGACAGGCGCCGCCAGCAACCGCAGACTGACAGTCGCCACCAATGCTGCCGGCGTCGGCGCACCTATCTGGTCGGCAACGATCTGCAGTTGCGCTTGTTGCCGCATCAACCGCAGCATAGTACAGAGAAAATTCTGGCCATCCGCTGCATAAACCCAGCTGGTGCGCAGAATCAGCGCGTTTGCATTTGCAGCAAGCACCGCCTGATCGCCAGCCGCCTTGCTGCGGGCATAGACACTTTGCGGCGCCAGAGGCTGCTGCTCGTCCAGCCATTGGCCGCTGTCGTCGCCATAGACATAATCGCTGGAATAATGCAGCAGGCGGATCTGTTGCTGCGTCGCATAGGCCGCCAGTAACGCCGGCAGCTCGGCATTCAGCGTCCAGGCCGGCGCCGGCTCCGATTCTGCCCGGTCCACGGTCGTATAAGCTGCGGCATTAAGAATACCGGCTGGTTGCAAATCACTCAGATAAATTGCCAAGGCTCTGAGGTCACGCAAATCCAGTTCCTGCCGGGACGGCGCGACAACCAGGTAACCAGCAGCCTTTAACAGCGGTAACAACGCACTGCCAATCTGACCACTGCTACCGAGTAACAACCATGGACCGGCGGGGGCCGGCAGCAAATCAGACATAATTCTCTCAGTCAGGTATCAATGCGATGGGCTCAGCGCAAAGTGCTATTGTCAGGTCTGGCCGGGCAAACTGACAAGAGCTGCCTGCGATGCCGATATCAAAAAGCACAGGAAGCGGCAGAAAAGTTTCGCCCGCGACAGCTTCCGGCCCCCTCGCCCGGCGCCGAATTCTGCTATCATAGCCGGCCATGCCTGATGTTCAGCACTCGATTAAGGCGAATTATGATCAACCATTTCCGTGTGTTAGGCGTCAAAGCCAGCGCCAGTGAAGATGAAATTAAAAAAGCCTATAAACGGCTGTCGAATAAATATCACCCGGACAAGCTGCTTGGCCTGTCGGAAGATGAAAAAGCAGCGGCCGCACAGACACTGCACCAGGTCAAACAGTCGTATGATGTGCTGTCTGACCCTAAAGCCAAAGCGGCTTTTATCAAAGATTTTAACAATGTCATTGTCACAGACCCCGCCGCAGCGATGAAAGAGCTGTGGGACCAGTTCTATTGAGGACGTTATGACGAAGAAACTGAATATCCAAAAAATCAATCAGTTAAAAACTGATGCTTATGAGAACATCGATTCTTATAACGACCCGGACACACCCAAAGCGCTGGAACAATTCTGCGGCAAAATCAAAGCGATTTTACAGGCCGACCCGGAAATGCTCGAATCTGTACCGGAATATCTGCCAGTCGCACTCTATGGCCGGGTGAAATTCAGCGAAGAAGCCAAATTAAAATGGGCCAAGTGGGTTCAGACCGCGACGCTGCCAGCCTGGGACGAGTTTAAAGTCACAGTGGCTTTTAATAACGCCGACTTGCCACTGGTAAAAACCGTGCGTGATTATTCCGAAACGCTGCTGATTGAGTCCTGTGCAGTGCTGTATCTGCTGGAGCAACAAGGCAAAGCGCCAGCGCGCAGCCGCAGCAGCAACAGCGAAGATCATGACGACGAACCGTCCTACGACGAAGATGATGACGAAATGCGTGACGAGGCCGATGATGACTACAACGGTCGTGACGATCATGACGAAGACGAAGAAGGTTATGATGATGCCTTTGACGATGTCCGCTTTAAAGGAGAAGGCCGCTGATGAATCAACTGATTGAAATTACTGTGGCCGAGATCAAAGAGCTGGCCATCGTCGAACCAAAGCAGGCCAGCAAAAAATTTGAGCTGATTGCCAATGAAATGTCTGATGAGCAACTGGTCGAAGTCATTGAACAGATTGATATTGTCACGCTGACGCAAATCAACAGCCAACACGATATCTCCTTCCCGTCGATTATTTCCGAGCTGATGACACCGGAAAAAATCCGCGACATCGTCTGTCAGCAGCCTTTGTACTGGGAAGAGAAAATCAAAAACAACGCCGAAGAGTTGAAACAGCATACTTTTGATTTTCTGACCTACCTCATTCGCACGCAGGACACAGAAGAAAAACAAGCCGAGATCCTCGAATGTATCGCCGAAGATCCGGCCGGGCTGTTTTATTTGTCGATTCCGTTTATTGAGTTGTATCGCGGCGAAGTGATTGAAGACGAAGACTTTTATCAGGATATCCTGCATGAAGAAGAGCAGGATCTGGAAGAAGCCGTCAGTTACACCGAACGTCATCTGAACGAAGAAGTACACGGCCTGGGTTTTGACGACCCACGCAGCCTGCTGGCGTTAATCCGCCAGTTAACGCCACAAGTCGAGCAGTCGATTAAAGCACTGGTGCGTAACGAAAATTCTGGCTGGGAAGGCATTATCAGCAAGTTCGCGACTGAACTGGTAATGCAGGCCAAAGAGAAGAACCAGGGCAGCGACGAATACGCTGAAGTAGACGAAATGTTCAGTTTCCTCGATTAAGGACTGCCGGATGCAATTAGTAGTACGTGTGCAGGAACAAGGGCCATTTCTGAGCAAAGTGCTGAATTTTGGCAAAGCACAGCAGTTACTGACTGAAGCCGACATCAACACGCTGAAAAGCAAAGCGGTGCTGATGAGCCTGAAGTTCGCTGACAAGTTTTACAACAAATACAAAATGCATTTGCTGGAACAAGCCGCGCACGATGTGGTCGGCGTCGTCAGCCTCGGCCTTGCCGAATTATCCGGCCATGATTTACAGCGCGCACTGGTGTTGCTGCAGGGCGCGGACGGTGTCATGAAACCGTTCCAGAAAGGCTGGAGCATGTTGGTCACGGTCAGCCCGAAACAGCAAAACCGCAAATCGCTGTACGGTGATGTCGACGAGCAACTGCTCAGCGACATCTCCAGCCCGCCGGACGCCGAAGAATGGCACGGCTGGCAGCTGTATCAGCAAGCTTTGCTCGAATCCAATCGCCGCAATGCCATTCATTTGCTGAAACAACAGTTTTTCCAGCAGCAACAGGTGGACCCTTTTGAGCATTTTAATCTCGAAGGCATGCTGGCCGAAGTGGTGATTTACCGGGTCATTTGTGGTCATGGCAAGGTGAAACAAGACCTGAAACAACGTATTCGCCAGACCGAGATGCAGGAGCGCTGGTTCAACACTGACTATCTGCTGCTGCAAACCGAAGCGGCGCTGGCCGAATTACCGGCCGGTATTGCCGAGGCTATCCGCGCAGACATCGGGCAAAACTTTGCACCTGCTATGTTAAAAACGCTGCAGTTTGCAGTGAAATACCGCGAAAAAGCGCTGGCGCAAGCCTCGCCGGAACAGCTGGATGCCTTTGAACACAAACAAGGCATGCAAAACCCGTTATTGGGCTGGCCGCAATATATTGAGATGTAAACTGCTGCAGCATAGCCCAGAGCCCGGTCTATGGCTGCGCTTTGGGCTTTTCCGCCAGCAACACCCGGTTCCGGCCGGTGGTTTTTGCCAGATACAGCGTTTTATCTGCCGCATCCAATGCCGCCTGGGCTGAACCAAAATCGTTGCTGCCGGCGACGCCGGCGCTGAAAGTAACCGAAAACATCTGCTTCGCTTCGCTAAAAGCAATCTGGCCAAACTGCGTCAAAATCTGCTGCATTACCTGCAAAGCGGCCGCTGGCTCAGTGTCTGGCATCAACACTAAAAACTCTTCGCCGCCATAGCGGCCAATCGCGTCACTTTTACGCAGCCGTTGCTGTAACAGTTGCGACAACGACACTATGACCCTGTCCCCCACCGCATGACCAAAGCGGTCGTTCACCGACTTGAATTCATCGATATCCAGCATGATCAGACTGCAGCTTTGTTGTTTGCGGCCAGCCATCACAAACAGCTGCTGAGCCAGTTCCTGGATATAACCATGATTATGCAGACGGGTCAGACTGTCCTGTTTCATCAGCTGACGCAGCTGCCGCCCACGCCGGACCCTGGCGTTGAGTTGTGCCAGTAACGAGTCGCTGCTGATATTTTTCGGGATCACATCGTCAGAACCCAGCTCAACCAAATCATCTTTAATCAGGGCGCTTTGTTCGGCTGTCATAAACAGAATAGGCACAGCTTCATATTCCGGGATCTGGCGTAACAGCTTTGCCAGCTCTGCACCGTTATAGTCCGGCAGATGGTAATCGAGGATAAATAAATCCGGATTGTAGGCATCCAGCGCTGTGAGTAGATCTGCCGGGTGCATCACGCCACGAAATTCAAATCCGTCCTGTTCGAGCAAAGCCTGATAATAACTTAATACCGGCTGCTGATCGTCGACCATCAGGATACGATAAGGCCTGGCATTTTCCATATCGAGCAAATGGCGAATTTTAGCTACCAGCTCATTGATTTTGGGTGGCTTATTAAAAAACGCCGCCGCTTGATGCCGCACCGCCTGCATCCGTACTTCAAAGTTATTTTCGCTGGTCATAATGACGGCTTTGCTACCGCGCCGGTGCAAACCATTGACGAGTTCAAACACCTGCTGACGGCTGCCGTCCGGCAGATTTAAATCGATAATGGCGATGACCGGTGTCTGAGTCGCCAGATACTGTTCCGCTTCTTTGAAGGTTTTCACCCAATCCACGGCAAAACCGAATTCGGACAAATTGGTTTGCAGCACATAACCATGACTGTCGCTGTCTTCTAACAGCAGCACGCGATCAATCAGCGCAGCTTTTTCTGATGTGGTTGCCGTAGGTACAGAATTGTCGGGGGCGACCTGCGCTGTACTCAGCGCAATAGCCCGCTCCAGTTGTTTCATCGCCTGCTGCAGCTTGACCTGCGCGCTGGCAAAACTGGCGGCGTCACTGACTTCTTGCTGCAAAATCTGCAGTAAATCTGTAGCAGCGTCGGAGATTTGCGGCAGACCAAAGGTGCCACCTGAGCCTTTCATCACATGTAAGCGACTGACCAGCTCATGGTTGCCATAGCTGTTCCAGCGCTCCTGCAGCTTCTGAAAAATATCGACAATCTGGCTAAATTGCTGCGGTAACCGGCTGCGGTATTGCTGCGACAGTTCTGCAATTTTAGCCTTCAATCCTTCTGACATAACACCCTTATCCGGCTGACATTCTGATTGCCGACGCCTGCTCCTGAGCTGCGCCTGACTCTTTATCTGACAAGTCAGTGTGAAAGACTTCGGCGGTAGCGTCAACCAAAGCCACGCCAGCCCAATGATGTCAGTACCGGCGACACCACAATACCGACACCACAGGTGGCAACTTTTTGCCGCCACAGGCTGAAAAACCAGCAAAGCTTTGATACACTCAAAAGGTTTTTCGCCCTTAGCAGGAGACCAGCATGGTCAGCGCAATTTCCGGCAGCTCTCAGGCCATCAGCCAGACGCAACAAAGCACCAGTACCACCGCGACATCAGCCACGCAGGCGACTCAGGCGAAGACCAGCCCCACGGAAAACAGTGGTACCAAAACCACCCGCAGCACAGATGCCGAACGTTACACCGCCGTGCAGCAAAACCTGGCCAACAGCAAAACAGCCATTGGTGCCGCCAGCACCGCCAATAAAGAAATTGATGGTCAGCTCAAGCAAGTACGCGATATCGCCACTAAGCTGGCCGACGAAAAAATTACCGGGAAAGACCGGGAAAAACTGCAGGCCGATTACACCAAAGCCCGCGACAGCATTATCGCCAGCCAGGATAAAGCCACAGTCAAATCCGGTTCCGGCGACAAAGCCAACAAAACCAATTTATTGACTGACAGCAAAAACCAGACGGTTTCGACCAACACCCGTGGGGGTGAACTGGAAGTTGCCAGCAGTAAATCTGCCAAAGCACTGGGGCTGCCGGAAAAAATCGGTTCAGCTGCAGAAGCCAAAGCGCTGCTCAGCGGCGATGATAAAAAAGCCGGTTCACTGGCAAATGCCGAAAAAACCACCCAGGACACCAGTGCCCGGCTGAAAAAAGCCGACGCTGATGTCAGCAAACGTCTGGAAACCGCCAGCCTGGCCGCCAAAGCAGCGCAGCGACTGGAAAGCGCGAAGAGCGGCAACAGCCGGACTTTGTCAGCAGACGAAGAAGAAAAACGCTCTCAGGCGCTGGAACAGGCCAAACAGACCCGTGAGCAAATCAAAACACAATTCAGCGGCCTGTCGCAAAACAGCGGCAATAAAAACGTCAATTCACTGTCAGCGTTATTCAGCTAAACGCCAACAACGCCAGTCAGCCGCAGCGGTCATTGGTCAACCTGCTGCGCTGCCTGACCGGCAATCATTCCTGTCCGGCACAAGTGCATAAGAAGTTTGCAATGAATAAAGCCATACAACTCTATCAACAAACCCGTCAGCTGACGCCCCAGAGCAAGCAACTGGATGCGCAGGTACTGGCACAAATTTGTTTTGCTTTAGAACGGGCGATAGAAAGCCGCGATGCTTATGCGCTGAATCAGGTGTGCGGCGACTGCCGGCTGGTTTGGGTGACCATTCGCGGCCTGATGCTCGATGACAACCACCCTTATCCGCAGGCGTTAAAACAAAGCCTGCTGCAACTGGCCGAAACTGTGCTGAACGAACTGCAACAGGACCCGGCTGAAGCCGATCTGCCACTGGTGTTACAAATCAGCCAAGAGATGGTAGCCGGCCTGACCGCCTGACTTCTGTACTGGCCGACATGCAAACAACTGGACGGCTCACCCTGTTACACCATCGATTTGCCACTTGGCCCAGCCAGCCAGACCCGCTAAATTGAACCCAAACGCTCAGCCGGGGGTCAGAAGTCCCTAATCCCCAAACCACGATGTGGTTGTTTTCTTTGAGGCTTCCTTTAATTGTTACGACGTCAATTTTTCGGCTTATGCAGCGCCATCCCGGCACTTACAGCGGTCACAGGCTGCAGCCAGCCCCTACCGAAAATCCAGTCGATCTCCCCGTTACCCTCTGCCGAAGACTGGCTGACGCTGCAAAATCAGCTGCAGGGCGAACTGCTATTTTCGCAGCACGCTGAATTCCAATGGCGCAGCCGCGCCGCCAACAGCCGTTATGATCATAAAATCCCGGCGCTGATAGCCCGTCCGGTCAACAGCCAGGACGTGCAGCAGCTGGTACGTTTTATCGCGCGTTTTGCGCTGCCTTTTGCCATCCGCGGCGGCGGTCATAGTTATACCGGTTTATCGTCAACCTCCGGCGTGTTGATTGATCTGGGCGCAATGAACCAAATCAGTCTGAGCCAGGATGTCGCCAGCATCGGCGCCGGCGCGACGCTCGGCAATGTCTATGCGGCGCTCGGTCAGTGGCAACGTTCCATTCCGGCTGGCAGCTGTGCCGGTGTCGGTATTGCCGGCTTGGTACAAGGCGGAGGTTTGGGCATTGCTGACCGGCTGTATGGCCTGACCTGCGACGCCTTACTGGAAGCCGAAATCGTCACCGCCGATGGCGAGATCCACCGCTGCAACAGCAGCGAAAATAGCGATTTGTTCTGGGCGGTGCGCGGTGGTGGTGGTGGTCAGTTTGGTATTTTGACGCAGTTGAAAATGCAGACTTTTGCCAGTGCGCCGGTGCGCAACTACATAGGCCGCTATCCTCTGCAAGATGGCGAGCTGGTATTGCAGGAATGGCAACGTTGGGCCGCGCAGTTACCGGATACTGTCTGGACGCAGCTGGCAATTTGGGTCAACGGTAACAGCAAAAAAACGCCGGAAATTCAAATTCGTTGTTGCGGCATTGGTCATCAGGCCGATGTCACTGCCGCCTGGCAACAGCTGGAAAACCGCCTCAGCAGTCTATGGGGCGAAGTGGATATGCAGGACCACCAGTATCTGGAGTTTATGCTGAGCGACTGCAGAGGCCTCGACACTAACCAATGTAAATTACCGACCCAACACGAAGCCGGCCGGTTGAAACGGGTGGCGATGGCCGGCAGTTCCGACATGTTTAACAAAGCGCTGGATCAGGCCGGCTGCCGCACGCTGCTCACTGCACTGCGCCGGCGCGCCAGTCAGGATCAGACCGGCGCTGTGCTGCTGACACTGATGGGTGGTGCTATTGCCGCCAAGCCGCGTGATTTTAATGCTTTTGCTCATCGCCAGGCGCTGTTCAGTGCGCAGTACCTGACGATTCATCCGGAGCACAGCGCTGAAAAGCTGTTGACGCAAAGTGCCGACTGGTGCCATCAGATGCGTTATCAGATGCGACGCTGGAGCAGTGGTGGTGCTTACCTGAACTATACCGACGCACTGATGAAACATCCGGCAAAGGCCTATTACGCCAGCCATTATGCCCGGCTGCAACAGATTAAGCGGCGCTATGACCCACAAAGCTTGTTCCGTCAGCCGCAAGGGATTAAAGTCTGATTTGTGATTTTTTAACACAATTCTGGAGTTTACCTGTGCGAAACAAACTCAATGCCGCTGTACTTTGCCTGCTGCTAAGTGCGTGCAGCAGCACGCCGCCTGTAGCGCAAACTGCAGGCGCTGACAGCAGCAACACAGCCACTAAAAGTGAAGCCAGTCCCGCCGATAGCCAAATTTTTGTGCCGGCCGGCACTTTTCACGGCGAAATCGAAGGCCCGGACACCGACAGCGCCGGCAATCTGTATGCAGTCAACTTTGGTGGGCCCGGCGATGAGCACAAAGGCTCTGTCGGCAAAGTGACGCCGGATGGCAAAGCCAGCCTGCATTTGCGTCTGCCGGCAGGCAGTACCGGCAACGGCATTCAAATCGATGCGCAAGGTGTGATGTGGATTGCCGACTATACCGGCCATCAGATCTGGCGCTATGCCAACGGCCAGTTAACTTCTTTTGTGTTTGAACCACGCATGCACCAGCCGAATGATTTAGCCCTGACCCGCAGCGGCGTTATTTTCGCCAGCGACCCGGACTGGAAAAACAGCAAAGGCCAGCTTTGGCGCATCAGTGCTGACGGCAAAGCCCGGTCGATTGAGCAGACCGGCACCAGCAATGGTGTTGAGGTCAGCCCGGACCAGCGCTGGTTGTATGTCAATGAGAGTGCGCAGCGGAAAATCTGGGCCTATCCACTGAATGACCAGCTGGACGTTGGCGCGAAAAAACTGCTGATTGAATTTGCCGATTTTGGTCTCGACGGCATGCGCTGCGACAACCAGGGCAATCTGTATATCGCCCGGTATGGCAAAGGCACTGTGGTGAAACTAAGCCCGCAAGGCGTTGTATTAAAAGAATTTACTCTGAGCGGCAAGTACCCGACCAACGTGGCGCTGTCGCCGGACGAGCACTGGCTCTATGTCACGATGCAACGTGACGGTAGCATCGAAAAGATTGCGTTGCGCTGATTTGCCACAATAAATCCCAATCACCTTTTATCCGGCATTGTCGCCTTTTGTCACGCTGCAATGCCGAACTTCACATCTTTTTCACCTGTTCGTTCCGGCTATTTTACTCTGCACTCAGTAACTCCACTTTGTGAACCCCAACAAGGAAGACTGAGATGACAGACCCCATGATCAGCACGCCAACCGCGGCAGCTACAGCAACCAATTCGACAACGCCCGGCTTTTTCAGCCAACTCCTCAATACCTTATTAAACCCGGCAGCCGCCATGGCCACTGTGCCACAGCAATCCGGCCGTCACCTGTGGTTGCTGGCTATTCAGCTGCTGCTGACCGCCGCCATCATCTATTGGTTTTATGCCGGTATGAGCCCGGCCTGGCTGGTCGAGCAACAAATTTTACATGCCGGTGAATTAACTCCGGCCGAAACCGAACAAATTCGCGCGGCGATGGCCGGGATGGCCGGCGCTACGCCGTTGATTGGCGCAATTTCTGTTGCCGTCGGCAGTCTGGCTTTTACCGCCATCACCGCCGGTTATCTGCTGCTGACCGGTAAACTGCAAAAAGCGCTGAGTTATGGCCAGTGGTTTGCGTTAGTGGTCTGGAGCCAGCTGCCGACACTGGTCAATATCCTCGGCCTTGCCGTGCTGATGCTGCTCGCCGACAGCCCGGACCAGCCGCTGATGCTGGTGAACTACGCCTCATTGAATCAACTGGTGCTGGATTTACCGGTCGGCCATGCGCTTTTTACCTGGGCTGAAAGCATCAACGTGTTTTTAATCTGGCAACTGTGGATTTTATTTGCTGGTCTGCAAAGCGCGGCGGCTTTCAGTGCCAAGCGTGCGGCTTTAGTGGTGGGCACTCCGGTGCTGCTGATTTTTGGCCTGTGGGCTCTGCTGGCCTGAGGACATTTGCATGACTGAACCGACTGTTTCTCCGTCTGTTTCTGCGACAGCGGCAGCCACGCCTTGGCGCCGCCTGCTGCTCGCTGCGGTGATTTTAGCGACCATTGCCGGTGTCACAGCATACCGCAAACAAACACAGGCGCTGGATGTGCAGGTCAGTCCTGTCACCAAAGGCGATTTGACTGACAGCATTCTGGCGTCCGGCAATCTGGTGTACCGCACCCAAGTGGCGCTGCGCTCGGAATTAATGGCCCGGGTCGATGCAGTCTTTGTGCAGGAAGGCGACAAAGTGGAAGCCGGTCAGCTGCTGCTGCAGCTCGACCCGCAAAGCTACAGCGCCAGTCTGGAGCAAGCCCACGCCCAAACCGCACGAGCGCGCACTGACATTCAGATGGCCAGCACCCGGCTGAAAAATTCTGAACGACAATTAAAACGCCAGCAACAGCTGGCAAACAAAGGCCTGATCCAGCAGGAGTTGCTGGATAACTTGCGCAGTGAACAGCAGTTGGCGTTGTTACAACAACAGGCGGCAGAGCAACAGCTGGCACAAAGTCTGGCGGCAGAAAAACAAGCAGCAGATTTACTCGCTAAAACTGAACTGCGCTCGCCGATTAGTGGCGTCATCGTCGCGGTGGATGTCAAAGCCGGCGAAACCGTGATCCCGGGCAGCGCCCAGATGATGGGCAGCGATCTGATGACCATCGCTGACACCAGCGCTTTACTCGCCGAACTGCGGCTGGACGAAGCTGATGTACACAGTGTATTTGTCGGTCAGCAGGTTAAAGTCTTTGCCGCCGCGGCACCGGACCAGGCGCTTCATGGCAAAGTACAAAACATCAGCAGCAGCGCCCGTCAGCTTGGTCAGAGTCAGGCTTTAGCCTTTAAAGTCAAAGTCTTGCTGGAAAATGCTGAGGAAGCGCTTTATCCGGGCATGAGCTGTCGGGCTGAACTGCAAACCGCAGCACTGTCGCAGGTCTGGTCAGTCCCGGTATCGGCGCTACAAGCTGCACCAGCAACTTCGGCCACAACTGCAGCAGAAAAAAGCACCACTGGCAGCAACAACAGCCGGCAAGTCTGGCTGGTACGCGACGGCCGCGCATATCCGCAGACCGTTGAAGTCGGCCTTGCCACCGACACCGCGCAGCAAATCAGTCAGGGCCTGACTGGCACTGAACAAGTGATCACGGGGCCTGCGCGGATTTTCGCCAGCCTGAAAGATGGCGCCAAAGTGCGGTTTGAAGCGCCAGTTACCGGAGCCAAACCATGATGGCGGCAGCAACTGCACAGCCTGTCACTGAGCCTCCGGTGATTGAGCTGCGCGGCCTCAGTAAACATTATGAAATGGCCGGCGAGACCTTCACTGCGCTGGCGGATATTCAGTTGACGGTGCACCGCAACGATTATGTTGCGCTGATTGGCCCGAGCGGCTCCGGTAAATCCACACTGCTGAATATGCTCGGTTGCCTCGATACGCCGGATCAAGGTGATTATCTGCTTTGTGGTCAACCGGTGGCGAGCCTGGATGAAACCGCGTTGGCACAGGTCAGAAATCAGCAGATTGGATTTATTTTTCAAAGCTTTAACTTATTGCCACGCTTAACCGCATTACAAAACGTGATGCAGCCGCTGCTGTATCGGCTGATGAGTAAACAACAGCGGCTCAGCCGCGCTATGGCGGTACTTGAACGGGTGGGTCTTGCCGACAAAGCCCAGCATCTGCCCAGTCAGCTTTCCGGCGGTCAGCGCCAGCGCGTCGCTATTGCCCGGGCTTTAGTGACAGAGCCGGCAGTGCTGCTTGGCGATGAACCGACCGGCAACCTCGACAGCAAAACCACCGCCAGCATTATGGCGCTGTTTGACGAACTGCATGCGCAAGGGCAGACCATCATTCTGGTGACCCATGAACAGGAGATCGCCGACCATTGCCGTCGCGTGGTGCGCCTTGTCGATGGCCGTATTGTCGCCGACCGGCAACAGCAGCAGGGCCACAGCGCGCTCGCCGTTTAACAGTGCAGGCGGTCTGAAGCAGATAAGGAGTTAAGATGTTAGCTTTCTGGCAAATGTTCAGTCAGTGCGCGCAAAGTGCGGTGTTATCCATCCGGCTGCATTTACTGCGCAGCGGCCTGACCACACTCGGCATTATTATTGGCGTCGCAGCGGTCATCAGCGTGGTTGCCATTATGCAGGGCCTCAGCGCCGGTATTCGCGGTCAGCTCGATGATTTGGGCTCCGACATGACCACTTTGCGCGCTTTTACTACGCCGGATCAGGAACTGCTGGGTTTTCGCAATAAATTAACCGACAGCGACTACGACGCCTTACTGAATAAAATCAATGACTTTGAGCAAATCACTGTGGCGATGCCAGCTTTTAGTATGGGGCTCAGTGTCAGTTATGGCCGCAGCAGCAGCCAAAGCCAGCTGATTGGCGCGGCGCCGAATTACCAGCATGTGATCCGGATTTACCCACAGCTCGGCCGGTTTATTTTGCCGCAGGATGACGAACGCCGCCGTCGGGTGGCGTTTATCGGCCCTTCGCTAATCAATAAGTTACAGTTGCCAGCCAATCCGGTTGGCGAATTTGTGCTGATCTCCGGTGACTGGTTCCGCATTATCGGTGTCGGCGAAAAACGTGGCAGCCTGTTTGGTTTTGATCAGGACAACTACATCATCACGCCGTTTCAGACCGCCAAAGCACTGAATGGCCCGGACCAGTTGCAGGTCGAAATCAGCTATCGCGCCAAAGCCGGTGTCGATGAACAGGCGCTGCAGCAGCAAATCCGCACTGTGCTGCGCGCCAAACGCGGCCTCGCCAGCGACGCGCCGGACCCTTTTGAATTTATCACCGCCGAAAAAATGAAAAGCCAGTTTAATCAGGTGCTGAATTCGGTCACGCTGGTGGCGGCTGGCGTGGTCGGTATCAGTTTACTGGTCGGTGGTATTGGTGTGATGAATATCATGCTGGTGTCGGTGACAGAACGCACCCGCGAAATCGGCATCGTCAAAGCGCTGGGCGCCACGCCGCAAGTGATTTTGTTGCAGTTTTTGTTAGAGGCCGTGCTGCTGAGTTTATTTGGTGGTTTGCTTGGATTATTACTGGGTTATGGCGTGGCGGCTTTGCTTGGCGCGTTAATCCCCAGCCTCAGTGATACTGTGGTGCCGCTGTGGGCGGTGTTGTTGTCGCTTGGCTTTACCACTTTTATCGGCGTGGTATTTGGCCTGATGCCGGCGGTCAAAGCCGCCAGACTTGCACCTATTGATGCGCTGCGGTATGAATAAGCCGTTGAAATTTATCAGAACAGGAGCACAGATGTCCGAACCGGCAACATCCGGCGCAGGCAATAGCCCGGCAAACGGCTGGCGACAACGCCTGCAGCGTTGGTGGCGCATCAGTTTTCAGTGTTCCGCAGCTTATTTGTGGGTCAGCCTTGGCGCTTATCTGGTGTATCTGCTGTTTTATCTGCTGTCGATTGGCGTGATGTTTAAAGTACCTAGCCTGGATTTGTACCTGATGGCTTTGGTGCGCGGCATGCTGGATACCGGACTGATGGTCGTATTTTGCCATTTTCTGCTCCGGCCTTATCTGAAGCTGGAGCTGCTCCCCAGGGGGCGTTATGGCAGTAATCTGCTGGGATTTCTGCTGTATTCACTGCTCCTTGGCCAATTGTTGATGTTGCTGTCACTGAATATTGCCGAGCTCACTCCGATGAAAGAGCTGGATTTACGCGATATGACGATCCAGCAATCGGGCGGTCAGCAAACTCATCTGCAGATTGGCAAAGCCACCTTACAGCTGATTGGCGGTTTTAATCAGGCGGTGATTTTCTGGCTCTGGGCGCTGGCTTATGTGTTCTGGGGCACTTTAGTCAGCAAACGCCAGATGCAAAAACAAATGCATCAGGCCCAGCTGCAGCAGCTGACCAATCAGCTCAATCCGCACTTTTTATTTAATGCGCTGAACAGCATCCGCGCACTGATTTATGAGGATCAGGACAAAGCCGCCGCCACTGTGACGCAGCTGTCCGAACTGTTCCGCTTCCATTTGCAGGCGCATTTAAAGCCGTTATCGACGCTGGCCGACGAATGGCAAATCACTTCACAATATCTGCAGATTGAACAGGTGCGGCTGGAACAACGCCTGCAACTTGACCTGCAGTTTGATGAGCAGCTGTGGCAGCAAAAACTACCGACCTTAAGCCTGCTGACGCTGGTCGAAAATGCGATTAAACACGGCATAGCGCCGCTGCCACAGGGCGGCCGGCTCTGGATCAAAAGCCGCCCGGTCGCCAATGGCTGGCAGCTGATTGTCGGCAACAGTTGTGCTGGCCTTAGCAGCACACACGGCACCCGCACTGGTCTGAAGAATCTGCGCCAGCGCCTGGCGTTATTGCCAGGCCGGCATAGTTTGCATATCGAACCACAGCTGGAGCAATATCAGGTCACTATTGCACTGGAAGCCGGTGAACTGGGGGCCGGTGAACTGCAAGCCGGTGAACCGGAGGCCGCTGAACTGGAAACCGCGCCATTGAGCCAGCCCTCAGAACCTACGGCTCCACCCCACCGCCACTGAAATGGAGTTTCATCATGTGGAAAACCCTGATCGTTGATGACGAGCGCCTGGCGCGCAGCGAACTAAAACGTTTGCTGCAAGCCCATCCGCAGATTGAGATTGTCGCAGAAGCCGACAGTGCCGACAGCGCCCGCGATATTCTGGCTGTACAGCCGGATATCGCTTTGGTATTTCTGGATATTCAGATGCCGGGCACAAGCGGACTCGAACTGGCGGCAGAGCTCAGACCCAACCTGTTTTTTGTGTTCTGCACCGCCTTTGACAGCTATGCGCTGGACGCCTTTGCGCTCAATGCGCTGGATTATCTGGTCAAACCCATAGTGCCGCAGCGGCTGGCGCAAAGCTTGAGCCGCTTGCCGGCAGCAGTTGCAGCCACTGCCAGCGACAACAGCCAGCAAAGCTATTTACCGGATAACCATGGTTTATTACTGAAATTTGGCGAAAACAGCCGCATTGTGCGGTTAAGTGAAATTTGCCGCTTTGAATCGGTTGGTAATCACAGCGCGGTCTACACGCCATACGGCAAAAGTTTTGTGTTAAGTTCGCTGTCGCGCATCGAACAACGGCTCGACCCGCAGCAGTTTTTTAAAGCCAGCCGCGCCGACATTATCCGCATCAGTGCCATCACGGCGTTAGAGCCAGGTCTTGCTGCCGGCAGCATGCTGGCTAGCTTACAGGACGGCCAGCAAATCGACGTTAGCCGGCGTCAGGTGCAACAACTAAAAACCTTGTTTGGTGGGTTTTAATTTAGGCCAACGCTGCGTCCTATCCGAGCTCAGACAGCGCTGTGTTGTTGTGCTGTGTTGTTGCGCTGTCTTGTTGCGGCGAACACTCAGCTGCGATGAACTGCAACCCCCGCTTTAGCTCGGACTCACTGATATTGGCGATGCCAATCACCAAGCCGGCTGCGGTTTCGCCGGCAAATTGATATTTCGACAATAACGCCGGCGCAAAACCTGCTGCGGCCAGCCGCTGCTGCAATGAAGGGCCATCAAAGGACGCTTGCAGCGCGGCCGGGCAACGCAGCACTAAATGTAAACCGGCGTGCAGCGCGTGTAGCTGCCAGTCAGGTAAATACCGGCTGGCCAGCTGTTGCGCCCGTTGTTGTTTCTGCTGATACAGTTTGCGCATTTTGCGCAGGTGCCGGCTGAAATGACCTTCGCTGATAAAATCGGCCAGTGCAGCTTGCGTCAGCAGCGGGATATCGCCATGAATGGCTTGCACTATCGCCGCTGCACGCTGAATTAAACTCGTCGGCGCCACCAGATAACCGAGCCGCAATGCCGGCAACATGGTTTTACTGAAACTGCCGACAAAAATCACGCCTTGTCCGTGCGCCAACCCCTGCAGGCTGGCGACAGGCCGGTGTTTAAACTGAAACTCGCTGTCATAGTCATCTTCCACTACCCAACAGCCTTGTTGCTGCGCCCATTGTAAAATCGCTAAACGTTGTGACAACGGCATGATGCCGCCCATCGGATATTGATGGCCTGGTGTCAGGAACAGCGCTTTGCAATCCTGCCAGGTCGCCAGGTCTTCTGCGACTACACCTTCAGGCCCGGCGGCATTCAGATAACCAATGGTTAAATCCTGCAATTGCAGCGCCTGGCGCAGCCGGCCATAACCCGGTGATTCCATCAGCACTTTGTCACCCCGCGCGGCCACCAGCAGCGCCGCGATATACAGCCCCTGCTGCGCGCCGGCCGTGATCAGAATTTGCTGTTCAGTGCAGTGCACTTGCCTGGACTGCTGCAGATACAAACATAACGCCTGACGCAGTGGCAGATAACCCAGCGGATCCCCGCCAACGCCCAACAGCGGCCGGCTGGCATGGCGCTGCAATAAACGTTGCCAGATCCGGTAAGGGAAAGCGCTGAGATCCGGCACGCCGGGCTCCAGCAAGCCGGTCTTAAAGGGTGTCGCCATCTGCTGCGAAGTGCTGGTGGCAAATGGTTGTGGTGTGATGGCCCTGTCAGGGTTTGCAGCCGGCACGGAGTTGTTTGGTAAACCGTCTGGGCCCACACCACTGCTGGCCTGAAAATAAGCATCAGGCAGTTGTGTAATGACGCAATAACCCCGACCAGGCTGGCCTTGCAGGTAACCTTCCGCCACTAACTGTGCCAATGCAGCGTTAACTGTATTGCGACTGAGCTGCAGCTCACTGGCCAATAGCCGGCTCGATGGCAACAAGGCGCCGCTGGGCCACAGCCCGCTTAACAAGGGTTGTCGCAACGCCTGATAGAGCTGACGCTGCAAACTGCCTTCGCCACTGAGCTGGATACTATCGGGTTCAATCCGCATAACTGGATCCATCACTTTATTAAAACTGGTTCTTTTTATAGAACCAATAGACTCTTAAGCTGCATTTGAACAGCGATTGACCACCACTGCAAGTTTGTATTTCAGGAGTTCTGTATGCATCAAACAACCAACCAAGCTTTTACCACCAACACAGGAGTCGCTCTGAGCATCGACGTGGAGCACTGGCAGCCTGAGCTGCTGGATGAATATCTGGCGCTGTATCACTCATCCGGTATTAAGCGGCCCTTGTCAGACCGCGCCCGCATGGCGCAACTATTCAGCGGCGCCAATCTGACCATCAGCGCCCGGATCGACGGCAAGTTGGTTGGCCTGGCCCGTTGTTTAACCGACAGCGCTTTTGTTTGTTATATCGCCGATTTGCTGGTGGCCGGCGAACTGCAGCATTCAGGCATAGGCCGGATCTTATTGCAGGCCGTTGCTGATCATAGTGGGCCAGAGGTTCAGCAGTTGCTATTAAGTGCGCCGAGTGCCATGGGCTATTACCCCAAAGTGGGTTTTCAAGCCATCAATAATGCTTTTGCCGTGCCACGCAAACAGTAAACCAGCCCCTTCGGCACATCCTCCCGAGGTTGAATATGACTCCGACTTACACGCCCGCGCACTATGCGTCAGATGATCCGCAGCTGATCCGGCAGTTTTTACAACAGCATTATTTTGGTTTGTTGCTGACGACGGATTTACAGCTCAGCGCGATACCGTTTTTGTTTGAATGGGAGCAGCCGACCGGTCTGACCGGCACCGTCTACGGCCATTTAGCAGCACAAAACCCACAACTGCAGGGCCTGCGGGATGGCGATAAAGTGAAACTTGTTGTGCAGGGTCCACATGCTTTTGTCGCAGCTGAGTGTTATCAACAGCAGCCGCAGGTCGCCACCTGGAATTACAGTCTGGTGGAAATCAGCGGCACTGTGCAATTGCTGGATACCCGCCACACACTGGCGTTAGTGCGCCGGCAACAAGCCGCGGCCAACCGGGCCTTGCCGCCACAGGTGCAGGATGAGCTGGTCCGTAAGGTGGGTACTGATCCTGGCGAAACAACTGCCCGCCAGAGCAATCTGGCGTATGAGAAACAGTTGTCCTCTGCCATCACAGGCTTTGCAGTGTCGATTGAATCGCTGCACGCCAAAATGAAGCTGTCGCAGAACAAAACGCCGGCCGCCCGTCAGGATGTGCTGCAATTTCTGCAGCAGTCCGAGCGGCCACAAACCGTTTGGCAATTGATGCAGGCACAGGGGCTGTTCGCTGCTGAGACAACCATAAACAGGCAGAACCAGGCACCCGGTGCCAGCAATGGAGCAGCAATATGATCAAAGACGGCAATCTGGCCATTCGGCATATTACCCGGCAAGACCTGGCGACACTGGTACCGCTGCTGAATGATCTGGATGTGCGCGGTGAGTATTTGCCCGGCGCTATCACCTCACCCAGAACCTATGAGAAAAATTTTGACAGCGACGGCCTTTCCAATGACAGCCATGAAAAACTGCTGATCGTCGATCTGGAGAACAACATCCTTGGCATCATCTGGCATTTTAAGTCGGTGCCGTATTTTAATGCCCGCGAAATCGGCTATACCGTGCTGGCACGCGCGCAGCGCAACAGCGGCATTGCCACCAGAGCCGTGCGTATGCTGAGCCAATATCTGTTTAATACGCAGCTGATCAACCGACTGGAAATTCGGATGAATATTGCCAATCTGGCTTCAGAAAAAGTCGCCATCAACTGTGGTTTTACCCGCGAAGGCGTAGCGCGCGGTGCCAATTTTGTCCGGGGCCAGCATGTGGACATGGCAGTTTATGCGTTGCTGCGCGAGCAAGCGATGACTGCGTAGCACAACAAAACGATGTGATATCAAAGGCGTCGGCCGGCGGTAAAAATCGGTGCAATAAGCCCCTGCAGCCACTTGGTGCAAGCGCTGAAACCTTGGTTTAGCGGTTGTTAGCCGGATGTTTGCAACGAGCGAGTTGCAGATCTCCGTTATATTGTAGGGGTTGGCTGGTCGTCACACGATTGTCCCTACCCGTAATCCACGGAATTCGGGCACCCACAAGGGGTGCCCCTACGGATTTTCAAAGTCTGCAATTGGCACAAAGTATCGGTTTAGCCGCCAACAACCCCCAGCGGCTTGGTTTTCTGCCATAAACCACGGGTGAAATCCGGGAAATCGCGGCTGTTGCCGCGGTCGGCGACGGATGCGACCGACAACGGTAATACTGCGGACCAGGCAGCGCCGTCGTAGACGTCCTGATCCAGTGGTTCAGCGTTACGCAGACAATAAATCAGCCGCCAGCACATCAGGAAATCCATACCGCCATGGCCGCCGTTGCGTTCGGCTTCGCGACCCATACGTTGCCACAGCGGGTGGTCATATTGCTGATACCAGGGCGCCATATCCATATCCCATTCATGGTAACTGCCGCCATGGCCACCGGTTTCCAGCGCGATACGGTTGGGGAAACCGGCAAAAGCGCCGTTGGTGCCCTGGATCAGGTTGTGCCGGCTGTATGGCCGCGGTGTGGTGGTGTCATGCTGCAGCATAATGGTCCGGCCCTGCACCGTTTTGATAATGCTGGTATTAATGTCACCGCAAGTGTATTTGATTTGGTTGCGCGGATGGTCAGCCGGGAATTCACGTTTGGCATAAGCAGCGCGGCCAATCGCCGGCGAGCTGACCGAATTCAGAAAATCAAAGCGGTCGCCGCGGTTAATGCCCATATATTGCGCCACCGGGCCTAAACCATGCGTTGGATATAAATTGCCGTTTTGCCGCGCTTCTTCAAAAGTGCGCCATGAACCGGTTTTGCGTTCGATCTCTTTGATTTGCCAGCGTAATTCGTGGATATAAGCCGCTTCGCCGTGCAGCAGCTCGCCAAACAGGCCCTGACGCACCATATTCAGCACCATCAGTTCGTCGCGGCCGTAACAGACGTTTTCCAGCATCATACAGTTGCGCTGCGTCGCTTCGGCCGTGTCAACCAGATCCCACATCTGCTCCAGTTCCAGCGCCATCGGCACTTCAACAAAAGCATGTTTGCCGGCGAGCAGCGCCGCTTTGGCCATCGGATGGTGCAGCGCCCAAGGCGTAGCAATCACCACGATATCGACATCTTGCCGCGCTAATAACTGATGATAACTGTCCGGGCTGTCACCAAAATACGCCGGCTGCGGCTTGGTCATTTTGTCGAACAAGCCCCGTGCGCGCTGTAGGGTTTCTGGATCTGTGTCACAAATGGCCGTGATGCGGGCGCCTTCAATTTGGCTGAAATGGCTGATATAACCGACACCACGCTCACCGACGCCAATCAAACCAACCCGCACTTCTGCCATCGCCGGCACCACCAGCCCCATCACCGATTTGCCTTTGCTCGTAGGCGCTGCGCCGCCCGCCCGGCTGCCACTTTGCTGGCTACAGGCTGCCGCCACACCCAGTGCCGCAGTGGCCATCGAAGCTTTCATAAAACTGCGCCGGTCAAAATTCGCCATAACTCTCTCCTGTGATGGGGTTTCGCCAGTGTTCGTGCGGGCCGGGGCGCCGTCAGACCTGACTGTTTTTATCAGTTGCTGGCTTTGGTATAACACAAATAAAAACACAATGAAATACTTTCGATTTGTTTCGATACAATTTTGCGACCAATGCAGGGTTAACAGAACCAGCGGCCGCAGCAAGACAAATGGCTGCTATCCATAAGTCATAAATTTATAGCTTTATCGCGAGCGTTAAAAATAAATTTCATTAAATTCAGTCACATAAAAAATAACTAAAAAATTTTTGTCACAGTCGCTGCAGCAGCCGGCACTAGGAGATATCAACAAGACATATCACTCAGATGAAGGAATTGAAGATGTTTAAATGTGCCAACCCCACCACTGCCGTGCGTTTATCGATGATCCCAACCATTTTTATGGCGGTTTTTGCTGCGAACCAATCCGGCCATAGTCATGCTGCCCCGGCACCAAAAGCAGTAACCGCGCCTGTGGCTGCAGTGGCCAGTGCTGCCGCCACAACCAGTTTTAGCGTTGAAGTCATTGGCAATGGCCGGCCGGTGATTTTAATACCGGGACTGATGTCGTCGCCGGCCGTCTGGCAAAGCACTGTGGATGCATTAAAGGCCGACCATCAGCTGCATCTTATTCATCTCGCGGGTTTTGCCGGCAAAGCGGCGCGCACTGGCGTGCAGCCGGACAGCTCGTTGCTCGGTGTGGTGCAGCAGGAATTATTGGCTTATATCGCAGCCAAACAGTTGAAGCAGCCAGTGGTGATTGGTCATAGCCTCGGTGGTTTTCTGGCGTTTGCGCTGGCAAGCAAAGCGCCGGATACCATAGGCCCAATAATCTCAGTCGATGGTTTGCCGTATTTAGCCCCGGTCTTTACCCGCAATCCGGCGACCACGGCGGCGCAGATGCAAACTCAGGCCGCGCAAATCAGTATGCAATATGGTGGCATGACTAAAACTCAGCTGAGCCAGGCCACAGCGCAAGGTTTAATTATTCAGGCAACCCGCCAAAGCGCGCAGCAACAAGTGTTGGCGATGGCGGAAGCATCTGACCCCAAAACAGTCGGTCAAGTGATGGCAGAACTGCTGACCACCGACTTGCGGCCACAAGTCGTCAATATCAAACAGCCGGTGTTGTTATTAGGCGCCAGCGGCGCTTTACCGCCACAGGCACAGGCCGGCGTCAAAGCTTTGTATCAGCAGCAACTGGAAAAATTACCGTTTGCGCAACTCGACATTAACACAAAGGCAAGGCACTTTATTATGCTGGACGACCCGGCCTGGCTGAATCAAAAAATCCGCCGCTTTTTGCAGGAGGCAAAATAACATGGATCACAGCATCGAATTACAGTTAATGCCTGACGTGTTAGCCGCGCAACAAGGCGACATGGCGGCCTATCAGCGCCTGATCAAGCGCTGTGCTCAGATGGTCAGCAGTATTGCGCTCGCCATCGTCAAAGACTTAGACCGCAGCGAAGATGTCGCCCAGCAGGTGTTTATCCATGTCTGGCAGCAACTGCCGCAACTGCGCGAAGCCAGCAGCTTTTTACCCTGGGTGCGGCAAATCACCCGCTATCAGGCCTTTCATGGTCTGCGCGACCAAAAAGCCCGGCGGGAACTGGATGGCGACGATGCAGAAACTGTATTAGCCGAATTCATCGACCCGGACGCCTGCCCGGAGTTGTGGCATGGCCGTGCTGAACAGAGCCAGCTATTACAGCAGTTTCTCGACGCACTGCCGGCCGAGAGCCGTGAAATGTTGTTGCTGTTTTACCGGGAAGAACAATCGAGCAGCCAGGTCGCGGCCTTGCTTGGCATCAGCGAAGCCAATGTGCGGAAAAAACTGCAGCGGGTGCGTGAATCCTTAAAAGAACAATGGCTGAGCCGCTACGGCCAGCTGATTTTGTCGACCGCGCCGGGGCTTGGTTTTTCCGCGGCACTCACTGCAGCACTGGCCACCGCCAGCCCGCCAGCAGCGGCGATGGCAGCCGATCAGCTGGCGCACTCTGTCGCACCGGGCGCGGCTTCAGGACCGCTGAAGTTCTTGGCGCTATTAGGTGGCGCTGCTATCGGCGCTTTGCTGGCGATAGCAGCAGTGTTTTACGGCATGAAACCGGCGATCGACCGCGCCGACAGCGCTGAACTTGCTACGCAACTACGCCAGCTCAGACGCCGCACTATGGCCTGGATGGCGTTGTTTGGCTTGTGCTGGGTGGCGGCCTATGAGCTGACAACAAGCGCCTGGGGGCCCATCGCGTGCATGACGATGCTGACGGTGCTGCTGCTCAGCACTCAGGTCCAGCTCAGTCGCCTGCTGGCGCCACAACAAGCACGGGAACGGTTGGCAGATCCAAAAGCCGCAGCAAAACAACGCCGGCAATGGCTGGGGTGTGCAATAGGCACCGTTGTCGGCATCGGCGCCGGCTGGGCCGGTATGATCGCAGGCTTGATAGCTTCTGGCCGGCTTTAACAGCAGGGTTTGCCTTTTGCACCAATTGACTCACAATGGATAAGCCCCTTTTTCTGCCAAGATCTATTGTGAGTCTGCAATGCATAAATTGAATTTCACCATCGATATCAAAGCGTCACCGGCGCAGGTCTGCCAGCTGATGCTTGACGACCCGACGTACCGGCTCTGGACTGCGCCTTTTCATCCGGGCTCATGTTTTAGCGGCAACTGGCAAACCGGCAGTAAAATGTATTTTATGGCGATTGAAAATGGCCAGCAGCACGGTATGGTCAGCCGGATTGTCGACCACGTCCCCGGGCAACATGTGTTTATTGAGCATTTGGGCATCCTGAAAGATGGCGCTGAAGTACTGAGCGGCGAAGAAGTGGACCCTTGGGCCGGCGCCCGGGAAGATTATTACTTCAGTGCGACCGCAGAAGGCTGTCATCTCAAAGTGCAGATGGACAGTCAGCAGGACTGGGCGGATTTTTTTCAGCAGACCTGGCCAAAAGCGCTGCAACTGCTGAAATCGCTGGCAGAAGGTCAGCCGGCGCGAACTCCCCCCTCTGACCAATAAGCTTTTCCATCCTCAGTCAGATATGGACATGAGACAACACTGCCGGTCCTGACGATTCAGACGTGGATCATCACGAAGCTCTCTGAATGTGCTGGCGAAAATACGCCAGCACATCAGGCCAGAGCCCTTGTGCATCCGCGCGAAAATAGCCCATATGCCCCAACTGTCGGCATCCGTATTCTGCAGGCGATACATCAACACAGCTGAAGGCGCTGCTTCGGTAATGCTGAATAAAAGCGTCTCTGGAGCGTGGTGGCGCCCATTTATCATCGATGGCGCTGACCGCTTTTATTGGGGTGTTGACGGTGGCAAATTGTTGTTTCAGTTCGGGAAAAGCACTGTCGTCAAAGAAATAATGCCGGAAAGTACACCAGCGTTTCCATTGTTGGTAGACGCCAAGCGGCAGGTCCTCGCCCATGCCTAACGCACTCCAGCCGAGGTAACCCTGAGAGCGGGTGAGTACCGGTGCCACCAGGTGCCACATCAACAACACTTTCAGCCGCTCAGCAGCCGGCATCCAGCCATGCCAGCCTGCGCCCAGACCAAAAAAATAAGCCGCACTCAGCAGCTGATGATTGTCGAGTAAACCCAGTGCGTGCCCGCCGTAAGAATGGCCGAGTAAACAGAGCGGCAACTCTTGCTGACTCATCTGCTGCACCACCGCCTGTAAATCCAGCCGTGCCCAGTCGCGATAATCCATGCGAAACCCTTTCAGGCTCGCGGGTGCAGACTGACCAATGCCCCGGTAATCAAAAGTGACCACGGCAAAACCCTCAGTGGCCGCATATTCGGCAAAACGCCGGTAAAAACGCTGCGGCACACCAGTGGCACTGGCAATAATGATGATGGCGCGGGCCTCAGCGGCCGGATAAAAAGTCCCGGCTAACGCATAGCCGTCGGCGGCGCTGAACTGCAATTGCTGAGGCTGGTATTGCTGTTGAATAGACATCAGGGTCTCCTGTGAATGGCACTGGCAACAGCTTAAAGGATGTAGTTAACTACAGGGTCAAGGCTTTTTTATTCACCAATTTAATCATCAATTTAATCATCAATTTAATCACCAATGCAGGTTGCGGCTATGACACCCAACGATGTGGCAAAACGGGCGGAAATTTCAAAAGAAACATTGCGTTATTACGAGAGCATTGGTCTGGTTACGCCAGCGCAGCGGCTTGCTAACGGTTACCGTAGCTATAAACCTTTGGTGCTGGACGAACTGCGTTTTATCAAACTGGCCCAGACCGCTGGTTTTACCTTAAATGAAATCAAACCGGCCATCGCGCATCTACAACATCCAGAGCCGCAGTGCCCGCAATTAATTGCCGCTATCCGCACACAAATTGACCGGGTCGACGAAAAAATCAATGAGCTGCAAGCCGCCAGAGTATTACTGAACCGCTGGCTGGAGAAACTGACTGCATCGCCATAAAACACAAAGCCGGCCTGGTGCCGGCTTTGTTGTCACTGCAACCGCTTACCGAGGTTGACGGAATTCCCGCACCGACAGTTGCTGACGCCAAATCAGCCGCCAGTCACCACCCGGTGGCAACGCACTGCTGTCGCGGCAGAATTGGCCTGCTGTTTCGTTTAACGCCAACACTGTATCTTCGCCGTTTTGCTGATAAATCACACTCAGTGAGGCGTCTTTGCTGGCCGGCCAGCTGACACAAAGCTGATTGGCGCTCTCGTCCAACTGGAACTGACTTTGGTTCAGTTGCTGTTGTTGGCCGGTGCTGCCGGCCAGTGCCGCTGAATTATCCTGCGTCGCAACCATCACCCCATTTTGCCAGATCTCAAAACGCTGAATGCTCATCTGCGGCAGTTCCACACTGAAATGGCGCTCAGCTTGGTCGGTTGGATGGTCTAGCTGCAACAGTTGCAGGTTAAATTCAAACCAGCTGCCCTGCTCGTTTAAGACTCTGATGCTGTAACCGCTCGGCTGCTCGCTGCGCGGGGCACGCGATAACGGCACTAAGGTCCGCACTTGTACATTGCTGCCCTGTAAAGTACCGGCGAAGTATAAAGCACCGCTGACCGTTTGGGCCTGAGCGGCTGCCTGTGCCGGCGTTGGGAATGCCGCCGGTGGGTTCTTTATCACAAACTCTTGCACGGCCGCCACACTGTAATCAGACACATGTTTAGGGCCGCAATACGACATCAGGTCGACATGATCTTCCGGCGACATCCAGCCATTCAACACCAGATCCAGCCCAACAGATCCCATCGTTGTCGCCGGATATGGATAGGCCGGATCCGGTCCGGCCGGGTTACCACAACCGACATGTTGCCGGCCAAAATTGTGCCCCAGTTCATGAGCCAGAATCTCGCCATCGTCACTGTCATAGCCGACTGCAATAGGCGCCCCGATGTAACCTAAACCACCACAGCAATTGTCGCCCATTTCTGGCTTGAAATAGCCGTAGTAATACACACCTTCGCCTTCAATATTCCGCAAATCCGCCAGCTCGGGCAACATTACATAGGCTGAAGATTTCGTGCCGCCCGCTTTGAGTTGATAAGGCGCACGGGCGCGCACTTCAATCTGGCTAAAAGGCCAATAAGTACGGACTGCATTCTTCACTGTATTAACATCAGGTAGTGTCGCTACCTGCTCTCCAAGCTGAAACGGCACAATTCGGATCGCCAGTGGCCGCACCGGCGCAAATTGTGGTGTATAAGTCCGGACCAGTTGGCCTTCCTGTAACACTTTGATTTGCAGACCAGGTTGCATCCAACTGGCCGGAATAACAGCCTGATAAGCGTCGGTCAGACTACGATGCACTTTGCTGACCGGTAGCTTTTTCGGTGCTGCGGCATCCAGCAGTTGGGTCTTGCCATTCAGCTGCAAATCAAGTTGAAATTTCGGTAGAACTGCCGGGCTTTGCGCGGCCGTCACATGTAAACGCAGCAGGCCATCACGCTCTGCCACCAACAGCGGCTTGGCAGAAATGGTGATTTGGCTTAAATCCAGACTCTGTAGCGCCGGTTGCGCCGGAGCGGCACCAACTTCATCCAATTTAACCAGTTTTTCGCCACCGATCCCGTTATCAAACCAGATAGCCGGGCGGAACTGGTCGGCCTGATGGCTGCTGTAGGTCGCGGTGCCGTTTGCAGCACATGCCTGTAGAGTTGAGGCACTTGAACCTGGCAATTGATCGTCCTGATCCAGATACAAAGCGCAATGCACCGGCGCAGTATTGCCACTGATTTGCCAACTGTACTGCAAAGTACGGTCTATCACCTGCGCCTGTATATTCAGGCTGGTACCACCCCAGGTATCGGCGCAGTCCTGACGCTTCCCCTCGCCAACTTGCAGATTGAGCTTATATTTGGTTTGCAAAGCTGCCAGCTGCTCGAGATGGCGGGAATAACCGTTCTGGTCAATACAACCGGAGATGGACAGATAGGCCTGCTGTGCAAATGGCAAAGTGCTCAACACGTCGAGGTCTTGCACCAGGCTACTATTTACCGATAATTTATACAACTGGGTAACCTGACGTAATGGGCTCAAATCGGCAATATCAGTATCAGAAATGACAACGCTCCGCAGAGCGGACAAGTTTTTCAAAACTGAGAGATCCGCTATTTTACTTTGTGTTACATCCAGATGGCGCAGTGGCGCATCAGCCAGTGGGCTGAGATCTGTGGTGGCGCTGAACCAAAGGTAGAAAGTTTGCAGCGGCATGCCTTTGAGCGGCGTCAGGTCTATGGCCGCTTCATTACTCAACGCAAGCTCTGTCAACTGTAAACCTGCCAGCGGCGACAAGTCAGTGACAGGTGCATCAAACAGCCACAAGTTGCGTAAATTTTTCAACTGACCCAAAGGTTGCACACTATTGATTGGGTTGTAGTCCAAATGCAATTCCTGCAACTTTGTCAGATACTGCAACGGCCACAGATCTGTCAGTTTTTGATTCGAAAGGTGAAGGTTAATCAGTCCTGTCGCATGCTGTAATCCCTGAAGATTTTCAATTTTGCCAAAAGGCGTATAGAGACTGGTTAATTGTTTCAGCTGGACTTTAGTGATGTTGCTGCTGTCGTTGACCCCAAGCGCTTTCCTGACTTCCTTATCCAACCCCGTATCCGGGAACACCACAATGGCTGCGTCGTTAAACTTTGCTTCAACAGTACAAGCAGCTGTGACAGGCGCTGTGGTAAACACCGCGCCTTGTAATTTGCCGCCACAACCAGAAGCCGTGGTGATATCAAAACCAGCATCCGGCAGCAGCGTCAGCTGCAGGCTTTCGCCATATTTCACCTGTGGGTTTGTCAGATTCAGCTTACCACCGCTGCTGGTTGTGGTCGTCACCTGAATCACGGCCGGCCCAAATACCGCATCCACTTTACAATCTGCGCTGATGGTGCCGGTACGGTACAGCTCGCCCTGCAACTGGCCGTTACAGCCGCTGGCTGAATTGATAGCAAAACCGCTGTCCGCTTTCAGCGTGACCGTGGTGGTGTTGCCATGCTCCACCTTTTGTGTCGCAGGCGTCACAGTACCACCGGCATTGGCGGCGGCGCTGACGGTATAACTAAGTTTTTTGAAACTGGCGCTGACTTCGCAAGCGCTGGTGACAGTGGCGACGCTAAAAGTCTCGCCATTCAGACTGCCGTTACAACCGACCACCTGATCAATCTGATAACCGGTTTGGGCTTTGACCGTCCATTCGGCTTTATCGCCATAAAACAAACGCTGTTCAGCTGGGGTGATAGTGCCGCCAGTACCGGCTTTGGCTGTGAGCAGGAAGTTCTGTTTTTTGAAACTGGCAGTGACAGTACAAGCAGCATTCACTGCCCCTGTGGTGTATTGACTCCCGCTCAGACTACCTCCGCAACCACTGACGCTGTCAATGTCATTGCCAGTCGCCG
Organism: Rheinheimera texasensis; assembly: GCF_964031785.1. Lineage (GTDB taxonomy): Bacteria > Pseudomonadota > Gammaproteobacteria > Enterobacterales > Alteromonadaceae > Pararheinheimera > Pararheinheimera texasensis_A. Next base: position 186,188 of record NZ_CAXIRE010000017.1, read on the forward strand.
GGCTCACAGCGAAAGTAGTAGTCGATCCCTGGCGCACCTGAGTGCTGGCCGGGCTCAGGCTGCCACCGGCACCGGTTTGGGTGGACACCAGATACTGTTGCACTTCTGGTGTGACTGGTGCAGGGCTGTCTCCGCCTCCGCCGCCACAACCACTGAGGCCCGCACATAAACTGAGCGTAAAAATTGTTTGATACCGCATAAGATGCTCCCTGCCCGCCCTTGCTAATTCTGGCTAAATTACCTTTGTATCAGCGGTTGTAGTGAAAAAAAGGCTACACGTTACCTGAATGTAGCCAGATTGCAAATCATCTCACCAATATCGGAAAAGCCCAAAAAGCTACCGAACTCGACTTCACTGTGGTTGTTCCTCCATCTGCTACACTCAACAACATCGATCACAACGATGGCCAGGGAGGCGCGGATGCAACAACGGATGTGGCTGCTGGCTTTGTTCTTTTGCGCCGTCACAGAGGCTGCAACACCACTGCGGGTTGGGCTTGGTGTGTCCGATCAGGTTTTTAAAAACCCGACCGCGCAAAGCGGTTATGAACAGCTGCTGGTCAACGAGCTGATGCAAACCTTACAGCTGCCTCACCAAATCATTAAAGTGCCGCACGCCAGGCTGCGTCAGATGCTGGCTGCCGGCGAGCTGGATCTGGCGGTGCGCCAACAGCAGCCTGGTCTATCCGGCGTTTATCTGACATCCCCTTATACTCAGGTCCGCAATAAAGCTTTTGCGCTGGCTGATTTTCGCGGTCAGCTGCAGTCCACCGCGGATCTTGCCAACTATCGCCTGACCGCCTTCCAAAATGCTACTGCAGTACTTGGGCCCATTTTTGCCGAAGTCACAGCCCGGTCGCCGGAGTACCGTGAACTGACCGACCATACCCAGGCTGTGCTGATGCTGCTCAAAGGCCGCACCCAACTGCTGGTAATGAACGAAAAAACGCTGGAGAACGTGCTGACCGGGCTTGGCAGAACGCGCAATGAACTACGTGAATTTGATCTGTTTGCCGTCACAGAATTCCGGCTGGGCAGCCGCGACGCGGCACTGGCGCATGAACTGGACCAACTGCTGAACCTGTGGCAACAAAACGGCCGGCTGCAGTTGTTGCGCCAGCGCGGTCAGGAGCTGCGCTATGCCAAAAGACCTCAGCCTCAGCCGGCGACTGTGCGCAACGAATAACCCCTGCGCTTAATCCGGCTGCTGATCTAACTGTTGTTTCTGCGCAGCCGCCTGCTGCAACAGCAAGTCCAGCGCTGCACGGTCATAGACTTTGCCCTGATATACCAGCGTTTGCAGCTGACGGCTGGCACTGATATCCAGTAACGGGTTTTGTTTAAGCAATAGCAAATCAGCTTTTTTACCAGTCGCCACAGAACCATAATCGGCCGACTGCTGCATAAAACGCGCACCATTGATGGTGGCAGCGCGCAGGATATCGGCACTTTGCATGCCAGCCTGTTGCCATAACTGCAGCTCGGCGTGCAGCGCCTCGGCCGGATAGACATAGGTATTCAGCGCCGCCGAATCGCTACCCGCCAGCAGTAATACACCGGCCTGTTGCAAGCGCGGTAACTGGGCGGCGATCAACTGTTCTTTGTCTTTGCGTTCCTGCTGCTGCGCTGGTGTTTCACCAGCCATCCGCTCAATACGCCACTGATAATTGGCGGTAAAATCGGTGCTCAGATACTGCAAAAACGCATCATGGCTGTGATCGGTGTCATGCAAATGTGCCAATTGCTGGCCGCCGATTAAAGTTGGCGTGACCGCAACGCCGGCAGCGGCTAAGCGACGATAACCGGCGTCGGCACTGGCCTGATCAAAGCCCTGCCGGTAAAAATCGGCAGCTTGTTTGTTAGTCAGCTGACCGCTGCGTACTTGCGCCGCGATGCTGCTTTCGCCGGCAAAACCAAGCCGTAATAAATACGAGGCGTGTTCAATGCTGCTAAGGCCAGCCTGTGCCAGTTCGTCAATGGCCGTGCCGTATGGCACATGGCTGGACACCAACAGCCCACGTTTGCGCGCTTCACGGATGGTCGCGAGATATAAATCCGGCGCTAAGGTGTTTTCAGTGATCTTAATAAAATCAACCTGTTGCGATTGCAGCAAATCCATGCCGGCCAACATCTGCTGTTCGTTGCCAATTTCGAGGTCACCGTCCCACAGTGAATTAATGCCTTCAAATTTCTGCCCGGCGGTGAAAATCCTTGGGCCCAGCCGCTGCCCGCTGGCCACTTCACTGCGCCAGCGCAGCACAGTCGGCGCCAGGTTACTGGCCGCTTCGCGCACGGCGGTGATGCCATAGGCCAGATAGACCGGCAGCAACAGCGCGTTGTCAGCGACCAAATCGCGGCCTTCAAAGTGCACATGCATATCCCACAACGCTGGTGACAGATACTGGCCCTGCCCGTCCAGCTCCGCCTTGCTTTGCCACCTCGCCGCTTCTGCCTCCGGCACAATGGCCACAATACGGTCTGCTTTAATCAGCACCGTCTGGCCCTGGCGTAACTGCCCGGCTTCGACATCCACCAGCTGAATATTATGAATGCGTAAATCGGCCTGCGGTGCGCTGCCTGCTGACGGGTTGCTGCAACTGCTGAGCAAGCCGCCGAAGGCACAGGCGAGGCTCAGCATTATCAGGCGTTTTGCCGGCCAAACGCGGCGTGACAAGGAGTTTGCAACAGGGAACATGGCACAGATACCGAATTTTTAATGATGCCGGCAGCATGCCGAAATCTGTGCAGCAACGCCAGTGCAATGGTCAGCGCCACATGGGCGTTGGTCGCAGCGGGTTATTCCAGACCCGGTTTTTTCTGCCGCAGGCTTTTGGTGCCACTGCGCTGTTTTTTGCTGTCGAGCCGGCGTTGCTGGCTGCCGTAAGTGGGCTTAGTCGCATGGCGTTTTTTCGGAACTAAGCCAGCGGATTTAATCAGTGCAATCAGTTGCTGCAGCGCGGTTTCGCGGTTCATTTCCTGACTGCGGCTTTGCTGGCATTTGATAATAATTTTGCCGGATGCGGTGATGCGATGATCGGATTTTTGCAGCAATGCGGTTTTGTAATGTGCCGGCAAAGACGACTGCTCAATATCAAACATCAGCTGCATCGCGGTCGAAGTTTTATTGACATGCTGCCCGCCCGGGCCACTGGCGCGAATGGCTTGCCAGTCGATTTCGGCTTCATCGATGGCGATGGTGGCAGTGATTTGCAGCATGTATAGCAGTCCTTAAACGAAGTGGCGCCAGTGTAGCAGGAGTCCACTTTGGAAAGCGTCGGTCAACCTAACTTTCTGGATCAGCAGGTGCTGCCGATTGACAGTTTATAGCCAACGCTGCAGGATAAATGAAAGCGCTTTCCAAATGGATTTTTCATGTCAGTTCTGCTGCCCACCCAGTGCCGCCGTCTGTCCTGCCTCGGCCTTTTGGCTTGTTTGTTGTCAACACCACCGGCTGGCGCTGCAACAACAGTACAGGCCAGCTGCACTGCTTCTACGGCCACTGAATTTGCCATATCAAGAACCGCCTATCAGGAAAAACTGGCCGGCTTCTGGTTAGGGCTCAGCATTGCCAATTGGACCGGGCTGGTCACCGAGATGGATAAAATCGGCGGTGCCGGCCCGGCTGGGCGTTTTTACACCCGCGCCGACTGGGGCAAAGCCGATGAACCCAGCATCTGGGGCCAGGGCGTGCCGAGCGATTTGTCGCCGACCATCAACTGGGTGCTGCGCAGCCCCGCGCAGGTCTGGGGTTCGGACGATGACAGCGACATTGAATACATCTACCTGCAACTGATGCTGCAAAGCCCCAATCCGCTACTGACTGGCGCCCAGATCCGCGCCGGCTGGCTGGCTTATATCTACCGCGATGACAACACACCGCACCGCACCAAAGACGGCAAACCGGAGAATTTCCTTTGGGTGTCCAATCAGCAAGCCTTTGATTTAATGCAGCAAGGCATGCTGCCACCCTTTACCGGCATGCCGCCGCAAAACCCGCATTTCGATATGATTGATGCCCAGCTCACCACTGAACTCTTTGGTGCTTTGGCACCGGGCCGGCCCGATATTGCGCAGCAGCTGGCGTATTTACCCATTCGTACCACCGCAAACGGTGAAGCGGCTGATATCGCGCAGTTTTATGTTGAACTCCATGCCCGCGCCGCACTGCTGAGCGCTGATGTGGTGCAGGATAACGCCAAACTGCGACAGGCGCTGCTCAGCATCGCCGCACAGGCACGCCAGACGCTGCCGGCCAATCAATATCCGGCCAAAATGTATGACTTTGTGCTGGCGCAGTTTCAGGCCGGCGTGCCATGGGAAACGGCGCGCGACGCGTTGTACCGGCGTTACCAGCTGGAGCAGCAAGACGGCTATGAGATCAGCGCAAAGCAGCTGTATTGCAATGGCTGTTTTGCCGCCGGGATTAACTTCGCCGCCAGCCTGCTCAGTTATTTTTATGGCGCCGGCGACATGCAGGACACGCTGAAAATCGCTGTGTTGGCCGGCTGGGATTCCGACAATCCGGCCGCAACCTGGGGTGGGCTTTATGGCCTGATGCTGGGCGCAGATAATGTCGAGCAGCAGTTTGGCCAGAAACTATCGCGACGTTTTGATATTCACCGTACCCGCAAAGGCTTTGCCAACAATGGCCAGACTGATTTCGCCACTATGGCGGCGCAGGGCATCGCCGTGACCGACAAAGTGGTCAGTCAGCTGATGCGGGGTAAACGCAGTGCCGATGGCCAGTGTTGGCTGATCCCGGCAGCTCCCCTGCTGACGCCTGCCAAAATCGGCGGCTAAGTCCACCGCTTAAAGCTGCAACCGGCTCGCCAGAAAATCGATAAAACAGCGGATCCGCGGCGCCACCGCCTGCTGCTGGTAATACACCGCATGCACCTGCTCACGCGGGTGCGGGCTTTGCACAGCGCCTGGCAGCACCTGCTGCAAAACACCACTTTGCAGGTCTTTGGCAATCATAAACTGCGACAATAACGTTATGCCGTGCCCGGCCAGACAAAGTTGGCGCAGCGTTTCGCCGGAACTGGCGCTGATGCTGGGCGTGATCTGCAGCTCCCCCGTTGTCAAAGGCCATTGATTAAGCCGGGCGTTATCAGCAAAACCGAGCAAAGCATGCGCCGGTAGATCCGCTACTTGCTGCGGCACACCCCGTCGCGCCAGATATTGCGGGCTCGCCACCAGATGCAGTTTGCTGCGCCCAAGCAGACGGGCATGCAGATTCGAATCGGTCAGCGCACCGATGCGAATCGCCACATCGGTTCTTTTTTCTATCAAATCAATCATGTTTTCGCTGCTCATCAGCTGCAGCTCTATCTGCGGATACAAGGTGCGAAATTCACCGAGCAGCGGCACCAGCTGGTGCAGCATAAAAGGGCTCGCTGCATCCACCCGCAGCCGGCCCGCCGGCGTGTCGGCAAAACGTATTTGTGCTTCCGCCTCTGCCAGCAGTGCCAGACCGGGCCGCACCTGCGCCACAAACCTGTGACCTTCTTCGGTCGGTAACACTCTTCTTGTCGTGCGGCTGAATAAACTGCAGCCCAGCTGCTGCTCCAGCGCCTGCACCGCCCGCGACACTTTGGCGACCTGACAGTCCAGCGCTTTGGCCGCCGCCGAAAAACTGCCGGTGTCATACACCGCCAACAGCATTTCGAGTTGTTCTGTTTGCGATATTATTGCCATTTTTGAGAAAGTCATTTGTGATTAATGCTATTTTTCACAATAGTAGCGCTTGCGACAATCTCCGCGCAATCCATTGAGGAGCTACACAGGAGAATTGTTATGCCACTTGCGTTATGGGCGCTGACGTTAAGCGCTTTTGCTATCGGCACCACCGAATTTGTCATTGTCGGACTGGTGCCCACCATCGCCCATGATCTGGGTGTGTCTCTACCTTCAGCTGGCCTGCTGGTCAGCCTGTACGCGCTGGGCGTTGCCATCGGTGCGCCGCTGCTGACGGCACTGACCGGCCGCTGGCCACGGAAACCGCTGTTGCTGGCGCTGATGACGTTATTTATTGCCGGCAATCTGCTGGCGTATTTAGCGCCGGGCTACAGCTCGCTGATTACAGCACGGGTATTGACTGGTCTCGCCCATGGCGTGTTTTTCTCTATCGGTTCGACTATTGCCACCAGCCTGGTCAGTAAAGACAAAGAAGGCAGTGCTATTGCGCTGATGTTCAGCGGTCTGACCGTGGCGTTGGTGACAGGCGTGCCGCTCGGTACCTGGATTGGCCAGTTTTTTGGCTGGCGTATGACCTTTCTGGCCGTGGCAGCGCTTGGCCTTATCGCCCTGCTCGGCAGCCTGATATTAGTGCCGCGCCGGTTAAAACAAGGTCAGCCGGCTTCTTTGTTGCAGCAGTTAAAAGTGCTGACCGAACCGCGTTTGTTGCTGGTGTTTGCGATGACTGCGGTGGGTTATGGCGGCACTTTTATTGCCTTTACCTACCTTGCCCCTATCCTGCAACAAGTCAGCGGTTTTGCCCCCGGCGCGGTCGGCCTCATTATGCTGGTGTACGGCGTGTCGGTCGCCGCCGGCAATATTTGGGGTGGCAAACTGGCCGACCGGCATGGCCCGGTTAAAGCACTCAGCCTGATTTTTGCCGCGCTGGCGCTGGTGCTGGCGCTGTTCAGTCTGACTGCACCCCATCCGGTGTTAGTGGTGCTGACGGTGTTGTTATGGGGCGCTTTTGCCTTTGGCAATGTACCGGGGCTGCAGCTGTACGTGGTACAGCTGGCTGAAAAATACTGCCCACAGGCTGTCGATGTCGCAGCAGGCCTGAATATCGCCGCGTTTAATGTCGGTATTGCGTTCGGCGCCTGGCTTGGCGGGCTGGTGGTCAGCCAGCAGGCACTGACCGATACCGGCTGGATTGGTGCGCTGATTGTGCTGGTTGCGCTGGCCCTGACCCGCTGGTCCGGCGTGCTCGACAAACGCGAACAGCACAGGCACGAGCAACACAAAGGTGCACAAACCACCTGCTGATCTCTGCCGCTTCACGCCGGCTCCTGACAGGAAGCCGGCGACCCCAAAGTACCCCGCCCCATCTTGGCTAACAATTGGCCGCGGCACCGCGCAATCGGCATCCCATTCAGGCTGATCATAGCCGCCATGCTGAATCGTTTTAGCCACCGCAGTGCAAACGCTTCACAATTCTGGTAAGACCAGAAAATATTCCATTGCGATCAAAGGGAATCGCACCGACACTGCACAAATACTGCTGTATTTTGGTGCAACCTGTCGCCCGGAGTTGTGATCACAATGCCAAATCAGGATTTATCGTTGCAGGGTACCCTGGACGTGCTCTACAACAACCTGAAAACCGGGCTGATCGGCACCGGTGTCGCGGCAACGGCAGCCAGCCTGTTATTGTTTCAGCACAGTCAGAATACTGCCATCGGCATCTGGTGGTTGTTGATGATTGGGCTACTAAGCTGGCGCGGCTATGACTTGCGCTGCTGGACCAGCTTAAAAACCAAAAGGGAAAAATATCAGCCGCAGATTTTCCGCCGTTTTGCCGCCCTTGCCATCGCCACCGCGCTGTTGTGGAGCCTGTTTAGCCTGTGGTTTGGCATTGGCAGCGATTCCGAACAACTGATCATTATTCTCGCCACACTGGCTGCGATAGCCGCCGGTGTCACCAATGCCCTGTCTTCGGATAAAACGCTGATTATCAGCTACATAGTGCTGTGTTTATTGCCCTTTGGCCTGTGGTTTTTGTGGCAAGGCGGCGAGCAGGTGATTTTTGGTTATCTTGGCATCATTTTCACTGGCTTACTGAGTTTCTCCGCCCGCAACAGTTACCTGTTTACGCTGGAATCTATCCGCTTGCGGCGTGAACACGAGCACCTGCTGGCGAATCTGGAAACTGAAGTTTTACTGCGCACCAAAGAACTGTCTTATTTGTCAGATATTGAGACCTTAACCGGCCTCTACAACCGCCGGCGTTTTATTGAAATTGCTGTGGAGCTGACCGAAGTCAGCCGGCGCAATCAGTTAAAACTGGCGCTGGTGATGATTGATTTGGTTGGTTTAAAAAGCATCAATGATGGCCTGGGTCATGAAGTCGGCGACGAGTTTTTGCGTGAAATCGCCGAGCGTCTGCGGCTGCTCACGCATGAACCGGCAATTTGTTGTCGCTGGGGTGGCGACGAATTTCTGATTGCTATTCCGATCACGGATGAGGCGCTGTATGACTTTGTCGATCAGGTTCAGCAGAGTATTTCACAGCCCTTCCGGCTACAAGAGAATGCGCTGCGGCTATCAGCCAATATCGGTGTGTCGATGTATCCGGACCATGGCCAGGACATCTCCCAGCTGATTAATCTGGCGGACCTCGCGCTGTACGGCAATATCGAAAAAGCCGGCAAGCAGGGTTTTACCGTTTATGACGGCCAGATTGCCGGCAAATACCGGCGTAAATCAATGCTGCGCACCCGGCTCGAACAAGCCATCAGCCGGCAGGAGCTGCGGCTGGTGTATCAGCCGATTGTTCAGCTGCACGCGACGCAGCAGAATTATTACGAAGTGCTGTTACGCTGGACCCTCGACGACACGCCGGTGGCACCGGACGAATTTATTCCGCTGGCCGAACAAAGTGGCCTGATCAATCCGATTGGTTATTGGGTACTGGATCAGGCTTGTCTGACCATCAGCCACAGCATAAAGCTTGGCAAGCCATTGCAGCTGGCGGTGAACGTCTCAGCGCTACAATTTCAGCAGGATGTGTTTGTGCCTGACTTGCTGGCGCTGCTGGATAAACATCAAATCCCGGCCACATTGCTGCAGATCGAAATCACCGAATCAGTGTTTACCGTCGATAAAAATATCCTCATTGATAAAACCAATCAGCTGCGGGACGCCGGTATCGCCATTGCGATAGATGACTTCGGCACTGGCTACTCATCTTTGTCGGTGATCAATGAACTGCAGGTCAATAAAGTTAAAATCGACAAAGCATTTATCGACAAAATCGGCGATGGCGGTATGCCGGTGTTACGGGCTATTGCTTCGATGTCGCAATCAATGGGCTGGGAAATAGTGGCTGAAGGCGTGGAGACCGCAGCCCAGGTGGAGGTGCTCAGCAAACTGAATATTCACTACATGCAGGGTTATTATTTCAGCAAACCTGTTGAATATTCGTCTCTTTTTCAAAACTCGTGAAGTTGTAGAGGTTGTGAATGAATTACCATGGTCTGCGTTTTAAAGCCAGTGTCCCTACTGCGCTGATGTTTATCACCTTAGTGTTTGTCCTGAGTTTATCCTCGGTGATAGTGTCAAAACTGCAACAAATCGTGCACGAAGAATCTGATGTTTTTCAGCAAGCTATTTCAATTGTTCTGAACGCGGACCGCGATTTGTATCAGGCGAAACTGGCTATTTCTGAGCACAAAGCGGCGGAAAATCCGCAGTTCAGCGCCGATTATCAGGAAAATGTCAGCCAGGCCAAAGATCGCTTTAATCAATATAAACAGCTGATGAGCGTCTACCCGGAATTTAGTGGCCAATTTAGTGAATTTGAACAGAAATTGAATGACTGGACGCAAAGTGCCGACCAGTATTTTGCCACGGGCGCCAGCAAAGATGCCGCCTTTATCCAGCTGGAAGATCAGCAGTTTGCTGCACTGCGCAAAATTTACAACAACGCCGGCGAATTTGCGCTGAACTTGTCCAAACAACATATCGAACAAGCCAATCAGGAGGTCCAGAATATTAGCGTCACCGCCTTGCTCATCAGCTTGCTGGTGTTTGCCGTGGCGGCCTGGTACAGCGTCAAAATGCCTACCGCTATTAAGTCCAACGTCGAAACCATTATTCACCGGCTGGACGAAATCACGCAGGGTGAAGGCGATTTAACCCAGCGCATCAGCGTGCAGACCAAAGACGAACTACGCGACCTGGCCGATGCCTTTAACCGCTTCCTCGATGCGCAAACGTTGATGATTGCTGACATTTTGCGCAGCAGCCAGCAGCTCAGCACAGTCACAGAAAATATGCTGAGTTCAGTGCACGAAACCAAAAGCATCACCCAAAGCCTGAATAGCGCCACAGATTCGATCGTCAGCGCCGTGCATGAAATGTCGGTGGCTAACCGCGAAGTTGCCGTAGTGGCAGCAGATACAGCCCGCGAGTCCGACGATTCCCGCGGTTACGCCGAAAAAGGCATCAGTTCGATTCAGGCGGTGTCCGGCAGTATCAATGGTGTATTAACCGACGTCGATACCGCGATGAATTTGTCCGAAGCGCTGAACAACAGCTCTATCGCCATTTCCGGTGTGATTGAGGTGATCAGCAACATCGCCGGTCAGACCAATTTGCTGGCACTGAATGCCGCCATCGAAGCCGCCCGCGCCGGCGAGCAAGGCCGCGGTTTTGCCGTGGTAGCCGACGAAGTGCGTAAACTCGCCTCGAAAACCCAGGAAAGTACCGAAGAAATCAAAGCCACAGTGCATCAGCTGCAGCAGTTGGTGACAGAATCGACTCAGGCTATTCGCCGTGGCCGCCAGTCGGCGGACAGCTCAGTGCAACAAACCGAAGTGGCGGAATCTGTGTTCAGTCATCTGATGAAATCGTCGGCGGAAGTCAGCGGCATGTCGCTGCGCACCGCGGCGGCGACAGAGCAGCAGTCGCAGGTGTCGGAAGAAATTAACCGCAACCTGCACCAGTTGCATGATCAGTCGGTCGTCGCGGAGCAAATCGCTGATCAGAACTATTTGCTGATCAATGAGTTAAAAAGTGTGGCAGAGCATTTAACCGGTCTGGTTGGTCGGTTTAAGGTGTAGTGGCTGCGGCCACATCCCCCTGATGCAGCTGTAAAAACAGCGTCACCACAGCGCGGACATGGCCGGGGACATCGGCTGGTTGGCGCTTCGGTGCCTGCTGAAACAAGGTCCGCAGCATATCCATACCCACCAGCATGCCGTATAACAGTTCTGCACTGAAATCCGGTTGTGGGCAGCGGATAAGACCGAGCTGGTGCACCTGCGCCAGCCAGGCTTCCACCTGAATACAAGTGGCGACCGGCCCCAGTTCATACATGCGTTCGCGCAAGTCAGCCGGAATATCCCGATGCCCCTGCAGGGTTTTCATCAGACACAGATGATCTTCGCTGAATAAATACTGCAACAGCCGCAGGCTAAAGGCTTCCAGCGCAGCAAAAGTCTGCGCAGCGTTTTGCACCGCCGGGCTTAAGGTTTCGACAAAAAAATCGGACTGGGCGCGCAATACGGCTTCAATCAGTAGATTGCGGTTGCCAAAACGCGAGTACAAAGTCGCCTTAGACACCCCGGCTTTACTGGCCACCGCTTCCATCGTCAGCGCACTGGCGCCTTCAAATAACAGGATTTGCCGCGCCGCCTGCAAAATGGCTATATCCTTATTGCGATCAACAGGCCGGCCGCTCGATGCAGCGCCTGAAAACGAAGATGTGTCTGGGCCGGAGTTGGTGGTCATCATTTTACTCTTGTTTATTGAACACATCCGTTCAATAATACATTTCTGAACGAAGCCGTTTAATAATACCAGACTCTGCCCGAGGTGGCCATGTTACGTCCTTTTCCGCTGCTTGCACTCGTCTCACTGCCGTTGTTTCTGGCCGCCTGTTCCGACCCGGCCGCGCAAAATTCAGTTCCGGCACCACGGGTGGTGATGACTGCTACTATTCAGCCACTGACTCAGTCCAGCTTAACCCTGACCGGCGTGGTACGCGCCCGCAATGAAGTACCGGTAGCCTTTCAGGTCAGCGGCCGCATTGCCGAGCGGCTGGTCGAAGCCGGTCAACCAGTGAAACAAGGTCAGCTGCTGTACCGGCTGGATCCAAAAGATTTAGCTGAGTCAGTACGGGTGGCCAAAGCGGCCCAAGCCGCAGCCCGCGCCAGTCTGCAAACAGTACAGGCGGAAAAACACCGCACTGAGCAACTGATCAAACAACGTTTTGTCAGCGAACAGGCCAAAGATCAAGTCGAACTGCGCTTCAATGAAGCCAAAGCCAATCTCGACCGTGCCAATGCGCAGTTACAACAAGCCGAACACGGTCTGACCTACGCCAATCTGACCGCCGGCAGCGACGGGGTGATCACGGATGTCACAGGGGAACCCGGCCAGGTGGTGGCGGCAGGCCAGCGCCTCGGCGCTTTAGCGACCGCGCAGCAAAGTGAAATTGAAGTGCAGCTGCCGGAACATATTCAGCCGCCGCAAAGTGGCAGCACCGATTTTGCCGGCCAGCCACTGCAATTAAAGCTGCGCAGTGCTGCCGGCAGTGCCGACAGTGCCAGCCTGACCCGCCAGGCGCGCTACAGTCTGAATGAACAACCGGCCGAACTGGCACTGGGCCGGGTGTTAGCGGTGCAGCTACAACTGCCGGCGCAGGACCAGCAGGTACAGGTGCCGTTAGCGGCGCTGGATGAACGGGGTCAGCAGCCGCAGCTGTGGACTGTCATAGACGGCAAAGCCCAGCCGCACCCAGTACAAGTAGTGTCGCTGAATGCGCAATCGGCCACAGTACGCACTGAGCTTGCCGCTGACAGCCGCATTATCACGCTCGGCACCCATCTGCTGGAACCGGGTTTGGCGGTGCGGGAGCTACAGCCATGAGTTTTAACCTGTCGGTATTGGCGGTGCGCGAGCGCGCTATCACCTTATTTTTTATTCTGCTGGCCTTTATCGGTGGCACCTGGGCGTTTTTGTCGCTGGGCCGCGCCGAAGACCCGTCTTTTACTATCCGCGCTTTAGTAGTGTCGGCCTACTGGCCTGGCGCCACCGCCGAAGAAGTGCAGTCGCAACTGGCTGACCGCTTAGAAAAACGCATTCAGGAAGTACGGAATATCCATAAAATTGACAGCCAGGTGCGCCCCGGCGCAGTCAATTTAACCATTGAATTTAAAGACTATACGCCGTCGGCCATGGTGCCCGACCTGTTTTATCAAATCCGTAAACGGATGCAGGAAGAAGCGGCCAATATGCCGGCCGGCGCTATTGGCCCACTGGTCAACGACAACTTTTCTGATGTTTATTTCAGTTTGTTGTCGCTGACCGCGCCCGGCCTGCCGTTTCGTGATTTAAGCCGCCAGGCCGAACAGCTGCGTGATGAACTCAGCATGGTGCCGGGTGTGCTGAAAGCAGTACTCGTTGCCGACCGGCCAGAGCGGGTTTTTATCGATTTTGACCAGAACAAACTGGCAGCGCTGGGCATCAGCCTGCTTGATTTGCAACAGCAAATCACTGCCGCCAGCCGGATGTTGCCGGCCGGCCAGCTGGAAACTCAGGGTCAGGCGCTGCAATTTCGCCTCGATGCCCGCACTGACAGTTTCAGCGAGCTGCAACAACTGCCGGTCCGGGTCAATGGCAAGCTTATCCGCCTGTCAGAAATTGCCACAGTACAGCGCGGTTATGAAGAACCGGCGCGGTTATTGGCGCGCACCGGCGGCGATGCGGCTATTTTAGTCGGCGTGGTGATGCAACAAGGCGAAAACGGCCTGGTGCTTGGCAAAGCGCTGCAACAAAAACTCAGCGAAATTCAGGCGCAGCTGCCACTCGGTATGGAGTTACACCAGCTGACCAATCAGGCCGAAGCCATCTCTAAAGCCGTTGATTTATTTGAAATTAAATTTTTAGTCGCGGTATTGGTGGTGATGGCGGTCAGCGTACTGGCCATTGGCCTGCGCGCTGGTTTAGTGGTTGGTATCGCCATTCCACTGACCCTTGGCATCACCTTTTTGCTGATGAAAATGGCCGACATTAACCTCGACCGTATCACGCTGGGCGCGCTGATTATCTCGCTAGGCTTGTTAGTTGACGACGCCATTATCGCCATCGAAATGATGATGGTAAAAATGGAACAAGGCGTGGAACGGGTGCGCGCTGCAGGCTACGCCTGGTCCGCTACTGCTGCGCCGATGTTGTTTGGCACCCTGGTCACTATCGCCGGTTTTGTGCCTATTGGTTTTGCCAAATCCGGTGTCGGCGAATACACCGGCAATATTTTCTGGGTGGTGGGTTTTGCACTGATTGTATCCTGGGTCGTCGCTGTGACTTTTACGCCCTACCTTGGCGTGAAATTGCTGCCGGATGTCAAAGCCCATGCCCATGACCCTTACCAAAGCCCGTTCTACAGCAAACTGCGTGCGCTGGTGCTGTGGTGTATCGACCACAAAAAAACCGTGATTGGCATTGTGCTGCTGGCCTTTGTACTGGCGCTGCTGGGCATGGCTAAAGGTGTGCAAAAGCAGTTTTTCCCCAGTTCCGACCGGCCGGAAGTCCTGGTCAGCGTCTATATGCCGCATGGCAGCGCCATCGCCAATACCGATGCTGTGGCGCTTAAAATCGAGCAGTTGCTGAAAGACAATCAGGACGTACGCTCGCTGTCGTCTTTTGTCGGCGCCGGCGCCCCACGCTTTTTTATCTCGGCCAACCCGGAACAGCCGGACCCGTCTTTTGCCAAAATTTTAATTGTCGCCAAAGACGCTGACGGCCGCGACCGGCTGATCCAGCTGCTGAATGAACATATCGCCGCCGGCGAATTCAGCGCAGCGCGGGTACGGGTCACGCGGTTGTTGTTTGGCCCACCGGTGCCATGGCCGGTCAGTTTCCGTGTGATGGGTAAAGACCCGCTGGAGCTGCGCCGTATCGCCTATCTGGTGCGCGACAAAATGGTTGCCAATCCGAATACCGTCGGCGCCCATCTGGAATGGGAAGAACGGATGCCGGTGCTTGCGCTGAAACTCGATACCGCGCGCCTGCTGGCCTATGGCCTGACCGCTTCTGATGTCGCGCAGCAACTGCAGTTCCAGTTCAGCGGCGCCAGCATCACGCAGCTTAGGGAAGATATCCGTACTGTGGATGTCACAGCGCGCTTAGACCGGGCGCAAGTACTGCAACCCGATGCTATCGAATTAAAAACGCCGGGCGGCAAAGCCGTGTCGATCCGCCAACTTGGCGAGATCCGCGTGCAATATGAAGAGCCGCTGTTAAAACGCTACAACCGCCAGACTTATCTGGCCGTGGTGGCCGACGTGCAAGGTGCGCAGCCAAATGATGTGTCGAACCGCATCTGGGCCGAACTGGCTGAGATTCAGGCGCAGTTGCCACCGGGTTATCGCATTATGCAGGCCGGTTCAGTCGAGGAATCCGGTAAAGCCAATGCCTCTATCCAGAAACTGATGCCGCTGATGGTGGCGCTGATGCTGATTTTTATCATGCTGCAGATGCGCTCTTTCACCGGCATGTGGATGGTGCTGGCAACAGCGCCGCTGGGCCTGATTGGCGCCACGCTGGCGCTGCTGGTGTTCCGCCAGCCCTTTGGTTTTGTCGCTTTGCTGGGCCTGATTGGCCTTGCTGGTATTCTAATGCGCAACACGCTGATTTTAACTCAGCAGGTCAGTGACAACCTGAACGACGGCTGGGCCGCGCGCGATGCCGTGGTCGAAGCCACCATTCACCGCGCCCGCCCGGTGCTGCTCACAGCGCTGGCCGCGATGCTAGCCTTTGTGCCGCTGACGCTGGATACCTTCTGGGGCCCCATGGCTTTTGTGCTGATCGGCGGCGTTGGTGTCGGCACTGTACTGACGCTGTTATTCGTGCCGGCGCTTTATATGGTGTTTTTCCGCAAACGCCTGGCGCAAGTGCCGGTGGCGTGAGGCTTCCAGCATAACGGCGGGCCACGCTTGCCGCCACCTACGATCTGGTTCAAAGCGTAGGTACGCGCCAGCGCAGCTCGCTGGGCACCACGTGCCGTACATTGGTACATTGACAACCGGATACAAAGCAAAGAGGATGGTTTTTTTCGACACAGGATGTTCCCGATGAAAAAAACCATCGCTTTGACCTTTGTGCTGCTTTTAAGCCCCCTTCTGCAAGCCAGCCAGAGCTTTGGCCCGGCCTTTGATTTCAGCAAATCCGCCGCGGTGACAGTGGCACAGATACTGGCCAAACCCGATCGTTATCTGCAGCAGCCTTTTACCGTACAAGGCAAAATTGACGCAGTCTGTGAGAAAAAAGGCTGTTGGATGCAGTTTGCGACTGGTGCAGCTGAGCCGACTTTCCGCCTCAAAGTCAAAGACGGCGATATGGAATTTCCCATCAGCGCTAAAGGCAAAACCGCCTATGCCTATGGCTCACTAAAAGCCAAAGCGATGACGCTGGAACAAAGCAAAACCTACCTGAAACACCGCGCTGAAGAACAAGGCGACAGCTTTAATGCCAGCAAAGTCACCAGCGCTGTAACCTTGTATCAGTTTGAACCTGTGTCGGTATTGATTGAATAAGCGGCTGAAATGAATACATATATTCTGTTATTGCGGGGGATTAATGTCGGCAAAGCCAACCGGCTGCCGATGGCGACGTTAAAAACAGTGCTGGAGAATCTGGGCGCGCAGCAGGTGCGGACGCTGCTTAACTCCGGCAACGCCATCTTCGCCCTGCCCGCTGATGTTGCCGGGACCACGGCTACCGGTGACGCCGCTTGCGACCTGATTGCCGATCAAATCGCGGCAGCTTTATTACGCGACACCGGCCTCGATTTACATTGCATCGTCAAAACCGCCGCCGATGTGCAGACCGTGGCCGCTGCACTGGAACCGGTCGCTTTAACAGGTCTGGCAGCACCAGACCCAAGCCGGTTGTTAATTGGATTTAGCCGCAACCAGCAAACACTGACCCAGTTCGAGGCTGCTGCCAGCGTTTTGCCGGCAACCACATCGAAGCTGCAAATCAGCACCACAGCGCTTCATTTGTATTGTACCGATGGCATCAATCAATGCCCGATGGCCGATTTGCTGGTCAGTAAAAAATGGCGCGCCATCACCTGTCGCAATCTGGCTACCTTACAGAAAATCATCGCGTTACTGTAGCTGCACCGTAATAAGGCCGGCAGCTGAGGCAGCGGCTTATTGACCGCTTGTGCCTTGCGCTGCGCCAAACTGATAACTGGCAGTGATATTCGGGTTGGCCGACCAGACCGGATCGGCCTGCAATATCGCGCCTCTGAACTTGCTGCTGACCTGAAGCTGCAGGCCTTTGTCACCAACAGCTTGCCACTGCACATCCACACCAAGCTGTTCCGGATGGCCTTCGCTGATAAACAAATTGCCTGGGCCATCGGCCAGGATACCGTCTTTGACCAGCACAGAAATATTGCTGCTAAATCCCGGCACATTGTTACAGCTGCGCACAAACACCACGGCGGTAAATTTGTCATCCGGCGAGGCCAGTTGTTTGACGATGCCGTTGCTGCAGGCTGGGGTCGTCGCGGCAAACATCCAGGCCGTCAGGCCGCCTAAAATGACCAGGGGCGCAACCACAAACAAACCAATATCTCTGACAACCTTTTGCATGCTTGTTCCTTCAGGTGAAAGCTTGAAAACGGCGCCATTACATGCCAGCCGATGAGCAAAAGCAAGCAGGAAGTCTGGATCCGGCACAGCTGGATGTTCTGTCAGCTCAGTTCATCGTGAACAAGCAAAACTAACAAGCCCGTCGCTAATGCAGACGGGCGTTCTGGCTGAGCCACAGGGCAGTCAGTTACAGGCCACAAGCCGGACCGTAAATCGCTTTAACCCATTGCGGGTTGTCGATGAACGGATTGCGGTTTTTTTGCAGTTCATAAATCCGATTGTTACGGCGCTGCTCAAAACTGTCGATCGGGTCGGCCAGGTGCCAGGCCACCAAAGTGCAGAGTTTGCCCATTTGTGGCGCAGTGCTGCCAGTTGGCGCCACATTGGGAATTTCTAAATCCGGCGTGCCGCTGTCGTCGGCGCCTTCATAGCGCACGTCCATGTAAAACAGCATGCGGGCGACGTCGCCTTTGACTGCTGCGCGCGGTTCAAAGCTGTCGCTGTCGGTTTTATTGGCCGGCGCTTCGGTCACTGCAGTGCCACCGTTATCAAAGTCTTTATTACCGCGGGTCGAATTCAGCGACACATCTTCTGGTCTTAAATGATGTAAATCGGTATGCGCATATTGCGATTCATTCGGAAAGCCATGGCTTTTGGCCCAGACGTGTTCGCGGTTCCAGGCATCCAGCGAGCTTGAAGTGCCGGCGCGGAAGGTTTTTGCCTGCGAACGGCCGGCGTACAACAAAATCACGTTGCTGGTGTTAGCCGGATCTTCGTCGGTATAGCTAATCGCATCCCAGACTTCGGCATAGCTGAAACGGACGTGGCCGCGCAGCACATTATTCAGCGCGGTTTTTAACGCTTCGCCGCTTTTGCCGCTGGTATTAACGTAATAAGTGGGCAGATTGATAGTGTCGCCGGTACCACCACCGGTATCGCCACCGCCAGTGTCACCGCCGCCACAGCTGGCAGTTAAAGCGCCAGTGCCCGGATTGCCGGCATTGCTGCTGACCTGCCAGTCGCTGACGGTATTGCTGTCGGCGACGTTTTTGCGCGCCAGCGATTTATCAATGGCTTCAATAGACCAACCACTGATGGCGTTTTCAAACGCGACTGAATCCAGTTCGGTACTGCCCTGGCGTAATTTGACGTAATCGCCGCTGTTACCCAGCGCCAAAGTCAGGCCGGACTGATTGGCGGCTTTGCCGGTTAAGCTCTGCAGCGCAGCACTGTTTTTCGCCACAACGAAATAACTGCCGGCGCCGATGCTGCCGGTTAAATTAAAGCTGCCGCCATTGTCGGCCAGACTATAGCCGCTCAGGCTGACGGCGCTGCAGCCATCATTAAAAATCTCGACAAATTCTTCGGTGCTGTCGTTATTTGGTGCGTCATACAGCACTTCGCTGATCAGCAGCTTGGCCTGAGCCTGCATGGCGCAGCACAGCGCTATGGCGGTGAATATCGGGGCAAAAGGTTTCATGGTGTCCTCTGGTTTGATGGGGTTATTTGATAACAACCTAACCCATCAATATGACACTTTGCTTAAATTAGCAACATCTTACCTATATCCACACCAGCAACTGCAGATGGATTTACAAAGCTATCGCAGCTGCAGTAGTCTGCAGTTCACGCCACAGCAAAAAAGGACGAACATGGACAACCTGCATAGCCCCAATCAAGACAGCAAAAATATCGCCGCCATCACCCACATTGCAGCGATTTTCTTCGCCTTTCTGGCGCCTTTGGCAGTGTATCTGCTGAAAAGTGACGATCTGTTTGTCAAAGAAACCGCCAAAGAATGCCTGAATTTCGCCATTACCGTGCTGTTGGTGTACGTGGTGTTGGGGATCAGCATTGTTGGCATCAGCCTGATGCCACTGTTGTGGTTTGTCACCGTCGTGTTGTATGTCCTGGCGGCGAAAAGCGCCACTGAAGGCCAGATCTTCCGCTTCCCGCTGACCTGGCGGTTACTGAAATAAACGGTCAGGGATTTTTATATAACCACAATACGGCCTGGCGGAACTCTGCCGCCCAGGCGGCTTCGTTATGCTCGGCATCGGCCGACAGGGTGAACTGGCGTTGCCCTGCACTGGCCGTCAGCTTGTCAACCGCCTGATAAACCTGCTGTGCTTGTATTGCCATATCACCCCCTTCACTGCCACCAACATAAAAATACCAGCGGGCATTTACTGGCACCGGGCTTTGTTGATAACGCTGCACCTGCTCAGCGGTGATCCAATAAGACGGCGAAAAAATACCAATTTTGCTGAAGGTATCCGGAGCCTCCAGCGCAGCAAAATGGCTGAATAAACCACCCATCGAACTGCCCATGATACCGGTGTTCGCCGCATCCGGCAGCGTGCGGTATTGGCTGTCGATATAAGGTTTCACTACATCGCGCAGCAAGGCTAAATAAGCTTTGGCTTCGGATTTACCAAATTCGGCATGGTCCAGCGGGTTCAGTTCTGTCATGCGGTGCTCGCCGCCGTTGTCGATGCCCACGACAATCAATTCAAGCTGTCCTTCCGCGGCCAGCTGATTCAGGATCTCATCGACCTGCCATTCGCCGGCGTAAGCGGTGCTCCTGTCAAACAGATTCTGGCCATCGTGCATGTACAATACCGGGTAGCGCTTGGTGTTGTTGGCATAATCCGGCGGCAGATAAAGCCGCACAGTACGTTGCCGGTTCAGGCCGGGAATAGTGAAAGGCTGGGTCAGCACAGTGACATTGGCGGCCGCACTGGGCGAGCGGTCCGGCTCTGGGGTACAACTGGCGCAAGCCAGCAATAGAACGATGAGATAAAGCGGATTTTTCATGGTGCATGCCTGCTGCGGAAGGATAAACCCAGCCTACCGCAGCAGTATAAAATTCACCAGTCAGATCAGAAGCGGTAACCCAGGCTCAAACGGAAGGTATCGGCCTGCAGCTGGTCTTTTTTGAATAAATGCACCACTTCAGCCCGGCCAAACCAACGTTCGTTAAAGTTCTGTTCCAGACCCAGGCCCAGCATCGCGTGCAGCTGATTGTCGTCCACTGAGGTGGTTTTGTTGTTGATAGTGACATCAGCCTGATGGTTCAGCTGGCTGACACCGGCACGATAATACAGCACAGTGGTGTCGTTTAATTTGGTTTTACCCAGTGCTGCCAGCGTCACGGCTGTGGTGTCCAGACCAACCGTGATGCCATCTTCGCTTTCTTCTTTATCAAACAGCTGTTCGGCCGTCAGTTCAGCACTCCACTGCTGATTGATAACATAACCCAGACCCAGCTGATATCCGCCGTCGTCCAGGTCATAAGGTTCGCCAGTGCGGCTATATTGCAAACCCGCAGTGCTGTAAATATCGGTCGCGGCCATGGCCGGTCCTGTGATCCCGGCCAGCAGCACGGCAGCCATTAACATCTTTTGCATAAAAAATTCCTTTTATGGGACAAAAATCGGCCGCAACCTTAGCTTAAAAACCACAGCGCCGGCAAGCCGCAGCACAGTGGACCGCTGCTTTTCGCCGAATATCCGCACATAAAGCCGGATTTCACATTTTTACGCTGATTTGCCGGCTTTGTTGACATGCTGTATCTAACAAATCCCCGTAGATCCGAAGGAGTGAATCATGAATGAAGTCATGCAAGTTTTTCAAAATGCCAGCCCCATGTTCTGGGCCACTTTAATTCCGCTGGTGCTGTTTATCTGGTTTTTGCCGGTGATCCTGGCGGCCTTTTTTAACCGGCCGCATTTGAAATATATCGCCATTGCCGCAGTACCCGCCGGCATGTCGTTTATTGCCTGGGGCGCGTTGTTGGTTTGGGCCTGCAGCGGCAAAGTCACTGGTCGCTTTGCTAACCGCTTTAATGATATTCCGAAGTAACGGCAAGCCGTGGCGCTTACCAAAACAACAAGGGCGCTCTAAAGCGCCCTTGTTGTTTGAGCCTAAAGTTTCAACTGACTTTAAACTTACCGACCAGACCAAACAGCATCTGTGACAAACTGCTGATTTCATTAGATAACTGGTCATTCTTTTTCGCCACTTCGCCAGCAGCCAGCGCCTGGTCATTCAGCGCATACAGATTTTTACTGATTTCTTCCGACACTGTGGTTTGCTGCTCGGTCGCTGCTGCGGTGCGCACCGCCATATCGTTGACTTGCAGGCTGGATTGCATAATGTCCTGAAATACTTGTGCCGCCTGAGCAAAATTGCCAACCGTCAGGTCGGCATTGTTTTTGCCACTACCAATCGCCTGGCGCGACTCGGTCACCCGCAGATGCAATTGCTCAATCATCTGCTGAATATGGTTAGTACTTTGTTGGGTGCGCGACGCCAGCGTGCGCACTTCGTCGGCGACTACGGCAAAACCGCGGCCATGCTCGCCAGCCCGCGCTGCTTCAATGGCCGCATTCAGCGCCAATAGGTTGGTCTGATCAGCAATACTGCGGATGACTTCCAGCACCGACGAAATGGTCGACGAGCTTTGCTCCAGCTCCTCGGCTGCACCCAACGCCATATGCACATCACGGGTGAGGTTCTGCATGCTGCTGTTGACGACTTTGACCACTTCCAGGCCCTGACCGGCGCTGCGTTTGGCCTGCTCCGACACTTGCGCGGTGTCAGTCGCCACCTGCGCCATTTCTTTGTTGGCCATCGCCATTTCGTGCACAGCGCTGACAATGGAATCGGACGCGGTATTCAGCGACTGCGTAATAGCGCTGGTGCGGTCCGCCGATTCAGACAAATGGCCGGTCAGCTGACTGAGCTGATTGGCCTGGCGCAAAATCGCCGCGATCATCTCGCATTGTTTGCTGATGAAATTATTAAATTCATTCGCTAAATCAGCCACTTCGTCTTTGGTGTCGATATGCAGCCGCGCCGTTAAATCACCATCGCCGTTGGCGATATCACTGAGGCGCGCCGATAAAGTGCGGATTTGCTCGGCCAGTTTTTTCGGCCCCTGATAACTGAACCAGCCGGCGATCCCCAGCAGCAAAAACGACAGGCCATACACCCAAAGCCTGGTGGTGGCGATGCTGTTGCTGAGTTCCGTCTGCTCCTGCTCTGAACGCGACAGCGCCGCTTCGCCGGCTTTGTCTAATACATCCCGCAGCGCTTCAAATTCGGTATGCTCCTGCGCCGCCAGCGCGTCTTTTTGCGCTGCATCCTGGTTATCCAGCAAAGTCACAGCACTTTGCTGCCAGCGGTTAAACTGCGCGTCAAAACCATTAAAACGCCCGGTCACATCGGGATAGGCTTTTAATAGCACTAAGTACTGGTCAAAACGTTCTTTGACCTGTGCGGCATTGTCAGTAAAATCTTTGCGCTCAGCTGCGGCGTCACCGACACCACTAAGTAAATGAGTTGTAGCCAGTTTCGCCTGATAGATATCACGATCAGCATTAAGCACCAATGAAATGGCCTGCAAAAATTTTTCAGCCTGAACTTCCAGCGCCTTGTGCTGCATCGAAATTAAACTGCTGAACATTAACATCACTGTGAGCAGGCTGACGCCTAACATCACCACCGGAATACTGCTTTTCACTCTGATACTTTGCCAGTTCATCTTTGTTGCCTCTGTCCTGAGAAAACCGGAAAACATCCGACAGGATGTTTTACTGATGGGGGTACAAAACAGTATGGCTGGCCGATCAGGAACTGCAAATTTGCAAATGAATCAGCCAGATGCGCTATCATGCCGTTTTGCTCATTTGCCTGAATTGAAAAGGACAGTCCGACAGTGAGAACCGGAGCCAATGCCGAAATGCTCGGTGACCTGAATGCCCGTCTGTTGCTGGGCGCCGTGCGCCGGCGCATGCTGGCATCGCGGCCTGAACTGGCCGACGAACTGGGGCTTTCGCTGCAGGCTGTGACACGGATTGTCGCCGGACTTTGCCGCGACGGATTGCTGCAACCCTGCGGTAAAAAAACTTTAGGCGTGGGCCAGCCGACGCAGTTTTATCAGCTAGTGCCGGACGTGGTATTCAGTATCGGAATTCAATTACAACGCACTCAGCTGCAGCTGGTGCTGACGGATTTCTGCGGCAATATTCTGCGCCGTCAGCACTGCGCACTCGACAGCTGGTCGCCGCAGCGCGTGCAAACCGCCCTGCTGCAACAAAGCCGGCAATTATTGGCGCAGTTATCCGCATCCCAGCAGGAACGGCTTTGTGGCATTGGTCTCGCTATGCCCTGGTTTGCCGGCAACAGTCAATTCGCCGCACGCTTGTATCCGCAGCTGGACGCCACCGCATTGCAGCAATTACAACAGGCCTGGCAAGATGTTGATTTGGCGGCTGATTTACAGCATGAACTAAAAATCCCGGTCTATCCGGAAAACGACGGCTCGGCCGCAGCTGCCGCGGAGTTATGGTTGGGCAAACCAGCCGCAGCTGATTTTTTGTATCTGTATCTGGACCAGTTGCCGGCCGGCGGTTTGGTATTAAACGGCCAGCTCTGGCGTGGCCGGCATGGCAATGCGGCCCATCTGGCGGTGCTGCCGGTATCTAATGGCCAGCTGCTATTGCAACAACCGGATGCACACAACATCAGCAATGGCCTGCAGGCGGTGATGGCGCTACTGGATATTCCACTGCTGATTATCGACAGCAGCAAAATCAACGACCTCACGCCACTGCTGGCAGACATCCGTCAGCAGCTGGAGCTTTGGCCCGCGCTGGGGTTGCTGGTGCCGCAGCTGCAACAAGGCAGCCTCGGCAGCGACGCCATGCTGCTCGGCGCTGCCATGTTGCCGTTGTATCAGGCTTATGCGCCAGACCGCACCGTGTTATGACCAGCCATGCGGTCTGCCAGTTGTTTAAACCTGAGCCGGCTGCTCCACCACAGTTTTTTGCTGCCGGAACCGGCTCAACATCAGATACACAGCCGGTGTGCTGTACAGCGTAAACAGCTGACTTAACAATAAACCGCCAACGATACTGATCCCAAGCGGCTGACGCAGCTCCGACCCTTCGCCCATGCCCAATAACAGCGGCACCGCACCAAGCATCGCCGCGCAGTTCGTCATCAGAATTGGCCGCAGCCGTTGCTGACCGGCCAGCACTATGGCTTCGAGCGGCGACAGGCCCTGTTGACGTTCAGCTGCTAAGGCAAAATCGACCAGCAGAATGGCGTTTTTCATCACGATACCAATCAGCAGGAACAAGCCAAGCTGCGCAATCAGATTCAGCGGCGTATCGGTAAAATACAGTGCCAGCAAAGCGCCAAGCGCGGTGCAGGGCAAGGTCGACAAAATCACCAGCGGCTGCAGCGTGCTTTCATACAAAATGCCGAGCAGCAGATACACCGCCAGCACCACACCGATGAACAGCCAAAGCTGGTCGCCCTGACTGAATACCGCGTTGCGCTGATCTTCGCCATTGATGGCATAAATCGCCGTCGGCACCATCAGTTCGGCCAACATGCGGTCGAGCGCCGCATCGGCCTGTTGCGCTGTCACGCCTTCGGCTAAGGCATAACCGATGCCTTGTGCAGCGAATTGATTGTCGCGGCGGATACGGTCATTTGACAGGCCATACTGGTAACTGGCGATAGCGCTTAATGGCACCCGCTCACCGCGGCTATTGATCAGCTGCAGCTGTTTCAGCACTTCCGGCTGTGCTGTATAGCCGGGTAACAATTCCATCACCACCCGGTACTGGTTCATTTCGTCATACAAAGTCGCGACCTG
Organism: Rheinheimera texasensis; assembly: GCF_964031785.1. Taxonomy (GTDB): domain Bacteria; phylum Pseudomonadota; class Gammaproteobacteria; order Enterobacterales; family Alteromonadaceae; genus Pararheinheimera; species Pararheinheimera texasensis_A. The sequence continues at coordinate 211,202 of NZ_CAXIRE010000017.1, forward strand.
GCGCTGCGAAAACGAGTTATTCAGCAGTGTGGCCACAGTGCGCATATCAACGCCAAGCCGCTGCGCCGCTTCACGGTCAATCGTCAGCACAATTTGCTGCGTGTCTTCGCCGCCCGGCGTATTCACGTCCACCAGTTCAGGCAATTCCTGCATCGCTTTGGCGATTTTCTTCGACCAGCTTTTCAGTAGTTTTAAATCACCGGACATCAACAGCAGTTCATAGTCAGAACTGGCAAAAGGCGATGCGAGGCGAATATCCTGATCAACACTTAAAAACATCATGCCGCCGGGGATTTTCGGCGCGCCGTTGCGGATACGGTTCACCACTTCCTGCGCCGAAATGCCACGCTCTTCCAGCGGTTTTAACCGAATGCGCAGGAACGAGTTACTGGTGCCCATCTGGCCACCACTGGCGCCTGTGACATCAGCAATGGCCGGGTCTTTTAGTAAATATTGCCGGTAAGCTTCGATTTTTGGCTGCATCAGCTGATAAGAAAAACCATCGTCGCCACGGACAAAACCATTAAGCTGGCCGGTATCCTGCTCCGGCAACATGCCACCGGGCAGCGTGCGGAATAACCAGACCGAGGCGGCAAAAAGCGCCAGCAGCAACACCCCGACGCCATAACGATAACGCAGCACCGCGCGCAAACTGCGCTGATAACCGGCCTGAAAGCGCTGGAAAAAACCGGCTTGCGGGTCTTTGGCGCCTTCGCGCACCATCAGCCGCGCCGACAGGCCCGGCGTTAATGTCAGCGACACCAGCAAGGAAATGAGCATTGCGCCGACCAGCGTGATAGAGAATTCACGGAACAGCCGCTCGACTAAACCGCCCATAAACAAAATGGATAAAAACACCACCACCAGCGCCAGGTTCATCGCAATCAGCGTGACGCCGACTTCACTGGCGCCACGGCGGGCCGCGCTTAACGGCGACAAACCCTGCTCCAGGTGACGTTTGATGTTTTCCACCACGACGATGGCGTCGTCCACCACCAGACCTGCCGCCACAATCAGCGCCATCAGCGACAAATTATTCAGTGAAAAACCAAAGGTATACATCACACAAAAGGCGCCAATCAGCGACACCGGAATGGCCAAAGTCGGAATCAGCGCCACGCGGATACTGCGTAAAAACAGCAGCACCACAGCAACGACCAGGCCAATCGACAACAACAAACTAAACTGCGCTTCGTCTAAAGTGGCGCGGATCACCGGGCTGCGGTCCATCACCACGGCTAATTTGGAATCTTGCGGAATGAGCGCTTCCAGCACCGGCATTTGCTGATAAATCGCGTCGATAGTCGCGACAATATTGGCGCCGCTGCGCCGGCTGATTTGCAAAATCACCGCAGGTTTGTCGTTATGAAAACCAGCGCTGTAGCGGTTCTCTGTCGAATCACTGACGATCGCCACATCTTTTAAACGAATGGCTGCCTGATTGACGTATTTAATTACCAAATCACCATAATCATCGGCGTTTCTGAGCGTCTGGCTCAGGTTGATTTGCCAGCGCAAATCGTCTTGCTCCAGCGTACCTATCGGCAAATTGGAATTGACCGCGCTGATGGCGCTACGCACTTCATCCAGTGCAATGCCATATTGACTGAGCAAGGATGGATTGAGCTGGACCCGCACCGCCGGCAACGAAGAGCCTGTGACTTCGACTTCGCCAACCCCCTGAATCTGGGCGATTTTCTGCGCCAGTATAGTGGCGGCAGTGTCGTACAACGCCGACGCCGGCAGGCTGTCACTCGACAGCGCCAGCGCCATCACCGGCATTTGCGACGGGTTCATTTTGCGGTAAGTCGGGTTACCCGGCATGCCGGCCGGCAACTGACCACGCACTGTGTTAATAGCCGCCTGCACTTCCCGCGCGGCTTCGTCGACATTACGGTCTAAATCAAACTCCAGCCGGATTTGCGTTGAGCCCTGATTGCTGCTGGAACTTAACCGGCGCAGACCGGCGATAGTGCCAAGCTGGCGCTCCAGCGGTGTGGCGACTGTTGCCGCCATCGCCTCCGGGCTGGCACCCGGTAAACTGGCGGTCACCACCACCATCGGAAAATCCACCGCCGGCAGCGGCGATACCGGTAAAGCGCGGTAGCTTAAAAAGCCAAGCAGCACTATCGCAAGCGCCAATAAACTGCTGGCGATGGGTCTTTGGATCAGCGCCAGACTCAGCTTCATAGCGCCTCCGCCGTTTTGCGACTGAAATGCCGGTCAAACCATAAATACACCACAGGCGTGGTAAATAAGGTTAAGACCTGGCTGACCAGCAAACCACCGACCATCACCAAACCCAGCGGCTGACGTAATTCAGCGCCAGAACCTGTTGCCAGCAGCAGCGGAATAGCACCAAACAAGGCGGCCAGCGTCGTCATCAGAATAGGCCTGAACCGCAGCAATGCCGCTTCATAAATCGCCTGCTGTGGTGACAAGCCACGACTACGCTGCGCATCCAGCGCAAAGTCGACCATCATAATGCCGTTTTTCTTCACCAGGCCAATCAGCAGCACAATACCGATGACGGCAATCAAATCCAGCGGCCGGTCAGTCAGCAGCAACGCCGCCAAAGCGCCCACAGTCGCTGAAGGTAAAGTCGACAAAATGGTCACCGGGTGGATCAGGCTCTCGTACAACACGCCCAGCACTATGTACATGGTGACCACCGCCGCCAAAATCAGCCATAAGGTGTTGCTGAGGCTGGCGCGGAAGGCTTCCGCTGCGCCCTGGAAGGTCAGTTCCATTGACGCTGGCAGCTGTAACTCCTGCTGTACCTGTTCAATCGCCGCCACCGCATCGCCGAGTGAATAACCTTCCGCCAGGTTAAATGACAGCGTCACCGCCGGGAACTGGCCCTGATGGTTAATCAACAGCCGCGCCGGTTTTTGTGTGACGGTGGCGACCGATGACAGCGGCACCGGGCTGCCGGAGGCAGTATTGATAAAGAGCTTATCCAGCGCATCCAACCCCTGCGCCTGGTCCGGATCTACTTCCAGAATGACGCGGTATTGGTTGGCCTGCGTAAACAAAGTGGTGATTTGGCGCTGAGCAAAAGCACTTTGCAGCGCAGTACCGATTTGGCTGACGCTGATGCCGAGCCGCGCTGCCGCAGTGCGGTCGATATCGACATACGCCTGCAGGCCGTTTTCGGCTAAATCGTCCGCCACATCAGCCAGTTCTGGCCGCGCTTTGAGTGCGCTCATCAGGTCTGGTAACCACTGCGCCAGTACTGCGGAATCGGGTGAAGTCAGCGTGAATTGATACTGAGTGCGGCTGATTTTGTCTTCGATACTGAGTTCCTGCACACTCTGGAACCAGGCGGTGATGCCCGGCACCTGCGCCGCTTTATCACGCAACCGGTCGATCACCACCAGCGCATGTTCGTCGCGTTCATTGTGTGATTTCAGGTTCAGTTGAATACGGCCGGCATTGAGGCTGACATTGCTGCCATCGACGCCGATAAAACTACTCAGGCTCGCCACGGCCGGGTCGTCCTGCAAGGCCGCAGCAAGCTGCTGTTGCCGCTCGGTCATGGCCGCAAAGGAAATATCCTGCGGCGCTTCAGTGACAATCTGAATGACGCCGCTGTCCTGCACCGGGAAAAAGCCTTTTGGCACCGCCAGATAAAGCACTGCGGTTAACGCCACACTGCCGAGCATCGCCAGCATGCCCAATCTTTGATGCGCCAGAATCCATTGCAGCATCTCGCCGTAGCGACGGATCACCCGCGCCATAAAACCTGTGCCATCGTCATGCGACGGTAAGGTTTTCAGCAAGTGCGCACAGAGCATTGGCGTCAGCGTCAGCGACACCAGCAAGGAAATTAAAATCGCCACCGCCAGCGTCACGGCAAATTCAAAGAACAACCGCCCGACCACATCGGCCATAAACAGCAGCGGAATTAACACGGCAATTAAGGAAAAGGTTAACGAAATCAGCGTAAAACCAATTTCTTTGGCACCGTTTTTCGCTGCATCCAGCGCCGACGCACCCTGTTCACGATGGCGCGCAATGTTTTCCAGCATGACGATGGCATCGTCGACGACAAAACCGGTCGCGATCACCAGCGCCATTAACGTCAGGTTATTGATGGAGAAATCCAGCAGATACATCACGGCAAAAGTGCCGATGATCGACAGCGGCACCGCCAGCGACGGAATAATAGTGGCCGGAATGGTACGTAAAAACACAAAGGTCACGGCGATGACCAGCGCGATGGCAAACAGCAGCTCGTGTTGCACGTCGCGTACTGCGGCGCGGATGGATTCGGTGCGGTCGCTCAGCACCGACACATCCAGCTCGGCTGGCAAAGTCGCGGTCAGCTGCGGTAATAACTCCCGTACCCGATCTGTCACTTCGATGACGTTGGCGCCGGGCTGACGCTGAATATTAATCAGCACCGCCGCGCTTTGATTGGCCCAGGCCGCGAGAAAACGGTCTTCGGCGCCTTGTTCAATTTTCGCCACATCACCCAGGCGCACCGGCGCGTCACCTTTAAAGGCGACAATCAGCGCTTCATATTCAGCGGTCGAGCTTAACTGGTCGTTGACTTCCAGCATGGTAGAGCGGAACGGGCCGTCAAAATTGCCTTTGGGCTGATTGGTATTGGCGGCAACAATAGCGCTGCGCAAGCTGTCCATGGTCAGGCCCAAACCGGCTAAAGCCGCCGGATTGGCTTTGACCCGAATGGCCGGGCGCTGCCCACCAGCCAGGCTCACCATGCCAACGCCATTGACCTGCGCCAGCTTCTGCGCCATCCGCGTATCCACCAAATCATAGACTTGCGGCAAGGCCATCGCTTTGGCGCTGACCGCCAGCGTCAAAATAGGCGCATCGGCCGGGTTGACCTTGCGGTACACCGGCGGAATTGGCATGTCATTGGGCAATAAGGAACTGGCAGTATTAATGGCGGCCTGCACTTCCTGCTCGGCCACGCCCATATCAACAACAAGAGCGAACTGCAGCGTCAGTACAGACGCGCCGCCACTACTGGACGACGACATCTGTTTCAGACCGGGAATTTGACCAAGCCGCCGTTCCAGCGGCGCTGTGACGGTACGCGCCATCACATCCGGGCTGGCGCCCGGATAAAAGCTGAACACCTGAATAATCGGGTAATCGACTTGCGGCAGCGCTGCCACCGGCAATTGCCGCCAGCCGAGAATACCGGCGATCAACAGCGCCAGCATTAATAAGGAAGTGGCAACCGGGCGCAGAATAAAAGGTTTGGACAGTTGCATGGGTTATTCCTGCTGGCCGCTTTGCACCAATTCTACGTCGCGGCCCGGTCTTAACCGGTCAAGGCCCTCCATCACAATCTGGTCGCCGCCTTTGAGACCACTGCGCACTTCAACGCGGCCATTATCAACCACACCCAGCTCGAGCATTTTCAGCTGAGCCTTTTTGTTTTCAACCACATAGATAAAAGTGCCGTCAGCGCCATATTGCACCGCGTCTTGCGGAATAGTCACTGCACCAGGTCTTGAGGCGATATTCAGTCGCACATTAACAAACTGATTCGGGAACAGCTGGTCGTCGCTATTGGCAAACTGCGCTTTGAGTTTCAGCGTGCCGGTAGCAGGGTCAATCTGGTTGTCCAGCGTGGTCAGTTCACCGGTTGCTAACAACTGTTTGTCATTGCGGTCCCAGGCTTCTACCACCAGTTTTTGCTGCTGTTTTTGTTGGTCCTGCACGGCCAGACGCAGGCTTTGCAGCTGTGTTTCCGGAATGCTGAATACCACATAAATCGGTGCGCTTTGCGTGATACTGACTAAGCCTTCCGCGCTGTTGGCCTGCACCAGATTGCCGGCATCGACTTTGCGTAAACCGGTTTTGCCGCTGATCGGCGCCACAATACGGGTGTAAGATAATTCAAGTTTGGCGGCATCGATTTGCGCCTGATTGGATTTTAATGAGCCTTTCAGCTGATTGACCAGCGCCTGCTGCGTGTTGTACTGCTGGCGTGAAATCGAGTTCTGCGTTTTCAGTTTTTCATAGAGTGCAAGGTCGAGTTCGGCGTTTTTCAGCTGCGCCACGTTTTGCTGCAGCTGGCCTTCCGCCTGTGCCAGTTTGACCTGATACGGTGCCGGGTCAATTTCCGCCAGCAGCTGACCGGCTTCAACTTTTTGCCCTTCGGTAAAATGCAGTGCCAACAACGGGCCACTGACGCGCGGTTGGACTAACACGGTGTTTAACGCGGTCGCAGTACCAATGGTTTTAAACTGGACTTTTAAATCGGTGGTTTCGGCGCTAATGACCCGCACCGGCACCGGTGCATTCCAGGGGTTGGCACCGCCAGGACCACCCGGGCCACCGGCGCGGCGTGGTCCGCCGCCTGCGCCAGGCCTTTGTCCAGCTTGCGGGGCGCCAGCTTGAGAACCGGCAGCTTGCGGACCGCCTGGTCTTTGCCCAGCCTGAGCCCCTGCGGTTTGTGCAGCCCCGGCTGGCGCTGCTTCATCCTGTTGCTGCCACCAGTAACCACCCATCCCGGCGGCTGCCAGCAATACCGCCCCTGAAACCAACCATTTTACCTGCATCTTTCCCTTTCCAACTATTTTGTGTCAGAGCACAAATCCGGCCTGTAAGGCTTGCTGTCGCTCTGCCGCGTTTAATGTGATGGTCCCTTGCTGCTGGGCCCGCGCCAGATGCAGACAATTGCTGATCTGAGCACCAACCCCTTCAGATTGCCAGCTGTGCTGATTCAGCACTGCGGCAATAACCCAATTTTCAAAACCCCATAACGTCAGTAAAAACGCCGACACCGCCAGATAACTGGAGCGGCCGGCCGGATTGCGTTCACTGAGTTCTGCATCGCCGGCCGCGCGGCCGTTTTGCAGCAGCACCAGCTTGCCAAAACCACTGAGCAGCGCCGCGATAAACACCTGGTCCTGCAACATCCGGCTAAAACCTGAGCTGCGGGCATAACTGCGCGCCTGTCCGGCTTGTGCCAAAATCTGATCCAACAGCTGCTGCCGTTCGGCTTGTTGATCTTCCGGTACCTTGCCGCCTTTCATCGCCAGCACTACCACCAGACTGCGCAGGCTCTGATAACCCAACCGGCTGATCGCGACTTCCAGATTCCAGGTTTCGCTGACAAAACCCATATAAGGCGAATTCACTAACTGGAATAACCGGGATACGACCAGCGGATCTGTGCTGATCAAACCGGCTATCGCAGCAGCACTGACGTTGGACTCAGCCAGTAACTTGTCCAGCTCAGTCAGTAACGACGGCAGCTGCGGAAAGTCATACAGCCCACCGACCAGCCGACGTTCCTGCTCACCGAGCGGCAATTCCGACAAACGCGCCGCGTTGGCAAACAGCTGCTGTAAATGTTCGGTATTCAGCTCAGTGCCGATAAAACTGTGAAAATGACTCAAATGGCCGAGCACCACATCGTCATGCTGCGGGTCGGTCAAAATCACCCGCAGTGCCAGCGGTGCCTGAAAACATACCAGCCGCTTGTCTTCCAGACTGCAGCTGGTACTGAGTCCGTCAAAAATCAATAAATCAATCTGGCTGTCGAGCCGTGGCGCCTGCAGATAACTGCCGACAGTCGGGAAAAATTTACATTGCCACAGATGGGCTTTTTCCAGACATAAATGCCGCACCAGGCTTTGTAACGACGGATTGATGCCAACAACAACTACTTGAAACATTTGATGATTCTCTCCATAGCAGTCACGGCAGCTGCACTGTAGCAGCAGCCCCGCCGTGTTCGTAGTGAATTTACAAAACCTTTGCATGGCGACGCGCCGGCTTGTTTAGCATAGTCAGTCAGGTCAGTACCAGAGGTTGTACCGGTAGACTCGACAGGCAAACCGGCAAACGGGCTGTCTGCCGGTATCAAGCAAATGACCGGTGTGACGGCGACAAGTTCAGGGCAATAGCTGCAGCGCCACAGCCAGCAGCACCGCTGCGCCGAGTGCCAGCTGCGCCAGCAACTGCCGCCAGTGTTGCTGCCGAGCCAGCCACCAGCAAAAAACCAGTACCGGCAGCAATGTCAGCGCAATAACCAGACGCCAGGGTTGACTGTCCGGCGGCAAGCCCAGCCAGAGTTCAGCGCTTCGCCGCGCCAGCGTCTGCCACAAAGTCATACCCAGCGCGCCCCAGACTGCCAGACTTAGCAGCACGGACGCGCCGCTGAGTAAACCAATGCGGCAGACCGGCTGCGGCCGGCCGCTCAGCCAAAACCAGAGCACGGCAAACACAGGCCAAATCACACCAAGCAGCGCACTGAGCAGCAGGCTCAGCACCAACGCCAGTAGCAGCGCAGACGGTTGTGCCTGTTGTAGCGACGCCAGCGCTGTCGCGACTGTCGGGTTCGGCTCCAGCGCGGTGACCAGATAAGGCTTCGCGACTTCAGCTAAACAACCTGGTGGCCCAAAACGCTCTGGCGCACGGATAAAATCACCGACCATTTTGCGCAGGCATGGCGCGGCACCGCGCACACCATGTAATGCGCCAGGCACTGCCACCAGTTGACTGTGTGGTCCCAGCCACTGTGACAACACCAGGCTATCCGGCTGAAACAGATCCAAACCGCCGGCCAGCAACAACACCGGTGTTCTGACTTTGGCAGTTTCCGGCACCTGCGGCACCTGTACCGGCCCGGCCTCAACCCCGGCAGCTGCGCCGGTTGCAACACCAAACGACGCGCAAACCCCTTCCGGCAGACCAAAACTCTGCTCCAGACTGTCCGCCCTTCCTTGCTGATAATAACGTTGCCGATCGGCACACTCTGTTGCCATCGCCGCAGCAAACTGGATAGTCGACGGCTGCAACATAGCTTCGGCCCAGGGTTTCAGCAGTGCGGTATTGCGCTGACTGACCGCCTGCAGCCACAGCGGTAACAGCGATAATGGCTGCTCTGCTGTCGCGGCCGCCATCACGGCGAGTCGCAACTTATCCGGGCTCAACAGCAAAGGCCCGGCGCTGGTTTCCAGCTGCAGCGGCCGCTGCGTTAATTCGCTGATGGCGCGGTTAAACAGCTCCGACATGGCGCCAAACCGCGACGCACAGCCCCTTTGTTGCTGGCAGAGCTGGTCAAGCTGGCGCAGCCACTGGTCCTGTTGCAGTTTAAATGAAGTCAGTAATTCGTCGGGCGGGTAGACGGAGTCGAGCGTGACAGACACCAGTGCCTTTGGCGCCACCGCCAGATACTGCAGCGCCACCACAGTGCCGTAAGACTCTGAATACAAATGCCATTTGTCGACATTGAGCTGTTCACGCAGCAGTTCCAGGTCTTGTACTGTCTGCACGGTGCCGAAATCCTGCGGGCTGTAGCCCTGCGCCAGCATCTGTTGCTGGCATTGCAGCAAGGCTGCACGTCTTTGCTGCACGAAGCTGTTGTCGTCCGGGCTTTCTGCCAGTGCTTTAGTTAATTCTGCCGCAAGCTGTGGGCAAAACAACGGCTTGCTGCGGCCGGAGCCACGCATATCGATGGCAATCAGTTCGTGCCCAGGCGAAAAATCGCTTTCGGACAAACCAATGAAACGGGTCATTTCCCCGCCAGGGCCGCCATGTAAAAACAACACAGGGGCAGCGCCGGCTTTTGGCTCAGTGGCGGCTTTGCGCACCACGGCCAGCTGAAACTGGCTGCCATCCGGGCTTTGTACTTTCAGCGTGCCGCACTGCAACCGCGCCGCGACTGCAGTGGAGGCAACCGGCAGATCACAAGGCTGTGCCTGATAGGCTGGTTTAGATTCCTTCGCTGTCGTTGCTGCGTCGACTTCTGCCACAGCGCCCGCAGCCACACTCAACAATAACCCTGTCAGCACAGTCAAAAACATCAATCTGATCATGCAGTTTTATCCTTTTATCCGGCCTTTGCCGAGCCTATACCAGAGCGCTGCTCCTCGCCAGTGCGGGCCAGTACCGCCAGTGCAGCCAGCCGCCGTGAATGCAGGCTGCTAATACAGGTTGTTAATACAGGCTGCTAATAACAGCCCGGCTCGCGCGGGCAACTGTTGCCGCGGCTGCAAATCAGCTGCGCCGGTTTGTCCAGCGAGCGCGCCACCCAGTTGATATTCAGAATGTTACTGATGGTGGTCAGCGTCGAACGGATCGGTGCCGGTACTGCGGCTTTGCCACCGCCTTTGACGCAGAGTTGTTTCATTTCCTGCGCCAGACTGTCGGCGTCTATGCCCTGCGCGCTGATGGCCGGATTTAAATCTACTCCGGCGCACAGCACGTGCGGGTTGCCGGCCAAATCCATCACCTTGGTCGACTCACAGCAATAAATCCGCGGCTGGCCCTGCACATTCAGCAAAGACAGCTGCGCCGAATGCTGCTGTGTCGCCGCTTCAAACATGCGGAACACCGCCCAGTGCTGACAAGGGTCTTCGACCTGACGCATATTGCCCCAGGGCAGCGGAATGCCATTGCCACGGTATACGGCTTTAAGTTTACCCGGTGTATAGGCATCAAAATAATGCCAGTGTTGATAAGGCGACACCGCCGTCATCCGTCGCATCGCCACAGAGGCTGACACGCCAGCCGCCTGATGTGAGCTGATTTCATAGCCATGCCGATCCAGCAACTGCCGGAATGGCAGCTTGGGACAGAGCAGCGCACCGGCAAAAAAACTCGATTCAAAATCACGCCAGGCATGCAGAATATCCTGCGGCGCCAGGTTGGCATTGCCGTCTGAGGCTTCCTGCGCGCCACCGACCCGCATACTGCTTTTGACGCCGTCTTTATTGTGCAGCACGGCATGGCCAATATGCACCGCCAGCTCGTATTTCAGCCGGGTCGGATGTTGTTCCAGGATACGGTTTAGATGCAAAGTGCCGGGCGGCAGGAAATACGACGTCTGCACGTTTTTACTGCGCACGCCCAGTTCGTCGAGTAATTCGGTCGGCACTTCGGTAAACCAGCGCACCTGCAAGCCAACTTTTTTTGCGATCTGCAGTAACTCTTCGGCGCTCAGCGGCATGCGTTTTTGGCCAATCTCTTCGGCCGCCCGCTCCAGTTCCGGAAAATGGTTCTGGTGATGTTCCTGATGGGCGCGAATCAGCAGCTGGGCAAACTGGCGGCCGCCGGTGCCGGTTTGTGACAACAGCTCCGGAATGGCGATTTGCAGAATGTCCGGCGCAAACAAAAAACCCGGTTCCAGCGCCATGCCGGAGATCCCGCCGCGGCTGCCTTTGGCGGGCGTTAAGTCAGTGCCGGCATCGATGCCGTCTAAAAACCAGTCTGGTGATTTTTGAAAAACTTCGGCGATCACTGCCAGCATTTCCGGCGACGGCACCCGCTTGCCGGTTTCAATCATCGACAAATAGGACACCGACGGCGCGTATTCGGCATTGATGCGAATACAACGCGTGGACAGGTCGTCCATAGTTAAGTTATTGCGTTTTCTCAGGTTTCTGATTTTTGTCCCAAGAAAATGTGACTGGCGTAACAAGCTTTTTGGATTAGTCATTTTGTAAAATTCACACTGTGAAGTTTTAATTGTGAAATTTCGCTCAAAAACAACATAGACTGTTTTTCAGGCAATCACAACAGCCGCCATGCCCGCCACCCTACCGGGCCCAACAGACAAAGAGTGAGCGAGGATAGAACTATGACCATGACCGCACTGCAGATTGAAACCGACCCGATGATCCAGCAACAGCTGCAACAACTGACAGCGCTGAATGACGCGCATCACCGTCAGGTGCTGGATTACTCCAAAGCCATGCTGGATAAACTGTTTCCACTGGAACAGGGCTCGCATCAACAGGTAAAAAGCTATGTGGTCTATTACCAGCATTTGCTGGCGTTTTTTGCCAACGGCCAAAGCACAGGCCTGCAGAATCCGGCACAGTTTGTCGCACTGTGTGGCAGCAAAGAACAACCACAAACCCTGTTATTCAACGACGGCAGCCGCCATCTGGAAATCAGCCTGAGCCGCCACAGCGATCGCGGCAGTGCGGACTGTGCCGGTATTGAAGATATTCAGCTGCAGCTGGCCGGCGAGGAGTGGTTTTCCCTGGTACGCGGCACTGTAGTCACCACGCAGAAACAATGCCGCAGCGGCGCCTGCTACACCCACAAAGCCGGTGGCGACTACCGGTTAAAATAACCAGCTGAAATAAAGCCTTGATACCCATGACAGGTCTGCTGCGCTGCGCCGGACCTGTCGCCTCCCCCGACGTCCCTTCCCCGGATCCGCGGAATTTTTTACCGCGCCAGCACTCTGAGGTAAACTATGGCGGTTTTTTCACCGACCAAGTCGCTGAAGCCTGAAACACATGCGGTGTTTCAATCCGCCTAACGCTGCCTGTGGAGCCTGTTGAATTTGATCCTGCGTCTACTTTTGTTATTGGCCGCTGTGCTGCTGTGGTGGTTCTGGCCCGCCGCAGCACCGGTCAAAGCACCATCTGGCAATAAAACCGCCAGCTGCGATCAGCTGATCAGCTGGCGTCTGGACTCGATAGATCCGGCCTTTGGCCTCAGCACGGCCGAGGCGCTGCCACTACTCAGTGACGCTGCAGCGCAGTGGAATCAGGCACTTGGCAAAGAAGTGCTGCGCTATGACCCCCTACAAGGTTTCCCGATCCGCTTTGTGTTTGATGCCCGCCAGCAACAACAGCTTGAGCAATTGCTGCTGGAGCGCAATCTGCACCGTTATGACGATCGCATCAGTGACCAGCAACAGGATTTCGAACGCCAGCTGGCTGATTTTCAGCAGAATAAACAAGACTTCGAACAAAAAGACCGTCAGCTGGCTGCTGACATCAAACTATTTAATGAAAAAGCCCAGCAAGCCGATCCGGGCGCTGCGGCATTATTAGGCCGTGAACAGGCTGAATTACTGAGCCGGCAAAAAGAACATGCACTGGAAGCCGAGCAAATCGATGCGCTGCAGGCCAAGCTGCAGGACCGCCAACAGCAACTGAATAATCTGATAACCGACCGCAATGCGTTAATTCCGCAGCAGCAGCCCACAGGCCTTGCCGAAGTTGGTTTATTGGAACAACGCGGCCAAAACCGCACTATGACCATTTTTGCCTATAAAGATGCGCATCATCTGACGTTGACGCTGCTACACGAATTCGGCCATGCACTGGGCATCGGGCATTTAACTGAACCCGGCAGTATCATGCACGACCAGCTCAACAGCGCGCAGCAGCAGCTTACAGACGCCGATATCAGCGCCTGGCGCCAGCAATGTCACCAAGGCTAAGCAACAGGCCGTGAATACCAGACTGAGAGTACCAGGCTGGTGTTGCGCCTGACATCCGCCAGGAAAACGCCTGTGCATTTCTGCAGCACTGCTCTAAATAACCCTGATAAAAACCGGGGTTTTATCCCAAGATAACAGCGATTAAACCGCTACGTGCTGCGCTTTTATCTCTGGAAAGGCATAAATAGCAGTTAATATATAAATATCGTTTTTATTCAATAGATTAAAATAATTCACTCTGCACTCATCATCGATAACCGCTGCACATTCACGACAGATTGTCATCTTTTTGCCCAAATTTGCCGATTTTGTTTTGCCCTGAGCCAAACTCGACTTTACAATAGTTTTATCCCTAACCAATCGCATCCCTCTGATGCGGCCGGGTGACAAGGGCTGCTGCTTCCTGCGGCGCTCTTTGGTTGACCCTGAAGCCTGCCCGTTCGGGCGTCTTCCGGAAAGACGTTTTCAATTCAACCTAACACAGGACCTTGAGCCATTATGTTACTTTGGTTTGTTATCGCCTATTGGGTCATCTCAGTTGCTATCGGTTTATGGGCAGCTATGCGCGTGAAAAGCGCCGCTGACTTCGCTGTAGCTGGCCGCCATTTGCCATTTTATATGGTAACGGCAACTGTATTCGCCACCTGGTTCGGCTCTGAAGCTGTGCTGGGCATTCCGGCCACTTTTATCGACGGCAATTTGCGTGACATAGTCGCAGATCCGTTTGGCGCTTCCATGTGTCTGATTTTGGTCGGTATTTTCTTTGCCGCCCCGCTATATCGGATGAAATTACTGACCATCGGCGATTTCTACAAACGCCGTTATGGCCGGGTCGCCGAAGTGCTGACGTCGCTTGCGATTGTCGTGTCTTACCTCGGCTGGGTCGGTGCGCAAATCGTTGCACTGGGTCTGGTGTTTAACGTGGTGTCGCAGGACATGATCAGCCAGGAAATGGGTATGTGGATTGGTGCTGTCACTATCCTGATTTATACCTTTTTCGGCGGCATGTGGGCTGTAGCCATTACGGATTTAGTGCAAATGGTGGTGATTGTCGGCGGCTTGCTGTTTATCGGCAGCGAAGTTGCGGACATGGCCGGTGGTGTGTCGACAGTCGTTAACCACGCCGCTGCCGCCGGCAAGTTTGAGTTCTGGCCGGAAATGGATGCCAAGGAACTGATCGCCTTTATCGCCGCAGCCTGTACCATGATGCTCGGTTCTATGCCACAGCAAGACGTGTTTCAGCGTGTGCAGTCGGCCAAATCAGAACGCATCGCCGTGTGGGGCTCGATCCTCGGTGGTTCTTTGTATCTGTTATTTGCTTTCATCCCGCTGTTTATCGGCTATGCCGCGGTCATGCTGGTACCGGATATGGTCAACAAACTGATGGCAAACGACAGCCAGCTGATCCTGCCACACTTTGTGATGACCCATATGCCATTTGTGGCACAGGTGCTGTTTTTCGGTGCGCTGTTATCGGCGATTAAAGGCTGTGCGTCCGCCACGTTACTGGCGCCTTCGGTGTCGTTTTCCGAGAACATCTTAAAACCGATGTTACCGCCGATGACCGACAAACAATTCCTGAAAATGATGCGGATGGTCACGCTGGTCTTTACTTGCCTGGTGATGGCTTATGCGCTGAATACCGAAGCAACGATTTTCGGCATGGTCGAAAGTGCCTATCAGGTCACGCTGGTGACGGCTTTTGTACCGCTGGCCTTTGGCGTGTACTGGCGTAAAGCCACCAATCAGGGCGCGCTGGCATCGATTTTTGCCGGTTTCCTGGTGTGGCAAGGCGTCATGTGGCTGGGCCCGGAAGACCCGTTTATTCCGGCACAATTCGCCGGCTTACTGGCAAGCCTTGCCGGTATGATCATCGGCTCACTGCTGCCGCAATACTTCGAGCATGACCACGAAGTACACGACCGGCTGCACCGCGGCGAACACGCCCACGAAGCACTGGCCAAAGCGGATTAAGCTGGCTGGTCACAGCGCGGTTTGCAGATGAAAAAGGACGGCGCTTGCCGTCCTTTTTGTTGATGGAGCACCGGCACTGAGGACCTTTGCGTGCCATAGCTATCTAATTCGGCAACAAGCCGGCCTTAACTGCAGGCTAACTGAGCCCGGCGCTTACAGGCTTGTTCCGCTTGCGCTGTTGATTCCCCGCCCATACAGAAATCTAACCGCAGTGTTCTTTTCTCCGCAGCCAAAGTACCTGCCGGGGCAGCCGGCACCCATTGCCATTTTTTCAGCATTTTGCGTGAATAAATCCCAATCTGCCGGTTTGGCACTGAGTGCAGGATCTCCACGTTTTCCGTTTTGCCCCCTGCTGAGATATCAAATGATAAAACCGCGCAACCTTGGGTTCTTGAACTGGCAAATTCTATCGGATAGACCATGGTATTTTTATTTTTGCGTTGCCAGATAAAGCCCTGGGTCGGGGCTACATCTGTCACCTGAATATCGGCATAAATATTGGTACTGTTTGCCAGAAAACTGACCGGGCTTAAAACGAGGACTAGCGGGATTAATTTCAGAATTTTCATATACATTCCTTTGTTTAAATACAGCACCCAGCGCATATTTGGTGAAAGGTGCATGAGTTTATCTTGCGTTCTGTCCTGGTAAAGCTATCAAGGCCTTTGCGGCCAAACAGCTCAAGCCGGAAAATATGATTCAGCACTAACCACGTTGCGCCAGGCCTCGGAACTTTGTCGCTGCGACCGGCGCCACGGCAACCACTACCAGCACCAAAGGCCAGATATTACCGTTTTTAAAAGTGTAGGCCTCCAACATCACAGACCAAGACATGCCCTGCCAGCGGGCCATCGAAACCTCGAAGACGAGAGTCAGGGCTAACCAGCCAAATCCAATGCGCCACAGCGTTGGCAGGTGGCGCGTGCCAAGCCAGGGTAACGCGAGATAAGCCGCGTAGAAAATGATCGCCGACAACAGCACGCCACTCAACACCATGCCCCATGGCGTGCCAAGCGCTGGCAACAATACCGCAGCCCGCAACATACCGTTCAGGATGGCCAGCAGCAGAATGATGGCCCACACGACCAGCGATTTTAGCGCAAGCTTGACGGCCATAAGACCTCCTTAATACCTGACTAAATGCGTCCGCACGTGAACCCTGACCTCGCGCCCCATATGCTAACAACCAAACTCAGCATAGGGAAACTTATGCATATAGCCGATGCTGCTCTAGAAGAGCATTGAGCATTAAAACTGATTCTTATCTGTTATTTCTAGGAAGTTCCTTTACTACAACAAAGTAATAGACCAAATAACCAAGCCAGGAAATAAAGAAAGACATCAGAAACCAAATGACCTTGTGCATTCCTTTTACTTTATTCGACATTAAAGCGAGCCCCCAAGGAAGTATCCAAAATAAACACACTACAAACAAAAATAAAATCTGCCAAACACTTATACCGTTCAAAATAAATCCCTTTTAAAACTACATCAAAAATCCCGGCATCGACAGCAGTGCTGCGTAAGCCGTCCAAGTCACGAAAACGCCAACAACAACTCAACTTATGTACCTGATATTTATGTATTTATACATTTACCAATGTACACCCCCAAAAACAAACCAATGATTAACTCTGGCACCAGCCCGATAAATAACAAGATACCGAACCCCAGATCTTCACCGAGCTCATGCCGTTTCAGACCAGTCGAAAACATCTCATATTGCGTTAGCAATTCAGAACCCAGAAAAACCGCCATTAAAACGCAAAACAAAATCGAGACTAGATAAACAAAAAACTTGTTCAAACTAACACCACTCTTGTTAGCGCTCATAACGCTTAATTGCGTAGTATTGCTTGAAAAAATACAAATAAAACCCAACAGCTGCAGCCAACAATAAAAAATACAACTCCCCAGATACAACAGTGTTGCTTGCCACTATTAATGATATCAGCACAGCCCAAAACAGCCTCTTCGGTTTAGAGTACTCAACCTTGACAAAGCGCCCGCTTTTCATTGCGATACTTTGCAAAAACAGCAGCACGCAGACAACTAAAAAGACAACTAGAGGAACCATTGGTAACGATGACTCATTCATTTCTATTTCATCCTTGTAAAAATAATAATTAAAACAGCTGAACAATAGAGAGCGATTCTTTTTCCTGTTTTCAACCACCGTAACTACTTACAGCCACCGTGCTGAACCTGATTTTTTTTAAACAACAATAGAAGAAAATAAACGACGCTAAAGATTGGAACCAATGACAAAACAGCACCAAGCAAACCTGCAACCTTTGGTTTTTTCATTTTACCACGAGCGACGGAATAGCATAGGACGCCCATAATCAGCGCGAAAATGATAATAAACTGGCCATACAATGTTGCATCGATATTCAAACGCACTCTCCTTGTGGTTTATAGCGCCTAGCTAAGCGGCTTGTCAGCTGTCACCACGCTCAAATGAAAAACCAGGCGGATACTGATGCAGACCATCAAAGTCGCCTTTTGTTAAAGGTACACCCTGGGATCGGGCAATGGCATACACCATCCCCAGATGAAAATAGAAATTTGGATAGGCAAAACGCAGCAGAAAATCCTCTGCTTGCATCGAGACAGGCGCCGGGCCCGCCATATCTTCAATAACGACTTCGAGATTGCTCTGCTTGTCATCCAAACTTGCAATGTAGTTGACGGTATCCTCAAGTTGCGCACGCAGATTTGCAAATGACTTCCCCGCACGGGCATACGAACGGACCTCAACGCCGGCAATTGGACAACAGGACCTTAAGGCGAAACTGGCCACAATCTCGACTTGAACACATAAAGGGAACATATCAGGACTTAGTCTTTCATGGAGGATACTTTCGTCCCCCCCAACATGTACCTCGACCTTTTTGAGTAAGCCCGAGAGTAATCTCAGGTATTCAATAAAGATTTGAATATGCTTGTTTTTCATTTTGACCTTATTTGCACCTGACAACTGCTACACAGGTGAGCAACTTGTTGCGAGCCCAACGGCCAAAGGCCGGTTTGTTTAGAGTGTTTGTTATACATTTGTGCAAATTACCACTGCGACAGTAACAAAAATTACCACTAGCCCGTAGGAATTAAATAATTTGGATTGACGAGGATTAATATCGATTAATTCATGAATAAAATAATTATTGACAACTTTATGTGCGGAAACTTTAGCGTCCTTTTTTCCATGCTCAGACTCTACAATAAATATTTTTAATATGGCGCCAACTTTATGAATAGACTTATCAAAATCATCGATATCTTTCAATGGAAAAAATCCATGTCGTTTAGCACCATAATCTACAAATGCTGCCTCCAATGATGGTTCTATGTGAGTTATTTTCGCTAAGAAATAATTTCCTCTCTGGAAAAATCCGTGCTTCATAATCAGTCCTAGATGTTCCCAACGACCGCAGGAGCGGCGAGCAAAGCAGTGCTTTGACTGTCCAGCGCACGTTGTGTGCGGCTGCCTGTGCTCGTTATTAGGTCGCAAGTGGCCCACAGTGTTATTAAGCCTTGTGGCAGACAGCGTCAGCCGTGCAATCTGAAAACTTATGGCAGATTGAAAACAAACCTCGCTGCCACGTTCCGGTCGTTGGCGCAAGACGCCAACGGTTTGATTGACCTTTGACGTCTATAACAACCAGTCGTGCTATGACAACCGGAGCTGCCGGAACGAACGTGCTAACCGAGAGAACTCCACAAAAAAACGCTTACACCGCCATTGCTTTTGCAAGTTAATGAGCGAAGCGCTCGCGTACTTGCAAGGGCCGACGGCCATGGTTTATTAAATTTTTGTAGTTAGCTCGGAGTAGCAATAATAAGGAAAAAGAAAATATCACTATTGTTGAAGGCTCTGGAACGCTATGCATGGATTTAACCACCCAATTTGTAGCAAATACCTTAGGATCAGTAACATGTCCTGTGATTCCTCCATATACACTACCTACCCCAATAGTAAACTCAATCCTGCTTGGATCTATAGTAACTTGACCGGTTTGTATTTGATAACGAAGTGAAAGGGGTCCAGATTTATTTACTATTGGATCAAAATCTATAATTTGACCGGAGTTATATTCTGCTAGAATACTAGTACTTGTATACCATTCAAAGAATCTTCCGAAGTGAGGGCCGCTACTGAAAAAATCGCTACTGTCAATTCCTAATTGCTTCCCACCAACATATAAAGATGCCAAGGGATTATGGTAATAAAAAATTGGGGTCATATTACCAATCAACACCCTGAATGAATCAAATTTTTTTAAGGGGGGCGATGTAAATTCTAATTGGAATTCTAAATACTGACCTGAATTCAAAGTTATTAAGCCAGCCCTTGCGTTTGAGCACACTATTAATAATGCGATTACCAAAATTTTACTTAAATTCATTTATTTCTTATTTCCATTTTGTAAGATTAAAACTCAACGACGTGGCTAGAGGCAGCCGAAGCGCAGAGTAGGCTGTTCCACTCAGGCAGCTACTTTTACAGCCTGAATATACTTGATCACTTCAGTTAGCAATTTACAACCGTTGTACCCGCCGCAAAGTCATGCCCACAACGCCTTTGCTTACCAAAGATTACCAATCCATTTGCTATGGATAAAAATTGGCCAACTATTGGCACTTGCCCAAGTAGAAAGTATATCCCATAGCGCTTTAAAAGGTGTTCTCTGAACCCCGGGAGATCACCTGTGAGAGTTACTATTTTTATACCCATCGTACGCTTGCCAATAGTTTGGCCGCTGGCAGTAAGCAATTTCCAATTGATAAGAAAAAATATGCCTATACCGAATAGCGACACAAAAAGTGTGTACCACAACGAAGGCTGAACCCCTTCTGAGATTCCATCAAAGCCGCCAGTAAAATACATTACCGGAATGACAACCATCATCATTATCAAGCTATCTATTAAAGAAGCCCATAACCTATCCCAGCGGCTTGCCGTATTGTATTCATCTTTAGAGGGGGTGGCTATGTTTTCAGTTTCCATTTCGACTCGTTCCTTATTGATTAATTTGTGTTGCTAACTACCAAAGCTGGGGCGCGCGTTAGCGCGTTCAGCCCGAAGGGCGATACTGCCTTTGCTTGTTAGACATTTTTTTGCATCCCTAATTTATGGTTTTGCTAATGTTTTAAAGACATAACGAGGTATATTGCAAATGCCCCACCTAGCAATAATGGAACTGTTTCATAAGGTATTTGTTTTTTTAAAACTGCACTCTTGGGAAAAACAGGATTGACGAATACAGTTAATTCGTTGCCTTCGATATATTTTTCCAATTCCCTATCTGCCAAGATCTTATTTTCGAAAACTTCTCTTTTTGTATATTTCACTTGGTTTGATTCAAAATTTTTATCTTTATATTTATATTTATACACAACTGACAGATGGTATTTATCCCCATATTCAATGTCTTTCACATACTCTAACTCTGAATTTTGGACCTTACCAGTAGTCGGCCTATACCCGAATACAATGAAAGCCTTTAAGGTGAAGAACCATACAGCGGCATTCCATGGGATGAGAAAAATTAATACCAGATAGAAGACCACATCTTTGCTGAACATAGAAACCTAACGTTTAGCGCACGCGCGCGAACCTCGGTGAGCGTCGCTGCGGCCGCAGACCGCAAGTGCCGCGACGTGTTAGCCGAAAGCCCGAATAACGGGAACGCGAAAACCCAAACAACGCCGCACGTGCGAATTTAAAACTTACCCCGCAAACAGCTGACTTTTGCAGCTTGCTGCCATAAAGCACCGAGCGGAGCCTGTAAATAATTGGTGAATACCAAACTACCAGAATGGAAACGGAGAACGCAATTTCCGTTTGCGCTTTATCCAAGCAACGCACTGCCCGAACAAAGCCACCTCCCTGGTGTTGGCTGCACAACCTGTCGAAAACTTTAAAACCGATTAACGGCTAACTATCAAATTTAGCGCGGAAAAACGCGCATGCGTTTTGCCGTCGCAGCCCATGCGAAGCGTGGGCGATTAACATTTGCTTGTTATGTTTTAGTTGCTGAACTCTTCTCAATAGCTTCAGCCTCTAGCGCTTTACTCTGAGCTGAACTGTTAAAAAACCATCCTACTAAAGCAAAGAGTGCAGGAACTAAATAAAACCCTGTTTTTCGACCGGCAGCTTCCATACTATTCCTCGCTGTTTCAGTGTTGGGAGATAAGATTCCGAACATGGAAGCAATTACAATCAGTGCAGCTAAAACAAAAAGTACAATCGCAACTCGCTTTCTGAAATTTGCTTGCTGTCTAGGTTTATTCATAGTGACCTCAATTGAACCGAACATAACTACCAAATTTAGCGCGGGAAAACGCGCACGCGTTTTGCCGTCGCAGCCCATGCGCAGCGTGGGCGATTAACATTTGCTTGTTATATGCCTTTAACACTGTTCATGCTCGAAGTACATAAGCCTAGAAACAGGTGGCAACTCGTATATGTTTTTTTCAAAACCATTTGCAGATTTGTAGTAAATATAAATTTTTATCTCACCACCGGAATTCCCTGAATCTAGAAAGCCTATATTGATTCCTTTTTCAGGATTGTCGGTATTAATTGGTGCATTAATTATGAATACCGTCTTACCTGATACAGTAAAATCAGCCACATACAAATCTGCGGTATATTCGTTTATTTTTCGAGGAACAAATAGCTCAATTCCAGATTGCCGCAATGCATTCCATTTAAACCCCAGACACAATGCTTCTTTTTCATTCAGTACTTTCTCAGCTGCTGTTGCACTAAAAGCTGAGCTGAAAAACATTATGAAATATAAGATTTTACGCATTAATGTTCCTAGGCATATAACGCTGAGCGCACGCGCGGCAACTGCATCGCAGTTGACGTCGCTGCGGCCGAAGGCCGCAAGTGCCGCGATTTGTTAGCCGAGAGCCCGGATAAGGGCAACGCAAAAAACCAAACAACGCCGCAC
>NZ_CAXIRE010000018.1:0-233112 GCF_964031785.1 Rheinheimera texasensis
TTTCTCGCTTTAGAACCACTAAAGCTTCAAAAATCTGCCTTGCCTGCGGCCATTCTGCTTATCGCTGCTGCCGCTTTTTTAAACTATATGGTGCTCTAGCCAGTTCGGAAATTGAGTAACCTATACTGAGTACTCTGTACTCAGTGGAGAGAAGAAGACCGTGGTCAAACCTTTTGAAAAATTGAAGCTGCATGGCTTTAACAATTTAACCAAAAGCCTGAGTTTCAGTATTTACGATATCTGCTACGCGCAGACCGATCAGCAGCGGCAGGAATATATTTCCTACATTGACGAGCAATACAATGCCGACCGGCTGACCGACATCCTGTCGGAAGTGGTGCATATTATCGGCGCCAATATCCTCAACATTGCGCGGCAGGATTATGATCCGCAGGGCGCCAGTGTGACGATTCTGGTCTGTGAAGAACCCATGGAAGACAAAGCCGCAGGCCCGACGCCGGACGCTATTGTGGCGCATCTGGATAAAAGTCATATCTGCGTGCACACCTATCCGGAACACCATCCGCATGACGGCATCTGTACTTTCCGCGCCGATATTGAAGTGTCAACCTGCGGTGTGATTTCACCGCTGAAGGCACTGAATTTCTTAATTCACAGCTTTGAGTCAGATATTGTCACTATCGATTACCGGGTACGTGGTTTTACCCGGGATGTCAGCGGTGTGAAACATTACATTGACCACCCGATCCACTCCATTCAGAACTTTATGGACGATGCGACGAAAAACGCCTTCCAGATGGTCGACGTCAACGTCTATCAGGAAAACCTGTTCCACACCAAGATGATGCTAAAAGACTTTGCGCTGGATAACTATATCTTTGGTGCCGGCGTGGATTCTGTCAGCGCGGACGAACAACGTGCTATCGCGAAAAAAGTAAAACGCGAAATGCGCGAAATATTCTATGGCCGTAATCTGCCGGATTTGGCTTAAATCTGAAGGCCTTGCTTGCAACTAGTAAGGCCATCTTTCTATCGCGAACAGGACTTTGCTGATGCCCCAGTCTGACATGCTGATCCGCGCCGCTACCATCGCAGATGCTGAAGCTATTGCGGCGATTTACAATCCTTATGTGGCGGATACCGCGGTCAGCTTCGAAGAGCAGCCAGTGACTGCAGACGAGATGGCAACCCGCATCAGCGGCGTGCTGCAACAAGGCTTGCCTTATCTGGTGGCTGATGTGGCCGGCGAAGTGCTGGGATATTGCTACGCCACGCCGTGGAAAACGCGGGCGGCGTATCGTTATTCAGTGGAAGTGACGGTCTATCTGAAACCTGCTGCACAGGGGCGTGGTGTCGGTTATGCGCTGTATCAGCAGCTGTTTAGCCTGTTAAAAACCGCGGGTTACCACGCGGCGCTGGGTGGCATCGTGCAGCCGAATGCGGCCAGTGTGGCTTTGCATGAAAAATGCGGCATGAAACAGGTGGCCTTGTTACCCGATATCGGCTTTAAACAAGGCCAGTGGCACAGCGTCGGTTATTGGCAGTTGCTACTCAGTGACTTTCAGGTCAGTGAGGTTTAACCGGGGCTAAGCCCGGTTAAATCCCAGCCTTATTCAATCCAGCTGACCTGACCGCGCGCCTGGCGGCGTTTGAGCATCAGCTCTTCAATCAGCGGCGTTAATATCAGCTCCATCGCGAGACCCATTTTGCCGCCCGGCACCACCAGCGTATTAACCCGTGACATAAAAGAGCCCTGCAGCATTTGCAGGTAATAAGGGAAATCGACGTGTTTGATGCCGCGAAAGCGGATCACCACAAAACTTTCATCCAGCGACGGAATATCTTTAGCACTGAACGGGTTCGAGGTATCCACCGTCGGCACACGCTGAAAGTTAATATGGGTGCGCGAAAACTGCGGCGTGATGTGGTTGATGTAATCGTCCATGCTGCGCACTATGCTGGCCATCACCGCTTCCCGTGAATGGCCGCGCTCGCTGGTGTCGCGCATGATTTTCTGGATCCACTCCAGGTTGATAATAGGCACCATGCCAATCAGCAAATCGACGTGGCGCGCCACGTTGTTCTGCTCAGTCACTACACCGCCGTGCAGACCTTCATAAAACAATAAATCGGTGTCAGGGCGGATATCCTGCCAGGGCGTAAAAGTACCGGGCAGCTGATTAAAAGGCACAGCTTCGTCAAAGGTATGCAGATATTTGCGGATTTTCGTGCTGCCATGCTCAGCATAATTGGCAAAGCAGTTCTCCAGCGCGCCGAAATCATTGGCTTCAGCACCGAAATAACTGATATGGCGGCCTTGTTCCCGCGCTTTGCGAACTTCGACATCCATTTCCGGTCTGCTGTAGCGATGGAAACAATCGCCTTCAACAAAAGCTGCATCTATGCCCTGAGTGCGGAAGATATGTGAGAAGGCGTTGGTAGTCGTGGTAGTCCCGGCTCCGGAGGAGCCGGTCACGGCAATAATCGGGTTTTTTTGTGACATCCGCGCACTCCGTTCTGATTTGCTTTGGCTTTACCATAAAGGATAAAGTGAAGTCACAGCAAGCGGCAGCGGATGTCGTCTTCTACTTATTCAGCAGGAATCTCATGAAAGTGTTCAGTTTTGCCGCGTTGTTTCTGGCGCTCAGTGCCAGTGCGGACCCGCAATATCAAATTCAATACGCGCAATATCAAAGCGCCGAACATGGCGTCGCCATTCAAAAGGTCCTCGGCACTATCAAGCAAAAAGGTTACCAGAATCAGCCGGCTTTTAGCCGTGACGGCAGCCGCTTGCTCTGGACAGCACAAGCGGGTGAAGGGCCGATGGCGACCGACATTCACTGGTTGTTGTTAACGGAAGGCGGCGCTGGCAAAGCTCTGCGCGCCACGCCATTTGGTGAGTTTTCGGCGACACCGCTGCCAGGCTCTGACAGCGACTACTCCGTCGTCCGGGTCGAAGCCGACGGCACGCAGCGGCTGTGGCAAATCAACAGCCAGACGGAGCAGCTGTTGTTTCCGGAACTCAAAGGTGTGGGTTATCACGTCTGGGGTTCAGATGAAGATTTATTGCTGTTTTTACTCGAAGACAGCACAGGGCCAAACCGTGCTGTCTACAGAACCAAAGACGGCGAACTGACGACATTAGCGGGCCACATTGGCCGGGCTTTGTTATATCAGGCCAGCACAGACCGGTTTTTCTTTACGGCGCCACGGCCAGGCCAGCCTGCTGACAGCCCGCTGTGGTTGTGGCGTTATCAGGCCGGCGGCAAAAAAGCCGAAGCCTTGTTACCGATGCCGGCCAATGGTCAGGATTTAGCCGTCACCAGTCAGGGCACAGTGCTGGTCAGCGCCGGCAAATTTATCTTCCAGCTGGTCGATGACCACTGGTTGCCCTGGGCGGATTTATCCAAACCATGTGACGGCAAAGTCAGCCGCTTCAAATTAAACCCGGTCCAGCCGGTGCTGGCCTTTGTCTGTGAGAAGGAAAGTTAATGGCCAGTATTTTATGGGCGTTATTTGCCGTGGCTTTGCTGCCTTATCTGGCGCGGGTGCCGGTAGCGCGGGCAATGAATCAGTTAGGCGGTTATGACAATCACCTGCCACGTGCGCAGCAAGCACGGCTAGAAGGGCTGGGAGCCCGCGCCAATGCCGCGCATTACAACAGCTTTGAGGCGCTGCAGCTGTTTTTGGCAGCAGTACTTGGTTGTGTGGTCAGCGGTAATTACGACAACATCATGCAGACTCTGGCCTGGTTGTACGTCGGCTGTCGGGTGCTGTTTATCCTGTTTTACCTGCTGGATTATGCCTTGTTGCGCTCTATTGTCTGGGGCTTTGGTGTGATCAGTGTATTCAGCATGCTGGTGCGGGCTGCGCTTAGTGTGTAAGTGTGTAAGCGGTAGCGCAGATAAAACAAAGCCCCGGTGACGGGGCTTTGTTATTTAGATCAGAACTTAAAGTCCATATACAACGGATCATGGTCAGACGAGCGGTACGGCGTTGGCGCGTACAACTCTTGTTGCTGTGCTTTGGATTTAAACTCAGTGTTGTAATCCAGTACCGCTGGTTCATCGGCATTAATGCCCCAATGGTGGAACTGCTGCAGTTTGGCTTTTAGCTGCGGGCTGGCCAAAGCGTGGTCCAGCGTGCCGGAGCGGCCGCGATAGACAAAAGATGAATGTACTGCGTCTTTGGGGGCCAGATGTTGCCAGCCGTTTTGCTCCAGATACTGCAGCGGCGCTTCTTTGCGGTAAGCGTTTAAGTCGCCCATCAGCAGCACATAGTCAGTATCAATGCCGGTCGGTTCGGTTTTCAGCCATCCGGTCAAAGCTTTTGCGGCTGCGACCCGGGTTGGTGTCCAGCAGCCCTGACCGTCGTTCAGATCTGAATCCGGTCCGCTTTGTTTTGGACAACTGCCTTTGGATTTAAAGTGGTTGATGCTGACGGTCAGCTGCTCTTTTGAATCGAGGTGACGGAAGCTTTGAGCCAGCGGCGGCCGGCTGCCTTTATCAAATGGCGCTTTGGTGTAGACAGCCGTGGTGCCAACCGGCTCCACACTGGCTTTACGGTAAATCATCGCCACCATAATATCGTCCGAGCCCGGTTTTTCGCTGGGTTGCACAAAAGCATAAACGTCACTGCCGAGTTGCTGGTTCAGGCTCTGCACTATGGTTGCTAAGGCGCTGCCGCTGCCAAAACCGTTATTTTCCACTTCCAAAAGACCTATCACATCCGCATCCATAGCGCTGAGCGCTGCCAGCATTTTGGCTTGTTGACGCTGCAACTCATTGGCATCACTGGCGCCGCGTTTGGTTGGGAAACGTGGGCTGCTGCCTTCGCCGGTGAAGAAATTCAGCACGTTAAAGCTGGCGATGCGCAGTGCACCGGCTTTTCTCGCGGCAGGCGCCGCCGGTCTTGGATTGCTGGCAACAAACTCCGGCTGCTGGCTCACCACCACTCGGTAACCGGCCTTGGTTTGCAGCAGATAACCCTGTAGTTTATTGACGGTATCACCGACCCGCACTGTATTGTCGGCAGATAAATTGCCGGTCGGGAAGCGCACCGGCTGCGGGTTTTGTTTCAGGCTGGCATCATCGATAGTGATTTCCTGCAGCAGTTGTTTTGCCATCAGCGCTTTGGAGGCATCACCTGGCACTGCAACTTCGGTCGCAACCGGCAGGCGTTCATTGGCCAGCACCAGTTCGCCATAACGCGACAAACCGTAACTGTCGTTAACGATCAGCGACTGTGGAAAACTCAGCAGCATGCCCTCTAAGGCTTCAAAGGCTGTTGCGGATGCCAGCGGCAGCGTCACTGCGGTGGCGGCTGGCAGGGGTTGCCGGGCGCAATATTCGGCCACAGTGATGTTGGTCAGTGCTGTCATGCCGGCCATTTCACGCACTGTACCGGTTAACTGCAACACATCACCGGCCTGGCGTTGTTTCGCCTGTTGGCTGTCGGTGACCAGAATGGCTTCGGCAGTTGCCGGGTCTTGGTCCGCTTCGACACTGCCGAGCAATAACTGTGGGTTTTTACTGTCGCCGTACAGCACACTGAGTACCACGCCACGGGTGGTCAGGGTTTCACCGGCTTTCGGACTTTGATCGCTATTGCCCTGAATAGCGTGCACCGCAACAAAAGGTGCAGCACATTCGGCAGCGAGCAGCGGGCTGCTCAGGCCAGCGCACAGCAGCGCCAGCGGAGTAAAAGTTAAACGCATCATAGGATCCTGCTTTGGCAAAAAAGCCGGCATCAGCCGGCAGTTTTAGAAGATTACACGCACAGTATGTTGATAAGGTTACTGCTGCTTTTCCCGCGCCACGGCGCGATAACCGATATCCCGGCGGCTAAATACGCCATCCCAGTGAATTTGGTCGACCAGCTGATAAGCGGCTTGTTGTGCGGCCGTAACATTCGCACCTAAAGCGGTGGCACAAAGTACACGGCCACCGGCCGTCAGCACCTGACCGTCTTTGAGCACAGTGCCGGCGTGAAACACTTTGGCTTCACGGTTGTCGTCCGTTGGCAGACCAGCAATCACATCGCCCTTGCGATAATCATCCGGGTAACCACCAGCGGCCAGTACGACACCAACAGCAGCACGACTGTCAAAGTCGATCTGCATGCTGTCGAGTTTACCGGCACAAGCGGCGGCGCACAGCGCAACTAAGTCAGACTGCAGGCGCAGCATGATAGGTTGCGTTTCCGGGTCGCCAAAGCGGCAGTTAAATTCCAGCACTTTGGCAGTACCGTCGGGCGCGATCATCAAACCGGCATAAAGGAAACCAGTATAGACCTGGCCTTCAGCAGCCATACCTTGCACTGTTGGGTAAATCACGTGCTGCATCACCCAGTCATGTACAGCAGGCGTGACCACCGGAGCCGGCGAATAAGCGCCCATACCACCGGTGTTCGGGCCCTGATCGGCGTCGTCGCGCGCTTTGTGGTCTTGTGATGAAGCAAAAGGCAACGCATGTTTGCCGTCTACCATCACGATAAAAGACGCTTCTTCACCGACCAGAAACTCTTCTACCACTACGCGGCTGCCCGCGCTGCCAAACTTGTTGCCGGCCAGCATATCTTCGATGGCAGCAAAAGCTTCGGCTTCGGTCTGCGCAATGATCACGCCTTTACCGGCGGCCAGGCCATCGGCTTTAATTACGATCGGTGTGCCCATTTTTACAACAAAGGCTTTGGCTGCAGCAATGTCGGTGAAAGTCTGATAAGCCGCCGTCGGGATTTGGTGGCGGGCGAGAAAGTCCTTGGCAAAGGCTTTTGAGCTTTCCAGCTGCGCAGCGCCTTGGGTAGGCCCAAAGATCTGCAGACCGTCCGCGCGGAAGGCATCAACGACACCCCGCGCGAGTGGCGCTTCTGGGCCAACAATCGTCAGCGCAATCTGTTCCGCTTTGGCAAAAGCCAGCAGCGCCGGCACATCGTCAGCCGCAATAGCGACGTTGGTTAAAGTGCTTTCCAGCGCAGTACCGGCATTGCCCGGCGCCACAAACACCTGGCTGACCTGTGGCGACTGCGCCGCTTTCCAGGCCAGGGCATGTTCACGGCCGCCGCCGCCAATCACAAGAACTTTCATCGGTTTATCCACTTATTTAGTTGCAGGTTTACGGAATTTGAGGGTCATACGGTCGCTTTCACCAATAGCCTGATATTTGGCTTTATCCTGCTCTTTGTTGGTGTAAGTCGGTGGTAAGGCCCAGACGCCGCCCGGATGATCAGCGGTATCTTTTGGATTGGCGTTCACTTCGCTGCTGCCTTCCAGCACAAAACCAGCCTGTTCGGCCAGTTTAATCACCAGGCTTTGCGGCATATAACCGGATTCTTTCCAGTTCGAATTCAGCTTAGATTCCGGCAGGCGATGTTCCACCACGCCGAGTACACCACCTGGTTTTAACGCAGTGTGGAAAGATTTAAATGCCGTCAGCAGGCTTTCATCACCTTTAGCCATGTACCAGTTGTGCAGGTTGCGGAAAGTCAGCACAACATCAGCACTGCCGGCTGGTGCGATTTGTTTGCCACCGGCGGCGGAGAACTCAGTCACTTCTACTTTGCTGTAGACCGGATTGGCGGCGAGTTTCGCCAGATAATCGGCACGGGTCTTTTTGGCATATTCTGAAGTCGCATCTTTTGGCTGATGCGCGGCGTAGTATTTGCCTTGTTGTTGCAGCAGCGGTGCCAGGATTTCGGTATACCAGCCGCCGCCAGGAGAAACTTCGGCCACAGTGCTTTGTGGTGTGACGCCAAAGAAACTCAGTGTTTCCACCGGATGGCGATATTGGTCACGGGCCTTATTAGTGGCACTGCGCACCGGATGGTCGACCGCGGCCTGAATGGCAGCAGTATCAACGGTATTGGCAGTGGCAGAGAACGAAGAGAGAGCAAACAAACTGGAAATAACCACGAGCGAAGTCAAAGCTTTCATGCGATCTATCCTTATTGTGGGGGAAAACGGGCGCTATTCTAGCAAAGCCATCAACGCTTTGCAGTGGCAAATACGTCAGATGCCGCTCGCTGGACTACAACCGTGCTTTTAGATGGCCAGACATCTTTTTTTCCTGCCCATCGGTGAATTCCTTATGCTAAAATGCCGCTCTTTTTTAAATCGCTATGCCTTTTATTCTGGCGTGGCTGCAGCCGGACTTTTAACCCATGTTTGCACAGATCCGTATCGTCCTCATTGAAACCACCCACAGCGGCAATATTGGCTCTGTGGCGCGGGCAATGAAAACGATGGGGCTGTCGCAACTGGTGCTGGTGTCACCCAAGACTGAAGTCGATGGTCAGGCTTATGCGTTGTCGGCCGGCGCCAGCGATGTGCTGGCCAATGCCCGCACTGTCAGCACGCTTAGCGAAGCTATTGCCGATTGCTCTTTAGTGATCGGCACCAGTCACAAGCCAAAAAGTCATGATATTGCAGTGCTCGACCCGCGTCAGTGTGGTTTAAAAGTGGCGGCGGAAGTCGCGCAAGGGCCGGTGGCTATTGTGTTTGGTCGCGAAAGCAACGGCTTGTCGAACGACGAATTACGCCAGTGTAATTTCCATCTGTGTATCCCGACCAACGCCGACTACACCTCGCTGAATCTGGCGATGGCGGTGCAGGTGGTCAGTTACGAAATCCGCATGGCGCTGCTGGGTGCGCAAACCTTACCTGCAGCGGATGTGCCGGAGAAGTATCCAACGGCTGAACAGCTGGAAGGTTTTTACCAGCATCTGGAAACCACATTGGATCAAACCGGTTTTATCATCCGTCAGCACCCGGGCCACATCATGATTAAATTACGCCGGTTGTTCAGCCGGGCAAGGCCGGACGAGACTGAACTGAATATTCTGCGTGGCATTTTAACTTCAGTGCAGCGCTTTGGCCGGCAAGGCCGGCAAGACGATTAAGACAAGGATCCGCTCATGTTTGCAGGTATCAGAGAAGACATCAAAAGCGTATTTGAGCGTGACCCGGCGGCACGTAATTTTATTGAAGTGCTGACCAATTATCCGGGTTTACACGCCATCTGGTGGCACCGGATGAATCATCAGTTGTGGCAAGCCAATTTTAAATGGTTAGCCCGCTTTTTAAGTACCATCGCCCGCTGGCTGACCGGCGTGGAAATTCATCCCGGCGCCAAAATCGGCCGACGCTTTTTTATCGACCATGGCATGGGCGTGGTGATTGGCGAAACGGCGGAAATCGGTGATGACGTCACGCTGTACCATGGCGTGACTTTGGGCGGCACCAGCTGGAATCCGGGCAAACGCCATCCGACGCTGGGCAATAACGTGGTCATCGGCGCTGGTGCAAAAATTCTCGGGCCTTTGTATGTCGGCGAAAATGCCCGCATCGGCTCCAACGCTGTGGTGGTCAAAGATGTACCGCCGGGTGCCACTGTGGTGGGTATTCCGGGCCGGATCGTCGCGAAACAAGGCGTTGAAGTCACTGCCGAACGCCAACAGCTGGCGAAAAAGTTTGGCTTTGATGCCTATGCGGTCGCGAGCGACAACCCGGATCCGGTGGCCAATGCCATTGGCCGGATGCTGGACCATATCCATTGCCTGGACAACAAAGTCGCGGAGCTGTGCCAGAGTGTGAACCAGCTCGGCGGCAACGTCTGCAGTGCAGTGCCGACTATGGATATTGATGATGAAGCGTTCCGGGAAGCGGAGCGACTGGCGGCTGAGCAGCGTAAGAAACAACTGGAAGAGTTTGACCCGACGATTTAGCACAATACCGGCCAGTTTTGTTGCCGCAGTAGCTGTTTGGAAATTCGGTTTGTGATGGATAATACCTGACTATTTTAGTAGGATTAATACTTGACTAAATCAGTCAGGAATGTACAATCGGCGCCATTCCTTTACCGGACTCCGGAGTTCAGATGCGACTTACCTCGAAAGGGCGTTATGCCGTCACCGCGATGCTGGATGTGGCGCTGCACGCAGCCGCAGGGCCGGTACCTTTGGCTGACATTTCAGTCCGCCAGGAAATTTCATTATCATATCTTGAACAATTATTTGCCCGCCTGCGTAAACAGGGTCTGGTCAGCAGTGTGCGCGGACCTGGCGGCGGTTATCAGTTGGGCAAACCAGCAGAACAAATCAGCGTGTCTGAAGTGATTAGCGCGGTCGACGAATCTGTCGATGCGACACGCTGTCAGGGAAAATCCGACTGTCAGGGCGGTGCCAAGTGTCTGACCCACAGTTTATGGAGCGATCTAAGCCATCGCATCGAGGACTTTTTGACCCGGATCACGCTGGGCGAGCTGGTCAGCCAGCACGAAATTCAGAGCGTGGCCAAGCGGCAGGACAGCCGCCAGTTAAAACACCCTATCAGCGAAATTGAAGTCAATTGCCAGTTGTAGACTTCAGACGGAGCCAAGCATGAAGTTACCGATTTATTTAGATTACGCCGCGACTACGCCAGTTGACCCACGGGTCGCAGAAAAAATGATGCAATACCTGACGATGGACGGTGATTTTGGTAACCCGGCCTCCCGGTCGCATCGCTTCGGCTGGCAGGCTGAAGAGGCGGTTGAAGTGGCGCGTAGTCAGATTGCCGAGCTGGTCAATGCCGACCCGCGCGAAATCGTGTTTACCTCTGGCGCGACAGAATCCAACAACCTGGCCATCAAAGGCGCTGCGCAGTTTTACCATAAAAAAGGCAAACACCTGATCACGCTGCGCACCGAACACAAAGCCGTGCTGGATACCATGCGGGCTTTAGAGCGTGAAGGTTTTGAAGTCACTTATCTGGATGTCGAAGCCAACGGCTTGTTAGATCTGGAAAAATTCAAAGCAGCGTTACGCCCTGACACCACAGTCGTCAGCGTGATGATGGTCAACAATGAAATCGGTGTGATCCAAGACGTGGCTGCCATCGGCGAACTGTGCCGCGCTAACGGCACTATTTTCCATGTCGATTCTGCACAAGCGGCCGGCAAAGTGGCCATCGACCTGCAAACACTGAAAATCGACCTGATGTCGTTTTCTGCCCACAAAATTTACGGTCCAAAAGGCATTGGCGCGCTGTATGTGCGTCGTAAGCCACGCATTCGTTTAGAAGCGCAGACCCATGGTGGCGGCCATGAACGTGGTATGCGTTCAGGTACTTTACCAACGCACCAAATCGTTGGCATGGGTGAAGCTTTCCGCATCGCTAAGCTGGAAATGACTGAAGAAAATCAACGCTTTGCCACGCTGCGTCAGCGTCTGTGGGACGGTATCAAAGACATCGAACAAGTCTTTTTAAATGGCGATGCGACGCACCGTGTGCCGGGCATTACCAATATCAGTTTTAACTATGTCGAAGGCGAGTCGCTGATTATGGCGCTGAAGGACATCGCGGTGTCTTCCGGTTCAGCCTGTACTTCAGCCAGTCTGGAACCTTCTTATGTACTGCGGGCGCTGGGTTTGTCTGACGAACTGGCACACAGCTCAATCCGTTTCAGTATTGGCCGTTTCACCACGGCAGAACAAATTGACCACACCATCAAAATTGTGCACGAAGCAATCGCGAAATTACGCGAAATGTCGCCACTGTGGGACATGTACAAAGACGGTGTTGATTTAAATACAGTGGCCTGGGTGGCTCACTAAGCACAGGGCGGGGCGCAAACCCAACCTGCATTGAGGTAAAGATCATGGCATACAGCAACAAAGTTATCGATCACTACGAAAACCCGCGCAATGTCGGCGCATTTGCCAAAGATGACCCGACAGTAGCCACCGGTATGGTCGGCGCACCTGCTTGCGGCGACGTAATGAAATTGCAAATCAAGGTCAATGACCAGGGCATTATCGAAGATGCCAAATTTAAAACCTATGGCTGCGGCAGCGCTATTGCGTCGAGCAGCCTGGTGACTGAATGGGTCAAAGGCAAAAGCCTGGACGAAGCCGCCCAGATCAAAAACACCGACATCGCACAGGAACTTGCGTTGCCACCAGTGAAAATTCACTGTTCGATTCTGGCGGAAGACGCGATCAAAGCGGCGATTGCGGATTATAAGCAACGTCACGGAGGTTAAGCGCCATGGCCATTACCATGACCAGCGCGGCCGCTGAGCGGGTGCGCAGTTTTCTGACAAATCGTGGCAAAGGCGTTGGACTGCGGGTGGGTGTCAAAACCACCGGCTGTTCTGGTCTGGCTTATGTGCTGGAATTTGTTGATGAGCTGAATGATGATGATCAGGTGTTTGAACAAGACGATTTAAAAATCATCGTTGATGGCAAAAGCCTGGTGTATATCGACGGCACTCAGCTGGATTTTGTCAAAGAAGGCTTAAACGAAGGCTTCCAGTTCAACAACCCGAACGTCAATGGCGAGTGTGGTTGTGGCGAGAGCTTCACGGTTTAAGTGCAATGCCGGTTAGTTGCAAATTGGTGCCCTGAATGAATTATTTCCAGTTGTTTCAGCTGCCTGCGCAGTTTGATGTGGATCTGACCGAGTTGGGCACCCGTTATCTGGCGCTGCAAAAGCAATTCCACCCGGATAATTTTGCCAGCGCCTCCGAGCGTGACCGCATGTTGGCGGTGCAACAAGCCGCCAATATCAATGACGGCTACCACAGCCTGAAACAACCCTTATTACGCGCCGAACACTTGCTGGCATTGCGCGGCGTGAAAATCAGCGCTGAGCAGCGCAGTTTCACCGACACCACATTTCTAATGCAACAAATGGAACTGCGTGAATTGCTGGCCGAGATCCCGCATGCCGCAGATCCGGATGCTGTGATTGACGACGCCGAACGCCAAATCCGTGCGCAGAAAAAGCAGCTGCTGGCTAACCTCAGCGGCGCGCTTGGCGGGAACTCTCACGAGCAGGATTTAGCAGCGGCTGATATAATCCGCAAACTCAAATTTTTCTTTAAACTCGAGCAAGAGCTTGAGTTTATTGCACAGCAGACACAAGACTGACCGCCATGGCCTTATTACAAATTGCTGAACCCGGCCAAACCGCCGCCCCGCACCAACATAAACTCGCCGCCGGTATCGACCTCGGCACCACCAATTCGTTAGTCGCGACAGTACGCAGTGGCGAAGCCAAAACGCTGCAAAATACCCAGGGCGACGACATGGTGCCATCTGTGGTGCGTTATACCGCAGATAAAGTCATCGTCGGTAAAGCTGCGCTGGCCGATGCGGCGCTTGACCCGCACAACACAATTATTTCGGTAAAACGCTTAATGGGCCGCGGTTATCAGGAGACGCTGGCACATGCTGCGGAACTGCCGTATCAGCTGGTCGATCAACAAGGTTTAGTCGCGCTTGATACCGTCGCCGGGGTGAAAAACCCGGTTGAAGTGTCGGCCGAGATTTTGGCCACGCTGGCCGATACCGCCAGTCAGACGCTCGGTGGTGAGCTGACCGGTGTGGTCATCACAGTGCCGGCTTATTTTGATGATGCGCAGCGTCAGGCGACCAAAGACGCCGCACGGCTGGCTGGCCTGAATGTGCTGCGGTTATTAAACGAACCGACGGCCGCGGCGCTGGCTTATGGTCTGGATTCCGGTCAGGAAGGCGTGATTGCCGTGTATGACTTAGGTGGTGGCACTTTTGATATTTCTATTCTGCGTTTAAGCCGTGGTGTGTTTGAAGTCTTAGCAACCGGCGGCGATTCGGCGCTTGGTGGTGATGATTTTGACCAGCAAATTCTGCTGCATCTGAAGCAGCAAGCTGGGATCACAGAGCTCAGTCATCAGCAGTTACGTCAGTTATTACAACTGTCGCGGCAAATCAAAGAAGCATTAAGCAATGCCGACAGCTATAGCTACAAGCTGGATGTTGCAGGGGTTGCTACCACTTTCAGTTTAAGCCGCAGCGAATTTGATGAGTTAATCCAGCCATTAGTGCGCCGTACTTTACGCGCCTGTAAACAGACGCTGCGTGATGCTGGCCTTGATGTCACAGACGTGGCCAAAGTGGTGATGGTCGGTGGTTCTACCCGGGTGCCATTGGTGCGCCAGGCGGTGGCTGAACTGTTTGAAACTGAACCTTTGACCTCAATTGACCCGGATAAAGTGGTGGCCATTGGCGCTGCGATTCAGGCCAATGTACTGGTCGGCAATAAATCGGACAGCGACACTTTGTTGCTGGACGTGATTCCGCTGTCGCTGGGCCTGGAGACTATGGGTGGTCTGGTCGAAAAGATCATTCCGCGCAATACTGTGATCCCGGTCGCGCGGGCGCAGGAATTTACCACTTTTAAAGATGGTCAGACTGCGATGGCAATTCATGTGCTGCAAGGTGAACGTGAAGGTGTTGCCGACTGTCGCTCATTAGCGCGTTTTGATTTAACCGGTATTCCGCCGATGGCTGCCGGCGGCGCGCATATCCGTGTGACCTTTCAGGTCGATGCGGACGGGCTGCTCAGTGTCACAGCGCAGGAAAAATCCAGTGGTGTCAGTGCGTCGATTGAGGTGAAACCATCTTATGGCCTGAGCAATGACCAGGTTGCGCAGATGATCCAAAATTCGATGTTATACGCCAAACAAGATATGCAGCTGCGTTTATTGCGAGAGCAGCAGGTTGAAGCCAATCGAGTCTATGAAGCGGTCAGCGCCGCTTTAAGTGCCGATGCGCATCTGTTGTCGTCCGCTGAATTACATCACATTGAACAGTCATTACATCAGTTGCAGCAACTGGCGACCGGTGAAGACACTGCCGCTATTAAAGCGGCGATCGAACACACTAATCATTTAACCGACGATTTTGCTGCACGGCGCATGGACATGTCTATCCGGCTGGCGCTGCAGGGTCATAAAGTCGACGAGGTCTGATATGCCCCAGATTATATTTTTGCCACACCCGGAATTATGCCCGGATGGTGCTGCGTTAGAAGCCAAGGCCGGTGAGACTATCCTGGATGTGGCGCTGAAAAACGGCATTTCGATTGAACATGCCTGCGAAAAGTCGTGCGCTTGTACCACTTGTCATGTGGTCGTGCGCGAAGGCTTTTATTCTTTGAATGAAAGCGACGAGCTGGAAGAAGACATGCTGGACAAGGCCTGGGGTCTGGAACCGGAGTCGCGTTTAGGCTGTCAGGCTCGTGTCGCAGATGCTGACCTGGTGGTGGAAATTCCGAAGTACACTATTAACATGGTTAGCGAAGGTCATTGATTTTAGGTACATTTTCCCTGTTTTTATTCCACCAAAGCCTGCTGTTGCAGGCTTTTTTGTTCCTGCAGTAGATGATTCTTGTAAGTCTCTGATTTCTCATATAAAGTCCGCAAAAATTTTTTTCGCCGTTGATGGAACTTAAATTTATAGTTCTGAATTTTCTGGTTTTTTTACTTCGGTGAACTAAGCTGGTTGAAAAATATCGCTGTAAGTCTGGAGATTGTTTGAATGAAAAAGACTCTGATCGGATTGTGCGTTTCTGCTGCTTGTTTGTTGTCATCTGCTGCAATGGCAGAAGTTAAAATTAACGGCTTTGCATCGGTCAAAGGTGGGATGACTACCGGCAATGACGATACGTTGTATGACTATACCAACGACATCGAATTTAAAAATGAATCCTTATTTGCTGTCCAACTGTCATCTGATTTAGGCGATAAATTATCTGTAATGGCACAGCTGATGGCCAAAGGTGCAGAGGATTTCGACGCAAAATTTGCCTGGGCTTTTCTGAGTTATCAGCTGAACGACGATTTACGTCTGAACGCCGGCCGTTTCCGTATTCCTTTCTACAAATATTCTGATTACCTCGATGTCGGTTACGCTTTTGACTGGGCCCGGACGCCACGCGCTGTCTACGATGTTGAGTTTGATACGATGGATGGTATTTCGTTGTATCACTCCACCTCAATTGCCGATATGACGTCCAACGTCCAGTTAGTATATGGCGCATATGAGGGCGATATTTCAGTCAATGGGGCTTTATCACGCAGTAAAGTCCAGGATATCCGCGGCGGTTCCTGGGAATTATCGAATGACTGGTTAAGTGCCCGTGTCGCGTATTTCATGGCGGATGTCACTATCAATGCGACGGCGCTGACACCACTGTTTAACGCGCTGAATACCTTTGGTTTTGGCGCAGTCGCCCGCGACATTGATTTTAATGAAGACGAAGGCACATTCTTTGGTTTTGGCTTAAGTTACGACCGCAATAACTGGGTCGCTGTGACCGAATACACCAACGTGAAAGTGAAGAATTCCTACATGGCTGACCGCGATGCCTATTTCGTCTCGGTTGGCCGGCGCTTTGATGCGGTGACACCATACATCTCCTACGAAAAAGACGACGACACCAGCAAATCTGCGATTTACAAAGCAATCCCGCCGCAAGTGCCACTGTTAGCGACAGTCGCCGGGGTTGTCGAAAGCCAGCTGGCGGATCGCGACACCTGGAGTTTCGGCCTGCGCTACGATTTCCACCCTTCAGCTGCGTTCAAACTACAGCTGAGTTCAGCAAAGGACAACTACACCCTGGACAAAGATCGTCTGCTGACAATGGGTGTCGACCTGGTATTTTAAGGCTGTCAGTCTGAGGCAGCAGCATTGATTGGAGGAACGTCTCTATGAAGAAGTCTTTAGTCGCGTTAGGTTTATGCACAGCGCTGGTCAGCACCAGCTCAGTTGCTGAAGTCGATATCTCCGGGTTTGCATCCGTTGTTGGCGGCAAGGTGCTGAGCGGTGAGGGCGTGCCGGAATTTGGTCTGGAACCGACCTTTCTGGCCAACTACCCAATAGTCGGTTTTTATGAAGAAGACTGGAGCTTTAAGCCAGATTCAAAATATGGTCTGCAAATCAGCGCCGATCTGACCGAAGGTCTGTCTGCCACAGCGCAGCTGGTTGGGCGGGGGGCTGACGATTTTAATGCCGAGTTTGAATGGGCTTATTTGTCCTATGTGCTGAACGAGCACTGGACCTTACAGGCCGGTAAAAAACGCTTACCGCTGTATTATTATTCTGACTTTTTTGATGTCAGCTACGCCTATCTGTGGATCCGGCCGGCTGCCGACAACTACACCTGGCAGATCTTTAACTACAACGGCGTCAACGCGCAGTTTAACTATCAGGTCAACGACTGGACTGTGTCCGGCAATATTTATACCGGCCGTGAGGATGATACTGAAAACAAACTGTTGTCGGAGTTTTTCGGCTCGCAGCCCATCCGGGAGATCTGGAAAAATATCGTCGGTGGTGTGCTGAGTCTGAATCGTGACTGGCTGGACCTGCGTTTTACGTACATGACCTATCAGAACGAGCGCTACCGCAACGGCGTACAAGTGACCTGGGATGGTGACGATTCGCGTCGTGGCAAGTTTGCCGGCGTGTCGGCGAACGTCGATTACAACAATTGGGTGGTGCTGACCGAATTTAACCGTCTGACGCTGGATGGCGGTGATTTCGACACTTATCTGCTGTCAGCCGGCTATCGGATTGGTCAGTGGACGCCTTTTGTCTCCTTCGCAGATTTTGATTCTGAGTCGGAAATGCATAGCACTGCCAGCGTCGGTGCGCGCTGGGATTTTCATAGTTCGGCTGCATTTAAAGTGCAATATGACGATGTTACCGATGATGGCATTAACGGCCAGATGGTCGCAGGTGACAGCAAAGCCATTACTTTCGGCATTGATTTAGTATTCTAAGAGTGGAGAAAACCATGAACTGGTTGAAATTTGTAGCTATTCCATTGGTTTTATCGTCGGCTGTTGCCACCGCTGAGGTTGCTGTAGTAGTGCATCCATCGAATGCGGCCAGCCTGGATCAGGCCGAGATTAGTCGTTTGTTTACCGGACGCGGTACAACCTTCAGTAGCGGCAGCAAGGCCACGCCATTAAATTTGGCGGAAGGTGCGCCGGCTCGTGCTGAATTTGACAGCAAAGTGTTAGGCAAATCGTCTAGTCAGATGAAAGCTTATTGGTCCAAGCTGGTATTTACCGGTAAGGGCACCCCACCTAAAGAGCTGGCATCTGATGCTGATGTCAAAGCTGCGGTTGCGGCAGACGCATCGGCGATTGGTTACATCGACGCCGCTTCGGTTGATGCATCGGTCAAAGTCGTCGGTAAGTTTTAACTGATCTGACTGTTTAACCTGCGAGAAAGACCGGCTGATGCCGGTTTTTCTGTTTTTGCAGCCTGCTGCACTCTGAATATTTACCAGGTCTGGCTCAGGCCGTATGACTGACGTCTAACTAGTTGTTTAGCAGGCAAAGAGTCACAAAGTTCGGGCACTGTGCTTTAACCCGTTTTACCGCGATTTGTCGCAGTGACGGAAAGCATAGGCAAGGCGGAACTGATCGCGTATAATTCGCGACCGCTAAATTTTCAACTGTTATTTTTAAGGGAGTCTGACATGGCTTTAGAACGTACTTTCTCAATCATCAAACCAGATGCAGTCGCAAAAAACCTGATCGGTGCTATCTACAACCGTTTCGAATCTGCAGGTCTGCGTATCGTTGCTGCTAAAATGCTGCACCTGAGCCGTGAACAGGCTGAAGGTTTCTACGCAGAACACAAAGAGCGCCCATTCTTCAATGCACTGGTTTCTTTCATGACTTCAGGCCCGGTAATGATCCAGGTACTGGAAGGTGAAGACGCAGTGCGTAAAAACCGCGAAATCATGGGCGCAACCAATCCAAAAGATGCTACAGCCGGTACTTTACGTGCTGACTACGCTGCCAGCATCGACGAAAACGCGGTACACGGTTCTGACGCTGCTGCTTCAGCTGCCCGTGAAATCGCTTACTTCTTCAGCGATGCTGAAGTTTGTGGTCGTACCCGTTAATTGCATTCAGGCTTCAGCCGGGCCTGTTTGGCCAGTCTGAACCATTGCAACAGAGCAGAAGGGGCTGATGCCCCTTTTTGCCTGATCTGGCGAGCGCCAAAGAACCAGAGACGATTTTGTCTGTCATATGCCAGAAACCCATGCAGATGCCAGACCAAATCGCCGCGATACATCCAGCAAGTTAGATTGCAGCAACGCTGCCATCGGAGTGAACCATGACCCTAAATCCTGAACAGAAAATCAATTTACTCGATCTGACCCGTGAGCAGATGAAAGAATTTATGGTGTCATTAGGGGAAAAAGCCTTTCGCGCCGACCAACTGATGAAATGGATTTATCACTTCTGCGTCGATGATTTCGATAAAATGACGAATATCAACAAAGTGTTACGCGAGAAGCTCAAACGCTATTCGGTGATCGAAGCCCCTGTAG
This sequence comes from Rheinheimera texasensis, assembly GCF_964031785.1. GTDB lineage: Bacteria > Pseudomonadota > Gammaproteobacteria > Enterobacterales > Alteromonadaceae > Pararheinheimera > Pararheinheimera texasensis_A. Next base: position 19,115 of record NZ_CAXIRE010000018.1, read on the forward strand.
TTGTGACCCGTCAGGACAGTGCTGACGGCACTATCAAATTCGTCATGGGCCTCAAAGGTGGCCAGGAAGTGGAGACGGTCTGGATCCCGGAAAAAGACCGCCGCACTTTGTGTGTCTCTTCGCAGGTCGGTTGTGCGCTGGATTGTTCGTTCTGTTCAACCGCACAGCAGGGCTTTAACCGCAATCTGACGGTGTCAGAAATTATCGGTCAGGTCTGGCGCGTTGGCCAAATCATTGGCAGTTATGGCGACACCGGTGAAAAACCGGTCACCAACGTGGTGATGATGGGCATGGGCGAGCCGCTGCTGAACCTCAATAATGTGGTACCAGCGATGGAACTGATGATGGAAGACTATGGTTTTGGTCTGTCCAAGCGGCGCGTCACTTTATCTACTTCCGGCGTCGTGCCGGCACTGGACCTGCTCAAAGATAAAATCGATGTGGCGTTGGCGATTTCGTTGCACGCGCCGAACAACACACTGCGCGATGAACTGGTGCCGGTGAACAAAAAATATCCGATGGAAGAATTCCTCGCCGCAGCCAAACGTTACGTCGATGGTTCCCGTGCCAACGATAAAGTGACAGTCGAATATGTGATGCTTGAAGGCATCAACGACAGCATGGACCAGGCGCATGAACTGGCCAAAGCGCTGAAAGACACTCCGTCTAAAATCAATCTGATCCCGTTTAACCCTTATCCGGGCTCGCCTTACAAGCGTTCCAGCAATTCCCGCATCGATCGGTTTAATAAAGTTCTGCAGGAATATGGCTTTACTGTCATAGTGCGCAAGACCCGCGGCGACGATATTGATGCCGCCTGTGGTCAGCTGGTCGGTGATGTCATCGATCGCACCAAACGTCTGGTAAAAAAACAGATGAAAGGTGAGGAAATTTCAGTAAAAATGGTCTGAAAAGACAAGGACAGGCAATCAGTTATGCGTTTTAGTTGGCTTGCTGGTATTGGACTCTGTAGTACGCTGCTATTTGGTTGCGTCTCGGAGTCAACTATTGTCGACAGCAAAGTTCCAGGTGAACGTCCAACCGACAACAAACAGATTGCCCGCACCCGTTTGTCGCTGGGGCTGAATTACCTGCAACGCGGCGAAACCTCACAAGCCCGCTTTAATCTGGAAAAAGCCCGCGAACTGGCGCCGGACATGCCGGAAGTCGATAACGCGCTGGCGTATTATTACCAGCAGGTCGGCGAGTTGGAGCAGGCAGAAGATGCGTACCGCGATGCGCTGCGTAAAGACCATAATAACGCCGATACTTATAACAATTTTGGCGCTTTTCTATGCCAAATCAATAAGTTTGATGAAGCTGAAGAGTTACTGCTGGCCGCAGTGAAACGGCCCGGTTATATCCGGGTGGCGGACAGTTATGAGAATCTGGCGTTTTGCGCTTTGGGCCGTAAAGACTTTGATAAATACCAGCAATATCTGGAACAGGCCTTGCGTCATAATGGTGTGAAGCACTCCATTGTCTACAACCTGTCGATGCTGAACTATGCCAAAGGTGACCTGGAAAAAGCGCGGATCTGGCAAAAACGCCTGCAGGAGCTGGGGCAAGTGTCACCACAGGCAACGTTACTGCGTTACATGATTGCCTATCAGCTCGATGACAAAACCGAGCAACAAACCACTGAAAAATTTATGTTATCGGTTTATCCGACTGCGCCGGAAACCGCCTGGATGCTGTCGGCCGATTTCAGCGCTTCAGCGCCGGAAAAATTACGTCAGCAATATAAAGCCAGCTTGCTTGGGCTGGAGCCGGCTGATCTGGTGGCGAAACCGGCAGCAACCCCAAAAATCAAAGTGGTCAAGCGTAAAACTGGCGTGAATCCGGATTCAGAAGCTTTTGGTTTAACCACGGAGACCGGTCCACAGTTGATGGAGCGAACACCTGAACCTGCGATGTCTGCAGCGGCTTCAGTTGGCACTGCCAATGTAGTCCCTGAGACCACCGCCGTCCCAGTCCCTGTCGCTCCGCCAGTTTCTGCCGTACCGGCCGCGCCGACTGGAACAACAGCCGTAACAGCGACCACTGAAACCACAGCGCAGGCACCTGCCACGCACAAAGTGCAATATGGCGAGACATTGTTCCGCATTGCCAGCAAATACCGCCTCAGCGTTTCCGAATTACAGCGCCTGAACCAATTGGCTGATCCGGGTGATTTAAAAGCCGGCCAGGTGCTGCGTCTGTCTGATGCGCGGCAAATTCCGCGTGAATATCTGGCACTGGATGGCGATACCTTGTTTAGTATTGCCTACAAATTTAACCTGGCGCTGGCGCAACTGGCCGCCTGGAATCAGCTACCGACTGATGCAGTGCTGACTCCAGGTCAGACGATCTTATTGCACGACCCGGCGGAGACTGGTCTATGACGGCGCCGGTCGCATTTGCTGACGCCGGCGCGTTGTTGCGTCAACGCCGGGAAGCGCTGGGCCTGAGCCTGGAGCAGGCTGCAACGCAGCTGAATCTGAAAGCTGTGGTGATCCGGCAGCTGGAAAGCGGCGAATGGGACCCGCAGGTGGCGCCGACGTTTATCCGTGGGTATTTACGCCACTATGTTCGTTTACTCAAGCTGGATGAAGCCGACTTGCTGGCGCAGTTTGACCAGCAACTGGCGACGTTGCCGCAGGCCAGCGCTACGCTACACAGCTTTTCGAACAAGGCGAGTCGCGACGCTGCTGAAAACCGTTTTATGCTGGCGACTTATTTTCTGCTGGTGTTACTGATTGGGTTGTTTCTGATTTGGTTCTGGCAGACGCATATGCTGAATGAACAGCCGGTCGCTATGTTGCCCGAATCGGACAGTACGGTGATTGGCACGCAGCCACAGTCAGCTCAAAGTGCGGTCGTCATCAAGTCGTCAGACCCCGTGCCGTCCTCTCTGGCTCCTGAAGCGGTTGCAACCTCTGAGATGGCCGAATCGCCAGTAAGCACGCCGGCGCTATCCAACCCGCAACAATCCGTGGCGAACTCAGCCTTAGCTCCGGCAGACACACCTGTTGTGGTTGATGCAAGCTTAAATCAGCCAGTGCCAGAGACACAAGCAGAGACCACGACGCCTGTTAACACGACAGAAGCTGCAATCGCGCCTGCTGTTGCTACCGGTGACCTGACAACTGCAGGCGCGAACAACGCAGGCACTGCCAGCACGACAGATACTGCAACAGAGCCAGCTGGTTTACAGCCCGAAGTGGCCGTCGCCGGGACTCTGACTTTGCAGCTGCAATTCAGTGCCCAGTGTTGGGTTGCCGTGACAGATGGTAGTGGCAAACGGCTCGCGTACAATATGCAAAATAGCGGTCAGAGCCTGACGTTAACAGGCACTGCGCCATTCAAAGTTACTTTCGGTGATCCTACTGCAGTGACTGCGTCACTCAGTGGGAAAACTCTTGATTTATCAGGCTATAAGCAAGGTCAGGTCGTGCGCCTGACACTAACCGGGTCCGAATAAGATGTACGCTGAAAATCCAATTATCCGCCGCAAATCAAAACAAATCCGTGTTGGTTCTTTATTGATTGGTGGTGATGCACCTATTGCTGTGCAATCAATGACCAATACCCGCACCACAGATGTTGATGCGACAGTGGCGCAAATTCGCGCTATCGCTGCAGCTGGTGCTGATTTAGTGCGGGTGTCGGTGCCAACTATGGACGCGGCGGAAGCATTTAAGCTGATCAAACAACAGTCGCCTATTCCTGTAGTCGCCGATATCCATTTTGATTATCGCATCGCCCTGCAGGTGGCCGAATATGGTGCGGATTGTTTGCGGATTAATCCAGGCAATATCGGTCGTGAAGACCGCATCCGCGCCGTGGTGGATGCCGCGCGTTTTCACAATATTCCAATCCGGATTGGTGTGAACGGTGGTTCGCTGGAAGCTGATATTCAGGAAAAATATGGTGAACCGACACCGGCTGCGTTAGTCGAATCGGCGATGCGCCATGTCGAAATTCTGGACCGGCTGAACTTTGACCAGTTTAAAGTCAGCGTCAAAGCTTCAGATGTGTTTCTGGCTGTTGGTGCTTATCGTTTATTAGCCAAACAAATCGAGCAGCCGCTGCATCTGGGGATCACTGAAGCCGGCGGCGCCCGCGCTGGCGCGGTCAAATCAGCCATTGGTTTAGGCATGTTGCTGGCAGAAGGCATTGGCGACACGCTGCGCATTTCGCTGGCGGCTGACCCGGTGGAAGAAGTGAAAGTCGGTTTTGATATTCTGAAATCGCTGCGCATTCGTTCGCGCGGCATTAATTTCATCGCCTGCCCAAGTTGTTCACGGCAGGAATTTGATGTGATCAAAACCATGAACGAGCTGGAACAGCGGCTGGAAGATGTGGTCGACCCGCTGACCGTATCTGTGATAGGGTGCGTGGTCAACGGACCGGGTGAGGCACTAATCTCAGATCTCGGCGTGGCGGGAGCCAGCAAAAAAAGCGGTTTTTATCTCAAAGGCGAGCGGCAGAAGCTGCGGATTGATAATGAATCTGTCGCCGAACAGCTGGAGCAGCAGGTGCGCATGTACCTTGCCGCGCAGAAGCAGCTGATCGATGTGAAGAACGTAGAATAAATTTAAGATATTCAGGTATTTAAGTGTCTAAAGAAATTCAAGCTATCCGCGGAATGAATGATTGCCTGCCGCAGGATACCCCGGTGTGGCAGTATGTAGAGCAGATGATCCGCCAGACGGTGAACAGCTATGGCTATGACGAGATCCGTTTTCCAATCGTCGAAATGACCGAACTGTTTAAACGCTCGATTGGTGAAGTCACTGACATCGTTGAAAAAGAGATGTACACCTTTGCCGATCGCAATGGTGATAGTCTGACGTTAAGACCGGAAGGCACTGCTTGTTGTGTCCGTGCTGGCATCCAAAACGGTTTACTGTACAACCAGGAACAGCGGCTATGGTATATGGGCCCGATGTTCCGCCACGAACGCCCGCAGAAAGGCCGCTATCGCCAGTTCCACCAGTTTGGTCTGGAAGTGTTTGGCATGCAGGGCCCGGATATCGACGCCGAAGTCATTCTGGTGTCAGCCCGTTTATGGCAACAGCTTGGCCTGACACCTTATGTGCGGCTGGAGCTGAATTCACTGGGTTCCAATGAAGCCCGCGCCGCATACCGCGATAAGCTGGTGGCGTATCTGGAACAGCATAAAGAACTGCTGGATGAAGACAGCCAACGTCGGTTATACAGCAATCCGCTGCGGGTGCTGGACAGCAAAAATCCAGCCATGGCTGAGATGCTGGCCAAAGCGCCACAGTTGCTTGACCATCTCGATGAAGAATCCAAACAGCATTTTGAAGGCTTACAAGCCCGTTTACGTGCCGCCGGTATTGAGTACACCATCAATCCGCGTCTGGTACGTGGCCTGGATTATTACAACAAAACCGTGTTTGAGTGGGTCACCACTAACTTAGGCTCGCAAGGCACTGTCTGTGCCGGTGGCCGTTACGACGGTCTGGTTGAACAGCTCGGCGGCAAAGCCACGCCGGCTGTTGGTTTTGGTTTAGGTTTAGAGCGGCTGGTGTTGTTATTGCAAAGCCTGCCGCTGTTGCCGGCCGTCAGCAATGCTGCTGACGTTTATCTGATGCCACTGGGTGAGGCTGCGGAACTTGCCGCAGTTTCTGTTGCCGAACAGCTGCGTTTAGCCCTGCCGGGTAAACGCGTCATGTTGCATTGTGGCGGTGGTAATCTGAAGAAACAATTAAAACGCGCGGACAAATCCGGTGCTGCTGTAGGTCTGTTGCTTGGCGACGACGAACTGGCAGCCGGGCAGGTCACTGTCAAATGGTTACGCGCTGATCACCCACAACAAACTGTCCATATTGCAGATCTGGCCGCAGTGCTGGCCCAGGTTTAACGGAGTTCCTGATGGAAATTTATAATACCGAAGAACAACAAGTCGAAGCGATTAAACGCTTTTTCCATGAACACGGTCTGTCAATTGCTGCCGGTATCGTGATTGGCCTCGGCGGCTTATATGGCTTCCGCTATTATCAGGCCAAGCAACTGGAAGCTCAGGAATCTCAGTCTGCTGCTTATGCGGTGCTGGTCGAAAAGTCGACTGCTGAAGGCACAGACAAAAAAGCCTGGCTGGTTGATGCGCAAAAATTTATCGCCGATCACAAAGATTCAAATTATAGCCATCTGACCGCGCTGCTGGCAGCCAAAGAAGCTGTGGTACTGAAAGATTATGCAGCAGCTGAGCTGCAGCTGAGCGCTGTGATTAGCAGCAGTAAAGTGCCGGAAGTACTGGCGGTCGCGCAGCTGCGTCTGGCGCGAGTTCAGGCAGAGCAGGCTAAATACAAAGAAGCGCTGGCTACTTTAAGCGCAACCATGCCGGCTGCTTTTGCGGCGCAGCAAAACGAACTGAAAGGCGACGTGTTACTGAAATCCGGTGACGAAGTCGCTGCACTGGCTGCCTATAAAGCAGCTCAGGCTGGCTCCGAAGCCGGTAAAAACCCGTTACTGGATGTCAAACTGAACGAACTGGCCCACGTTGCCGGCTAAGAGGTTGCTGTGAAGTTATCTGTGCGTACCTTGTTGGTGCCGGCTCTGTTAGCGCTGACGCTGGCGGCCTGCTCGTCCAAAGATGAAGAAGAACTGATCCTTCCGGAAATCGACAATAAAGTAGAACCAGATTATGTCTGGAGCAGCTCTGTTGGTGACGGTATCGAACACTACGATTCCAACATCAAACCAGCAGTCTTTGGTGACAAAGTCTTTGTTGCCAGCCGCAAAGGCGAAGTGGTGGCCTTTAATCTGCAAAATGGCGATAAGCTGTGGAGTTACGATTTACGCGATGGTGACGATGCGCCGATGTTTGGTGGTATCAGCCACTGGTGGAATGAACGCAATGCCAAGCTGGCTGGCGGTGTAGCCGTTGGTTTTGACAAGGTGCTGGTCGGCACTGAAGACGGTGAAGTCGTTGCGCTGAATCCGGAAACCGGTGAAAAAGTCTGGCGGGTGAAAGTCAAAGGCGAAGTCTTGGCAGCCCCTGTGGCCGGTGAAGGCTTTGTCTTGGTGAACACCGGTGGTGGTCGTATTTTTGCGCTGCAGCCCGACACTGGTGAGCAACGCTGGATGCATGAATCAGAAAACGCGCTGCTGACTTTGCGTGGTATTTCTGAGGTAGCGCCAGCGGCTGGTGGTGTGGTTTATGGCACTGGTAACGGTAAAGTCGGTGTGCTGATCTCTGAGCAAGGCGCCCCTGCCTGGGAAGAAGCGGTTGCTGTCGCTAAAGGTTCGACTGATCTGGCACGGATCATCGACGTCGATGCGACACCGGTTGTACAAAATGGTACAATCTACGCAATTGCTTACAATGGCCAGCTGGTTGCGATGGAGCTGCGGACCGGCCGGACGCTATGGAAGCGGGATTACGCCAGTTTCCGCGACATGACAGTGGTCGACAACATCATTTATCTGGTTGATTCAACAGGCAAACTTTATGCTGTGGATAGCCGTAATGGGTTGGAGATCTGGTCACAGCAGACGCTGCACAAACATTTTGTCACAGGCCCGGCCGTGTACAAAAACTTTGTGGTCGTTGGCGACAATGAAGGCAATCTGCATTGGTTCAGCCGCGACAAAGGCGAATACCTGGCGCGGCACGAGTTTGACAGCTCTGGGTTTTACACCGAAGCTGTCACGACATCTGACTATTTAATTCTGCAGACCCGCAACGGCGAAATCGACGTGCTGCGCACCAACGATTAAAGGCTGCGCTCTGAGTCATGCCAAAGCAGGCCTGTTCGCAGGCCTGTTTTTTTTTATGTACAGGATGTACGGTATGGTGAATCAGGGAGTTCGTAACGCCAATCTGTTGGCGTCGCGCCTGATGAACGCCATAAGCTCCGCGAATGGCCGGCGAAAATGCAGGTACGCGGTACCCGGAGCTTTTCGGCGACTGCGAACCAGGTGCTGCGGTTCGTACCGCAGCCAGGTTGCTGAATGCAGCGAAGCTGCTACAAACTTAGGTGTCGCTTGCAGCGGCGCCATGCCTGGCCGTATTGATCGCGGCCGACAAAACCGGTCGTCTCTGACGACAATCAAGTGATTACAGCAGCTGACCGCCGTGGGATGTGTCAGCTCCATTGAGGTGAAACATGTTACCGGTAGTTGCCCTTGTTGGCCGTCCAAATGTGGGAAAATCCACATTATTTAACCGCCTGACCCGCACCCGCGACGCTTTGGTTGCGGATTTTCCGGGTTTGACCCGCGACCGTAAATACGGCTCCGTTGACTACGAAGGTCTGGAATTTATCGTGGTGGATACCGGCGGTATCGATGGCAGCGAAGAGGGCATCGAGCTGGAGATGGCCGAGCAGTCGCTCAAAGCCATCGACGAAGCTGATGTGGTGTTGTTTCTGGTCGACGCCCGCGCCGGCGCCACTGTTGCCGACGAAGCCATTGCCAATCATATCCGCCGCGTGAATAAAACAGTGTTTCTGGTCGCCAATAAAACCGATGGTCTGGACGCCGACACGGCGATCGCTGACTTTTACAGCTTAGGCATTGGTGAAGTCTATCCTATCGCTGCGGCGCATGGCCGTGGTGTCACTGCCTTGTTGCAACAGGCGCTGGTGCCGTTATTAACGGAACAACAAGTGCAGCGGCTGGCGGCTTTTGAGGCCGGTGAAGATCTGGATGCCATCGACGAAGACGCCGAACAGGAACAACGCGACAAACATATCAAGCTGGCCATCGTTGGCCGGCCGAACGTCGGTAAATCAACGCTGACCAACCGCATTCTCGGTGAAGAACGGGTCATTGTTTACGATATGCCGGGCACTACGCGGGATGCCATCTATATTCCGATGCAACGCGGTGAACGCGAATATACCCTGATTGATACCGCCGGTGTGCGCCGGCGCGGCCGCATCGACGATGTCGTCGAAAAATTCTCAGTGATTAAAACCCTGCAGGCGATTGAAGATGCCAACGTGGTGATCCTGGTATTAGATGCGCGTCTGGGGATTTCTGAGCAGGATTTGAGCATCCTCGGTTTTGTACTCAATGCCGGCCGGTCACTGGTGATTGCCGTGAATAAATGGGACGGTCTGGATGATGGCATCAAAGATGAAGTCAAACGTGAGCTGGACCGCCGTCTTGGTTTTATCGATTTTGCCCGTCTGCATTTTATTTCAGCGCTGCACGGTTCAGGTGTTGGTAACTTGTTTGAATCGGTTGAAGAAGCTTTTGATTCAGCCACCCGCCGCGTTAATACCGCCTTGTTGACCAAAATCATGAATATGGCGCAGGAAGATCACCAGCCGCCATTGGTCAAAGGCCGCCGCGTCAAACTGAAATACGCCCACGCCGGTGGTTACAACCCGCCGTTGATTGTGATCCACGGCACGCAAGTGGAAGATTTACCGGATTCGTACAAACGTTATCTGATGAACTATTTCCGTAAATCACTGCAGCTGATGGGCACCCCGGTGCGGGTCGAATTCCGCGGCACGGAAAACCCGTTCGCCGAGAAACGCAATACGCTGACGCCGAACCAGCAGTACAAACGTGACCGGCTGATTAAGGCGAAAGCCAATCTGGCCAACAAAAAGAAAATTGGTCATAACCAGGATTAAACGGCGACAAGCTGTGATCTTTAAAAAGCCGGCAATTTTGCCGGCTTTTTTACTTCATCTCCGGCACTGCGCCATTTGCCTGATGTTGCGCCGGCGTTGAGTCGACACCGGCCTGCTGTGTCAGCGGAAAGCTCAGTAAAAAACTGGCCCCGGTCGGCGCATGGGTTTCCAGCGTGATCTGGGCCTGATGCCAGTCCAACACTTTACGCACAATAGCCAGGCCCAGGCCAAATTGTGGCGCTGTGCTCGATTGGGTCTCCAGCCGGACAAAAGGCTGGAAAATCCGGCTGGCATCGGTGGCCGCAATGCCGGCGCCATCATCCCGCACCCGAACGCACAATTGCAGCGGTTCAAGCCTTAATTCCAGCGTGATTTGCTGCTCAGCATACCGACAGGCATTTTGCAGCAGGTTCAGTAAAACACGGTATAACCAGTGCGGATGTCCGCACAGCATAGGTAACGGCGTGACGGGGCTGTCCAGCACCAGCCGCAGCTGCCTGGCAGCTGCCAGCGGCGCGCAGCTATGCAACGCTTGCTGACACAGCTGTAGCATATCGACCTGGCTCAGTTGCCAGTGCTGATGCTGGCGGTCAAGGCTGGCATATTCTAAAAAGGCGTTTACCATCGCCTCCATCCGATCCAGATCTTGCTCAAGTCGCTGTAAATATTGATTTTTTTGTGCCGGGTCCGGCTCGTCCAGCGCAGCGTCAAGGCCAAAACGCAAACAAGCAATAGGCGTGCGTAAATCGTGCGACAGGCTGGAGGCGAGCAGGCGGTTGTCGGCCATCAGTTGTTCAATCTGCCGCGCCATCTGGTTAAAACTCTGTTCCAGCTCACTGATATAAGACCAGCGGCTATGAGGCAGCCGTGCCTGCAACTGTCCGGCGCCAAATTGCCGGGCAGTGTGGCTGAGCAGCCAAAGCCGGCGGGTTAGTGGCGCCAGCCACAACAACATAATCAGACAAAGCCCGCCATAGAGGGCAAGCGTCAGCCACAAATCTTCCGGTTGATGGCCGGCTTCGGGTGGGATATGCAGTTGCAGCAGCCAGTCCGGATGGCTGGCTAAGGCTTTGAGGTAGGAAGTGCCCTCGCTACCGGCTAACGGCAAAATCTGGCTGGCCGCCAGCTGTTGTTGCAGTTCAGGCGGCAGCGCCAGACTGTTACAATTGACTAAGCTCAGCGCCAGCTGCCAGTGTTGCTGTTGCTGAGCGATAAAATCGCTGAGCTGAGCTGCGCTTTGCTCATCGGCTTGTGTGGCGATGGTGTCGAGGACTGTCCGCTGTAACTGCAGCTGCAATTGCAGCTGTGGTGGTGTAGGTGAATTGTCGTTGGATGCCAGCTGGTCCAGCACAGCCCCCAGTAAAAACAGCGCACAAATAGCCGAACATAACAAACTCAGCGCCAGTTTCAGCATCAGCTGGCCCAGTGTTCAGTGCTAAATAAATATCCCTGACCCCAGACGGTTTTGATCCGCTTTGGCTCTTTGGCGTCGTCGCCGAGTTTTTTCCTCAGCACCGAGATCATTACATCAAAACGCCGATCGAGCCCATCGTGCTCACGGCCTTTGAGCGCCTGAAACACCTGGTCTCTGCTACAAACCTGGCCGGCCCGGCTGGCCAGATACCATAACAAGGCAAATTCGGCGCTGGTCAGATTGATATCCTCTGATCCGAGTAAAACGCGTCTTGAACTGGCGCAGATGCTCAGATTGCCGAAGCTCAGTTGCTCTTTAGGTTTGACATCAGCGCCCTGGCGCAGCGCCGCCTGAATGCGCGCTAACAAGATACGCGGCCGCACCGGTTTGACCAGATAGTCATTCGCGCCGACACCAAGGCCAATCACTTCATCGACTTCTTCGCCTTGTGCCGTCAGCATCAATACCGGTACCTGATAATCACGCCGGATCTGCCGGCAGACATCCAGCCCATTCATGCCCGGCAACATCAAATCCAATAAAATTAAATCGACATGCTGGCGACGCAGCAGCGGTAGCACAGTGTCGCCGCGCTGTTCCAGCAGCACCTGGTAGCCTTTTTGCTGCAGAAATTCCTGCACCCAGCCAGCCAATGACAGGTCATCTTCGACCAGCAAAATGGTGCCATAGACGCTATGTTCCATCTCAGAATAATCTCCAGTGCCGTTTTACCTTGGTATTTTTTTGCACCCAGTTCACTTTGACCACGGCCTCCGCCAGCACACCATCAGCCCCAACTAACTGGATCTGCTCGTTGTCGGCGGCGACAAATTCATAACGTTGCCGGCCACTGTGGCTGGCCTGCCAGCACTGCAGTTTGCGGGCACCCGCATGCAGACAGAGGTCTTGTGCAGTTTGGCTGTGCCAGTCAATCTGGATAGTGGCGTAACATTGGCGGCCTTGTTGCAGCGCCACACAAGTATCAGGCGTTAGTTTCAGCCGGACCGGCTCGGCTGCGGTCGCATTCGCTGCGGCAAAACTGGCAGCAAATAAGCCCAGCCAACAGGCGATTAGTAAATTGCGCTCAGAACACATAACGGAATTTCACCAGACTGAGGCATTCGCTGTTGCGGTTGCTGAGCGGACTATCGATATAAGCCTTGCTAAACAAGTTGACGGCCAGCCCTAACTCCAGTAACCAGTTTGGACTGAGCGGATATAAGGCGCTGAGACCTATATGCAATTGCTGGCCGGCGCCGGCCTGATAAGCAGGCCTGTCAACCAGGCTTTCTGCCGGCCGCACGCCGTAATAAAAATCCACCACTTTGGCCGTTGAAAACGACACTCCGGCGTTGTAGTACAGGTCCCAGTTGCGCAGTTGCTGCCGGTAACTGTAGAGCAGTCGCAATTGCTGACCATAATGGGATTCGATGTCCTGACCGGCCTCAATGGCCCAGTAGTGCTGGCCCCAAAACCGCTGATAGCGCAGACCGACTAAAAAATCGGAGTCGCGCAGCTCAAGGCCCTCCAGCTCAGCAATATGCTGTTTTCCAAAGGCGGTGACTAAATCTGGCCCTATGGCCTGCTGATAATTGGTGCCGATGAGCGCAAGGCTGCTGTCGTCCTGTTGCCACAACTGATAACCAATAATGCCGCTGCCAAAGCGCAGCACATTGCGCCGCTCGTCCGATTCAATAAAAAAATTACCATAGCTCAGGTCGGCGGACAGATTTAGCAGCAGCTTGCCATTGATCGCGGGGTCGACAGGGCCAATCAGCGCCCGCTGATAACCGGCGCCGACCGAGAAATAGCCGGTGAATTCAACTTCATCCCAGCCGGCATGGCAGGCGGTGCTGAGAAACAACAGAATAAACAGAGCAAAAAAACGTCGCATGCCGGGCTCCAAAAAACACAGGCCCCATCATAACTGGCGGGGCCTGCATTCGAATGTTTAAAAAGTGTAAGCAGATATCACAAACTTGCTGCGGACCGCGTCAGAACTGCACCTTGATGCCGACCGACGGAAAGATGCCGAGGTTTTCTTCCGGTTCTATGCTGTAGGCCGGGTCTTCGCCGGCTTTGCCTTTTTGCAGAAAGTAGCCCGACACATTCTTGCGGTTCAGCACGTTCAGAATGGCATAAGTGTAAGTGACCGGCAGGCCAAACAAACTGCCTTGTTGCTCGGCCTGTATATCCAGCCGGTGATAAACCGGCAAGGTAGCTGAATTCAGCTCGCCATACACAGCGACGCGATAATCCGGGTAATAAGGATTGGGTTTATCACCAATGATCGGCGTGTATTTGGCACCGCTGCGTACGGTCAGCCTGGCGCTGAGATCCCATTTTTCATCAAAGGGATAAGCGACAACGACATTGGCGACCAGCGGCGTGTCCAGATAATATTCCGACGTCAGGTTACGGCGCAGGTCGGTGCGTTCGGCTTTGGACCAGCTTAGCGACGCCCAGCCATACCAGTCGCCGGCACTGCGTTGTTTTTTCAGCAGCAATTCAGCGCCATACGCCTCACCTGCGCTGTCATTACTGTAATGCAGCGCCTGATCCGGGTCTTTGTCAGTCAGACCCAGTGGTAATTGCTGCAGTTTTTTCAAATAGAGTTCAGTCGTGAAATTCCAGGCGTCGGCAAACTGCCAGTCTTGCCCCAGCACATAATGAGTCGCGGTCGGTTGCTTCAGCTGGCGGTTGCCGAGTAGCGGCAGACTTTTCTCCAGATCAGCCAGCCGGCTGTAGCGCCCGGCGCGGATAAACCAGCGCTGCTGCGGCGTCAGTTGCAGGCTCAGCTCCGCGCGCGGCTGCAAGAAACTTTCATCGGTATAGTCCTGCTGGTCATATCTTAGGCCCACCGACGAGCTCAGATATTGATTCCACACCCACTGATGCTGCAGGAAAGCACTGTCGGTGTTGTAACGCAGCTGGTCTTTGGCTTTGATGCGCTCACCACGCTGGGCAAAACAATCGGCCTGATGGTCGGTGCAATAATAGGGGATCACGTCAAAACGGTAGTCCGCTTCGCGCTGACTGCGTTCAACCCCGGCGTCGAGGCGCTGCGCCGCGTTCAGTTGCCAGCGCGACTGTAATTGCAAAAACTGTTGCTCATCTTCGTAACTGACAAACTGGTCACCACCATACTGATTGTCTTCGCTGTTACTGCTGTGCTGATAACGCAGTTGCAGCTGATGTCCGGCCGGATGTTGATATTGGTAACTCAGTTGCTGATTGGCAAAAGCACTGTCGATACGCAGATCACCGACGGATTCCGGATCGGTGCGGCCTTGTTCTGAAGCCTGGCTGATATTGGCGCGGGCACTGTCGCTGGCGCCGGTCAGCGTCAGGGTTAGTTTTTGCTCTGGCGACAGTTGCCACAGATAACGCGCCTGATAGTCGTCGCTTTTCGGCGGCTGGTAAATTTTCACGCCATCGTCCAGTTCATCGCCGGATTTGATGAAAAGCTGCACTGTGCTCTGCCGGGCGGCCAGATAAAATGCCTGATCGTCGGTCACAGCGCCCTCGACTAAAGCGCTCATTTGCAGCAGGCTGAGCTCGGCTTCGCCGCCGATTGGCTGCATTTTCGGGTCGCGTAGTGTCGCCGCAAACACGCCGCCGGTGGCATTGCCATATTGTGCGCCAAAACCGCCGCTTTCGAGGCGAAAGTCATGCAGCAGCGCTTCGTTAAATACGCTGTTGCCGAACAGATGGAACAAATAACCGGCAGGCAGGCCGTCAATTAAAAACGCATTGTCGGCCGGGCTGGAGCCGCGCACCGCCGGCATGCCACCATAATCGCCGCCGGCATAGACCACGCCGGGCAGGCTGAAGACGGCGGCCAGCGGGTCATTCATAATGCCGGCCACTTTGAGCAGTTGTTCGGTCTCTTCATTGGTCTGGCTGGCGGCGGGCAAGGCGCTGCCATTGACCTGAATACGTTCGATGGGTTGTTCGCTGGCGGGTTTGGTTGCCTTGGGTTGGTCCGTTGTGCCGGCAAACAGGCAAGGGCTGGTCAAACTCAGGCAAAGGGTCAGATAAGAAAAATTAAATCGCATGGTACACTCGCTTCCTGCAGTTTTTAATGCCATGCAGTCTGCCTACACCAAGCGGAATTAACTGTCGGTCAATTGCTGTGCTTATGTAAGGAAGTGTCAGGAAATGGGTGAGGTGAGCAACAGATTGAAGCAGGCGCTGGCGCTGCTGCAACCTCTGGCAGTGTTGCCGGATTGGGGCATCGGCGGCAGTTTGCTATTGGTTGAACAGCAACTGCAACAAGATTTTCGTGATATCGATTTGGTCTGCACGACACACGCGGCGCCGACGCTTGACGCAGAGCTTTCACGGCTGGCAACTCCGCTGCAAACTACACCGCATCCGCAGTATTGCAGCCAGTTTTTCCGTCGTTATCAACATAGTTCCGGCCTGGTGATTGAACTGATGGCAGGTATTGCGGTGCGAAATTCAACCGGGACTTTGCAGCATTGGCAGTTTGACCCGCATATTGACCCGCACATTGACCCGCATTGTCTGCAGCGCCGTCATGGCCTGCCTTGGATGACACTTCGCGATTGGCTGGTGTTGTATCAGCTGTTTGAACGGCCGGAAAAAGTGCTGCTCCTTCAGGCCGCTTTAGCGCGCGCTGTGGCTCAGGACTGAATTTGTTTCACTTCTGTCAGCGCGCTGCCGTCGGCAAAACGCACCGTCAGCGTATCACCTGCTTTAAGCTGCTGCACCGACTTCACTAACGTGTTGTCGGCGTTAAAACTTAAGCTATAACCGCGATTGAGGGTGGCAAGCGGGCTGACCTGATGTAACAAGGCGCTGTGTTGTTGCCATTGCTGAGTGCGCTGCTGCAGTTGTTGTTGCATCGCGCGTTGTAGCCGTTCGTTTAGCGTCTTGCTGTGCTGGAACCATTCGCCGGTGCGTGGCGCCTGCTGCAATAAAGCTTGTTGATGTTGGCGCAGCTGGTGTTGTTTGCGCTCAACCTGATGCTGACCAGCACGATTCAGCCGCAGCTGTAATTCGTCAAGCCGCTGCTGCTGTTGTTCCAGTGCGCGTTTGGGGTGCAGCAATTGCAACTTGCCATATTGCTGTAAAAACCACTGCGCTTGTCGGCCCAGTTGCTGGCGGATGCCACGCTGCAGCCGTTGTTGTAACTGCATTAACTGGCTCAGCTGATGTTGCTGATCCGGTGACACCAGCTCAGCCGCAGCTGAAGGCGTCGCAGCGCGTACATCTGCGACAAAATCGGCGATGGTAAAATCAATTTCATGGCCAACAGCACTGACAATCGGCAGCGGACAAAAAGCGATTTGCCGCGCTAACTGCTCATCGTTAAAACAATACAAATCTTCCAGCGAACCGCCGCCCCGGCCAATGATCAGCACGTCGACTTCATTGCGGCGGATGGCGTGCGACAGCGCCGCCTGCAAATCCTGCGCAGCCTGTGCGCCTTGCACTAAAGCCGGATAAATAATGACTTCAAGCGCCGGTGCGCGCCGCGCTAACACGGTCAGAATATCGCGTACCGCTGCGCCGGTCGGCGAGGTGATGACACCAATGCGCCGTACTTGTGCTGGTAGCGGTTTTTTCCGCTCCGGCGCCAATAAACCTTCGCCGCTCAGCTTGGCTTTGAGCATTTCATATTGCTGGCGCAGCAAACCGTCACCGGCCGGTTCGATAAAATCGACCAGCAGCTGATATTCACCGCGCGGTTCGTACACACTGATGCGGGCACGGATCAGCACCTGCTGACCATTGCGCGGCATAAAAGCGGCGTTACGGTTGGCCTGCTTAAACATCGCCACTTTGACTTGCGCCGCCGCGTCTTTTAACGAGAAATACCAATGACCGGAACTGGCCGCGACAAAATTAGAGATCTCACCACAAAGCCAGAGCTGACGGAATTGCAGCTCCAGAGTTAAGCGAACTTCGGCGTTTAGCCGCGAAACGGTATATATCTCCGGGTTTGTTGCCGGGTTTTGTTGTTGATTCATCACAGGCAGGTACCAGCTGAGGATCCGCACAATCTACCACAAAAACAAAAAATGCGTTGTTTGAAACGCGCTTTGCGGATAAAATAGCGCCGCAACATTCCCCGATTTTTAACCACCACAGCGAGATTGTTGCAATGCTCAGGATAGTCAAAGAAGCCCTTACATTTGACGACGTGTTACTTGTACCGGCGCACTCCACCGTACTACCTCATACCGCAGATCTGCGGACTCAACTGACCAGCAAAATCAGCCTGAATATTCCGATGGTGTCTGCATCGATGGATACAGTCACAGAAGCACGTTTAGCCATCGCGCTGGCGCAGGAAGGTGGTTTAGGTTTTATCCATAAAAACATGACCATCGAAGATCAGGCCGCTAACGTTCGTAAAGTAAAAAAATACGAAAGTGGCGTGGTGTCTGACCCGGTGACAGTACGGCCGGAACAAACTATCCGCGACGTGCAGCAATTATCGCAACAACATGGTTTCTCCGGTTTCCCGGTAGTCGACGCTGACCATAACCTGGTCGGTATCGTCACAGGCCGTGACTTAAACGTTGAAACCAACCCACAGGCACCTATTTCGTCAGTGATGACGCCGCGTGAGCGTCTGGTCACAGTCCACGAAGATTCACCGCGTCAGGACGCCTTAGCGCTGATGCACAAACACCGCATTGAAAAAGTGCTGGTGGTCGACAATGCCTTTAAACTCAAAGGCCTTATCACAGTCCGTGACTACTACAAAGCCGCCAGTAAACCAAATGCCTGTAAAGACGAATTTGGCCGTTTACGCGTTGGTGCTGCGGTTGGTGTTGGTCCTGGCACTGACGAGCGCATCGCGGCTTTAGTTGAAGCCGGCGTCGACATTCTGCTGATTGATACGTCACACGGCCACTCACAAGGCGTGCTTGACCGGGTGAAACAAACCCGCGCTATGTACCCGGATTTACAAATTGTGGCGGGTAACGTCGCGACCGCTGAAGGCGCCAAAGCGCTGGCAGAAGCCGGTGCGAACGCCGTCAAAGTTGGTATTGGCCCAGGTTCTATCTGTACCACCCGTATCGTCACTGGTTGTGGTGTGCCACAAATCACTGCGATTGCCGATGCAGTAGAAGGTGTCAAAGGCCTGGACGTTTGTATCATCGCTGACGGTGGTATCCGTTTCTCCGGTGACGTGTCCAAAGCCTTAGTGGCCGGCGCGCACTGTGTGATGGTGGGGTCAATGTTCGCCGGCACTGAAGAAGCGCCGGGTGATGTTGAACTGTATCAGGGCCGTTATTACAAATCTTACCGTGGCATGGGCTCATTAGGCGCCATGGCGCAGCGTAATGGTTCGTCTGACCGTTATTTCCAGGGCAGCAACAACGCGGAAAAACTGGTGCCGGAAGGTATCGAAGGCCGCGTGGCGTACAAAGGCCCGATCGAAAACATCATTCACCAGCAAATGGGCGGTCTGCGCTCATCAATGGGTCTGACCGGCTGTGCCAATATCGGCGAGCTGCGCACCAAGCCAGTGTTTGTCAAAGTGACCGCAGCCGGCATGGGTGAATCGCACGTGCATGACGTGCAAATCACCAAAGAAGCGCCAAACTACCGCGTCAGTTAAAAATTGCAGCGCCGGACTCAGCCCCTGACTCCGGCGCGGTTTTTTCCGGGCTGGTTTAGCCCCGCACCTCACAAAGGTTGATATGAGCAAAAATATTCATTTCCATAAAATTCTGATCCTCGACTTCGGTTCACAGTACACCCAGCTCATCGCGCGTCGCGTCCGCGAAATTGGCGTTTATTGTGAACTTTGGGCCTGGGATGTGACGGCGGAGCAAATCGCCGAATTTAATCCAACCGGTATTATCCTGTCCGGCGGTCCGGAAAGCGTGACTGAAGCCGGTTCACCGCGTGCGCCGCAATATGTGTTTGAAGCAAATGTACCGGTGCTCGGCGTTTGTTACGGCATGCAAACCATGGCCGAACAACTGGGCGGCAAAGTCGCCAGTTCAGATCAGCGTGAATTTGGTTATGCGCAGGTTGATGTGGTGTCGGTGTCAGCACTCTTTAAAGGCATCGAAGACCATGTCACTGAACAAGGCGTGGCGCAGCTCGATGTCTGGATGAGCCATGGCGATAAAGTCGTTGAGATCCCGGCAGGTTTTGTTACCACTGCCCGCACACCAACTTGTCCGCACGCGGCGATGGCCGATGAAGCTCGCCAGTTCTACGGCGTGCAGTTCCACCCGGAAGTGACGCACACCCGTCAGGGCATGCGCTTATTAGAACAGTTTGTCGTCGACATCTGTGGCTGCGAAAAACTTTGGACGCCAGCGTCGATCATTGATGACGCTATTGTCAGCCTGAAAAAACAAGTCGGCGATGATCAGGTGATTTTAGGCTTGTCCGGTGGTGTCGATTCGTCGGTGGTGGCGATGTTGCTGCACCGTGCTATCGGTAAAAACCTGACTTGTGTGTTCGTTGATAACGGCCTGCTGCGTTTAAACGAAGGCGTGCAGGTGATGGAAATGTTCGGTGACCACTTCGGCCTGAATATTATCCATGTGCAGGCGGAACAACGCTTCCTTGAAGCGCTGCACGGCGTGGACGAGCCGGAAGCCAAACGTAAAATTATCGGCCGCGTGTTCGTTGAAGTCTTTGATGAAGAAGCGAAAAAACTGCAGAACGCCAAGTGGCTGGCGCAAGGCACTATTTATCCAGACGTGATTGAATCGGCGGCGTCTAAAACCGGTAAAGCCCATGTGATCAAATCGCACCACAACGTTGGTGGCCTGCCGGAAAACATGAAAATGGGTCTGGTCGAGCCGCTGCGTGAGCTGTTTAAAGACGAAGTGCGCAAAGTCGGTCTGGCGCTCGGTCTGCCATACGACATGCTGTACCGCCACCCATTCCCGGGACCAGGTCTCGGTGTACGTGTACTCGGCGAAGTGAAAAAAGAATACTGCGACATTCTGCGCCGCGCCGACGCGATTTTTATCGAAGAGCTGCGTAACAGTGGCTGGTACGACAAAGTCAGTCAGGCCTTTGTGGTGTTCCTGCCGGTCAAATCAGTAGGTGTAATGGGTGATGGCCGTAAATACGACTGGGTGGTGTCATTACGTGCTGTGCAGACTATCGACTTTATGACGGCACACTGGGCGCATCTGCCGTATGAGCTGCTGGGCCATGTGTCGAACCGTATCATCAACGAAATCAACGGCATCAGCCGCGTGGTTTATGATGTATCGGGCAAACCACCTGCGACTATCGAGTGGGAGTAAGCCGGGATTCGCCGGTATTAATATGCGTTTCCAACAGCAGCTCCGGCTGCTGTTGTTGTTTCTGGCCCTGACATTGCTTTTTAGACTTTCCTTTTCCACACTCAATGCTGTTCACACAGCGAGACACTGCGCACAAATCAGTCGTTTGGTGCCGCTCAGGAGCTGAACCGGCATGGACCCTGCCATACATTGTTTATGCGGAGGTCCTTGTGGTGCGATGCCCGGCAGGTTCTAAACTATTCGCTTTTTCTCTGTTCATAATGCTCATGATCGGGCCGCTCCCAGACGGTCAGGCGCAGACAGTGCCAGATTCCGCCACCATCCCAGATGCTCCTGTGCCAACAAGCGCCCCCGTGGAATTTGGCTTGCCGCCGATGCAGAAGTTTTTACCGGCGGATTATCAGGCACACCGGCAGAACTGGGCTTTTGCACAAACCGCCAACGGCGTGATGTACATCGGCAATTCGGCCGGGGTGCTGGAGTATGACGGGGTGCGTTGGCGCCTGATCGCGATCCCCAACAATGCGCTTGTCAGGGCATTGGCGCTGGATCCAACGACAGACAGAGTGTATGTCGGTGCGCTTGACGAAATAGGTTATCTCGAACCCGATACCAATGGTGTGATGCAATACCAATCGTTGTTGCCGCAGCTGCCGGCGGAGCAACGGAGTTTTTCCAATGTCTGGCATTGTCATGTTAATAAACACGGGGTGTATTTCACCACCAGCGGCCGTCTGTTTCGCTTTGGGCCGGATGGTGTAAAAAGCTGGCCGTCCCAACATCAGTTTGTACATAGCACGGTCGTGGGGGAGCGTTTTTTTCTGCGTGATGAGCAGGTTGGTTTATTAGAACAAACTGATGACGAACTGCGGTTAGTACCGGGTGGTGAGATGTTTTCTGAGCATCGCATCTCGGTGCTGCTGGAATGGCCCGGTAAAGGAGATTTACTGGCAATCAGCCGGACTTTAGGTTTTATGCGTTATGACGGCCAGGGATTTACCAACTGGCCCACAGAGATAGATACCGAACTGCAATCCAAACTGATTGTATCGGCCACGCCTTTGGCCGATGGCCGGCTGGCGGTTGGGATGTTAAAAGACGGGTTATTTATTCTGAATAGCGCTGGTCGTCTTGTGGGGCAGCTAAACCGGCAGACCGGGCTGCCGGACAACAGTATTTATAAATTGTTTCAGGACCAGCAACAAGGCTTGTGGCTTGGGACTGATAACGGTATCGCCCGGCTGCAGCTTGGGCTGGGATTCAGCCGGTTTAATCTGGCGCAGGGTCTGGATGGCAATGTCTATGCCATGCAGCGCTTTAACGGCCAGTTATATGTGGGCACGGCGCAGGGGCTGTATCGCCTTCAGCCTGGTCCTTTGCCAGTCTTTTCTGCGGTGCCCGGTTTTCATGGGGCCGTCTTTGCGCTGCAGCCTTATCAGAACCAGCTGATCGTCGGCCATTACAACGGCGTGTACCGGCTTGGGCCTGTCGGTGCAGAATTGTTGCATAAGTTTGACAGCGCCAATGGCCTGTTGCTGGTGCCCGGAGCTGAACCCATGTTATTGGTTGCTGAACTCAACGGCATCAGTCGGTTAAAACCAGAAGGTGAGCACTGGCGCTTTGTCGGCCGGATCCCTGATGTTCATGACAACGCCACTCTTATGCAGCTGGACCGTCAAGGTGTCGTCTGGCTGAAACTGCGCGGTCAGGATGTATTAGTCAAACTCGAGGCGCAAAACGGTGATTGGGCCAAAGGTGCTGTCAATGTCAGCCGGATGGATATTGGCAAGCAGCTGGCTGGTCTGCCGCTGTTCTGGCTGACGTTGCTGCAGGGGCAGATGCGGATCATTCATCAGCAACAGCTGTATCAGCTGGACGAAAGCAGCGGAAAACTGTCGATTGATCCGCGCTTCCGGCAGTTGTTTGCCTCCGAAGCTAACCAGATGGTGGCGTATCAGATCCAGGCTATCGGTGATACACCAGATGGTCATTGGCTGCTGGCACAGCATCCGGTGTCGAATAGCTGGGTGATGGGTAAAACCAGCTTACAGAACGATGGCAGCTATCGCTGGCAAGCGAAGGAAGACAGCGGAGCAAATGCCTACAGCAACTGGTATCGGGAAGACGATGGTCGGATTTGGCTCGGCGGCACTGAACTTTATCAATGGGATCCAACGGCGACGCCTGCACCGGCGGGCGCATTTTCGCTGGTGCTGCGTCAGGTCATTGCCGCAGAGGGGCTATTGCCGCTGCGACAGGCCTTTGTGCAGGAGCAGCCGTTTGCGCTCCGTTATCCGCAAAACAAACTGCGCTTTGAGTTTGCCGCCACCAGTTTCCAGGGGCCAAGTGAATATGCCGTCTGGCTGGAAGGGGTTGATGCCGGCTGGTCAGAATGGAGCCCTGCAGCCTTTGCCAGTTACAACAGCCTGTGGGAAGGCGACTATGTGCTGAAAGTCAAAGCGCGCAATGGCGCAGGCTTCGAAGCGCAGCTGGCCCCGTTTGCCCTGCAGATTTCGCCGCCCTGGTTCCGCACTATCTGGGCCTATGCGGTTTATGCGCTGCTGTTCCTGCTGCTGCTTAATCGCTGGTATCACTGGCGCAGCAGCCGGCTGCGGGCCGAGGCGATACTGCTGAATCAGCTGGTCGACCAACGCACCGCCGATTTATCCAAAGCCAAAACTGAAGTGGAACAAACGCTGACCTCATTAAAATCTACCCAACGCCAGTTAGTCCGTGCCGAAAAGATGGCGGCGCTTGGGCAGTTGGTCGCCGGGGTGGCACATGAAGTCAATACACCACTCGGCGTGGCGCTGACCGGCAGCAGTTTTTTACGCGAAAGCACGGAAATTCTGGCCGGCCAGCTTGGCAGCGGCCAGCTGCGTAAACAGGAGCTGGATAACTTTTTGTGCAGTGCCCTGGAAAGTTCGCAGCTGATAGAACGCAATTTACAGCGCGCGGCTGACCTCATCAGTAATTTCAAACAAGTGTCGGTGGATCGCAGCAGCGGCGAGCGCCGGCAATTTAATCTGCGCGGTTTTCTGCTGGAGGTGGAACAAAGCCTGGCGACGTTATGGCGCAACCGCTCCGTGCAATTCATTATTGATTGTCCGGCCGATATCCAGCTCGATACTTACCCAGGCGCGCTTAGTCAGGTGATCACTATCCTGGCGCAAAACAGTCTGTTGCATGGCTTTGCCACAGACGGTGGCGGTGAAATGCGCCTTTATGTGCGTCAGACGGAACTGGAACAGCTGGAAATTATCTTTGCCGACAATGGCGCCGGCATCGCCACTGCACATCTGGAAAAAGTGTTTGAGCCGTTTTTTACCACCAAAAGAGCGCACGGCGGCACCGGGCTTGGCCTGCATATTCTGTTTAATCTGGTTACGGCAAGGCTGGGTGGCACAGTGACGGTGGAAAGTCAACCCGGCGCCGGCTGCCGGTTTATTCTGTTGTTGCCGCTAATTGCGCCAGCGCCAGAAACAACAACAGCAGCGGATGCTGCTGTTGATTTGGGGCACTAACTTACAAGCGGTTGATTTCATCTTTCAGGGTGTAGGACTTGTCGGTCACTATGGCTTCCAAAGTCGCTATCCGTTGTTTTAGTTGCTCGAGCTCTGCCCGCACATCGTCAGTATTTTGATTGGCGTTTGCCAGTTTTACTTTGGTTTTGGTGTGCTGCTCATAGAAGGCATAAGCAAAAGCGCCCACTACTGCGACAAATCCGATATCAAATACACCCATTGTTGTTCCCCTTTAATTTTTGACCTGATTTTTTGACCTGACATTTTGGGTAGGCAACAGTTATGCCACAAATAAATTCCATATAAAACAACGAAGTTGTTTCAAAGTAAAAATGCTCTATGCGCAAAATCACTAACATCTGGTCAATTTGGCTGACGCTTTGTGGCCTTATGCTAAAATGGCGCCGTTGCACAGCACGAGGTTGAAGTTGAATCACAACGAACAAGACATCTATTGGATGCAATATGCCATCGAACTTGCGGCCAGAGCTGAAGCTGCCGGCGAAGTACCGGTTGGTGCAGTGCTGGTCAAAGACGGGCAAGTGCTCGGCGAAGGCTGGAATTTGTCGATCAGTTGCCACGACCCGACAGCACATGCCGAAATGCAGGCGATCCGACAATCTGGTCAGGTGCTGCAGAATTACCGGATGCTGGATTGTACTTTGTATGTCACGCTGGAACCTTGCGCCATGTGCGCCGGTGCCTTAGTGCACAGCCGGGTGAAACGGCTGGTCTATGGTGCCACCGATTTAAAAGCCGGTGCCTGCGGTTCAGTGTTTGATATTGTGCGGCATCCGCAGCTGAATCATCAGCTGGACGTCTGTGCCGGGGTGCTGGCAGTGGATTGTGCGACGCAGTTGTCGGCATTTTTCCGCAAACGTCGGGCCGAACAAAAAGCGTTAAAACTCAGCAGTAAAAGTGTGGATGAGGTTGTTCAGACACAAGCTTCAACAGCCGCAGACAGTGACGAGCCCAATAACTGATTATATTCCCGTTGCCGGCGAAATAACTTTAACACGGCCATATTGCGTTTAATCCTGCGCCGGCTCGAGCCCACGTCCATCAAGCGGCGTTTGCGTAACATCTTCGGTTTCTTACGTCTTAACATGTCTGGTTCCTTTACCTGAATGCCGCCACTATAGGGAAATCAGCCCGCATCAGCAAGACTGCTTGTCCATGCTGCGGAATTGGAATATCTCATGGCTGTTTTGGTTCAGATTTTTTGCTGACGGTGCTGGCTTTGGGTGCAATTTTTTTCTGTGGCACGGCTTTTTTGCTGCCAGCCGGGGGCGGGGCAACCGGGGCTGTTTTTTGTTTCAGCTCAGCTTGTTTACGCTCATCAACCCACAGCAGAGTATCGTAATAACGACGGATATTTTCGACGTAATACACCGCCATATCGCCGCGGGCATAACCGGTGCGGGTTTGGCGGTAATATTTACGCTGGCGCAGCAGCGGCAGCCGTTGTTTGACTTCCGCCCAGTTATCGGCGTTAGCGCCATCTTTTTCCGTTAATAAGCGCGCACTTTCGACATGGCTTAAACCCAGGTTATAGGCTGCTAAGGCAAACCAGAGCTTGTCCGGCATTGGAATGCGCTCCGGCAAACGGTCTAGCATGCGTTGCAGATAACGGCTGCCGCCGCGAATACTTTGCGCCGCATCTACCCGGCTTGAGACTTTCATCAGATTGGCGGTATCGACGGTCAGCATCATCATCCCAACCACGCCCTGCGGGCTGCGGGCTTTGGGGTCCCAACGTGATTCCTGATAAGCGAGTGCAGCGAGCAGGCGCCAGTCGAGGGAACCGGCATGTTGTTCAAACAGGTTTTTATAACGCGGCAGCGTTCTGTCGATGGCTTCGATGTAATCCAGCGTGTCGGCATAGTTAAAACGCCGCACATGGCCAAAGTATTTGTCTTCCAGCGTCAGTAAATCTGCACCCTCATAACTGCGGCCAAAGAATTCAATCAGCACGGCGTACAGCGAATCGTCGTTATTTTTTGGTAACAGCCAGGCGACCGGTTGCTGGCGTTTTAAGGTTAATGCGACGCCGAGGTTTGGATAAAACCGCTGATTAATCGCCAGCATGTGGGAGTCGGCTAAGGTGTAAGCGATTTTGCCTTCGGCGACCTTTTGCAGCAGTTCGGTCGGGTCGTCGGTGTCGTTTAATTCAATTTGCAGCTGTGGCTCAGTGGTTTTCAGTGCCAGCAAAGTTTCGGCCTGACTGGAGCCTTTCAACACAACGATGGGGCCGGATAAATCCTGCAGAGATTTAGGCCGGCGCTTTTGCTGGCCAAATACCAGTACTTCGTCGGCCAGCTGATAAGCCGGCGCCAGACGGTATTTTTGCTGCAGTGCTTCGGAGATAGTCGAACCGCTGGCGATTAAATCAATATCGCCATTACTGAGTTTCACTAACAGCTCATCAATAAAAAAGGCCGGGACCAGTTCCAGTTTCACGCCGAGTTTGTCGGCTAACGCCTGCGCCAGCTCATATTCATAACCGGTGGCGCCATCCGGGCCAACAAAATAACTGGTCGGGCCGTTTAAAATACCAACACGAATGCTATCTCTTTGATAAATCTGATGTAAATGCATAGGAGCTGGCGCCGGTGTGCAACCGGTCAACAGCAAAATCCACAGCAAAACAGTCAGAAAAAATCGCATCCGTAAGCAACCTCTGGTCGGAGAAGCCGGTATTTATATCAAATTTTGCGCAAAACGTCAGGCTTTGCCGCCAAAGCCGGCGGTTCTGGTGGCCGCTGCAGTGCTGTGGTCTGGCCGGCAAACGGCTTTATTGATACCCAAAGACGGCTTTTTTCTTTATAATGCGGCGCCGATTTCAAGGTTCCGTCCACGACCAACCCACGGGAAAAAAATCTATGTTAATCCTGCGTGGTGCAGCTGCACTGTCCGAGTTCCGAGTTCAGAAAATCATCGATCTGTGTGCCCAGGCGCAACTGCCTGTCAGCGATGTTTACGCCGAATTTATGCATTTTGCTGATGTAAACGACAGCCTGAGCGCTGACGAGCACAACACGCTGGAAAAACTGCTGACTTACGGACCTACGCTGGCATCGCACCAGCCGGCCGGCCAGTTATTACTGGTGACGCCACGTCTTGGTACTATTTCTCCGTGGTCGTCCAAAGCGACCGACATCGCGCACAACTGTGGCCTTAGCAAAGTGCTGCGCTTAGAGCGTGGTGTGGCTTATTACCTGACCAGCACACGCGCACTGACTGCGGCTGAGCAGCAACAAGTCGCAGCGCTGCTGCACGACCGTATGATGGAAGTGGTATTTACTGAGCTGCAGCAAGCGCAGGCGTTATTCCGTAAAGCGGAACCTGCACCATTATCTTCAGTAGATATTCTGGCCGGTGGCCGTGAAGCTTTAGCCGAAGCCAATATTCGCATGGGCCTGGCGTTAGCAGACGATGAAATCGATTATCTGTTCAGCAACTTTACCGCGCTTGGCCGCAATCCGAACGACATCGAACTTTATATGTTTGCGCAGGCCAATTCGGAGCACTGCCGCCACAAGATTTTTAACGCCGACTGGACTATCGACGGTGAAAAACAGCCGAAATCGCTGTTTAAAATGATTAAAAACACCATGGAAAAAACGCCGGACCACGTGTTGTCAGCCTACAAAGACAACGCGGCGGTGATGGAAGGCTCTAAAGCCGGCCGTTTTTTCCCAACGCCAGACACCCAGGAATATCAGTACCATCACGAAGATATCCATGTGCTGATGAAAGTCGAAACTCACAACCACCCAACTGCCATTTCGCCATTCCCGGGCGCTGCGACAGGTTCTGGTGGTGAGATTCGCGACGAAGGCGCGACCGGTGTCGGTTCTAAACCAAAAGCTGGTCTGGTGGGCTTCTCCGTATCGAACTTACGCATTCCGGGTTTTGAACAGCCGTGGGAAACCGATTTTGGCAAACCAGGCCGTATCGTGTCGGCGCTGGACATCATGACCGAAGGCCCACTCGGTGGCGCGGCGTTTAACAACGAATTCGGCCGGCCGAATATTCTCGGTTATTTCCGTACTTATGAAGAGCAGGTGCCAAGCCATAACGGTGAAGAAATTCGCGGTTACCACAAGCCAATTATGATCGCCGGCGGCCTTGGCAATATCCGCGCTGAGCACGTACAAAAAGGCGATTTACCGGTTGGTGCCAAATTAGTAGTTCTGGGCGGCCCGGCAATGAATATCGGTCTGGGCGGCGGTGCTGCGTCTTCGATGGCCTCTGGCCAGTCGGCCGAAGATTTGGATTTCGCTTCAGTACAACGCGAAAACCCGGAAATCGAACGCCGTTGTCAGGAAGTGATCGACCGCTGCTGGCAGTTAGGCGCGGACAACCCGATTGTGTTTATCCACGACGTCGGTGCCGGTGGTTTATCCAACGCCTTCCCGGAACTGGTGAACGACGGTGGTGTTGGCGGCAAGTTTGAACTGCGTAATGTGCCAAACGACGAGCCAGGCATGTCACCGTTAGAGATCTGGTGTAACGAATCGCAAGAGCGCTACGTGATGGCCATTCCGGCCGACAAAATGCCAGTCTTTGAGCAAATCTGTAAACGTGAGCGCGCGCCTTACGCCGTCGTCGGTGAAGCAACTGCAGAGCAGCATCTGACGCTGTCAGACACCCATTTTGGCAATACGCCAATCGACCTGCCGTTGTCAGTGTTACTTGGCAAAGCGCCAAAAATGCACCGCGATGTAGCCTCTAAGCAAAGCAGCGGTAAAGCGTTGGACCTGGCCGGTGTCAGCATCAAAGACGCGACGGAACGGTTGTTACGTTTGCCGACTATTGCCGAGAAAACCTTCCTGATCAGCATCGGTGACCGCACTGTCACCGGTATGGTGGCACGCGATCAGATGGTCGGCCCCTGGCAGGTGCCGGTGGCGAACTGTGCTGTGACAACAGCGGCGCTGGATACTTACCACGGTGAAGCCATGTCGATGGGCGAACGTACGCCGGTCGCCTTGTTAGACTTCGGCGCATCAGCACGTCTGGCGGTGGCAGAAGCTATCACCAACATCGCGGCAACCGACATCGGCGATTTAAAACGCATCAAGTTATCCGCGAACTGGATGGCCGCAGCGGGTCACCCGGGTGAAGACGCGGGCCTGTATCAGGCGGTAAAAGCCATCGGCGAAGAATTGTGTCCGGCACTGGGCATTACCATTCCGGTTGGCAAAGACTCGATGTCGATGAAAACCAAGTGGCAGGACAATGGCGAAGATAAAGCCGTGACAGCGCCGATGTCACTGGTGATCACCGCTTTTGCCCGCGTTGAAGATGTACGCAAAACCGTGACACCACAGCTGCGTACCGACAAAGGCGCAAGCTCGCTGCTGCTGATTGATTTAGGTCAGGGCGAGAACCGTTTAGGCGCTTCTTGTCTGGCACAGGTATACAAACAACTGGGTCAAACCACACCAGACCTGGCCTCACCAGAGCTGCTGGCGAATTTCTTTAACGCCATCCAGCAGTTAACGCACGAGCAAAAACTGCTGGCTTACCATGACCGTTCCGACGGTGGTTTGCTGGTGACACTGGCGGAAATGGCCTTTGCTG
Source organism: Rheinheimera texasensis (assembly GCF_964031785.1). GTDB lineage: Bacteria > Pseudomonadota > Gammaproteobacteria > Enterobacterales > Alteromonadaceae > Pararheinheimera > Pararheinheimera texasensis_A. Next base: position 48,507 of record NZ_CAXIRE010000018.1, read on the forward strand.
GAAAAGCTGGCTGGAATGTTGATATCAGCGCTTTAGGCGCTGATGACCTGGCAGTGCTGTTCAGTGAAGAATTAGGTGCAGTCGTGCAGGTAGCCGACATCGAACTGGCTTCTGTCCAGCAAGTACTGGCAAAACACAATTTAGCCGCTAACAGCTATGTGCTGGGTGCCGTCAGCAACAGTGATGAATTAACGGTTCGTCGTGGCAACGACGTGATTTACAGCGACAGCCGCACCCGTCTGCGTTGTATCTGGGCGGAAACCACGTATCAGATGCAGGCACGCCGCGACAATCCGGCCTGTGCTGCGCAGGAACATGCCGCCAAAGCGGACCAAAAAGACCCGGGCCTGAACGTCAAACTGAGTTTTGACCTGAACGAAGATGTCGCTGCGCCTTATATTTTAAAAGGTGCCAAGCCGAAAGTGGCGGTGCTGCGCGAGCAGGGCGTTAACTCACACGTCGAAATGGCAGCCGCCTTTAGCCGCGCCGGTTTTACTGCCGTCGACGTACATATGAGCGACATCCTAAGTGGTCGCCGTAAGCTCGAAGAGTTTAACGGTCTGGTGGCTTGTGGTGGTTTTAGCTACGGCGACGTATTAGGCGCCGGTGAAGGCTGGGCCAAATCCATTCTGTTTAACGAACAGGCGCGGCGCGAATTCAGCCAGTTCTTCGAGCGTGAATCGACCTTCACCTTGGGTGTTTGTAACGGCTGTCAGATGGTGTCGAACCTGAAATCGCTGATCCCTGGCGCAGATTTGTGGCCACGGTTTGTCCGCAACAAATCAGAGCGTTTTGAAGCCCGCTTCAGCCTGGTCGAAGTGCAGCAAAACCCGTCGCTGCTGTTTGCTGGCATGGCTGGTTCACGCATGCCAATCGCCGTGTCACACGGTGAAGGCCATACCGAGTTTGCAAGTGCACAAGCCTTAGCGGCGGCGGAGCAAAGCGGCACTATCGCGCTGCGTTTTGTCGACAACTATGGTCAGGTCACCACGCAATATCCGGCTAACCCGAACGGTTCTGCCAACGGTATTACGGCACTGACCACCACCGACGGTCGCGTCACTATTATGATGCCGCACCCGGAGCGTGTATTCCGCGCTGTCAGCAACAGCTGGCACCCGGACGAGTGGCAGGAAGATAGCCCATGGCTGCGCATGTTCCGCAACGCGCGGGTTTGGTTGGGTTAATCAACTGATCCTCTTCAAAAAAACCGCCGGGAGCGGTTTTTAACAACGCATCGCGTTGGCCTGCAAGGTGAGCGCCAGGGATGGTGCGAATAAAAACCAGCTTCGGCTGGTTTTTTTGTTTGATGTCCAGCACGATACGTCGTCGGTATGCAGGCCAAGCAGCGCACCGCCTGCTATTGCCGGTTGCACTAAGGCAGCGCTTCGTTTTAAGCTGAACCTCACGCAGTGACACGCTATAACAATTCCAACAGAAGCGAGCCGATGTCTTCCATTTTTCGTCCCGAAGTGCTGGCCAGACAGCAGCAACGGCTGCAAGGCCAAATCAACCTGACCCGACCACCACAGCTGGTATGGCTGAGTGGCTTGTTATTGGCGATTGCGCTGGTGAGCATCAGCTTTTTACTCAGCGCCGACTATACCCGCAAAGAAACAGTGCAAGGCTTGCTGTTGCCAGTGCAGGGGCAGGTCAGAGTGCAGGCGCAAAACAGCGGTGTGGTCAGCCAACTCAATGTGCAGGAAGGGCAGCTGGTCAAAGCCGGCACGCCGCTGTTACAGCTCAACAGCAGTAAAATTGGTGCCGGCCAGACCGATTTAAGCCAAAGCCTGCAAACCGAAATGGACCGGATGCTGGACAACAAAATTGCCGAGCAGCAGCAACTGCTGCAGCGCCATCAGCTCGAGCAACAAGCGCTGCAGAATCAAATCGATAATGATAAAGCGCGCCTGACCGAACTGGCGCAGCAGCTGGTGACTTTTCGTGAACGTCTGACGATTAACCAGCAACAGCTGGCGCAGTTACAAAAGTTATCCGGCAGCGGTTATATTTCCGGCCTTGAAATCAACAAACAAAAAGACGCTTTGCTGGCGCTGCAACAGCAGGAGAAAAGCCTGCAGTCAGAACAGCTGAAACTGCAGCAACAACTGCAACAAAATCAGGATTTGTTCAGCCAGTTGCCGCTGCGCCAGCAAAGTGAAACCACCCAGCTGGATAACGCTGTTTCCGCCTTAAAAAATCAAAAAACCGAGCTGCAGCAACAACAGGAAATTTGGCTGACGGCGCCTGTGGACGGTCAGGTCAGTGCGCTTCGCGTCAGTGCCGGCCAAAGCTTAGATGCCAGCGCTGTGGCACTAACGTTATTGCCAGTGAATGCTGAACTTGAAGCTGTATTGTATGTACCGACCCGGGCCATTGCTTTTGTCAGTACCGGTCAACCGGTGCGAATTCGCTACGACGCCTTTCCGTTTCAGCGTTTCGGTGTGTTTAGCGGCACAGTACATGAACTGAGTAACACCGTATTACTGCCGGCCGAAGTGGCAGAAGTCGCGCTGCAGCAGCCGAGTTACCGGCTGAAAGTACGCTTAGATGGCCAGTCAATTCAGGCCTATCAGCGTGAATTGCCACTCAAAGCCGGTATGACGTTACAGGCCGATTTAATTACCGAACAACGTAATTTATGGCAGTGGTTATTTGACCCGATCCTGGCCTTACGGGGACAATTCTGATGAGTCAGCTTGCCAGTCAACTGAAGTTATGGCCCGCCCAGCGGCTGCCGGTGTTATTACAATCCGAAGCAGCCGAATGTGGTATTGCCTGTCTTGGCATGGTGGCCGGTTTTTATGGTCATCATTTAAATATCCAGCAATTACGCGCTTTATTTGGCAGCTCGATTGCCGGCTGCACCATGAAAGATTTGGTCGAATTTGCCAGCCGGTTGGCGCTCAGCAGCCGGGCGCTGAAGCTGGAACCTGCAGCACTGGGTAAATTGCAGCTGCCGGCGATTTTGCATTGGGATATGAATCATTTTGTCGTGCTGAAATCAGTGCGGCGCGGCAAAGTTCTGATCCACGACCCGGCCCGCGGTGAGCGTACACTGAGCCTTGCCGAAGTCTCCGAACATTTTACCGGGGTGGCGCTGGAGCTGATACCAACACAGGATTTCAGCCAAAGGCCGGCCGATGAAGGTCTGCGGCTGCGGGATTTTTGGTCCGGTATCAGCGGGCTGAAGCGCTCGGTGGCGCTGATTTTAACTTTGTCGTTGTTATTACAGCTGTTTACGCTGGTCGCGCCTTATTATCTGCAGCTGGTGGTCGACGATGTGCTGTTAAGTGCGGACCGCAGTTTGTTGTTGGTGCTGGCACTTGGTTTTGGTTTGTTATTGCTGTTTGAGATCAGCACCTCAGTGCTCCGTGCTTTTGTGCTGCTGCATTTTAACAGCGCGATGAATATCCAGATGGCAGCCAATCTGCTGCATCACCTGATTCGCCTGCCATTGAGTTACTTCGAAAAACGCCAGATTGGCGATGTGTTGTCGCGTTTTGGTTCGCTACAGCAAGTGCGCGAACTCTTGACCAGTGGCGTGATGGAAGCGCTGATCGACGGCCTGATGGCGCTGGCGATTCTGGCGGTGCTGCTGTGGTACAGCCCGTTATTGTGTCTGATTGTATTGATAGCACTGCTGTGTTATGGCGTGGTGCAACTGCTGATGTACCACCAGTACCGTAAAGTGTCAGAGCAGCAAATTGTGGCGCAGGCGCAGGTGCAAAGCCATCAGATTGAAACCGTGCGCGCGATGCAGACGTTAAAGCTGTTCAGCGCTGAAGCCAAACGCGAAGCCAGCTGGCAGCATTTGTATGTCGTTGCTGCCAATCGTGGCATTCAGCTTGGCGTATTTAACTTAAGTTTTCAGCATATCAATAAGTTATTGACCGGTATTGAGCATGTACTGGTGATATATTTTGGCGCTTTGCTGGTGCTGGACGGTGGTTTCAGTACCGGTATGTTGTTCGCATTTATTGCCTATAAAAGCCAGTTTATGGAGCGGATGTCGCGGCTCATCGATAAAGGCCTGGCGCTGAAAATGCTCAATCTGCATTTTGCCCGGTTGGCGGATATTGTTGCCACACCGCGTGAAGATAAGCAGGGTGGTGCTGCGCAGCGGGAGCTGGTGCTCAGCGGCCAAATCAGCGTGGATAATTTAAGTTTTGCCTATAGCAGCACTGGCGCGCCGGTGTTGCAGCAGGTTAGCCTCGAAGTCGCCGCCGGTGAATCTGTCGCTGTGGTTGGCCCTTCCGGCTGCGGTAAAACCACATTATTAAAGCTGATGCTGGGGCTGTTTACACCGCAACAAGGTGAAGTGCGGGTCGACGGCGTGCCGCTCAGTCAATTGAATCAGGCTTGTTATCGCAATCAGATTGCCGCAGTGATGCAGGATGACCAGCTGCTGTCTGGTTCCATCCGCGACAATATCTGCTTTTTTGCCGACGAGCCGGATGATCTGTGGGTGCAGCATTGTGCCAAACTCGCGGCCGTGCATGATGATATCAGCCGGATGCCGATGGGGTATCACAGCCTGATTGGCGATATGGGATCGGCTTTATCTGGCGGCCAGAAACAGCGGATTTTGCTGGCGCGTGCTTTGTACCGGCGGCCGAAAATTCTGTTTCTGGATGAAGCGACCAGTCACTTGGATATGGCCACTGAAGCCGTGGTATCCGGCGCATTGCAGCAATTGCAGATCACCCGGATTATTATCGCGCACCGGCCTGAGACTATTGCCTCGGCAGACCGGGTGTTGACGTTGCCGGCGTTGCAGCAGGGGCCCGGTTCACAATAGAGTCTGATGTTCTTTACCATCCTGGATATCGCCGAAAATTGCTCCATGCATTTACGGCTTAACGTCCTTCCTGGACATATAAAAACAGCGGCAAAGCCGCTGTTTTGTTCCCCCTTATTCTGCACCTTCCGTGCTGCTACACCGGCTGCCTGCCGGCGTTTTGACCTGTTTGCCGCAGGTCAAATACCTTACATGCTCCAGCGCACGCCAACCATGTAAACCCATGGGTCGATTTGTACATCGACGCTTTGGATCACGTTGTTGTTGACGCGAACTTCGCCGGTCGTGTCGATATCCATTTTTGTGGCGACAAAGTGCAGACCCCAGGTATCGCTCAGTTTGTAGTTAAAACCGGCTTGCAGTGCCAGGCCCCAGCTCGCTTTTAACTTCAGGTCGACATCATCAGAAGCTGTGGTCACTTTCAGTGCCTGCAGGGTGGTTTTTAACGCACCTGATGCAGACTCGTCGAAGAATTTGGTGTAGTTCAAGCCAACACCCACAAATGGGTCAAAGTTGCTGTTGCCAAGGTCAAAGTGGTACTGCCCTAATAAAGTTGGTGGCAGATGTTTGGTGTTACCAATCGCCAGGCCATCAATCGCTGAGCCTTTTACCGCAATATCATGACTGAAAGGCGTGGCGGCAATCAGTTCTGCGGTCCAGTTTTTATCGAGTTTGTAGTCAAAGGTCAGCCCCAGCTGGGTGTTGTTGTCCACCGAGACCGCTGTGGAGCCTGTTGGTAAACCGGCAACCTTTTCCACCACGTTTAATGAGCTGCTACTGTCGTTCGGTGCCACAGTAATGGCGCCAACGTTGACAGATATATTGGCAGAAGCGGCAGTGGTAAAACCAGCCAGGGCCAGGGCAAACAGGTTCAGTTTGGTGTTCATGTTATTTTCCTTCAGAGACACAGGTCTTGTTTAACTGCGGGCATTGTGCGCTTCTGAGCAGGCAAAACTTTGGGCTGGATCAAGCTTTTGCCGCAACAAGCGGCTTTGCAGCGCCAAAGTTTGATATGAAACAAACTTTGCTGAAGTGGTAGCAGTTGGAGGATAAAGAGGTACATTTTCGACAAAATGTTGGAAACTTACATACGTATGGCAGGGTTGAGGTGTTTGCAAGCCGGTGATTGATGCGTATAGTACAAACAGCTAAATCTGGCTGCGGGCTTCGTCAGCATTGACTGACAGAGGGGAGAGACCGCTGAGGCCGTTTTAGTCACGCACAGGATAGACACTTCCATAACAAGAGAAATTGTATGTCAGTAACCACACCATCCGGCGAGGCTTATACCACCAACGCCAGCGGGCAGAATCATGGTTTTGCCCTGACCAGCCTGACGTTTTTGTTTTTTATCTGGGGTTTTATCACTTGTCTGAACGACATTTTGATCCCGCACCTGAAAAATGTGTTTGACCTGAGTTACACCCAGGCATCGTTAATTCAGTTCTGTTTCTTTGGCGCTTATTTCCTGGTGTCGCTGCCGGCCGGTTTGCTGGTGCGTCGCGCCGGTTATCAGCGTGGTATTGTGATTGGCTTGCTGATAGCGGCCAGTGGTTGTGTGTTGTTTTATCCGGCGGCTTCAACCCAAACTTACTCGCTGTTTTTGGGTGCTTTATTTGTGCTGGCGGCCGGTATCACGATTCTGCAAGTGGCAGCGAACCCATATGTGACAGCGCTTGGTCGTGCCGAAACCGCATCAAGCCGCTTGTCGATGACGCAGGCGTTTAACTCGCTGGGGACTACCATTGCGCCCTGGTTTGGCGGCCTGATGATTATGGGCGCTGTTACTGCTGCTGCCGGCACTGCAGAACATAAGTTGCAGGAAGCCCAAGCGGTGCAAATTCCGTATCTGATGCTGGCCGCTGCTTTGCTGGTGCTGGCGGTGGTGTTTGCCAAATTAAATCTGCCGACAGTATCCGAGCATCACGTCGATGAAAAAGTAAACGCTGACCCTGGTTCGGCCTGGCAATACAGCCATCTGGTGCTGGGCGCGCTGGGCATTTTTGTTTATGTCGGCGGCGAAGTGTCGATTGGCAGCTATCTGGTGAATTTTATGGGCGAGCCGCATATCGCCGGTATGCCGGAAGCGCAGGCTGCAGCTTATTTAAGTTATTACTGGGGCGGCGCTATGGTCGGCCGGTTTATCGGTGCAGCTGTGATGCAAAAAATCTCTGCTGGTAAAGTGCTGGCCTTTAACGCCGTGGCCGCGGCTTTATTAGTAGTGGTGGCTATTGTTGGCAGTGGTCAGCTGGCGATGTGGTCTTTGCTGGCAGTGGGTTTATTTAACTCAATTATGTTCCCAACGATTTTCAGTCTGGCGGTGACAGGCCTTGGCCGTTTCACCAGTAACGGCAGTGGTGTGCTTTGTGCGGCTATTGTCGGTGGCGCTTTAGTGCCGGTGTTACAGGCGGTGCTGGCGGATACTATTGGCCTGCAACTGAGCTTTATCGTGCCGGTATTTTGTTACGTCTATATCTGTTATTACGGTTTGGTTGGCTCGAAGATTAAGCAGCCGCAGATTTAACTGCAGATGATCAAAAACGCCGGCAACTGCCGGCGTTTGTTTTTAGGCGTCACCCAGATATCTCGCCCGTTTTGCCGCTTTGATCTTACTGATATCCACCAGCACCAACCCGTCGATACAATCAGCAAACTCCGGGTCCACGCCAAAAGATAAAAACTGCACACCACCAGGTTCGGCCAGTTCACTGTACTGCTTGTATAAAGTGGGGACCGCGAGGCCCATATTCGCCAGCAAATGTTTCAGCTCGACAAAATCTTCGGTGTAATTGGTACCGCTAAAATGCTGCTGCAGCTGCTGCATCGTGGTGATGTCGAGCGCATAAGGCCGGTTCGGTAAGGCGCTGTCATCTTCGCTGCTGAAATATAAAGTGTAAAAATACACCAGCAAATCGCGTGCAGCTTTTGGGTAGCTGTTTGACAAACTGACACCACCAAACAAATAACGAATGTGCGGCCGTTGTTTTAAATAGGCGCCAATGCCATACCACAGATAATCCAGGCTGCGTTTGCCCCAGTATTTCGGCTGGACAAAACTGCGGCCAAGTTCCAGTCCCTGCGCCAGTACCGGTTGCAGTTGTTCACTGAACTGAAATAACGATGCCGTGTACAAACCTTGCGGGCCGTGCTCTGCAATGACAGGCGCTGCTTCGGCAAAACGATAAGCGCCAACAATTTCCAGCTCGTCGTTGTCCCATAAAATCAGCTGCTGGTAATAACTGTCGTATTTGTCGGTATCACGGCGTTTGCCGCTGCCTTCGCCGACCGCCCGAAAGGCGATTTCACGTAACCGGCCTATTTCGCGCAGCAGCACTGAGCTCGGTTCTGGCTGATACAGATAAATTTGTTTGCCGTCAGCAGTTTCGCCAAGGCGCGGGCATTGGCTGATGGCTTTTTTCAGCATTTGCCGGTCTTCCGGGTGGGCGATAGCCGACTGAGTTTTTAATAGCGGTGTTTTGTCTTTGGCGAGGCGATACAGATGTTTTTTAAACACTTTGACCATGGTTTTATGGTCAAACAACGGCTGGGCAAAGCTGTCGTACGGGATCATGTCACCGATGCGAATGCCAATATGTTTATGCTTTTGCTTAAACATCTCCTGCACCAGCAACATGGTCGACAGCGGCTTGTACAGCATCGAGGCGCCGTAAAACAGCAGTGAATTGCGGGCATCGATATAAATCGGCAGCACAGGCGCTTTGGCGGCCCGGGCAAAACGTAAAAAGCCGCCATGCCATTTACCGTCGCGCACACCGTTCGGTTTGAGCCGCGACACTTCGCCGGCCGGAAATAAAATCACCGCGCCTTCGGCAGCCAGATGGGCACCGATATTATCCAGCATTCGCCGCTCAGTATTGCCTTGCATGTTATTCACTGGCAGCAGCAGGTCGTGCAGCGGGCCGATACTGCTCAGTAACTGATTCGCCACCACTTTGACATCAGGCCGGATATCGCTGACTAACTTAATCAGCGCCAGGCCGTCCAGCGAGCCAATCGGGTGATTGGCGATAATGACGACCCGGCCGGCCGCCGGAATGCGTTCTAATTCGTTGTCACGCACCTGATAGCGGAACGCGAAATAATCCAGTACCTGCTCAACAAACTCCAGGCCAAACAGATGCGGATACTGTGCTGCGAAGCGCTGAAACTCATCTTCATGCAGCAGATGTTTCAGTGCGCCTTTGACCGGTTTGGCCAGCCAGCTGTTGTTATTCAGTTGCGGCAGATGCCGCTCCACGACTTGTTCCACATTTAACATGCTTGCCTCTGTGCCGGCTTGTTCGGTATCACGCCAAGGCTAAGCAGGCTGTATGACAGTCTGGTCACAGAATTATGGCAATTTGCTGAAATTTCAGGCGGCTGGTCGGTGATCATGCTGGTCAGGCAGGGACGGGGCTGTTTAGAATGAAGGCCAATTTTCGTTGGCTGAGCCTGTTATGAGCATTGCGCTGATTATTCCTGACCGAAAACTAGACGGCGTCGTTGCGGCGTTACAGCAACAATTGCCGGAGGTGGCGATTGAAGTCTGGCCGCAGCTGCACAATCCGACCGCTGTCGATTTTGCCGTGCTGTGGAAACAGCCGCCAGGCGTCGTGGCTTCTTTACCCAACCTCAAGGCGTTGCAGTCCTTTGGTGCCGGTGTCGACAGTATTATGTCAGACAGCACCTTGCCACCAACCTTACCGCTGGCGCGCATCGTCGACCCGCATCTGACTGCGTCTATGCTGCAATACCTCGATACCGTGCTGAATTATTACCGGCTGCGGTTTGATGAATTCAGCGCCAATCAGCAGCAACAGCTGTGGAAGCCGCGTTCAGCGCGGAAAATTCAGCAGATTTGTGTGCTGGGCTTAGGCGAGCTGGGTGCCGCGGCGGCACAACATTTTGCCGCTTTGGGTTATCAGGTCAGCGGTTGGTCTGGCAGTCAGCGCCACATCAGCGGCGTACAGTGTTTTGCCGGAGCTGAGCAGTTTGCCGCTGCGGTAAAAGAGGCGGATCTGTTGATTTGTCTGTTGCCGTTAACGCCGGCGACAGAAAATCTGTTGAATGAAACGCGGCTCGCACAGCTTAAACCAGGCGCTATTCTGGTCAACGTGGCGCGTGGTGCTATTGTGGATGACGAGGCGTTGCTCACGGCGCTGCACAGTGGTCAGATTGCGGCGGCTTGCCTTGATGTATTCCGTACAGAACCTTTGCCGGCTGAGCATCCGTTCTGGCACACATCGGGTGTGTTATTAACACCGCATATTTCGGCAGTGACCAATGCCGATACTGCTGTGGCACAAATTGCCGAAAACTACCGCCGGGTGCAGGCTGGCCTGCCGATGGTCAATCAGGTCGACCGCACAAGAGGATACTGATGGCTGCTTATACCTTAGAAATCATTGATCACCTCGCGGTGCTGACGTTAGTCAGCAGCGAAAAACGTAACTTGTTAACACCGGTCTCTGCGCTGGAAATTGCCAAAGCGGTAGAAGGTTTGCTGGATAACCCGGCAGTCAAAGCCTTAGCAGTAACGGGGCGCGCCGGCGCATTTTGCTCCGGTGCCGATTTGTCGGCGCTGCAGCAGGCCGCGCACGGTGACGGCGAAGAGTTGCAGCAGATTTATTCGGCTTTTACCTCAGTCGCGCATAGCCCGTTATTTACCATAGCGCTGGTCAATGGTCCGGCCTTAGGTGCCGGCATGAATCTGGCGATGGCTTGTGATATTCGCCTGGCGAGTCCGGAAGCCTGGTTTGAAAGCCGGTTTTTTAATCTCGCCATTCATCCGGGCGGCGGTCACACCTGGCTGTTACCGCAACTGGTCGGCTGGCAGCAGGCGGCGGCGATGATTTTTTCCGGCGAGCGTTTGTCGGCCCAGCAAGCGCTGACACAGGGTTTTGTCAAAGAACTACTTGATGAAGAAGTGCTGCTGACCCGAGCCAAACAACTCTGTGCTCACCTGGCGACAATCCCGACCGCACTGGTGCGCCAGACCAAAACCTCGATGCTGCAGCTACGCAGCTGTTACCGGCAGGATGATGCGGTAGCCTTTGAGTTCCGCCAACAGTTTCAGTCGCTGCAGACCGATGCGGCGCAACAACATATTGCCGCGCTGCTGCAACGGATCCAAAGCAAATAACATTGTACGAAGGAACAAATATGGCAGTCAGCCAAAACAACGCCGGGATCGTGACCACCTGGTATCTTGATTATCAAGGGGATGCGCTGCAGGTTCCGCAGTGGCCTGAGGGTTTTAGTCTGCTGGAGGCTGAAGTTGTCAGTCCGGAATTCAGCCAGTTTTTGTTTAGTGCTGTAGGGACGCCCTGGGGCTGGTTCAGCCGGCTGAGCTGGACCTATCAGGACTGGCTGGATTACCTGAGCACGGGACAGGTCCGGACCTGGGTGCTTTACAAACAAGGTACACCGGCGGGTTTTATTGAGTTATGGCGTCACCCCGAAGATGAAAACAGTGTCGAGCTGAAGTTTTTCGGCATCATGCCGGCTTTTATTGGTCAGGGGCTGGGCCCGAAAATGGCGCTTGCCGCAGTCGCGTTGGCGCAGCAATGGAGTCCGGGCCGGATTTGGCTGAACACTTGCAGCGACGATCATCCGGCGGCACTGAAAACCTATCAAAGTGCTGGTTTTGTCGTGGTGGGTGAAGAGCAGGAAGTGGCGGCTTTACCGGCAAATTATGACAGCCTGGCCCTGGCAGCGCCTTATGTACAAAGCCGGCTGGCGCGTTTTAAACAAAACTGAATAAATTGTCGGATCAATTGGTTAGAGCTGTTGTGATCCGACTTTAAACTGTCTACACTGGCGAAGATACCAGTTTTGGAACAGTTGACCCCTTTGGTCAGCGCAGGCGATATGGCCGTAATTCCAACCGGGTGTTGCATTTACCCTGACAACAAAAGCAATGAGGGGGCCCCATGCGTAAAGCATCCAGCCGCGGTTTTGGTTTCACTGCTATCGCAGTGCTTGTTATCCTGATGGCCTGTTCGGCCTTGTTCACCAGTGCAGAAGCAGCAGTGTTGTTACTGAGCTGAGCTTCATCTGACAACAAACTTACCTTTTCTGATGCATTTCGCGGTTTTCGCGTTTTTGCTCGGCATTTTTCTGCAATAACACATAAGTTGCTGCATAACCGCCCTGGGCTTTTAAGGCGGTATGGCAAGCCAGCACTTGTGGGATTTGCTGCAGCCATTTAAAGGTGTAGCTGCGCAAAATCGCCGGATGCGGTTTACTGTCGCGGCCCATACCGTGATGCACCAGTAAAGTCCGGATGCCGCGTTGATGGCAATCCAACACAAACTGCGCCAGTGCTGAACGGGCTTCCACCAGCGATTTACCCAGTAACATCAGCGTGGCATCGACCTGATATTTGCCTAACCGCAGATTTTTGTAGACCCCTTCCTGTACTCCATCTTTTTTGTAGGCAAGGATTTCGTCAGGTTTGACCAAATCTACATATTCCATACTCAGATAGTTGGGGTCGTATTCCGGCTCGAGCTCCGCAGCTTTGCGTCGGGCCAGCTGCGCCAGCGTCGGCGATCCTGCGCCATTTTCATCAGCTAATACGTCGGTATCCAGTCGTTTAACGCCAGACATTTCCTGTAAAAATAACTCGAGTTCATCATTGGCCATATTCGATACTTCAGATTAGCAATGTGGAATAAGCCGGATTATACGCGGCCTGTTGCGCTCAGACCATGCGGGGCTTTGATTTCCGCAGCCCAAAACGACCAAATGGCCGCAACTGGCAGCCGGAGCACTTTCAGCTAGACTGCAAAGAGAGTGGGTTGTAAAGCGGAGTGGACCGATGTTATCACAACGGGTTTATGAGAGTTTGCCGTATCTGTATTTGGGACTTGGGGTGGCTATTTTGTGCTCGGTAAAAAATCCTTATGCCTTGTCCTCTGCGTTGCTATTTATCCTGGCCGGCGCTGTGGTCTGGGTCGTGCGTTCAGAGCATCGGCGGATCCGCCATCGACTGACGCCGCAGCTTCATGGCAGGTTACCATTCTGGTGTTATGAAATGTTGCCGTTTAGTTATCTGACTTTGGGGTTATCACTATTGGTCTATAGCGATAATATGTTGATGTACCCATCGGCCGTGGTGTTAGCGGTGATCGGTTTTCAGGTTTGGCTGATGCGGGCGTTGCAACGTCGTCCGGCTCATCAGTTATCGGTAAAGCGGGTGTCAGGCTGAAGCTTTGAGCCAAGCCCGGAGAAAACCGGGCCTGGCACAATATAGTTACTTGCGAAAATCCACAGTACTGTTGGCCACGGCACTGGTCATGCGGATCCAGGCTTGCAGATTCTGCTGCAGTGCTGCCGGGTCAATCTTATCCAGCGTATCGTTTGGCGTGTGATGATAGTCAAAATAATCAGAGCCATCCTGCTCCAGACTGACCACGGGCACACCCAGCGCTTTTAACACGGACACATCCGGTCCACCAAAGGCCTCGTTGTTACCCGGCTGAATTTGTAACGGTGTCAGCTGTTTTTGGATCTCAGCAGCGAATGCCAGAGATTTGGGGCCGAACTTAGTCGAGAATTGCCAGATGCGGCCGGCACCAAAGTCTGATTCCGACGCTAACACATGTTTGTCCAGTTCTTTGGCATGTTTTGCCGCATAAGCGCGGGCACCTACTAAACCACCTTCTTCATTACCGTACAACACGACACGAATAGTGCGCTTTGGCTGGCCTTGTTGTTTGATGAGCGCAGCGGTTGCCATCACTAAGCCGACACCGGCGCCGTCGTCCAGCGCGCCTGTGCCCTGATCCCATGAATCCAGGTGGGCGCCAATCAGCACAATTTCGTCCGGCCGTTCTGAGCCGGTGATTTCACCAATGACATTGTGGCTGATCGCATCTTCGGTTTGTTGAGTGTCGAGCTGCAGTTTGATTTTCGCCTCTGGCGCCTTGGTCAGGATCCGCGCTAATTGCTGGGCATCGGGTGCGGAGACGGCTACGGCCGGAATTTTCGGCACTGCAGGGTCATAGGTCATTTTACCGGTGTGAGCAAAACGATTGCTGCTGGTGCCGACCGAACGAATAATCAGCGCTTTGGCACCAAGCCGGGCGGCCTCAACAGCGCCTTTGGCGCGGGCTCCAACCACTTTGCCGTATTGAGAACCGGCTTTGTCTTTGATCATGGCTTTATTGATAAATACAATTTTGCCTTTCACTTGTTCCGGTTTAGCAGCCATCAGCGCTTCTAGGCTGTCGAACATCACCAGGCTGGCGTCAATGCCATTAGCCGGAGTGCCGACAGACCCACCCAAAGCGGTCAGCACTAAGGCTTGTGGAAAAGGCGACAGAATTTCCAACCGGGCCTGGCCACGCTGCCAATACGGGGTGACAAATTCTTCGGTCCAGACTTTGTCAAAACCCAGCGCTTGCAGGTTTTTTGTGGCCCAAGCCACCGATGCCCGATCGCCCGGACTACCGGCCAGCCGTGGGCCAACTTCTGTGGTCAGACTTTCAGTCAGCTGATAAGCAAGCTGCTCATTGAGGGGCGTTGAGGCAGCCAGACTGCAATACGGAGTCAGCAGCAGACTTAACAAAAGTGGTTTCAGCGCATTCATATAGTTCCCGGAATTTTTTGTGTGTTGTAGTTGTCAATCTAACATAGCGTCCCAAGTTATCAGAAGGGCAGCATGACCCGTTTCCTGTGGAGTTAGTCGCAGTCGCGGACAGCGGAAATATACAAAAGTTAACATTTTGTAGGTATGCAATTGCTTTATTAGCACGGTATAATTTGGCTGCTTTTTGGTAACAGTCACGCCAAACAAGGCTTTCAGGACAGTTCTTTCTGCTTTTTGGTGCGTATTCTGATGTTGTTTTTTCTAAATTAAAAATCATTGAAAGTTAATTAATTAGAAAAAATAAGCAACTATTTCACAAGATTACTATTGTAAGCTACGGCTTGCCTGTTAGATAATGAGACGTCTAGACATGCACGGTGAAAACAACATGAACTTACAAGATATGGTGAATAATTCGGCTAAAGCGGTCAGACTGCTAAAAGCTGTATCGAATGAGCGCCGGCTGTTAATCCTGTGCCATTTGCTAAGCGGTGAATTATCGGTTGGTGAAATGAATGAAAAGCTGGGGTTAAGCCAGTCAGCGTTATCGCAGCATCTGGCATTGTTACGCCGCAATAAGCTGGTGAAAACCCGCAAAGAAGCGCAAACAGTATTTTACAGTATGAATAGTAAAGAAGCAGAAGCAGTGATTGGTTTGATGCACTCGCTGTACTGCGCAAAGGCTGCCTGAACGAACATTTAATCATTAATTCAGAACGCGCCTGAGGCAAAATAAAAAACCAGCTTTTCAGCTGGTTTTTTTGTTTCTTGTCGTTGGTCCTGATTAAAATCAGATAATCATCGACATTGACTGCTGCGGCCTGACAATATCCGCAGATACAAAAAAACGCCTTTCGGCGTTTCTTTGTGAGCTAATCAATTAAGCAGCTGTTACCAATGCCTTAACGTGGGCATTTAAACGTGACTTATGACGAGCTGCTTTGTTTTTATGGATCAGACCTTTGTCTGCCATACGGTCCAGCACTGGAACCATTTTCTTGAACGCTTCTTGTGCGGCTACTGCATCAGTAGTTAACACTGCTGCGTAGGTTTTCTTAATGAAAGTACGCATCATTGAGCGCTGACTTGCGTTTTGCTGACGACGCTTTTCTGATTGAATAGCGCGTTTCTTAGCAGACTTAATGTTAGCCAAGGTAACACTCCTAAAAACTAAACCGGGACTCTTTAAAGGCCGCATAATATGCCTATTTTATCGCCCTGTGTCAAATCATTTTGCGGCTGTTTTCAGTGATTTTGAACGGATTAAAATCACAGGAAGCTGGCATAAAGCAGATGCTTTAGTGACAATAGCGCCAGAAGCAAAAGATGGAGTTTCCCTTGTCTGCGAAGTTATTGAAATCCGGCATGATTGTCAGCGTGATGACGCTGATTTCCCGGGTGTTGGGACTGGTTCGTGACGTGGTCACCGCCAACGTATTAGGTGCCGGCGCAGCCGCTGACGTCTTTTTGATGGTCAACCGTATTCCGAATTTCTTGCGCCGGCTGTTTGCCGAAGGCGCATTCTCGCAGGCTTTTGTGCCTGTGTTGTCTGAAGTCAAAGCCAAACATGGTGATGACGCCGTACGAGAGCTGATGGCGAAGGCGGCGGGGACCCTCGGGATGATTGTCACTGTGGTGACTTTACTGGCGATGCTGGGGTCGCCGGTGCTGATGGCGCTGTTTGGCATGGGCTGGTTTGAAGACTATCTGCAAGGCGGCCCAGATGGCGTTAAATATGAACAAGCCAGCGTGCTGCTGAAAATCACTTTTCCCTATCTGTGGTTTATTACTTTTGTCGCGCTGTCCGGTGCGGTACTGAACGTTTACAACAAATTTGCCGTGGCGGCGTTCAGCCCGGTATTTCTGAATATTGCCATGATTGGCGCTGCGTTATATCTGACGCCTTACACCGAAGACCCGGCGGCAGCTTTGGCCTGGGGTGTATTTCTGGGTGGTCTGTTTCAATTCTTGTTCCAGCTGCCATTTTTAGCCAAAGCCGGTTTGCTGGTATTACCGCGCTGGGCCTGGCACGATGAATACATCGTCCGTATCCGCAAACTGATGTTGCCGGCGCTGTTTGGCGTCTCGGTCAGCCAAATCAATTTGTTATTGGATGCCATTATCGCGTCCTTCCTGCAAACCGGCTCAGTCAGCTGGTTGTATTACTCCGACCGTTTACTCGAGTTTCCGCTTGGCATGTTTGGCATTGCGATTGCGACCGTGATCCTGCCAAATTTGTCGCGGTTACATGCGCTGGATAATCAAAAAGATTTTCGTGCCACGCTGGACTGGTCCATCAGTCTGATTTGTTTATTAGGCATTCCATCGATGTTTGGCCTGATTGCCCTGGCAGAACCGATTTTGCTGACGGTGTTTGCCCACGGCAAATTCACCGCTTTTGATGCCACTCAGGCCAGCTGGAGTTTGATTGCTTATTGCATCGGCTTGGTGCCATTGATGCTGATTAAAGTACTGGCGCCGGCGTTTTATGCCCGTCAGGACATCAAAACCCCGGTGCGGATTGGCATTATCGCCATGATCGCCAACATGGTATTTAACCTGATGCTGGCGCCTTTTATCAGTTATGTCGGCCTTGCGCTTGCGACCACTATGTCCGGTGCGCTCAATGCATGGCTGCTGTATCAGGGCCTGAAAAAGGCGGACATTTACCAGTTATCCCGCCAGACGTTGCTGACCATAGGCCGCGCTTTATTGGCCGCTACGGCTATGGCGGCGCTGATTTGGTATCTGTTACCCGATATGGCGATGCTACGGGCCAACAGCTTTGGTGAGCGGGCGCATAGCGTCGGTCTGGTGATCCTGGCGGCGGTACCGCTGTATTTTGTCGCGCTGGCGTTGTTGGGCGTCCGTTTGCGTGACCTGAAACGGCAAACTATTGCTGAAAGTCACGACTGATGTCGTTATAATCGGCCGTTTAGACAGCAAGACAGAGAAGCGCAAACGGATGGAGTTGATTCGTGGCCTGCAGAATATTCTGCCGCAGCACCGCGGTTGTGTGCTGACCATTGGCAACTTCGATGGCGTCCATCTCGGGCATCAGGCGGTGTTGGCACAGGTCCGGCAAATCGCGTCTGCGCAGCAGTTGCCGGCAGTGGTGATGGTGTTTGAACCTCAGCCGCTGGAGCTGTTTAAACCGGAACTGGCGCCGGCGCGTTTGACGCGGTTTCGGGAAAAATATCACTGGCTGGCGCAACAAGGTTTAGACCGTCTGCTTTGTGTCAAATTTGACCAGGCTTTTGCCTCGCAGGAGCCGGACTATTTTATCCGGCAGTTATTGCTGGAAAAACTCGATGTGCGGCATTTAATCGTCGGTGACGATTTCTGTTTTGGCAAAAATCGCGCCGGTAACTTTGCGTTGTTGCAACAAGCCGCGACTGAACATGGTTTTGGCTTAACACCGACCGCCAGTCTGAAGCTGGCGCAGCATCGGGTGAGCAGCACGCTGATCCGCGAAGCGCTGGCGGCGGATGATCTGAACAGCGCCGCGGCCATGCTCGGCCGGCCATTCTCGCTGATGGGGCGGGTGCGGCATGGACAAAAGCTCGGGCGGCAACTCGGTTTTCCGACCGCCAACGTCTGGCTGTACCGGAAAAAATTACCGCTGCACGGCGTGTTTGCCATTGAAGCCCATACTGCGCACGGGCATTTTCGCGGCGTGGCGAACATCGGTTTACGCCCGACCGTGCAAGGGCGGGTTGAGCAATTAGAAGCGCATTTCTTTGATTTTAAAGGCGATTTATACGGCCAGCAAATCGAAGTGGTGCTACGAAAAAAAATCCGCGCTGAACAAAAGTTCAGTTCGGTCGACGAATTACAGCTGCAAATTCAACGCGACGCGCAAGCCGCCCGCGACTTTTTTGCCGCTTTGCTTTAATACCAGCACCGCCACAGGCGAGCTGAGACAGCCAACACGGGATTGATCGGATGAGTGATTACAAAGCAACGCTGAACCTGCCGGATACGGCCTTTGCGATGCGCGCCAACCTGGCGCAGCGTGAGCCGCAAATGTTAGCAAACTGGACTGCGGCTGATTTATACGGTCAGATCCGCGCGGCGAAAAAAGGTAAAAAGACCTTTATCCTGCACGACGGCCCGCCGTACGCCAACGGCAACATTCACATCGGCCATGCTGTTAACAAAATCCTCAAAGACTTTATCGTCAAATCCCGCACCCTGGCTGATTTCGACGCGCCTTATGTACCGGGCTGGGACTGCCATGGTCTGCCGATTGAGCTGGTCGTCGAGAAAAAATACGGCAAACCTGGTGTGAAATTATCCGCTGCCGAATTCCGCGAAAAATGCCGTGAATACGCGCTGACGCAAATCGAAGCACAAAAAACCGACTTTATCCGCTTAGGCGTGCTCGGCGACTGGAACAATCCATACCGCACTATGGATTTTGCTTTTGAAGCCAATATCATCCGCTCTTTGTCACGCATTATCGAAAATGGCCATTTGCATCAAGGCTTTAAGCCAGTGCATTGGTGTACCGACTGCGGTTCGGCGTTAGCTGAAGCTGAAGTGGAATATCAGGACAAAGTCTCACCAGCCATCGACGTGCGTTTCCGGGTGGTTGACGAAGCCGTTGCTGATAAATTCGACCATCCTGCTGGCCATGCCGGCACCGGCCCAATCTCGATTGTGATTTGGACCACCACACCATGGACCATTCCGGCCAACCGCGCTGTGGCCCTCAATGCGGCACTGAGCTACAGCCTGGTGCAAGTTGAAGAAGGCCCGAATGGCGCTGAGCGTCTGGTACTGGCCACAGATTTAGTCAAAGACGTGATGGCGCGCGCCGGTATCGAAAAATATCATGCACTGGGTTTTGCCAAAGGCGAAGCGCTGGAGTTGGTGCAGCTCAAGCACCCGTTATACGACTTCACCGTGCCTGTGGTGTTGGGCGACCACGTCACGACAGATTCGGGTACCGGCGCTGTACACACCGCACCAGGTCATGGTCAGGAAGACTTTGTGGTTGGCCTGAAATATGGTCTGGAAGTGGCTAACCCGGTTGGTGGTAATGGTGTTTATCTGCCGGATACGCCAATGTTTGCCGGTCAGCATGTATTTAAAGCCAATGATTCTGTGGTTGAAGCCTTACAGGCTGCTGGTGCACTGCTGGTGCATAAAGCTTACAAACACAGCTATCCGCATTGCTGGCGCCATAAAACGCCAATTATTTTCCGCGCGACGCCGCAGTGGTTTGTCAGCATGGATCAGGCCAAGCTGCGCTCAACTTCTTTAACTGAAATCGATAACACGCGCTGGATCCCGGATTGGGGCCAGCAGCGCATCGAAAACATGGTCGCAGGCCGGCCGGACTGGTGTATTTCCCGCCAGCGCACCTGGGGCGTGCCTATTGCGCTTTTTGTGCATAAAGACACCGGTGCATTGCATCCAAACACCAAAGCGTTGATGGAACAGGTAGCAGCCAAGGTTGAGCAAGCTGGCATTCAGGCCTGGTTTGATTTGGACGCGGCAGAACTGTTAGGTGCTGAAGCGGCAGACTATGTCAAAGTCACTGACACGCTGGACGTCTGGTTTGACTCCGGCGTGACCCACGCCTGTGTGATTGACCCGCGTCCGGAATTTGGCGGTGCAACGCAAGCCGACATGTATTTGGAAGGTTCAGATCAACACCGCGGCTGGTTCATGTCGTCTTTAATGACAGGTGTCGCCATCAAAGGCCATGCGCCTTACAAACAAGTGCTGACGCACGGTTTCACCGTGGACGGTGAAGGCCGCAAGATGTCGAAATCACTCGGCAACGTGGTATCACCGCAAGATGTGATGAACAAACTCGGTGCTGATATTTTGCGTTTGTGGGTGGCAACGACGGACTACACCTCAGAAATGACCGTTTCTGATGAAATTCTGAATCGTGCAGCCGACAAATACCGCCGTATCCGCAACACCGCACGGTTTATTTTGGCCAACCTGAACGGTTTTAATCCGGCGACAGATTTAGTGCCAATGACTGAGCTGGTTGAGCTGGACCTGTGGATGGTGCAGCGCGCGGCGGAACTGCAAAAAGAAATTGAAGCCGATTACCTGGATTATCAGTTCCACCTGGTCAGCCAGAAGCTGATGAATTTCTGTACTGTGGAACTGGGCAGTTTTTATTTAGACGTGATTAAAGATCGTCAGTACACCGCCAAAACTGATGGTCTGGCGCGGCGTTCTTGTCAAACTGCGCTGTATCACATCATCGAAGCCATGGTGCGCTGGATGGCGCCTATTATGAGTTTCACCGCGCAGGAAATCTGGGAAGCCTTACCTGCTCGCACTGAGCCTTTTGTGTTCACCGGCGTCTGGTACACAGGCCTTGCTGCAGTACCAACCGGCAAAGTGTCAGATGCCTTCTGGCGTCAGCTGCTGGCGGTGCGGGATGAAGTGAATAAGGTCATCGAAGTCGCGCGTAAAGACGGCAACATCGGTGCATCGTTACAGGCAGAAGTCACCTTGTTCGCTGAAGGTGAGCTTGGCGCGCAGCTGCAGCAACTCGGTGATGAACTGCGTTTTGTGCTGATGACATCAACTGCGGCTGTGAAAGTTAGCGCAGCGCCTGCTGATGCGGTCGCAACCGGTATCGCTGGCCTGGCAGTGCAAGTGGTGACATCAACGGCCGCCAAGTGTGACCGTTGCTGGCATCACCGCCACGATGTTGGCGCCAACCCGGCGCACCCGCTGATTTGCCTGCGTTGTGTCGACAACGTCGAAGGTGGCGGCGAACACAGGACTTTTGCCTGATGCGGTTGTTAAACGACACAGGCTGGCGCTTCTGGTGGATAGCGCTGCTGGTGCTGGTCGTCGACCAGCTCAGCAAAATCTGGGTGTTGCAAAACTTCACGCTCGGCGAGTCGATTCAGTTGTTGCCGGTATTTAATTTTACCTATGCCCGCAATTACGGCGCGGCCTTTTCGTTTTTAGGTGACGCCGGTGGCTGGCAACGCTGGTTGTTTACGGCGATCGCAATTGTGGTGACTTGCGTATTAAGCGTCTGGCTGAGCCGGCTGAAGCCAACGCAGCTGAAACTCAGCCTGGCGCTGGTGCTGATTATTGCCGGTGCCATCGGGAATTTAATTGACCGCAGCCTCTATGGTTATGTGGTTGATTTTCTTCATGTCTATTACCAACAATGGCATTATCCGGTGTTTAACATCGCCGATTGTGCCATTACGATTGGTGCCGGTTTACTGATTTGGGACAGCTTTACGTCCGATGATGAACCCGCACAAACGAGGACAAACGGATGATTGGGGCAGGCAGTACCGTCATTTTTCATTTTGATATCAAACTGGCCGACGGCAGCGCCGCGGAAAGCACCCGGGTACACAACAAGCCGGCGAAGCTGCAGATGGGCGATGGCTCGTTATCCCCGGCGTTTGAAGCGGAATTAACCGGTTTACAGGCCGGCGACAAAAAAACTTTTACGCTGGCACCGCAGGATGCTTATGGCATGCCGAATCCGGACAATATTTATTATGTCGACCGCAGCAAATTTTCGCTGGATGCGCCGGCGCAGGTCGGCATGATTATCGGTTTTGCCATGCCGGACGGTTCTGAGTTACCGGGTCTGGTGCGTGAAGTGGTAGGCGATTCGGTTACTATCGATTTTAACCATCCGCTGGCCGGGCAGACCCTGACCTTTAACGTTGAAATTGTTGAGGTTATCAGCTGATTATGGATATTTTTCTCGCCAATCCACGCGGTTTTTGTGCCGGTGTCGACCGGGCCATCAGTATCGTCTCGCGCGCGCTGGAACTGTACGAGCCACCGATTTATGTGCGTCATGAAGTAGTGCACAACAAGTTTGTCGTCGACGGCCTGCGTCGCAGTGGCGCGGTGTTTGTTGACGAGCTGGACGAAGTGCCGGATGGCAATATCGTGATTTTCTCCGCACACGGCGTGTCGCAGGCGGTGCGGGAAAATGCCCGGCAACGTGGTTTGAAAGTGTTTGATGCGACCTGTCCGCTGGTGACCAAAGTGCATATGGAAGTGACCCGCGCCAGCCGTAAAGGTGTCGAATGTATTCTGATTGGCCACGCCGGTCACCCGGAAGTGGAAGGCACCATGGGCCAATACGACAATTCGGAAGGCGGCATTTATCTGGTTGAATCGGTGGAAGATGTGGAAAAACTGCAGGTGAAAAACCCGGCAGAGCTGTGTTTTTCCAGCCAGACCACTTTGTCAGTTGATGATACCGCCGATGTGATTGACGCGCTGCGGCAGAAATTCCCCGATATCGAAGGCCCACGGAAAGACGACATCTGCTATGCCACGCAAAACCGCCAGGACGCCGTGCGGGAACTGGCTGCTAAGGTGCAGTTATTGCTGGTGGTCGGTGCGAAAAACTCCAGTAATTCCAATCGGCTGCGTGAACTGGCGGAAAAAATGGGCTGCTGTGCTTATCTGATTGATACTGCTGCAGATATTCAGCAGGACTGGCTGCAGGATGTCAAAGCTGTTGGCGTCACTGCCGGTGCTTCTGCCCCAGAAGTGCTGGTGCAACAAGTAGTACAACAATTGACCGCCTGGGGCGGCAAACAAGTGATTGAACATCCGGGCCGCGAAGAAAACGTGGTATTTGCCGTTCCGGCGGAGCTGCGCTGAGTGAGCCTTCGGCAACGCGGTGCTCATTCGCAGCGCGTTGGTCAGCTGCAGCGCAATGCTGTGGCGCCCCGCATGCCGGTCGAACAATTACTACCGGAGTTTTGCCGCAGTGGTACTGTGCTGCGCATCATTATTCTGGCGCAGGCGCTGGCGATTTTGCTGGCGCTGGTGCCGGGTGTGACCTCTGAATTCTGGTCGCGGCTTGGCCTCATTTCTTTATTTGTGCATTGGGTGACGTTACCGTTACTGGCACTGCTTTGTGTGTTTCAACGCTATTGGCGTCAGTTCAGCCCGCCGGCATTGGCCTGGCTTTTCCTGTTATTGCTACTGCTGATCAGCCTGGTCGTTGGCACTTTTGCCCATCAGTTCTTACAAAGCGCTGGCTGGCCAGGCGCCGGTGCGTATCACAGTTTTTTGCTGCAAGTGTTGTTAATGAGCCTGCTGGTGGGGGTCATTGGTATTCAGCTCGGCACTTTGTATGTGCAGCAGCGGCTTCGCCTTGATGCGCAGGCGCGCGCTGAACTGGACGCGTTGCAGGCGCGGATCCGGCCACATTTTTTGTTTAACAGCCTGAACACCGCCGCTGAACTGACCCATAGCCAGCCTGATCTGGCGGAACAGGCCTTGCTGGACCTCGCGAGCCTGTTCCGGGCAGCGCTGCATTCGGATACCGCGGTCACGCTCGAAGAGGATTTGTTACTGGCGCGGCGTTATCTGGCGCTGGAGCAACTGCGGCTACAACACCGGCTGCAGCTGGATTGGCAGGTGCCGGCGCAGTTACCACAACTAAAAATCCCTTGTCTGACCCTACAGCCTTTGCTGGAAAATGCTGTGCGCCATGGCATCGAAACGCGCTCTGAACCCGGATTGATCCGGCTGGTACTGACGCTGGGTACTGACGCCGTCAGTTTGCAGATTGAAAATCCACGCGGTCAGAACCGGCCGCATTCTGGTGGCAATGGTATTGCGCTGGCGAATATCCGCCGCCGGCTGGAACTGATGTATGGCGACAAAGCCAGGCTTGTGGCGGTGATGAGTGCCGACAGCTATGGTTTGAAACTGACGTTGCCGTTGGCAGAGGAGGGCAGTGATGCGCGTACTCATCGTTGATGACGAACCCCTGGCCCGTAGCCGGCTCAGTCGTTTATTAACGCAGCTCAATGATTATCAGGTGGTGGGCGAGGCGGAAAACGGTCAGCAGGCGCTGCAGCTTTGTGCCGGGTTAAACCCTGATTTAGTGTTTCTCGATATTGAAATGCCCGGTGCTGACGGGCTCAGTGTGGCGGCAGAACTTGGTAACAATCAGCCGCCGCCGGCGGTGATTTTTGTCACGGCACACCCGCAACATGCGCTGGCGGCCTATCAGGTCGCGCCGGCCGGTTATTTGCTCAAACCCGTTGGTCTGGAGGCTTTACAGCAGTGCCTGCAACGGCTGGGGGTCAGTACCCGTGTCCATCTGGAAAAACAAAAAGCCAGTGCACCGCGGCTGACTTTCCGCATTGGGCTGGAGCAACGCAGCATTCTGCTCAGCGAACTATTTTATCTGCAGGCGGAAGACAAATATGTGCGGCTGGTGTATCAGGGCGGCGAAGCGCTGACCGAAACCAGTCTGAAACAACTGCAACAGAAATTTCCGCAGCAATTAGTCCGTATTCACCGCAATACGCTGGTGGTGGCGGAGCGTATCTGTGGCATTGGCCGCTCTGCTGACGGACAGCATGTGGTGTTGTTACGGGATTGCCCGGACCAGCCGGAGATCAGCCGCCGTGAGTTGGTGCATATTCGAGAACTGATCGGCGAAAGCTGACGGATAAAAGCCGGCAGCAAAAACAAAGCTGCCGGCAGCTATTAAAAAGTGCGGCCGGCTTAATGCACCTCAACCCAGTTCATCATGCTGCTAATCGCTGCGCCGCCTTTACCGCCGGTGCCTGAACCAACCTGCCACAGCTGTTTGGCGGCACTGTTATCGGACAGCAGATTACGGGCTTTGACTAAAGTGTCTTCGTTGTATTCGAAAGTTGCATTACCACCACCATTGATATCAAACACAAATGTCGCTTCAGCTTTACCGAAAGCCCATTCACCGGTGGTGGCATCTTTGATCGGATTGGCAAACACAATAGAGCCAAGTAATTCACGGTTACCGCCGCCGTTCATCTGGAACGACTGACCACGCACCACAATCAGGCCTTCATATTCCAGCAAGTTACCGCTAATGGTCAGATTGCCTTCGATCACCAGGATCCCGGCACCTTTTGCTTGTCCTTTAAATTCAAGATTGCCAGACACATAGGTAATTTTTTCCACGGCCGGCACTGTGATATTGCCGTTGGCATCCCGTGTTGCAGGCGTGCCCATATTGTTCGGCGCTGTGCCACGGCTTGCCAGGGGCAGGGCGTTGTACTCGGCTTTGATCGACTCAATAAACTGGTTCATTTTTTCCGGGTCGCCAAAGGGGTCATCGAAGTCGACCACTTTAACGCCGCCGATATAGTTGGCCATCCGGCCTTTGTCGTTGATATCGTCAACAATCATGTCGTAGTTAGCGTCGGTATTGGTGGCCAGTGCTGGCCCGATTAAATTGCCGGCACTGTCTTTTTCCCCGATGATCTGGAAACTGTTACTGTTGGCGGTATCAAAAATTTTGATGCCACCGATGATATTCATTGCCCCGAGATTGCCTGAAGCTTTTTTCGGTTTGTAGGTTGCGGCAATTTTGCGTTGTACACCGGTGGTGGTGACAGTCCCTATGCTGACAATGGCAGCAAAGCCAGGCACTGTGACGTAGTCAACAGACTCAATCTGCCACTGCACCATATTCCCCAGATCGCGGTTTTGCGCATTAATCGCCGCTAAGGTGGCGGGTGAATCGCCCCAAAGTGCGGCATTGTCCTCGTCGTCTAACAAGGTTTTTATCTGGATCATGCCACTTTCTGCCGCCAGAAAGGCTTCGGAGACTTGCTTGTTGTTGGCCGCCAGTTTTTCGTTGGTTTGCATATTGGTAATGCCTGCGACACTGACCAGTGTAGTGATCAGCAGCAGCATCAATGCAACAATCAGAACTGAGCCTTTGGCACTGTGGTGCATCTTCGTCTCCTTAAATCGCCGCGAATTTTTTCGCCAGAATGGCGTTACGCAGCGTGGTGGCAAATATCAGCCGGTGCAGTTGCACTGCTCCGGCACTGTCATCACTCAGTTCCACTGTGGATTCAACGGTGACTGCGGCGGCACAATTCACCACGGCCCGGGTTTCATCCAGACAGGCCAGATTAAACAGGTTAACGTTTTCGGCGATCAGGCTCACCGGATCTGCATTGAGCTGCCGCTGCAGATTACTGTCGGCATCCAGCCGGTACACCACCGGGCCTGCGGCCGTGGTGATCGTCAGCACCGTGTTGCCGCCGGTCACGGCAACCGCAGTCGCACCGCGTAAATCCACCATCAGGCTGTCGCTGATAAAACCAAATTCACTTTGCAGGTTGCTGAAACGCTGGGCGTTCTGGTAAGACGTATTGCCGGCGACCATTACACTAATCACGGAGCCGAGCATCACTAACCCGAGGCTCAGACCAATCATCAGTTCAATCAGGGTCAGGCCATGCTGAGTGCTGTGTCTGTGCAGTTTCATCTGGCCTCCTACGGATACAACATGAAGTTATAAACAAAACTGCTGTTGCCATTGTTGCCAAAACGATTTTCCGTCCAGGTCACAGTGACTGAATATTGCGTGCCGCCGGCAGCCGGTGCTGCGATCACGCCGCCAAGCCCCGGCAACGTCAGGCGGTTGTTTGCTGTGTTGGCCCAGTGCTGTAACCACTGCGCCTGTACCTGAGCCGCGGTCAGTGGTGCCGCTGCCGCCATATTGGCCCACAACCGCTCTACTGCATCAGCAGCGATAATGTTGGCCAGCCCGCGCTGATAGGATGAATGGCTGGATTGCAAGCTTTTCAGCTGTAGGCCGGCAAGCCCAAGCAAACCAAATGACAGCACTAACAAAGCGATCAAAGCTTCAAGCAGCGTGAACCCTTTATTGCTGCGGATCTGCCAGCTCATATACAGTCTCCTTCTTTGACCGCGATTTTGCCGCCGCTCAGCACGCTGATCTGACGATTAAGACTGCTGTCGCCATCGACGGCCAGCTGCATACAACTGGCTGCAGCGGGACGTCCGCGTAAATCAAACAGTATCCGGTTGCTGCCAGACCATTCGGTCTGGGTGTCATCTTTTCTCAGGGTTCTGAGCAGTTCGTCGGTGTCATCCCGGCGCACTTCGATGGTCCAGCCGGTGCTGTCCGCGACAAAGTTCACCTCTATATCGGATTGCCGTTTGATGGCCTCAGAGCGGGCATATTGCAACATCGCCAAGGCGGAATTGGCACTGGACGACATTTTTTGCCGGCGTAAAAAATCGAGGAAACCGGGCACTGCAATCCCAACCAGAATCGACAGGATGATCAGCGCAATCATAAATTCGATCAGGCTGAAGCCGCGTGATCTGTTGGCGGCGCGCATCACCAGCAAGCTCCGGCAGTTGTCGCAGTTTTAACGCCGGCCTGATTCAGGCTGAAAGTGGCGCATTCAGTGTCTTTAGTTTGCTTGCCTTTGGCAGTGGCGGTCAGCGTGAAAGTGGTCGCAGTGACCACGGCTGTAATGCTGTAGTTGTTGTTGGTCGATTGGGTTGGCAGCGCCAGCCCCTGATAACTATTGGTATTGGTAAACTGCCGTTCCAGCGTGGTCGCGGTAGTGGCGAGTGTCTGAATGGCGTCAGAACGGTTCGATTTCAGAATGTGTTGCTGGTAAGCGGGCAAGGCAATAAACGCCAGAATTCCGGCGATGGCCACTGCAATCATTAATTCAATTAACGTAAAACCTGTAGGTCGTTTCATTGGCGTTCGGCTCGTCATGCATCTGCATGTTCTATATTAGGGCAACTTAATAAAGTGTCATCGAGAGTCGGATGAACGGTCAATATGGACTGACCAGCGGATTGCAATGTTGATATTTGTTTAACAAAATAAGGCTTAAATTGGCGCTGGATAACTTTGTTTGTTGCAGTTGTAATGCATTGACAATCAACAAGAAATTGTAATAAAAACAATTATCGTTAACGTACCTGTTTTGTCTGTGCCGGCGCAGCATTTAAAATGCGCATAGCCCAGTGTGGTCGGTTACAGCGGGTACAA
The DNA here is from genome assembly GCF_964031785.1 of Rheinheimera texasensis. Classification (GTDB taxonomy): domain Bacteria; phylum Pseudomonadota; class Gammaproteobacteria; order Enterobacterales; family Alteromonadaceae; genus Pararheinheimera; species Pararheinheimera texasensis_A. The sequence continues at coordinate 76,722 of NZ_CAXIRE010000018.1, forward strand.
ATCATGTCGAAAGACATCGGGCGCAATAAAGTTGAAATGCCGTAGCAAGGAATGACAGATGAACCCGATACAGCAGCAGTCCGGGGTGACCTTAATTGAATTAATGGTGGCCCTGATAGTTCTCGCCATTGGTATTGTGGTGGCTGGCCCAGGCCTGACCACCTTCAGCGGAAGCAGCAAATTAGAAGCGCAAAGCCGCGAGATCCAGAATGCTCTGGTGTTCGCCCGTTCTGAAGCCATCCGTCTTAATCAAAATGTATTGTTTTGTCACAGTGTCGACAGTCTGGTCTGTTCCGCGCCGCCAGTGTCGGGCTGGAGAGGCTGGTTAGTGATCCCTGCCGCCGCCGCTATCGGCGCTGAGACCGGTCCGGTGCTGCGCGCCAACCTGTTTTCCGACAGCACAGTCAAAGTCAGTTCCGGCACAGTGCTGGCCAGTGCGCAACATGCACTGCGCTTTAATTCGCAGGGGCTGATCCGGATCTTTGGTAACAATACACCACTCAGTGACAGCATCAGGCTCTGCATCGCCGATCTGTCCTTACAGCCAAATCAATATGAAGTGCGGTTTAACTCCGGTGGCCGGTTGCAACAAATCACCACAGACACCGACGGGATTTGCCTATGAATACTTTGCACAGTCAGCGGGGCATTTCGCTGCTCGAAACGCTGATCGCCGTGTTGGTACTGGCGATTGGTTTGTTAGGCGTTGCCGGTCTGCAGACGGCAAACTTAAAAAACAGCCAAAGCGCCCATCAGCGTACTATGGCCGTGATGCTGACAGGCAGCATGGCAGAACGCATCCGCGCCAATACAGCTGTGGCTGCGACCGGGGCTTTTGTGCTGGCAAAAACCTGTACCAGCATCAACCTCGTAGGTTCTATCCAAAATGTTGAGCGTAGTCAGTGGATTGCAGAAATTTTACTGGCGCTTGGTACCGCAGGTACCAGTTGCGGCGAAGTCAGTTATGACGCGGGCAACCGCACTTACACTATTACAGTCAGCTGGGATGACTCGCGGGCTGTGGGCGGTTTAAGCACCATGAATCTGCGCCAGCAGGTAAGGATCTAACCATGCCGATGTTGAAATCTCAGCGCCAATTCGGCTTCACCCTGACCGAACTGATGATAGCGTTGGTGCTGGGCAGTTTTCTGGTGGCGGGCGTGGTCGGTGTGTATGTGTCCAACATCCGCACTGGCCAGGTGCAGCAGCGCTTAATGTCGTCGCAGCAATCCAGCCAAATCGGTTTTCAGCTGTTAAGCCGCGATGCGATGCACGCCGGCTTTTCCGGCTGCGCCAATATGATCACGCAGCGGGTGGTCAATGTGTTAAATCCACCACTGGCCTGGTGGGCGATTTGGACTGCCGGCATTCGTGGCCATGAACAGGGCGCAGTGCCGCAATTTGCCGGTGCCGGTATTGTGCCTTTGGCAGGTGCTGATGGTGTACAGCTGATGTATGGCCGTGGTACCAGCGCTTCGATTGTCTCGCACAACGTGGTCGGCAATCCGCCGATGGTGATCAATCAAAATGTCGCCGGCATCGTTGCCAATGACATCGTGCTGGCCTGCGATTCAAAAATGGCGGTGATTTTTCAGGTCACTGCGATTGCCGGTAACAATATCAGCCATGCGGTTGGCGCCGGCGCGCCGGGCAATGCGTCGCTGAATTTTGGTTTTGGCGCCAATGGTGTGAATTTCCCGCAGAGCCTGGCATCTGATGCCGGCACTGTGATGCCGCTGGAAACAGTTGGCTGGTTTGTCGGCACCAACAGCGATGGCAATTCGCTGTACCGGGTGGCGCTGGTGGCCGGGCAAATGCGTACCGAAGAGATTTTACCCGGCGTCGACAATCTGCAAATTCAGTACCTGTCCCGTGGTGCTGCCAATTATGTCAATGCAACTGCCGTTGCGGATTGGGAACAGGTGGTGGCGCTGCGCGCGACGCTGACGCTCAGCAACGACGCCAAAATGCCGGTCGCCGCCGGGCTTCGGACCTTCACCCAGGTTATTAACCTGCGCAATCACTGAGGCCAGCACTATGCAGCAGAATCATCAACGCGGAATCGCCTTAGTCCTGAGTTTACTGATGCTGGTGGCCATCACTTTGCTGGCGGTCAGTGCGATGCGTGGCACTACCTTGCAGGAAAAAATGGCGTCGAATCTGAACGACCGGGAAGTGGCGAAACAAGTGACAGAAGCCACCTTACGTCAGGTCAGTACTTTGTTACCGCCCGCCGCCGGCAGTGCCTGGTTTAATGCACCTATTCCGGTGCCGGCGCAAGGCACTGCTGATCGCTGGAACAATCCGGCGATTTGGGCCAATGCCGGCACTGTCGCTGTGGCCGTCAACGGCGTCAGCTATAACGGTCAGTTTTTGGTGGAAAATATGGGGTTCTGGACCAGCCGGCAGGACCCGACCTGTAAACCGAAAGAAAATCCGCTGTGCGAACGCCAGACTTACCGCATCACAGTACGCAACCAGCCAGTTAATGGCCGGGCAGCGGTCGTGGTGCAGGTGGTCTGGCGGATTTAACTGTACGTCAACAGGTCCTAGTCGACAGGAGAAGTATGATGGCTAAGAAAAATTGGCACTGGCAATCGGCCCTTTGCGGCGCCTTGCTGGCGAGCGGCACGGTCCAGGCCGCTATTGATATCGCCTCTGCGCCGCTGGAAACGGGCTCGACGGTGGATCCGAATATCATGTTTCTGCTTGATGACTCTGGCTCGATGCAACAGGGGATGATGCCGGAAAATTTAGAAGATAACGCCAACATTCAGAGTAATTGTAGCAACCAAAGTTACGCTGGCATGAGTATGTGTTTATTTAACACAAGTGGCCGAGCATTTTTGGCATCAAGCCACGTAAATAAAATGTATTACAACCCGACTGTGACATACACTGCGCCTGTTAAAGCTGATGGTACCAGTTATGGAAATGCCAGCTTTACTGCAGCAAAGGTCGATGGTTACAAGTCCACTTCGACCCAGATCAATCTAAGCACTGGCTATCGGGCCATCATGTCAGCTTCAGACAATGGCAGCAGTACTGGCGCCAAGGAAGATTTTGCCATCAGTCCGGGCAATACTGCCGGTGCTGCTTTTTATTACACGTTTAACACTGGTTGTAGCAACGGAATTTACAGCGATTCCTGTTATACCCAAAAAAGTCTCAGCACAACGGCAGAAAAAACCAACTTCGCAAACTGGTATTCATATTACCGCACGCGGATCCTTGCCGCTAAAGCGGGTATTTCCGCAGCGTTTCATCAACAAGGAACTGCGATGCGTGTTGGTTACGGCAGTATCAATTCGATAGGGGCCATGGTTGGTGTCAGTACTTTTTCCGGAACGAGCAGAACTGCATTTTTTAACTGGCTATTTGGGGTGCAAGCCAGTGGTGGAACACCACTACTTGGCGCTCTGAATCAAGCCGGCACTTATTACAAAACCAAAAACCCGTGGCGGGTTGATCCGGCAAATACCAGTTCGGCGCTACTGGAATGCCGGCAGAACTTTACCATCCTGATGACAGATGGATATTACTCCGATTCAAGTACCATAGGTGAGCAGGACAATAGTGCCAGTACTACTATTACCGGACCCAAAGGCCGGAGTTATACATACACACCGAAAAGTCCCTTCGCCTCGTCTTATAGCAACACATTGGCTGACGTAGCGATGCATTACTGGAAAAATGATCTGGACGCCGGCTGGTCTGCATCTGAGCGCCTGGAAAATACCGTACCGACGTCTTCGGCCAATCCGGCCTTCTGGCAACATATGGTCACCTTTGGCGTTGGTTTTGGTGTTCAGGGCAGCATCAATCCAACCACAGCGTTTAATGCAATCAGTAATAACGGGACAATTAACTGGCCCACCACCAGCACCGATGCCGGTAAAATCGACGATTTATTGCATGCATCAGTCAATGGCCGTGGCGGCTTTTTTGCAGCGAGTGACCCAAATGCGTTTTCGCAGGGTATGGCGGATACACTGAGCTCGATTTCTGAGCGTATCGGCACCTCGTCAAATATCGCGGCCACCGCAATTAACTCGCTGCAATCGGAATCAAATCTGTATCAGGCGCGTTATGTCGCCGGCGAATGGAGCGGCGATCTGTGGGCCTATGACACTGATGACACCACCACACCAATCTGGAAAGCCAGTGATGTGATCCCGGCGCATGGTAGCAGGAATCTGCTGTATGGTGCGGATACAGGTGCCGCAAAAAGTTTTGTCTGGAGTAATTTATCCACGGCAGAAAAAACCGCGCTGAGTAATGTCAGTACAGTGCTGGACTATATTCGCGGCGATACCACGCTGGAAAAACGTAATCCGGGTGGCCTCTACCGTAATCGTGGGAAGATCCTCGGTGATTTGGTGAACTCTTCGCCAGAATTGGTGGAAGCGCCTTATGATCTGAGTTACCACAGATACAACTGGACCGGAGCTACCACCTACCGCAGTTTTATTGAAGGACCAGCGAAATCCCGTACGCCGATGCTGTATGTCGGGTCTAACGATGGCATGTTGCATGGTTTTAATGCTGATACCGGCGTCGAAGTCTTTGCTTATATCCCTAAAGCAGTGATGGCGCCTTTGCCATCCGATACTGTCAATGTACTGAAAAAATATTCAGAGCCTAACTACAGCCATAAATTCTCCGTCGACGGCTCGCCGGTGGTGGTCGATGTTTATATCAGCGGCAGCTGGAAGAGCCTGCTGATTGGCGGCCAGGGGCGTGGGGGTAACAGTATGTTTGTCATCGATGTCACAGATCCCGGCAGCATCACTCCGAGCAAAGTGTTATGGGATAAATCGTTCAGCGAATTAGGTGCTTACCTCGGCACGCCGCAGGTGACGCGCACGGAATCTGGCCAGTGGGTGATTATTGCCGGTTATGGTTATAACAACAGCACCAATCAATCGGGATTATTGGTGATTGATATTGCCACCGGCAATATCGTCAAACAACTTGCGACCGGCCAGGGCAGTGCCGGTGACCCCAATGGTATGGCTGAAGTCAACTTACTGGACGTGGATGCCGACGGCAATACCGATTGGGTGTACGGTGGCGACATGTTTGGTTATGTCTGGAAGTTTGATTTGTCAGCGGCATCTACATCAGCCTGGAATATTGCCTACAGCGGGCAACCGCTGTTCCAGGCCAAAAATGGCAGTGGCACCCGGCAGATGATCACCGGCGGCGTGTTGTCCAGTGTCGAGCCAACGACCGGCAAAGTCTGGCTGTTTTTTGGCACCGGCCGTTATCTGAATGTCAACGACCCGAGTAATAACGACCAGCAGACCTGGTATGGGCTGATGGACGGCGCGACTATCAGTGGCCGTGCCGAGCTGGAAAGCCGCACTATCACCAATGTCGGCGACCAGCGGGTGGTCACTGAAGTCAACAACATCACCGCCGGTAAAAAAGGCTGGTATATGGACCTGATTGACACCCGTGAGCGGATTGTTGATATGCCGCTGATGGTTGGGCCTGAGCTGGTGATGAATACCACTATTCCAGATACCAACGTCTGTAACCCCAGCGGTTCGGGTTATCTGATGGTGGTGTCGCCTTATACCGGCGGCCGGTTGAAAAAGACCTTTTTTGATATTGATAACAACAGCGAATTTGATGAAGACGATAAAGTCAGCGTTTCTGGTAACCCGACTATCGTCAGTGGTATTAAAGTCAGCAGTCTGAACTCGGTCACTCGTCTGGCGAAAGTCGGCGAACTGATTAAGAGCTTTAATAACTGCGAAGGCGGTTGTATCGAATCCAGGGCTATAGATCCGACGCGTAATGTCGGTATGCAGTCCTGGCGTGAACTGACAAATTAACAGGTGAAATATGCAGTCAAAACAACGGGGCTTTAGTTTGATGGAACTGATGGTGGCGGTGGCGGTGGCAGGTATCCTGCTCGCCATCGCGGTGCCGTCGTACCAGAATTATCTGAATGGCAACCGCCGGGCTGTCGCCGGTGCTTGTCTGGTCGAGTTGTCACAATTTATGGAACGGGTGTACACAACCAGCATGGTGTACAACCTCAATAACGGTGTCGCAACAGCGTTGCCTGCCACGACTTGTCGGCAGACGCTGGATGCCACTTATACTTTCAGTTTGACGGCAGCTGCGCAGACCTACACTTTGTCAGCAGTGCCCAAAGGCGCGCAAAGCGGCGACACCAGCTGCGGCACCCTGACCATTAATCAGGCTGGTGCACGCAGCGCTGCAGGTGTCAGCACACCCGACCAGATCAAAAAATGCTTTGGTTAGTGGCAAATTTGAAAATGTAAGTTAAATTAAATGTAAATTTCAGGTGTAAGGATATACCTGTGTTTACCAAAGGATTCAGTTTACTGGAAACCTTACTGGCGTTAGCCCTGAGTTGCCTGCTGTTGTTATCGGCGCTCAGTTGCCAGTGGTTTGCCCGTCGCAGTTTTCAAATCAGCCTTGAACAGATGACCGCCATGCATCTGTTGATTGATATCAGTCACAGCACAGACAGCCGCCGTTTTGTGGCCGGTCAATCGGTGGCGGCAACCCTCGCCGCCTGCATGACTTGTGACGCCCAGACCTTACAGCACTTACAATCCGCAGCGGCCATGTTGACGCAGGGACCAGGTCTGCGGCTCAAAGACCCTGAGCTTTGTACGGAAACTGCTGGCGGCAAACTGCATCTTATCCTGAGCTGGAAAAGTGCCGTGGTACCGGCCGCAGATGCAGTGCAGCGCTGCGGCGGGGGCAGCGGTCGACGTCAGGTGATGCTGGAGCTGCCAACATGAACCAGCGCTTGTTGCCGCAACAGGGCTTTTTGTTAGTGCAGCAGATGGTGGTGCTGGCGTTATCTGCCTTGTTATTGCTGATGTTCAGCAGTGCGCTGGTTTTACAGTGGCAGGCGTTTCGCCAGCACAGTCAGCTGACTTTGTTGCAACAGACGGCAGTCCAACTGCATGCATTGTTGCAACGTGAACTCAGTAACAGTCAGTTTTGGGCCGGTTTGTCACATTTACAGTTGTTGCCATCGTCAGTGCCGGTGTCCGGCGATTGTCCCAGTGCAGCGCCCGACACAGGCAGTTTCCCGACCAACACCCGGCAATGGCTGCCATTTTTCGCCGGCACAGTCGGCAGCGCCCTGACACCGGTATGCCTGACCAATGCCAACAAACAATCCGATTTTATCCAGCTGAAACATCTGGCTGGCGATCCTTTAGTGCTGGCGGACCTGCGCAACAACCGGGCTTATCTGCAGCAGAGCGGCTGGCGGGGTCGATTTGTCAGCAGCAACGACGCCGGCTTAGACGCTCAATCCTGGTACTGGCCTTATGTGCACGAATTGTATTATGTGGCCGGTCAGACGCTGGCCGGCGTTGGCATTCCGGTGTTGATGCGTAAGCGCTTGATCCGTAACACCCAAGGCAACTTTGTTGTGGACACTCACGCAGTGCTTGACGGTGTCGAGCTGTTGGTATTTGAACTGGGCCTGGATAACGACGGTGATGGTTATGCCGAACAGTTCCTGCCAGCAGCCCAGCTGACGGCTGCACAGTGGCGCCAGCCTCATCTCATCAGCCAGCTGCGTTATTTTGTGTTGCTGCGGGCGCTGCAAGCTGAACCTGGTTATCGCAATCAGCAGCAATATCAACTCGGGCAACGGCGTTTTCAGGCGCCGGGCGATCCTTACCGGCGTTTGTTAATCAGCAGTTCTGTGTCATTTCCATAACCTGTAGCAGGAGTCACTGTATGCGTGCAAAAGGATTTGTGCTGGTGATGTGTTTGTTATTTGGCTTGCTGTGCAGCGCGCTGGCGCTGGCTGCTTTGACCCTGACGGCGCTTTGTGCGCAGTTCAATCAGGCGGTGTTGTGGCAAAAGCAAAGGCCGGTAACGGTACAGCTACCACCAATATCAGTCGTGAATGCGCCGGCACAACTGTCCGTGCCGTGCCCGCCACAATTTAATCTGTGGCCTTCGGCCTGGCAAAGCTGTCAGCTCAGGCGTGTAGCCAACACGGATCTCACTACCGATAGTGATGACGGTGTCATGGTGACCTGGCAAATTGACCCACAAACCCAGGGAGGGGAACTATGAACAATCGACTAATATGGGCTGTTGTCATTGGCAGCGTTTCGACTACAGCAGTGAAGGCTGAAGTCTGGCAGGAAGTCGCAGCCGGGACTATCCAGCTGCAGCCAGCCACTGCTTTGCAGACGGGCTGCGCTGCTGGCAATCAACCATCTTATCTGAGCGTACCCTTTAGCGGGCATTCGCAATACAACCGGGTGCAATACAGCCGGGCGCAATACAACCCGGTGCAATATCAGGCAGCACATTTCAGCTTCCACGCTGATGCTGCGGCGCCTTTGCAGATTATCCCACTGACTGCTGCCGCAGTGAGCGTCAGTCCGGTCACGACGCCTGTTGTAACATCGCAACAGGCTGCTTACTGGGGGATCCAGCCGGCGGGGAATAGTCGCGGTGCAACGGCGTTCAGGCTGTACTGGCAGGATGAAGCTGCCGCAGTGATTCGGGCAGCCCGCTTGACCTTGTCGCCACTACAGTGGCAACCAGAATGGACCGCCAGCTATCAGGCATCTGCGACACCTTTGCTCTCCGATCAATTAACACCGCAGCGGCTGGCTGACGATCCCGCCAACGAATGGCTGTTGTTACCGGGTGATGCGCAGCTGCCGATCCGCTTATTTGACGCGCGCAGCGGTCTGCCCCGTCAGTTGCCATTGCCGGTAACGACGGGTACTTTTGGGTTGCTGCCGCTGGCGGCTGATCCAGACCTGGACGGTCTTGCTGAGCGATTGTATCTGCTCAGTCAACAAGGTCTGTTGTGGCAATATGACTGGCAAGCCGGCCGCGGCTGGCAGGCGACCCTGGTTGCTGATATGCAAAAGAGTGGCTGGGATTTCAGCGGCAGTCTGCAGCGTTTTGCTGCCCGCTGGCAGTCAACGACTGGCTGGATGGACGGTGAAGTCTTTGTGATCCAGGCGCGCTCTGGTACTGACTATCGTCTGCTGGTGCTGCGGCGCGGAACCAATATGCAACTACCGCTGACCTTTGCTGATGTGGCGGCTGCTCCCGATCTAACTAAATCCGGCTGGTACACTGAGCTTGCTGACGCGCCGCTGAGCCCCGCCAAACTACTGGCGGGTATTCTATATCTGCCGCTAAAAGCGGACACCGGCTGTGCCGACGATGCGGCTTATGATCAAATTCTGGCACTGCAGCTCTATAGCGGTGCTGCGGCTTACGACGAGCCTGTAATTAGCCTTGCACAACCACTCCAGGCGCCGCTCCGGTTGGTACAGACAGCACAACAGCTGCAGCTGTGGTCGGGTGCAGTGCCGGTTTTTCCCCGTTTAGTCACGCTAGACCCGGCATGCCTGATGTGTACTGAGCAATTAGCTCCGCGCCACTTGCAAGGCCAGCAGACTATCGCAGTATTTCGGCGTGAGCAGGTGTACTGATGAAAACTACAGCTTCCGCTTTTGTACTGGTTGAGATGATGGTAGTAGTCGCGCTGTTTGGTATTTTGCTGGCGATGATAGTACCCGGTTATCAGCAGCAGGTACTGAACAGCTATCGCATTGAGGCAACGCAGGAGTTATTACGCCTTGCTGTATTGCAACAGCAATATTATCTGGAGCAACAACACTACACCGCAGCCTTGTCTTCTCTGGCCGCACCGGACGACAATTATCTGACAGCGAGCGGGCGTTACAAGATCTCGGCAGTGGTGTCAGCACAGGGCTTTATTTTGCAGGCTGAAGCGGTTGGACCACAGCGTAAAGATGTGGCATGTCAGTGGTTTCGGCTGGACCAGACCGGCCAGAAGCTCAGCAGCCCCACGACCGATTGCTGGCATTTTTAATAAGGGCATGGCTGTTCATGCCATTGCAGCTGGCTGCGCCCGCTCTGACTGACACTGAGGCTGGCGTACCAGCGATATTGCGCCACACAATAAATAAAAGTGCCATTTTGCAGCGCGTTCAGACTGCCATCGGCGCGAAACTCCAGCAGTTCTCTGTTGTAATACAGGCGGTGATCCGGTTTTAACGCATCGATTTGTTTCAGCACCGTAGTACCTGGTGAGGCATCAAAGATTTGTACCGGCGTTTCACTCCAGCGTCCGTCACATTGCTGCAGTTGGCGGGGGCAGACTGTGACTATGCTGCCCAGACTCACCGCCTGCACTCTGGCGTAGCTGAGCTGCTGGCGAAATTGCTGCATAAAACTTTCGGCTTGTTGCCGGGCAAACAGCTCAGCCAGACTGGGCAATGCCAACAGTGACATCACGGCGAAAATCGCCAGACAGACCAGCAGTTCTGTTAATGAAAATCCGCCGGTTGCGGCAGTTGTTACTGGTGTGACGGCAGGGCTTGATTGTGGCAGTTCCATCGCTTGCTCCTGTGTTTCGGTTCCGTGAAGACACTTGTTTACCTTAGTCGTCAAGCCACCGGCTTGCAAGTCGCTCACCGTCGCCGGATTTCCGGGTCCATCCAACCAAGATCCACCTTGTGTGGTTTGAGAAAACAGCGAAAAATCGCTACCATAGCGCCCAAGTTGTTGTACAGGCACCCTGATATGTCGCATTCCATTTCCGTCAGTTTGATCCAGCAGCGTTTCAGCATCGGTGCTGTGCAGCAAAACTGTGACAAAATCCTGCAATTTGCGGCCGAAGCTGGCACCGATTTGGTGATTTTCCCTGAGCTGACGCTGACCGGTTATCCACCGGAAGACTTGTTGTTCCGTGCTGATTTACAGCAGTATGTCGACACTGCACTAGCACAGATCACCGCCGCAAAACTGTCATGCACCATCCTCATCGGTCACCCCTGGCAGCACGAGGGTAAGTTATATAATGCCGCTTCTGTGATCCGCGGCGGCCAGCTGATTGGCCGTTATTTCAAACAATGTCTGCCTAATTACGGTGTCTTCGACGAGCAACGTTATTTCACGCCAGGCAGCGACACTTTTGTGTTTGAACTGAACCAGCAAAAATTTGCCGTACTGATTTGTGAAGACGTCTGGCACGGAGAACCTGCCGCGGCAGCCAAAGCGGCTGGGGCCGACTGGGCGCTGGTATTAAACGCATCTCCTTATGAAATCGGCAAAAAAGCCCAGCGTGAGCATTTACTGAGCACACTCGCCAAACGGTTGCAGCTGGGTTTTGTCTACGTCAATCAGATGCAAGGCCAGGACGAACTGGTATTTGATGGCAGTTCATTGATTGTTTGCCCACAAGGTGAGATTGCGCTGGCGGCGCCAGCTTTTGAAACCGGCATTTATTCTGCGCAGCTGCGCCATCAGCAACAGGGATGGCAAGTAGGGCATCAACACGCCCGGCCAGTGACGCAATCGGTCGAAGCGGAAGTCTATCAGGCCTTAGTGGTCGCGACGCGTGACTACATTGAACAAAATGGTTTCCCCGGTGCTGTACTGGGTTTGTCCGGCGGTATCGATTCGGCGCTGACGCTGGCCATTGCCGCCGATGCGATTGGCGCGGACAAAGTACAGGCGCTGATGCTGCCATTTCGCTACACCTCAGGCATGAGTGTGGACGATGCCACGGAACAAGCCCGTATCATGGGCATTGAGTTTGACGTGGTGTCGATTGAACCTATGTACGACGCTTACATGACGCAGCTCGCGCCGTTATTTGCCGGCCGTAAAGCCGACACCACCGAAGAGAATTTACAAGCACGCCTGCGTGGTGTGCTGTTGATGGCGCTGTCGAATAAAACCGGCCGTATCCTTTTGACCACCGGCAACAAAAGCGAAGTGGCCGTGGGCTACTGCACACTTTACGGTGATATGTGCGGTGGTTTTGCCGTGATTAAAGACATTCCGAAAACGCTGGTTTACCGGTTGGCGGCCTATCGCAATACCATCTCGCCGGTGATCCCACAGCGTGTGATCGACCGGCCGCCAACCGCTGAGCTGGCGCCGGGGCAAACCGACCAGGACAATTTACCACCGTATGATGATTTGGATGCGATGATTGAAGCTTATGTCGAACAGGACAAATCGCTGTCCGACATTGTGGCGATGGGCTATGCTGAAGCTACTGTTCGTCGTGTGCTCAATCTAATTGATTTTAATGAATATAAACGCCGGCAATCGGCAATTGGCCCCAAAGTTACGCCACGTAATTTTGGTAAAGATCGCCGGGTGCCGATCACCTCAGCGCTGCGCAAACAAAGGTAAAGCGGGTTATGAAAAAAATTGAAGCCATTATCAAACCTTTTAAACTCGATGACGTGCGCGAAGCGTTGGCGGATATCAATGTCACTGGGATGACAGTGACCGAAGTCAAAGGCTTTGGCCGGCAGAAAGGCCACACTGAACTGTACCGTGGTGCTGAGTACATGGTGGATTTCCTGCCGAAAGTGAAATTAGACATAGTCGTCGCCGACGATCAGGTCGACCGTTGTGTTGAGGCCATTATGAAAACGGCACAAACCGGCCGGATTGGTGATGGTAAGATTTTTGTCTTTGATGTCGAGCGGGTGATCCGCATCCGTACCGGCGAAGAAGACGAAGAGGCGATCTGAAACCAGTGTCTGCCAGCCTGGTGTCAGACTCATCAATGGCACCAGTTCCGGCGTCGCCGCAAGCGGCGCCCGCGGAGCTGGTGCTGTGCCGTTATTGCGATTTATTGCAACACTTGCCGGTGCTGGCCGATGGCGAAGAAGCGCACTGCAGCCGCTGCGGCCATGAACTGGATGCCCGGCAGCGTGAATCTGCCCTGAGGCCGATTTTATACGCGTTATCTGCGCTTTTTATGTTGGTGCTGACCAATCTGTTTCCATTTGTCGGCATGGATGCGGCCGGCAGCCATCGCGACATGACCTTCCTCGATACATCAGCTGTGTTACTGGATGAAGATTATCCCTGGCTGGCGGTGTTGGTTTGGCTCTTTATCCAGGCCATTCCGGCCTTCTGTATGATGGCCATTATCTATTTGAAACTGGGTATGTTTTACCAGTTGCCGGCCTTAGTTCAGGTGGCGCGTCTGCTGTATGCGCTGAAGCCCTGGAGCATGGTCGATATTTTTCTGATGGGGCTGCTGGTCAGTTTTGTGAAATTGCTGACCCATTTTGAGCTGACGCTCGGCATGAGTTTTTGGGCGTTTTGTGGTTTTTGCCTGCTGCACCTGCGCACTTTTCAGGTGGTGGACCGGCACGAACTCTGGTCGCGCATCGCGCCGGCGCCGCAACCGGTGTCTGGTGCTGTAGCTGGTCTCACTGGCCTCAGCCAGCAACTGAAAGTCTGCCAGTGCTGTACCGCCTTAGTGCCACTGGCGGAGTTGCGCTGCAGTCGCTGTGGCAGCAAAGTGCGGGCCCGCATTCCGGCCAGTGTACAAAAGACTATCGCGCTGTTGGTCACTGCGACCATTTTATATATTCCGGCGAATTTATTGACGATGATGGAGACGGTGTCGCTTGGCGACAGTATCGAATCGACCATTATCAGCGGTATTTTATTGATGTGGGCAGACGGTGCTTATCCGGTGGCGATAGTGGTGTTGCTGGCGAGTGTGGTGGTGCCTATTGTCAAAATCGTCGTGATGTTCTGGTTATGTTATCTGACAACCTTGCCATTGAGCGAACGCAGTAAACACGGCACCTGGGTTTACCCGGTGGTGGACTGGATTGGCCGCTGGTCGATGGTTGATGTGCTGGTGGTGGCGATTCTGGCTGCGCTGGTGCGCTTCGACAGCCTCGTCGGTGTTTATCCCGGCGCAGCGACTTTTGTATTTGCAGCCGTGGTGATAGTGACAATGCTGGCGGCGATGAGTTTTGATCCACGCTTATTATGGGACCCGAGTCCTGCAGAAATGGAGTTACAAAGTGACAAACAGTCCGGTACAGGCCACAGTACGTAAAATCAGCCAATGGTCGCCAATCTGGATAGTGCCGGTCGCTGCTGTGTTGATCGGCAGCTGGATGCTGTACCACACTTTTCAGAATCAGGGCCCGACAGTGACGCTGCTCGCGAGCAACGCTGAAGGCATCATTTCCGGCAAAACCCAGATTAAAAGCCGCAGTGTCGACGTCGGTAAAGTGGTGTCGGTGGAATTGTCGCAGGATTTAAAACAGGTGGTGATCCGGGCGCGGATGAATCCCGGCACTGCCAATCTGCTGAACGATGAATCCCAGCTTTGGGTGGTCAAACCCACCATCGGCCGTGGTGGTGTCAGTGGTCTTAATACGCTGTTATCCGGTGCTTATATCGAATTGCAGCCCGGCAAAGGCGACAGCGGAAAATACTTCTTTGAACTATTGGAAACGCCGCCGATTGCACCACCGGATGCTCCGGGTGTCCGGATTTTCTTAAGCAGCAGCGACGCCGCAGCACTCGCGGTCGGCGACCCGATTTTGTATCGCGGTTATGACGTCGGTACTGTTGAGCGCAGCGAATTTGATATGCAAAAACGCAATATGCGGTATCAGCTGTTTATCCGCGCGCCTTATGACGCTCTGGTTACTGAAAACGTCCGCTTCTGGAAATCGTCCGGTATGGCGCTCGATATGTCGGCGGAAGGCGTACGGATTGAGATGGCGTCGATGGCGACTTTGCTCGGCGGCGGCGTAACTTTTGATGTGCTCGACGGCTGGCCGGCCGGCAACAAAGCCGCTAATAACACCGACTTCCAGCTGTTTGAGAACCGCAAAAGTATTCAGGATGGCTTGTACAACGAATATCTCGAGTACCTGCTGTTTTTCGACGAGTCGATTCGTGGTCTGACTGCCGGCGCGCCGGTGGAATACCGCGGTGTGCGGGTCGGTACCGTCGCCTCAGTGCCATATTTCTTTAAGATGAAAAACCCGCTGCAGGTGGCTTTTAATAAAGGCATCCCGGTGCTGATCCGGATTGAAACCGGCCGGCTGTACGACAATCTGACGTTGCCGCAGTTACAGGCAGAACTGGATCAGGCGGTCAGTCTGGGCCTGCGCGCCGTGCTGAAAACCGGCAACCTGCTGACCGGCGGTTTGTATATTGATTTAAATCAGCAGAGCGGGTCAGAAGCCAATGCATCAACAGCGCCGGCCACTGTTATGACCAATCCAGCGTCAGCAAGCCAGACTGCGGCTACTGCTGTGGAACAACCAGCGACAACGCCCACAGTGGTTGCGACAGTACCAACAGTAGTAGCGACGCCACTGCTACCAGAACCATTACCCGAATTTGCCGGTTATAAAATTCTGCCGACCAGCCGCAGTGGCCTTGGCCATATCGAACAGAAAGTGCTGCAGGCGCTGGATAAAATTAACAATCTGCCGGTAGAACAAGTGCTGGCAGACAGCTCTGCGACGTTAAACGCGACCAAAGATCTGATGCAGCAAAGCCAACAGCTGGTGCAAAGCCTGGATGCGCTGGTTAAAGCCGACGCGACGCAACAGTTGCCGGCCGAAGTGAATAAAAGTCTGGCAGATTTACGCAAAACGCTGGCCGGTTTAAGCCCGGGCTCACCGGTGTATGAACGCATCAACAGTAATTTGCAGGCGATGGACAAAGTGCTGCGTGACCTGCAGCCAGTGGTGCAGACGCTGAACCAACAAAGTAATGCGCTGATCATCAGCGCTGATCCGGCAACAGATCCGGAACCCGAGCAAGGAAACCAACCATGAAAACAGGATTTTTTCTAAGCGCTATGACAACACTGGCCGCGCTGACCTTATTGGCCGGCTGCAGCTCGTCAGTGGAGCTGCGGTACTATCAGTTACCGCAAACCGCTGGGGTGACGGCGCCGCCTGTTGCCAATGCGCCGGTACTTTATGTGGAACCTGTGATGGTGGCGTCGTTTCTCAATACCAATGCGTTGATTTTGCAGACTTCCGCCGTCGAATTGCACAAAACGACGCAGCATCAGTGGGCTGAGGCGCTGGACCAACAGCTGCAACGGGCATTAGTAAATGGTTTGCAGCAGGCATTGCCGGGGTATCGGGTGACCAGTCAACAACCAGGCAACGATGTGGTTCGGCTGCTGGTGCAGGTGGATCAGTTCCATGGTCAGCAGCAGGGCATCGCGCTGGTCAGCGGCCGTTTCCATTTACTCAAGGGTGATAAAGTACAAAGCCAGAGCTTTCAGCTGCAATTGCCGCAGCCAGAAGAGGGGTATCCGGCCTTAGTGGACACTCTGGGACAAGGCTGGCAACAAGCCATCACGCAGTTTGCGGCGGCAGTTGGTACCTTCGCACCTGTTACAACAGCACAATAAACCGCAGACCGGTATAGCTATGGATTAGGGCGTATAGCGCACGCCCAATACCAAGGGTTGGCTGGCTCCTGTCACTGCCGGGACATTACCGGGAATTTGCTGATCATAGGCATAAGCCAGCCAGGCAAATGCCATGGCTTCAACCCAGTCCGGATGAACGCCCAAAGCCGCCGTGGTGTTGATCTGACATTGTGGCAATAGCTCCGACAAATCCTGCAGCAACACGGCGTTATGCGCACCGCCGCCACAGACATAAATCTCCGACACCACAAAACGGCTGACCGCTAATGCTATAGTGCCGGCAGTAAAACGGCTTAAAGTGCGTTGCACGTCGGCCGCGGCCGGCATGCTGCCGGTCAAGGTCTGAAGCTGCTGTAGCTGTTGTTGCAGCCAATAAAGTTGAAAGTATTCGCGACCGGTACTTTTCGGCCCGGTCTGCTGGAAATATGGGTCGCTGAGTAACAGACCCAATAACGCGGCATCCAGCTTGCCACTCGCCGCATAAGCACCGTTGGCGTCAAAAGCTTTGCCTTGATGCAGTTCAATCCAGTTATCCAGCAAACAGTTGCCGGGACCAGTATCAAAGCCCTGTATAGGCTGATGGGGTAATAACAGCGTGATATTAGCGATACCGCCAATATTCAGGATACAGCGTCCTTGGTTCTGGGCGGCGAAAATCGCCTGATGAAAGGCTGGCACTAAAGGCGCACCCTGGCCGCCATAAGCGATATCTTTACGGCGAAAATCGGCAATGACCGGGATTTGGGTCAGCATAGCGAGGCGATGCTGGTCGCCAATCTGGTAACTAAAGGGCTGGCGGGCGTTCGGTCTGTGTCGGATCGTTTGACCGTGGCAACCGATCGCCAGGATCCTGGTTGGATCAACCTGCGCTTGTTGCAACAGTTGCTGCACCGCTACGGCATAACAGTCAGCTAAATCAGCTTCAGCCAGACCCAAGCGTTCAATTTCATTGGCGCCAGGCTGGGCTAAAAGTGCTAATTCTGCTTTTAATTCAGCAGGGTAGGGCAGGCATAAACTGTGAACAAGCTTGGGATAAGCTGCGGAGAAATCTACCAGCACCACATCAACACCATCCAGGCTGGTGCCTGACATGATGCCGATGTAGAGGGCTTCATTCGAATAGTCGGTAGTCACAACCAGTTATTGGTTTGCAGCCAGAACCACACGCTCATGAGCTTTGAGCTGGGCGATTTGCTGTTTGGCGTTTTTAGTGAACTCAACCCGGGCCACGCCTTGCAGCGGCTCGGCCTGTGGCAGTTTCACAGTGCGTGGGTTACGGTGCACGCCGCCAACCACGAATTCATAGTGCAAGTGCGCGCCGGTGACACGGCCGGTTGCGCCTAAACGACCCACGATGTCACCTTGTTTGACTTTGTCGCCACGTTTGACGTCGCGTTTAGACAAGTGCAGATATTTAGTGACGATGCCGTTAGAGTGCTGGATCACCACGTAGTTACCGTTGGCGCCTTTCATTGAAGATTCAATCACTTTGCCATCACCAGCCGCCATAATTGGTGTACCCATTGGCGCAACATAATCAACACCGTTGTGGGCTTTGATTTTACCGAGGACCGGGTGTAAACGACGTGGATTAAAGTTGGAGCTGACATAGCGGAAGTTAACTGGTGCGCGCAGGAAAGCCTGTCGCATCGAACCGCCGTCCGGCTTGTAGAAATTGCCGTCGGTGTGACGCACCGCCTGATACAGCTGGCCCTGGTTTTGGAACTGAGCGGCAACGATAGCGCCGTTGCCGATAAACTGGCCTTCAGCATACTGACGTTCAAACATCACGCTGAAAGAGTCGCCTGAGCGAATGTCTAACGCGAAGTCGATGTCATAACCGAACACGTTAGCGAGGTCGATAATTTGCGCTTCAGATAAACCGGCGTTCATCGCTGAACCCCAGAAGCTACCGCTGATGATGCCGGCGACGACTTCAGTGCGGGTTTCGATTTCTTTTTGCAGTTGTTTGGCAACAAACTGGCCGTCGTCACCACGGGTGATGCGCAGGGTTTTCAGGTTACTGAGGTTGTAACGCAGTTCCTGTAATTTTCCTTCAGCATCCAGACCAAACTCGACCTGCACACCCGGAAACAACCGGGTCAGGTTTTTTGCGTCTTTGCCGGCGTCTAACACGGCTTGCATGGTTTGGGCGTCGATTTTGGCGCGTTTGAACACTGAGCCCAAAATGTCGCCTTTTTTCACTTCAACAGAAATCCACTCTAACGAGTTGTCTTCAGTTGGAATGGTGGTTTCAACAGTTTGTGGCAGGGAATCAGTGACAACTGGCACAGCAAGGCTATAACGCTTGCCGACTTCTAAACTGGATTTTTCACTGTCTTTGGACGCTTCAGCTTTTTCCGATGGTAAAAGCAGCGTCACAGACAAAATAGTGGCCAATGTGGCTATCAGAACACGGTGCGGAGTAGGCAAAGATGAAATCATTGAAGGCGCATCTCTTATTATTATGGTTCTTTCCACGTAAAAAATGAGCATATAACGATTTTTTGCAAGATCCAAGACTTTTGTGCGTTTAATCGGGAGTAATGTTGCAGTAGAATGCGGACTTAGATTTTTAGCTGAAAAAATATCCGGAGAACTGGCGCATGACGCAGTGGCAACAGGCCCTGGCCGAGATCAAGCGGGGCTTAGAAGAGATCCTGCTGGAAGACGAATTAATCGAAAAACTGAAGGAAGGTAAACCGCTGAAAGTAAAAGCCGGTTTTGATCCAACAGCTCCAGATTTGCACTTAGGCCACACGGTCCTGATCAATAAATTACGCACTTTCCAGCAGCTCGGTCACGAGGTGATTTTCCTGATCGGCGATTTCACCGGCATGATTGGCGATCCAACCGGTAAAAACGTCACCCGTAAGCCATTAACGCGTGAAGACGTGCTGGCCAATGCAAAGACTTATCAGGATCAAGTGTTTAAGATCCTGGATCCGGCTAAGACGCGCATTGCTTTTAACTCCGAATGGATGGAAAAACTTGGCGCCGCCGGCATGATCAAACTGGCAGCGCGCCAGACCGTCGCCCGCATGCTGGAACGCGACGATTTCAAAAAGCGTTATGCCAACAATCAATCCATTGCGATTCATGAATTTTTGTATCCGCTGGTACAGGGCTGGGATTCTGTGGCGCTGCAGGCCGATATCGAAATGGGCGGCACTGATCAACGCTTTAACCTGCTGATGGGCCGCGAGTTGCAAAAAGACGAAGGCCAGCGCCCACAAACGGTATTAATGGTGCCGCTGCTGGAAGGTCTGGACGGCGTGCAGAAGATGTCGAAATCTCTCGGCAACTACATCGGCATCACCGACAGTCCAACCGAAATGTTTGGCAAAGTAATGTCGATCTCAGATGATCTGATGTGGCGTTATTATGATCTGTTAAGTTTCCGCGCTATCGAAGACATTGCCGCGCTGAAACAACAAGCAGCAGATGGCCGCAATCCACGCGACATCAAAATCGAACTGGCGAAAGAAATCATCGCGCGTTTCCACTCTGATGCCGACGCTGAAGCCGCGCATCAGGACTTTATCCAGCGTTTTTCCAAAAACGCGTTACCGGATGATATCCCGGAGCTGACACTGAATATCGAAGGCGACAACCTGCCAATCGCCCAGCTGTTAAAAGAAGCCGGCCTGGTAGAAAGCACCTCAGAAGCGCTGCGGATGATCAAACAAGGTGCGGTGAAACTGAACGGTGACGTGAAAGTAGAAGACAGCAAACTGGTGTTTGAAAAAGGCTCCAGCACTATTTTTCAGGTTGGTAAACGTAAGTTTGCCAAAGTGACGTTGGCCTGATCCTTCATAGATTACAGGATCCTGTCGTAGTAAAAAAACCGCCTCCGGGCGGTTTTTTATATCCAGGGGGGATTGTATGCAGAAAATGCAGGAGCAATTTTCTGCGATTCGCTACCATCCATGGCGCTCACCTTTCAGGCCAACGCTTTGCGTTGTTAAAAACCGCTTCCGGCGGTTTTTTATGCCGTCTGATTGCTCAGACGGTCCATTTGCAACAGCATTTTTAACCGACTTGAACTCCTGATCATTTAAACCCGCGTAAAATAAATGTTATTGTCGGAACGCTTTGCAATTTCAATATCGAAAAGGACGCGATGCCAACATCCTTGCAAAACCTGAGCGCAATGTTTCTGCTCGCTCTGTCACTGTCTGTTCCCATTCAGGCATCAGAACAGCTTCTGCAGACATTTAATTGCAGTACTGCAGCGTTGTGTGAGCAAAGTATGCGGGAGCTGACAAAACAGCCATCGACTTCTTTAGCACGGCACCAACTGATTAAGTCTGTTACAGAGCGGCCAGCGGATTGGTTAAGTCCTTTGTTGCTCAGACTGAGCGATGATCCTGATACAAACGTCCAACAGCTGGCCTTGCTCTTTCTGCAAGAGATGCCCGGATTAGACGATCATTATTGGCCGCAGATTGAAGTGAAGTTAAACCGCGACCCGATACAATGGATTGAAGTTGCTCGGAGGATGCGTCATCCCGCGATAGTCCCTGCTGTGTTGCAGCTCATTCTGAAGCATCAGCTCGATGCTCGTTTACTGTCTCTGAGGTGGCCTGAAAGTCATCAGCAAGTCAGAGTTTTCCTGCAGAGTGAATTAGAACGTTTGTCCGTCACTGAACACCCGATGAGCTGTGAGAGTGCAGAAAATTTCCAACATTCGATGTGTTACATACTCTCTCAGATGTTTCGGTCTCTGTCTTTGGAACATCGTTTACAAATATGGCAAGTTTGGGGCGGGCGCTTGGCAGACAACAAGTTGCCGGAAGACTTTGTGCTATTGCTGTTGATGCTGGCAGACAAAAATTTGCTGCAACAGTTGTCGCCGGATTTGGCTGAAAAGACTGAATCCCAGCTTATTCGCCTGAAAACCAACAATCCCAGGTTACATCACGCCAGGCAACATACATTAATAGCAATGGGGCGTCCATCCGCTGTCATCGAAGCTGTTGCACAGCTGAAAGAGCTTCTGGCTGCAAATTCGCGGCCAGTGCATCGGCAACTGCTCGATGTTGTGCAAGAAGTTGCTGCAATGGCACCATTGGTAAAACCAGAAGCATTCAATGGTTTCCGACATCCAGAGGTTTCTGACTATGACTATCCCGCATGGATTATCTTGCTGGGCATGACCCGGCAGTCGGGAGCGGAGTCTCAGATTTTGCGTGCATGGCAAAAACAGCATGCGCCAGTCGAAAATGCTGCCGCTTTAACAGCTGCCGCATTCTACTCAGCACCGCTATGGCAGCAATTAAGTGTTCAAGCCAAGCAGCATTGGTACCCACCAATCCGCGAGTTGGCAGAATCGTTGTCAAGGCACACCGCAGTGCCTCGGGGGATGACTGAAGATGAGCGTTCAGAGCGAAGTAGAATGCTTAGAGTGCGCGACAAGTTACAAATGTCTGCTTGCCACGATCTGCGTGAACCTCCAGCAAGTCCTGAGCAAAATAAATGGTATAACCAAGAGCAGCTGGAAAGTGTGACGTTCCGTTTCCCTGATCTAAGTGCCGAAGGTTTCAGCGTGGCAAATGTTGTTGCACCCTGGCGTGCGACAACAACTGGGACAGAGTTTGTACCTCTTGTTGCGCAGTGGGGAGTTGATCAGGGATTAGCCCGGCAGGAAACAACTGCTCAGCCTCCGGAAAGAGAGGCATTTCATTTTGAGCCAAGAGCAGCTTTGCAACTTGAGAATGGTTGGATTAGTGTGGCCGACCGCGGTGAATGGAGTGGTGAGCTTCGTTACGTCAACCCGCAAAAGAATATTCAGCTTGCGAAAGGTAATTTTCAGGACGTATTTATAGTTGGTACCGATGTCGTCGTGGTTAAAGGTGGCGTCTATTCCCCCGATGGTCGAATCTACAAATTGCGACAGAATGATAAGGAGCAATGGACGCTGGAGTTGTGGCGCGAAATTCCGGCAACAGCAGAGGCGGTCTGGCAACTGGCAGATGGTCGTTTAGTGCTGCAAAGCAAGGCTGGTACTTTTTTATTGAGCCCATCTGGAACATTACAAATGGCTGAATGTTTAAGTATTGAAAAGTGAGGAATGGCGGTAAGGTCTGAAAAATAACTTATTAATATCAATTTCTTAGGCTACCTAAAGACATCAACATCTATCGGTATCCAAACCGCTCCCGGCGGTTTTGTCATTTTAAGTGCCGAAAAATCCGACAATCTGCTTGCACTACGATCCAATGCGATCTAGTGTGATATTAAATTGATATCACATTGAGGTGAGTTATGCTGAAAGAAACTCGGGCGCAGGCCAAATCAGGTTTTACTACGTTGTTTGTGTTGCTCGTACTGCAGATTGCGTCTGTGGCATTAGTCCTGACCATGCCGCCGTTGTTAAAAGTGTTGGCATTGCTGGGCGGTATTGTGGTGTTTATCTGCTGGTTTGGCTTTTATATGGTGCAACCGAATCAGTCGGCGGTGCTGCAGTTGTTTGGCCGTTATGTCGGTACTGACTTTGAAAACGGCCTGCGCTGGGCTAATCCGTTTTACAGCAAACAAAAAGTCAGCCTGCGGGTGCGCAACTTTGAGAGCAGTAAATTAAAGGTCAACGACCATGCCGGTAACCCGGTGGATATCGCAGCTGTGGTGGTATGGAAAGTGGTCGACAGCGCCGAAGCGGTGTTTGAAGTGGAAGACTACGAAAATTTTGTCAGCATTCAGAGCGAAGCCGCCATTCGTTATTTGGCGTCAAGTTACCCCTATGAAGCAGAAAAAGAGCACGATATCAGCCTGCGCAGCAGCGGCACTGACATTACTGATTTGCTCCGTACCGAAATCCAAAACCGTTTACATAAAGCCGGGGTGGAAGTGATTGAAGCGCGCATCAGTCATCTGGCTTATGCACAGGAAATTGCCAGTGCCATGTTACAACGTCAGCAAGCGCGGGCTGTGGTGATGGCGCGTCAGCAGATTGTTGAAGGCGCGGTTGGTATGGTCGAAATGGCGCTGCAGCGTTTGTCGGAAAAAGACGTGGTGCAGCTTGATGAAGAACGCAAAGCGGCGATGGTCAGTAATCTGCTGGTGGTGCTTTGTGGTGACCACAGTGTGTCGCCAGTGATTAATACCGGAACTATTTATTCTTAAAAAGGTGAGCCGTGGCTAAAAAAGCTTTTGCGTTGCGCATTGACGAACAGATGTTGCAGGCGCTGCAACACTGGGCGGATGATGAGTTTCGCAGCGTCAATGGTCAGATTGAGTTTTTGCTGCGGGATGCGCTGGTGAGGGCGGGGCGTGTGAAGCGGGTCGCGCCTCAGCCGACAGATTTATCCACAGAAGCGCCCGCAGCTCCTGCCGGCGATGACAGCCAATGACGCCATTGCCACAAGCCATAAGCAGCATTCAGCCAATATAACGCATAAAACGCCGCGGTCAGTTCCAGGCCGCGGTGATAATACAGCGGGATAGCAATGCTGTTGACCAGTAACCAACACCACCAGTTTTGCAGGTAACGCCGAATCAGCAGCAACTGCGCCAACACGCTGAGTGTCAGCACCAGACTGTCCCAAAACGGCGCATAGGCGTCAGTCCAGAAGTGTAACAGCGCGCCATAGAGTGCGGCTATGACTAATGCTGCGGTGAGATAAGGTAGCAAATACCGGCCAGGTAATTGCCGGATCGGCAAGGCCTGTGCACTCTGCCAGCTAAACAGGCCCCAGACTGCGGCCGCGATGAAAAATAACTGCAGAACCACGTCGGCATAAAGCTGATGCTGATAACACAGCACACCAAACAAAGCACAGCCGGCGATGGTCGCCCACCAGGTCAGCGCCGAGTTGCGTGCGGCCAGCCAGATGGAGCCTGCGACCAGCAGGTTGGCAGCGAGCTCCAGTGCCGATGGCATCAGACTTCCAGATTATCGATAAGGCGCGTAGTGCCCAAATAAGCAGCCAGCAAAATCACCAAAGGTTTGCTGTTGCTGTCTGCCAGTTCCAACGTCTGACGGTCGCAGATATGAATGTAATCCGGCCGGAACCCGGCCTGACTCAGCGTGTCGGCAACTTGTTGTTCCAGCGCGCGGAAATCAGCAAAACCATGGCTGATTTGCTGGCGCAGCCATTGCAGTTGCTGATAAATCAGCGGCGCTTTGGCACGGGCATCCACAGATAAATAACCATTGCGTGAACTGAGTGCCAGGCCATCAGCGGCGCGTTCGGTGTCGATACCGATGATCTCAATCGGGAATGACAAATCAGTAGTGAGCTGACGGATCACCGCCAGTTGCTGGTAGTCCTTTTTGCCAAACAGCGCTAAGTCGGGCTGCACCAGGTTAAACAGCTTGCTGACGATAGTAGCAACACCACGGAAATGACCCGGACGGCTGGCGCCACAATGCTGGTCGCCGACTTTCGGCACTTCTACTGCGGTTTGTACATCCAGGCCACGCGGATACATCAGTTCCGGCGTTGGCGTAAATACGGCATCGGCCTGATGTTCGGTGAGGCCAGCACAGTCTTCAGTTAAAGTGCGCGGATAACTGGCCAAATCTTCATTGGCACCAAATTGCATCGGATTGACAAAAATCGACACGATGACCCGGTCGGCGCGCTGACGGGCTTCATCGACCAGCTTAAAATGACCGGAATGGAGATTACCCATTGTTGGTACAAAAGCTACAGTCTGGCCGGCCTGACGCCAGGCCCGGACCGTCGCGCGTAATACTTTAATATCTGAGATCACCAGCATCAGAGGGCTCCCGTATCAGAAACTATGCTCAGGGCCAGGAAAGGCCGCACTTTTCACATCCGCGACAAATTTGCTGATGGCTTTTTTGATATCACCGGTTTCCTGCAGGAAATTTTTGGAAAACTTCGGAATATAACCGCTGCTGATCCCGAGTAAATCGTGCATCACCAGCACCTGACCGTCGGTGACGACACCAGCGCCGATGCCAATCACCGGAATATGCAGCGCTTTGCTGATGCGCTCGGCCAGTAAAGTTGGGATACATTCGACCACTAACAGCTGGCAACCGGCCTGCTCCAGTGCTATGGCCTGCTGCAGGATATGTTCAGCGGCAGCATCGTCGCGGCCCTGCACTTTAAAACCACCAAACACGTGCACAGATTGCGGCGTCAGGCCAATGTGGCCACAGACCGGCACACCGCGTTCAGTTAAAGCTTTGATGGTCGGTAACAGAAATTCGCCGCCTTCCATTTTTACCATATTGGCGCCGGCCTGCATCATCGGGGTGACATTGGTAAAGGCCTGCTCCATAGTCGCGTAGCTCATAAAAGGCATGTCGGCGATGATAAAAGCTTGTGGGGCGCCGGCGCGCACGCAGCGGGTGTGATAGGCAATTTGTTCAACGGTGACCGGCAGGGTGTCGGGTTGGCCTTGTAACACCATCCCCAGCGAGTCGCCAACTAATAAAGTCTCGACGCCACTGTCGGCGAACAATTTGGCAAAGCTGGCGTCGTACGCCGTCAGCATAGTGATTTTTTCACCTTGCTGTTTCATTTTCAGCAAAGTTGCAGTGGTAATTTTTGCCATGATGCTCTTTTCCGACCATTAAAAAATCCGCGCGCAAGATGGCATATTAAGCCCGGTGCTGCAAGCATCAGATGGCGCGAAAGCGCCGGATCTCAGGCTTGCGGCGCCGCCAGGATCGTCAGATCGTTGCGCGGCACCTGTAATGCAATATCTGCCAGCGCACCAAGGCCTGGAATAACCAGTGCCGGCGCTAGCTCAAGCAAAGGGTAGACCACAAATTCACGCTGATGCAGGCCATAGTGTGGCACTGTCAGCCGCGATGTCGCGAGTACCGCTTCACCATACAGCAGGATATCCAAATCCAAAGTGCGTGGGCCCCAGCGTTCATCTTTACGTTGCCGGCCCTGTTCCAGCTCAATGCGCTGTAATTCGTCCAGTAAGGTTTCCGGCGCTAAGTGGGTATCCAGCGCCGCAACCGCGTTGACATAATCCGGCTGGTCTTGCGGCCCCATCGGTTTGGAGCCGTAGAAACTACTGACAGCGGCCAGCTCGCTTAGTGGTAACTGCATCAAAGCGTTCACCGCTTGCTGCAGCTGTTGCAGTGGCGCGTCAAGATTGGCGCCAAGGCCGAGATACACCCGGATCATGCCTGATCAGCTGCCGGTTTACGCCGCACAGGCTTGCGTTTACGCCGTGGTTTGCGTGGTTCAATGCCTTCTTTGCCTAAATCCAGCACCAGCTCTTCACGCTCTGCGTCATCGGCGTTGACAAATTGCTGCCACCACAACGCCAGTTCGGCCAGGTGGCCGCCTTCGGCTTTAGCGCGCAGTTGCATAAAATCAAAAGCACCGCGGAATTTCGGCAGCTCCATCAGTTTAAAGGCGCGCCGGCCAGCCCGTTTGCCGAGGCGGCCTTGCAGCGACCACAAGTCACGCACCACCAGCGTAAAACGTTTTGGAATACCGATAGTGCGGACCAGGTCGTCCAGCACTTCGGTCATGGCGATATTCAGCGCGTCGATGTCATTCAGGCCACTTTCAATCAGCAGTGTCTGCATGCGCAGTTCCACCGGATACCACAACAACGCCGCATAGATAAACGCTGGCGTGACCGGTTTATCCTGCGCGACCCGCTCGTCGGTGTCCTGCAGCGCGTTAGTGATGAGGTGGAACACTTTACCTTCGTTGTCCTGCTTCAGCACTTTGTGTACTTGTGGCAATAACTGTTTCAGGATGCCGAGGTCGCGCATCATCACGAAGTTGTCAAACGCCTTACCAGCCATCAGCAGCTTCAGCGATTCGTCAAATAATCGCGCCGCCGGGATGTTTTTCAGCAGGACCGCCAGTTCCGGGATTAACGCGGCAGTGGCCGGCGCCAGATCCATATTCAGTTTGGTGGCAAAGCGGATGGCGCGCAGAATCCGCACCGGATCTTCACGGTAACGGGTCTCCGGGTCGCCAATCAGTTCAATTTTGCGCTGTTGGATGGCTTCTACGCCGTTGGCAAAATCGTAGATAGCAAAATCACGTACTGAGTAATACAGTGCATTAATGCTGAAATCACGACGTTCTGCGTCTTCTTCGATAGTGCCGTAGACGTTGTCGCGCAGGATCTGGCCGTGGTCAGAACGCACGCCGGCCGGGATGTTTTCCTCTTCTTCGCCGCCGCTGTGATGACCACGGAAAGTCGCCACTTCAATGACTTCACGGCCAAATACGACGTGAGCGAGGCGAAAACGCCGGCCAATCAGCCGACAGTTTTTAAAGACGGCACGCACTTCATCTGGGGTGGCATTGGTGACGACATCAAAATCTTTTGGAATAAGGCCCAGTAACAAATCACGGATACAACCGCCGACCAGATAAGCTTCAAAACCAGCATCATTTAAGCGATACAGCACTTTGAGTGCATTCGGGCTGATGTCTTTGCGCGAGATACTGTGCTGGTCGCGTGGAATGACGCGCAGCGCCGGTAAAATCGCTGATTGATGATCAGGATTCAGTTTAGGGCCCAGATTGCCGCTGTCGCGACGTGGGCGGGGCGTGTCGCGGTGTGTGTCGCGGTGTGTGTCTCGTTGTGCGTCGCGGTGCGAATCATGGCGCGAACGGTCGCCCTGATATTGAGAGTCTTTGTTACGTTCAAAACGTTCACGCGGTGGCCGGCCCGGACGGCCATTGTCGTTGCGCTGATACTCAACATTAGTGCGACGTGGCCGACGTTCCGGAGCCGCTGCAGCTGGTTGCTGGGCGTCGGTTTGTTCCACCACAGCTTCGGTGATGGCTTTGGCTTTTTTGCCGGTGAGCTTGCGGCAAAAATCTAACACTCTGGAAATAATGGCCTTTCTCCTTGAAAGAACGGTGTTGTGTGGTGAGTTGTGGCGGCGCATTCCTGCGGCACTTGCTGGCAGCGCATTCCGGAAACAGACAGACTTCAATGCGGCCGGCGGCCAGTCACCTGACAGGCGAAAAAAAATTGCCGGTATGATAACGCAGGCTGGTGAAAAAATGAATGAAAATACGGTACTGCCGGCAATCAGAAACCGGTCAGGTAAAACTGTTGATTTGAATTTCAGGCTGCCGTGGCACTGTCGCTGCCTGCCAGTGTTGCAGGGCAAACTGCAGCAATTCTGTGACTGGTAGCTGCTCTGCGTCTACAGGCAACTGTTGGCCTAAAAACCGTAACGCGGCCGTCAGTGATTGCGCCGGTGCAAAACGGCGAATGTCGGTGGCGTGATTTTGTTTACTGAGTTTGTGGCCAGGCACTGTCACGGCCAGCGGCAAATGGCCATACACCGGCACCGGTGCACCAAAAGTGCGGCACAGCGCCTGTTGGCGCGGTGTCATCTGTAATAAATCGGCACCGCGGATCACTTCGCTGATGTGTTGTTCGACGTCATCAATCACCACCACCCACTGGTAGGCAAACAGGCCATCACGGCGTTTGATGATGTAATCTTCCCCGGCAAGGGCGGTTGGGATCTGCTGCAGGCCGCGGAACACATCGGTAAATTCAGTGTTGACTCCTGCGCTTTTCAGGCGCCAGGCCAGTGGTCCCGCATGGGCCGGCAAACCCAAACCACGGCAATGACCGTCATAAATACCACCCAAAGCAGCAACACGGGCACGGTTACACTGACAGCCATACAGCTGTTGCCGGAACTGTTCGAAATAATCCTGGTATAAATCAAGTCGTTGGCTTTGCCAGACTACGCTGTCGTCCCAATGCAGGCCAAACTGTTCCAACGTGCGCAAAATTTCACTGTCTGCGCCGGGCACAGTGCGGGGGGCGTCGATATCTTCAATGCGGACCAGCCACTGGCCGCCTTGTGATTTGGCGTGCAGATAACTGCCGAGCGCGGCCACTAATGAGCCGAAATGCAAAGGGCCGGATGGCGATGGCGCAAACCGGCCCCTGACACAGGAGAAGTCGACGGTCATCATTAACCGCCGAGTTGTTTTTCCTTGATCTCTGCCAGCGTCTTACAATCGATACACTGGTCCGCCGTTGGCCGGGCTTCCAGACGTTTGATACCGATTTCGATGCCGCAGGTATCGCAGTAACCGAAGTCTTCGTCTTCGATTTTCTGCAGGGTTTTTTCAATCTTTTTCAGTAGTTTGCGCTCGCGGTCGCGGGCACGCAGTTCCAGGCTGAATTCTTCTTCCTGTGCCGCGCGGTCCACTGGATCCGGGAAGTTTGCTGCTTCATCGGCCATGTGGTTTTTAGTGCGGTCCACTTCTTCACGCAGCTGTTGACGCCAGGCGTCGAGGATTTTGCGGAAATGTTCCAGCTGCTTCGGGTTCATGTACTCTTCGCCCGGCGCGTCCTGATAAGGCAGCACGCCAGCCATGGCCAACAGGCCGAGAGATTTGGTAGTTTTGCCTTCTGGCATGGTAGTCTCCTGTATAACAGTGCCAAGCAAAAAGATGGCGGCTATTGATAGCAGAATATCGGCACCATCGCAATCACATTAAAAAAAGCCGCGGAAGTATACAGACAGACCACAGAACCGTCATCCGGTTCTGCTGTTTTTCTCAGCAAACCGTGGCAATTTTCACCGCTTTCCGTTACATGCGCGGAAAAGGGCCGGCACAATAGCAGAAAATCAGGCAAATAACAGGAGATTGAAGACAAGATGGAAATTTGGTGGGCATTTTTATTATTGGGCGCAGTGGTCGGTTTTGTCGCCGGGCTGCTTGGCGTGGGCGGCGGCGCTATTATGGTGCCGGTGCTGACGACCTTGTTTATGTCACTGAATTTTCTGCCGGAACAGGTGGTGCACATCGCGCTCGCGACGTCGATGGCGTCGATTATTCTGACCAGTATCGCCAGTACCCGTACGCATCAGCAACATCAGGCCGTGTTGTGGCCCGTGGTGAGGCTGATGAGCGCAGGTATAGTGCTTGGGACTTTTGGCGCCACTTTTATTGCTGCCCGTGTCAGTGCGTTACCACTGGCGATTTTTTTCAGTGTTTTTATGGCTTATGTTGCGCTGCAGATGCTGCTGAATATCAAACCCAAACCGAGCCGGCACTTACCTGGTGCTGTTGGCATGACTGCGACTGGCATTGGCATCGGCAGTATTTCTGCACTGGTTGCGATTGGTGGTGGTTCGCTGACAGTGCCATTTCTGACCTGGTGTAATGTGCGGGTGCAACAGGCGATTGGCACTTCTGCTGCGATTGGCTTGCCGATTGCGCTGAGCGGCAGCATTGGTTACGCCGTGGCGGGTTGGGATCAGGTTGGTTTACCGCCATTTAGCCTGGGTTATATCTATCTGCCTGCAGTTTTATTGATTTCGGCAGTCAGCTTTTTTACGGCGCCGCTCGGCGCAAAACTGGCGCATCGTCTGCCGGTGGCGACCTTAAAAAAAATCTTTGCGCTGCTGTTGATTGGCCTGAGTGCAAAAATGCTGCATAGCATTCTGACACATTAACAGCTGCGGTCCGCGCTGCTGTCCTGTCTTTGCTGCGCTGTGATACACTCGGCCCATTGTGGTATTTGTCCCGATTAAAAGGTTTTGTTATGGCTGAACTGTTGCAAATTCAATTAAGCAGCGCTGCTGCTGACGTCCGTTTTGGTAAAAACCCGCTGTTAACACCAACTGCCGATGGTTATCAAATCCATCAGAGTGGCGCTGAAGTGCTGCGGCAAATTCAAAAAGCTGGCCGGACTTTAGATGGGCTCGGTGTACAGACACTGCAACTGGCTGGTGACGGCTGGACTTTGGATAAACAATGGGCCTTTTATCAGGGTTTCTGCACTGCGAAAAAATTAGGCGGCGTGCACTGGACTGGTGATGACACCACTGTGGCGCAATTGGTCGCGTTACAGCAATGTTTTGCCTGGGCGAAAAAACAAACCAATGCCGCGCCGGAAGATTTATATCCGGAAAAACTCTGCCACGAAGCCATCGAGTTTATCGGTGCGGTGGCCGGGGCCGGTAAAGTGACACACCGGGTGATCAGCGGCGATGCGCTGCTGAGTGAAGGTTGGGTTGGTGTGCATGCCGTTGGCCGCGGCAGCGATCGCGCGCCTGCTATTTTGGTGCTGGACTACAATCCGTCGGCTGACTCACAAGCGCCTGTCGCTGCTGCGCTGGTCGGTAAAGGCATCACTTTTGACAGCGGCGGTTATTCGATTAAAGCCTCTGAAGGCATGCTGACGATGAAATGTGACATGGGCGGCGCTGCCACTGTTACCGCCGCGTTGGCGCTGGCAATAAGTCAGGGCCTGCAAAAGCGCGTCCAGCTGATTTTATGCTGCGCGGAAAACCTGATTAACGGTCGTGCATTTAAACTGGGCGACATCCTGACTTACAAAAACGGTGTGACGGTGGAAATCGTCAACACTGATGCGGAAGGGCGTTTAGTGCTGGCTGACGGCCTGCAAATCGCAGCAGCTTCAGGTGCACCTTTAGTCATCGATGCCGCGACCTTAACCGGTGCGGCCATGATGGCGGTAGGTACTGAATACAATGCGATTTTTGGTCTGGACAAAGGCCTGCAACAAAGGGTGCTGGGTTATGCTAACGCAGTCACAGAGCCGGCCTGGCCATTACCACTGGAGCGCTGGCATCAGCAACAATGTCCGTCTGCTTATGCCGACACGGCGAATAGCCGGCCGGTCAAAGGCGGCGGCACGGGTGGTGCAAGTAACGCCGCTGGTTTCCTCAGCCGTTTTGTTGGCAATGACGGCGCCGGCTGGTTGCATGTTGATTTAGCCGCCGCCTTCCAGGGCTCCGCCAATGGCTTCTGGGGCGCTGGCGCAACTGGTATGGGCATCCGGCTGATTGCTGAGACGCTGCTGCGCGAAACTGCTTAATTTGCCCTGCGGTAGCGCTGAACCCGGCGCTACCGCGTATCACTTTTACTGACACGGACTGCCATGACGTCGTTTTCTGCCGCAGCCTTGCCGGTTGCCGATATTCTGCCTGCGCTAGTGCTGCAACTGGAGCAGCAGTCGGTTGCGATCCTGACTGCGCCGCCTGGTGCCGGTAAATCCACCTATTTGCCACTTTATCTGCTGCAACAGCCAGCCTTTGCCGGCAAAAAAATCATCATGCTGGAGCCGCGCCGGCTGGCCGCCAAAAGTATTGCTGCTTATCTGGCTCAGCAGCTCGGGGAAGCCGTCGGGCACACGGTCGGTTATCAGATCAGGCTGGAGCAAAAACAGTCGGCGGCAACCCGCTTGCTGGTGGTGACCGAAGGCGTGTTGATCCGCAAGATGCTCAGTGACCCGCTGCTTGAAGCTGTCGACCTGCTGATTTTTGACGAATTCCATGAACGCAGCCTGCAAACCGACCTCGCGCTCGCGCTGGCTTTGGAAGTACAACAGCTTAACGATCAGCTGAAGTTGCTGCTGATGTCGGCCACGCTGGACAGTGACAAACTCAGTCAGCGTTTACAGGCGCCGGTGCTAAAAAGCCTCGGCCGCAGTTTTCCGGTCGATGTGCGTTATCAGGCGCCAACTCAGCAGCCGCTGGCGCTGCAGTGTGGCGATTTAGTGCTGCAGGCACTGGCGCAACATGCTGGCAATCTGCTGGTATTTTTGCCGGGACAACGTGAAATCGACCAGTGCGCCGAGTATTTACAAGAGCGCTTGCCGGATGCATCCATCAAAGTACATGCACTGATTGGCAGTTTGTCGCTGTCGGAGCAACAAGCCGCCATCGCCGCACCGCCAGCCGGCCAGCGCAAAGTGGTGCTGGCGACCAATATCGCCGAAACCAGTTTAACTATTGATGGCATCAGTGTGGTTATTGATTCCGGGCAGGCCCGTGCCGCAGTGTTTGAGCCGAAACTCGGTTTTAGCAAACTTGAAACTATTCAAATCAGCCAGGCGGCTGCAACACAAAGGGCAGGCCGCGCTGGCCGGCTAATGCCGGGCGTCTGTTACCGGCTGGATACCTTGGAGAAATGGCAGCGCCGCCGGGCCCAGACAGTGCCGGATATTCTGCAGGCTGATTTGTTGGCGCTGCGGCTTGATATTGCCGGTTGGGGCGCCAAAGTCAGTGATTTGTTCTGGCTGGACGCGCCACCGCCGAAACAGCTGCAGGCCGCCGAACAATGTCTGCAGCTGCTCGGCGCTTTGGACGAGCGGTTGCAATTAACCGCTAAAGGCCGGCAAATGCTGGCTTTACCAGTGGAACCGCGCTTAGCGGCGATGTTATTACATGCCCGCAAATTAGAGCAGCAAGGTGAAACCGGTGCCGTCAGTCTGGCGGCCACCATTGCCGCCCAAATCGAACAGACGCGGCGTTTTGCCCAGACTGAACTCAGCAGTCAGCTCAGGTTCCAGAACGACATGGCAAGGCAGCAGTACCAGCAGCTGTTACAGCTGATGCAGGGCCGGCATAGTCAAAGCCTGCCTCTGTCGTTAACACCAGAGCTGTTAAGCCGGGCTTTTCCCGACCGCATTGCGCAAAACCGTGGTCAGGGTTATCTGCTGGCCAACGGTAGTGGTGCCAGTCTGCCGCCGGACGATGCGCTGCAGGGCGCTGCGGTATTGGTGGTGGCGGATTTGCGGCTGTGGCAACAACAAGCTGTGATTAGCCTGGCCGAGAAATGGACGCTTGATGCGTTAATCCAAAGCTGGCAAGCCGATTTACACTGGCAGAACCGGCTGGAATTTGATGAGCAAAACGGCCGTTTTATTGCTGAAAAACAGTTGCGGCTCGGCGCTTTGGTGCTCAAACGGCAACAGCGCAATGATGAAATACGCAGCGATGACCGGCGTCAGGCCTGGCTTGACTATCTGCAGAAAAAAGGTCTGCAGGTATTACACTGGAGCGACGAAGCCTTGCAGTTACAGCAGCGGCTGGCATTGGCGCGGCAGTTACAGCCGGAGCAGCCCTGGCCTGATTTATCCTTAACACAGCTGCAGGACAGCCTCCCGGACTGGCTCGGGCCTTATTTAGGCGATGTGCGCAGTCTGACGCAGTTACAGCAGCTGAACCTGAGCCAGATTTTGCGGGACAGGCTTGATTATGCGCAGCAACAAAAGCTCGATGCGTTGCTGCCGGCCAGCTGGCGTTCAGTATTGGGTACTTATGTTGCGCTGGATTATCAGCCAGACGGTGAAGTGCATTTAGCTATCCGGCTGCAGGAGATGTTTGGTCAGCTCACCACACCAACGGTGGGTCTGGGCGCTGTGCCTGTGACTATCACTCTGTTGTCACCGGCAAAACGACCACTGCAGGTAACCCGAGATCTGGCCAGTTTCTGGCAAAATGCTTATCAGGATGTAAAAAAGGAAATGCGCGGGCGTTATCCTAAACATTATTGGCCGGATGACCCGGCAGAAGCAGAACCAACCAACAAAACCAAAAAAGCGATGGCAAATAAAGCGACGGACCGATGACGACAAAACGTAAAACGGCAAAAAAAACGCCGATGAACCCACTGCTGCGTTCAGTATTGTTATTCAGCCTGAAACTCGGCCTGCTGCTACTGGCGGCGATGTCGATTTATCTGATTTACCTCGACAGCAAAATCACCACGTTATTTTCCGGGCATAAATGGCAGGTGCCGGCGCAGTTATACGGCCGCACGCTGGAACTGACACCGGGTAGCCACTTAAATCAGAAGCAGTTTCTTGACGAACTGTCGCGGCTGCAATATAGCGCCGATCCGCGGCTGAACGGCCCGGGGCAATATGATGTCAGTGGCAATACGGTACACGTGGTGCGGCGCGCTTTTGAGTTTCCGGATGGCGCTGACGGCGTGCGGCGTTTTAGTGTCGAGTTCGCCGGTGAATTTGTGCAGCGGCTGTATCAGGGTGATAAAACGCTGCAAAAAGCCCGGCTGGAACCGCAATTATTACAACATCTGGTGGCTGCCGAGCAGGAAGACCGCGAACTGGTTCGTTTAGCTGATGTGCCACAGCCGATCCGGGAAACTTTGTTGTTGGTAGAGGATCGGGAGTTTTATAGCCATCACGGTGTGTCGCCGTTATCTATTATCCGCGCCTTCTGGCAAAACCTGCTGGCCGGCCGCACTGTACAAGGCGGATCGACGCTGACCCAGCAGCTGGCGAAGAACATGTATACCAATCAGCAACGCACCTATTTGCGCAAAGTGAATGAAGCGCTGATCGCGTTGGTGCTGGATTTCCGCTACAGCAAAGACCAAATTCTGGAAGCCTATTTAAACGAGATTTTTATCGGCCAGTTCAAAGACAACCCGGTGCACGGCCTTGGGCTTGGCAGCCGGCTGTATTTTGGTAAACCGCTGGCAGAACTAAAGCCGCACGAATACGCCTTGCTGGTCGGCATTATTAAAGGCCCGTCGGTGTATGACCCGCGCCGCTTTGCCGACCGTGCGCTGAGCCGGCGTGATCTCATTCTCGACTTAATGGCTGAACACGGCATCCTGAATCATGACCAGCACAACGCGGCCAAACAGCAGGCGTTGGATGTGATCCCGCTCGGACAACATTTAAAAGGCCGTTTTCCGGCCTATATCGACAAAGTCCGCCAGGAATTGCGTCAGCTGATTGCCGACACATCTCAGTTGCAGCAGGGATTGCGCGTCTTTACTTATCTGGACCCGATGGCGCAACAGGCAGCCGAGCAGGCGATGTCGGCCCGTTTGAGTCAGCTCAATGACAAAATTGAAGGTGCGATGCTGGTCACTGATTATCAGCGCGGTGCATTAAAAGCCATTATCGGCGGCCGTCAGATGCAATATGCTGGTTACAACCGCGCTTTGTCGGCGCGCCGGCAAATCGGCAGTATTGTCAAACCTGTGGTGTATTTAGGGGCGCTGCAGCAACCGGCAGTATTTAATCTTGGTACTATGCTGCAGGATACGCCGATGAATTTGCGCAGCGGCAGCCGCAACTGGCAACCGCAAAACTATGATAAAAAATTCCGCGGTCCGGTGCCGATTGTGACAGCGCTCAGTCAGTCGCTGAATATTCCGACTGTGCGGCTTGGCATGCAGGTTGGCCTGCCTAAACTGGCTGATAATCTGCAACAGCTCGGGTTGCAGCGCGAGCTGTCGTTGCAGCCGTCGTCTTTGTTGGGAGCTGTTGAGCTCAGTCCTTTTGAAGTGGCGCAGCTGTATCAGACGCTGGCGAATAAAGGCCAATATCTGCCGCTGGCTGCGGTCAGTGCCATCACAACCACTGAAGGTCGCGTGCTGCATCAGCGTCAACAAAAAGCTGAACAGCGTATCGCGCAGGAGCCATTGTATCTGTTGCAATATGCCCTGCAGCAGGCGACACAGCAGGGCACTGCGGCCGCGTTATCATCACAGTTTCCACGCACCCGCTTTGCTGGTAAAACCGGTACATCCAGTGATTATCGGGACAGTTGGTTCAGCGGCTTTGACCACGAAACTGGTATTGTGGTCTGGTTAGGCCGAGATGATAACCAGGCCATTGGCCTGACAGGGGGCAGCGGCGCCTTACCGGTGTTTGCCGGTTATTTCAGCCGGATGCCGCCAAATTCGCTGTTCCGCGCGGTGCCGGACAAAGTTCGTAAACAATTTATTTCAAAATTATCAGGTCGACCTGTAGCAGAAAGTTGCGTTAATGTATTGTTATTACCGGTCATTTCGGTTGAAATGCCGCTTAGTGGTACCTGCGATTAATTGTTAATAAAATGAGCAGCATATGTCAGCCAAACCAGAACAACACTTAAAAGTCGGTGATTGGTGGTATCTGCCCCAACAGGATAAATTAGTCAAAATCGATGAAACCGGTGATATCAGCGAAACCGCCAGTCTGGATAATCTGTGTCAGAAGGCACTGAATTATTTTCTGGTCAATGCGGGACGGCTGATCACCCGCGATGAGTTACTCAGTGATGTCTGGGGCGTCCGCGACGTTTCTGACGGGCGCATCTCCCGGGTGATCCGTGTATTGCGGGTGGCGCTTGGAGATGACAGCCGCGAGCCGAAGTATATCGAAACTATCCCCAAACGCGGCTTTCGCTTTATTGCACCTGTCTCTGAAGTAATTCTCGTCGCTGATAATGCTGACGCCGATGTTGCAACCGCACAGGACGAACACTCCGCCCAACAGCAAAGCCAAAACCAGCACCGGCATTGGTGGTTACTCGCTGCAGTATTTGTGAGTTGTATGGTGGTCATCACTGGCTGGCATTATTGGCAGCAAAGCCAGCTCGAACAGCATGTACCTTTTGGTCGTTTTGAACCAATCTCCAGTATGGATGGATTGGAACTCTATCCGGATGTTTCTAATGATGGTCGTTATCTGGTGTATGGCCATTCTCCGGATTTTGAAGGCAACTCGTCATTAGTCCTGCAAAACACGCAAACATTGGAAAAAAAGCTCCTGAAAACAGTTAGCTCGGGTGGTTTGAGAGGTCCTATATTTTCCCCTGATATGACTCGGGTGGTATATCAACATCTACTAAGAGAGCACTTTTGCGAGATTCGCATCATGGCGTTGAATGCCAAAACCTATGATGTTGAATCAGATAAACTTTTGACACACTGCGGGCTGAAGAGTGTTGGCGCGCGGATGAGCTGGTCCCCTGATGGTAAATATGTAGTGTTTCCCAATTGGTTGGCCCGAACCGAAAGTATAGTTTTACAGCTTCAACCCGTTGATGGCGGTCCGGCTGAAGAGCTGACCACACCGCCGCAAACCAGCTTAGGGGATTTTGCCGCCAGATTTTCCGCCGACGGCAGTAAAATTGTATTCGTCCGAGATGTAGCCGGTGGTACCGGACAGATTTGGTTGTTGGACATGGAAACCAGATCTAGCAAAATGTTATTTCAACCAGAACATAACTACCCTGGAAATGTCGCCTGGACCGTTGATGGTAAAGGAATTATCTACCCGTCGGGCACTAATTCGTTGTCTGTGTATGATTTGGACTCCGGTGTCTCTGCACTTTTCGCAAATACAGACAGTTCTCCTCATGACGTCTTAGTTAGTAAAGATAATCGGATATTTGCAAGTATCGGGCGGTTCTGGCAAAGCAGTATCCGTAAAATAAATAATCGTCTGGAAAACCCAATACAAAGTACCGATGATGTTGAATTTGCCAAACGGTCGGAAGGAATAGTTCAACTGAATCCACATTCTGATGGACCTGCGGCAGTGTTAACCAGCAGATCAGGCGGGCAGCAGGTCTGGCTTTATTACCCTGATGGAAGGCAAAAACAAATTAGTTCGTTTACCGGCCAAATGTATCCCAAAGTGCTTGAGTTTTCTCCGGATGGAAAAAAACTACTGGTGCTGGTGAACGCTATGATATGGCTGCTCGAGGATGGAAAAGAGCCTGTTGCAATTACCACTCCGGATCAGCAGAGTCGTGAACCATCTTGGGGGGCCGACAGCCAGACTATCTATTTTAAACTTTCTCACAATGGGCGATGGCAGATTATGCGGCAAAATATCGCAGAAAGTGCAGCCAGCATTCTCAGTGATAAATGGGACTTTTTTCAGGAGAGCCCGAATGGTGCTTACCAATTGCGCCATTTGCCGGGGGAACCGCATATTGAACTGGTGTATAAAGATTCTCAGGACGTTATCAAACTGATTAATATGCCTAAGTTTGAGTTCCTCTCGCCCAGAATTATTTTACGCGAGCAAGGAATTTATTTTTCCAAAGCCAGTGGTCCGGACAAAGTGGAGATTTTCCGCTTTAACCTCAAGACACTGCAGATTGAAAGTACTGGTGTTGAACAGAAGTATTTAGGTAGACGTTTTGACGTCAGCCTGGATGAAAATTTTATCTATCAGGACGACGGGAAGCGCGGAGATATAGATATCGCCGAACTGAAATTCTGAACGCAACTTTATCAAGTTTTTATCATAAAAACCTTAAAAAATTTCTCAGGGAAGTATTTACAGTCAAAAGCTGTTTTTAGACATACAACCAAGCTGAGAGGGGATTTTAATGAAAACTTTAAAGGTGTTGCGTTCATCAATGTTATGTACAGTGTTTCTATGTTCGGTGTCTGCTCCGGGCTTTGCGTTTAGCGATCCTGAACCGACGCCAGAGCCTGTAGAGAACACTCAGCCGTCTGAGCCGACGCCAGTACCCCAAAGCCCTGTATGCGGCGATTGGCCGTACTGCGTCATTGAAAAAAGTTAATGTAAACAGCAGGCTTAACTACTAAAGCCCTAACAAGCTAACGCTGTTTTTCTAAAGAACTCATGTATACTCCCCGCTATCTGATGGCGGGGGTGTTGCATGCAGTTGGCTGATACCACTTTAAGTTTTGGTAGCTGGAAGTACAGTCCCGGGACTGGTACTTTGTGGCTGCTGGAACCCTATGCCGTCTCTGCTGATAGCAATCCAACTTACCAGCCTGAACTGGCGCCTTTGGTGCTGGAACCCCGCTTACATAAACTGTTAAATCACTTTTTAACCAAACCTGACGTGATCCATGCCAAGGCCGACCTGCTGGATGCGATTTGGGGCGATGCTGAAGGCACTGATGCTGCATTGATGCGTGCTATCGGAGTCCTGCGTAAATTATTAAACGACACAACTAAACCCGCTTCTTATATCGAAACGCTGCCCAAAAGAGGTTATCGTTGGGTGGCGCCTATCCAGCTGCTGGCGAAGCCGGCGCCGGATAAAGTTGAGCTTAAGCTCAAACCGACGGTGTTGCAGACAAAAGACGATTCTGAAGCAGCACAGTCAATCTCACGCGCACAACCTCAGACACAACAGCAAAGCCGGCTTGAACAACAACGTCGGCTGAAGCTGCTATCGGCTTTTTTTCTCTGTGCTGTGGTGGCTTTAGTCATCAGTCTGTTGCTGTTTTTCGGTAAAAACAGCTTTGTGCCGGTCTTTACTCAACAAGTGACGATTAGTGCGATGGCCGGTCAGGAACAAAGACCGATATTGAGTCCTGATAGCCAAACCCTGTATTACCAGCAACGCACCAGCAATCAACGCTGGCGCTGGATTGCCCACCACCTGAACAGCCATCGTAAACAATTACAGATGCAGCAAT
Source organism: Rheinheimera texasensis (assembly GCF_964031785.1). Taxonomy (GTDB): domain Bacteria; phylum Pseudomonadota; class Gammaproteobacteria; order Enterobacterales; family Alteromonadaceae; genus Pararheinheimera; species Pararheinheimera texasensis_A. Next base: position 116,895 of record NZ_CAXIRE010000018.1, read on the forward strand.
TTGATGCCATCGGGGCCGGGCAATGGCTGGGTCATGACTTTGTGTTTCAGGCGGTTAGCGGCAAACGCTGTGATATTTTCCGGATGCAGGTGCATCAGTTGGAACAACAGCTTGCGTCCTGGTTGCCGTGCCAGCAGTTTATTGCGCAGGGACTGGCTGCTGATGACAAGGAATTGGTATGGCTGGACCAGCACCCAGATTCCGGAGTCACGCAGCTATGGCGTTTTAATGGCCAGAAAGCCGAATTGCAGCAAAGTTTTGCCGAGTCCTATCAGAGGCCTGTGGCAGCGCTGTTAAGTCAACGTCAGGTCTGGGTGTTGTTGCAGCAGGATGATTTTAATACCAGTTTGTTCCGTTATGACTTGATTACAGCGGCCTTACACAAAGTGGCTGATTTCCCTTATGCCTTTCATACGATGTCCCGATGGGATGAAAAGAAACTGCTGCTGTCGGGGCCTTCAGGCTCATTTATTTTTGAGCCGGCGCAATCTCAGCTTATCGCCTTGCAGCTGGCCAGTGGGGCTTATACCGATCAGCATCGGGTGGGGGAGCGTTTATTAGCGACACAGATCCCGCACGATCTGGCCGATCTGCTGCCTTTGCAAATCAATGGCGCAGGCCGCAGTTCCACCTTGTTGTCGGCGTCGCCCTGGCTGAGCAGTAACAAAACCGATCAGCTGTTGAGCTGGAATGCCGCTCAGGCGGCCTTAGTATCCGAACGGTCCGGTTTACCGCAAATCTGGTGGTTTGATGGCAATAAAGTCAGTCAGCTGACCCGCTTAACACAATGGCGGCAAATCACCCAATTACTTTGGGCTGGGACTGAGCTGTATGCGGTGATAGATCAACAATTGCATCAGGTATCGCTGCAAGATGGCAGTTTAACCGCAGTGTTGTTTCAGGACAGGCAGCTGCGGCATTTTGCCTATTGCCATAATCGCTGGTTTTGGGCTGAGTTTAATCATCAGCAATGGCAGCTGAAAACGATGAATAGCGACATGCACCCGATAGAGCTGCGCGCCGACATTGTTGACCTGCGCTGCGCGCCTGAACAAAGTTTGTTATTACAGCAGCAGGATGGGGTTGTGCTGCGGTTCTGGCCTGAGCAAGACAAGCTTGTGACTTTACCTTGGTCGCTGAACTGGCGGCGACTGAGTGGCAATAGCTGGGCGAGCACCAGTAAAGGGCTGTATTGGCAGGACGAACAAGGTCAGTTATGGCTCAGTGGCTGGGAGCTGCAGCACCGGCAATTAGTGCAACCACAAGGCTTGTTACAGGTTACTGGTTTGTATGGTCAGCTGGAGCAGGAACAATTATTTTTACAATTGGCGCGGGAGCCTGAAACTGATGTGGTCTGGTTACAACCACAACAGTTTCAGTAAGTGGGGCTGGTCAGGGAATTAAAGCGCTGCAAAACTGCGACGGGCCGCCGCAATAGTCCGGGCTAAATCCTCATCGGTATGAGCCAGCGACAAGAAGCCAGCTTCGTAGGCAGAAGGTGCCAGATAAACCCCTTCGTTTAACATCAGATGGAAAAAGCGCTTAAATGCGTCGATGTTGCACTGCGTCGCCTGCTGATAGCTGCTGATTTCGGTCTGTTCCGTAAAGAAGATGCCGAACATACCGCCAACCTGATTAGTGGATAACGCCACACCGGCTTCTGCTGCCGCCTGTTTCAGACCTTGCAGTAAGGTGGCGGTTTTTGCCGTCAGCGCTTCATAAACGCCGGGCTGGCTGATAGCTTTTAATGCTGCTAAACCCGCTGCCATCGCGATCGGGTTGCCCGACAGGGTGCCCGCCTGATACACCGGTCCCAGCGGCGCAATGTGCTGCATGATGGCTTTTTTACCGCCAAAAGCACCCACCGGCATGCCGCCGCCGATGATTTTACCCAGCGTCGTCAAATCTGGTTTGATGCCGTAATAGGCCTGAGCACCGCCTAAAGCTACGCGAAAGCCGGTCATCACTTCGTCAAAAATCAGCACGCTGCCATATTGGTCACATAAATCCCGCAACCCCTGTAAAAAGCCAGGCTGAGGCGGGATACAGTTCATATTACCGGCCACAGGTTCGACGATAATGCACGCAATATCAGCACCATGTTCCGCAAAAAGCGCGACCAGCTGCGGCAGGTTATTAAACTCTGAGGTCAGGGTATATTTGGCAAAATCGGCCGGAACCCCCGGAGAATTTGGTACACCAAGAGTTAAAGCGCCTGAGCCTGCTTTGACCAGCAACGAATCGGCATGACCATGGTAGCAACCTTCGAACTTGACTATGGTGCTGCGGCCGGTATAACCGCGTGCCAGACGGATGGCACTCATCGTCGCTTCGGTACCTGAGCTCACCATCCGCACCATTTCCATCGAAGGCACCAGGCTGCTGACCAGTTCCGCCATGTCAATTTCTGCCGGGCAAGGTGCGCCGAAGCTCAGGCCTTTTTCTGCAGCTTTAATAACTGCTTCGCGGATAGACGGGTGGTTGTGCCCCAGCAGCATCGGGCCCCAGGAACCGACGTAATCAATATATTGTTTACCGTCAACATCATAGATATAAGCGCCGTCGGCACGGTCGATAAATACCGGTGTACCACCGACGCTTTTAAAAGCGCGCACTGGCGAATTGACGCCACCAGGGATCGTTTGCTGGGCGCGTTCGAACAGTTGTTCAGATAAAGTCATTACGGAAATCCACTTCAGTTATTTGTGTTTGGCGCTGTACCAAGGCACTTCGCATTCGTATTTGTGGATCAAATCTTCCACACCGAGCGTCAGGGCGAATAACGCCATACGCACCAATACGCCGTTGTCAGCCTGGCGGAAAATCGCCAGATTCGGGTTTTTATTCAGGTCGTTATCCAGCTCATTGGCTTCAAGCCGGGAATCCCGCGGCAGCGGATGCATAATCACAGTGTTGGATTTACAGTGTTTGGTGTAAATCTCCTGATTGAGCCGGAACTTGCCGCGGTATTTATTGGCTTCTTCCTGCGACGGAAAACGTTCTTCCTGGATGCGGGTCTGGTAGACGATATCGGCATCGATATTACCGGCCAGCTGGTCGGTGATCCGCACTTTATGACCGGCGTTTTCAATGGCGCCGACAATTTCGTCCGGCATCGCCAGTTCATTGGGCGCGATCAGCGTGAACTGAATATTTTTATACAGGCACAACAGTTTTGACAGTGAATGCACAGTGCGGCCGAATTTTAAATCGCCGATCATGGCGATATGCATACCTTCGACACTTTGTTGCGAAGCGGCCAGTTCACGTTCAATCGTAAACAGGTCCAGCAGCGCCTGAGTTGGGTGTTCGTTGGCGCCGTCGCCGCCGTTTAATACCGGCACCCGGCTGCCTTCAGCAAATTCGGCGACACTGCCGGCTTGCGGGTGGCGCATCGCAATCACATCGCTGTAACTGCTGATCATACGTGCGGTATCGTACAAAGATTCACCTTTGGAGAGGGCAGAGGACTGGATACCGGTGGTTTCGCGCACTTCACCGCCTAGCAAGTTAAAAGCACAACCGAAGCTGACCCGGGTTCTGGTACTGGGTTCAAAAAACAGGTTACCCAAAATCGCACCGTCCAGCACCCTGGTGCGTTTTTGCCGCAAGGCATAAGGTTCCATCGAACGGGCAATGCGGAAAACGTGCGAAATACTGTCACGGTCAAATTGCTTGACCGACAGAATATGTTGACCTTTGAAGTTCATGCTTGGGGCCTATAACTTGAAGTGGCAGACAGCGGTCCGGCCTAAGCTGGTTAACACCGGCCCGCAAACTGGCCGCCATTATAATCAAAGCGGCCGGACAAACCTATAGCTGCAGCTGTTTAAAACCAGCAACCACGCCGGGCAATTCGCAGGGTCAAAATGGTTTTACCACCGCCAGTATTACCACAGCAAACAGCACTAGCACTGGTGCTTCATTAAAAAAGCGGTAAAACCGCGCACTGCGTTTATTCCGGTTGTGTTTAAAATCTGCCAGCAATTTAAAACAGTAGCCGTGATATCCATAAAGCAGTGCCACCAGCAGCAGTTTGACATGTAACCAGTGACTGGCAGCAAACCAGGCGCTGCCATAGCCGTGAATTAACAGCGCGCCAAACACCGCCGTCAGGATGGCAAAAGGCGTGACAAAAAACAGCAGGCGGCGTTCCATCACTTTAAACTGCGCATCCACTTCAGCTGATTGGTTTTGAGCATGATAGACAAACAAACGCGGCAGATAAAAAATGCCGGCAAACCAGGCCACCATAAAAGCGATATGCAGGGCTTTATAGATCAGTAACCAACTCATGGACTTTCCTGTGTTTTGTTTTATTGAATGGCAGTGCCGCATTCATTAGCATTACAACAAGTTATTTTGCCGCAGTAACAAAGCCCGGACTTGTTCCCAACTGACCAGCCCGAGCGGCTGTTCGGTCTGTTCATCGTCATACACCAGCACTGCACCTTCGCGGGCATCACCGATTTCAGCAAAGACTTCCGCCATCGTAGCCTGATGACTGACAGCGCCGACCGGCACGAAGCGCAGAGCACTGTCACCAGTCATCGATAGACTGACATCATAAGAAGCCAGTTCAAACTGGTGATCAACAGCATATTGCCTTCGCACTAACACTTGTTGCTCTGGGGCGGCATTATCGAGCGCCTGAATCACCTGGGCGTCGGTCGGGTTGTCTAATAGCTGATAATTCTGTTGCAGCATCGCCAGCACGCCGACCTTCTGCAGTACATCGTCGGCTGGCGCCAGTTTATAGGGCAGCTGCAAAAAATCCAGCTGTTGCAGGAAGATAGATTTGGTATGGAAAAACTGCACGGCAGTGACATAAGAAGCCGTGATCACTAGAATCGACGGCACCACTAACTGTGGATTGGACGCCAGTTCCATCACTGCCACCAAAGCTGCCAGCGGGGCGTGTAAAGTTGCCGCCATCATGCCGGCCATACCGAGCAGTGCATAGGTGCCGGCTGCACTGTGGTCGCCACTGAATAATGACGGCACAAATGCCAGAATAGTGCCCATCACAATGCCAATGCCAAACACAGGCCCGACAATACCGCCGGGAATGCCGAGACCCAGCGCTATCACTGTTAACAAAATCTTGCCGGCAAAAATCGCGAATAACAGCAGCAACTCATTCGGCGCTGACACGGCATAATGGATAGCGCCGGTTTCAGCCCCCAGCGCCTGTGGGACTAAACTGCCGATAGCCGCAGTTAATAAGGCCGCCAGAAGCAATCGCAGAGCCAGGTGCCAGCGCTGAAAGGTGCGCATTGTCAGCATCAGACTTTGATTAAAAAACGTCGCCACCACGCCCATCGCCACACCAGCCAGCAGTAAATAAGGCAGATGCCAGTTGCTCAGTGTGACCATTGTTAGCGTATGCAGGTCATTGCCGGTGCCAAAAAAAGCCTGAGTCACTAAAGCGCCCATGGTCGATGCAAGCATAATCGGCACAAAAACATGGATACGATATTCGCGCAGCACCACTTCCATGACAAAAATCACCGCAGCCAGCGGCGTATTAAAAGAAGCGGAAATACCGGCGGCAATGCCACAGCCTGCCAAGATGCGGATACTGTTGTACGGCAGACGCAGATATTTACCGAACATGCTGGCGCCAAAGGCACCTAAATGCACAGAAGGACCTTCCCGTCCGACAGAAAAGCCGGCGCTGAGTGCAGCAACACCACCAAAAAACTGATGCAGGGTATTTTTCCACGGCATCAGGCCATATTTCAGTTTGATGCGATGGATCACAAAGGGAATGCCGAGCCGGTAGTGTTTGAGACCAATCAATAAGCCAAAACAAGTGATCACGGCGGCTGCAATAAATGGCAGCAAGGCGCGTAGTTGCAATGGCAGGCTGGTGAAATCGTCAAAGTGGGTCAGATAAAAACTCTGGATTGCCATAATGCAAAGGCGGAACAATACGATCAACAGCGCTGCAACAACACCGCCGACGGCGCCCAGCAGGCACAGTTGCAAGGAGGTGACCGGTAAAGCTAACCGACGTCGCAATGGCGGCAGCCACTGTTGCACGCGTTTCATGGTAAAGTACCGGAAAAAGCTGTTGATAGTTCAAAGATAACATGTTGAGTCTGCTGATGAAACTTCGGATTAATCCCGCTATGACCCTGTGGTTTCGCCAATACTGGTGGTTGTTGCCATTGACCCTGCTGGTTGCACTACTGAGCTGGGGGCTTGGCAATTGGCAGTTGTTGCAGCAATTAGCGCATTATCAGCAGCAGAGCCTGGTTCAAAGTCAGCAAATACAACAAAGTGAACAGGCAAAAGCCGAAGCTTTGCGACAACGTGATTTTGTTGCCACTGAACTGGCCGTCGAAAAAAACACCAATCAGCTGTTGCAACAGGACATCAAAGAGCAGCAGCAAAAGTTGTTTGATCTGAAAAAAGAGCTGGCGGTGTATCAGAAGATTGTCGCGCCGGTACCTGAAAGTGGCACCTTGGTGATTGACAGTTTCCGCCTGCAGCCGGGCAGTGCGGTCGGTCGCTACCAGTTCAGTGTGCTGTTAATTGAACAGAACAAACAGAAAAAACAGACGCGGGCTCAGCTTGAAATCAAACTTAAAGGTAAGCGCAAGAAAAAATCGGTCGAAGTCGATTTGCTCAAACTGGCCGGTTATACCAATAAAACCAAACGACTGGTGATTAAAAACTTTCGCACTGTCGAGGGTGAGTTTGTGTTGCCTGCCGGCTTTGTTCCCGAGAAACTGCAAATTCGGCTGAACAGTAATTCCGGCCAGGGCGGCAGTACCATCGCCCTGACGAAAGAGCTGGTCTGGGATGGCCAAAGTGAAATACTTGATTAAAATGCTCAGGTATTAGATAATTTCGCTCCATTTTTCTGTCCCTGTCAGGAGTCGTGATGTCAGAAATGCAGATGCCGATCCAGTTTACTGATGCTGCCGCCAATAAAGTACTGGCTCTGGTCACCGATGAGGAAAACCCGGCGTTAAAGTTGCGGGTTTATGTCACTGGCGGTGGTTGTTCAGGTTTTCAGTACGGTTTTACTTTTGATGAGAAGGTTAACGAAGGCGACCTGACCATCGAAAAACACGGCGTGACCATGGTGGTAGACCCGATGAGTCTGCAATACTTGGTCGGTGGTGTGGTGGACTACACCGAAGGTCTGCAAGGCAGCCGTTTCATTGTCCAAAACCCAAATGCCACTACCACTTGTGGTTGTGGTTCCAGTTTCTCTGTCTGATCTCTGCTTATTGCCGGCCAGTGTCGCACTGGCTGGTCTGTCCTCCCCGATTTTACCGCTGATTTTTTCATCGAATCTTACATCCCCTGCCGACTTGTACTAGAATGGCGTGTTTTTTATAACAAAAATATTACGATTGGCTGGTGTTCACTAGCGGAATAGCGCCGACTTTTGTCGCGAATTATCAGTGACTCGTGGGTTATCAGTCTGATTTAAAACAATAAATTACATATGTGTTACGACAATGTATGGCGCCGGACAAATTTTAACTGTTGTAACTGTACGCTCGTCGCATCCTATGGTTTAATGAACCGATTTTTATTGCTTATTGGGACACCAATAAGGTTTGGATTTTTATTTGGCAGGAAGTGTTTTACATAAAAAAAGCGTTCAACGCTGGGAGACTATTTAGTTATGAAAGGTACCAAAAGCGTCATTTCTGACGAAAATAAAAGATTGTGCTTGTGGCTGAAACGCCAGCGCCAGGATAAAGGACATACCATGCGCAGCCTCTCTGAAGTATTAGGCACACCACATTCTTTTATTGGAAAAGTAGAGAATCAGGAACGTCGTTTAGATGTCGTGGAATTTGTCCGGTATTGCCAGGCATTGGAAGTGGACCCAGCGGAAGGATTACGGCAGGTGACTCAGCCTTAAGCGCTGAGCCAACTGAATAAAAAGCCAGCATCAGCTGGCTTTTTTTATGGCGTTCAGCGGGTTAGAGTTGTTGTCCGCGCTGTCTCAGCAGCAGCATGATGTACCACAATAAGCCAAGCGCCGGCAGCACCATCAGCGAGGTGAGCAGGAAAAACAACGACCAGTCGCCGCCGAGCCAATCCACCAGACTACCACCAAAAGATGCCATCGAGGTGCGGCCAAAATTTCCGACTGACGCTAACAACGCATACTGACTGGCAGAAAAGGCCACGCCGGTAAATGCTGATAAAAACGACACAAAAGCCACAATCGAAAATGCCGTGGTGAAATTGTCCAGAATAATAGTCCAGAACAACAAGTGCTCATCAGGGCCGGTTTGCGCCAGCCAGGCAAACATCAGATTACTGGCAGCCATCGCCAGGCCACCGATCACCAATCCTTTAAAGACACCAAAGCGGGTATTCAGCAGACTACCTAACAAGGTAAAAAACACTGTGGCACCCCAGCCGATCAGTTTCGAATATTCAGCAATTTGTTCATTGGAAAACCCGACTTCCCGGTAAAACTGGATCGACATCCGGCCGAGGAAGGATTCACCTAATTTAAAGGTCAGGATAAACAAAATCAGCAGCACTGAGACTTTGAGACCATTGCGCCGGACAAACTCAGCGAAGGGCTCCAGCACAGTGACCTGCAGCCAGAGTAAGGCCGGATGCGACTGGCTGTTCTGGTAGCGCTCCGCCGCTTTTTGCTGCAGCAAATCGCGGTTGGAAGCTGGTTCGCGCACAAAAAATGTCCCAAGTGCCAACACGACTAGCAATGCCGCGAGCCCCAGATAGATAGCTGACCAGCCGTAACTGTCGGCATAGTGAAATGCCAGATAGCCGGGCAAAGAATATCCGGTCCACCAGCCAGCAACGCCCATCGCCGCGGCCGCTGGCAGCTTCTGTGCTTCCTGACCGATAATATCAATCCGGTACCCGTCGATGGCGACATCCATACTGGCGGCAGCTGCAGCAATCGCCAGTGCCAGCAAGGATGTCCACATCAGGCTGGCCGCCGGGTTGGTCATGGAAATCCCCAGAGTAAACAACACGATCAACAGCTGCAGAGATAAAATCCAGCTGCGGCGCTGGCCAAGCTGATGTGTCAGATACGGTAGTTTGACGCGGTCCAATAACGGCGCCCAGAGGAAATTGATGGCATAAACTGCTGTGACAGAACCAAAATAGCTAATGGCAGCGCGTGACAAATTGGCATCTTTTAACCAGCCGGTCATCGCGCTGCTGATTAAGACCCAAGGATAGCCGGACGAGCAGCCCAGCAAAAAAATAAACCAAAGACGGGGATCTTGATAAATGCGGATGGTGGCTAACCAGCCTTGCTCCGGGCGTACGACTTCAGACATCCGGCATGACTCCAGCGCGGCAGACAGAAAGACGCCACATTAACAAAGCGTTTGTTGCAAAGCAAAATAACCGTTTAGGGCCGCACGCCAACAAAGTCGGCTGGTACCTGGGTTTTCCCAAGCAGATATCCCATACACTGGTGTAATTCCCGTCGGAGCCGGCGGTCAGATTTTAGTTCGGTTTCGGAACACAGCTCGAGTTGATAGATGAGGTGCCAAAACACCATTTCACGAAATGATTGTGGGACTTTGTTACTGACATGCAGTTGCGCCCATTCTTCCAGAGTATCCCAGACAAACAAATGCATTTCCCGGTGCGGTAGCTGCCCGCGCAGATACCGGGACAGGAAAAACACCAGTTGCTTGGATTTTTGCTCCAAAAATGTATCTAACATTCGGACACCCTGTTTAACAAAGGTGGCGGCTGGCCACTTTGGTTAACCCCACAGCAGGTGCGGGTTGAACAGCACAGTGCTGTATCTTCAGCACTGTGACTAAGGGCAAGTATAGACGGTATTATTTAGCAGGAAGTAATATTGCGCGGGCGATCACCACGGGTTTTTTCGGCACGTTTTCCCAGCCTAGTTTTTCGTTCAGACCGGTTTCGATTTTACGGATTTTCTCAATGGTCTCAATTCCTTCCACCACATTGCCAAACACGGCGTAACCCCAGTTTTTACCTGGATTTAAGCTGGTGTTTTCGTTGAGGTTAATAAAAAACTGATTCGAAGCCGTATGCGGGCCTTTTTCCTGATGCGCCATCGCCACACTGTACTGAATGTTTTTCAGGCCATTGCCTGACTCATTGGGGATCTCCGCCAGGTTTTTGATGGCAGCATATTCGCGATCGTAACCGCCACCCTGCAGCACAAACTCCGGCTCTAAGCGGTGAAACACTGTGCCGTCATACATCTTTTTATCGACGTAGGTCAGGAAGTTATTCACAGTTAACGCCGCTTTCATCCGGTCCAGTTCGATAACGATGTCGCCTTCAGTCGTGACCAGTTTCACTCGTGGAAACAGGTTGTCTTTTTGCAGATGTTCACCTGCGGCAAAAACCAGCGAACTGCTGAGCAGGCAGAATAAAACAAAGAGATGTTTCATCGCTTAGTTCCTCAGAAAATCCTGCCAGCTTGGGTCACGCAGCATGTTGCCCAGCACCTGCTCGGTCAGCACACGTAACTCGCGTTCTGCGACTGCGGTATCGAGTTTAAACGGGCCAGAGAAGCTGCTTTTGCCGCTGTAACTTTTGTTAAATGAGCCAGAGTCCCGCTCAATTAACAAGGTCAGCTCAACACTGTTTTTCACCACGTGTTCCACTGCTTTTAATTCGGCATTGGCTTCCAGCTGGTTGATTTGTAAGGTGACAATCACAGGCTCAGCGCCGGAAATGCGCGCGCCTTGCTGAGTTAATGCGCTGCTCAGCGTCTGCTGTAACTGACCGGTCAGATCATTGGTGGTCGGATAAGACTTGACGGAATCGCCATCGCGCATCACCAGGGTGCCGTTGGTCGGTCTGTTGTCCTGTACGTTCAGCGCAAAGGCGGTGTTGGTCAGCTGGTTCGACTGATTCCAGAAGATTTGGGGTGCAACAATAAAAGACGGCACCGGATTACTACAACCGGCAACACCAACCGCGAAAACTGCGGCAAGCAGGATTGAACGCATAACTATTTCCTTCTGATAGCTTCAAAGACGCTGAATTTTGCATTACTGGCTACGTGAATACAACCGCCGAACAGCCGGGTCAGTTTTTCACCATAGCCAAGGTGACGGTTACAGACAATGCGCAGCCGGCCGCCGATTTTCAGTACACGCCTAGCATCGGCAAACATCTGCCAGGCGATATGATCTGTGACGGCCTGTTGCTGGTGAAACGGTGGGTTACACAAAATATAGTCGGCAGATAAGTCAGCTTGTTGACTCAGGCTGTCATCGGCCAGAAATTCACATTGAGTGGCTGCGGGAAAAAACGCGCTGACATTGTCTTTGGCAGATTGCACCGCCATAAAGGACTCGTCGCAAAACAGCAGCTGCGCCTGAGGTTCAGCCGCAAGTACGGCGAGGCCAATCACACCATTGCCACAACCTAAATCAATCACGCGCTGGCCTGCCTGTACCTGCGGCAAATGCTGTAGAAAAAACCGGGCGCCGACGTCCAATTGCTCACGGGCAAACACATTGGCGTGATTGATGATTGGTAGAGTCAATGGTCCTTGTGGCGCTGGTAATTCTACCGGCCAGGTCAATGGAAACTGCGGACGGGTCGGAACCGGCAGCTTTTTATCGCAGACGGCAGTGATCAGCCGGCATTTTTTTTCCGTTAAAGAGGCACTGACCGGGCCTATTTCTTCGGCAAAAATCTGTAGCAGATTGGCGTGAATATCTTTCGCTTTAGCAGCTGCGACAAGCTTGGCACCATCAACCAGCTGTTGTTTCAGCTGACGGAGCTGATAACGCAGAAAACTGTGATTGCCGGGTAGCTTCAGTAACACCGCAGCAAAAGCAGGGCAGGCTTCGGTGCTTGCGACTTGCCGCACCGCGCTCAGACCGTTCTGTTGCAGGTTGTGTTGCGTCGCGAGCTGGCTGATATAAGAGTCACTCCACTGCACTGGCGTTAAATGATGCAGCGCACAGGCGAGGCTGCCGAACTGGTCGTTGACCACTAATACCGGGGTATCGGCGCCGGACAACTGCTGCAGGGCGTAGCGGATCAACAGCTCATCGGCAGCATCCCAGGCCTGCAGACTACGGGTTTTCTGCTCCGGCGGAAAACGATCCAACTGCAGCTGGATCTGGTCTAGGGTAAATTGGCTGGACATAATAAGGTTCGGCAGAAACAAAAGGCGGTTATTTTGACAGAAGCGCAGTCAGGGCACAACGCGAGAGCGGGGACCACAGCTCCCGGACAGTCGATCCAGCGTTATTTTTTACCGGATGCAGAGGTGTATCTGCTACCGGCATTTCTCACTACAGCTGAGTCAGAGCATTTAAGCCTGCAGCTAGCCGGACTTGACTGGCAACAACCACAGATCCGGTTGTATGGCCGTGAAGTGGCTATCCCACGTCGGCAAATCTGGATGGGCGATCCGCATTGCAGCTACCGCTATTCGGGGGTGACTTTTCAGCCCGAGCCCTGGCAGCCCGGTTTACAGCAGCTTTGTCAGCGCTTGGTGCGCCACACCGGGCATCCGCTCAATGCGGTGCTGCTTAATCATTATCAACATGGCGAACATCATATGGGCTGGCACAGTGATGATGAGTGGGAGCTTGGGCCGGACCCGGTCATTCTGTCGCTCAGTCTCGGTCAGTCCCGTCGTTTTGATTTAAAGCATAAGTATTTGAATACACAATTAAGTCTTGAGCTGAATAACGGTGATTTATTGGTGATGGCCGGTACTTGTCAGCGCTTCTGGCAACACCGGGTACCTAAGCAGAGCCGGGCCCAGTCTGAACGCTTTAATCTGACCTTTCGCTATTTGCCGCAACGCTGATGCAGTAAAACCAGTTTTAGCAAGGGCAATTTTTTATCTTTTTTTGCAGCTGATTTTGAGCAGACAGGGCAAAATGCAGTAGCTAGTCTGAATAAACAACCAACGAAGGAGCTGACAATCATGCTGATCCATACGTCTATCGAACAGAAATTGTTGCAAGCCTTCCAACCGGTGTTTCTGGATGTGATCAATGAAAGCCACATGCATAGTGTGGCGCCTGGTTCAGAATCACATTTTAAAGTCGTGATCGTCACGCCGGCTTTTGATGGCATGCGGCTGCTGCAACGCCATCGCGCAGTGAACGCGGTGGTCGCTGAAGAACTGGCAGAGAAAATCCACGCTTTGGCGCTGCATACCTATACACCGAGTGAGTGGTATGAGTACTACGCCGAAAAACCACCGGCTTCTCCTAAGTGTTTTGGTGGCTCGAAAAAAGATGCAAAAGCGCTGGGTTGATCGGCAAATTTCGCGCTATCTGCGCTGAACTGGCAGTTTATTTAAGCTGATCAGACCTGTTGCCGCGGTCAGTGTTTTACACTAACCGCGGTTTCTGTCATCACACAGGTTATTTTTTATGGTTATTCAACCGAAAATCCGTGGTTTTATCTGTACCAATGCGCATCCGGTCGGCTGTGCTGAGCATGTCCGTGAACAAATTGCCTATGTCAAACAACATGGCCAGGTCGAAAATGGACCGAAAAATGTATTAGTGATTGGTGCATCGACTGGTTATGGCCTGGCGTCTCGTATCACTGCCGCTTTTGGCTCCGGCGCGAAAACCTTGGGTATCTTTTTCGAAAAAGAAGCGACTGAAGGTAAAACCGGTTCGGCCGGTTGGTACAACACTGCAGCTTTTGAAGCTGCAGCGAATGCCGAAGGTTTATGGAATAAACACCTGAACGGTGACGCTTTCACCGATGAGCTGAAATCACAGGCGATTTCGCTGATCCGCGCTGAAATGGGCAAGATTGACCTGGTGGTGTACAGTCTGGCGGCACCGCGTCGCAAAGACCCGGTCAGCGGCGAAATTTACAGCTCGGTGTTAAAACCTATCGGTCAGTCTTACACCGCTAAAAATTTAAACACCAGCAAACGCGAAATTGAAGAAGTTTCAGTAGAGCCGGCCAACGACGATGAGATTTTTAATACAGTCAAAGTCATGGGTGGTGAAGACTGGGAACGCTGGTTAGATCAGCTGCACGCTGCCGGTGTGCTGGCTGAAAACGTGCAAACAGTTGCTTACACCTACATCGGTAAGGAACTGACCTGGCCAATTTATGGTAAAGCGACCATCGGCCGGGCGAAGGAAGATCTGGATCGTGCGGCGACAGCTATCACGACTAAACTGGCAGGGCAGGGTGGTCACGCTTATGTTGCCTCGTTAAAAGCACTGGTCACGCAGGCTAGCTCTGCGATCCCAATCATGCCGCTGTATATCTCTTTGTTGTATCGGGTGATGAAAGCTGAAGGCACGCACGAGGGCTGTATTGAGCAAATTTACGGCCTGTTCCGGCAATGTCTGTACAACCCGTCACGCGTATTGGATGAAGCCGGCCGTTTACGAATGGATGGCAAAGAACTGGCGGACCACATTCAGGCCGAAGTGACAGCTCTGTGGCAGCAGGTTGAAACCGCAAACATCGATGAGCTGACAGATTACAAGGGGTACCACCAGGAGTTTCTGCGCTTGTTTGGCTTTGGCTACAGCCATGTTGATTACGACGCCGATGTTTCTCCGATGGTGACGCTGGCAAATTTAGCTTAAGATAATAAAGCCGCCTGTTGGGCGGCTTTTGTTTGAACGTTGGACGAAGAGGACAGGACGGGGTATTTCAGGCAACAACGGAAAATGCCGCTGAATTTCAGCGAATTTGCGCAGATTTTGCGCAATAGATTCAAAGTTGACTACACTTGCCGACAGTCGCTGTCCTGGCTGCATAAAAGTGTTATTTATCATAGCTGGTCTGTGGGTTTAGTGCTAAAATCCGCCGCTGTGTACGTGTATCTGTTGAAATCCGGTTAAAAATCAGCCAGCTTTCGCCAGGTGCGCTGCGAGGCGAGCAGCCGTAAAAACCAGGCCCTGTTTCTTCCCGTTAAAGTAGTGCAAGTACGTATGATTAAAATTAAAAAAGGATTGGACATTCCCCTGTCGGGCAGTCCTAAACAAGTGATCCATGACGGTCCTGCCGTCAAATCGGTCGCGTTACTGGGTGAAGAGTATGTCGGTATGCGTCCTACAATGCTGGTTGAGGTTGGGGACAAAGTAAAAAAAGGTCAGGGTCTTTTTGAAGACAAAAAGAATCCCGGCGTGAAATTTACTGCCGCTATCTCGGGAACCGTTACTGCGATTAACCGTGGTGCCAAACGTGTGTTGCAATCTTTAGTGATTGAAGCAGACGGTTCAGCTGACGCGGTGCAATTCCCCAAATTTTCTGCTGATGCCCTGAACGGCCTTGACGCTGGTGCAGTGAAACAGCAACTGCTGGATTCCGGTCTGTGGACAGCGTTCCGCACCCGCCCATTCAGCACCATTCCGGCTATTGACAGTGAGCCCCGCGCTATTTTTGTCACTGCCATCGACACCAACCCATTAGCAGCAGACCCGGCTGTGGTTATTGCAGCTGCAGCTGCTGATTTCCAGCATGGTCTGACAGTACTGAGCAAACTGACCACAAATAAAGTGTATGTTTGTAAAGCAGCTGGCGCCAATGTGCCGACAGCGGGTCAGGTTCAGGTTGAAGAATTTGCCGGTCCGCATCCGGCGGGTCTGCCTGGTACTCATATCCACTTCCTCGAGCCGGTATCGCTGACCAAAGTGGTTTGGCACATTAACTACCAGGATGTCATTGCCATCGGCAAATTATTCACCAATGGTGAATATCATGCTGAGCGTGTCGTTTCTCTGGCTGGTCCTGTCGTTAAAAATCCTCGTTTAATCAAGACTGTACTGGGTGCTTCTATCGCAGAGCTGGTGCAGGGTGAGCTGCAGGACGGTAGCAACCGTATTATCTCAGGCTCAGTGCTCGCAGGCAGAACAGCTGTTGGCGTCCATGCTTATCTGGGGCGTTTCCATAACCAGATTTCTGTGTTGGCGGAAGGGTTTGAAAAAGAATTCCTTGGCTGGCTCTCGCCAGGCGCAAGTAAGTTCTCAGTGACCCGTGCCTACCTGTCGCACTTAAGCCCGAAACGTCTGTTTAATATGACCACAACGACCAACGGTTCAGATCGCGCAATGGTGCCAATCGGCAACTACGAGCGTGTGATGCCGCTGGATATCCTGCCAACATTATTGCTGCGGGATTTACTGGTCGGCGATTCAGACGGCGCGGTAACCTTGGGTTGTTTAGAACTGGATGAAGAAGATTTAGCGCTTTGTACCTTTGTCTGCCCTGGTAAGTATGACTACGGCGTGGCACTGCGAAATGCGCTGACGACCATCCAGAAGGAAGGCTAAGATGAGTTTGAAGCATTATTTAGAGAGTCTGGAGCCGCATTTCGAAAAAGGCGGCAAACACGAAAAGTGGTACGCATTGTACGAAGCAGTCGCCACTATTCTGTATACCCCTGGTAAAGTCACTAAATCAGCGACTCATGTTCGTGACAGTATCGACCTGAAACGCATCATGATTTTTGTCTGGTTAATGCTGTTCCCGGCAATGTTCTTCGGTATGTTTAACGTTGGCCATCAAGCTGCTATCGTGCTGTCAGAAACGGTTAAGTTACCGGATACCTGGCAGGTTGCCTTGTTCCATGCCTTTGGCGGTGAACTGACACCTGATTCAGGCTGGGGCGCGAAGATGTGGTACGGTGCCTGTTGGTTCCTGCCAATTTACGCCACGGTATTTATCGTTGGTGGTTTCTGGGAAGTATTGTTCGCTTCGGTGCGTAAGCACGAAATCAACGAAGGTTTCTTCGTATCTTCTATCCTGTTTGCGCTGATCCTGCCGGCCACTATTCCACTGTGGCAAGCCGCATTGGGTATTTCCTTTGGTATTGTCGTAGCAAAAGAAGTATTCGGCGGTACAGGCCGTAACTTCCTGAACCCGGCATTAGCTGGCCGTGCTTTCCTGTTCTTCGCTTATCCTGCACAAATTTCCGGCGATAAAGTCTGGACTGTTGCTGACGGTTACGCCGGCGCGACCTGGCTGTCAAAAGCCGCGAATGGTGAAGTGACGGACTGGTCTGTCAATCAACAATGGTGGGATGCTTTCTATGGTTTCATCCCGGGTTCTATCGGTGAAACTTCAACACTGGCACTGATGATTGGTGGTTTAGCACTGATTTATCTGCGTATTGCATCCTGGCGCATCGTCAGTGGTGTGCTGATTGGCACTATTGTATTTGCAACCATGTTCAACCTGATTGGTTCAGAAACTAACTCTATGTTCGCGATGCCTTGGTACTGGCACGTGGTATTAGGTGGTTTTGCCATTGGCCTGTTTTTCATGGCGACAGACCCGGTATCTGCTTCATTCACCGACACCGGTAAGTGGGCATACGGGATTCTGATTGGGTTTATGGTGGTAATGATTCGTGTGGTGAACCCTGCTTATCCGGAAGGCATGATGCTGGCAATTCTGTTCGCCAACCTGTTTGCGCCTTTGTTTGACTATATGGTCGCGCAATCAAACATTAAGCGGAGGCTGGCTCGTAATGTCTAATAATAACGAAAGCATCGGCAAAACGTTTTTTGTCGTGATTGGTCTGTGTCTGATTTGTGCGATATTTGTCGCTGCATCAGCTGTGGGCTTACGGCCAAAACAAGCCGAAAACAAGTTGCTGGATGCGCAGAAAAATATTCTGATTGCGACCGGTATGCTCAATGGTGAAGACATCAAAGCACAGTTTGAAAAACACGTGCAGGTACGTTTGGTGGATCTGGACACTGGTGAATTTGTTGATCAGGACCCGCTGACTTACGACTACCGCAAGATGATGAAAGACCCGGCTGGCAGTAACACGCTGGATGAAAAAGATGACCCGGCAAAGATTAAAAGCCGCGCGAAAGTTGCACCGGTCTATCTGGCCTATGTTGATGGCGTTGAGTCTAAGAATGTGTCTTATGTAGTGCTGCCGATCCATGGCTACGGCCTGTGGTCAACCATGCATGGTTTCCTTGCATTGGACAAAGACGGTAACACAATCAAAGGCCTGAACTACTATGAGCACGGCGAGACTCCGGGCTTGGGTGGTGAAATTCAAAACCCGAAATGGGTTGCTCAGTTCGTTGGTAAGAAATTACTGGACGAATCAGGTCACCCGGCTATCAAGATCCTGAAACCAGGTAATGCAAACCCAGCGGCTGCTTCTGAAGTCGATGGATTATCTGGTGCCACACTGACCAGTAACGGTGTGCAAAATACCTTTACTTTCTGGTCCGGTGCTAAAGGTTTCGCCCCATTCCTGACTAAAGTCCGTCAAGGAGCATTAAACAATGGCTAGTGCAAAAGAAATGAAATCACTGGTTTTTGGACCAGTGTTTGCTAACAACCCTATCGCTCTGCAGGTTCTGGGTATTTGCTCTGCGTTAGCAGTGACAACTAAACTGGATAAAGCACTGGTCATGGGTGTCGCGCTGATGCTGGTAACAGCGTTTTCCAGTATGTTTATCTCGATGATCCGTAACCACATTCCTTCCAGTGTGCGGATTATCGTGCAAATGACCATTATTGCGTCTCTGGTTATCGTGGTTGACCAAATCCTGAAAGCTTATGCTTATAACGTGGCAAAAGAGCTGTCAGTGTTCGTTGGTTTGATCATCACCAACTGTATCGTGATGGGCCGTGCTGAAGCCTACGCCATGAAGAGCCCGCCGCTGATGTCGTTCCTGGACGGTATCGGTAATGGTCTGGGTTATACAGTGTTGCTGGTTATCGTGGCAACAATCCGTGAGATCTTTGGTTCAGGAACTATTCTAGGTCATGAAGTACTGCCTCTGGTCAGTGCGGGCGGCTGGTATGTTCCAAATGGTCTTCTGTTAATGCCACCAAGTGCATTCTTCATCATTGGCCTGTTAATTTGGGCCCTGCGGACCTGGCGTCCAGAGCAGCAAGAACAGCACTAAGGAGTAGCAAATGGAACATTATTTAAGTTTGTTTGTGCGTGCTGTTTTCGTTGAAAACATGGCGCTGTCGTTTTTCCTAGGGATGTGTACTTTTATTGCTATCTCTAAACAGGTCAAAACGGCGTTTAGTTTAGGTGTTGCAGTAACTGTGGTTCTGGCCCTGTCAGTGCCATTAAACAACATCGTGTTTAAACAGTTTCTGGCTCCTGGCGCCTTAGCCTGGGCTGGTTTTCCTGATACCGACCTGAGCTTTTTGGGCTTTATTGCCTATATCGGTGTAATTGCCGGTTTAGTACAGGTACTGGAAATGTTCCTGGATAAATACGTGCCGGCGCTGTACAACGCTCTGGGTATTTTCCTGCCACTGATCACAGTAAACTGCGCGATTTTTGGTGCTGTTGCTTTCATGGTTGAACGTGACTACACCCTGGCTGAAAGTACAGTGTTTGGTCTGGGTAGTGGCATCGGCTGGACTATGGCTATCACAGTCATGGCCGCAGTCAGTGAAAAACTGAAATACGCCGATGTGCCGCTGGCTTTACGTGGTCTGGGTTCACGCTTCTTTATGGTGGGTCTGATGAGTCTGGGTTTCCTGTCGTTCTCAGGCGTCTCCCTGTAACCATCAGTAGTAGAAGGAAAAAACAATGCAATATACTGAGATTTATCTTGGTGTTGGTATGTTCACCCTGCTGGTTGTCGCGCTGGTCGTCATGATTTTAGTGGCCAAGGCGAAACTGGTTTCTGCGGGTGAAGTCACCATCAACATCAATGGCGATGCCAGCAAAGCGCTGAAAGTCAGTGCTGGTGGCAAACTGCTCAGCGTACTGGCAGATCGGGGTATCTTCCTGTCATCAGCCTGTGGTGGTGGTGGTTCATGTGGTCAATGCCGGGTGCATGTTCACTCAGGTGGTGGTGATGTGCTGCCGGTCGAATTTGGTCACCTGACCAAAGGCGAGCGTCGTGAAGGCTGCCGTCTGGCTTGTCAGGTCAGTGTAAAAACTGACATGGACATCGAAGTGGAGCCAGAGATCTTTGGTATCAAAAAGTGGGCTTGTTCTGTTATTTCGAATGACAACAAGGCGACATTTATCAAAGAACTGAAACTGCAGATCCCGGATGGCGAATCAGTACCATTCCGTGCCGGTGGTTACATTCAGATTGAAGCACCTGCACACCATGTGAAATATGCCGATTACGATATTCCTGCGGAATACCGTGGTGACTGGGAACGCTTTAAGTTCTTCACACTGGAGTCTAAAGTGGATGAGCCGACTATTCGTGCTTATTCTATGGCGAACTATCCGGAAGAAGAAGGCATCATCATGTTGAACGTGCGGATCGCAACCCCGCCGCCGAACAACCTGACGCTGCCATGCGGTAAAATGTCATCATACATCTGGAGCCTGAAGGCCGGTGATAAAGTGACGATTTCTGGTCCATTTGGTGAATTCTTCGCGAAAGACACTGATGCAGAGATGGTGTTTATCGGTGGTGGTGCTGGTATGGCGCCAATGCGTTCACACATTTTTGACCAGCTGCGCCGGTTAAAATCCAAACGGAAAATCAGCTTCTGGTATGGTGCCCGTTCTAAGCGCGAAATGTTCTATGTTGAAGACTTCGACATGCTGCAGGCTGAGAACGAAAACTTCCAGTGGCACGTGGCCTTGTCAGATCCGCAACCGGAAGACAACTGGACTGGTTACACAGGTTTTATTCACAATGTTATTTTTGAAAACTACCTGAAAAACCATAAAGCGCCGGAAGATTGCGAATTCTACATGTGTGGTCCGCCGATGATGAACAAAGCGGTTATCAACATGCTGAAAGACTTAGGTGTGGAAGACGACAATATCTTATTGGACGACTTCGGTGGTTAATCACTGACAGCATTAAAAGACCAACCTTCGGGTTGGTTTTTTTATGCCTGCGTTTCCTGTTACCGACCGATACTGCAATGATACTGATGGTGGTTCGGCGGGAAAGCATAGTCGCTGGCCTGATTTGGCGTTAAAATAGCGCTCCCGCGGCGTCAGTGATCTGCCAGCCACTAATTTTTTATTCAATGCGTAGAGAGGTTGTCATGGAAGTATTTCTGTTGACGTTTGCAGTGTTGTTAATTGTCGTGTTGGCTATGGCTGTTGGTTACATTGTGCAACGCAAAACTATCGCCGGCAGCTGCGGCGGTCTGGATGCGCTGGGCATTGAAAAAGCCTGTGATTGTGAAAATCCGTGCGAAAAACGCCAGGAGCGGATGCGCAAAGAAAAACTCTGGCAAGAAAATAAAATCATCTGATCTCTGGCAGCCCGGCTGCCTGTTAAGGATATACAAATGGCATACCCTACACCCGTTGCAGTGCCATCCCTCCAATCCGCCGCCCCGGCTGACTGGGATGCACTGATTTGTATCGCAGAAAATTTCCAGCAGTTACCTGATGCTGCTTTGACTGATTTCGTCAGGTCTCAGCAGCAGATCGATCAGCGGATCGGTCGTGAGACGGTCACTATTATTTGTGCCAGCGCACCTGGCCAGCGCCTGATTCTGGCCCCGACCGGCCCTTTATTACGTGATTTTGATGATGTGCGTTGTATCGCTGATGTCGCCAAAATTGCGATTTCGCAGGCGAAAGCGGCAGGTGCGGTGCGACCTCTGCTGTGGCTGCAAACACCCACAGATCCGCGGTATAGCGAAGCATTAGCTGTCGCATACCTGGCCGCTGCCCAGGCGCTGTGGCAGCCACTCGAAGGCCGTGAGGCTCGCGGAGAGCAACAAGTTGAGCCAGTGTCACACATTGGTTTGCTTGGTCTTTCTTCGGAGCAAGCTCATTTCCTAGACGCCACTGAAGCGGGACGCCGGCTGGCGCGTGATTTGTGTGGTACAGAGCCAGAGCGGATGGCGCCGCTGCGTTTCGCGGACTATTGCGTCGATGCTTTTGCCCATACTGACGTCAAGGTTAAAGTGGAAACCAACACTGAGCAGTTGCTGGCCGACTACCCGTTGTTGATGGCTGTTGCCCGTAGCTCATTAGCTGTGGCCCGGCATAAACCGGCCGTGATCCGGCTGGAATACAATCCACCGGGCCCTGTCAGCAAAACGTTATTGCTGGCTGGTAAAGGTCTGGTCTATGACACCGGTGGTGCCGATCTGAAAATCAACGGCGGCATGGCGGGTATGAGCCGTGACAAAGGCGGCGCCGCTGCAGTAGCCGGTTTTATGAAGACGGTGGCGATGTTAAAACCAGCCGGCTTAAAGGTGGTCGCGGAAATCGGCGCTGTACGTAACAGTATCGGTTCTGACGCTTTTGTCGCCGACGAAATCATCACCAGTCATGCCGGTGTGCGGGTTCGTATCGGTAATACCGATGCCGAAGGTCGTCTGGTGCTGGCCGATTTAATGTCGCACTTACGCCTACAGGCTAAAGATGCTGTTAACCCGACTTTGTTCTCGATTGCTACCCTGACTGGTCACGCAGCCCGAGCTGTTGGTCCTTACACGGCCTTAGTCGAAAATGGTGCAGCGCGCAAAGCCGGTGTGTCGGCAAAGATCGCTCAGGCTGGTGAAGTTTGGGGGGACCCGTCCGAGTTATCCTCGAGCCGGCGTGAGGATTTCGCTTTTATCAAAGCCCGCAGCTGTGCCGACGATGTGCTGAGTTGTAATAACGCACCATCTTCAGTGACTGCGCGTGGTCATCAGTTCCCGATGGCATTTTTAGTGGTTGCCGCGGGTCTGGAGCAAAATTCAGCTTTGTCTGATGGTTTAGCTTATGTCCACATCGATATCGCCGGCAGTGGGGTCGATGGCGGTGACTGGCAACATGGTAAACCTTCGGCGGCACCAGTGGCGAGTCTGGCTGCGGCTTATCTGCGTTAATCCCGGCAGGCTGCAGCAGAGGTATACACTGCTGCAGCCTGATTGTGCTGACTGAAATTGGTTGTCGGCTGCTTGTTGTCTGTTTATGCTGTAGCGAATATCTGCGACAGGTTCGAGTCAGGTTAATGGACGAATGAGACTCCGCGAAACCCTTGTTATCTATATGTTTCCTTTAATGGTTTTGCCAACCTTAGCCTTTGGCTATCTGGCATTCCGTTACAGCGAGTCGTCGTTTGTGCAGCAAGCCTTTATTAAGGTGGCGCAGCATCTGGAAATCCAGCAGGAAAAACTCAGCAGTTATCTGAATAATCATCAGATGCACCTGCAGCATTTGAGCCGCAGTGAAAGCACTTTGGCTTTTCTCGATACTAAGACGGCTGACCTGCCACGGCTGAAAAATCAATTCCGGCAATATCAGAAAGCTAATCCTGACGTTGAGCAAATTAAATTATTGCGGCTTAACGGCGAACTGATGTTTCAGTTGCCACAGCAAAATGGCGTTGACCCTGCGGGCAGCCGGTTTCGCGCTGACTATTTCACCGCACTGCAAGGCATGATCGAGGATTCAGGAATTTTCATCAGCCGGGAATCTGAACAACAAAAACTGCACGTCATTCTGGCGCAAAAAATTTATCAGTTGGCGAACAATAGCAGCGAAATTGATCGGCTCTGGGGCTACCTGGTGGTGAATCTGAACGTGGATTTGCTGGACGAAATTGTCCAAAACCGCCTGTTACCATCCAATGTGAATTTGATTGTCAGTGCCGGCGGGACAATCGCTTATGCCGATAAAGCCAGTTTAATCGGTAGTGCGCTGGCGCCAACCAACTTCTCTCAAGTACAGCAATCAGTCGGCTCTGAACATCTGCAGTCGATTGTGTTGCTCGGTAAACCGATGCAGGTGCTTGGCGCTGCATTACCTGGCAGCTTTATGCTGGTCAGTGCGGTTGATGAAACTGAACTGATGGATGTTTCTGAGTTTTTGCCGGTGCTGTTATTTCTGGCCAGCATCTTATTTGCGGTTGGCCTGCCGTTGTTATGCTATTGGTTGCTGGTCCACTATATTTTTGAGCCAATCAAAGTGCTGACTGAGGCAAAAACTGCTGTGGGACGGGGTGACCTGAGTACACTGCTGACGGTGAAAAAGCAGGACGAACTTGGTGATATGTTCGCCGCATTTAACGTGATGGTCCGTCAGCTTCGCGTTTACCGCGAGCGTGAGCGGGCTTATAAGCAGCAGCTTGAAGAGAAAGTACAGAAAAGGACACAGGATCTGGCGCGGGCAAACAGCAATCTGGCCAGCGCGAACCAGCAGCTGATTTTGGCACGTGAATCCGCTGAACAAGCCAACAGGCTCAAAAGCGTATTCCTCGCCAATATGAGCCATGAGATCCGCACGCCGCTGACGGCCATCATCGGTTTTAGTGAACAAGCGCTGGTCGAACAGGATCAGGAACAAATGAATGATTACCTGAAACGCGTCCTGCGAAGTGGCGATCATTTATTAAATCTGATCAATGACATCTTAGATCTGTCGAAAATCGAAGCCGATAAACTGGAATTGTCTTACGCCCAGTTTAATTTCCTGCAGGTGATTGACGATATTTACCAGCAAACCCGCAATCAGGCGCAGGCCAAGGCGCTCGATTGTGTGCTGGAGCTGAATTACCCCTTGCCGGCTTATCTGCGCACTGATGAACTGCGTTTTCGGCAGGTGCTGTTAAATCTGACCAGCAATGCGCTGAAGTTCACACAGCGCGGCAAAGTGGTGATCCAGGTCAGTTACCAGTCAGGCGAAGAATTGCTGGTCATCCGGATTAAAGATACCGGGATTGGCATGAGTGCTGAGGAACTGACCAAGTTGTTCCAGCCCTTTGTTCAGGCCGACGCTACCGTAACCCGTAATTTTGGCGGAACCGGCTTGGGTCTGGTGATTTCGAAGAAATTGATGCAGCAGATGAACGGCGATATCAGGGCCGAAAGCGTAAAAGGGCTTGGTAGCTGCTTTGAAATTCAAATGCATTGCGACACCCAACAAATCAGTCTGGTTGACCATTTTGAACCGGTGGCGAATCCGGAGCAAATCCAGCCGGAATCTGATTGCCAGCCGCAACTCCGTATTCTGGTGGCCGAAGATAATACCGATAACCAGTTGCTGGTCGCTGTATTGCTGCGCAAAATTAACGCCGAATTCACTATGGTGGCGAATGGTCATCAGGCAGTGCAAAAGCTGCTGCTTGAAGACTTTGATTTGGTGTTTATGGATATGCAGATGCCGGAGATGGGAGGCGAAGAAGCGACCCGACTGATCCGCCATGCCGGTATTGATGTACCTATTATTGCGCTTACCGCAAACGTGATGCGGGAAGACCACCAGCGTTATCTGGAAGCGGGTTGTCAGGCCTTGTTGGGCAAGCCGATTGTACAACACGATTTTTACGCGATGATCCGTCAATACACGCGGAAAGATCGTCAGCTTGAAGACGAGTTGGCATTAAAACTTGAACAGGATCCGGCCATTATTGCGTTGAAACAGGACTTCGCCCAGCGGCTGCCGGCACAGTTGCAGCAGCTCGTCCAGTTACATCTGGAACAGAATCTGGCTGCGTTGCAGTATGAAGCCCATAGCCTGAAAGGCTGTGCCGGTAGTATGGGGTTTCCGGAAATTACCCAGTTGGCGGCTGAACTCGAGTTGTCGGCGAAATCCAAGGATGCTTTTGCCTGTCAGCTGATTATCCAGCGGATGCAGCAACATACCGGCCAGACAGCGGCCGTCGTTTAAGAGTCAAACTATGCAAGACAGTTTTCAGTTACACCCACAGTTAGCGGCCGATTCGGTGTTTTTGGCCGATTGGCCTTTATGTCAGCTCAGGCTGATCAATGACCAGCAATATCCGTGGTTTATCTTAGTACCAAGACGTGACAGTGCACGGGATGTCATTGATTTAACTGAGACTGAGCAGCAGCAGTTATGGGCAGAAAGCCGGGCGCTGAGTCTTTATCTGCGTAAGGATTATCAGCCTGACAAGTTGAATCTGGCGGCACTTGGTAACATGGTGCCTCAGTTGCATTTGCACCATATCGCCCGGTTTGTAAAGGATCCGAGCTGGCCTGCCCCTGTCTGGGGGAAATACCCTGCCAAGGCTTATTCCGCGTTACAATTAACCGAGATCCAGCAACGCTGGTCTGCACGTTCACCGGTTTAAAGGAGTGTCTATGTCGGCGGATAATGCTTTATTGACGTTGTTGATGGAAAAACTACGCAACAATTTATTGGTGTTGCCGACTTTGCCTGAGATTGCGGTCCGTGTCCGTCAGGCGGCCGAAGATCCGGATATTAACCTTCATGCTATGGCGGAAGTGATTGCGCGCGATCCGGCGCTGTCTGCCCGTATGCTGAAAGTCGCCAATAGCGCATTTCTGGGTCGTAGTATTAAGGTCAATACCTTAAATCAGGCGGTGACGCGGATTGGCCTGTTTCAGGTGAAAAATATTGCAACGGCGATGGCTTTAGAACAGCTTTTTGTCAGCCAGCATCCACAGGTGCTGGAGCAAATGAGTGAATTGTGGCGCGACACTATCGAAATTACCTGTATCGCGATGGCGTGCCTGAAGTTTTATCAGCAAAACCATAAGCATGTGCCGCTGAACCTCGATACATTGACGCTCGCCGCTCTGGTGTATCAGATTGGCGCTTTACCGATTTTAACTGAGGCTGAAAAGTATCCGGCTGTGTTTGCCGAGCCGACTTATCTGCGGCATGCGATCCGCGATCTGTCGGCCAGTATTGGCGTCGTGATCTTACAAAGCTGGGGTTTTGCTGACATTTTTATCAAAGTGACACAGGATTGGGCGGGGTTGCAAACCGCTGATGCCGTCTGTTATACCGATTTTGTCCGGCTGGCGGCGATTGCGCGGCAACAGTTTCCACGGCGCAGTAATGAACCACAGTTACTGGAGTATTATTTAGCGCAGGGGTTGATCCCTAAGGTGAATTTTATGCAGGACCCGCAGATAGCGCAGAACTATCAGGACGCCAAGACCATGTTTATGTAGGCGCCGTACTTTGGTTCTGCTGCCAGACAACTAAACCGGGGAGAATAATTCGCCCCGGCTTGTTTTCAGGCTTTGACCAGCGGCTGGACCTGGTCTTTGATAACCTGCAGCACCTGCGCCAGTTCGTTTGCCATAACCAACAAATCAGCGTCAAGGCGCAGGATTAAGTCTTCCCAGCCCAGTTCATCGTTTTTGTTTGCCAGCAGTTCTTCAAACTGCAACTTTTTGATGCTGCCATCTTCACAAACCATCAGGCTCAGCAGCTCTGGCTGCACCAGCTCTAATTTGGTCACCAGCTTGTCTTCGAGATGACTTTGTACTTCATCAGTAGTCAACAGGTGGTTACTGAAACGTACTTTGGCACCTTCTTCATCCGGCGCTTTCAGCTCAGCGTCATGACCAAGGCTGAAGCCTGCCGGTAACGCCTGATTGCTGAGCCATTGCTGCATCGACTGACTCAGCTGATTGCTGTCAATCCATGGCACTGCCGGTAAAGATCCAAGCGCCTTACGCAGCAGTGCCAGTAAATCTTCCGCCCGGCTGGCAGAACTGGTGTTAACGATAAACCAGTTGTTTTTCGCATCGTAGATCGCCTGCGTCACAGTCGAACGGCTAAATGCCCGTGGCAACAGTGTTTGGACCAGCTCCTCTTTCAGCGCCTGTTTTTCTTTGCGTCCTAATGGCCGGCCTTTTTCCGCTTCCAGCGCGTCGATTTTAGGCTGCAATTCTTCGTTAATGACGGCGGCAGGCAGCACTTTTTCCTGACGTTTTAATGCGAAGACAAACAAATGCTCCAGCTGGTGGGCATAAGATTTGATGCTCGGGTGCAGTGGAAAGGTAAAACCAAGTTTCAGCGCATCCTGGCCCATGCAGGGGGTAAATTTATGCTCAGCCAGTGCGGCATCCAGTTTGTCGATATTGAGGTTTAACGGTTCAGTAATTTGATACGCACGCAGGTTTTTAAACCACATAGTCAGCAGAGTCCGCAATTCAGAAAAGGGGCTCAGTATAACCGGAAAGGTGAAGGCGACAACCCGGCGACGTCAGAAAGCAACGTCGCCGGTTGGATGATTGCTCAACGTTTCAGCACTTTGGGGAAACGAATATGGTAGGCCAGACCCTGACCAGGCTCACTGCGCACCTGAATACTACCACCGAGCGTCTGCCGGACCAGGTTATAGGTGATATGTGTGCCAAGGCCGCTGCCGCCTTGGTCCCGCTTGGTGGTGAAAAACGGATGGAACAGTTTTTCCAGTTGCTCTGCCGTCAGGCCTTTCCCATTATCACTGTAATTGATATCAACAATGTTGCCTTCGTCGATGACGGTGATGTTGATATTGCCTTCTTCCATGTCTTCAAAACCGTGGATTAACGAATTCATCAGCAGATTGGTGAAAATCTGCGAAATAGCGCCAGCAGGGCAACTTAACACCAAATTCTCCGGGCAGTTCACTTCGATATAGTGCTTAGTTTTTTTGAAATGTGGTTGCAATGAACGGATAATTTCGTTCAGATATTCCTGCAACTGAATAGTGCGGATTGCTTCGCTGGTTTGGTCTACTGCGATTTGTTTAAAGCTGGCAATCAGTTCAGAAGCGCGCACCAGATTGGTGTTTAACAGCTCAGTGCCTTGTTTGGCTTCTTCAATAAAATGTTCCAAGGCTTTGGGCGACAGGCTTTTTTCCTGATAAGCATGTTCTAATGCAGCGAGTTTTTCCGCCAGAAAGCTGGTGGCTGTGACGCCAATACCCACAGGTGTATTGACCTCATGGGTAATACCGGCGACTAAACCACCTAAGGCGGCCATTTTTTCGGATTGCACCAGCCGGTCCTGCGCCTGACGTAAATCATTAACCAGTTTTTCCAGTTCGCTTTGTTTATTGCGCAGGGCGTCTTCGGTATGACGGCGGCGCTCTATTTCTTCCCGCAGTGCCTGCTGTTTCACTTCCAACTCTTGTTTTTGCTGTTGCAGGTCCATCATGGCCTGACTGAGGCCTGAGGTTTTACGGGCTACTTCCTGTTCCAGAATGAGATTGTGCTGGTCGAGTTTTTCATTACTCTGCAAAAGTTGTTTTTGTGTGCTTTCAAGCTGACCTTTGTAATCCTGTACCCGGGCGATCAGGCGGTTAAAAGCATCGGCCATCACGGCCAGTTCGTTGGTGTCGCCATGCTGAATTTCGACTTTGGTTCCTTCGAGATTGTCGAGTTCAAGCTCCTCAATCTGTTGGGTCAGCTCAGCCAGTGGCAAGGTCAGTTGTTTGCGAAATGCGATCAAAAACAGAATGATCAGGAAGGTCGTTTTTAACACGGCATTGCCGATCAGAAAGTAGATGCCCACTTTAATCCGGTCCAGCACTATAGTCCGGCTGGAAAACAGCGTGACATCGCCGACCTGGGTAGCGCGGCCGGAGAATTCAAAAATCAGTGGGAAGGTGTATCCAAACAAACCGCTTTGTTGTTCGGTCAGACGCACACCTTCTTTGACCAGCTGATTGCTGTAGCGCTCGCTGATATCGACATACTGACCAAGCTGGGTGATCACAGCGCCGCTGTCATCGCGCACTATGATGCCTTCAATCGACGGGATGGCTAACAGACCGTCGGCAATAATCAGCGCTTGCTGGGTGTTGAGTTCCCAAATCGCCCGGGTTAGCGAACCTGAGATGGTCTGTTGCAGGGTGGCGAGTTCGCCGTTGATATGGTTTTTGGTGTTAAAGTATTCGGCGACGATTTGGCCGAGGGTCACGACAAAGGTCAGGATGAAATACACTGACAATACTTTGGTCAGCAGCTTACGCGAAAGGCTTTTTTGTTGCATCTGACATCCTGTGAATTCTGAATGCGCCGCCAGTAGAGCTCTGGAGCTGCCAGCCAATGCTATAAAATTAGCTAAAAAAAACAATAATTAAAATACTTTACTACATTATTTGGCCACTGTGTGTGACGCAATAAATGGATCAGAGACCAGCATCGCAATGCGGCTGCCAAACTATAGCCCAAATCTGACTCTGCGGAGTCCGTGGCAGGTTAGTAAAACTGCTGCTGCATTTTGCAATAGCCTGCGCACGGATGTTGCAATCAAAGGGGCAAGTGGTTATATTTTGCCCGTAACTTCAAATAATTATTAGAAATACAGAGGCAGTTCTGCATGGCTTTGCCAGTCCTGATTTGTGACGATTCAATTTTAGCCCGTAAGCAAGTCCGAAAAAGTCTCCCGGAATCTTTCGATGCGGAATTTCAGACAGCAGGCAATGGTATGGAAGCGCTGGCCGTGTTGCGCAGTCAGGAAATTGGCTTGGTGTTTCTTGATTTAACCATGC
Organism: Rheinheimera texasensis; assembly: GCF_964031785.1. Taxonomy (GTDB): domain Bacteria; phylum Pseudomonadota; class Gammaproteobacteria; order Enterobacterales; family Alteromonadaceae; genus Pararheinheimera; species Pararheinheimera texasensis_A. The sequence goes on from NZ_CAXIRE010000018.1 coordinate 146,996, forward strand.
CGGAATTAGATGGTGTCGGTGTACTTGAAGCGATTAAGGCCGAAGGCATCGACTGTTTTGTTATTGTCATTTCTGCCGACATCCAGCCGGAAATGCAAAAGCGGGTGATGGAGCTCGGTGCTTTAGCTTTTGTGCAAAAACCGGTGAATGAAGATAAAATCATTGGCGTGCTGAAACAGTATGGTTTCATATGAATAATCTCGGCTTCAGTGAAGAGCAGCGTGACTGCCTGCAGGAAATCATCAACGTCGCTATGGGCCTTGCCAGCGACAAACTGGCGCGTTTCCTCAATACCTTTGTCCATCTGCAGGTGCCGTCTATCGCGTTAGTCGGCGCAATGCATATCCCGGAAGAATTCGAAAACCGTTATCAGGATGCTGAAGCTGCATTAGTCAGTCAGGGTTTTTTTGGTAATGAAGGCGTGCGTGGTGAAGCCATAGTGCTTTATCAAATGGAAAACGCGCACAAAATTTCGGCTTTGCTCGGTTATGAAGCCGGCGATGTCTCAGAAATTGAGATGTTGACTGACATCAGTTCTATTTTGACCACCACTTTCTTAAACGGTTTAGCCGACCAGATTGAAAACAGTTTGTCATATTCTGCGCCCAGAATACTGTCGTCGCGCCACGGCAATGTTGCCGATGTGCTGAAAAATACTTCGTTTCACTGGGAGCATGCACTAAAAGTGGATATCAGTTATCAGCTTATCGATCACTCCTTTAACTGCGATATGATTTTGCTGATCCCGGGTGAAGCGGTCAGTAATATCAAAAACATTCTGGATCGGATCCTGGAAGCCTATTGATGTTTCAGGAGATGCTCTGCAATCCGGTTCTTGCTGCACTCAATAGCGGCGTCATTGTTATTGATGATGAATACAACATCCGTTATCTGAACGCCTTCATTGAACGGCATGGCAATCTGCAACTGAGCGAAGTGGCGGGGAAGTCATTGTTCAGTGTGTTTGCCGATTTACCGGAAGCCTGGCTCAAACGCAAACTGATGAGTGTGCTGGATTTAAATTCGCCGGCGTTCAGCAGCTGGGAGCAGCGCCAATACATATTCAAGCTGCCGCATTTACGGCCTATCACCAGCAGCAGCCAGTACATGGCGCAAAACTGTACTATGCTGCCGCTCGCCACAGCACAACATGAACAACCACTGATTTGTATTCTGATTGAAGATGCCACCGATGCCTTTGTTTATCAGCAGCATTTAAGCCGCACGCTGATTGAACTGGAAAAAGCCAACCGGCAGGACGGCTTGACCAAAGTGCAGAACCGCCGTTATTGGGAAGAGCAGCTGAAGCAGGAAATCCACCGCGCTCAGCGTTATCAGCATTCACTCAGCCTGATTTTGTTTGACCTGGATAAATTTAAAGATCTGAATGACAAATACGGCCATTTGGGCGGTGATTTTGTGTTGGTCGAGCTGGCGTCGTTTATCGGCAGCCTGCTGCGAGATTCCGATTTACTCGGCCGTTATGGCGGCGAAGAGTTTGGCATTATTTTGCCTGATACGGGTCTGGAAGGGGCTGCAGAGGTTGCCGAGCGGATCTGCCGGGCTGTGGCGGAATATTCGATGCTGTTTAACCAGCAGACTATCCGGGCGACGCTCAGTATGGGCGTGGCCGAATTTCAGCCGAAACAACATTTCTTGCATGACGATTTAATTCGTTGCGCAGACATGGCATTATACAACGCGAAAAGAACCGGCCGGAACCGGGTATGTTGTTATCAGGCCGGCGAAACGGACTATCAGAAAAAGGCGAACTGAAATTAATCTAAACATTTAGATTGACAGACGTCTAAAACAATGCGCATATAAGACGCATGAAATATACCAAAAATATCAATACAACCACCACGATTATTACCACCAGCCCTGCGGGGTAGGAGGTCGGCGGCGTATTGTCTTGAGAAAAGGCCCGTGACCTCAACAGTCACGGGCCTTTTGCGTTTTATCTGAGGAGCAAAAAATGCGGGTGCTTAAGTTTGGGGGTTCGTCGTTAGCGTCTGTGGCGCGGTTTCTGGAAGTTGCGGCTATTGTGCGGTCGCAACCACAAACCGAGCCGGTTGGACTGGTTTTATCTGCGCCGCATGGGGTGACCAATTTATTGGTGGAACTGACGGACCTGGCCTTTCTGGGCACCGGTTATCAGGATGCGTTAAATGGCTGGCGGCAACGGCTGCAGAAAATGTTGGCTGATGCGGCAGCCGTGCTCGACAGTGCTGCTCAACAACGACTGCAGTCGGTCGTTGCTGCACAAGATGCGACACTGAGCAACCGGTTGCAAGGGGTTGAATTACTGCATTATTGCCCGGACCATATCAAGGCGCAGTTGCTGGGGCTTGGTGAGCAATTCAGTGTCGCGCTGATGACCGAATTACTGCTGGCGCAGCAGGTGAAAGCTGTCCTGCTCGATTCGGTGCAATGCGTGAAAAGCCAAGGCGATTATCTGAACGCGGTGGCGGATGTGCCTGCGTCAGAAATTGCGCTGGGCGTAGCAGTGAAAAAACAGCCGGCGCAGGTTTATGTGCTGGCCGGTTTTGTCTCCAGCAATGCACAAGGCGAGCTCTGCCTGTTGGGCCGCAATGGCTCTGACTATTCAGCCGCTATTGTCGCCGCCGCGCTGCGCGCATCAGTCTGTGAGATTTGGACCGATGTAGATGGCGTTTATAGCGCAGATCCGCGCCAGGTCAAAAATGCCAAGCTGATTGACCACTTATCTTACGACGAGGCGATGGAATTATCTTATTTCGGCGCCAAAGTGCTGCACCCGAAAACCATTGGGCCGCTGGCGCGTTATCAAATCCCTTGTTACATCAAAAACACCTTAAACCCGCAGGCGCCGGGCAGCTGTATCGACAATCACAACAGCGGCGACAGCCTGGTCAAAGGTATTTCCAGCCTGGAACACCTGGCGCTCATCACAGTATCCGGCCCTGGTCTCAAAGGCGTAGTGGGCATGGCGTCGCGCATTTTTGCCACTATGGCGCGCGAGCAGGTGTCGGTGAATTTAATCACCCAGTCCTCCAGTGAGTTCAGCATCAGTTTCTGTGTGGCACAGCTCGACTTAACCGCCGCCAAACGCGCGCTCGAAGCTGAATTTGAGCTGGAGCTGCAGGGCAAATTGCTGCGTCCACTGGCAATTCAGACCGACATGGCGATTGTCAGTTTAGTCGGCGACGGTATGCGCCAGCACCGCGGTGTGGCGGCGAAGTTTTTCGCGTCCTTATCGCAAGCCCGCGTTAACGTCGTGGCGATTGCGCAGGATTCCAGCGAACGCTCAATCTCTGCAGTCGTCGAGCAACAAAGTTGCCAGAATGCGGTGAAAGTTTGCCATGAGAACTTCTTCAGCCATGTGCCCAGTATCGACGTGTTCCTGGTCGGTTGTGGCGTGGTGGGTAGTGAATTATTAGCGCAGTTCCAGCGCCAGCAGCAGTTCCTGCAGGGCCGGAACGTGCGTTTAAGCGTGTACGGCATCGCCAACTCGCGCCAGTTATTGTTAAACGGTCAGGGCATTGATTTGACAGGATGGCAGGGTGCTATGGCTTCAGCCTCAGCCCAGTTCTCGCTGGCGGTACTCGATAAATTTGTGCAGGAACATCATTTAACCAACCCGGTGTTGATTGACTGCACCAGCTCAGAAGCTATTGCGGCGCAGTACAGCCAGTTCCTCGCGGCCGGTTTCCATGTCGTGACGCCGAACAAAAAGGCTAATACCACAAGCCTGGATTATTACCGTGAATTGCGTCAGGTTGCGCAGCGTCACCGCCGTCGTTTCCTGTATGAAACCACTGTCGGTGCTGGTTTGCCGGTGATTGATACGCTGCAGGGCCTGTTAAACGCCGGTGATGAGCTGGTCGCTTTTGAAGGCATTTTGTCGGGTAGCTTAAGTTATCTGTTTGGTGAACTGGAAAAAGGCCTGCCGCTGTCGGAAGTGACCGCCAAAGCCAAAGCAATGGGCTTTACCGAGCCAGACCCACGTGACGATTTATCTGGCATGGATGTGGCGCGTAAGCTGCTCATCATGGCGCGTGAAGCCGGTCTCGAGCTGGATTTAGCCGATGTCACAGTTGAAGGTGTGTTGCCGGCTGATTTTGCGCCAGGCACTGATGTGGCGACTTTTATGGCCAAGTTGCCAGAGCTGGACGCCTGGTACGCCGACAAAGTAGCGGCGGCGCAAGCTGGCGGCAAAGTGCTGCGTTTTATCGGCGAAATCGCCGACGGTCAGTGTAAAGTCGCAGTCAAAGCCTTAGATTTGGACCATCCGCTGGCGAAGGTCAAAGACGGTGAAAACGCGCTGGCGATCCATACCCGCTATTATCAGCCGATCCCATTTGTACTGCGTGGTTATGGCGCAGGTGCTGCGGTGACAGCGGCCGGTGTGTTTGGCGATGTGATGCGCACACTCGGCTGGCAGCAGGAGGTTTGAGCATGAAGTCGTATTTTGCGCCGGCTTCCACCGGGAATTTTTCGGTTGGTTTTGATTTACTCGGCGCAGCCTTTGAAGCCATCGACGGCACTTTGCTCGGCGATGAGTTACAAATTCTCGGCGAAGCCGAAACCATGTCGCTGGAGCTGGCGGGCCGTTATGTTCATCAGTTACCCGGCGACAGCAACGATAATCTGGTGCTGACCAGCTTTTACGCTTTTGAGCTGAAGGTTGGCCGCACATTACCTCGGCTGAAACTAAGGCTGGTGAAGCATCTGCCGGTTGGTAGTGGCCTGGGCTCCAGTGCTTGTTCCATCGTGGTGGCTTGTTATGCCTTCAACGACTACTTCGGCCATCCGCTCAGCGAACGCGAATTGCTGGAACTGACCGCCGTCTGTGAGGGCGGCGTCAGTGGCGGTGTGCATTATGACAACGTCGCGCCATCGTTACATGGTGGCTTGCAGCTGATGTTGCCGGAAAGCCCGTTGTTGTATCGTAAGCTGCCGTGGTTTGCCAATTGGCAAGTGGTGCTGAGTTATCCGGGCACAGTGCTGTCGACTAAAGCGGCGCGGGCGGTGTTACCGCAGCAGCTGACACTCAAACACAGTATTCAGTTCGCCGGCACTGTGGCGCGTTTTGTCGCTGCTTTATATAGCGACGATGAAGTCGAGGCTTTTGCGGCACTCAAAGATGTCGTGGCAGAACCAGCACGTACACCATTAATTCCGGAGTTGCCGGCGATTCGCGCCGCGCTGATGGCAGAGGGCATAGGCCATGTCGGCATTTCCGGTGCAGGCCCCACTTTGTTTGCGCTTTGCAGCACACCAGCGCAGGCGGAATTCGCCCGTGCTTATCTGGCGGCGCATTACGAGAAAAATGCCGATGCGATGACGCACATTTGCCGGCTTTCAACCACAGGGGCGCGCGCCTTGTAAGTTGTTATTTGAACAATAAATTCAATGATTTAAGAGCAATGCTCCAGGAACTATTATGTTGTTAAGAAATATCAAAGTGCCGGCTCAGCAGGTCAGTTTTTTAGATGCGGTGCGTATCGGCCTCGGTGATCAACAAGGTTTATTTTTTCCGGCCAGCTGGCCGAAAGTAGATGTCGACGCCTTGCTGGCGATGCCTTTTGCCAAACGCAGCGCGCATCTGTTACATGCGCTGATTGGTGATGAGTTGCCACTGGCGGAGCTTGAGCAAATGCTTGGCGAGGCCTTTTATTTCCCGGCACCGGTCGCAGCGGTCACTGAAGACATTGGTTGTCTGGAACTGTTCCATGGCCCGACACTCGCCTTTAAAGACTTCGGTGGCCGTTTTATGGCGCGGGCATTACTCGCTGCGCAACAACGTTCCAATGTCAGCCGCACAACTATTGTGACTGCCACTTCCGGCGATACTGGTGCTGCAGTGGCCCATGCGTTTTATCGTCAACCGGGTGTCCAAGTGGTGATCCTGTTCCCGAAAGGCAAAATCTCAGTGCTGCAGGAAAAACTGTTCACCACCCTTGGCGACAATATCCACACGCTGGCGGTCGATGGTGATTTTGACCAATGTCAGGCCTTAGTCAAAGAAGTGTTTAATGACCGCGATTTAGTCAGCCGCCTTAATATCAACTCGGCTAACTCGATTAATATCAGCCGCTTGTTTGCTCAGGTTTGTTATTACTTTGAAGCCGTTGCGCAGTTAACCCCAGCCCAGCGCGAACAGCTGGTGATCTCAGTGCCAAGTGGTAATTTCGGTAACCTGACAGCAGGCCTGATCGCCAAAGTGCTGGGCTTACCGATTAAACGCATGATTGCTGCCACCAACGCCAACGACACAGTGCCGCGTTATTGGCAAAGCGGGCAGTGGCAGGTCAATAAAACCGTTGCCACTTTATCTAACGCGATGGATGTCAGCGCACCGAACAACTGGCCGCGGGTCGAAGATTTGCTGGCGCAAGGCGTGATCCACAGATCTGCGCTGTCGACGCAAGTGGTGGATGAAGAAGATACGCAGCTGGGTGTGCGTCAGCTGTCGCAACTGGGATATCTGTCTGAACCGCATGCGGCTGTGGCCTATCGCGCGTTAAAACGTGAATTACAGCCGGGCGAATATGGTTTATTCCTCGGCACTGCGCATCCGGCCAAGTTTAAAGAGTCGGTGGAAAACATCCTTGGCAATCCGATTGCGTTACCGCCAGCTTTAGCGGCTGTGGCGGGGGAAACAAGTTTAGCGGGCGATTTGGCCGCTGATTTTGTAGAATTGCGCAAAGTGTTGCTCAGTCTGGAGTAAAAAGTGCAATTATCCTGGCAAGATGTGATTGGCGCGGAAAAAACGCAGCCGTATTTTCAGCAAACTGTTGAAGCTGTCAAACAAGCGCGCGCTGCGGGAACGGTGATTTATCCGCCCGAAGCCGATGTGTTTAATGCGTTTCGTTATACCGGCTTTGACCAGCTGAAAATCGTCATCATCGGCCAGGACCCATACCATGGGCCCAATCAGGCCCATGGCCTGTGTTTCTCGGTGCGCCCCGGCGTGGCGGTGCCACCGAGTTTAAAAAATATCTACAAAGAACTGGCGCTGGAATACCCGGATTTTGTCATCCCCAGCCACGGTTATCTGGAAAGCTGGGCCCGCCAGGGCGTATTGCTGCTCAACACTGTGCTGACCGTAGTAGCGAACGAAGCCAATTCACATCGAAACCTCGGCTGGGAAACCTTCACCGACAATGTAATTAAAGCCATTAGCGCCAAGGCTGAGCCTGTGGTGTTCTTGCTGTGGGGCTCCCACGCGATTAATAAACAAAAATTTATCGATAAAAGCCGCCATCATGTATTGACCGCGCCGCACCCATCGCCGTTGTCGGCGCATCGCGGTTTTTTAGGTTGCGGCCATTTTGCTAAAGCCAATGAGTTGCTGACGCAGATGGGCAAAACGCCGGTGGATTGGCAGGTGTGATACGGTGCTTACCATGTGTAGATGGAAAGATTGCAGATGGGCTGTAGTTTCAGAAACATAGCGCCGATCCAAACCAATAGTGATTAGCAGATAAAAAGGATGAATGGCTAGATGGACTACGAGCTGGTGTTGCTTCGTTTAAAAAATCATAAAACTTATAACATTAAGTTTTTTAACAGTTTTATAGCCGCGCTAATAATTTTGGCTGCGATAGATGTTTATTTGTTCACTCGCGGGGCGCCAATATCATACGTACATTTAGTTTTGCTGCTTGGACTTTATATCTGGAAAACGAAATATCTGAACATGCAAAATAAGGCGATCGAGCAGGTTGAGTCGGTCATTGAAAACCGCGTGGGTGACAATCCTGATAGGGCTGCATAGGCGTTAGTGAAAGTCCGGCCCAAATAAAAAACCGGAGTTTCCTCCGGTTTTTTTATCAGGCAAATCAGCGATCGCTGACTGAGCAAAGTTTTAAAAGTAAAAAGCCCAACCTGGGAAGGTCGGGCTCTTTACATTAAATCAGTTGTTCAATCAGGTCGTCTTCTAAGCTCCAGTCGATATCTTCGAGCTCTTTCCTCAGACGCTGCCGCTCCTTTACGGCTTCGATTTCGCGCCATTTGCGCTTCACCGGCCGGGCTTTCGCGGCTGGTCGTTCCAACATAGTCAGTAAGTCGTCAAAGCTTTCCATACTTCACCTCGCTACATTGTTGTTGTTATTCTCACCAAAATTGATACCACATTTTTTAGCAAAATAAAATACTTCGATGACAGAAAAATGAATCGCAGATGAATGGCAAATGGCAGCGAAAAAAAAGGAACCTTATGGTTCCTTTTTGTGCTTAAAAAATGAGCGGAGGCAACAGGTTAAGCTTGCTGAAATTGTTTGATCAGCTGCTCAGTTGAGCTGTCAAAAGCATGGCTGGCAGCACCGGATAACACCTGATAAATCGGCGTGGATAACTGCTTACCAAGTTCAACACCCCATTGGTCAAACGAGTTGATATTCCACAGCACGCCTTGCACAAAGACTTTGTGCTCATAGAGTGCAATCAAAGCGCCAAGGTAATAGGGCGATAACTCAGGCAGCAACAACGTGTTGCTGGGTTTATTGCCTGGCGATGCTTTGTGTGGCGCCAGGAAATCAGCTAAGGCTTCGCTGCCACCTTGTGCCAGCACTTCAGCTTTGGCTTCGGCAATGGTTTTACCCTGCATCAGCGCTTGAGACTGAGCAAAACAATGCGCCGCCAGGCGGTGATGGTGATCAGCCAAATCGTGAGAGACTTTGATTGGCAGAATAAAGTCAGCCGGTACCGCTAAGGCACTTTGGTGCAATAACTGGTGATACGCATGCTGGCCGTTGGTGCCGGCGTCGCCCCAAATCACCGGAGCTGTGGCAGCCGTCAGTGCTGCGCCATCAACATCAACACTTTTGCCGTTACTTTCCATGTCCAGTTGCTGCACATAAGACGGCAACAACCGCAGATAATGGCTGTACGGCAACAGTGCCTGCGTCTGACAACCCAGGCCATTGATATACCAGACGCCTAACAGCGCCAAAATCACTGGCAAATTCTGCGCCAGCGGCGCGTCGCAAAAATGGCTGTCCATATCACGGGCACCGGCCAGCAGGTTTTCAAATTGCGCCACACCCAGCGTCAGGCACAGTGGAAAACCAATAGCCGACCACAGCGAATAACGGCCACCAACCCAATCCCACATCGGCAGGATATGTGAGGCATCAATGCCAAATTCGCTCGCTGCTTTGATGTTGGACGAGGTTGCCCAGAAATGCTGGGCAATAGCGGCTTTATCGGCGCCATGGTCAAGGAACCACTGGCGTACCGCTAAGGCGTTTTGTTTGGTTTCTTCAGTGCCAAAAGATTTTGACGCAACAAACACCAGCGTGGTGGCCGGATTCAGCGGTTTCACCACATCACTGACTACAGCGCCGTCGATATTGCCGGCAAAATGCACTTTGACCGGGCTTTGGTTGTAGGGGGTGAGAGCTTCCAGCGCCATCTGCGGGCCAAGCAGGGAACCACCGATACCAATCCAGACTAAATCGGTAATAGGGCTGCCCTGATATCCCAGATACTGGCGGTTATTGAGCTGTTCAACCAACGCATACATCTGCGCGCGGCAGGCGGCGATTTGCGCCTGTAAATCTTCGCCGTCCAGCTGTAATGGCTGGTCGGCAGGGGCACGCAGTGCCACATGCCAGACTGAACGGTCTTCGGTGTTGTTGATTCTGTCGCCGGCAAACATGGCGGCCCGTTTTGCGGCGAGCGGGCTTTGTGTTGCCAGATCCAGCAGTTGTTGCCAGATACCTTGGGTTATCAGGTTTTTTGAATAATCCAGCGTGATACCAAGCGCTTTGGCGGTAAAACGTGCTGCGCGCTGTGGATCTTCAGCAAACTCCTGACGCAGGTTCAGCGGGGCTTTGGCCAGTGTGGCCAACTGGCTCCAAACTGCAGACGACATAATAAACTCCTGTTAAAAAAGCTGCGCTTAAGCAAGCGCAGCAGTGATCACTTGTTCCAGTTTGCGCTGGTCGATAGCGAATTTACGGATGCCTTCGGCCAGTTTTTCGGTGGCCATCGCATCTTCATTCAGCGCCCAGCGGAACGCCTGTTCGGTCAGCTCCGCTGGTTTTGCAGTGGTTGTGCCTTGATCGCGCAAATGCACAACCAGCTCGCCACTTTGTTTACTGAGTTCATCGAGCAGCGTTGGCGCAATGGTTAAGCGGTCACAACCGGCCAGTGCTAAAACTTCGCCGACGTTACGGAAACTCGCACCCATCACAATAGTTTTATGGCCATGCTGTTTGAAATAATTGTAAATTTCGCGCACAGAAATCACGCCCGGATCAGTTTCAGCATCATAGCTTTGGCCTGTGCTGGCTTTGTACCAGTCCAGAATACGGCCAACAAATGGCGAAATTAAGAATACGCCGGCTTCGGCACAGGCGCGCGCCTGACACAGGTGGAATAACAGCGTCAGGTTACATTGAATGCCTTCCTGCTCAAGCGCGCGTGCCGCCTGAATGCCTTCCCAGGTCGACGCGATTTTGATCAGAATTTTGTCTTTGCCGATACCATTTTCTGCATACAAGGCAACCAGTTGACGGGCTTTGGCAATAGTTGCTTGGGTATCAAAACTTAAGCGGGCGTCGACTTCGGTTGAAACCCGGCCCGGCACCAATTTGCTGATGGCGGTGCCGACGTCAACGGCGAATTTGTCGCTGGCGATGCTGAGCTGTTCAGCTTTATCTGCCGTTTTACTTTTGGCGTAGATTGCGGCAGCGCTCAGCAGCGGCTTCGCGAAATCCAAAGCACTGGCGTTTAATAACAATGAAGGGTTAGTGGTGGCATCGACCGGACGGAATTGTTCGATGGCGTTCAGGTCACCACTGTCGACGACGACGGTAGTGACAGCTTTGAGTTGATCAAGGAGTGTTGTCATATTGTTATTTAACCATTTTTAGTCGCATTTTTAGCCGTACGGCCGTTTAAAAGCGTGATTATGTAGAAATATTACAACAGAAAACGCGTGAAAACACAGAATTCTGTCGGGTCTGTTGCTGATTTTTTGTCAGATTACTATAGTTGGTTCCAGTCGGTTGTTCCGGCCTCATACGGATATAGCGTTTTTGTCTCTGATCGTGTTAACAAAGACAGAAAGCTGTTGCGCCATGTACGGCAGTTTGGTCGCAATTTGTGAAGGCAGTACAACATTTGAATCCCAAATTTTATAAAGCAAAAAAAGTGTTGGTCGTGGATGACTGCGACCCGGTGCGCGCATCCATCAAAGGCATGCTACAAAAAATCGGTTTCGAACATATTGCCCAAGCTCCGGATGCCAATGCTGCCATTGCCAATTGTACAGAAATCCAATATGACTTCATTTTATCCGATTTCAACCTCGGCGAAGGCAAAGATGGTTATCAACTATTTGAAGCGCTGAAACATTTACGATTATTAAAGCCAGGCTGCTGTTTTATCATTATCAGCGCTGAGAGTCACCGCCAGATAGTGCACGGCGTGATTGAACTGCAACCGGATTCTTATCTGCTCAAACCCTTTTCATTTGTCCAGCTCGAAAAGCGCCTGATGCGCGCTTTTGAAATCAAACATGTGCTAAATAAGGTTTACCAGGAGATCGCTGAAGACTTGTTTATTGAAGCGGCAAACTCCTGCGAGCTCGTGATTAAAAACGACCCGGAATTTGCGGTGTTTGCTTTGCGGCTGCGTGGTGAGCTGCTGCTGAAAATTGAACATTATCAGGCTGCTGAGCAGCTGTATTTGTCGATTCTGAACCGGCGGGACTATGCCTGGGCCAAGCTTGGTCTTGCCATTGCCCGTTTTTGTCAGCAGCGCTGGCTGGAGGCCGAATTTGAGCTGCGGGAACTGAGCAAAATGGATGAAACCCGCGTAGAAGCACTGGACTGGTTGTCGCGTCTGTTTCTCAAACGCCAGCTGTACAAAGATGCCTACGAAACGCTGAACGAAGTAACCAAGCTGTCGCCAAAAAACTATAAAAGGCAAAAAGCGCTGGCGAATCTGGCCAATATCAATGGTTTAAAAGAAGATGCAGTAAAAATTTACGCCCGGCTGCAGCAGGCGGCGCGTTATTCCATTTTTGATACGCCAGACAATTTTCTCAATTATGCCCGCGCCATTCTGGAGCTGACCAAAGACGCTAATAAGCTGGAACAGACCCGGCATTTCAAAAAGATTGATGAAATTCTGGCCAATATCGGCAAACGTTTTGCGCTGGAATCTTATCTGCACGAAGAACTGGCTGTGCGGGCGCGCGTGGCGATATTACGCAGCAACATTGACGAGGCCAGAGACCTGCTGGCTAAAAGTGACGCCGCACAGACTGGCAAAACACTGAGCGCCGAAGCCTGTCTCGACAAAGCCAAAGCCTATTTCGAAGCCGGTAATTTGTCGCGCAGTGACGAATTTATGCAGCAACTGGAAGAGATGGCCGAGTACGACGATTTATTGGCTAATACGCTGACAGTACTGATACAGGGTGAACACAAAGCGCATGACAACCTGCGCGAAGAGATTAAAACGCTCAACAACGACGGCCTGGATGCCTATCAGAATGGCTATTATGGCCGGGCGTTGGAGTTTTTTAATAAAGCCTTTGATTACATGCCTTACAACCCCAGTCTGGCACTGAATTTATTACAGACCATCAGCAAAATCGGCGGCGTGACGAAAGACACCGCTAAACTGGCGCGGCGCTGCGTGGAAATTCTGGAACAAAGCGAACTGAATGAAGGCAACACCAAAAGGTTTGCCGCAGTGATGAAAGAGCTGAACAGCTTGTTGCAACTGAGCTGAGCGCAGCTTATAGTCGCGCCGCAGTTTTACCTTCAGGAATATGCTTCGATGTTGATGGTTATTTCTCCGGCCAAAGATCTGGATTTTGCGCCGTTACCGCGCCAATTACCGCTGACGCAGCCAGATTTTCTGCCACAGGCAGCTGAATTAAACGCGGTGTGCCGCGAACTGACGCCGGCCGATCTCAGTCAGCTGATGCATATCAGCGACAAACTGGCTGGTTTGAATGCCGCCCGTTTTGCCAGCTGGTGCCTGCCATTTACCTCAGACAATGCCAAAGCCGCGCTGTTTGCCTTTAATGGCGATGTGTATCAGGGCTTGCAGGCGCAAAGTTTGTCGGACGCTCAGCTTGCTTACGCCCAGCAGCATTTGCGTATTTTAAGCGGTCTGTATGGCGTGTTACGGCCACTGGACCTGATGCAGCCATACCGGCTGGAAATGGGCACCAGCCTGATGAATCCGCGCGGCAAAGACCTGTACCAGTTCTGGGGTAGTCAAATCACCGACAGTCTCAACCAGCAACTTGAACAACTGCAAGCGCCGTTTTTACTCAATCTGGCGTCGCAGGAATATTTTAAAGCGGTCAAAACCAAACAGCTGGCGAAGCCTTTGATTAACGTGCAGTTTAAAGATCAGAAAAACGGCCAGTATAAAATCATCAGCTTTTTTGCCAAAAAAGCCCGCGGCATGATGGCGCGTTATGTGATTGAACAACAAGTGGATTCGCTCGAAGGCCTGCGGCATTTCGACGTGGCGGGTTATCGTTTTAGTCCTGAGCTGTCCAAAGCGCATGAACTGACGTTTTTGCGCGACGAAGTCGCTGCTGGCTGAGCTAGCGCATTGCGCTTATTTTTATCCTAGTCCGCCACAGGTCAGTTTTGCTAAAATACTGGACTGACCTTCTCTGAGAATCCGTTATGAAATTTCCTGGCCGCCGTAAACTGAAGCATTATTTCCCGGTGTCTTCACCAAAACCACAGTTACCGAGTTTTGAGGTCAGGCCTGAACTCGATACTTATGTGGTCGGCCTGGACCAGACCATTGTCGATGTGGTGGCCAATGTCAGTGACGAATTCCTGCAAAAATACGGTATTGGCAAAGGCTTATCGAATCTGGTCGAACACGGCAAAGCCGACCAGATTTATCAGGAACTGGTGCAAAGTGCGGCGATTTCCGATCATTTCGCCGGCGGCACTATCGGCAATACCATCCATAACTATTCAGTGCTGGCCGATGACAAATCGGTGCTGCTTGGCGTGATGTCGGCCAATATCGCCTTAGGCTCGCCGGCTTATCATTATCTGTGTCATACCAGCAGCAAAGTCGACATGAATCATCTGCAAGGCGTGGCCGGTGATATTGGTCGCGGCATTACGATGATCACTCCCGATGGCGAGCGCACTTTTGTCATTGACCCGGGCGCGATGGATGAACTCAATGCCGATGCTATTCCGGAAGATATTATCGCTAAAGCCGCTGCGCTGGTGTTAAGCGCTTACCCGCTGCGCGCCAGCGGCCAGCCCATTCAGCAGGCGATGCTGCGCACACTGGAGCTGGCCAAGCGCCACGGTGTGCCGGTGGTGATGAGCCTGGGAACCAAACATTTGGTGGAAGAACATCGCGAACTCATTCTGCAAACCGTCACCGACTATGTCGACATGCTGGCGATGAATGAATTAGAAGCAGCAGCGCTGACCGGCATTACCGACCCGCTGCTCGCGGCCGAAGCGGCGCTGGAGCTGACCGATATGGTGCTGGTCACTGCTGGTCCTGAAGGTTTATACCTCTGCGGTTACACCGATGCCAGCGTCAAACGCGAAACCACCAACCCGATTAAATCCGGTGCTTTGCCAGATTACAACGAATTTGAATTCAGCCGGCCTATGCAGAAAAAGCATTGTGCCGAGCCGCTGAAAGTCTATTCGCATATCGACCCCTATTTAGGCGGGCCTGAGCGAATTAAGAATACCAATGGCGCTGGCGATGGCGCCTTAGCCGCGATTTTGCATGACATTGCTGCCAATCATTTTCATCGTCACGCGCTGCCGTTGTCGAGCAAACATGAACAAAGTTGTCTGGCTTATTCGTCTTTTGCGCAGATCTGTAAATACGCTAACCGTGTCAGCTACGCCATTCTGAATCAAAGTGCACCACGTTTATCGCGCGGTTTGCCGGAAAAAGAAGACAGTCTGGAAGAGGCCTACTGGGAGCGTTAATTCTCACTCCTGAAAACAGGCAAGACCGCTGACCGTGTCTTGCCCTGTGTTGACCGCATGGTTCTGTACAGGCCGGCCGGCATCTTTATACTTGGCTGATTTTTCGGCGCCTGGCGCCGGACTCCCGATTGCCTTGTTCATGGATGCTGCATGCCTGTTTTAAAATCCCCATTATTTTATTGTTTGCTGCTGCTCGGTAGCACTTCCGCTGAAGTGCTGGCCGCCGAGTCGCTGTCTATCCCACGCGTCACGCCAGCAATTGTTGTGGATGCTGAGCTGAACGAGCCGCAGTGGCAACAAGCGCGGGAAATGCCGATTTTGTATAACACCTGGCCGGCAGAAAACACGCCGGCGCCGGTGAAAACCATGGCGCGGGTGATGGAAGATGGCGAGTTTTTTTATATCAGCTTTGTCGCCGAAGATCCGGACCCAAGCCAAATCCGCGCTTATTACCGTGACCGCGATAAAATGTGGGATGACGACAGCATCGGTATCAAACTCGACACTTATGATGACAGCAAGCTGGCCTACCAGTTCTTTGTCAATGCCTTAGGTGTACAAGGCGATGCTATTGAAAACGAGATCACCAAAACCGAAAGCGACGCCTGGGATGGCATCTGGCAAAGCGCCGGTAAAATCACCGCGACCGGTTATCAGATTGAAGTCGCTATTCCGCTGCGGTTATTAAATTTTAACGACCGGCTCGATTTACAACGCTGGAAGCTGGAACTACTGCGGTTTTATCCGCGGGATGTGCGTCACCGCTTATCAACAAATAAAATTCTGCGTGAAGATCCATGCTGGATTTGTCAGATGCAAACTGTGGAAGGTTTTCGCGGTGCACGCCAGGGCAATCACTTCACTTTAGTACCGTCTTTGGTGATGGGCGTAGAGCAGCAACGCGATGTGACGCCACAGGGCAACAGCGACTGGCAAAGCGACCGCAATATCGAACCGAGCCTCGATGTGAAATGGGGTATTACGCCGGATATCAGCCTGAATGCCACGTTAAATCCGGATTTCTCCCAGATTGAAGCCGACGAAGCGCAAGTGTCGATGAACGATACTTTTGCACTGTTTTTTGACGAGAAACGGCCGTTTTTCCTTGATAATGCCGACTATTTCAGCTCGCCGCTGGATTTGGTGTATACCCGTAATGTGTCATCGCCGGATGCAGGTCTGAAGCTGACTGGCCGCGTTGATCAGCAGTCTTTTGCCGTGTTCGCCGCCAATGACAAAGACACCACTTTTATTATCCC
Source organism: Rheinheimera texasensis (assembly GCF_964031785.1). Taxonomy (GTDB): domain Bacteria; phylum Pseudomonadota; class Gammaproteobacteria; order Enterobacterales; family Alteromonadaceae; genus Pararheinheimera; species Pararheinheimera texasensis_A. Next base: position 163,209 of record NZ_CAXIRE010000018.1, read on the forward strand.
CGGCAATATCAGCTCAGATTTAGGGTATATCAATGCAAAAAGCGACAACGCCGTGCTGCGTTATCGCTATGACCTGAACCCAAAACTGTCGCTTGGCTGGATCAGCACCTTGCGCAGCAGCGACGATTATCACAACTATGTGCATGGCCTCGACCTGAAATATCAGGCGACGGCACAAGATAAAGTGGTCGCGCAGCTGCTGCACAGCGACAGTGCTTACCCACAGCAGTTGGCGGCGCAGTTTGATGGTGAAGCGAAGTTGCGCCTCGGTGAGGATTTGTCCGGTGTTGGTCAGTTTCTGGCGTATGAACACGAAAGCCGCAGCTTTACCTGGTACAGCCGCTATCTCGGCTACAGCGACGGTTTCCGTGCTGATATGGGCTATATGCCGCAGACCGACTGGAACAAATATGTGCACGGTGCAGGGTATCAGTGGTTCTCAGACAGCCAGTGGTGGAACAACATCGAGCTGCGTGGCGACTGGGATATCAGTCATAGTCAGGCCGGTGAACTGCTGGAAAAAGAAGCCGAAGCTGAGTTGATTGTGCATGGTCCGCTGCAGTCAGAGCTGTCGTTGATGCTGACTGAGCGCGACCGCGTCGGCAGCCGGCTGGATGGTAGCCGGTTAGTGGTTGATGCCAATACCGCACTCTTTACCGAACACACCATTGGCACTTATGCGCTGGTGCAGCCATGGTCCGGTGTTTATATCGAAGTGGAATCTGAATTTGGCGACAAGCTGGATTTTCGCAATAACCGTTTAGGCGATGGCCTGGAGATTGCGCCGGAGATCCGCTGGAACGCCAATATGCATGCCCAGGTCGCGCTGCGACATACCTACCGCACGCTGGATGCAGATGATGCCGAAGTGTTTACGGCCAATCTGACGGATTTACGCCTCAGTTATCAGTTTTCGGTGCGCAGTTTTGTCCGGCTGGCACTGATTTATTCTGACATCCGGCAGAACCCGGCGAATAATCTCGGCCCTGTCACTGAACAGTCAGAGGATTTAGGCATGCAGCTGTTGTACAGCTACAAGCTGAATCCGCAGACGCTGTTTTTTGCCGGTTATAGCGACCACGCCTATAGCGACGATGAGATCCAGCAGCTAACCCGCGATGACCGCTCAGTGTTCCTGAAATTCAGCTACGCCTGGATGTTGTAATTCCCATCTGCGCGGCCAGCTTTTGTCAAAGCTGGCCGCCTTATCCGCGCTAAAGTGTCGATTCATTTTACAACCAGCTGTCAGCCTGATTGCCAAGTCCATGTAAATGCAACTAATAAATATTAGGAATATCTTATGCATGACTGGCGCTCCACAGATGACAAGCCTCAGGTGATTTTGTCCGGCGCCTGAATTCCTGCGATGCCGGAAGCCCGTCGTTGTATCTGCCCCGGACCTGCTACAACGAAGGGGATCTTTATGCTGAAGACTTCTGTTCTGTTGCGTCGCTTTATATTTTTCCTGAATTTTTGTCTGATTGGCCTGCTGAGTGCACCGGTGTCGGCGTATCCGACCGGTTGGGAGCTGCGGGCCACTATCACAGATGTCGGTTTGTCTGATGTACCGCCAGAGTTTGTGCCCGGTGCCAGTATGCGGATTTTGATCCGGTTTGATCACAGCGTGACACCATACCGCACCAGATACGGCCGGGGTACAGATCCGCTGGCGCCGCAAAACCCGCTGTACGGCGCCCGCTATGATTACACCTTGCCGCAACTGCAGTTTGATCTGTATGTCGGTGGCGACGGCGCCGAATGTAACCCCTGCAGTCCCAATCTGGACCCGGCTTATAACCCAAATAACGGTTTTGCCATCTTGCGCGACAGCTTCACCGATCCGGCCAATGGCAGCAGCAGTGCCTTAGAAGGCATCACTTTAGGCACCACCAGCGCCGATGGGTTATCGATGTCGGTGATTCTGCGCACACCAGATCCGACCAAACAGAATTTATATTCAGGACCACAGCTGCCGCTGTTACCGGACTCGCGCCTGGCCGGATTGGAAACAAGGGTATTTCAGGCCTGTGATAGCAGTGGTAATTGTGTCATTGCGCAAATTGATGACATCCGCGTGCCGGATTTTGGCGGCCAGTTTTTCTTATCGGCCCGCGATTGCTCTGCGCCTGATCTGAACCCGGCCAGCGCTTTTTATGGTGATGACTGTATTGTCGCCGGTGGTGCACAGGCGCTGGCCGCATTGCAGGGTGGTGGGCTTGGCAGTGGTAATTTCCTGCAGAGTTTTGCGCCTGTACTCGGTGGTAACGCGCTCGGTGAAACTTATGGCGAGATGAGTTTTAGCGGCCCGGTCGCGCTGCCGGTGCTCAAGGGCCGTTCGTTACCGGTGGACATTAGCCGTAACAACGCCAATTTGCTGGCCTTCCAGCAATATCAGTACAGCGGCACCGGTACCACAGTATTACCGCTGGTGGTCGACCTGACTTATGACATCATCAGCAACTGGACAGATCCAAACCCGGCAATTCAAACCGGTATCAAAGCTGGTGGCGCCTCGATTGGTGCAGTGCTGACGCTGATCAACAGCAGCCAGGTGTCGCCGCTGGCAGTAGGCGCGGTGGCGAATTTTAATAGTTTGCAGTGTGGCAGCGAAGCCAGTCATCTGCTGCCCGACGGCAGCCCTTGGCCTGCTGGTAGTATTATGGCGACTGCGATGTATCACAGTGATAGTGATAACCCGTTGCAGCAAGGCGCGCAGGCCCGTCAGCTCAAAGTGGTGCGCTGTGCCATCAACGGTGAACCGGCGGCAGCAGATGGCACTGCACTGAGCCAGGAACCGCCGCAACTGACGCCTGATCAAGCATTTATTGTCGCAACGTCGATGCAGACGCCTTCTCGCGGTAAATGGCAATGGCCCAGTGCCAGTCATCCGGCACCATTGCAAAACGGCAAGCTTGATGCCAGCCATACGCTGCGGGTGAATTTTGCCCCGGATGCACCACCGGCGTTGGTGCAGGCGCTGGCTGAAGCGATAACGCCGGCTTGCAGCGACTGTGATTTTGTGCCGGAAGTACTGCCGCTGCAGTTTGCCATCCGACCCGACAGCACGGGTTGTATCAATCCGAAGTTAAACGGCATGCTGACAACGGCCATTTACGGCAGCAGCACAATTCGGGTCGCGGATTTGAGAATCGACAGCAGCCTGAAACTTGGCGATTTGCAGCTCAGGGTCAAAGGCAAAGCGCCGGCCTGCCAAAGCAGTGATTTAAATGCCGACACAGTGCCAGATCTGCTGTGCCATTTTGCCAATGAAAGCAGCAATTGGTTGCCCGGTCAGGTGCAGGTCCAGCTCAGTGGTTTGCTGTATAGCGGCGTGCCGGTGCAGGGTAGTGCGTCGGTTTGTCTGAAAAACTGACTGTTGCCTGTCGCAAAGACAGCTAACTGCAGGCAAAAAAAGGGCGCCCCGCGGCGCCCTTTGCCCGCTAAAAACGGATTTATTTGGCTTTAGCGGCTTTTTTCAGCGCTTTTTTCTTCGCGACTGTTTTTGGCTTTTTGGTTTTGGTCGAAGGCCGGGCTTCTTTGTGTTTCGGTCTTAAACCTTCAATCACCCGGCGTTTTAACGGTGTTTCGGTGTAGCGTTCAACTTTGCCAACCATATCAATGTCATGCGCCTCAACCAGTGAAATGGCGATACCTTTTTTGCCAGCGCGGCCGGTTCGGCCGATGCGGTGCACATAAACATCCGCAGTGCGCGGCATATCAAAGTTGATGACATGGCTGATGTCGTCGATATCGAGGCCCCGCGCCGCGACGTCGGTGGCCAGTAAAATCCGCACCAGGCCTTTACTGAAACGCGACACGGCCAGCAGGCGTTTGTCCTGTGGCATTTCACCCTGTAACCAGCAGGTTTTCAGGCCGGCCGATTCAAGCTGACCCGCTAAACTCGCCAGCCGCTCACGGGTTTTAATAAAGACGATGACCTTGGTCATCTCCGGCTGTTGCAATAAATGCGTCAGCAGTGCGAGCTTGTGGTCAGCATCATCGGCCAGGTGGATCCACTGCTGGATCTTGGCTTTTTCCCGGCGTGGTGATTCGGCTTCGACAGTCACCGGCTCTTTTAAGGCGCGTTTAGCAAAACGTTCAATCGCAACACCTTCGAGGGTCGCGGAGAACAACATGGTCTGGCGGCGGCGTCTGGCGTCGCTGATAATGCGGTCCATCTCGGCGACAAAGCCCATATCCAGCATGCGGTCGGCTTCATCGAGAATTAACACTTCCACTTCGTCGCACTGGAAGCTTTCTTCGTTCATGTATTCAATGAGCCGGCCAGGGGTGGCGACCAGAATGTCGTTGTTTTTTTCTAAGGTTTCTTTATGACTGCCGTAGTTGATCCCGCCGGTGATCACGCCGCAGTTCAGGTCACTGTGTTTGGTCAGCATCTGCAGCTGTTCAAAAATCTGAAACGCCAGTTCGCGGGTCGGCGTCATGATCAGCACCCGGGCAAAGCCTGGCTCACGCCGTGGGAAATCAATCAGATACTGCAGTGCCGGCAGCAAAAACGCCAGAGTTTTACCGGTACCGGTTGGCGCGCTGGCCAGAATGTCGCGGCCTTCCAGGGCCACCGGGATCGCTTGTTGCTGAATGGTGGTCGGTTTTTCAAAACCAGCTTCAGCCAAAGCGCGGGCCAGCGCAGGGTCCAGATCAAAATCAGCAAAACGGAGGATCTCATCCGGGCTCGTCAGGTCAGTCACAGTCAAATACCTTTTGGGTTAACTTGGCGGAGCCACGCTGTACTGACAGCTGAAGCTTCCGTTACACTGCAACCTTTTGCGCGGGGCGCTATGGCTGCAGGCTTTCGTTGTAAACAGTTTTTTGTGTCGCATCAGCACTGTGCGATGAAAGTCGGCACTGATGCTTTGTTGCTGGGCGCCTGGACTTCAGTGCCGGCCAGCGGCGATTGCCTGGATATTGGCTGTGGCAGCGGCATTCTGAGTCTGATGCTGGCGCAGCGTACCGGGTCGTTGCAGCTTATCGATGCAGTCGAGCTGGGCAGTGCGGCTGCCGCGCAAGCCCGGCAGAACGTACTCGAGAGTCCATGGCCAAGCCGGATCCGGGTTATCGAACGGGATATTTTAACCTATCCGGGCAGCGCTGACCACTTGGCACAGCGCCGCTATCAGCAGATCACGTCAAATCCGCCATATTTCACCGCCGCATTGACCAATCCGGACCAGCAAAAACAACTGGCCCGCCATAATGACCAGCTGCCATTTGCCGGTTTGTTACAGGTCGCAGCCGCATTGCTCGTACCAAACGGCCGTTTTAGTCTGATTTTGCCGGTACAGGAAGCAGAGCGTTTGCTGGGTTTGGCCAGAGACAGTGCCTGGCATTTATTGCGCTCACAGGCAGTACAGAGCCAGCCGGACAAAAGCCCGGCGCGGCTGTTGCTGGAACTTGGGCTTGCTCCGGTCGCCACCGAGCAGCTGCCGGTATTGCTGGTGCGCGACGAACAAGGGCAATATAGTCCGGCTTATCGCCGATTGCTGGCGGGTTTTTATCTGAATTTTTAAGGGGTTGTGATGTCGACTGCATTACCACTGTCACCCGCTGAGTTTTTACAGCTGCTGCTGGCAAAACAGCAACTGAGTACCCCGCAAAGCCGGCGCAGCGGCACGTTACAAGTTATTGAACAGCTTGGTTATGTGCAGATTGATTCGATTAACGTCGTTGAGCGCGCCCATCATCATGTGTTGTTTAACCGGGTGAAAAACTATCAGCCACAGTGGCTGGATGACCTTTTGGCTGAAAAACAGATTTTTGAATACTGGTCGCATGCGGCGGCATTTTTGCCGATGCGGGATTTTCGTTTCAGCCTGTATCGCAAAACGCAGCTCCAGCAAGGTCAGAAACACTGGTACACACCAGATCATCAGCAAATGCGCGAAGTGCGGGCCCGTATCCGCGCCGAAGGGCCGTTAAAAGCGGCGGACTTTGCCAAAACGACTGAGGCCAGTGGCCCCTGGTGGGACTGGCAGCCGGCCAAAAAAGCTTTAGAGCAGCTCTTTATGCAAGGCGAGCTGATGGTGGTGCGCCGTGAACGTTTTCAGAAAGTGCTGGACCTGACAGAGCGGGTGTTACCGGCCGGCACCGATTGCCGGGTCCCGGACGAGCGTGAATATGCGATGCATCTGATTGAGCGTTATCTGCAATGCCATGTCGCAGGTACCGCCAGCCAAATCAGTTACCTGCGCCCTGGGATGAAAACGCCGGTGACCCATTTACTCAAAGAGCTGGCGCACAGCGGGGTGTTGCATTGTTTTCAGTATCAGGGGCAAAGCTATTACGCAGATCCCTCGCAATGGCAGCTGCCAGCGAAGGCGACGCAGGTCTATTTGTTGAATCCGTTTGATAATCTGCTGATCCAGCGCCAGCGTTTACAGCATTGGTTTGCTGCGGACTATCAGCTGGAAATCTATGTACCAGCGGAAAAACGTCAATTTGGTTATTACAGTTTGCCGGTATTTTACGGCACAACCTATGTCGGACTGATGGATGTCAAAGCGCAGCGCGACCAAGGGGTGTTGTTATTGCAGCACTTGCTGCTGGCGCCGTTATGGCTTGGGAAAAGTCGGTTTGTGCAGCAGTTTTCTAAAGCACTGCAGGCTTATGCCCGTTTTAATGGCTGTACTGAGGTGGTGTTAGTGCGGGCAGAACCAAAGCTACAACAGTGGTTCCACAATGAAATCAGCCCGCTGCTGCAAAGCGAAGCGGGCTGATGTTCTGCGCTAAAAGCGGAAATTAGCTGGCGCTGCGGGCTTTGATTGTTTCGATGATTGGTGATGCAGCGAAGCCATTGCTTTGTGCCCATTCCACGTCACCTGAACCGGCAACCTGGCTGCCTGGTAACTGCTTGACGATAAATTCAGCAGCATCAGCCGCATTGTGTTTGATGGCAAAGCGGATCAGCGGCAGGCCGTCACACTGAATACCATCATAGACGTTTTTGATGCGCATGCGGTTGTCTGACAGCGTTTTACGGATGCTGTTTTTGTCGTTCGCTGCGACATATGCACACAGAGACTGGGCGATTTGCTCGTCGGCGCTGGCTGGGGTGATGGCAAACAGTGGGCTTACTACAACAGCGATTACAGACAGTGCTTTAAAGTTCATCGTTAACTCCGGTGCCGTCAGGCAATTATCAAGTCAGGGGGATACGATGAAAGGCGAGCAGGACTCCTGCACAGACGCAAAAACGTAGCACGTTTTGCAGATCTTCATCCCGGTGATGTTGGGATGGCAGCCCGGCTGTCATAGGTTGATTCAACCCTTAGACCCGAAGCTTTGCGTGAGCAGTCTTTCAACTGTCTTGCCTTTCGATGCCGCGCATTTTATGCAGATAAAATGGCAGTAGCAAGGATTATTTTAACATTTGTGCACTTTTTTCCACCAAAACTGGTCTGAACAGAATCAGTTACTTAGCGTCGTTTTGATGAGAAAACCAGCAAAAATGCGCTCTGCAGCGCGATTAACTGGTTAACTCCGCAATTTCTGCAAGGATCTGTGTGCTCCACTGCAGCAGCCGGCTGTCGGTCTGGTCATATTGATTTTCTTCATCAAGCGCGAGACCAACAAACCATTCTCCGTCCGGCGTCAGGGCTTTGGATTTTTCGAACTGATAACCGTCGGCCGACCAAAAACCAATACGCTGACAATTTTGCCCGGCAATGGCATCGCTTAGCATGCCCATCGCATCGACAAACCATTCGGTGTAACCAATCTGGTCACCCATGCCGAAAATGGCGACAATTTTACCGTCAAGGTTCACGCCGGCGATGTCGTCCCAATGTGCTTCCCAGTCTTCCTGCAGTTCACCGAAATCCCAGGTCGAGATGCCGAGGACCAACACATCATAATCTTGCATCCGCTGCAGTGGCTGCTGTTTGACGTTGTGCAGTGATACACTGCTGTTGGTTGGCAAAGCCGGATCCGACTCCAGCAAGACTTTCAGCTTCTCAGCAGTCATCTCGGTGTAACAAGTGGTGGACCCGTAGAAAATGGCAATATTCATCAATCACATCCAAAAAAGCGGTGTTGGCGCGAGCCAGGCTGGGCGGATTGTATCAGAGGGGCCAAGCCAGCCCAAGCGCAGCAATGTTGCGAAGGTTAGTCATGGCTGATCGCCGGCAACGCGCAAAACAGCCATCGGCGGCAAGTCAGGCGCTGATCACACAGTTTCTTGATGAGCTGTGGCTCAGTGATGGCGTCAGTGCACACACTTTAGCGGCTTATGGCACAGATTTGCGCCAGCTTGCCTGTTTCACCGAGCAACAAGGCCGGCCATTTCCGCAGGCTGATTCGGCTTTATTGGAAGCCTTTCTGGCCAGCCGTTACGACAAAGGCTTGTCACCGCGCAGTACAGCACGACTGCTCAGTAGCCTGCGGCGTTTTTATCAGACTTTGCATCAACGCGGCGACATTGCGCAGAATCCACTGGCCGGCGTCATCAACCCAAAGCTGGGCCAGCCACTGCCAAAAACCTTATCAGAAGCGGATGTGACGGCCTTGCTGGCTGCGCCTGATCTGAATGAAGCCATCCAGTTTCGCGACAAAGTGATGCTGGAACTGTTGTATGCGTCTGGCCTGCGGGTCAGCGAGCTGGTCAGTCTGAGCTTGCCGCAGGTGAATGCCCGTCAGGGAGTGCTGCGGGTCTTTGGCAAAGGCTCGAAGGAGCGGCTGGTGCCATTTGGCGAAGAAGCCGCGGACTGGCTGCAGCGGTATTTGGCGCATGGCCGGCCTTTGTTACTGAGCGAACCGACTGATGTGTTGTTCCCGAGTCAGCGGGGCGCACAAATGACGCGACAGACGTTCTGGCACCGGATTAAGTTTTATGCGAAAGTGGCCGGCATCGATGCAGAGTTGTCGCCGCATACGCTGCGCCACGCTTTTGCTACCCATTTATTGAACCACGGCGCGGATTTGCGCGTCGTACAGTTGTTACTGGGCCACAGTGATCTGTCGACGACACAGATTTACACCCATGTTGCCCAGTTGCGGTTAAAACAGTTACATCAGTTACATCATCCGCGTGGTTAGGATGAACAAGGAATTATCATGAAAAAATTCTGTGCCGCATTGCTGCTGGCATTGCCTTCGGTGTCTTTACTGGCGGCTCCCGCGGCCCTGCCGGTTGAGCCTAAATTAGCCCAGCAACTGGCTGAACTGGGGATCAAACCAACATCGGTTGCCAATGCGCCGGTTCCGGGGCTGCTGCAGGTGTTTACTGACCGGGGTTTGTTTTTCGCAAGCGCGGATGGCCAGTATCTGATCCAGGGTGAAGTTTTTGATTTAAAAAACAAAGTGCACGTTAATGAAGAAGTGATGAAGCCGATGCGTCAGGCCGGTGTTAAGCAAATGTCGGCGTCAGCGATTGAATTTAAAGCGAAAAATGAAAAATTCGCTGTGACAGTGTTTACCGATACCGATTGTGGTTATTGCCGCAAACTGCATAGCGAAATGCAGGATTATCTGGATGCCGGCATTACAGTGCGTTATCTGGCTTACCCGCGTGGTGGTGAAAACAGCCAGACGTTCAGTACCTTAGAATCAATTTGGTGCTCAAAAGACAAACAGGGTGCGATGAATAAAGCCAAGTCGGGCAGTGAAGTTTCTGTGGCTAAATGTGCCAGCAACGTCGCGGCACAGTACCATATGGGACAAAGCTTTGGCATCAGCGGCACACCGGCCATAGTTCTACCAGACGGCAGTATGATTCCAGGTTATCAGCCGGCAGCAGCTTTAGCCGCCGCACTGACGCAGTTGGCGAAACGCTAAGCTGATGACGCTGGTTAAAACCTTACAACAAAGGCCGGTGCTGACACCGGCCGCTTTGTCATTGCCGGTGCATCCGGTGTTGCAACGCCTGTACGCCCATCGCGGTATTGCTGACGCTGCTGAACTGGCGCGCAGTGCGCAGCAACTGTTGCCTTATCAGCTGCTCAAAGGTATGCCGCAAGCGGTGGCCTTGTTGCTAGACGCCCGGCAACGCCAACAACGCATTCTGATTGTCGGCGATTTTGACGCAGACGGCGCCACCAGCACCGCCACATTACTGGCTGGTTTACGTGCGCTTGGTTTTGCCAATGTCGATTTTTTGGTGCCAAACCGCTTCGAATATGGCTACGGCTTGTCGGTCGAAATGGCTGAGCTGGCGCTTAAGCATGGCGCTGAACTGATTGTCACTGTCGACAACGGCATTTCCGCCATCGAAGGCGTGGCACGGGCCAAAGCGGCCGGCGTGCGGGTGTTGGTCACGGACCATCACCTGGCCGGCAGCGAATTGCCGGACGCCGATGCCATTGTTAATCCAAATCAGCCCGGTTGCGACTTCCCCAGTAAAGCGCTGGCGGGCGTCGGTGTGGCTTTTTACCTACTGTTAGCAGTACGGGCTGCACTGCGTGAGCAGGGCGCTTTTACACAAATACCAGAGCCGAATTTGGCTGAATTATTGGATTTAGTTGCGCTTGGCACTGTGGCGGACGTGGTGCCGCTTGATCATAACAACCGTATTCTGGTGCATCAGGGCTTGCAGCGTATTCGTAGCGGCAAAGTGCGTCCGGGTATTCAGGCACTGATTGATGTGGCGAACCGCAAAGCGGCTAAGCTGACCGCGCAGGATTTTGGCTTTGCTTTAGCGCCGCGCTTAAACGCCGCCGGGCGGCTCGATGATATGTCGATTGGCATCGCCTGTTTGTTATCGCCCGATATCAACAATGCGCGGCGTCTCGCAGCAGAGCTGGATAGCCTGAATTTAGAGCGGCGCGAAATAGAGCAGGGCATGCAAACGGAAGCCATGGCGGCGCTGAGTCGCTTGTCGTTGCAAAGCGCTGATTTACCTTCTTGTTTATGTTTATACCAGAGTGACTGGCATCAGGGCGTGATCGGTATTCTGGCCGGACGCGTCAAAGAAGCCTGGCACAGACCTGTGATAGCCTTCGCCCGTGGCGACAACGGTGAATTAAAAGGCTCAGCCCGATCGGTCGCCGGTGTGCATATGCGCGACTTGCTCGAAGCGGTATCGACGGCAGAACCTGGCCTGATTAAAAAATTCGGCGGTCATGCCATGGCGGCGGGTCTCACCATCGCTGAAGCGCAGTTTGAGGCTTTTGTGCAGGCATTAAGCCAACAGGCCAGCCGTTTTATCCAGCCAGAACACTTAACTGCTGTGGTCTACAGCGACGGTGAATTACAGCCGCAGGAGCTGGATATCAGTCTGGCGCAGCTGCTGCAAAACGCCGGGCCCTGGGGCCAGGCCTTTCCGGAGCCGGTATTTCATGGTCGTTTTAAGCTGGTACAACAAAGGTTGCTGGCGGAAAAGCATCTGAAAATGATGCTGCAGGGCGCAGACGGTAAACTCTTTGATGCCATCTGGTTTAATGCCGACATCAAAAGCTGGCCCAATCCACAAATTCAGCAAGTGGAGCTGGCGTATCAGCTGGACATTAACGAGTTTCGCGACCAGCAGAATCTGCAATTGCTGGTGCGGCATTTATGGCCGGCCTGACGCCGGCCAGCAGTCGAACTCTTGGCTGCTTTTCGGCCATCCATAACGCCGGAAAAGGCTGCACCTCAGGCTGAAATTTTGCTACAATCGGCGCCTATTTTTTCAGGTGTCTGGCAAAATCATGTTTGAAGTCAATCCGGTTTATAACAGTATCAAAGACTTAACTGAACGCACCAACGTGCTTCGGGGGTATCTTTGACTACGATGCAAAGAAAGAAAAGTTAGAAGAAGTCTCGCGCGAACTCGAAGATTCCGCCGTCTGGAATAATCCGGAAAAAGCCCAGGCGCTCGGCAAAGAGCGTTCAGCGCTGGAACAAATCGTCAACACCATCGATAAACTGGACCAGGGCCTCGAAGATGTTGCTGGTCTGGTTGAGCTGGCGGTTGAAGCTGAAGACGAAGAGACTTTTGTCGAAGCCCAGACTGAACTGGCAGACCTCGAAGCCCAGCTCGCCAAACTCGAATTCCGCCGGATGTTCTCCGGCAAAAATGACTCCAACCACTGCTTCCTCGACATTCAGGCCGGCTCTGGCGGTACTGAAGCGCAGGACTGGGCCAGCATGCTGATGCGGATGTATCTGCGCTGGGGCGAAGCCAAAGGTTTCAGCCCGGAACTTTACGAAGTCACCGACGGCGACGTCGCGGGCATCAAAGGTTGTACCATTCACTTTACCGGCGAATATGCCTACGGCTGGTTACGTACCGAAACCGGTGTGCACCGTTTAGTGCGCAAAAGCCCGTTTGATTCCGGCAACCGCCGTCATACTTCTTTTGCCTCGGTGTTTGTGTCGCCGGAAATCGATGACGACATCGAAATCGAAATCAATCCGGCCGATTTGCGTATCGACACCTACCGGGCCTCAGGCGCCGGTGGTCAGCACGTTAACCGCACTGATTCTGCGGTGCGGATCACCCACATTCCGACCAACATTGTGGTGCAGTGTCAGAACGACCGTTCGCAACACAAAAACCGCGACAACGCCTTTAAACAACTGCGCGCCAAACTCTATGAGTTTGAATTGCAAAAACAAAATGCCGAAAAACAAGCGCTGGAAGACACCAAATCCGATATCGGCTGGGGTAGTCAAATCCGCTCTTATGTGCTGGATGATTCGCGCATCAAAGATTTGCGCACCGGTGTCGAAACGCGCAATACCCAGTCTGTGCTGGACGGGGATTTGGATAAATTTATCGAAGCCAGCTTAAAAGCCGGTTTGTAAAACATCGTTTACCCAAAACAATTGAAGTTGCAGCGCGACGACCAGAGAACGAGACCCCATGAGCATAGTTTACTATGTGATTGGGGCGAGTGAACGCAGGCAACAAAGCTGCGGCTTCAAGTGTGAAGGGTATTAAAGCTTATTATCAGGAACTGAATATGTCTGAGCAAAACAATCCGATTGAAGAACATCAGGACGTCAATAAGCTGATCGCCGAGCGGAAACATAAGCTGGCTGCATTGCGTGAACAGGGTAATCCGTTCCCGAATGATTTCCGCCGTGACGCCACTTCAGAGCAAATCCTGGCGCAATATGAGCACCTGAGCAAAGAAGAGCTGGAAGAGAAAAAAATCCGTGTGACTGTGGCCGGCCGCATGATGCTGCGCCGCATTATGGGTAAAGCCAGCTTCACCACGATTCAGGACGTTGGTGGGAAAATCCAGCTGTATGTCGCCCGCGACAGCCTGGCAGAAAACGTCTACAACGAAGGCTTTAAAAAGTGGGACTTAGGTGACATCGTCGGTGGCAGCGGCACGCTGTTTAAAACCCAAACCGGTGAACTAACCGTGTGGCTGGATGAGATCCGTTTACTGACCAAAGCATTACGTCCACTGCCGGACAAATTCCACGGTTTAACTGACCAGGAAGCCTGTTACCGTCAGCGTTATCTGGACCTGATTGTCAACGAGCAGTCGCGTAAAACTTTCTTAATCCGTTCAAAAACAGTGGCGTACATTCGCCAGTTTTTTAACAGCAAAGGCTTTTTAGAAGTCGAAACCCCAATGCTGCAAAGCATTCCGGGTGGCGCTTCAGCCCGGCCGTTTGAAACCCACCACAATGCGCTGGACATGCAAATGTTCCTGCGTATCGCGCCAGAGCTGTACTTAAAACGCTTAGTGGTCGGTGGTTTTGAAAAAGTATTTGAACTGAACCGTAACTTCCGTAACGAAGGCGTGTCGACGCGGCATAACCCGGAATTCACTATGCTGGAATTCTACTGGGCTTATGCTGATTACAACGACCTGATGGACCTGACCGAAGAGCTGTTCCGTGGTTTGGCGCAGTCGGTGCTGGGCACCACAGAAGTGCCATATCAGGGCCATATTTTTGATTTCGGCAAGCCATTTGCCCGCATGTCAGTGACAGAATCCATCCTGCACTACAACCCGGATGTGAAGCTGGAGCAGCTGACCACGCGTGAAGCGGTGGCGACACTGGCCAAATCCTTAGGCATTGAAGTCAAAGCCAATTACGGTCATGGCCGTATCCTGATGGAAGTGTTTGACGAACTTGTTGAAACCAAGCTGCAACAACCAACTTTTATCACTGAATACCCAGCCGAGATTTCGCCGCTGGCGCGCCGCAATGACCATAACCCGGAGATCACTGACCGCTTTGAATTCTTCATCGGCGGCCGTGAACTGGGTAACGGCTTCAGCGAGTTAAACGACGCGGAAGACCAGGCAGAACGCTTCCGCGAACAAGTGGCGCAAAAAGAAGCCGGTGACGATGAAGCCATGTACTACGACGAAGATTTCGTCACAGCACTGGAACACGGTTTACCACCAACCGCAGGCCAGGGCATCGGTATCGATCGTTTGGTGATGTTACTGGCCGACGCGCCAAGCATCCGCGACGTGATCCTGTTCCCGCATATGCGTCACAGCGATAAACACGGCAGCTAAGCTGTTGATGTGATGAAAAAAACCACCTTCGGGTGGTTTTTTTATATGTGCATCCCCAGCGCACACTATGCACAGCGTGCCGTATGTGCCAGTCGCAAACGGATGGAAATCAAAAATGTTTAGGGCGAATCCGTAGCAAACGGCACGGCTGCATATAAATGATTGGGAGTCACATTATGGGGCATGGGCATTGTGTTTCCTTGCCGGTCCGTGTCGAGGGTAGGCTTTTACTATGGTTGCTGAAATGTTAATGTTAGGGTTTGGGGGGCCTTGTATGTCGCTGCTGGTCGATTAAGGCCCCATGCCTGTCAAGCTATTCCGACTTACTGTGGGTACTAAGATGAAGCATTCCACACTAATATTTATTGCTGCATTTTCAAGCTTTTATGCTGCAAGTAAAGAAAAGTACAACTTTGAATCGGCTTACAGTGATGTGAGTGACAGAGTGGTGTATAGATATACAAATAACTCTTCTGAAGCGCATTGCATTAGATCCAGTGATTTTTCCCCTGATGTTTTTAGTGATAGCTTTTATGTTAAAACGAAAGGTACGCAAGCTACATATATTGGTGAATCCGAGCAATATGTCGATTTTGAACCAAAAAATTTTATTATATTGCCGCCTAATTCGACGTACCAGTTTAGTGTGAAAATTCAAAAATATTATGACATTGAAAATAAATCGGCGTCTGTGAAGTATGCTGTCCCGGTGTCTCTATGCTCTTTAATATTAAAAAAATATTTTTATATTCCACCTACTGAGTTTCTAAAGTCAAAACAGATAGATTCATCTTTACTGGACATAAAATTATTTTCAAAAGACTACCCAGAATGGTTTGTTCACGGGTTTATAGCTGTTTCAAATGAAACATTTATCCCATAAAAAGTAATCTGAGACACCCATAGCTTCCACTGGACTATGGGTGTTCGTTTTTTTCAAGCACCAACGACAGATCCCAACAATATCTGCAATAGCAGCAAGACTGTCATTTAGTTTTTCCGAAAATCAGGCACTTCAAGAGCTGCTTTTCGCTTAAAGCTACTACCTCCAAACCCCAACAAAGCCAGCAGCGGCAGCCGCGGAGTGAGCGATCAAGAGTGAGCGCGGGAGGCGCGAACGGGCGAACGCAGTGGTGGCGGTGTTGGCTTTGCCTCGACAAATAGCCCTTAACTCAAAGCCGCTAGACCAGCCCCCCAACAAACCGTTTTTCGCCGCTAGCCAATCAAACGTCTACACCAAAGGCTGCATCAACCCATGCCAAATATCAATAAAATACGAATAGGAGTAATTCCTATTTGCAAATAAGAATGGATCTCGATAACATGGCGCCCGAAAAATAAAGCAGCCGTACCGGCAGTAAAAAGGGATCTGACCATGTCGTTAATCAAATCAAAGAAACATTCTCAACCGTATCCGGCCGCTCTGGCCTCGGCGCTGATGCTGGCGATGCCGGCTGCTTATGCGCAGGACACTGGTAAGCTGGCCGAAGTCGAAGTAAAAGGCAGCGCGATTTCAACTGAACTCATTGCCGAAAAAGCCAGCTCTGCCAAACAAGTGAAACCGCTGGTCGATACACCACAGACCATTGTGGTGCTGAAAAAAGAGCTGTTCCAACAACAGCAGGCCAACACCTTATCTGAAACGCTGCGCAACACGCCGGGTATCACCATGCTGATGGGGGAAAACGGCAACACCGCGACCGGTGATTCGATTTTTATGCGTGGTTTTGATACACAAAGCAGTATTTATGTCGACGGCATCCGCGATTTAGGCACAATCAGCCGCGATACTTTTAACACTGAACAAGTGGAAATTGCCAAAGGCCCGGCTGGCGTCGATAACGGTCGTGGCGCGTCCTCCGGCTATATCAATATGAGCAGCAAAGCGGCGACGCTGGATAGCTTTATCACTGGCAGCGCGACAGTGGGTACAGGCTCGCATAAACGCGTCAGTGCCGACGTGAACCAGACTCTGGCCATCGATAATGCTGCCATTCGCGTGAATTTACTGCGCCAGGACAGTGGTGTGCCGGGTCGTGATGTGGTGGAAAACAATATCACCGGTATTGCTACCTCGCTGGCGTTTGGCCTGAACACTGAAACCCGCACCACACTGAACCTGCTGCATGTGCAGCAAGACAATATCCCGGACGGCGGCGTGCCGACCATTGGTCTGGAAGGCTTCTACAGTGCCGCTATTGCCACAGCGTTCCCGAACAACACGGCGCCGGCTTTTGGCAAAGTGGACCGCGAAAGCTTTTACGGCAACAAAAATGATTTTGACCACGTCGTCGCCGATATGCTGACACTGAAGGTCGAACATGATTTTGCCGACAACGTGAAGCTGCAAAATACCAGCCGTTATGGCGTGTCGTCACAAGACTATGTGCTGACCGGCATCAATACCGGCAATGGCATCACAGTACCGGCGGCGACTAAAAATGACCTGAATACCTGGACAGTGAACCGTAACCGCCAGGGCAAAGATCAGCAAAACCAGCTGCTGATTAACCAGACCAACTTGAATGCCACTTTGCAGCAAGGCAGCCTGACGCACAATATTGCCTCTGGTATCGAATTCAGCTTTGAAAGCCAGCTGAACTACACACTGGGTTTACCGACCGGCACCACACAGGTCAATGCCAATCTGTATAACCCGTCGACTGCAGACGTGTTCGCATTACCAGTCCGCACCGGCGCCAAAACTGACGGCAACACCAGTACTGCCGCTTTATATCTGCTTGATACCATTGATTTAAATGCGCAGTGGCAAGTCAGTGCCGGTGTGCGCGCTGAGCACTACAACACCGATACTAACCTCATTACTGTGCAGGGCACGGCTACACCACAGACGGTTCCGGTTGGTACTTTAGTCGCCTCTGAAGCGCGCAAATCAGACAATCTGTTGAGCTATAAAGTAGGCACTACATACAAACCAACAGAAAATGGGTCTGTGTATCTGTCTTATGCCACGTCGCAATTGCCACCGGGCGGTACCAACTTCTCGCTGAGCACTGCTGCGACGAACCAGAACAACCCGATGCTGGAGCCGCAAAAAGGCACCAACCTGGAACTGGGCACTAAGTGGCAGTTACTGGATAAAAACCTGTTCGCGACCGCAGCGCTGTTTGAAACCGTCAATAAAAACGAACTGGTGCGGGATGACCTGAATACTTATGTCCCAGTTGGCGAGAAAACCGTACGTGGCCTCGAGCTGGCGCTGGTTGGTTCACCACTGCAGAATTTTGAACTGAATGCCGGTATCGCGCTGATGAATCCAAAAATCACCCGTGGTGCTTTATACAGCGGTGCGCCAACCGACGGTGGCCTGATCCAGTGGACACCAAAAACCACTTTCACAGTGTGGGGCACTTACACACTGGAGAAACTGAAACTGGGTGGTGGTGCCCGTTACATGGATTCAGTGGCCCGCTCGAATACTACAAACCTGGTTGCGGCTACAAATTCGCTGCTGGAAGTGCCGGATTATTGGGTGGTTGATGCGATGGCGACCTATGAGGTGAATCCGACAGTGACAGTGCAATTTAACCTTTATAACCTGCTGGATGAAGAATACGTGCAGTCACTGAATAACGGCGGTGGCCGTTACCATCAGGGCGCGCCACGTTCGGCCAAGTTGGGTGTTAATGTCGCGTTCTGATAAAGATAGATAATGTCATCAATTCAGGCAGCCTGCGGGCTGCCTGTTCGCATTGAGGTAACTGATGTTATTACATATTCCTGGTGTGTTAAGCAAAGCCGAAGTGGCCGAGTTCCGCCGTTTGCTGGCGCAAAGTAGCTGGACCGACGGCCGTGCCACAGTCGGGCCGCAAGGGGCACAAGTGAAGCATAACCGCCAGTTAGCGGTCGACAGCCCACTGGCGCGTGAACTGGGCGCGATAATTTTGCAGCGTTTGTATCAGCATCCGCAGTTTTTGTCGGCCGCCTTGCCGCTGCGCACTGTGCCGCCATTGTTTAATGCCTACAGCGGCGGTGAGCATTATGGTTTGCATGTCGATGGCGCAATCCGGATTTTACCGGGCAGCACTTTAAGTTTAAGAACAGACGTCTCTTCGACCTTGTTTTTATCCGAACCGGACGAATACGACGGTGGTGAATTGCAAGTCATGGACACTTATGGCGAACATCAGGTCAAACTGCCGGCCGGTGATTTGATTTTATATCCGTCGACCAGCCTGCATCAGGTATTGCCGGTCACTCGTGGCGAACGGGTCTGCAGCTTCTTCTGGAGTCAGAGCCAAATTCGTGATGACGCCAAACGCGCGTTGTTATATTCGCTGGACCAGCAAATTCAGAGCCTGCGCCAGCAGCTTGGTGATAGTAGCGAAGTATTGGCACTGACCGGGCATTATCATAATCTAGTTCGGATGTGGGCTGAGTTATAATATCCCCTTCGTCCTTGAAAATTCGGGGGTGTTGGCTGCCTTCACTCACGGCAATCGCATAGACAACTATGCTCATGCCGATTCGCTCAGTTGCCGCCTACCCGAATATCCAATGACTTTGGGGATAGGTCTTTTCATTGAAGAAATAGCCGACACAATTTGTAAAGGTATTTAACTGGGCGTCAACAACCGCCTTTGGCATGCTGTGTTGGTCTTCTTTTGTCAGGAACAACCCGGTCATGCTCACAATTACAAATCTAAGCAAAACATATGATAACGGCGTTAAAGCGCTGCAGAATATCAGTCTGAATATCCCTAAAGGCATGTATGGTTTGCTGGGGCCAAATGGCGCCGGCAAATCCAGCCTGATGCGTACCATCGCCACTTTGCAATCAGCCGATAGCGGAACCGTCCGCTTTGGCGACATTGATGTATTAAAAGACCCGAACGCGCTGCGTCGTACTTTGGGTTATCTGCCGCAGGATTTTCAGGTCTATCCGCGCATCAGCGCGGCAGATTTGCTGGATCACCTGGCGGTGCTCAAAGGCCTGAACGAGAAAAAATCACGGCGTGAAACTGTTGAAGCTTTACTCGCGCACGTCAATTTATATCAACACAAAGACAAAGCGGTCAGCAGTTTTTCCGGCGGCATGCGCCAGCGCTTTGGCATCGCGCAGGCTTTGCTCGGTGACCCGCAGCTGCTGATTGTCGACGAACCGACTGCCGGCCTCGATCCGGAAGAACGCAACCGTTTCCACAACCTGCTGGTCAGCCTTGGTGAAGATAAAGTCATTATTCTGTCGACACACATTGTGGATGATGTGGCAGAGCTGTGCCCACAGATGGCGGTGCTGGCCGGCGGCCAAATCCTGCTGACTGGCAGCCCGCTGCAGCTGGTCGACGAATTGCAGGGTCAGGTCTGGACTAAAACGGTCAGTCAGGCCGAAGCGCACGAACTGGAGCAGCAATTACCGGTGATCTCTAAACGACTGTTTGCCGGCCGTACTGTGCTGAACGTGTTTGCCATCAGTCAGCCGGTTGGCTTCAGCCCATGCGCCGCCAATCTGGAAGATGTGTATTTCTCTTGTTTGCATCAGGCGCGCCAGCGCCAGTCTGTCTGAGGAGCACCTTATGTTCCTGCAGATGATCCAGTTTGAATGGCGTTATTACCGGCGCCAGCCGTCTTTTTATGTCACCTCAATCTTGTTTTTTTTACTGGCGTTTTTTGCTACAGCATCGGATAACGTGCAAATTGGTGGTGGCGGTGAAGTCTGGGGCAACGGGCCTTTTGCCATCACCCGCACCATCACGACCATGCTGATCTTTTCGATGTTTCTGGTGGTGAATTTTGTCAGCAGTGCGGCGCTGCGTAACCACGCCAGCCAAATGGAAGAACTGGTCTGTACCAAGCCGGTGCCGCCTTTGTCTTACCAGCTCGGCCGGTTTTTTGGCAGTTATCTGGTGCTGGTGTTGGTGTTTGCCATGGTGCCGCTCGGGACTTTATTAGGCTCGCTGATGCCTTGGGTCGACCAGGCGCGGTTTGGTCCGACAGTGCTCAGTTATTATGTCGACGCTTACCTGATTTTCGCGCTGCCGTCGCTCTTTGTATTGTCGGCGCTGTTTTACACCATCGCCAGCAAGTTTAAATCGATGCAGGCCATGTATCTGGTGGCTGTGGTGGTGTTTGTGCTCTATCTGATTGCCGGCAGTTTTGCCCAGTCGCCGGAGTACCGCACTATGGCGGCGCTGCTGGACCCTTTTGGTTTACGCTCTTTTGCCGACGTGTCCCGGTACTGGACTATTGTCGAGAAAAATACCCTGAGTGTCAGTTTCAGCGGTGTCTTGTTGCAAAACCGGCTGTTATGGCTGGCGGTGGGCGTGATATTGCTGGCATTGTTTGGTGGTTTATTTAAGCCGCTGGCGCTCACGCCAAAAGCCCGCGCCGGCAAAGCCAAAGCGCAAAGCGCAGTGCCGGTGTTTGCCATTCAGAGCTTGCAAACCAAAGCGCAGGCCCCGTCGCAATGGGCGCAGTTCTGCACGCGGCTTGGCTTTGAACTCAAACAAGTGATATTCAGTGCGCCATTTTTTATGTTGCTGCTGATTTGTATCTTTAACCTGCTGGCGCCTTTGTTTATGCCACAGCGTTTTTACGGCACGGCCGATTGGCCGTTAACCCAGACTATGATTGAGTTAGTGACGGATTCGAGCAGTTTATTACTGGTGCTGATCCTGACTTATTACTGCGCAGAAGTGGTCTGGCGCGAGCGTTCACAAGGTATTGGCGATATTATCGATGCCACGCCGGTGGCCAATATGGTGCTGTGGCTGTCAAAACTGCTGGCGGTTGCCGGCGCTATGTTGCTGATGTATCTGGCCTTTGCTCTGGCCACTATCAGTTATCAGCTGCTGAAAGGTTTTGACGATCTGGACCTGATGCAATATCTGGTGCGCCTCGGTTATTTTAACTTCCTGCCCTTTATGCTGACCGTGGTACTGGCGTTCCTCATTCAGGTGTTAAGCCCGAACAAATATGCCGGTATGGGCATCTTTGTGGTCTATTTCATTGTGACGCAAGTGCTGGATGCCTGGGGTTTTAACCACCGCATGTGGCATTTTGCCGCCTCGCCGGCCGCGCCATTCTCCGACTTAAACCGCTTTGGCTGGACCTTAGAAAGTCATAGCTGGTACATGTTGTATTGGGGTGGACTGACGGCCATTTTGTTTGTGCTGGGTTTTGGTATGTTCCAGCGCGGGCCGGCACAGAGTCTGGCGGTGCGTTATCAGCAGCTGCGTTATCAGATTGGCGCCGGCGGTCAGGCCGTGATCCTGCTGGGTAGTCTGGTGTTTGTCAGTAGCGGTGGCTGGATTTATTACAACACCCGCGTGCTGAATCAATACGACAGCGTCGAACAGCAGATGGATTTACAGGCCGATTATGAAAAAGCCTATAAAGCCGGTGCTGACGACCCGATTCTGGTGGCCAGCAAAGTCGAAGCTTTTGTTGATATCTATCCGGAGAAACGTCAGGTTGATGCCCGGATTGAACAAACATTAGTGAATAAATTCGACAAGCCGGTCAGCAAGATGCTGGTGAACTGGCCGAAATACACCCGCACGCTGGAGATCATCGCGCCGGGCGCCACGTTAAGCCCACGCGATAATCGCCTCGGCACCGCCTGGCTGGAGTTCAGCACACCAGTGCAACCGGGGGCAACGCTGGCGATGACGATTAAACTGAGCCGCACCAATCCGGGTTTTCAGGATGATGATGTTGATGTGGCCGTGGTCGAAAACGGCACCTTTATCAACAACATGGAGCTGTTGCCGCAGTTTGGTTACAACGCCGGTTTTGAACTGCAGGAACGACATGAGCGCAGTAAACGAGGCCTGGAGCCAGTGCAGCGCGCGCATAAACTGGAAGACAGCAGTCGTTACAACGAAAGTGGTTTTGGCCGTGCCGAAGACTTTATTGATTTCAGCGCGACTGTCTCTACCGCTTCGGAGCAAACCGCGCTGGCGCCGGGTTATCTGAAAAAACAATGGCAGCAAGATGGCCGCAGTTATTTCCGCTATGAAATGAATGCGCCGATGTTTAACTTCTATTCGTTCCTGTCGGCGCGGCTGGCGGTGAAAAAGCAGGATTATCAGGGCGTGTCGCTGGAAGTCTATTATCACCCGGCGCATCAATGGAATATTGACCGGATGATGTTGTCGATGCAGGACTCGCTGGATTATTTCAACAAGGCGTTTTCGCCGTATCAGCACCAGCAGATGCGCATTATTGAGTTCCCGGGCTATCGTGATTTTGCTCAGTCCTTTGCCAATACGGTACCGTATTCGGAGGGTATTGGTTTTATCAATGACCTGCGTAATGAAGACAGCATCGACATGCCGTATTACGTCACAGCGCACGAAATGGCGCATCAGTGGTGGGGCCATCAGGTCGGCAGCGCCAATGTGCAGGGCAGTGCCGTGATCCCGGAAACGCTGGCGCAATACAGCGCGCTAAGAGTGATGGAAACCAAATATGGTCAGGCCAAATTACGTCAGTTCTTAAAATATGAGCTGGACCGGTATTTACGCGGTCGCACCGACGAGAAAGTGGCGGAAGAACCGCTGCTGCGCGCCGAAGGCCAGGGGTATATCCATTACCGCAAAGGTTCTATCGTGATGATGGCAATCAAAGACCGGATTGGTGTAGAGCGGCTGGATGCAAACCTGCAGGCGTTTTTGCAGGAATTTCAGTACAAACAAAACCCGTATCCGACCACGCTGGATTTACTGCGTCATTTAACAGCTGGTGTCAGCGCTGAAGATAAAGCCTTTATCGAGCAGCAATTCAAGCTCATCACTTTGTATGATTTACGCGTGCTGGACTTGCAGAAAACCGAGTTACCGGACGGTCAGCTGCAACTGGATTTAACTATTCAGGCGGCACGGCTCAGTGCCGACGGCAAAGGTGCGGAAACCGAGCAACCGCTGGACGAAGACATCGATATTGGTGCTTTCAGCGCAGATCCGGATAAGTTTTCGGCCGATAACCAGCTGCTTTATTTGCAAAAACACCGGATCAAATCCGGTACACAGCAGCTGCGTGTGGTGGTGCCAAAAGGCACGGCTTATATCGGCGTCGACCCGCTGATTAAGCTGATTGACCGCGATGCGGCGGATAATATCCGCAAGCTTTGAACAGCTCCTGATAAAAGGAACCCGCCAATAGGCGGGTTTCTTTTTTCCGGCAATAACTGCGGAAAAACCACTGAATTGCTGCCACTGATTTGTTGCCGGCGAAGCTCTGGCGCCTGGCTTATTTACCCGCTTTAGCCGCCTGCTGCTGCGCTTCCAGTTCCTGCCAGGCCTGGCTGCCCCACAGCGGCACTGTGGTCAGCGAGTGTTTGTCACTGCCGGCACTTTCTTTGGTTGAATACGACAAATACACCAGAGTTCTGTTATCGGCATCAAAAATCCGTCTGATTTTCAGATGCTTAAACAAAATACTTTTCGATGCGGTGAAAATCACTTCGCCGGATTTGGACTTGTCGATTTTGCTCAGCATCGCTGCAGTGATTTCACCGGTCTGGCGGCAGGCGATCGACATATCGGATGGGTCTGCCAGTGATAAATCGGCTTCAACATGGCTGATATGACAGGTGACACCGGGAATGGCCGGGTCGTTAAAGGTCTGAATTTTAATATCTTTGGTGGTAAAAAGCCCGAGACTGACATCACCGACTTCTTTGGGTGAACAGGCACTGAGCGCAGTGAACACCAGACCTGCCGCCAACACACGCTTAAGATGAATCATCACAACTCCTTGTTTTATCTGATTAATTGCCTATGGTCTGAACCAGCATAGAATCTGGTTACCATTTGGCGTAATGATCTTCCGCCAGCCCCAGACATTGCTCAAGCTGCAGCACCCGGCCATCGCGTAACCGCAGGGTACCACTGTAAAACCCGGCATACTGGCGGAAATTGCTCGCCAACAGACCAAGTTGAAGTTTTTCCTGCCGGCAGAAATCGGCCGCAAAGGTTAAATCGACTTCGCCACATAATGTGCGGATGCGCCACGGCGTGGCTTGACCGCGATCAAACTCAAAGCGGACCGGGCTTAAATGCTGGATGTTGCCGTCATACCACAAGGCGTTTTCGCAAAGCCCGGTTTCGTTAACACCCGCCGCCAGATTCAAACCAAAAGGCACGCCGTCCAATAAAGCATTGATGGAACTCCAGCGCCAGCTGGTTTCACGGCGCATAAAACCTGCGGAGAAATCGATGCCGCCGCGGGCTTTAGTCAGATCCAGCGGCTGACCATCGAGCTGCAAGGTTCCACTGACGCGCAGTGCATTGTTTTTTTCGGTGTAAGTCCAGCCGTTGTAACCGGTGGGGGCCGCCAACGCCAATGGCTGTTGCTGATCAAAATTAAGCTGCAGTTCTGCCTGCAAGCCGGGTGCTTGTACAGACAATATCCAGCGGGTAGCGGCACAGTCGATTTGCCACTGTTTGGCGCCTTTGCCCATGCTCGCTTTGCCTTGTTGCGGCGATTCGCTGGTGAGACAGCCAAATCCCAGTGGCGCCAACAGGGCAAATTCGCGCGCTGGTTTGCCTTGCTGATACAGATACGCAAAACCAGAGCAAACATAACGCACATCGGCAATGGCCACTGCCAGCAGCCAGTCCGGACCGCTGACACAAACAAACTGGAACTGTTTATAGCCAAAATGCTGTGTCAACCGGCTGACCGGTTTATCCAGCACTGAATGCAGATGGAAGGCCGATAGATTCAAATTAGCAACTGAAGCATCAAACAGGCCTTGTTGCAGGCGGCCTTGTGCGTTTATCAGCGTGAGCGGTGCTGGGGTCAACATCGGCTGGTAACATTGAGGTTCGGACATCAGCGTGATCCGCAAACAGAGATAGCAGATTTATATCAGCTTTTTCTGGTCAGACCAAGCGGCTGGTGTTGTGCAGAAAAGTGTGAGGCGGAGCGGGTAAAAATGAAAACGGCTGCCGGTGGCCCGGCAGCCGTAGTGTCTTAATGATCGTGACCAGCGTGGCCATCAATGCCGTGGGCATGGCCGTGCGCCAGTTCTTCAGCAGTAGCGTCACGCACTAACAACACTTCGATATCAAACGTCAGGTCGATACCGGACAGTGGGTGATTGCCATCGACGACTACTTCTTCGTCAGTCACATCCAGTACGATCACGGATTGTTCATGACCATCCGGGCCTGCAGCGCGAAAACGCATGCCGACTTCCACTTCCATGCCTTCGAATAACGAGCGAGGTACTGCCTGAGTCAGTTCGTCATGACGTTCGCCGTAGGCATCGGCCGCAGCGATAGCAACTGTGAACTTGTCGCCGGCCTGTTTACCGGTCAGAACCTTCTCAAGGCCGCTGATCAGCGAACCGGTGCCGTGGATAAACACTAAAGGTTCGGCGCCAAAAGAGCTGTCGAGTTCGTTGCCGTTGGCATCGCTGACGCTGTAGTGCATGGCGACGACTTTATTGTGTTGAATAGTCATGAGGACCTCAGGGAGTGATGGAATATGGTAAAGGTTGTAATTGTAAGCTGACATCCGGCTCTGTCGCCAGCCGGAAATGGTCGGTTGCGCTGATATCGTTTGGTAATACGGCCAGCAGTTGCAGTTGGCCCTGAATATTCACCGCATTGACCACCACACCGCTGCGCCGCCAGTTTTGCTCCAGCTGCAGTTCGATATCGCTGCCGGCGACCGGCGTATGCTCGGTATCGGCTTTGAGCAGGTACATGGCTCTTTTGTTTTTGCCCAGATACTTCATCCGCGCCACCATTTCCTGGCCCATATAGCAGCCTTTAGTGAAGCTGATAGCGTCTAACGCCTGCAGATTCAGCTGCTGCGGCACGTATTCGCCGAGTAGCGGCTGTTCCAGATAAGGCATGCCGTGTGCGATATGTTGCGCCAGCCAGCGGGTTGGTGCGGCCATCAGCGCTTGTTGTTGCTGCCACAGGGTTTTGGCTTGTTCGATTGCCAGAATCAACACAAAGTGATCGGCGGCGAGGCCTAATAAGTATCCACCATCAACGGCCTGTTGTTGGCCGATGGCCGGTTGCGAATAACCAAGCTGGCTCAGTAAAGCCGCACTGTCTGCACCGCCGATACCAAAGACCGCGTATTGGTCCTGCACTTCGGTGAAACTGACTTTGGAAAAGACGCCGTATTTTTTCAGCTGGGCCAGCGAAGCCTGCAGCTCGTCGCGAAACGCCAGCCATAACAAGTCGTCGCCTGCCTGCAACAAGTGGAAAGTGCCCCACATTTTGCCTTTGGCGTCACAGTGGGCACCGCGCAGGAAATGTTCGCTGCTGACTTGTGTCACATCACAGGTGACCTGACCTTGCAGAAACTTTTGTTGGTCAACACCGCTGATTTTTAACAGCTGAAAGGCTGGCAGGGGGCTGACAAAAGCGGAAGACAGATTATTTGACAGCTGAGCCAGTTGCTCAGCACTCATCCAGAAACTTTGCATAACAGCGGAGGGCTCCCGACTGAAACCATTTACAGTTGCTTGATCATTGGGTGTAGCCGGCAAAAGCACAACCCCTGAGCGATTTTTTTGTTAGAATTTAGCCCTTATCTGCCTCGGCGTTTCACGCTGTACTCACAGGAATGTTATGACTGCTTTAATGACCAAACCGAAATTACGTTGGGCCTGCCGCCGCGGCATGCTGGAGCTGGACGTATTGCTGGCGCCTTTTGTCGAACATGGTTACGACGCGCTGACAGAGCCGGAAAAACATATCTTTGAACGCCTGCTGGCCTGTGATGATCCTGATTTATTTGCCTGGTTTATGGGCCATGCCCAATCGCCAGACCCGCAACTACAAGCCTTGGTTCAGGTGATCCTGAACCGGGTGCGGGTGTAAAATATGCAATGCCGGACGCTGCGCGTCGGGCATTCAGTCTGGCATGTCCGGCTGCTCTGTTGTTTGCTGTCGCTGGCGCTGCTCAGTGCCGGAAGTGTTGGGGTCATTGCGTCCTGGTGGCTGCAGTGCGGCTGGTTACCGGTGTTTTATTATTGTTTTGCTGCGATACAACCATCCAAACGCAGTTGGGTACTAAGTTTCGACTGCGGTTTGCAAATACGCAGCGATGCGGTAGATTCGGCGGATACTTCGCCAGAGCAACAGTTATCCATGCAACAAGGTGAGTTATTGCCAGACAGCCAACAGTGCTGGCTGGGATTCTGGCTGCAATGGCGTAGCGGTGATGGTCAGACAAAGCGGCTTTGGCTGTTTCAGGATGCATTATCGGCAGCCGATGTGCGCGCGCTGGCGCGCCACATTCAACAGCTGCGCTGGCAACAACCACCAGCGCCGGCTGGTCTGATGCAGTGGTTTAGTTGATCCACTATCGCAGCGATTTTCCTCTCTGCAAAAACAGGAAGTTCTTATGAGTTTTGTTGAATTAGTCGGATATATTCCGGCGATTATTTTTCCGGTGGCCACCCTGATGCAGCTTGTGCATTTACTGCGCACCAAAGAATCTGCCGGCGTACCGGCCCTGACCTGGGCTGCTTTTGCGCTGGGCAATATCAGTTTGTACATCTATGCGGAAAAGTACTTTGAACTGCAGTCTATTCTTGGTCAACTGGCAACCGCTGCGCTGCAGATTTATGTGGTGATGTTGATTATCAAATACCGCAAGAAACCGGAAACCACAGCCTAATCAGGCGTCTGACTGTGCGTTGAGGGACAAAAAAGCCGGAAATTAAATCCGGCTTTTTCTTTTGCGTGGTCTCTGGCGAATGACCTAGTCACGCCCTGGCTGCAGCACTGTCGGCTTGCTGTGCGCCGCCTGCTGCGGATAATCCAGCGTGTAATGCAGACCGCGGCTTTCTTTGCGTTGCATGGCACTTTTGATGATGAGTTCCGCTACCATCGTCAGATTGCGCAGTTCCAGCAAATTATTGCTGACTCTGAAATGGCGGTAATACTCCTGAATTTCACGCTGTAGCAATTCGACCCGGTGCAGCGCCCGCTCCAGCCGTTTGGTGGTGCGCACTATGCCGACAAAATCCCACATAAACATCCGCAGTTCATGCCAGTTGTGGGTGATCACCACTTCTTCATCCGAATTACTGACCCGGCTTTCATCCCAGTCTGGCAGCGCCGGTGTAGGCTTTGATGTCGGCCATTGCTGCAAAATATGCCGTGCCGCGCTTTGGGCGAAGACTACACATTCCAGTAACGAGTTACTCGCCATACGGTTGGCACCATGTAAACCGGTGTAAGCCACTTCACCGATGGCGTACAGATTTGGCATATCAGTCTGGCCATTGAGGTTGGTCATAACCCCGCCACAAGTGTAATGCGCGGCAGGCACTACCGGAATGGGCTGTTTGGTGATGTCGATACCAACACTTAAACATTTGGCATAAATTGTCGGGAAATGCTCAAGGATAAAATCTTTTGGCTGGTGGCTGATGTCGAGATAAACACAGGCCACGCCTAAACGCTTCATTTCAAAGTCGATGGCGCGCGCGACGATATCACGCGGTGCCAGTTCGGCCCGCTCGTCAAAATCCGGCATAAACCGCGTGCCATCCGGCCGTTTTAAATAAGCGCCTTCACCACGCATTGCTTCGGTGATCAGATAGTTCTGTGCGTCCGGGTGATACAGACTGGTCGGGTGGAACTGATTAAATTCCATATTGGCAACACGGCAGCCAGCGCGCCAGGCCATCGCAATGCCGTCGCCGGACGCGACATCCGGATTGGAGGTATACAGATATACTTTGCTGGCACCGCCGGTTGCCAGCGCAACAAAACGGGCGGCGATGACTTCGACCTGTTCGTTGTCCCGGTTCCAGACGTAAGCGCCGTGACACTGATTGCCGTCGATGCCAAGCTTCTGGTCTGTGATAAGGTCGATGGCGTTGTAATTTTCCAGCAGCCGGATATTTGGATGGCGGCGCACCTGATCAACCAGCGTGATTTGCACGGCGCGACCAGTAGCATCTGCAGCGTGCAAAATACGGCGGTGGCTGTGGCCGCCTTCGCGGGTCAGGTGGTATTTCAGCACGCCGTCGTCATCGCGATACTGATCAAAAGGTACACCTTGGGCAATCAGCCATTCCATCGCAGTTTTGGCGTTTTCGGCGGTAAATTGCACGGCGGCGTCTTCGCAAAGGCCGGCGCCGGCGATCAGCGTATCATTGACATGGGATGCGATACTGTCGTTTTCATCAAACACCGCCGCGATGCCGCCTTGTGCATACAAAGTCGAACCTTCGCGCAGCGGGCCTTTACTCAGCACTATCACGTTCAGATCCTGTGCCAGCTGCAGTGCCAGACTTAAACCGGCCGCGCCACTGCCGACAATTAAAACGTCACAGCGATGTTCTTTTTGATGATGCATGCGATACACTTACCCGACAAAAAACAGGATCTTAACCAGATCTGCCGGGTTGTCGCTACCGTTCGCACGGCTCGCAACCTGCAAATGATCTGAACGAAAAACGCCTTTTTATGCCGAAAAACAGCATGGCGATCATTTTATTGTAACTTTTTTATCGGTGAAACCGAACTTTTTCCGCAGCCCTTCATCTGAGTGAGTACGCTTGAGAAGAGCCAGTGACAATTTAAAGCAGTATTGAGACAGGGGAACGGCTCCCAGATGAGCGAGCAAGAATTGGATTGGCAGATTGTCCAACGGGTACAACAAGGGGATAAAGCTGCTTTTAACCTGCTGGTCAGAAAATATCAGCACAGGTTAGCGAACTTAATCTCAAGGTATGTCTCTAATCACGGCGATGTAGCAGATGTGGCGCAAGAAGCCTTCATTAAAGCCTACCGGGCTTTACCGGGCTTTCGTGGTGACAGTGCCTTTTATACCTGGTTGTACCGGATAGCTGTAAACAGTGCGAAGAATTATCTGGTTGCCAATGGCCGCAAGCCACCGTCAACCGATGTGGATGCTGAGGAAGCAGATTCTTACGAAGGCAGCGATGCACTGAAAGTGCAGGACTCACCGGAAAAGCTGCTGTTAACCGAAGAGATCCGCCAGGTCGTATTTGACACGATTGAAAAACTACCGGAAGAGCTGCGTACCGCTATCACGTTACGCGAATTGGACGGTCTGAGTTATGAAGAAATTGCTGAAGTGATGGGTTGCCCAATCGGCACCGTCCGCAGCCGGATCTTCAGAGCCCGGGAAGCGATAGACACCCAGTTGAAGCCACTTGTTGGCTGATTTATCAACGAAGACAGGAATTAGTATGTCGTCTGAACATCAAGAATGGCTCTCCGCGGCCAGTGATAATCAAAGCGTCAGTGCAGAGCAGCTCGATTCGTTATTGTCTGATCCACAGTTACAGGCCAGTTGGTTACGTTATCAGCTGGCGGGTTCAGTGATCCGGCAGGAACTGGCGCCGCAGCTGGATACCGCTTTCGCTGACCGTTTCGCTGCGATGCTGGAACAGGAAGACAGCCATCAGTTGGTGGCAGAACCAGTGCCGGTGTTACAGCAAGCAACTGCAAGCCCTGTCGGTGGGTCTCAACCAGCGGCGAATCAAGGCTGGTGGAAAATGCTGATGCAAGGTGCAATTGCTGCCAGTGTCGCTATTGTGGCTGTCGTTGGCGTGCAACAGACCCAACAAAAGCCGGATGATGCGCTGACTACGCCGCTGCCGGTGCTGCAGACCAGCCCAATTGGTGGTGTCGCGGCGCCAGTGAGTCTGAGCCAGACTTCTGTCGAATCCCGCTTTACCCCGCAGCAGCAGCAACAGCAGCTGGAACAACAACGCCGGCTGCAGGAACTGATGCAGGCGCGTCAGCAACAAATCCGTCTGATGGAACAGGCTGCAGCTCAGCAAGCGAAAAAAGACACGACGGATGAGGGTAAAGGTCAACAGCAGTGAGTCTGACCTCATTCCGTTTCAGTGCCGGCTGGTTCTGCAGTCTGGCACTTGCCCTCTGCAGTCTGTCGGCGCTGGCCGACGACTGGCAGCAGTTTGAGCGCACTCAGCAAGCGGTGCGTAAATTCAATTTTGACGTCTCCTTTGTCCAGGTCAGACCCAATCAGCTAATCACCTACCGCTGGCTGCACGGCATTCACGAGCAGTCTGGTTCTTTATCTGTGCCGCTGGAACTGGAACGGCTGTTATTACAGGACGGCGTTGGCACTGATACTTTCCGCCGCGGTGACAAAGTCTATTACGCAGCACCAGATGCGCCGGTGATTGTCACCCAAAATGACTCGATTAAAGAACTCCCCGCCATTTTGTTTGAGCCGCTGCCGGTGATTCAACAGCTGTATGACATTGTACCGGGCAGCAGTGTGCCGCTGTCAGGCCGTACCGCACAGCTGCTGCGTCTGAGCGCTCGTGACGCCAGTCGCTACAGTTATTGGTTATGGCAGGACGCGGAGACCGGCTTCCCGCTGCGCGTCGATACGGTTGATGAACAAAATGTCGTGCTGGACCGCTGGATGGTGGTGCATCTGCAGTTAAAACCGGGCCTGCCGGCTGAATTGCAAAGCTTGATCAGCGCGCAATTACCAGAGCAGCCGCATGCGCTGGCGAACAGTCAGGCACCGCAAGCTCAATTTAAACTGAATTGGATCCCGCCGGGCTATCAGCTGCTGGCGCAGCAGGCACCGGTCAGTACCCGTAGTGTCCCGGTGCTGGCGAATTGGTTGTTGAGTGATGGTTTGCATCAAATCTCGGTGTTTGTGCAGCCAACAGCACGTTTGCCGGAACAACAGCTCAGAGATGGCGCCACTACTATTCTGGTGACGACCCGGCAAA
The DNA here is from genome assembly GCF_964031785.1 of Rheinheimera texasensis. Taxonomy (GTDB): domain Bacteria; phylum Pseudomonadota; class Gammaproteobacteria; order Enterobacterales; family Alteromonadaceae; genus Pararheinheimera; species Pararheinheimera texasensis_A. The sequence continues at coordinate 195,327 of NZ_CAXIRE010000018.1, forward strand.
ATCTGGACGTGACCGTCATCGGGCCATTGCGCCCAGAACTTGCGGCTAAACTGGCTGCTGCGGTGGAATAATCGGCCTGTATCCAATGCAGTAGCTCCTCAGGCGGACTGCTGCATTGAGTTCAGCCAGCGGCTCCGGTAAAATTGTGCTCTGCCTCAGCCTGAGATCTTTCCATGATCACGCCTTCTGAAGATAAGTCCTGCCATACCCCACAGCAACCAGAAGCGGTCTCGTTGCAGACGTTACTGGTCACAGCGACCGTGCTGCGGCAGGATGGCGATGGCGTTTGGCTCAGTACGCCGCTCTCCACCAGCTGCAGTGGCTGCAATCAACAGGACAGCTGCAGCAGCGGCCTGGTCGCCAAGGCGTTACCAGTGCGTCAGCAGCAGTTGTTTTTGGCGGGCGCAGCGGCTTTATTGCCCGGACAACAGGTAGAAATCAGTGTGTCGCCTGGTGCAATTCTCGGTTCTGCGTTGTTAGTTTATCTGTTACCACTGGCCGTATTTATCGCCGCGCTGTTACTCGGCCAACTGCTGCAATGGCATGAGTTAGCAGCGCTTGCTGGTGCTGTTCTGGCCACAGCGGCAATTTTCCGGGCCGTACAGCGAGTGGAGAAAGGGCGGGCCGGTCAGCTGCAAATTCAGTTAGTCCGGGTGTTGCCAGACCTTGCTGTAACACAGGTCTCTGCTGCCGGCCGCTCTGCTTGAAGAACACAGTGCAAGCAGCAGGGAATTAGAGTACAATTCGCGGCAATTTTAATCTGCCGCAAGGCGCAGCGGCGTTGCCGCCTGCGAATTCACTTGCTGCTTCACAGCTCAGTTTTGATTGGAAAAAATGTCTAAAATATCCCATATCCGCAACTTCTCGGTGATTGCCCACATTGACCACGGTAAATCGACTTTATCGGATCGGCTGATCCAGTTCTGCGGCGGTCTGTCTGACCGGGAAATGCAGGAACAAGTGCTGGATTCGATGGATCTGGAACGCGAACGTGGTATCACCATTAAAGCCCAGAGCGTCACGCTGAACTATAAAGCCAAAGATGGCGAAACTTATCAGCTGAACTTTATCGATACGCCGGGCCACGTCGACTTCACTTATGAAGTTTCCCGCTCGCTGGCTGCCTGTGAAGGGGCGCTGCTGGTGGTGGACGCCGGTCAGGGCGTAGAAGCGCAGACAGTTGCCAACTGTTACACCGCGCTGGAAATGAACCTCGAAGTATTACCGGTCCTGAACAAAATCGACTTACCTCAGGCTGAGCCAGACCGTGTCGCCGAAGAAATCGAAGACATTATCGGCATTGAAGCTATTGGCGCTGTGCAGTGTTCCGCCAAAACCGGTGTCGGTATCGAAGATGTACTGGAAACTATCGTCAAAGGCATTCCTTGCCCGGAAGGTGATGTTGACGCACCAACCCAGGCCTTGATCATCGACTCCTGGTTTGACCCTTACCAGGGCGTTGTCTCGCTGGTTCGTGTTAAACACGGCAAAATTCAGGCAAAAGACAAAATCAAAATCATGTCCAGTGGCGCTGTGTATGAAGTCGACAAAGTCGGTATCTTCACACCAAAAGCCACCAACACCGGCATTCTGAGCACAGGCGAAGTAGGTTTTGTTATCGCCGGTATCAAAGAAATCAAAGGCGCGCCGGTCGGCGATACGCTGACATTAGCGAAAAACTCGGCTGCTGAGCCGTTACCGGGCTTTAAACGTATCAAACCGCAGGTTTATGCCGGTGTATTCCCGGTGTCTTCGGATGACTATGAAGATTTCCGCGACGCGTTGGAAAAACTCAGCTTAAACGATTCGTCATTATTTTATGAGCCAGAAAGCTCCAGCGCGCTGGGTTTTGGTTTCCGTATTGGTTTCCTCGGCATGTTACACATGGAAATCATTCAGGAACGACTGGAACGTGAATACGATTTGGACCTGATTACTACTGCACCAACGGTAGTCTATGAAGTCCTGACCAAAGCCGGTGAAGTAGTGATGGTCGACAACCCAAGCGACCTGCCGCCGGTGGGTAATATTGACGAAATCCGTGAACCTATCGTTGAAGCCCATATTCTGGTGCCGCAGGAATACTTAGGTAACGTCATTAACCTTTGTATCGAAAAACGTGGTGTGCAGATGAATATGAGCTACCACGGCCGTCAGGTTGCCGTCGTGTATGAGCTGCCAATGGCTGAAGTCGTGATGGACTTCTTTGACCGGCTGAAGTCAACCAGCCGCGGCTATGCATCGCTGGACTATTCGTTCAAGCGCTTCCAGGTGTCTGATATGTCACGCGTTGACATTCTGATCAACGGTGAGCGCGTTGATGCGCTGGCGATTATCAGCCACCGCGATTTCGCGCAAAGCCGTGGCCGCGAACTGGCGGAAAAGTTAAAAGAACTGATCCCGCGGCAGATGTTTGATATCGCGATCCAGGCGGCGATTGGCGCTCATGTGATTGCCCGTACAACGGTCAAACAATTACGCAAAAACGTATTGGCCAAGTGTTACGGCGGTGACGTCAGCCGGAAGAAAAAGCTGTTACAGAAACAGAAAGAAGGTAAAAAACGGATGAAACAGGTCGGTAACGTGGAAGTGCCACAAGAAGCATTCCTGGCCATCCTGAAAGTCGGTAAATAAACCTACTGTCTTGTCACACAAAGCACCGCTGTGTAGGCCGGTGCTTTGTTTTTTCTGCAAAACGGACTTACAGCTGGTAACAATATAATCCGGCAGGGCGCTCGCCAGCGGCCTGCAATTTTCAGTAAGCTCAGATGGTTATCTGAACGAGGAACGAGAATCTCATGGCTGGATATTTTGCAATACTGTTAGTCGTCCTGACGCTGGTGTCAGGTCTGATTTGGCTCATCGATACTTTAGTGTTTAAACCAAAACGCGAAAAAGACGCGCCTTTGCCTTATGTCACTGAAACGGCACGGGATATTTTTCCGTTGATCGCAATCATCACCATTTTCCGCTCCTTCATTTATGAGCCGTTCCAGATCCCGTCAGGTTCGATGATGCCGACCTTATTGGTTGGGGATTTTATTCTGGTGGAAAAATTTTCTTATGATGTGAAAGACCCGGTCTGGCGCAGCACTTTGGTGCAAACCGGTAAACCGGAACATGGCGATATCGCTGTGTTTAAATATCCGGAAGACCCGACTTCAGATTTTATCAAGCGGGTGATTGGCCTGCCGGGTGATAAAATCATATACAAAAACAAACAGTTATTTATTCAGCGGGCTTGTGATAAAGCCAGCAATCAGCCGTGCCCGACGGTAGAACCGCTGCGGCAGGAATTTAAAAACGAAGGCGAGTTTTTCTTAGGCCCGTATCCACTGAAACGCTTCACTGAGCAGAATCTGACTAAATCTTATGACATTCTGCAAAATGCGATGTTGCCGGAACCGATCCATAATTATTACCGTCAGCCGGGCGTGGCCACCAACGAATTTGTCGTGCCGGAAGGCCATTATTTTGTCATGGGCGACAACCGTGACAACAGCCGCGACAGCCGTTACTGGGGCTTTGTCCCGGAGCAGAATCTGGTCGGTAAAGCGGTCTTTATCTGGATGAGTTTTGAATTCAGCGAAGATCCAAATCACTGGTTACCCAGCTGGGTACCGGTTGGCGTCCGTTTTGAACGCCTTGGCACTATTGAATAAGGTCGGGAATGTTACCTCCTTTAAGTAAACTTGAAAAAAAGCTCGGTTATCAGTTCAACAACAGCGCCTTGCTTGAGCAGGCGCTGACACACCGCAGTTGTAAAGGCCAGCATAACGAACGGCTGGAATTCCTCGGCGATGCCATCTTAGGTCTGGTTATCGCCGAAGCGCTGTACCAGAATTTCCCGAAAACCCGTGAAGGCGATTTGACGCGGATGCGCGCATCTTTGGTCAAAGGCGTGACTTTGGCCGAGATAGCCCGCGAGCTCGACATTGCCCAGCATCTGCGGTTAGGCCCCGGCGAATTAAAAAGCGGCGGTTCACGCCGTGAATCCATTCAGGCTGATGCGGTGGAAGCTGTGCTTGGCGCGATTTATCTGGATTCTGGCGCTGAGGCGTGCAAAGAGCGTATTCTGCAATGGTTCGGCAGCCGGCTGCTTAGTATCGAACCTGGTGTGCAAAAAGATTCAAAAACCTTGTTGCAGGAATATCTGCAAGGCCGGCGTCTGGCGCTGCCACAGTATGACGTGGTCGCCGTCGAAGGCGAAGCCCATGACCAGACCTTTACCGTGCGCTGTACAGTGGCCGGGCGTCAGGCGGTGCAGGCCAGTGGCAGTTCAAGACGCAAAGCTGAGCAGGATTGTGCTCAGGCCATCCTGGAGCAATTAAAAAATGAATGATCTGTTACAAGAAACCGCCGGCGAGACTTTTGCTGGTCTGGTCGCCATCGTCGGCCGGCCAAACGTCGGCAAATCGACATTGCTCAATCAGCTGATTGGCCAGAAAGTCAGTATTACTTCGAAAAAACCACAGACCACACGCCATCGTATTGTTGGCATCGATACCGTCGGTAACTACCAGACGGTGTATGTCGACACGCCGGGCCTGCACAGCGAAGAAAAACGTGCCATTAACCGGCTGATGAACAAAGCTGCCGCCACCTCGATTTTAGATGTCGAGCTGGTGATTTTTGTGGTTGAAGGCACACGCTGGACCGACGACGACCAGATGGTGTTAAACCGTCTTATTGTCGCGAAAAAGCCGGTGATCCTGGCGGTCAACAAAGTTGATTTATACAAAGACAAAGAAGAGCTGCTGCCACATCTGCAGTGGCTCGGTAGTCAGCTGCAGTTCCTGGAAATTGTGCCTTTGTCGGCAGAAAAAGGCACCAACGTCAGTAAACTGCGGGAAATTGTGCACAGCCAGTTACCGCCGTGCGAGTTTTTCTTCCCGGAAGATTACATCACCGACCGTTCGCAGCGTTTTATGGCCTCCGAAATCGTGCGCGAAAAGCTGATGCGCTTTCTCGGCGACGAACTGCCGTATTCGGTCACGGTCGAGATTGAACGCTTTAAGTGGGAAGAAAAACACTACCACATCGCGGCCTTGATTCTGGTCGAACGCGATACGCAAAAACGGATGGTGATTGGTAAAGCCGGCGAACGCATTAAGACTATTGCCTCTGAAGCACGTAAAGACATGGAAGATTTATTTGAACAGCCAGTGTTTTTGCAGATGTGGGTCAAAGTGAAATCCGGCTGGGCCGACGATGAGCGCGCCTTGCGCAGTCTGGGTTACGGCGAAGATTAATGAGCGGACACGCCGTTTCAGCCTATTTGCTGCACAGCGTGGCCTTTCAGGACCAAAAGTTGCTGCTGGATCTGTTGATCCCGGGGCAGGGCCGGATCAGGGCAGTCGCCCGCCGGCCAGCGAAAAAACACAGCGGCCGAAGTCAGTGGCCGCTGTTTTGTTTGTGTTGGGTGGAGCTCAGCGGCCACACTGAGCTCAGAACAGTCCGGCGTATCGAAGAGCAGCAGGCCGCTTTGCCGTTGCAAAAAGAGTGGCTGTTCAGTGCGCTTTATCTGAATGAACTGATTTGCCGGTTGTTTCCGGCGCAGGTGCTCGCCGATACGTTATTCGAGATTTATCAGCAAGCTGTACAAAGCCTGTGGGCGTTGCAGCTGGCAGCCAACAGTGAGCAAGCCCGCGCAGAACTTGAACAAGTGCTGCGCCAGACTGAGCTGCTGTTACTGCAGGAGCTGGGGGTGCCGGTGGATTGCAGTGTCGATGCACAGGGCGAACTGTTGAATAGTGACTGTTATTACCAGTGGCAACACGAATATGGTTTTGTCGCTGCGCCACAAGGCTTTTTCGGCGCCGATTTGCTCGCCATCAGCCAGGGCGACTGGAAAAGCAGCAGTTTACGCTGCGCCAAACAATTAAACCGGCAGTTGCTGCGGCCATTATTGGGCCCGGCACCACTGCATAGCCGCAGTCTGTTCCGGCAAGACTGAGTTTATTCACGCTTTGGCGTGTCACGGAGAATTCATGCAACCGATTTATTTAGGCGTTAACATCGACCACGTGGCCACTGTGCGTCAGGCGCGTGGCAGTCAATATCCGGAGCCTGTGCATGCCGCTTTGTTGGCCGAACAATATGGCGCGGATGGTATCACTGTGCATTTACGTGAAGACCGCCGCCACATTCAGGACCGCGATGTGTTTTTACTGCGCCAGACCATTCAGACCCGGCTGAATTTTGAAATGGGCCTGACCGATGAAATGCTGCGTATTGCGCTGGAGCTGAAGCCGCATTTTTGCTGTCTGGTGCCGGAAAAACGCCAGGAACTGACCACAGAAGGCGGGCTCGAAATCGCCGGCCAGTTCGACCGCATCAAAACAGCGGTGGATGAACTCAGCAGCAACAACATTCTGGTGTCATTGTTTATCGACGCCGACCACAAACAGATTGAAGCAGCAGCCCGCAGCGGCGCACCTTATATCGAAATTCACACCGGCGCTTATGCCGATGCGACTTGCCCGAAACAGCAAAAAGCCGAATTGGAACGTATCCGCAGTGCCGCTGAATATGCAGCGTCTTTGGGTTTGATTGTCAATGCCGGTCATGGCTTACATGTGCACAATGTGCAGCCGATTGCGGCCATTCCACAAATGCATGAACTGAATATCGGCCACGCCATTATTGCCCAGGCGATTTTTACCGGCCTGGGTCCTGCGGTTGCAGAAATGAAACGCCTGATGGTCGAGGCGCGTCGCTAATGGCAATTCTTGGCCTTGGCACGGACATCGTCGAGATCAGCCGGATTGAACAAAGCCTGGCGCGTTCACCACGGCTGATTGAGCGCGTGCTGACGGCTGAGGAACAAGTGATTTATGCCGCGCATGCCCAGCCGGCACGTTATTTTGCCAAGCGCTTTGCGGCAAAAGAAGCGGCGGCCAAAGCACTCGGCACCGGTATCGGCCGTGGCATTTCGTTTCAGCACTTTAATACGCGCAATGACGAAGCGGGCCGTCCGGTGCTGGAACTGACCGGCGCGGCGGCAGAATTGGCCGCCAGCCTGGGTTTACGTCACACCTGGTTGTCGATCAGTGACGAGCAGGCTTTTGCGATGGCTACTGTGATTCTGGAATCCTGAGCCACACTCGATAATCCTGCCTCAGCAATGCCAGACTCAGAAATTCCACTGCTGTGATTCAGCCAGTAAATCCTGCAGCTGATCGGCCAAATCAAACAGTTCAGGTTCGAGCTGCAACAAACTGGCGCCGGTTTTCAGTTGGGTTTCGATGGTCTCACTCAACGCTTTGATGTGCGGCACCCCGGTGTAACAAGTGGCACCGTGCAGTTTGTGCACCAGCTGGATCAGCGCATCTTTTTGATTACTCTCGCGATATTTCTCTAAATCGGCCAGGGTTTGTGGCAGGCTCGCCAGCAGCAGCTGCAGCATGTCTCGCGCCAGTTCCGTTTTCCCCGCCGCCCGTTGTAACGCCAGTTCCCAGTCGACATGGCGGCTTTGCGGTAACGAAGGTGTTGCGGCGGACTGAGCCTGCGGCGTGAACACAGTGCTGAGCTGTGGCAGGCTGAACGCCGGGCAGCATTCTTTTAACGCGTACTGCAGCATTTGTTCGTCCAGCGGTTTACTCAAAAACTCACAGAACCCCAGATTCAGTAAACGCTCGCGCTCACCAGGCAGGGTATGCGCCGTCACCGCGATGATTGGTGTTTCTTCGTTCAGCGAACTTTGCTGAATACGCTGGCAAGCCGTGACGCCGTCCATCACCGGCATATTGATGTCCATAAAAATGACGTCGTAATGCGCATGTGATGCCAGCTGCCAGGCTTCCGCGCCTTGCGTCGCTGAATCGACCGTTTCAACCAGCTCGCCCAGCAGCGCATTAATCAGTTTTAAATTAGCTTCATTGTCATCGACTGTCAGCACCCGCAGCTGCGCTTTGGGCTGACTGGGTGAGGTTGTGGCCACCTCTTGCTGCTGGTTGTAAGGCCTTGCCAGCGTAGCCGCCAGTTTACGCTGGTGCGCCGGCTTGGCGAGACACGCCTGAGCGCCGCTTTGCAGTAAAGCTTCACGTAAATTGGGCGACAGTGAATTGACCAGCAGATACAAATATTGGCAGTGTGGTTTGATTTGCCGGATCAGCTCAACAATCGGATTGAGCTGATCCAGCGATACAGTGCGACCAATCAGCGCAATATCAAACTGGTCTTGTTGTGCCAACGCTTGTTGTAATTGGGCAGGCGTGGCGCAGGCTGATACCCTGAGCCCCCAGCTATTAAGTAAACTCAGTGTGGACTCACGCGAATATTGCTGTGGCTCCAGATACAACACGCTTTTTTGCCGCAGTAACTGCACCGGCAAAGGTTCACTGACATTCAGGTGATGCGCCGAAAGCGCCAGACTGAACCAGAAGGTTGAACCTTCGCCCGCTTTACTGTGGAAACCAATTTGCCCGCCCATGGCTTCAACCAGTCGCTGCGAAATAATCAGACCAAGGCCGGTGCCACCATAGCGACGGCCAATGCTACCGTCGGCCTGGGCAAAGCCATGAAACAGCTGTTCCTGCTGCGCTGGGGCTATGCCGATGCCAGTGTCCTGAATTTCGAAATGCAGCAGGACTTTGTCGTCATTAGTCGGCTGATGCTGCAGCCTGATCACAATACTGCCGTGTTCGGTGAATTTAATCGCATTGCCGGCGATATTCATCAGCACCTGATTGATGCGCAGTGGATCGCCAATCAGCGCATCCGGCACATCTGCATCTATTTGCAGTGCCAGTTCGAGTTGTTTGTCAAAAGCGTTTACCGCCAACAGTTCGACAGCATCGTGCACTAAATCGCGGATGGAAAAAGGCTCCGGATTTATCGGCATGCGGCCTTCTTCTAATTTGGCGTAGTCCAGCACGTCGTTGACCAGCGACAGCAGGCTGTTGGCTGATTTCTGGATAGTATTGAGGTAATCCTGCTGGTGGTGCGTGAGTTGCGTCTTCAGTAATTGCCGGGTAAAGCCCAACACACCGTTCAGTGGTGTGCGCAGTTCATGGCTCATTTTGGCGAGGAATTCCGACTTCAGCTTGTTGTCGTCCTGCGCTTTACGCCGCGCCATATCCAGCGCCACGTTTTGCATTTCCAGCTGCTCCATGGTCTGGATTAAGTCGCTGGTGGACTGATCAACGGTATGCTGCATCTCATCTTTATAGTGTTTCAGCTCGTTGGCGAGCTGATTAACACCAAGGCGCATCAGGTCAAACTCACCGATAAAAGGTTGCTCCAGGTGCCTTTCGAAGCGGCCTTCGGCCAGACGTTCAATCTGCGCCAGCAGCTGTTGCAGTGGCTGACTGAGTTTGCCGAGTAAACGCAGGCTCAGCATCAGCGCCAGACTCAGCGATAACAACACCAGCAAAGCCGTGACCAGCAGAGAACTCTGCTGCGCCAGCATCACCTTATCTTTATCCACCTGCACCAGCACATAACCGAGGCGGCCTTCTGTGCGCAGTAAACGGGCCGTTTGGCCATCATTGCTGCGGGCACTGAGTGCCAGCGCTTGAATTTCGCTCATCTCCAGCTGAATAGGGGCGCGGATCAGCAGGTAATTATCCTGCTGGCTAAGCTGTGGTAAATCAGGCAATGCGCTGTCTTTGTTTAAGCGCAGTTCAGCGAAATCTTTGTGCAGATTGGAGCTCGCGACAAGCTGATGCTGGTGGTCAAAGATGGCGATGGTGCGTACCAGCGGGGAATTTTTACGATGACTGACATCCAGCAAACGCTGTAGGTAAGCTTTGTCTTGCTGCAGCAGGCCAAAAGCTGAGGCGATAGCCAGAGGTTCGGCAATGTTTGCTGCCTGATCGGCCAGATAACGCGATAAATCGGCGTAACGCACGTAACTGAAATAACCGCCAAGACCGGCACTGGCCAAAAAAGTCGGCAACAAAGTAATTAACAGGATCCAATCGCGTAAAGCAATTTTCGTCATCTGGGGCACTGCTTGCTACAATGGGCTATCGGTTATTTATCATGACATAACACCCGGCAAAAACCTATGCGGTTTTCCAGGTGCAAACGGCAGAACAGCACAGGCAAGGCCCGAACGGAATTTATGGTAAGCATCTATCAGACAAAGAAAAAAACTAATTTGCCTCAACACGCCGTCTTAGATGTGCAGCGCTGGGACCACGAAGCGCAGGGCATCAGCACCCATCAGGGCAAGATTTGTTTTATCGAAGCGGCGTTGCCGGGCGAACAGGTACAGTGCCGTATCATTGAACAGAAAAAAGACTATAGCCGCGCTGTGGTGCAAAAAGTGCTGCAGCCGGCGCCAGCACGGGTCAAACCGCTGTGTCCGTCAGCCGCTCAGTGTGGCGGTTGTCAGCTGCAGTTTGTGGCGCCAGAGTCTGCGCTGCAATTAAAACAACAGGCGGTGGCAGGCTTGCTGGCTCATCAGCTGAAAGTGTCGGCATTACCTTGGCAAGCACCCTTGTGGCAAGCCCCCTTGTCTGCCAATAGCAGCGGTTATCGGCGTAAAGCCCGGATTGGTGTCTGGTATGACAAACAGAGCCGGCAGTTTCAGGTTGGCTTTCGCCAGGCCGGTGGCAAAGAAATTCTCGATATCCCGCATTGTATGGTGTTAAGCCCGGTTATAGCGCCGGTGCTGTCGGTGCTGCGTAAGACTTTGCCTCAGTTGCAGCACGGCAGTGCTATTACTCATGCGGAAGTGCTGGACGCCGATGGTCAGGCTTTTGTCGTGATCCGCCATATCAAAGCGCTGGCAGATACCGATATAGCCCTGCTAAAAGCTGCCTGGCCGGAAGCCTGGTGGATTGGCGAGCCGCAAAGCGACGAATTTGTGGCCTGGCAACCGGACACACCACAGCCTGAATACCGGCTGGCGTCTGGTCAGCGGCTGCAATTTGACGCCACCGATTTTATCCAGGTCAATGCGCCGGTGAATCAGGCGATGGTGGCGCAGGCAATCGCATGGCTTATGCCAGAAAAGTCTGATCAAGTGCTTGATTTGTATTGCGGTATCGGTAATTTTAGTCTGGCCTTTGCGCCGCTGGTGGCACAGGTTACCGGGGTCGAAGGTGTGGCCAATATGGTGCAACGGGCCACCGCCAATGCAGCATTGAATGGCTACAGCAACTGCAGTTTCATGCAGGGGGATTTGCATTTACCCTGGCAAGGCCAGCCCTGGAGCCGCGGAAACTATCACAAGGTGATTCTGGATCCCGCCCGTGCCGGCGCTGCCGGCGCCGTGGATGAGATAGTCAAACTCAAACCGGCACAGATATTGTACGTTTCCTGTAATGCGGCTACTTTTGCCCGCGATGCGCGGGTGTTACTGGGAAATCGCTATCAGATTAGCAAAATTGGGGTGATGGATATGTTCCCCTATACCAGTCACCTGGAGCTGATGGCATTATTTGAACTGAGCTAAATAGTTAATACGCTGAATATTTCGAGGTAAGCATGGTCACGGTCCGGCACTCACACAGCACGGAATATAATGCAGGGGAAACCTCGGCCTGGCTGATTTCTTTGGGGCTCAGTGAGAAAAAAATCGCTTGCCTGCTGGCCGCAGGCGAGTGGCTGAATCAGCAGGAACTGACCGAAGCGACTTGTCCACAAGTGCGCACAGGCTGGGAAATGGTTGAGATCCTGGCGGATTTACGCATGGATAAAGACGCCCTGACCGCCGCTTTATTATTCCCGCTGATTGAAGCCAGACTGCTGGACGTGGCAGCGCTGGACGCCCATTTCGACGCGCCGGTTTGCAACATGCTGCACGCAGTGGACCAGATGGAAGCTATTCGCACTATCCCGGTCGGGCCGAATCAGACCCCAAATGCGCAGCAAGCTGACAATCTGCGCAAAATGCTGCTGACGATGGTCGAAGATGTGCGCGCTGTGGTGATCAAACTGGCCGCACAAATCTGTTATCTGCGGGACGTGAAAAACGCTGACGAAGAAACCCGGGTGTTGGCCGCTAAACAAACCAATGCGATTTTTGCCCCGCTTGCCAACCGGCTGGGGATTGGTCAGCTGAAATGGGAACTGGAAGATCTGGCGTTTCGTTATCTGCATCCGCAGGTTTATAAAAAAATTGCCAGCCAGCTTGAAGAAAAACGCCTCGACCGCGAGCAGTATATGCGCGATTTTGTGCAGGCGGTGCGCGACCAGATGGTGGTGGAAAAGCTCGATTGCGAAGTCTATGGCCGGCCTAAGCATATTTTCAGCATCTGGAAAAAGATGCAGAAAAAGCATCTGGCATTTGACCAGCTGTACGACATCCGCGCCGTGCGGATTGTGACCGAACGGGTGCAGGATTGTTACGCCGCGCTGGGTGTTGTGCATACCAGCTGGCAGCACTTACCGAAAGAATTTGACGATTACATCGCGACGCCAAAACAAAACGGCTACCAGTCGATCCATACCGTGGTGCTGGGGCCGCAGGGCCGGCCTATTGAAATTCAAATCCGTACCAGGCAGATGCATGAAGATGCCGAACTCGGCGTGGCGGCGCACTGGCGCTACAAAGAAGGCGGCCCGGCCGGCCGCGAAGGTGCGCTGGATGAGAAAATTGGCTGGCTGCGTAAAATTCTGGCCTGGCAGGAAGAAGTGGTCGATTCTTCGCTGGCGGAAGAATTACGCAATCAGGTCACTGAAGACCGGGTTTATGTGTTTACGCCCAAAGGCGATATCGTCGATTTGCCGCTCGGTTCGACATCGCTCGATTTTGCCTATTATGTGCATTCCAACGTCGGCAATCGGTGTATCGGCGCCAAAATCTCCGGCCGCATTGTGCCTTTTACCTACCAGTTAAAAACCGGCGATCAGGTCGAAATTCTGACCGGCCGCGAAGCCAATCCAAGCCGGGATTGGCTGAACCCGAATTTGGGTTACCTGAGATCCAGCCGGGCGCGCTCTAAAGTGCAATACTGGTTCCGTTTGCAGGACCGCGATAAAAACTATGCGGCTGGCAAAGAGTTACTCGACACCGAACTGGCCCGGCTCAATGTGCCTTTAGATCAGCCGGTCAAAGTGCTGCAGCGTTTTAATGTCAATTCCATCGAAGAACTGCTGGTTGGCATTGGCGGCGGCGAGATTAAAGTCACGCAGGTGATTAATTACATTCAAAGCCTGCACAACAAACATGACGCGCCGGAAATTGACCCGCGGCTGATCTCCAAGCCGATGCAGACGCACAGCAAAAGCCATGTGGTGGTGCAGGGCGTCGGCAATCTGCTGACGCATATGGCGGGCTGCTGCCAGCCGTTGCCTGGCGATGCCATTATCGGTTACATCACGCAAGGCCGCGGCATTGCAGTGCACCGCGATGACTGTGAACAGTTTAAAAATCTGCAGGAACAACATCCTGAACGGGTGGTGGAAGCGACTTGGGGCGACCAATATGCTTCAGGGTATGAAGCCAGCATTCGTATTGTGGCGCACGATCGCAACGGCCTATTGCGCGATATCACCAGCATTCTGGCCAATGAAAAAGCCAACGTGCTCAGAATGAGCAGTAACTCCGATGTGTCCCGGCAAACGGCGACGATTTATATGACGCTCGAACTGTATAACCTGGATTCACTGAACAAATTGCTGACCAAAGTTAGCCAGATTGACGATGTGATTGAGGCGAAGCGCTCGCAGTAGAATCCTTGAGCCGGTATCGCCTGCTGTCACGGCGATACCGGTCACATTCATCCCCGGAATTCAACCGATGTCAAAAAATATCAACGACTTACTCGCCATTATGGCGACATTACGCGACCCGGAGCAGGGCTGCGCCTGGGACCAGGCCCAGACGTACCAGACTATAGTGCCTTACACGCTGGAAGAGGCCTATGAAGTGGCCGACACCATCGAACGGGGCGCCATCAATGAGCTGCCGGACGAACTGGGCGATTTGTTATTTCAGGTGGTGTTTTATAGCCAGATTGGCAAAGAACAAGGCCGGTTTGACTTTGACGACTGCGTCCGCGCCATTTGTGACAAGCTGATACGCCGTCATCCGCATGTGTTTCCGGATGCATCGGCAGAAGCAACCGGCGCAGCACCTGCCGATGCGACCACAGTCTTACAGGGCTGGGAAGCGATTAAAGCTGCGGAGCGCGGTGACAATGGCCAACACAGTGTGCTGGATAATGTACCGACCGGCTTACCGGCGCTGACCCGCGCTTATAAACTGCAAAAACGCTGTGCCAGTGTTGGGTTTGACTGGCCGGATCTCAGCGGCTGCTGGGACAAAGTGCGCGAAGAAATCTTAGAAGTCGAAGCGGAAATGGCCGCGCCACAACAAGATCAGGCTGCGCTCGCGGAAGAGCTGGGTGATTTGATGTTTGCGCTGGTCAATGTGGTGCGTAAAGCCGGTTTTCAGCCGGAGACTTTACTCAGAAGTGCCAATCAAAAGTTTGAGCGGCGTTTTCGTCAGGTTGAAATCAGACTGGCCAGCCAGCCGGAACCGGTCGGACAAGCCAGCCTGGCACAGATGGATGCTGCCTGGGAACAGGTCAAGTTGGCAGAGCGCAGCGGCTCTGCCTGAATCTTCACTCTAAAGCACGGCCGGTTTTTTTTCCTGTTGCAGCTGGGCGATAATCGCTTTGGCGACGCCGGCGGATGACTGAAAGTTCTGCCCGGTAATGAGGCGGCCATCGACTTCGATATGCGGCTGGCCGGCTTTGCCATGCCGGAACAGGCCACCGCGCGCTTCGATGGTTTGCTGGATCTTAAAGGGGAATTGCCGGTAATACGCAGCATCCTGTTTTTCGAAAACATCGGGGTAGCCGGAAACACGCTTACCTTTCACCAGATATTGTCCATCGGCAGTTTTCAGATGAACAATCCCCGCAGTACCATGACACACCGCCGAGATAATGCCTTGGTGTTGTTGATAAATATCCATCACCAGCCGGGCGATGTCCGCATTTTCAGCCACGCCGTACATGGCGCTGCTGCCACCGATGTAATGCACAGCGCGATAATCAGCCGCTTTCAGTTCAGCCGCAGTTTTGCTGTGTTTTAACGCCTGCATAAAGTCCTGATTGTATAAATGGGCTTTTTGCCGTGGGTCCGAGGTGTCGATATAGGCCAGTGGCACGGCGCCGCCGGCCGGACTCAACAAATCAACGGTATAGCCGGCTTGTTTAAATTCGGCGTAGGCGTTCACCAGCTCGGAGAAACTGGCACCGGCCGGCAGGTCGCTGTTGCCATGAAAATGCGCGCTGGACACAATAAACAGCACTCTTTGCCCGGTTGGTTTGGCGCTTTGTTGGGCGGCGGCTTTGCTGACAATCTGCCAGCGATCATCGATGCGTTTTAATAAAAACAAATCGACATAGCGCTGGCCTTTTGCCGGCAGCAGAATTTCAGCTTTGGCACTGGCGATGTCGCCGTCGATTTCAATACTGAGGATCTCACCAACCCGGCCGGTAAACTGGCCTGCATTGGCTGGCTTAAACCAGGACAGATATTCGGTCAGCGGCACTTTCCAGAATGGCTGCTCCGGTTTGGCCAGCAACAAATCGGCTTGCGGATGAAAGGCCTGACGGATCCTTGCCTGGTCGTTATAGGAGGTGCCCTGCAGATAATGCTGGATACTCTGGCGGATCGCCTGATAAGCCGCCGGACTGGTGGCTTCGGTTTGAATTACAGGCGCAATGGGGGCGGTCTTGCTGTGCTCTGCTGCGCTTGCGGTAAAACAACAGAACAGCAGACCCAGGTAAATCTTACGCATAACTTCTCCGTTTGAACTGTGGGATGAAAACCACGCTCAGAGTAACGGGTGAAGCGGGGAGGCGCAGTCTCAGGACATGATGCCGGATACCGGATTTATCATTTCGGAAGCTGTTCCGGCAACTGTTGTGGGCTGCTGTTGCCGGTACAGCGCCGGTGTCATACCGGTGTGTTTCTTAAAAGCGCTGTAAAAAGTCGACAACGAGTTAAAACCACAGCGCTCGGCCAGCTCCGGCATTTTGAGTACAGGCTGCCGGCGCAGTAGTATTTGCGCATGACTGATACGCAAGCTGTTGATGTAATCAGGAAAAGACTGCGCCAGGTTGTCATTTAACAGCTGCGACAATCTGTTGCTTGGCCAGCCCAGTTGACGGGCCAGTTTTGGCATCGTCAGGCTGGCATCCAGATAAGGCTGTTGCGTCTGCATCCAGTGCTGCAACTGTGTCAGCAGTGGCTCTGCGGTGCTGATATCGAGTTTCTTGTTGGCATAAGCCGGTACCGGCCGCTGTTGGTGATAAAACACTGTCAGTGCACTACAGCATAACAACAGACTAAAAGTCAGTGCGCCGCTGATATAAGAGGTGTAAGACGCGAAATAAAATGCACACCACAGCAAAAGATTACTACACCACAGCAGCAATAACACACCGTGCCTGACGCCATATTGCCGCACGCTGCTGCGGCTTTGCTGGTAGTGACGCCATAACAAAAGGCTGCTCAGCAGAATAAAACCAAGCCAGCTGTAATTTATCAAGCGATATAACAGGCCACCCCACAAGGCTGGATAATCGGCATAGGGCCACCACATTCCAGTCAGCAATACCAGCACAAAGGGCAGCGCCAACAGCCAGCGATACCAGCGCTGAGCCGCTTCCGGCTGGCAGACACTCAGGCAATACGCATACAGCACCGGACCAATCATCCAGCATGCCGACAACCCCAGCTGCAGAATGTGTTTGCCAATCTCCGGATTAAAATAAAACAGCACCGATTTCAGCACCCGGACACTGAGCATCAGCACTAATAAGCCGGCCAGACGGTGGGTCAGCACTTCGGTGCGCTGGCAAAAGAAATAGCCGGCCAGCAACAAACCGTTCAGGCCGCCAAAGGCACTGCATATCAGCAGCAGTTGTACAGAAATAGTCATAGCAGTTGCATGTGATTGGTCTTTGGCTGTTTTAGCATAATTTTCACTTTTTGGCTGCGCCGGGAGCGGACAGCGGCAGTGACTACAGATCCAAGCAGGCATTTTGATTGAGCCGCCAGCTTGTCTTTGTTATACTTTCCGCCCGTCCTGATACCAATAATCTTACCGCCCGGAATAAGCTGCTTTGCTGCTGGTGGGTATGGGCTATTGGTCCATTAAATTCAACGTTGTCTCAGGGGTCTCATGACTACAAGATACATCTTCGTGACGGGTGGGGTTGTCTCATCTTTAGGTAAAGGCATTGCAGCTGCATCATTAGCCGCAATTTTAGAAGCACGTGGCCTGAAGGTAACGATCCTGAAACTGGATCCGTACATTAACGTCGATCCGGGCACTATGAGCCCCATCCAGCACGGTGAAGTCTTTGTCACCGAAGACGGCGCCGAAACCGACTTAGACTTAGGTCACTACGAGCGTTTCATCCGCACCAAGATGACCAAGCTCAACAACTTCACCCAAGGTAAGATTTATTCTGAAGTGCTGCGCCGCGAACGCCGCGGTGACTACCTGGGCGCGACCATTCAGGTCATCCCGCATATCACCAATGAAATCAAAGCCCGTGTTGTGGCCGGTGCTGAAGGTTATGACATTGCCATCGTTGAGATTGGCGGTACTGTTGGTGATATCGAATCACTGCCGTTCCTGGAAGCCATTCGCCAGCTTGGCACTGAAATTGGTCGTGAACGCGCGTTATTTATGCATTTAACGCTGGTGCCTTATTTAGGCACTGCCGGCGAAATCAAAACCAAACCAACCCAGCACTCGGTGAAAGAATTACGTTCTATCGGTATTCAGCCGGATATTCTGGTGTGCCGTTCAGACCGCGCTATTCCAACCAACGAAAAAGCCAAAATTGCCCTCTTTACCAATGTGGAAGAGCGCGCGGTGATTTCATTAAAAGACGTGTCCAGCATCTACCAAATCCCGGCGCTGTTGAAATCACAGGGCCTGGACGATTTAGTGGTCCGTCGTTTCTACATGACTTGTCCGGAAGCAGACCTGACCGAATGGGAACAGGTGTTGTATCAGGAAAGCAACCCGACCGGCGAAGTGACCATTGGTATGGTTGGCAAATATGTTGAATTAAAAGACGCCTATAAGTCCGTTAATGAAGCGCTGAATCATGCCGGTTTAAAAAACCGTCTGACCGTGACCATCAAATACATTGATTCACAGGATGTTGAAACCAAAGGCCCAACAATTCTCTCAGGCCTGGACGGTATTCTGGTGCCGGGCGGTTTTGGTGAGCGTGGTGTTGAAGGTAAAATTATTGCCGCTAAATACGCCCGCGAAAGCAAAATTCCATACCTTGGCATTTGCCTGGGGATGCAAGTCGCACTGATTGAGTTTGCCCGCAACGTGGCAGGTCTCAAAGGCGCGCATTCAACCGAGTTTAACAAGAACACGCCTTACCCGGTGGTTGGTTTAATCACCGAGTGGCTGGACAGCGCAGGTCAGGTCGAACTTCGCACTGACGATTCCGACTTAGGCGGAACTATGCGGTTGGGCAGCCAAAACTGTAACCTCAAGGCCAATACCAAAGCCCGCGAAACTTATGGCGCGGACGTCATCAGTGAACGTCACCGCCACCGGTATGAAGTGAACAATCACTTTATTCCGAAACTTGAAGAGGCTGGCCTGATTATTTCTGGTTTATCTGCGGATAATCAGTTAGTGGAAATGATTGAACTGCCAAACCATCCCTGGTTTGTCGCCGGGCAATTCCATCCGGAATTTAACTCGACGCCACGCGACGGTCATCCGTTGTTCCAGGGGTTTGTCGCAGCAGCATATAAATATCAGAAGCAACAGACGACCAAATAATGGAAAAGCCATGCCTGTCGGCATGGCTTTTTTGCTTTGGTCTACAGGGGAATAACATGTCTGAAATAATCAATATCGTCGCCCGTGAAATTCTCGATTCGCGTGGCAATCCAACCGTTGAAGCCGATGTGTTTCTGAAAAGCGGTGTGATGGGTCGTGGTTGCGCGCCATCAGGTGCTTCAACCGGTACCCGCGAAGCGTTAGAGCTGCGGGATGGCGACAAAAGCCGTTATTTAGGTAAAGGCGTCCGCACTGCAGTAGCCAATATCGATGGCCCAATCAAAGCGGCGTTAGTGGGCCAGTCTGCTTATGACCAGGCCAAAGTCGACCAGATCATGATCGACCTGGACGGCACTGAATCTAAATCAAAATTAGGTGCCAACGCCATTCTGGCCGTGTCTTTAGCTGTGGCCCGCGCAGCCGCTGCTGACAAAAAAATCCCGTTGTATCAGCACATTGCTGACTTAAACGGCACGCCTGGTGTCTATTCAATGCCAGTGCCGATGATGAACATCATCAACGGTGGTGAGCATGCCGACAATAACGTCGACATTCAGGAATTTATGGTGCAGCCTGTCGGTGCCAAATCTTTTGCTGAAGCACTGCGCATGGGCGCGGAAATTTTCCACCAGCTGAAAAAAGAGCTGCATAGTCAGGGCTTAAATACTGCGGTTGGTGATGAAGGCGGTTTCGCGCCGGATTTAAAATCAAACGAAGAAGCTTTAACCGTCATTTCTAAAGCAGTAGCTGCTGCCGGCTACACGCTTAACAAAGACATCACGCTGGCGCTGGACTGTGCCGCTTCTGAGTTCTATATCGATGGCAAATACAAACTGTCAGGTGAAGGCAAAGAATTCACGTCTTATGAATTCAACGACTTCTTGGCAGGCCTGGCGGACAAATTCCCAATCGTCTCGATTGAAGACGGTCTGGATGAATCAGACTGGGATGGCTGGAAAGATCTGACCAATAAAATTGGTACCAAAGTGCAGCTGGTTGGTGACGACCTGTTTGTCACCAACACCAAAATCCTGACCCGTGGTATTGAGCAGGGTATCGGTAACTCAATCCTGATTAAGTTCAACCAAATCGGTTCTTTAACTGAAACCTTAGCGGCCATCAAAATGGCAAAAGATGCTGGTTTCACTGCAGTCATTTCGCACCGTTCAGGCGAAACTGAAGATGCCTTTATCGCTGATTTAGCGGTGGGTACTGCGGCTGGTCAAATCAAAACCGGTTCATTGTGCCGTTCTGACCGTGTGTCGAAGTACAACCAGTTACTGCGCATTGAGCAGGAACTGGGCGCGAAAGCACCGTACCGTGGCCGTGCAGAAATCAAAGGTCAATAATCCTTTGATCAAGTCACAGAGCCGGCAATTGCCGGCTCTTTGCTTACTGCCCCTGTGATCCAGGCTATGGCTAATCCCTTGAAGTACTGGTCAAACAGCAGAGGGTTGGTTAACATTCAGCCATGACGACGCAAAATCAGCTTTGGTTTAACCCGGAGCAGTCCCTGACCTATGCTGAGCTGTGCAATACCTTGTACGAGCGCGAACTGGCACGTCTGGCATCATCTCCGCCGGAACAATTGCCATTTTTACCGCGCCGGTTAAAAAGCTTGCCGTTTTATGTGCGCGAAGCTGCCACCCTTATCCTGCAATATCCGTCGCCGCTGACACTCGACAGCCAGAATGCCTGTTGGCTGCATAGCCAGAGCAAACAATGCCCGGTCCCGCATGTGGATGAATCTGAGAGTATTTTCAGCTACTACAGCAAATCAGCCAAGTTAGGTTTGTTGGTGCCGGTGTATGTGCAGCCACAAAGCGCATCACAGCAAGGGCTGCAGCAGATCCTGTTAGATTCAATTGATGAAATCGACCGCGAAGGCCAACGCCTGCACTGCAACGAACATGGCTGGTTCGCCCTGGCCGGTTGGCCGCAAGAGCCTGATAATCAAAACAAATTATTGTTAAAACCCAGCAAAGCCGTGCTGACAGCTGTCTGCTGTGGCCATCAATGGCGCAATGGGGAACGCAAGACGCCGCGTTTGCTGAGTCTGCGTGAAATGTTGCTGGCGAGTCGGCTGAACTGGCAAAATTTCGCCAAACCCCATGCCTCCAGAGCCGATGACTTACGTCCAGGCCGCGTAAAATAAGCGGCAGGGCTTTTCAGCGCTGATGACAGCCTGCATAATACCGGCAGATTGCATTTTTGGA
Source organism: Rheinheimera texasensis (assembly GCF_964031785.1). Taxonomy (GTDB): domain Bacteria; phylum Pseudomonadota; class Gammaproteobacteria; order Enterobacterales; family Alteromonadaceae; genus Pararheinheimera; species Pararheinheimera texasensis_A. The sequence continues at coordinate 216,282 of NZ_CAXIRE010000018.1, forward strand.
TTTGTTATGCGGCTGTTAATTATTATCCTGTTTGCGCTAGTCTGCGCGCTGCAATATCGTTTGTGGTTTGGGCCACACAGCGTCAAAGAATATTTTAAGCATCAGGAAGAGCTGAAAGTGCATTTGGCCAGCAATCAGGAGCTGGAAAAACGTAATAAAATGCTGATGGCCGACGTGGCCGATTTGCAAAGTGGCCTGGATTCTATCGAAGAACGTTCGCGCAACGAATTAGGCCTGATTAAACAAGACGAAGTGTTTTTCCGCCTGGTAGCCAAACAGGGCACTAAATGACCATTGCGATGTTGATCCCGGCGGCCGGTGTTGGCAGCCGTATGCAGGCCGACCGGCCGAAACAATATTTAACCCTGGCTCATCAAACCGTCCTTGAGCATACCGCCGGCAAATTACTGGCATTGCCACAGGCCCGCCGGTTGTTTTTAGCTTTATCGCCCAATGACCCTTATTTTCCGACTTTATCTTTAGCAAAAGACCCCAGAGTGTGTCGTGTTGACGGTGGCGCCGAGCGCGCCGATTCTGTGCTGGCTGGCCTCTTGGCGATAGACGCAGAAATTTTCCCCTGGACTTTGGTGCATGACGCGGCGCGCCCGCTGGTGCAGCCATCGGACATTCAGCAGTTAATCAGCACCTGTCTGCACAGCGGCACCGGCGGTATTCTGGCAAGCCCGGTGCGCGATACGATGAAACGAGGCGTGGTGCAAACGCAAGGGCCGAGTCTGGTCGCAGAGACCGTTGAACGGCGCCAGCTCTGGCACGCGCTGACGCCGCAACTGTTTCCTACCGTTCTGCTGCGTGATGCGCTGCAACGCGCCTTAGCGGCTGGCGTTGCTATCACCGATGAAGCTTCGGCGATGGAGTGGGCCGGCTATCCGGTGCAGCTGATTCCGGGTCGCGCTGACAATCTGAAAATTACCCAGCCAGAGGATTTAGCTCTGGCACGCTTTTATCTGGAGCAGGCATGATCCCTTTTCGTATTGGCCACGGTTTTGATGTGCACGCTTTTGGCGGCGAAGGCCCGGTGACCTTAGGCGGCGTCAAAATCGATTATCCGCAAGGTTTATTGGCGCATTCTGATGGCGACGTAGTGCTGCATGCAGTATCGGATGCTTTGTTAGGTGCGGTTGCGCTCGGCGATATCGGTCATCATTTTCCTGATACGGATGCCGCTTTTAAAGGCATCGACAGCCGGATCTTGCTGCGTAAAGTCTTTGCTGACGTCAAAGCGCTGGGTTATGCCATCGGCAATCTGGATGTGACTATTATGGCGCAGGCACCGAAAATGGCGCCGCATATAGAGGCGATGCGTCAGGTGCTGGCGGCCGATTTGGAAACCCAATTCAGCCAGGTTAATGTCAAAGCCACCACCACGGAAAAACTTGGTTTTGTCGGGCGCAAAGAAGGTATTGCGGTTGAAGCCGTGGTGCTGCTGGTGAAAACCGCATGAGCGACGCAGCAACCCATATTCAGTTTCCGCCGCTGGCTTATCTGTACGGCGAACCAAACTGCCGTGCTTTGCTCAGAAGCGCGCCGGAAGATTTTATCGTCGATGAAGAACTGAGTTTCACCCCAACCGGAGCCGGCGAGCATTTATTGCTGCAGGTCGAGAAAATCGGCCAGAACACGCAGTATGTCGGCAAACAAATCGCTGAAGCGGCCGGCATTAAATCGCGTTTAGTCAGCTACGCCGGTTTAAAAGACCGCCATGCCATCACCCGGCAATGGTTTTGTTTGCCGGTGCCGATCAAGCAGGAACTGAATTACCAAGACTGGCAGATTGAAGGCGTGCGGATTTTACAGTCGGTACGCCATCAGCGCCGGCTAAAAATCGGCTCCATCAAACAAAACCATTTCCGCCTGCGGCTGCGCAATGTCTCCGATGCGGCCGAGCTGGAACAGCGATTACAACTTATCAGCGCTGGCGTGCCGAATTATTATGGCGAACAACGCTTTGGCCGCGATGGCGGCAATTTGCAACTGGCCGAACATCTATTTCGTGGCGGCAGTATCAGCGACCGGCAAATTCGTGGTCTGGCGCTATCTGCCAGCCGCTCGATGCTGTTTAACCAGCAAGTGTCACAGCGTTTACAGCAGTTAGGTTTCCTGACCTTATTACCTGGCAGCGTCGTGCAGTTGGATGGCTCAGGCTCAGTGTTTCAGGTGGACCCGTTAGATAGCGAGATTCAGCGCCGGTTGTTGGAGCAGGATATTCATCCGACGGCGATTCTGCCCGGAATTGGAAAAATACTGGAACAAGATCAGGCGCTTGCCTGGCAGCAGCAACAACTAGCGCCGTGGCAGCATTGGGTGGATGGTTTGGTGGCGCTCAATGTGAATACCGAACGCCGCGCGGTGCGGCTGGTGCCAAAAGCGCTGAGTTATCAATGGCAGCATGATACACTCGAGCTCAGTTTTGCCCTGCCTGCAGGTTGTTTTGCCACCTCAGTGCTGAGGGAGTTGGTGAATTATCAGGATATCCGCCGGGATATCGCTGCTCTGGAGTCCTAAATGCGGATTTTGCTCAGTAATGATGATGGTGTGTACGCCAAAGGCATTTTAGTGTTGCAGCAGGCGCTGGCGGAGATTGCCACAGTGACCACGGTCGGGCCGGATCGCAACTGTAGTGGCGCCAGTAATTCGCTGACGCTGTTAAACCCACTGCGCACTCAGCAACTAGACAATGGTTTTATCGCGGTAAACGGCACGCCGACCGATTGTGTGCATCTGGCGATTAGCCAGCTGTGTGACAAAACGCCGGATTTAGTCGTCGCCGGCATTAATCATGGCGCCAATCTTGGCGATGATGTGTTGTATTCCGGTACTGTCGCGGCCGCCACTGAAGGCCGCCATCTGGGTTTACCGGCCATTGCCGTGTCACTGGCGAGCCGCGATGAAGAACATTTTGCCACTGCCGCTTATGTCACGGTCAAAGTCATTCAACAACTGAAATCGCACCCGTTACCGGCCGACCAAATTCTGAATATCAATGTGCCTGGTGTGCCGCTCAGTGAACTCAAAGGCATTCAGGTGACACGGCTGGGCCGTCGGCACAAAGCTGAAACCATGACCAGTACCACAGATCCCTGGGGCCGGCGCATTTTTTGGTATGGCTCGTTAGGGCCGGAACTGGACGCTGGCGAAGGCACGGATTTTTATGCCATCGCCAATGGCTATGCCTCGGTTACGCCGTTGCAAATCGACATGACGGCGTACCGCAGTCTGCAACCGCTAGAGCAATGGCTGGAAGGGATCCGTTTCTGATGGCTGTTGTGACTTCCCGCAGCGCCCAGGTGCTGGCGCAAAAACTTCAGGCCGATGGCATCAAATCCACCGAGGTGTTACAGGCGATTGCGCAAACCCCGCGCCATCATTTTGTTGAAATGGTTTTAGCGCATAAAGCTTATGAAAATACCGCATTGCCAATAGGCCAGGGCCAGACGATTTCGCAGCCCTATATTGTCGCGCGGATGACTGAGTTATTGTTGCAACCCAACACGGATGATACGCCCTGGTTGCCGAAAAAAGTGCTGGAAATTGGCACTGGTTCCGGTTATCAGACCGCCATTCTGGCGCGGTTATTTCCGCAGGTGTGTACAGTGGAACGGATCAAGTCGTTGCAGTTTCAGGCCAAGCGCCGGCTGCATCAACTGGATCTGCACAATGTCGCAATGAAACACGGCGACGGCTGGCTGGGCTGGCAGAGTAAAGCCCCTTTTGACTGTATTATCGTCACCGCAGCGCCAACCCAAGTGCCGGATGCTTTGTTGCATCAGCTGGTAGACGGCGGACGTTTGGTGATCCCGGTGGGCGCACAGGAGCAAATGCTCAGGGTCTATACCCGACAGCAGGATGCGTATCCGTCGACCGATGTTGAAGCGGTGCGGTTTGTGCCTTTAGTGCCGGGCGAACTGGCCTGATTGATTGTTAGGAGATTTTTTTGCGGATTTTTCAGTGGATGTACGACAAAGCGCTGGTCTGGGCCAAACACCGTCACGCCGAGCGTTATTTATTTGGCCTGAGTTTCACTGAGTCGGTGATTTTTCCGATCCCACCCGATGTGATGCTGGCACCGATGGCACTGGCGCACCCGGAACGCGCCTGGCGGCTGGCCTGGCTGACGACGCTGGCGTCAGTGCTCGGTGGTATGTTTGGGTACCTGTTGGGCTATATGTTGTATGAACCAGTGGTATTGCCGTTTATTCAATATATGGGCTATCAGGAAACTTTTGCGTTAGTTGAGCGCTGGTTTAACGAGTATGGCGTCTGGGTGGTGTTTATCGCTGGTTTCTCACCAATTCCTTATAAGTTGTTTACCGTCGGTGCCGGCTTGATGCATATGGCGTTTTTGCCTTTTGTTATTGCGTCTTTTATTGGCCGGGCCAGCCGGTTTTTTCTGGTGGCCGGCTTGATGTACTGGGGCGGTGCAAAAATGCAGGCCAAACTGCGCGAAATCGTGGATATCTTAGGCTGGGGCACTGTGGCCCTCGGCGGTCTTGCGTATCTGATTTATGGCTGATTCTTTGCAACAAGTTCAGGCTGGTTACAGCGTGGCGCGTGTCAGTCAGGTCGGGCTGACCTTCTGGTTTTGTCTGATGTTATCCGGCTGTGGCGTCAACAGCAGCCCGGCGCCGGTCGACAGCTGGCAGAGCCGCAAATCTGCCAGCAAATTATCGCAGGCAGACACCTATCAGGTGAAAAGCGGCGATACGTTATTTTCAATCGCCTTTCGTAACGGCATGGATTATCGCAGTCTGGCCAGGCTGAACCGCATCGCTGAACCTTATACCATTTATGTCGGTCAAATTCTGGTTGTTTCAAACACTAGTACAGATGCTGGCAGCGGGCGTAACCCTGCCACCACTAGTCTCAAATCAAATAAGAACTATTCAAATTCAAACAGTTCCGACACTGCATCAAAAAGCGCTAAAGTAGTTGCACCGCAAAATCAAAAGCGTTATGGTCAAAATGAACGGGTCGAAGAACCCGAAAAAACCGCAAGCAGTACCATTAATGGAAACGTTCGGCAATGGCATTGGCCAGTGAAAGGCCCGATATTAGCGAAATTTTCCAGTCAGGAACACGGTAACAAAGGTCTTGATATTGGTGGTGTTTACGGGACGCCGGTTAAAGCGGCAGCAGCAGGTCAGGTGGTATACGCCGGCAATGCACTGCGGGGTTATGGCAACTTAATTATCATTAAACATAATGACGATTTTTTAAGTGCTTATGCCCACAATCACCGTTTATTGGTGAAAGAACGCGAATCGGTGGCAGCTGGACAGACCATCGCTGAAATGGGCAATTCCGATGCAGACCGTATACAACTGCATTTTGAAATCCGCTATCGGGGAAAATCTGTCGATCCGCTGCGTTATCTGAAATAAATAACAGCACACAATCGCATCATTGAAGAACGGATTTCTGGCACTGACGCGTGACCCTTGCAGATCTGGGAGACGGATATGGGACAAAAAGATGAAGATGAAGTAGTTGATTTCAAGGAAGCGGAATTGACAGAAGACGTGGCGATGCTGGATGACGAATCAGCAGAGCCGGATATGGCAAGCCTCGCCACCGAAGAAGATAATACACCTGACGATGTGTTCACCCGTGACGACAGTCAACGCGCGATGGACGCAACACAAATTTACCTCGGCGAAATCGGTTTCTCGCCGCTGCTCAGCGCCGAAGAAGAAGTCTACTTTTCCCGTTTAGCCTTAAGAGGCGACGCAGCCGCCCGCAAACGCATGATTGAAAGTAATTTACGGCTGGTGGTGAAAATCGCCCGGCGTTATATCAATCGTGGTTTAGCGCTGCTTGATTTGATTGAAGAAGGCAATTTGGGCCTGATCCGCGCCGTGGAAAAATTTGACCCGGAACGCGGTTTCCGTTTCTCCACTTACGCCACCTGGTGGATCCGCCAGACCATTGAACGCGCCATTATGAATCAGACCCGGACCATCCGGTTGCCTATTCATGTGGTGAAAGAACTGAATATTTATTTACGTGCTGCCCGCGAGTTATCGCAGCGGCTGGACCATGAACCGACGCCGGAAGAAATTGCCGCTGCCTTAGACCGTCCGGTCGAAGAAGTGCGCAAAATGCTGAAACTGAATGAAAAAATCACTTCAGTCGACACGCCGGTGGCTGGGTCTTCGGAAAAACAACTGCTGGATATTCTGGCTGACGAAAAAGAGCTGGGGCCGGAAACTGAACTGCAGGATGCCGACATCCGGCAGCATCTGGTGGTCTGGTTGGAAGAACTGAACCCAAAACAACGTGAAGTATTGGCCCGGCGTTTTGGTTTACTCGGTTATGAACCTTCGACTTTAGAAGATGTTGGCCGCGAAATTGGCCTGACCCGTGAGCGGGTGCGACAAATTCAGGTCGAGGCGCTGCGCCGGCTGCGTGAAATTGTCACGCATCAGGGGTTGAATATCGAGACGCTGTTTCAGGAATAAACTGCCCGGCATACTGAGGCAAAAAAAGCGGGGGGCACTTCAACTCCCGCTTTTTTCTGCCTGCGATATGCAGGCATTGGCTTGATGCTGGTTACAGCTGCCGTTTAAGCGCAAAGAGTAAATCCAGCGCCTGCCGAGGTGTTAAATCATCCGGGTCAACATCGGCCAGTTGTGTCAGCACCGGGTGTGGGGCAGCTTCTGTAAACAAATCGGCCTGCGCCGGCAAGGTTGCTTTTGCTGCGCTGTCCGCCTTAGGCTGCTGTTGTTCCAGTGCCGCGAGTTTACGCCGCGCCTGCTGGATCACGGTTTTTGGCACCCCCGCAAGCTGCGCCACCTGCAGACCATAACTCTTACTGGCAGCACCCGGCTGTACCTGATGCATAAACACAATGTGTTCGTCGTGTTCAACCGCATCCAGATGGATGTTGGCGACACCGCTCAATAACGCAGGTAAATCGGTCAGTTCAAAATAATGGGTGGCAAACAAAGTCAGTGCTTTGAGTTTAGTGGCGAGGTACTCGGCACAGGCCCAGGCCAGAGACAAACCATCGTAAGTACTGGTGCCGCGACCAATTTCATCCATCAACACCAGGCTTTGCGCCGTGGCATGATGCAAAATGGTCGCTGTTTCAGTCATTTCCACCATAAAAGTCGAGCGCCCGGACGCCAGGTCGTCAGAAGCACCGACCCGGGTAAAAATACGGTCCACCGGCCCCAATGTGGCAGCTTGAGCCGGCACAAAACTACCGATATAGGCCATCAGCACTATAAGGGCGGCTTGGCGCATATAAGTCGATTTACCGCCCATGTTCGGACCTGTCACGACCAACAAATGCCGGTTGGGAGTCAACTCAAGCGGGTTGGCAATAAAAGGCTCACTGGTCATCTGCTCTACAACGGGGTGACGGCCTTGCTCGATATGGATGCCTGTTTCCGCCACAAGCCTTGGCTGGCAATAGTTCAGTCGTACCGCGCGTTCGGCGAAGTTAGTCAACACGTCCAGTTCCGACAAACTGGCTGCGAGTTGTTGCAGTGCGGCCAGATCCGGTGCTATCAAATCAAACAGTTGTTCATACAGCTGTTTTTCCAGCGCCAGGGCCTTGCTTTCGCTGCCGAGTACTTTGTCTTCATATTCCTTTAATTCCGGAATAATGTAGCGTTCGTTATTTTTCAGCGTCTGACGGCGGATATAATCCGGCGGCACCGCATCGGCGGCAGCGCGACCGGTTTCGATGTAATAACCGGCGACTTTATTAAAACCAACTTTCAGTGAAGCAATGCCGGTGCGGGCTTTCTCGCGTTGCTCCAGCTGTTCCAGATAATCGGTTGCGCCTTTGGCTAAAGCCCGCCATTGGTCAAGTTCAGCGGAATAACCTTCTGCGATGACACCACCATCCCGAATAAGCACTGGCGGGTTGTCGATAATGGCGCGCTCTAACAATGCAGTCAGGGCCGGCATTGGTTCGCAGTCTGCAGCCAGTTGCTGCAGGCGCCGGCTTTGCAGCTGGCTCAGCAGCGGTGTCAGTTCCGGCAATTGCTGCAACGCCTGACGTAATCTGGCGAAATCGCGTGGCCTGGCACTGCGCAGCGCCAGGCGGGCGACTATCCGCTCAATATCACCAATTTGTTTCAGCAGTGGTTGTAACTCGGCATCATATTGCTGCAATTCACTGACCGCCAGATGGCGCTCAGTGATAATGGCCTGATCGCGCAGCGGGGCGTGGATCCAACGTTTTAACAACCGGCTGCCCATCGCTGTCTGACATTGGTCGAGCACTGCAGCAAGAGAATGCGCATATTGGCCGTTCAGCGTTTGGGTCAGCTCCAGATTACGCCGCGTTGCGGCGTCCAACACTATATGGTCGCTGTGTTTTTCTAAGGAAATACTGCGTAAGTGCGGCAGATTGGCGCGTTGGGTATCTTTGACATATTGCAACAGGCAACCGGCAGCCATCAAACCTAAACGGGCGTCCTGCACACCAAAGCTCTGTAAGTCACGGGTGCCGAATTGCTGGCACAAAGCGCGTTCGGCGCTGCTTTGTTCAAAATCCCATACCGGACGGCGGCGCGCGCCTTTGCGGGCCAACACTAATTCCGGTAGCGGCTGGTCTTCACAATACAATAATTCAGCCGGATTGAGCCGCTGCAACAGCGCGGCCAGGTCGTCTTGGCCCGGTAATTCAGTGAGTACAAAACGGCCGGCACTTAAATCCAGATACGCCAAGCCAAATTGTTGTTTATGCAGATAAACCGCAGCCAGTAAAGTGTCCTGACGTTCCTGTAACAGGGCTTCGTCGGTGACAGTGCCGGGCGTTACCACCCGTACCACTTTGCGATCAACCGGGCCTTTGCTGGTGGCAGGGTCGCCAACTTGCTCGCAAATCGCCACGGATTCACCAAGCTGTACCAAACGCGCCAGATAGTTTTCCACCGCATGATGCGGTACGCCTGCCATCGGGATCGGGGCGCCGGCCGACTGACCGCGTTTGGTCAGCGAGATATCCAGTAATGCCGCTGCTTTTTTTGCATCGTCATAAAACAGCTCATAAAAATCGCCCATCCGGTAGAACAGCAAAATCTCCGGATTTTCTGCTTTGAGCGCGAGGTATTGTTGCATCATCGGCGTATGGGCAGTTGTTGCTTGCCCGGTCTGGATTTCTGACGGCATAATTAAAATTCTGATGTCCCAAAATGGAATGAAAATGACAGTTCCGGCCCATACCGAGACACTGGCCTCTGCACTGGGTCAGCTATTATTGCGGAAAAAGCTCAGTATCACCACCGCCGAATCCTGTACCGGCGGCGGTATCTCGTATGCATTAACCGCGATCCCCGGCAGTTCTGCCTATCTGGACCGCAGTTTTGTCACTTACAGCAACAAAGCCAAACAGCAGTTATTGGGCGTTAAAAGCGCGACATTACTGCAGTTTGGCGCTGTCAGTGAAGAGACAGTCGGTGAAATGGCGACAGGCGCAGCCGCCGCTGCCGGCGCCGATTGCGCTATCGCGGTATCCGGTATCGCTGGCCCGGATGGTGGCAGTGCATTAAAACCGGTGGGGACTGTCTGTTTTGGTTTTTATCTGCTGGGTGCCGTCGCGACAGTGCGAATTTTGCTACACGGCGACAGATCGGCGGTCCGGCAACAAAGTATCGATTTTGCTTTGCAGCAGATGATTCAGTTGTTGACAGCACAAACTGATTCAACTACTGTATGAGCATACAGCATTTCAGGCGAAACCCATTTTCCGGAGTTCCAGATGGACGACAATAAACAAAAAGCCCTCAGCGCAGCCTTAAGCCAAATCGAACGTCAGTTCGGTAAAGGTTCAATCATGAAGTTGGGTGATAACACCTCGCTGGAGATTGATGCTATCTCTACCGGCTCTTTGGGTTTGGACATTGCCCTTGGCATTGGTGGTTTACCTTGTGGCCGAATCGTTGAAATCTATGGTCCTGAATCTTCAGGTAAAACGACTCTCACCCTCCAGGTGATTGCAGAAGCGCAAAAGCTTGGCAAAACCTGTGCGTTTATCGACGCCGAACACGCTTTGGATCCGATTTATGCCGGCAAGCTCGGCGTTAAAATCGACGACCTGTTGGTGTCACAGCCAGACACCGGTGAACAGGCTTTAGAGATTTGCGACATGTTGGTCCGTTCTGCAGCAGTAGATGTGATCATCGTCGACTCTGTAGCTGCGTTGACGCCAAAAGCAGAAATTGAAGGCGACATGGGCGACAGCCATGTCGGTCTGCAAGCCCGTCTGATGTCCCAAGCGCTGCGTAAACTGACCGGTAACATCAAACGCTCAAACACCTTGTGCATTTTCATCAACCAAATCCGGATGAAGATCGGTGTGATGTTCGGTAACCCGGAAACGACCACCGGTGGTAACGCCCTGAAATTCTACGCTTCAGTCCGCCTGGATATTCGCCGTATTGGTTCTGTCAAAGAAGGCGAAGAAGTGGTCGGTAACGAGACCCGTGTCAAAGTAGTGAAAAACAAAGTCGCACCACCATTCCGTCAGGCTGAATTTATTATCCAGTATGGCGCAGGCATCAGTAAAACCGGCGAGCTGATTGATTTGGGTGTTGCTGAAAAACTGGTCGATAAAGCCGGTGCCTGGTACGCCTATAAAGGTAATAAGATTGGTCAGGGTAAAGCCAATGCGATGAAGTATCTGGCTGAAAACCCAGCCGTGGCGCAGGAGATCGAAACTGAGCTGCGTAACCGCTTGTTACTGCAACCGACCAAAGGTGCTCCGGCCATCGAAGAGTTAGCCGCTGAACCCGCTGAGCTTGATGAAGAGTTTTAAGCTGGATGCTGACTACTGTGTGACAAGTCTTTCAGCAGTTGACGGACTTGTTGTACAAAACTGACACAGAAAATGGCCCAAGTGGGCCATTTTTTACTGCTAACGCTCATGCCCTTGAGTCGTCGGCGCGGTCGACGCGGCCGATGTCGAATGTAAAGCAGGCTTTGTTTTAGGCTTTGCTGCAGGTAAATTCAATATCTGTACTGAATTTTCCGGCAACATAAACCCAGCTTGTTTGTACAACTGCTCAATCCTGCCATTTTCCCGCAAAATTCTGAGACCTTTATTCAACGCCTCATTGGCAAAGCGGCCGTCCGGATGAGATTTACTGATAACAAAATGCCGACTGTCATTGAGTAATATGGCGACACCAGGCACTACTTTTAAGCGCAGCTGTTCCAGTTGATAGATACCTTTTTCATCATGAAAAAAAGGCATCAGCATAAAATCAACCCAACGCATATGCACCATCCGGGCCTGACTGAGCCATTCATCTTCTTGCACAAGCTCTTTTAAACCTAAAGCCTGCATCGTCTCCCAGTCAGTACGCCACTTAGGTGTAGACACGCCGCTAAATTTACGTAGCTCGGTTAAAGTCCGGGTGCGAAGCACTGGCAGATTCTCGGGGCTGGTATAAATGCCGGCTAAATATTCACCGCGCCGCACCACAGGTTCGCTGATAAAAACTTTGCCCGCGAGCGCTTTGGCATCTGTCAGCCAATACGTATCAAAACTTAGCAGGGAATCACCACTTTCCAGCATCTTGGTATTACGGAAATTAAACTTGCCAGGTTGATAATAAAAATTCTTGGTAAAACCGCCCAAAGCCAATGCTTGCTGTAGCAACACCATATCTGCGACATCACGGCGCATAGTGATGCCACGAAAATCCACAATGCTCAATACAGGCCGGCCATTGAGAAACTTCAGATAATCTTCGTAGACATCGTCTCGAATATAAACCGGAATTTCCTCAGGTTTTGGTAATACAGGCTCGGCGGTACAGGTCAGGCTGAGCACCAGACCACAGATGCAGCCAATTAATTTCATGGTCACTCCGAATCTAAGATGTCTTCCAGCATAGAGCTGAAAACCCAGTATTTCAAAATATCAAATGGACGTCTAAACGTATAGAAGTTGACAATTAATGGGCGATTCGGCAAAGTGACGCATCTTTGTGGTGTTGTGGAGCCTTTATGCCTATTAAAGTGATAGATCAGTTACCAGCCGTGGAAGCCTTGTCGGCGGAAAATGTTTTTGTTATCACTGAAAGCCGGGCCCGCACTCAGGATATCCGTCCACTGCGTATTGCCATTCTGAACCTGATGCCAAATAAAGTGACCACAGAAATTCAGTTATTGCGTTTGCTGGCGAACAGTCCGCTGCAAGTAGATATCGAACTGATCCGGCTGGACAACCATGTCAGCAAACACACACCGGAAAGTCATCTGAATTGCTTTTATCGTTATTTTTCCGATGTACAACAGCAAAATTACGACGGCTTGATTATCACTGGTGCACCGCTTGGTCTGGTCGATTATGAGGACGTCAGTTACTGGCCACAGTTATCCGAAATACTCGCCTGGGCTGATAGACACGTCACATCCACCTTATTCCTCTGCTGGGCTGCGCATGCGGCTCTTTACTATTACTACGGCTTGCAGCGCGAGATCCGTGGCGAGAAGTTATCCGGTGTGTACTGGCAAAATGTGGTGCAGCCGTTGTGTCCATTAGTGCGCGGTTTTGATGACAGTTTCCTGGTGCCGCATTCACGTTATGCACAGGTGCCAAAGCAAAAATACCAACAACACCCGGATATTCACGTATTAGCTGAAGCCGACGCCACCGGCGCATATTTATTGCAAAATTCCAGCGGTAGCCGGATTTTTGTCACTGGCCACCCGGAATATGATTTAACTACACTAAATGATGAATATCAGCGTGACCTCGCCGCTGGGTTAAGCCCCAAAGTGCCGGAGAATTATTTCCGTGACAACGATCCAAGCAAAGGCCCAATGAAACTGTGGCAGAGTCATGCCTTTTTGTTATTCAGTAACTGGCTGAATTATTATGTCTATCAGGCCACACCATTTGATTTAGCGCGCGTAGGCGAGGGGAGAGCAGTATGAGTGCCCGGTTAAGCGCAGAACGCTTTAAGCAAATTCTGGCGGAGCGAATTCTGGTTTTGGATGGTGCCATGGGCACCATGATCCAGAATTTCCAGCTGCAGGAAGCGGATTATCGCGGCACTGAATTCGCCGACTGGCCTTCAGACCTCAAAGGCAATAACGACTTACTCGTCCTGACGAAGCCTGAAGTGATTCTGTCCATACACCGTCAATATCTCGAGGCTGGCGCGGACATTCTGGAAACCAACAGTTTTAACGCCACCACTATTGCGATGGCAGATTACGATATGTCGCATCTGGCGGCGCGGATTAACCGCGAAGCAGCGCGTCTGGCGCGGCAGGCTTGTGATGAGTTCACCGCGAAAAATCCGGCAAAACCACGTTTTGTTGCCGGTATTTTGGGGCCCACGAACCGCACGGCGTCGATTTCGCCGGATGTGAATGACCCGGGTTATCGCAATGTCAGCTTTGATCAGCTGGTTGCCGCATATAACGAAGCGACTCACGCGCTGATTGAAGGTGGCGCGGACCTCATCATGCTGGAAACCATTTTTGATACATTAAATGCCAAAGCCGCTGCTTTTGCAGTGCTGCAGGTGTTTGACGAGCTCGGTTATAAACTGCCGGTGATGATCTCCGGCACTATCACAGACGCATCGGGCCGGACTTTATCGGGCCAGACCACTGAAGCTTTTTATCACTCACTGGCGCATGTCGAACCGGTCAGTTTTGGCCTGAACTGCGCGCTAGGCCCGGATCTATTAAGGCCTTATGTCGAGACGATGGCGGCCATCGCCGAATGTGCCACTTCTGTGCATCCGAATGCCGGCTTACCAAATGAATTTGGCGAATATGACCTGAATGCTACAGATATGGCCGCAGAAATCAGGGACTGGGCCAACAATAACTTTATTAATATCGTCGGCGGTTGCTGCGGTACTACGCCGGAGCATATCCGGGTTATTGCGGATGTCGTTGCCGGCTTACCGCCGCGCGAGCCGAAGCCGGTCAGTCACAGTTTTAATCTGGCTGGTCTTGAAGCCTTTTCGTTGGAGTGGTGATGCAACAACAAGCCCGCTTTATTAACATTGGTGAGCGCACCAACGTCACGGGGTCTGCCCGCTTCAAAAAACTGATTATGGACGGCAAGTTTGAAGCCGCCTTGGATGTCGCACGGCAGCAAGTCGAAAATGGCGCCCAAATCATCGATATCAACATGGACGAAGCGATGCTCGACAGCAAAGCTGCCATGGTGCGTTATCTGAATTTGCTGGCCAGTGAGCCGGATATCGCCCGGGTGCCGATCATGGTCGACTCGTCGAAATGGGAAGTGATTGAAGCCGCACTGAAATGTATTCAGGGCAAAGCGGTGGTCAATTCGATTTCCTTAAAAGAAGGGGAAGCACCTTTTATTCAACAGGCAAAATTACTACGCCGCTATGGTGCTGCTGTGGTCGTGATGGCTTTTGATGAAGTCGGTCAGGCCGATACCAAAGTGCGAAAAGTTGAAATTTGTCAGCGCGCTTACAAGATTCTGGTGGAACAAATCGGCTTCCCGCCACAAGACATTATTTTTGACCCAAATATCTTCGCCGTTGCCACTGGTATTGAAGAGCATAACAACTATGCCGTTGATTTTATCGAAGCCACCCGCGAAATAAAGCGGCTTTGCCCACATGCAAAAATTTCCGGTGGTGTGTCGAACGTGTCATTTTCCTTCCGGGGCAATGATCCAGTACGTGAAGCCATTCATTCGGTGTTTTTGTATCACGCCATCAAAGCCGGCATGGACATGGGGATCGTCAACGCCGGTCAGCTGGCGGTGTATGACGATATCCCGGAATTGTTGAAAGAACGCGTCGAAGATGTGGTGTTAAACCGCCGCTCCGATGCCACTGAACGTTTGTTAGAAGTCGCGGCACAGTTCCACGGTAAAGGCACTGTTGCAGTCAAAGAAGATGATGCCTGGCGCAGCTGGCCTGTGTCCAAGCGCTTAGAGCATGCACTGGTCAAAGGCATCACCGACTTTATTGATCAGGATACTGAAGAAGCACGCTTAAGTGTCGAGCGCCCGCTGCATGTGATCGAAGGCCCGCTGATGGACGGTATGAATGTCGTCGGTGACTTGTTTGGCGAAGGCAAGATGTTCCTGCCGCAGGTGGTCAAATCGGCCCGCGTGATGAAAAAAGCCGTGGCTTATCTGCAACCTTATATAGAAGCAGAAAAAGCCGGCTCCGGTGCCACGACTCAGGGCAAA
Organism: Rheinheimera texasensis; assembly: GCF_964031785.1. Lineage (GTDB taxonomy): Bacteria > Pseudomonadota > Gammaproteobacteria > Enterobacterales > Alteromonadaceae > Pararheinheimera > Pararheinheimera texasensis_A. The sequence continues at coordinate 231,457 of NZ_CAXIRE010000018.1, forward strand.
GTGCTGATGGCCACCGTCAAAGGTGACGTGCATGATATCGGCAAGAATATCGTTGGTGTGGTGCTGCAGTGTAATAACTATGAAGTGATTGACCTTGGTGTGATGGTGCCGTGCGCCACTTTGCTGCAAAAAGCCAAAGAGCTGAATGTCGATGTCATCGGTTTATCTGGCTTGATCACACCGTCGTTAGACGAGATGGTGCATGTCGCCAAAGAAATGACCCGGCTTGGTTTCACCATCCCATTATTAATTGGCGGTGCCACTACCTCCAAAGCGCATACCGCTATCAAGATTGCGCCGCATTATGCCCATGGCGTGGTGTATGTGCCGAACGCGTCGCGCAGTGTTTCTGTGGTGCAGTCGCTGATTTCAGCTGAGCTGAAACCGGATTATCTGGCACGGGTGCAGGATGAGTATGTGCGTGTCATCGAACAACATCAGCGCAGCCGCAAACACGAAGAAATGCTGACGCTGGAACAGGCGCGGGCCAATCGCTTTCCACTGGATTTGCAAAAGGTCGCGCCGGCGCCGCTGCAGCCCGGTGTGCATGTCTGGCAGGACGTCGATTTAGAGGTGCTGCGCGATTACATCGACTGGACGCCGTTTTTCCTGACCTGGCAATTATCTGGCAAATTCCCGGCCATTCTGAATCATGCCGAGGTAGGCTTGGAAGCCAGGCGGGTCTATCAGGATGCCAATGCAATGTTAGATCGGATGATTGCAGAGCGAAAAGTGACGGGACGTGCGGTATTCGGTTTATTCCCTGCCAATAGTGATGGCGATGACATCATTGTCTGGACCGACGAAAGCCGCGCTGCCGAGCGCTGCCGTTTGTTTAATCTGCGCCAGCAAGTTGCGCTTCGCAACAAAGCGCCGAACTGCTCTTTAGCTGATTTCATCGCACCTGTGGATTCAGGCATTGCCGACTATATCGGTGCCTTTGCTGTCAGTACCGGCTTTGGTGCCGACGAGTTTGCCGCAGAATTTGCCAAGGCGCACGACGATTACAACAGTATTATGGTGAAAGCGTTGGCCGATCGTTTAGCGGAAGCACTGGCTGAGTACCTGCATATGAAAGTACGCAAAGAATACTGGGGTTATGCCGCCAATGAGCAACTGGATAATGAGCAGCTGATTCGGGAGGCCTATCAGGGCATTCGCCCGGCGCCGGGATATCCGGCTTGTCCGGAACATACTGAGAAAGGCACTTTGTTCTCTTTATTAGATGCAGAGGCACAGATCGGTATGTTGCTGACGGAAAGCTATGCGATGTGGCCAGGCGCTGCGGTATCGGGCTGGTATTTAGCGCATCCGGATAGCAAGTACTTCGCGGTCAGCAAGATTGGTGAAGATCAGCTGTCAGAATATGCGGCGAAGAAAGGCTGGAGCCGCAGTGAAGCTGAAACCTGGTTAGCACCAAATCTGCGCTAACCACTATTTACTGCTATATCGAGTAGGTAACAGAAGCCAATCGCTGCCGCGATTGGCTTCTTCGTCTGTATGGTGGTGGCTTTATCAGCAGGTATTTACGATAAAAACAGCAGTTCGAGCAAAAAACACCCGAACGATCGCAAAAGCGCAACTTTTCTCAAATTTAGGCTTGCGTAAGTTTCGTGACGGCCTATAATGCGCGCCATGCCGACGGGGTGAAGCGAA
>NZ_CAXIRE010000019.1:0-666000 GCF_964031785.1 Rheinheimera texasensis
TGAAAAATGGCAATTTGAGGCGAAAACGCAACTCGCGATTCGCTAACGTCGAATCGCTCAAACACTCGTTTTCTTAAAACCTCAAATCACCATTTTTCATCGGCTCGCTTCAACGGGGAAATTGGTTTTCTTAGTTGTTGCGGTGTTTAACAAACGAAAGTTAAAAGCAAAACCAGCTAGTGCAGCAGACTGCCCGTTGGAGCGAGCCGATGAAAATCAACAGTTTGAGGTTTTAAGCTGGGGAGTGTTTGAGTGCGGCGACGGTAGCGCCGCGCGAGTTGCCCCAGCGCCTCAAACTGTTGATTTTCAGCGGGCTTTCGAGCGGAACCGGGCGAGCGCTTTTTGGTTACTTTTTATCGCGATAAAAAGTAACTCGCCCAAAGGGCGAAACGGCCGCCCGCAGGGCAAAGAACCAGCGTCAGCAACAAGTACCTCACCGACAGGTGAACTCTTTGCTAAGCGGTCTCACCGCAGAGGAAAAAATGACAACACCCGCCACTGGCGGAAAAAGTGACAAACGCCAAACTCCGCTGTGTGGAAATCCACACAAAACCAAACACCACCAGCATCAACCACGAATTAACCATCTAATAAATAACAACATTTCCAAAAACCAAGTTCTGGCCCAGCCTTTGCCTAAGTCAAAACGACAGGGAGATTTCCTCCGCTAACTAAAAAGAGAACAACATGAAACAAGCAACAGGCCGGCTGTTATCCAGCCTCTACTTTCAGGTGCTGCTCGCCATCACCATTGGTATCACGCTCGGACACTTTTATCCGGACACCGGCACGGCGATGCAGCCGCTTGGTACCGGATTTATTAAGCTGATTAAGATGATTATCGCGCCCATCATCTTTTGTACTGTGGTGATTGGCATCGCCGGTATGGAAGATATGAAACGCGTTGGCAAAACCGGTGGTTATGCCTTGTTGTATTTCGAGATTGTCTCGACAATCGCGCTGGTGATTGGTCTGGTGGTGATTAATGTGGTGCAGCCCGGCAACGGCATGCATATTGACCCGGCAAGCCTGGACCAAAAATCGATCAGTAAATATACCGCACCGGGTCAGATGCAGACGGTCACTGATTTCCTGCTCAATATCATCCCGACCAGCGTATTTGATGCTTTTGCCCGTGGCGACATGCTGCAGGTACTGTTTTTCTCTATCCTGTTTGGTTTTGCGCTGCAGCGCCTCGGCGGCCGGCAGAATATCCTGTTTACTTATATCGAAAAAAGCTCGGAATTACTGTTTGCCATAGTCCACATGCTGATGAAAGTGGCGCCTATCGGTGCTTTTGGCGCCATGGCCTTTACCATCGGTAAATACGGCATCGGCACACTCTGGTCACTCGCCGGTCTGATGGCGACTTTCTACGCCACTTGCCTGCTGTTTATCTTTATCGTGCTGGGCGCTATTGCGCGTTATCACGGTTTTTCTATCACCAAATTTATCCGCTACATCCGCGAGGAACTGCTGATTGTGCTCGGCACTTCATCGAGTGAATCTGTGTTGCCGCGGATGATGACCAAGCTGGAAAAACTCGGTGCCACCAAATCAACAGTAGGCCTGGTGATCCCAACCGGTTACTCCTTTAACTTAGACGGCACGGCGATTTACCTGACGATGGCGGCGGTGTTTATTGCACAGGCCACTGATACACCGATGGATTTAACCCAGCAGCTGACGTTGCTGGCCGTGTTGTTGGTCACCTCCAAAGGCGCGGCGGGTGTCACCGGTAGCGGTTTTATCGTGCTGGCAGCCACCTTGGCGTCAGTGGGCTCAGTGCCGGTGGCCGGCATCGCGTTAATTCTCGGTATCGACCGTTTTATGTCAGAAGCGCGCGCTTTGACCAATCTGATTGGCAATGGCGTGGCAACGTTAGTAGTGGCGAAATGGTGTGGTGAACTTAATAGCGACACGCTTAACCGCGAACTGGCGCAAGGCCCAGCGGCCTCTGCAGCCCCTGTGATGGTCAGCAGTACAGAGGCTCAAAATGCATAAAGCTTTATTCACGACTATAGCTGGCTTAGTTGCAGTGGCAGCGCCGCTGCAGGCCAAGGATTTTCAGTGGGATTTTTACGGCAAAATCGATCTGCAGGCACTGTATGCCGACGCCGACCTGCTGCGCTACGCCGACCAAGGCTGGCAAATCGAAGCGCCGTTCAGCCGGCTTGGCCTTAAAGCCGACCAGGCGCTGACCGATGATTTAAAGCTGATTGCCGTGTACGAATGGCAAGTCAATGGCCTCGATGACAGCAATAAAGGCCATCGCCTTGGCAGCCGTAATACTTATGTTGGTGTTGCCAGCAAAACCTACGGCGAGCTGATTTTTGGTAAAAACGACAGCAAATTTAAAAAGTCTGAAGGCAAAATCGACTTATTTAACGAGACCTTAGCTGACATGGCGCAGCTGACGCCCGGTCAGGACCGGCTGGAAAATATCGTCAGTTACCAAAGCCCGAAACTGGGGTTATGGCAATGGAGCGCGACTTATCAGACCGGTGCCAGCGACGAAACCGCCGGCGGTCACGACTGGAGCCTCAGCTACGGTGACGCCGCATTTAAACAAGTGCCCTATTATTTCGCTTATGCCCGCGCCAATGAACTGAATAACATCAGTGCGGACCGCTTGCTGGCGCATGCGCTGTTGAGTGAATCCAGCCTCGGCACTTTGTCGGGCGGCCTGATGTGGCAGCACAGTGAACATCAGACTAAACCGCTGCAGGGGACGGCCTGGCTGGCAGAACTGCAGTTAAAACGCGATGCCATTGCCTACAAACTGCAATATATGCAGGACCACAGCCGCACCCGGCATAGCGAAGAGGGCCATAGCTGGTCGGTCGGGGCGGACTATAGCCTCAGCAAAGACCTGACGGCTTATCTGCTGGCAACACGACTCGAACTTGAAACCCAACACGACAGCGCGGCCGCTGTCGGCATGCGCTGGCTGTTTTAATTTCGTAGTTTTTCACACCATAGCGGGCGCGCTCAACAATAGCGCCCGCGTTTAGTCTTTCGTCCACCGCCCCTGGCCGTACAGAAAAACACCGCTTGTTCAGCCAAAGTTTAAATTTCCAATGTTTAACTGCAGAAGTCCTGTTACCATTTTGCAACTTTCACCGAAAAAGGAAATTTACATGAAAAGTACCTTTCGTTCTTTTGCCCTGGCACTGCCTCTGGTTATTCTGGCCGGCTGTTCAGCAACTGAATCCTCCCGCACTATCGAAGCCCCTAAAGTCAACGCCGCTTACCAGCCTTACCAAGGTCAAAAAAGCAAACTGGTGGTCGGTAAATTCCAAAACCGCTCAAATTTCCAAAATGGCATTTTCAACGCTGAAGTCGATCAGCTGGGCTCACAAGCCAAAACTATTCTGATCACACATTTACAGCAAACCAACCGTTTTCTGGTGATGGACCGCGCCAATATGGCCGAACTGTCGCAGGAAGCCCAATTTGCCGGCGCTAAACAAAATGTTATCGGCGCTAAATATGTCGTGACAGGCGACGTCACAGAATTTGGCCGCAAACAAACCGGCGACAAACAACTGTTTGGCATTTTAGGTAAAGGCAAAGAACAAATCGCTTATGCCAAAGTGGCGTTAAATATTGTCGATGTCGAAACCTCAGCTGTGGTGTTCTCGGCGATGGGCGCCGGTGAATACAGCCTGTCGAACCGTGAAGTGGTTGGTTTTGGTGGTACTGCAGGTTATGACGCCACCTTAAACGGCAAAGTGTTAGATCTGGCGTTACGTGAAGCGGTCAACAATCTGGTCAACGGCATCAGCAATAACCAATGGCAACCGCAGTGAGACCAAAACACATGGATGTAAAATTAATGCTGGTTGCCGCCTTGTCTGTCGCGGCACTCAGCGGCTGTCAGAGCACCAAGCCGTTGTATAACTACGGCTCTTACCAGACCAACGTCTACGAGCACTTTAAAAACGAAGATTCGGCAGTGACCGAGCAAATCGAAGCGCTGGAAAAAACCATCCGCGAAACCAACCGTAACAGGCTGCAGGTCGGGCCGGGCATCTATGCGCATCTGGGCTTTTTGTACCTGCAAAGTGGTCAGCGCGATACCGGCCTCGGTTATCTGCAAAAAGAAAAGCAGCTGTACCCAGAATCAACCCAGTTTATCGACTTTTTATTGAAAAACGCCAAGGCAGGTCAGTCATGAGTACTGTGAAATTATCTCTGGCTTGTGTGCTGACCCTGTTACTGGCCGGCTGTGCCACTACCCAGAAGCCGATGGATTACAGCGCTTTTAAACAAAGCAATCCAAAGTCGATTCTGGTGTTACCACCGACCAATCACACCTCCGAAGTAATAGCGCCGTATGGCGTGTTGGCGAACGTGACAGTACCACTGGCTGAAGCCGGTTATTACGTGTTTCCGGTGGTGCTGGTCAATGAAACCTTTAAAAACAATGGCTTGACAGTCGCAGAAGATATTCACGCCGTGGCACCGAAAAAACTCAATGAGATTTTTGGCGCTGATGCAGTGCTGTATATCGACATCGAAGAATACGGCACTTCTTATGCGGTGTTGTCGAGCGACACTGTGGTGGTGGTCAAAGCACGCTTAACCGACAGTAAAACCAACGCGCTGTTGTGGGAAGGCAAAGCCAGCGCTTCCAGCAGCGAACAAAACAATAACAGCGGCGGCGGTCTCGTCGGCATGTTAGTCGAAGCAGCCGTGACGCAGATTATGGAAACTGCGCTGGATACTGGCTTTGACATCGCCGCCATTGCCACCAACCGGCTGTTATCACCACAAGCTCATAACGGCCTGTTATACGGTCCGCGTTCACCGCATCATGGCAAAGAAAAACCGGTGGAATAACCTGGCCAGTTTTTCCGGAAGTTGTTAAAAATTGCCAGGAGCAATTTTTAACAAGACCAGCGTTGGTCTGCAGAAAAAACGCCACGGCTGGCGCGAATAAAAAGCCCTCGTTGATTCGAGGGCTTGGTTTTTTAGTGCTGAGCTATATTGTCCCGCCTTTGCCGCTCCAGCAATAACGCCTGTTGCAACGCAGCTGCCGCCGGCACTTTGACATCCGGCACTACACCACGTTGTTCAAAGTTATCAGCGTTTTTCGGGAACAGCGGCCGCGCCAGTGGGATACGCACAAACAACCAGTCAGTCACCGCCATAGCGCCGGTGTAATGGGCAAGCCCGGCACTGGTTTCGCCTATCACTGTGGCACGTCCCTGCTGTTGCAGGGCATAACTGAAGAACTCGGCAGCACTGGCCTGGTTGACGGATTGCAGCACATACAACGGCATCTGCAGTTGTTTTTGCAGGACCACTTGCGCCCTGACTTCCTCCGCTTGCTCCGTTTGCTCCATGCTTCGGCGTTCCAGCTGCCACAACAAAGTGTCTGCCGGCACAAAATGACTCAGCAGGTAACGCACCAGCTGCGGCGAGCCGCCGGCGCTTTCACGCAAATCGATAATCAGCGCGTCAGTTCGGCTTAAAAACTGCAGCGCTTGCGACGCGACATCAAAAGCCGCATCCGCCTGCACAAACTTGTTCAGCTTCAGATAACCGATATTGCCGGGCAGGATTTCAAGCTTTTCAAAAGCAAAGTTATTGCGGCGTTTTTCCTCGCTTTCATGGCGGATATGAGTGACTTCGCCATAGCTTTGCGTCAGCTCCAGCCCCAGATGGCCGTCTTTGCCAACGCTGCGCAGCCAGCCGCCTACTTCATCGACCAGCTGTTGTTTGCTTTGCAGATGATGAAACCGGCCAGCGGTTTCGGCTTGTAACAACGCAGTGGAAAGCTGCGCTGCCATCTCTGGCAACACATAATGTTCTGCTAGCACAGCAGCCAGCTGCGTCAGCGCGGTGTGGCGCTCAGCGGCCGTGAGACCTTGCTGCGCAGCAGTGGGGTCTGCCGGAACAGGCGTTTTTGCCGCCACCGGCAGACCAATGGCTTGCAGAAGAATGATCAGAACAACAACAAACAGCACCAGAAAACGCCAGCGGCTTTTCACCGGCGTTTTTTTTGAATTTGACATAAACACCTCTATTGATTGGAAAAATTTAACTTTTCAAATGCAATAAGAGGTTTCAGTGATACAGCTGACTTTTACAGCACAGGTTGGCCTCCCGCCACAGCGCGAGACGAAAACTGCGCCTGGGCCCGGCACGGATAAACCAGGCCAGCAGCAGTACCACCGGCATAAACAAAGCCAGCAGACGCAACAACAGCAGCACGGGTTCAGCCACCAGCACATACACAGGCTGTTGTTTGGCATGCAGGAATAACTGCGGGCTGCTGCGTTCACTTTGTGCCTGCAGCAATATCGGCTCCGTCTGATCCGGCAGACTTTGCCACGACGGTTGATACGCAGGTTGCGCGGGAACGTCAGGCAGCGCTGCCGCGCCCAGCGTCAAAGCCAACACCCACACCAGCCACAATGCAGTCAGCAACACTGCCAATTGCCTTCTTGCGCCGGCCGGCATTGTTGTATCAGCAGTTTGTGGACATGTTGAAACGGGCATCAGCATATGGTCTGGTCAATGGATGAAGTTTGGATCTGGGGGTCAGCTTTGTTTTTACAAGTTGGGGTTACTCAAGGATGATTCAATTGCAACCGCGGCCATCACTGTAACCAGCCTTTCCTCCGGAAAGCTAAAGCGCGATGTGCCTGCGAGATCTCAGATGCTTAAATAACAAAACTCCGGAAAATCAAAGACTTGTCAGAGTAATGAACACGACTGTCCGAAAAGCGCGTTGTGGCTACGCCGCCGGCAGCGATCTCAGCAGTGGTGACCCCAGGAGCCCTGCGTCTGGTAACGTTGCTGGTTTGCTGGCGATATCTTTTGGTAATTTGGCTTTAACCAAATCGCGTCGCACCACATCATTTTGCTGGCTGTAGATGTAATACTGCAGTGCCTGCGTATAGCTGTCCTCGATGATATTCGGGTGAGTCAGCACCTGACTTGCAGCGGCATAATCGGCGTTTTTCGCGTGCGCAAGCGCCAGCATATAAAGTGAACCCGGACGGATATCGTCGCCAATCTCCCGCTGCAAAATGGCCAGTTCCTGCAGGGCTAACTCTGGTTGATTCAGCTTCAGGTAGGTATTAGCCGTGATATTTCTGAGGAAATAAGGCACGTCACTGCCAGCCGGGTACCAGCTTTTAAAGGTGCTGATCACTTCCTGATGCTGGCCAAGTTTATGCTGGACATGCGCCAGTAAAGTAAAAGCATTTAGCATCATGCGTTTCTCTTCACCCCAGCTCAGCGTGGTGCGGCCGCGATGCCAGGCATGGATATTAGCGACGACTTGGTGTAATTCCGCCGGCTCGTCGCTTTTCGCCTTCGCAGCGGCCTGTACTAACGCCGCTTGTTGGGTTTGAAACGCGTTGCTGAGATTTGCAGCGCGCGCTGATGAGGCAGCCGGTGCTGGCGCCTTCGTTTCGCTAATTTGCGCAGCGGCTACCGCGCTGATGGAAACTGCAGCCATCAATATTGCCAGATGTTTTAACTTCATCACTTTCTCCTTGTTTAACATTTTCACTCTGAGCATATTAAAATCTTTGTTGTTGACGATATTGAGGATCGGAGCGCCAGCCAAAGATTGTGTGGATGAACCAGCCAGCGGCTTTAATAACAAACTGGCCAAATCCATTTGATACTGTTGTTTTAATTGATTGAAGCAACTTTCATCACAACGCAGTTCTAATATTTGCCGGGCTTTTCTGGCTAATATCCGGCAAAGCGGATTCCACCAGAACAGGCTTTCAGTCAGACAAATCAGCCATAACCAAACAATATCGCCCTGCCGGATATGGGTCGATTCGTGCAATAACACAGAGCCTAATTCCGGGCGTTGCAATAACTGAGCATCAATCCAGATCGTGGGTCGAAACAGCCCGGTGGCGATGGCCGGTGTATGCAAATGTGTGACTTTAACCGGGTATGCTTGTATGTTCGACGTCGGACAATATTCATTAATTACTTTTACATTCAAAGAATTAATCGCATTAAAATATTGATAGAGCCGGCGCAAAAATACGGCAGCTCCCACGACAAAAAGCGATCCAAACAGCTGCGCCCAACTCAATTGCCAAGACCACAGTATCGACGCCGGCTCGCCTTGTCCGGCCGTTTTTGCCGTTGGTGTGGACAAAACGGTGCTTTGCAGATCAATGGGTGCCAGATCGAACCAGGCATCAGCCTGCGTTTTGGCTGTGACAACTTCAGGGAGCAGCTGCCAGGGAACAAACCAGCTCAACAGCGCAAACATCAGCAAATAAAAGCTTATTCTGGCAGGCGCATTTTTAATAAGATACTGGCGCACCAGGCACAGATACTAATGGCGGTGCAGGTAATGAAATAATCCATCATAATATTGACCTACTTCGGTTGTTTTTTGTCTTTTAACAGGTTTTGCAAATATGCAATATCATCTTCATTCAATGCTTCCTGTTGAATAAAATGGGCGATTAAACTGCGGGAATCCCCACCAAAGAATCTTTGCATAAAACCGGGGGTGGCTTGATCAGACAAAGTACTTTGGTCCACGCACGAACGATAAATAATCGCTTTCCCTTGCTGACCGGCCCGCGCCACCGCGCCTTTTTGCTCCAACCGGTCGACTATTGTTTTCACTGTGGTGTAAGCCACCTTTTTGTTCTGCGACAACAGCTCATGCAGCTGTGCCGCTGTGCAGGGTTCCTGTTGCCAGAGTAGTTGCATCACATCCAGTTCGAATTCGCTGAGCTTCATTGCAAGTTCCATTACTACGTTTGTAGTTTTCAATGCTACAAATGTAGTAGAACGATTTTTACTCGTCAACAAATAATTTACCGGAATAAGCACTGAAGACATTCGAGCCTTGTCGGCAGCCTGATTAGTGCTGCTGATGTTGGCTTGGCCACAATGGCTGGCTTGTCGCTTTCGCCATCTTTAACCGGCATTGGCGCTCATTATCCAGCCCCATGCATACTTTTTATTGCGAATAATTCTCATTTGATCTAATAATGCAAATGCGAACTACTCTCAACTAAAAGGTAACCCTCTGTGATATCAGTAAAACCCTTATTGTTGGCGCTGTGCTGTGCCTTGCCATTGAGCACTGCTCAGGCCCATGTGCCTTATCTGGCGCCTGCCAGTTTTGAACCTGTGCGCGGCTGGGTCAGTTTAGAGGCGGCATTTGCTGAGCAGTTTTTTCTGCCGGAAGCCAAATTTGATCAAAGTGAATTTCAGGTCACCGGGCCGGACGGTCAACCGCGGGCGCCAAAAGAGCTGGTTGCAGTGAAAAGCCGCACTGTGCTGGATGATGAACTGAAAACCGACGGCACTTATAAATACAGCACGGGCCAACGCTTGGGTGCGGTGTTTCACAGCTATGTGCTGAACGGGAAAACCGAAAACAGCAGAGACCCAAAGTTTGTGCTGCCTAAAGGTGCCACGCTGAAGGCACATTTTCAGAGTGTGACCCGCGCTGAGACTTACATCAGCAAAGGCAAACCGGACCAAGCCGCGTTAAAAGCCAGCGGCACCGGGCTGGAGCTGCAGTTTGTCAGCCATCCGAATGACCTGTACGCCGGTCAGCCGGTTAAAGGGATTTTGTTGCTGGACGGCAAACCGTTGGCCGACAGCAAACTTGAACTGCACACCACCGGCAGCCATAACGCAGGCCAAAACAAAACCGCGCCAGTGCCAGTCACCACCAATGCAAAGGGCGAATTCAGCCTGACACCGACACAGGCCGGCACTTATCTGTTACTGGCCCGCCATCGCGCCCCAGCCCCACAAGGCGCCAAAGCACCGACTTACAGCCACACCAGCACTGTGGTGTTTGAAGCGGCGGAATAAGCACAACCACATTTCAGGAGAACCCGATGATGATGCAACCCAAAACTATCCGGCATTTTTTACTGGTCAGCAGTTTGTATCTGCTGGCGCAGCCGGCACTGGCCCAGACAGCCCCGGCGCCACAAACCAAAGGCGACAAAACAGTGCGCGCCCATCAGCCGACATTGCAGGCCAAGATTGATTTTATTGCCGAATTTGACCAAAACGGTGACGGTCAGGTCAGCCACAGCGAGTTTTTCACTGAGCGCCAGCACCGCCTCGCGCTGATGGACCTCAAGCACAACGCCCAGATTGACGTTGCCGGTTATCAGGCCGAATACGCCGATCGGCTGGATCAGCGGCTGGCAGCAGACCGCAAAGGCCAGCTGAAACAAACCGAAGTGCGTTTTGCCGCGGTGGATAAGGACCAGGACGGCCGCATCAGCAGCGCTGAATATCAGGTCTCTGGCCAAAGCGCCTTTCGTTTTATCGACAGCAACAAAGATGGCCTGATTTCACAGACAGATTCAAAGGCAGAGCCGGCACCGCAGCGGCGTGGCCAGAATAACGCGGAGCAACCCCGCCGCCGGCCAGCGCTGGTGATGCCAACCACCCACAGCGTCAGTGGCATGTTGGCCATGTATGACACTGATAAAAATGGTGAAGTGAGCGCAGCTGAATATCAGCAGATTCGCCAGCAAGCCTTTGCCCGCACTGACGCCGACCAGGATGGCTCGCTGTCTCCGCAGGAATATAAACACGAATTTACTGACCGGGTTGACCTACAAATCGCCAGCACCCGCAGCGCGCAACTGAAACAGGCGCAGGTGCGGTTTAAAGCGCTGGATAAGGATGAAAACGGCATCTTAAGTGCGGCCGAATATCATCAGTCCGGCCAACGTATGTTCAGCCGCTGGGATACCGATCAGAACCGGTTGGTCAGCCGTACTGAAGCTTTGCCTGAAGCGCGACCTGAAGCAGAGAATGCCCCGGCGAGCAGCGACAAAGCAAAAAAGACCACACGGACGGCGCCTTGATATGAAAACCGCATGTTGCCTGCTGTTCTGCACGGGTCTGGCGCAGGCTGCCACAGTCACGCTGCCGGGCCCCGGCCCGTTTCCTGTCCGGCTGGAAGTCACAGGCACCGAGATCAGCAAGGCCCAGCAACTGCAGCTGCAACAGTATCTGCAGCAGCAGTGGCCCTGGCTGACAGACGCCAGGTACTGGTCAGCCGCAGAGCAATTTGCCGCCACGGGAACATGGCCGGCGGATGCAGCCTTATTGCAGCAGGCCTGGCAGCAATGTGAAGCCTGGTGGCAACAACAGCGCAGTTATCATTGCCGTTTTGGCGCGGCCCGCAAGTTATGGGGTCTGACATGGCAACAAGCCGCTGCCAGCGGCGAGTTACCGGACCGGGTGAAACTGCGCCGCGACGCACGCCAGCTACTCAGTTTGCAGGGCGATGCAGTGCGGTTGCTGCCGGACCTGCAAGGGTTTGCTCAGGCCGTGGTATTGGATAATCTGCTGAGCCAAGCCAAAACCTTGTGGCCAGGCGCCAGCTTGCAATTGCAATTTGGTCACTGGCGCGCGCAGTTTGCTGACACCACGCTGGCGGCACAGGCATTTGGCAGCGACCAGGTGACCGGCACACAGCCGCTGACCGCCATCCGTTTACAGCAGCAAGTGTTGCTGCAGGCGAATCTACCAGTCGCTGCTGGCAGTAAAAACCCGGGCTCAGACGCCGTCTGGCATCCGCAGGAAGCCTGGCCGGTGCAATATGGGCCTGCTGTGGCAGTGACCAGTCAAAGCTTCAGCCGGGCCTGGTTATTGGCCCAGGCGCTGACTTCGGCCAGCCCGGCGCAGCGCACTCAGTCTCTGCAGCAGGAGACCGACGCAGCGCTGTGGCGTGAATGGCAACAAGACCCGGCAACAACACCACAGCTGCAGGCATCCGCCAGCTGGTTTCATCAGCTGCAAGCGGCGACGGCCTATCAGCACAGCCAACAACTGCAGTTGCAACTGGAATTACCGGTGCAGCCACGTCAGGCCAAACGGCCTTATGTCAGCGCCTGGCTCAGTCAAGATGGCCAATGGCAGGCGCAATTGTTGTTGCTCGGTGAACAGCCACGCTGGTATGTGGAGCTGCGCAGTTGGTGGCGTCAGGCCAATCAACAGAAAGGTCAACACTTCGACCAATTGGCTGGCGCCACCCGCAGAGCGGGTGTGCATCAGTTCCTGTGGGACGCCCGTCTGGCTGACGGCAGGCCGCTGCCAGCCGGCGATTACATCTTACATCTGGAGGCGGCACGGGAAGGCGGTGGCCGCGAGCAACTGAAATTGCCGCTGCACTGGCCGCTGTCAAAACCCTTGTTGCTGCAGGGCCAGCACGAGCTGGGTCAGGTGCGCGTTGAAGTCCGCCCGGCCGGCGATCCTGCGCCCACCGCGGCTGTACATCCGTCCGGCTAAGCGCAAGCTCCAGCCATTCACTTTTTTGTAAAAACCGGCACTGCCTTTTGGCAGGGCCTGGCTGAATGCAGCCTAAAAAAACCAACTTAAAACAATAAACATCTGATTGATAAGGAATACAACATGTCACCTCGTTATTCATTGCTGATGCTGGCGTTAAGCCCTGTGCTGCTGACCGCCAAAGTCTTCGCAGCTGATGCTGCCAGTGCCAAAACGCTGGAGGCTGTCGAAATCAAAGCCAGCGAAATCAAATCCAGCCCGCAATTAAAACAACAGCAAGTCAGTGCCAAAGATATCGACACTCAGCAAATCAGTAATTTAGCTGATTTGGTACGGATGGTGCCCGGCGTCAATCTGACTGACATCGGCCGCTTTGGCTCCAGCGGTTTTAATATCCGTGGTGTCGAAGGCGATCGCGTGAAAATTACCGTGGATGGCCTGGCCCTTGGCGAAACGATGGACCCGGACAGCCACGCACCTTATGAATTTTTCCGCTCCGGCCTTGGTGGCATCGACCCGGATGCGTTAAAGCAGGTCAACATTCTCAAAGGCGCTGACGCCATCAGTGCCGGCAGCGGCGCTTTAGGCGGCGCCGTGCTGTTTTTGACCAAAGATCCGGCCGATTTCCTCAAATCCAGCGGCGACGACGGCGCATTGAAATTCAAGAGCCAATACAGCGGCAATAACAGCGAATGGCTGCATAGCATCACCGGTGCCGCCCGCACTGGCCGGCTGGAAAGCCTGCTGGTGTACAGCAGTCGCGATGGCGAAGAAAACCAAAGTTATGACCGCCACAGCACCGTCACAGGCCCGGGTAGTACCAGTGCTGACCCGCTCAGCGCACAAAGCCGGAATTTATTGCTGAAGCTGCAATACAACTTTTTGCCGGAGCATAAAATCGGCTATAGCCTCGACAGCTACCAAACTGACAGCAGCTTGCAGAACATCTCCCGGCAAGACCAAACCTACTTACGCCGCACCGGTCTTGATGACAGCAACCGCGATAAACACAGCCTGCAGTATGACTATCTGGCCGGTCTGGCTTTATTCGATACGCTGCAGCTGAAACTGGACCAGCAGAACAGCCGCAACCACGGTCTGACGCGGATGACCGTATCGGCGCCTTGCCCGCAAAATATCGCCCCATGTATTCGTGAAGAAGACCGCGATTTCCGGCAGAAACTGACCCAATGGACCGCTGCTTTTGACAAAGAGCTGAGCACTGAAAAGCTGCAGCAACAATGGACTTATGGTCTGCAGGCGCAAAACAAAACGGTCAGCTCCAGCGCAGTGGACCGGCGTTACGTCGGCCAGACCAAAACGCTGGCCACGCTGGAAGTGGACCCGGCTTTTGTGCCGGTGACCGATATCCGTACGCGCTCCGTCTATGCCCGCAACCTGCTGAGCCTGACCGACACAGCCTGGTCGCTGGGTCTTGGCGCGCGCTATGATCAGCTCGATTACAACCCGCAGTTGTCGGCCACTTATCAGGATAAAACCGGTTCAGTCAAAGCCGTCGATTTTGGCGCGGCCAGTTATCAGGCGCAGCTGCATTATCAGCTGGATGATCGGCAACGCCTGAGCCTGCAAGCCGGCCGGGGTTTCCGGGCACCAACGACTGAAGATATGTATCTGCAGACCAGCACCACCAGTTTGCAGGAAGCGGTCAGCGGCAACACTGTGACGTTACCGACGGCGCAGGCCAACCCGGCATTAAAACCCGAGCACAGCCTGAATCTGGAACTGTCGTATCAACTGACTTTGGATAACAGCACGCATCAGCTGTCGTTATTTCGCGATAAATACAGCGACATGATCCAAAGCGGCCAGTTCACTATCAACCCCACCACCGTCTACCAAAGCTGTGTGCGCGGTGTCTGCAGCAAACAAAATGGCGCTCTGTACAGCATGCCGGTCAATATCGACTCCGCCGTGGTGAAAGGCATTGAACTGGAAGGCCACTGGCAACCGGACGCCCACTGGCGGCTGAACTGGGCGGCGACGTACCAGAGCGGTGAAGAACAAAATGGCGAGCCGCTGTTAAGCGTAATGCCGTGGAGTGCCGTGCTGGGCGTCGGTTATCAGCTCAATGACGATATCCGGTTATTACTGAATAACCGTTATCAGGCGGCAAAAAGCAGTTCAGACGCCTGGGTCTATAACAGCAGTGGCGTGCAAACGGCTGCTACGCCTTACTTAAGTGACAGCGCTTTTGTCAGCGACCTGTCGCTGCAATGGCAACTTTTGGACCAGCTGGCGCTGACCGCCGGGGTATTTAATCTGCTGGATCAGCAATATTATCGTTGGGAGCGGCTGCAATATGTCACGCAATCAGTGGGCGCGGTGCGCGGTGGTGTCAGTGGTGATGGCATCCGGCGTTATCTGGAAAGCGGCCGTTATGGCAAGGTCAGCCTGACGCTGAGCTTCTAAGCTGAGTCTTTACTAACAGGCAGAGATCCAGCGATCTCTGCCATTTTTGTGACAGTGCTGGCCGTCAACGAGACGCAATAGCAGCACTTAACTCCCGGTATAGCGCTTTGTGATGGTCACTGAGGATGGCGACATCCACCTGCTCAAAATAGCCCCGCGCTTTGGCCGGTGCCTGCAGCGCCAGATACAGCTCACTGAGGCGCAACCGGTGAATAGACTGCTGCAAATCGTCTATACCTGGTCGCATATAAGACAATGATTTTTCGTAATAATCTACGGCCAACCCCAACCGCCCGAGCAGCTGATAAGTGCGTGCCAGATTACCGTGCGCGACAATAATGTCGTGATGGCGGCCAGTGGGCAGGATCGCATCCAGCGCCTGCTTGCGATAATAAGCGGCATCGTCCAGCTGCTGAAAAGCATGGCGAACCAGCGCTTTAATGCTATTCAGTTCAAACACAAACTGCGGATCGCGGCTTTTGGCAAAACGCTGCTCAGCTTGCAATAACAACTGCCAGGCTTTGTCATATTGCCCGGCGACGGCCTGTAAATTGGCCAGTTCCAGCACCCGCATCGGGTCGGCAAAAGCCTGATAAATCGCCTCAAGCTGCCGGCTCGCCAGCTCAGTGTAATAAGCGGCCTGCGCATCGTCACCACGGGCGATCAGCGTCTTAGCCTGATAAAAATACAGCTGAGTGCGAAAGGCCACAGGCGCATCAGCGATTTTCAGCAGCTGATTGCTTTCATCATAGAGCTGGCGAAACTGATGTTTGACGTACAAATAATCCAGCCGGTACGACTGCAGCTTAAACCACTGCAACGTATGCAGCGGTGTCTGTGCCAACGCTTGCTGCAACAATTCGGTACAGGGCGTGGCCGGTTGTTGCAGACAAAACTCTTCATGATCACTTAAATGCTCAGCGGCCCAAACACTGTTCAGGAGGCCGGTACACAGCAACGCAAGCGGAATTTGCTTAAATTTCATCATCAGTAGGGCTTGTACCTCAGCAGACTGGCAGCGTCAATCAGTGCCGCACTGGGGTTGCGCTGTTGTATCCGCCAGCTGTTGTTGCAGGCGCTGATACAGTGGCTGGTAAGTCGACTCGACCAACTGCGGATTGACCTCTGCCAACAATTGGCGGGCGCCGGGGAGATCCTGCAACTGACAATGTAACTGACTGAGGCGCAATAAACGCATTTGCCGGCGCACATCGTCAGCACCAGGGCTCATCCGCGCTAACGCTTGCTGATAATATTGCTGCGCCAAACCATATTGGCCCAGTAGTTGATAAGTCCGCCCCAGATTGCCGTAGGCCACGCTGATTTTGCCGTTGTCGCCGCTGGGTAAAATGGCATCTAACGCCAGTTTGCGCGAGTAAGCGGCGTCTGCCATCTGCCCGTTTGCCTGCTGCACCAGCGCTTTGTTGGTATGAAGCTCAAACAGAAACACCGGGTCTTTGCTTTTGGCAAAACGTGCTTCTGCCTGCATCAACAGCTGCCAGGCCTGATTTTGTTGCCCCATCACCGTTTGCAGATTGGCCAGCTCCACCAGCCGCAGAGGGTCGGCAAAGGCCTGAAATAACTGCGTTAAATCAGTGCTGGCTAACTCAGCATAATGCTGCGCCTGCAACAGTTGACCATTGCTGTGCAGAATTTTGGCCTGATAAAAATACAACTGCGTGCGAAACACCCGCGGCATATCTTCCAGTTGCAATAACTGGGTCGTTTGCTGCGCCAGTGGCTGGTCCAGGTGTTTATCAAACAGGTAGTCGAGCTGATAGGATTTCAGCTGATACCAGCGCACCGAATAAGGTTCTGCACTGGCCAGCTGTTGTTGCAACAATGCCAGACAATCCTGCCGCGCCGCACTTTGGCAAAAAGCCTCATGATCGTTGAGGTGCTCAGTCGCATCAGCCGCCGGCATCATCACAGTCCACAAAATACAGAACACCAGCCAGCACAGCTTCATACGGCACAATTAATCAATTAAGTTGCTGGTGTTTTACCTGCTGACAGCAGTTTGGTCAATCACTGTGAAAGTCAAAGCTATGGCTGCAGCTTCTTTTGCAGGGAAATTGCTTGCTCCCGGTCTGAAAAAAACACCACCAAATGAAAAGAGGCGCGGCAGACCGGACTAAGGAACCGCCGCACAGCGGTCGGCCCAGTCAAGTGCCGCCGCGGCTGGTGCAAACACCAGTTCCGCCTGCGGCTTCAGCAGCTGCAACAAAGCTTCGGCCTGCTCTGCTGCTGACAACTTCGCGCCGATGATCTGGCTGAACTGCTGTTGCTGCACCAGCAAGCGCTGCAGTTCAGCCGATTTGGCAGCAACGCTACTCAGCTGTTGTTGTTGCTGTGAAAACGCCTGTTGCCACGTCGGCCAGCTGGCTGGTAGCTGACAGGCCGGCGCCTTGGCAAAACCCTGCTGCAAAGCCAACAACGCCGGCGGCTCCAGCATTAAGCTGTCGGCAAGCTGCGTCAGCGGCTCATCGAGGTGATAACGGCCGGCTGCAGTTTTTAAATGGTGACGGCCGTAATAATGCAGCGGCTGCAGATACTGGCTGAAGTCCTGCAGCGCCTGGTTCTGCGCGCTTGTCAAAGCCCCAAGTTCCTGCTTCGCCCATTGTTGCAAACTGGCGCCGGCCTGAACCCGGTGCTTGAGGCCAATCTGCACAGCATAGTCATCCATTGCGCTTAATCGTTGCGACAGCATTGCCGTTGCATCTGCTGCGGGCGCGGCCGGCGACCAGAACCGCTCTGCCACCACAAATAACCGCGGCCAGAGTTTAAAGTCGAGTAGTTCCGGCGCGACCAGCTCAGACCAAAGTGCCGCTTCGCCGCCCCATAGCAGTTGCTGCTGTGCGTCCGTTAACACTGGTGTGCTGGCAAGTGCCGTATAAGGTTCGGGCTGTAATGTCAGCGGATAACTGTGATTGCCAATCAGCGCCAGCGCTTGTGTAGGATTGCCGTCTTTCAGGCTAAACCGCAGCTGTACAGGCCCAAGATAATTATCCGCATCCAACCGCAGCTGCTGCGTGTTGGCCAAAGACGTGTTGGCCAAAGACCAGCTGCGCACTTGTGCCGGTACCACACCCCGGCCTGTCGCGGCCAGGCTGCCCTGCCACTGACCATTTTTTGTCTGATACAAGCGGACAGTGCCGGTCACAGCTTTGCCGTTTAAGCGCTGTAAGCTGAAGGCAAATTGCAGTTGTTGTAGTGCTTGTGCCAGTGCGGCCATTGGCGCTGTCACTGGCATGGTCACCGCAAGCGGGTCGTTGCGCGCGTGATAAGCAGCGGGCTGTGGCATATCGAGGTAAAAACCGGCTGATAACAGCGCCGGATGACCAGCCCGTACCGCTGCCCCCAGCGCGTCCTGGCCCTGCCAGCTTTGCACCACCGTAGTTTTCGGCAATTGCGGATGCAAGGTTTCATCCCAGCCAATCATCCGGCGCTGCTGCTGTGCGAGCAGCGCCGCGAGTTTCTGGTTAAACCAGGCCTGCAGCGCATGACCATCGGCCAGTTGCTGCTGTTGCATCAATCGCTGGATCTTGCTGCTTGCCAGCCAGTGATCGGCTTTGACTTCATCGCCGCCAATATGCAGATAAGGGTCGGGAAACAGCTGGCGCCACTCGGCGACCAGCGTGCTGATAAGTTGCCAGCTTTCAGCTTTGCTGACATCCAGCACCGGCGCAAACACGCCAAAACGTCGCTCCGGTGGTAGCGGCTGCACACCGGTTTTATCCAGCATGGCATCCGGCCAGGCTAACAATTCCGGATAAGCCATGCCAATCGCCGAGGCATGACCCGGCACATCCAGCTCCGGCACCACCCGAATGCCCCGCGCGGCGGCATAGCTCACCAGCTCGCGCACTTGTTGCTGGCTATAAAACTGGCCCTGACTCGCCAGCTCGTGCAATTTGGGATAAGCCTTAGATTCGATACGCCAGCCCTGATCATCGGTCAAATGCCAGTGCAGCACATTGAGTTTGGCAGCCGCCATGCCGTCCAGCGTGCGGCGGATATCAGAGAGCGGGATAAAACGCCGCGCACTGTCGAGCAATAACCCGCGCCAGCGAAACCGCGGTTTATCACTGATCTTCAGCTGCGACAGTTGGCAGCTATTGCCGTCACAACTGATCAACTGGCTCAGAGTCATCAGGCCATACAACACGCCGGTGCTGCTGTGCGCATCGAGGCGGACTCGGTCAGCGTCAATCTGCAGCTGATAACTTTCGTCATCATCCGGGCCAGGTAGCGGAATGGCCTGACGATAGCGGATCTGCAGCTGTGCGCCCGCAGCAGGAGAGGCTTTAAAAGTTAACTGCGGCTGGAATTGAGCCAGCAGTTGCAGTGCTTGCCGCACCGCAGCACTGTCCGGCCCGTCCACCGCCACAGCCACGCTGTGTGGCAGTTGCAACATGCCGCTGCCAGCTTGTACTTTGGCCGGTTGTGGCATCAACACCGGTTCGGCCTTTGTCGTTGCGGCAAAGAGCGGTGTAACCACACAGATAAACATCAGCAGCTGTCGCATGCTTAGGCTCCTTGCAAGCTGATTTGCGGCATCAATTCCCGCGGGATAATAGCGCCATGTTGTTGCACCACGGCCGCCGCCAGCTGATGGCCGGCCTGCGCAGCCGCCACCAAATCCGCCGCGACTAAAGCATCAGGCGCAGTCAAAAAACGGCCAAGAAACCCGGCGGCAAAGGCATCGCCAGCACCGCTGCTGTCGACCAGTTGACGCACTTGTTGCGCTTCGACCTGCAGCCGCAATGCTGCTGTGCCAATCCAACAAGGCGCAGCGCCGCATTTAAGCAGCACGGTGTATGCGCCGGCGTGAAGCGCGGCGTCGACTAAAGCCGCCGGTGTGGCTGCCGGTCCTGCATCCGGAAGTTGCCAAATCAGCCGCTCGTCGCTGTCGGTCAGCAGCGCCAGCTGACAGAGCGGCAACAGCTTTTGCTGCCAGCGCGCGGCAGCTTCGGCTTGCCACAGCAAAGGCCGGAAATTATTGTCGTAAATCAACCAACCACCACGGCCGACAAAATCCGCCGCCGCCTGATACAGCCGCTGCCGGTCTGGTTCCGGCAAAATCGCGACGCTGATGCCGCTCAGATACAAGGCATCCAGGCTGCCGTTCACCAGCGCCTGCTCCAACGGCGTCTGCTTTAATGATGTCTGTTCAGCAGCAAAATACTGCCGCACTGCGCTGTCATCGCGCTGATACCGAAAACTGCGCTCGCCGGCGGCGTCGATATCAATCCAGTATTGGCCCAGTGTTTTCGCTGGATGCCGGCCAGCCCGCAATGCTAACCCTTCCTCTGCCAGCGTTGCGGCCAGCTGATTACTGGCAGCATCCTGCCCCAGCAACGTGAAATACTGCACTTCGATATTGAGCCTGTGCTGAGTACTCAACCGATGCAGATACAAAGCGGTATTCAGCGTATCGCCGCCAAAACCATAACCCCGGCCATCCGCCCGATGCTCGCGCATCACTTCGCCAAAAAAACCGATGCGCATCAGCTGGCCTCCGCCTCGGTGGCAGATGAATAACCGCCGCTTTTCTCTGTGTCAGTCGCTGGCTGATCGGTGACCCGACCCGCCGCCAGCAGTGCCAGGGCGTCGCTGCGGCTCATCGCCACTGGCGCGCTCAGCAGGCTGCCGATTATCGCCGCAATCAAACTCAACACCGTCGCCGGGATCACCGGATTGCCCCAGAAAGCCAAAGCACCCGGCCACCACAATACCAATAACGACACCAGCGGCGCAGTCAGCAAAGCCGCCAGCGCGCCGGCTTTATTCAGCCGGGTCCAGCGCAGGCCGAGCAGCGCCACGGCAAATAAACCGGACAACACCATGCCGACCATAGTCGTGATATAGCCGATGATATTGTCAGCCAATAAGGCAAAACCAAGCGCCAGCGCCACCACAGCGACCAGGCCGAGCCGCGACAACAGCACCACTTTTTCCGGCGCCGGCAAACGGCCAAACACCACTTTATACAAGTCGCCAACCAACACCGACACGCCGGCAATGGCATCAGAGCTGGCGCTCGACAAGGTCGCGGAAATCCCGGCCAGCAGCACTAACACACCGAGCGCCAGCGGCAGCGTATTCAGCGCCAGATAGGGAAAGGCATAAGAGGGATTTTGCAGCGACGGCGCCAGCTGCAGGGCGGCGAGGCCCAACAGGGCCGGGATCAGCGAGAAAAACAAATACAACACGCCGGACCAGACAAAAGATTTGCGGATAGCACTGACATCTTTGCCGGAATAAATGCGCTGGCGAAAACTCGGCGTCGCCAGCACACCAACCGCCACCGCGACCGCCAGCGACAAACCAGGCAGCCAGGTTGCTTCGACAGTTTGCGCCGCCGCCAATGCATTGGCCTGAGCTTGAATGGCATCAACACCACCGACCGCCGCCAGCGCAAAACCCGCCATCAGGATAAAACCGACAAATAAAATGATCGCCTGCACCGCGTCCGTCCAGACCACTGCGGTGTAACCGCCAATCACCACATAAATGGCAAAACCAGCGGCGATCAATAACTTACTCTCAGTTAAACTCAAGCCGGTAAGCCAGGCCAGATACATACTGCCGCCAAGAATATGTGCGCCAAGCCAGCCAATACAGGCGATAAAAATCAATACACCGACCACATGGCGCACCAGTTTGTCGGCGCCGGTGTAATAACTCAGCTCCTCCGCCATGGTGAGGAAATTGAGCTTGCGCAGCGGCGCAAACCACCAGGCCAGCAGCAAAATACCAATGCCACCGCCAAGGCCATACAACACCCCACCCCAGCCATGTTGATAGGCATAACCGACCGCACCCATCGACGAACCGGTGCCGACCATAGTCGCGACTGTAGTGCCCAGCATCAGCCAGAATGGCAAGGCGCGGCCACCAAGTAAGAAGTCTTCACCGCTTTGTTCGCCAGCGCCTTTAGCCCGGTGCGACACCCACCAGCCGAGCGCGATCATCGCCAGCAAATACAGCGCAAAACCGACCAGAAACAGCCATTGCTGCTCTGTTTGTTGTATGGATTGTTGCATGAAATGTTTTTTCCCCGTTGCGCTGTCGCGCTGCTGTTCCGCTGCGCAGACTGGCAGCTCTGTGGCCGCCTGGCTCTTTCGCAGCGTTGTTTTGTCGCGCGCTTAACTGCCTTTGTAGCAGGTGACGTCAACTTCCACTTTGCAGTCCACCACCAAATCGGCGACGGCACAGATCCGCGCCGGTGGATGGGTGCCAAACACTTCGCGGAATACTTTATTAAAAGAACCGAAATAACGCGGGTCGGTCAGCACCACAGTAACGTGCACCACATGTTCGAGGCCATAACCTGCTTCCTGCATGATGTCGAGGCAGTTCTGAATAGCGAGGCGCGACTGTTCGACGATGCCACCTTCGACCACTTCACCATCTTTCATCGGCGTCTGGCCGGACACATATAACCAGCCGCCGGCTTCCACCGCGCGGGAAAATGGTAAAAACTGGCCACCAGTGCCGGTGCCGCCTTCGGCGCCAAATCTGCGGATCATGCGTGTGCTTCCTTATCTGGATTGGAGTTGGGATGGTTAATAACGGAGTTCTGCGCCGGTAGGCGGGCTAAAAAACGACCGGCGCGCTGACCAGTCGCCGCGCCTTGCTGATAACTGAGCACACCATTGACCCAGACCGCAGAAATGCCGGCCGCAGCAGCAACAGGGTTAGTAAAAGTCGCGTTGTCGCGGATTGTCGAAGGGTCAAATAACACCAGGTCAGCCTGATAACCTTCGCGCAGCAGCCCACGGCCGGTCAGATTAAAATTCTCCGCCGACAACCCGGTCATTTTGTGAATGGCTTCGGCCAGTTCAAGCAGCTGTAAGTCACGGCAATAATGACCAAGCACCCGTGGAAAAGCGCCCCACAAACGCGGATGCGGCAAGGGGTCACAAGGCAGGCCATCCGAACCAATCATGCTGTAGGGCGCCTGCAAAAACTGCTGCACGTCAGCCTCATGCATGCCGTGATACACAGCACCGGCCGGCATCAGTCGTGTGGCGGCCTCCAGCAAACTGCATTGCCAGTCGGCGGCGATATCGGCCAACAACCGGCCGGCGCTTAGCGGCTCCGGTTCTGACCAGGTGATCATAATGGCAAAGTCGGCGGTGACCTGCGCCAGGTCCAGCGTGCTGGAACTGGCCGAATACGGATAACAGTCGCAGCTGAATTGCTGCTGTTTGCGCCTGGCGGCAAAAAAGTCGAGGATCTCCGCTGAGCGGCCCCAGTTCAGCACACCGGCACATTTTAAATGCGACACCACCACCGGCACATTAAGCTTGAGGCCCAAATCTGCCGCTTCGGTTAAAGCATCAAGAATGCCGTCAAATTCAGTGCGTAAATGCGTGGTGTAAATAGCGCCGGCGGCACAAAGCGGCGCGGCCAGAGCGAGTAATTCTTCCGCTGGCGCAGCGGCAGCATTGTGATAAGCCAGGCCCGAACTTAAGCCCAAAGCGCCTTGCGACAGCGCCTGTTCCAACGCCTGGCGCATCTGGACGATTTCGCCTGGTGTTGCGGCGCGGTCAAGCCGGTCCATGCTGCTGGCTCTGAGCGCGGTGTGGCCAACCAGCGCCGCTACATTGACAGCAGGCTGTACCGCATCCACCGCGGCGGCATAATCGGCAAAGCGCGGATAACAAAAATCTGCGCTTTGCCCCAGCAGATTCATCGGGTCCGGCACTTCGGTGCGAAGCGTAACCGGCGCGGCACTGATGCCGCAGTTGCCGGTAATGACCGTCGTCACGCCCTGGCTGAGCTTCGCCAGCATCTGCGGGTTACGCAGCACTTCCAAATCGTCGTGGGTATGCACATCAATAAAACCCGGTGCCAGCACCAGCCCTGTGGCATCGATGACGGTCGCGGCCTGGTTCGCAGCACAGACCGCCGCTTCCCCGGCCAAATCACCGATGGCGACAATATTACCGGCCAGCACCGCCAAATCGGCGTACCAGCCGGGGCGGCCACTGCCATCCAATAACAACGCATTGCGGATCAGCAGGTCATACTGCAAAGCAGCGGCGGAACTCGGGTTTCCCAACATTAATCTCCCAGCGGCAGGCGCTCCGGCCCTTTGCGGTGTTCATCCAGTTCGTGTTTAATCCGCCGCAGTTTCTCGCGTGATTTGCGCTGATTCAGCACCGCAATCTGGCTGACCAGAATGTCGATGGCCGCCAGCATCACGTAACGCGACGCGCTGGGTTTATAAATAAAATCAGACTCTTGTGTCAGGATCGGCAGGTGCACATCGGCCAGCGCCGACAGCCGGCTGTCCGGACAAATCGCCACGACCTGGCTGCCATAATCTTTGGCGATTTGCACCGCCGCTTCGACGTCCGGGCTATAACCGCTGAGCGACAGACAGAGCACCACGTCGCCTTTGTCGACACTGGCCGCCGTCATCCGCATCAACAATGGGTCGGAATAGGCGTTGCTTTGCACACACAGCCGGAACAAGCGGTTATGCGCTTCCTGCGCCAGCACTGAGCTGCCACCACCGACACCAAAAATCAGCACCTTAGGCGCATTGATCATCAGCTGCGACGCCGCTTCGATGGCTTCCTGGCGAATCAGGCCGGTATTGAGCTGCAGAATTTCAACAATGGCGCTGTAAATGGCCGGAATGTCTTTTTGCTCAACTTGTTGTTCAGTGATAAAACGCTCACCGACCGCCGCCGACTGCGCCAGCCGTAATTTCAGTTCGCGCACATTGGTACATTGCAGCGCCCGCGCCAGCCGCGTGATGCTGGCATGGCTGACACCGGCCTGATCGGCCAGTTCGTTAATCGGCGCATTGGCGGCGTAGTTCAGGTCATTGAGGATAAACCGCGCCACTTTTTGCTCAGACGGGCGCAGATGCGCCAGACATTCATGAATTCTTGTCACTATATCCACAACTGGATGTCCTTAAGGCCCAAGGCCAGGCTGATATTGTTCAGAATTGGGTCGCCAGCACCCGGCGCACCATAAAATCGTCGTCCAGCACCGCCAGCTGGCGCCATTTATCCAGCGTCAGACAAGGGTGGGACGTGCGAAAAGCCAGCATATCACCAACAGCTAAAGTTGTTGTGGCCGCGACCCGCAGTAATAAATGTTGATCCATGATTTTTAAGGGTTCGGCGGTAAATGGCGCAGGCGCAGCCATGCCCGTTTGAAACCACAGCGCCGGCTGCGGCAGCCCGGCATCAAAAGCCGCATCACGTTTGCCAAGCCCGACCACGATAAGGTCCGGTTCAGGTCGCGACAGCACATAAGCCCAGACCAGCAAAGCGTCTTCCAGCGCACCGGGGATCAGGCAAGCCTGCGGGCTACGCGCCAGCACCTGCTGCTGCGCCTGCTGATAAATGCCGCTGTCGTGCAGCGCATAACAGCCGGGCCGCAGCACCAGCGCAAAGCCGTGCTGGCTTAAGCCGCTGTGCTGAAATTCGTCCGCCACTAAATCGTAATAAGCCGAACCGGCGCCGCTGACCAAAAACAAACCCGCTGCATTAGCTTGCAGCAAACCGGCCTGATGAAGCTGCGCCGCCACGGCATAACCATCGCGGATAAACTGGCGAAGCGCCTCGTCCCCACCTTTAACCACGCCTTCGTAAAATTCGACACCACAGAGTTTTAACGCCGGGTACGCCGTGATGCACTGCGCTAAATCAAGCGCTGCCGCCGCGCCACGCACTCCGCAGCGCCCGCCCGGCACACCGAGTTCCAGCAACAACTGCAAAGTGACGCCGGCCTCTGCCATCACCTGCTGCAGGCCCGGCAGCTGCGCCGCGTCATCAATCAGGCAATAAAACTCCAGCCCTTGCTGCAGCAGCTGTGCGACCTGACGCTGTTCGGCGCGGCCTACTAATGGATTGGCTAACAGCACCCGGCGCATGCCGGCGGCGACAGCAACCTGCAACTGCGGCACAGTCGCCACAGTGCACCCCCAGGCGCCGGCGGCCTGCTGCGCCTGAAACAACGCTGGTGTCATCGCCGTTTTGCCATGCGGGGCGAGCAGCGCCTGTTGCTGGCCGGCAAAAGTCGCCATCCAGGCCAGATTCCGCTCTACCACCGGCCAATGCAGCGTTGCGACCGGTAAACAAATGTCCCCCGCCAGCAAAGACCAGCCGGCGCTTAATTGCTGCCAGTCGCCGAGGCCTTTACCGGTTAAAGGCAATTCCTGCCCTTGTTCATCTGCGGCAAGCCGAATGTCGGTCAAGGTTGCTTTCCTTTTTCCCTGCAGCAAAGCCGTCGGCGCTTGCTGCAAAAATAATCATTGTGTTGGCTTAAAATATCGTGTTAAAACATAACAAGCAAGCATAATTATAAAAGTTAGTTAATAACATACTGGTTTAGCACCAGCTGTTTTTCACCGCACTCAAAAACGGCGGGCGACGAGCGCAGCGGGCCTTCCGGGGCTCAGCACAAGCCTTCGCGACCTGCCAGCCAACAAGGTGAAAACAACAAGTCAATGCAGAGGAACAACATGTTATACCCAGATCACCGTCCACAATTTCGCGTCAGCCTGCTGGCATTGTCTGTGGCTATGCTGCTGAGCACCGCGGCACAGGCGCAAAACGTTGAAAAAGCCGCCGCCAAAGTTACAGAGCCTGAAGTCGAGCGTCTTGAAATTCGCGGCATCGCCGCCAGTAACAAACAAAACCTGAATAACAAAAGATTCAGTGAACAGGTGGTCGACACCATCACCGCCGAAGATTTAGGCAAGTTGCCGGATGTGACCATCACCGACACACTGCAGCGTATTCCCGGCGTGCAAATTCGCCGCTCGGCCGGTGAAGGCTCTACGGTGAACGTACGCGGCATGCCGCAGGTCACTACGCTGCTGAACGGCGAACAATTTTTATCCGCCGGCTCGCTGACCACAGTGCAGCCCGATTTTACTGACATCCCGTCGGCACTTATCGCCGGCATCGACGTACTGAAATCGCCGATGGCCAATGTGTTATCCGGCGGTATTTCCGGCACGCTGGATTTAAAAACCTGGCGGCCGTTGGATTTAAAACCCGGCAGCACTTTTGCCTTTAACACTGAATTGACGCGCGGCAGCCTGTCGAAAGAAAACGACGGCAAAGTGTCGTTATTTGGCGGTTACAAATCCGACGACGAAAAATTCGCCGCCGTGATGACACTGTCTTATGACCAGAACAATCTCGCCAACTACTTAAACGGCGCCATCCTCAATGCGATGGAAGTGGTCGGCGAAAACGAAAAAGACTTGCGCGATTTCAACAAAGACGGCGATAAAAACGACACCTTTTTCACCCAGCGTTATTACGGCGTGATGGACCGCACCACTGAGCGCGACCGCATCGGTGCTAACGCTTCAGTGCAATATGTGCTGAGTGACAGCCTGACGCTGACCGCCGATGTTTTCCACACCCAAATGGATGACGCCGACCGCAAACAAGGCCTGATGGTCGACAGCGCACGTGGCAATAACTGGGCATATTCCGACAAATTTATCCCACGCGCCGACGGCCCGCTTGGCGGCAAGATTTACACCGTCAGCGAAGCGCTGTATCAGGTGCGCCGCGTCAGTGCTTATTCCGAAAGCCTGACCAACGATCGTGAATCAACCAATATCAACCTGCAGCTCGACTTTGATAACAAAGACGATTTCTCCGGTTCTGTGCGTTATTTACGCGGTGATGCCAGCCGCGACCATACCGAAAACGTCGCGCATGCTTATGTCACCAGCGGTGCGCAACATGGCCTGATGCGTAACGTCGGTAACGGCATCGAGCCGGTCAACCCACGCGGTTATGGCCCGGCCGATATTCCGGTGCAGTTCAGCCGCGGTGGCAAATATATCAGCCTGAGTTACCCACAAGGTTTTGCCCAGGACATCAAACGCACCAATTTAGTTTCGACCTACTCTGAAAATAACTTCCACGAAGAAGCCACGCTCGACGTGCTGCGCGCCGACGGCAAATATGCCTTTGAACTGGGCGATATTCAGTCGGTATCTTTTGGTCTTCGCACGGCGAAACGTGATGTTGAGCGCGACACTTTTATCCTGGTGGCGCCGTTTAAAACCGGTAATTTAGCAGCCGACGTGATGTGGAAAGACTCAGGCGCCTCTTTAGGTGACACCAATGGCGATGGCGTGGCCAACGTGGCGCTTGGCGATTTAACCTTAGGCCGCGCCTGGTACTTCGACGAATTACCAGCCGGCTGGGTGCACCAGGTCAACGGCTTTGGCCCGGCAAGCTCGGACAGCTTTTATCTGATTAACCCCAAAGCGCTGGATAACCCGTTTGAGTCACAAAACCAGCTGTATCCGGGCAATAAAAAGCTGTCCGACCCGGCGAAAAGTTACGGCGTGACTCAAACCGACCACAGCGCTTATCTGAAACTGGATTTAGACGGTGAAATTGCCAGCCTGCCGTATCAGGCCAATATCGGCGCACAATACATCAAAACCGATCTGGAAATTCTGCAGAATCTGGTTGGCAGTGCGCGGCCTTGTTCGCTCTGTACCGCCGCCATTAAAGCCGGCGAAGAACAAATCGACCGCGACGATGACACTGTGCTGCCATCGGCTAACTTCCGCTTAGATCTCAGCGATGAGCTGATTTTACGCGCCGCTTACGGCAAAACCCTGACCAACCTCGATTTTGCCAAACTGGCCGGTGGTGTGTCAGTCGGCCGCACCCGCGCCGGTGACGTACTTGCCAAAGAATATGGTGTATCACCGGATTTATTAGTCGCGGTCAGCGGCCGCCAGAACGGTAACCCCTTGCTGGAGCCATGGCGCTCGACCAACTACAACCTTGGCCTGGAGTGGTATTACGACAGCGCGAGCCTGCTCAGCGTCGGTCTGTTCCGGATGAACATCGATTCTTTTATCGAAAAAGGCCAGGTGATGAAAGGCCTGCCGGACATCGACGGTGTGGTGCGACGTGAAGTGCCGGTCGACACTGAAATTAACGGCAAAGGCGGCACGGTCAAAGGTGTCGAAGTGACCTGGCAACAAAGCTTTGATTTCCTGCCGGGCATCTGGAGCGGTTTAGGCACCACGCTGAACTACACCTATGCGCCTTCGGACAGCGCCAACAAAGATGTCTATGGCGCGACACTGCCGATCCAGGACAACTCAGAGAATTCCGGTAACGCCGTGCTGTGGTATGAAAAAGACGGCCTGCAGCTGCGTGTCGCCGCCAACTACCGCAGCGACCGGCTGGATTCTCTGGCTATTCCGCTGGGTAAAGGTGTAGTGCCGATTTGGACCCAATCAACGGTGTATGTCGACGCCTCCGCCAGCTACGACCTGTTTGAGCACAGCAGCGTCTACCTGCAGGTCAGCAACCTGACCGGCGAGTTCGAAAACAACTACGCCCAGTGGCGCGACCATGTGATCTATCAAAACGTCTACGAGAAGCGCTGGACGCTCGGCTGGCGCAGCCGCTTCTGACCCTGTCCTGCAACTCAATTTCCTCCCGGTTTTTGAGTGCGATGTTTGGGGGCCTGCGGGCCCCCTTTTTTTGCGGTCAGATGATGGGGTTCACTGTATGCACCCATCAACAGTTCCTTTTATTAAAACTAATGTTGATAGGTTGTTGCCATTTATACCGAAGCCCGCTAGCTTAGCCCGCACCTTATTTTCGCCAAATATCAGCAGATGCAAGTACAAAAATGGTGGGTCCTTTGTTTGTTGTGGTTACTGCAATCCTGCGCCACAGCCCCCGCGCCGGACAAAAAAACCTTGTCCTACGGCCTGATCTATCTGGGAGACAGCCCGGATGTATCGATGCGAACTATCGTGACCGGCGAAGCCCGGACGGAACAGGAGCCAAGCCGCCTGCCACGCACGCCGCTGGCGAAACTCAAGCGTGGCAATCTGACGCTGACATTATCTGCGGCAGATAACCTGACTTGCCTGGCGACGCTGCAATCCAACTTCACAGCCATGAGCCTCGCCACAATGGTACTGCCTGAGTTGCTCAGCAAGCCATTGCAGGGGCACTATGAACTTGAGCTGGTGCTGCTGCCACCAGCCAATATGGATGTTAACCAGATCACGCGGCTGCCAAATCCGGCACTGCAATTTTTTACGCCTTTTGATTGCCACAGCAGCAGCGCCATGCAAGAAGTCACGACTGTCGCGTTGCCAATGCTATTCCATGAGCTTGCCCATCTGGAGTCATTTTTAATCTGGCCAGATGGCTGGGAATTGCAGCCACGGTTGGGATTTTGGCTGGGCTTGGGGCTAACAACGGACCAGCAAATATCAATACTGGCGACAGAAATAGTCGCCAGCCAATTCCAGCTCTGTACCGCTTTGCTCACGCCTGCCATCACCAGCGCCCAGTTGTCGGTCAGTATTCCTGCGCAGCTGAAGAACACGGACCTGCACGCCGCAGTGATCCGCCAGGAGCTGTCAGAACCAGGCCCGAAAGAAAAGTCCGACCGCCGGACTGCCATAGGCGCTCTGCTGGCCAAACTGCAACTCAACGCATTATTGGGCGATAGCTATAACGCGCACAACCCGGCACAAAAACAGCAGCTGCAACACTTCTGCCGGCAAGTGCTGACACCAGACAATATCCAGCAGCAAATCGACTTACTGACGCCGCACCGGCATTTGTTATAAAAGGCGAAATGAGGATTTAACGGTCTTCATGTAGCTATGTTGTTGTGATCCCAGTGAAAAGCCGATAGCTTGAAACTGAACGCTTTGATTAATCAATGGACAAGGAAGACTGATGGATATGACAGGGACAGCGACGCCGCCAGAGGCAACGACACCACACACCGGGCCCACACTCGAAATAGCGCCGCAAATCGCTCCGCCAGCCCAACCCTGGGCCTTTGGTGGCTGGTTGTTTTTGCTGGGTTTTGGTATTTGCCTCGGGCCTTTTCGCTTGATATTTAATCTCTGGGGCCTTTACCAACCGTTCTTTAGCGACGGCAATTTCAGCGATATCCTGCACGCCGCCTCTGCCTGGTTTATTTTGCTGATCTTCACTGAGATGGTGATCAACCTGCTGATGCTGGCGCTGTCGGTTTATCTGATTTATCTGTTTATGCGTAAAAGCCGCTTATTACCGAAGTATTTTTTTATCCTCGCCGCGATAGCCGCCACCTTCCTGCTCGGCGACACCCTGATCACCAGCCTGATGTTCCCACAGCTGGAAGTCTGGACTAACGACGTCATCAAATCCCTGTGCAGCAGCGCCTTCGCTCTCGGCATCTGGGTGCCTTATTTGTATATGTCTGAGCGGGCGAAAAACACTTTTGTTTGTTAGTGGGTGATAAAAAAATTGCTTCAGACAAATACCTTCCTGTCACAAACAACTGAACCTGGAATAAGTGAACATAAATGCGGCTTTATCGATTTAAGCGAGAAAAAACTATTAGCTTTCACAACTTTGGCGACATGCAAGTGTATGTCTGCCTTCTAAGCGACATAAAAGGTGAATTGCACCCTGGTCTGTCGATTGTCACTTCAGCTTCTATATTTGAAGTTCCTTACCCTTTATCCAAACCAGAAGCCATATCCTTTGCCGCTTCGATCAGGGCTGCAGCAAATGGAACTGTGCCATTCAAGGTCACTCTCAAAGGCAGTTATGCGAACATGTTCACTTCTACTTCAATAAGCTTCACCCGAATTGAAGACAACCAACTGAAAGCTCGATTTTTCCACGGCATATTTATATTCGGGCAGTATGGCTGGACTACGATGCAGCCTGGCTCTGTTCTTATCTGTGCAAACAGTATTGAAAATCTGGTGTGGGACTGAACACAAAATGTTTTTTGTTCGATGATTGGCTGCGGCAGAAACGTCGTTTTGTGCCAGAAGCCGACGATGGCTCTTGCTACAAAAACATGACTGCGTTTCACCGCAACCGGATGTTTAAGATGATCATTTGGAAATGAGTTTTGCAGCGCCTGACGCACCACTGGGAGTGCCTCAAAGGATCTCACACAGCTCACCGCAAAGCGTGCTGTATAAAAGCAGCTAAGCGGTTTATGTTTTCACTTATCCAGTAATTTCGTAAACGACAAAGAAGCCAACAGCCAATCATTGTTTTTACGAACATACACTTCCGTCACTATAAAATTATTGCTGACTTCACGGCCGCCAACCACCGCAAGCAAGGTTATGCGGTTGAGTAAAATCGCTGTGTTGTCAATAAGTTGTACCGTTGCCTGATGTACATCAGCTTTTTTGTAATGAATGCCACCGGACTGAATCACATCCAGTTCCTGCTGTTTGCCCCATGACCCGCCCATGTGCACAAATACCGATTTGGCATCAAACAGCTTATCGAGCGCAGCCACATCTTTGTCCGCCATCCATTGCCATTTCTGTTTGGATAATTGCAGCAGTGCTTGCTCTGCAGCCAAGGCGGGCAATTCCGGAGCGTCTGCCGGAGAACCATTGGCCGTAGTGTTTGCAGTCGCAGCGCTCACATACAACAAACACAGCGCGGCGATGAACATCGTCCCAGTCATTTTTTTCATTGTGTCCTCAGTTAAGATTGTGTGGGTGTTGGTTTAAGTGGCGCCTCAACATCAGAAAACGCCTGTACAAAGTCCGGTAAACGTTGTCCTTTGATAACAATTCCGTTCAATGCTGCGGTCAGCTCAGTCAGTTCTGCCTTGGAAAATTGCACATGTGCGGCGCCGATATTCTGCAGCAGATGGCTTTGACTGGTGGTGCCTGGGATGGGCGCTATCCAGGCTTTTTGGTGTAGTAACCAGGCAAGGGCAATTTGTGAAGGCGTCGCGGCTTTTCGCTGTGCCCACTGCTGAACAAGCTCCACCAGTTGCATATTGTGTGCGAGGTTTTCCGGGCTGAATCTGCTTTCTGTTGCCCGGAAATCCCCGGCCGCAAAGCGCGTCTGACTATCAATCCAGCCGGTCAGAAATTGCACGCCAAGCGGGCTCCATGGCACAAAGCCGATGCCAAGCGCTTCGCAAAGGTGCAACGTCGTTTGCTCTGGTCCACGCCATAACATCGAATATTCGCTTTGTACGGCGCTGACTGGCAGCGTGGCATGGGCACGCTTGAGGGTGTTGGGGCCCATTTCTGATAAGCCCCAGTGCAGCACTTTACCAGCTTGCATCAAATCGGCCACCGCACCCGCGACATCCTCAATCGGCACATGAGGGTCGACGCGGTGCTGATAGAGCAAGTCGATACGGTCGGTTTGCAGGCGGCGCAGCATCGCATCCACGACCAGTTTGATATGCTCGGGCTGGCTATTCAGTCCCGGCAGCCTGGCACCGGTTTGCTGGTCGATATTCCAGCCGAATTTGGTGGCAATAACCACCTGGTCGCGAAAGCCTTTCACGCCTTCACCCAAGATCCGTTCAACTTCAAACGGGCCGTAAGCTTCCGCGGCATCAAAAAAGGTGACGCCCTGCTCATAAGCCGTGCGGATCACCTGATGCATCTCCTTGCGGTTGGGCACAGATGTGTCGTATTTGCGGCTCATATTCTGCACACCAAGGCCAATAGCCGACACCTGCAATTGGCCAAGCATTCGCACCGGCAGCGGAGTACTGGTTTTTGCTGGAGTCCGCGACACTGGATTGGCATGGCCTGGACTGCTCAGCATCGATGCCGCTGTCACGCCCGCACCAATCAATAAAAACTCTCTGCGATTTTGCATCTGTGGCCTCTTGGTATTTGTTGGCTGCTTAACGGCCTGGACTGGTTTGCACCAACTCCATCCATGTCACCGTTTGGTTTTGCTCTGGAGTGGAAATGGCCAGATGAGTCATGGCGCTGCTGTCGCTGGCGCCATGCCAGTGTTTGGTGTCGGGTGGAATGTTCACGACATCACCGGTTTTGATCGGCTGCGCTTTTTTGCCTTCCTGCTGGACCCAGCCTTCGCCGGAAATGACGATCAGGGTTTGTCCTTGCGGATGGCTGTGCCAGGCTGTGCGGGCACCGGCGGCAAATTCGACCAAAGCGCCGCTGTACTGGCCTTGCACCGGCGAGCTGAAGCGCGCACTGATTTTGGCCGTGCCGGTGAATTTATCGGGCTCACCGACACTGACAGTGGCGTCACGGCTGACGGTCACAGTCGGCAGTGCTGCCGTTTTCGCTAGCGTCACGCTCTGCGCCGCTGCGGATTGTGGTTCCAGCACCGCCAGCACCTGGCTGGCGCTCTCGTGACTGACCTGATGTTCAAGTACAGCGACGAATTCCCGTAATTGCGCGGGGCTATAGCCCATGCGCAAACAAATACTCAGGTGTGATTTGAGCTGCGCTGCGGTGCCCGGCAACACTGCCAGGATGCTGATGGTGACCAGCTCGCGGTCGGCATGACTTAACACGTCGCGGTAAAAAATCGCGGCAAACAAATGCTGGACCAGAAATTCATCAATGACCGGTACCAAAGCGGCGTAGCCTGTGGTGCTGTTGCGCATGTCCCGCCCGGTCAGGCTATTTCGCACCTGATGACCATAAGCATTGGCATCAAAATCCGCCGGAAGTGGTGTCGCTTCTTTTCCCATCTCGTCACGAAGCCCTTGTTGCTGACGGGCATCAAGTACGCGAATCAAGGCATTAATGCCGTTTAAAGCACGGGGAAAACCGGCGTAGGCGTATGACTGCACCAGTATTTCCTTGATTTCATTGATGGTAAGTCCCTGCGTCAGGCCCTGATGCATGGCTTGTTCAAGCTCTGGGATTTTGCCCTGCGCGGTGAATGCGGCAATTGGGATCATCGCCTTTTGCCGCACGGCAAGCGTGGTGGTTGCGTCGCCCGCCACTGCAGGTGCAGCTGATGCCAGCAGCAGACACAGCCCGGCTATCAGCATAGTGGCTGGTCTGGTAAAAAGTCCTGAAAAGCTCATCGATGTTTCCCTCATAAAACCTGCCTGCGCTGTTAACGTGCCAGTTGTTTATCCCGCAACCAGTCAGCCAGCAACTGCGCGATTTGGCGATTATTCAAATCGGAAAAAGGGAAATGGGTATTGCCATAGATACCGACTTTAGGCAGATGGACCACAGTCGCATCCCCACCATGGCGGTTGATTGCGGCGGCCCATTCCTGCGCCATTTCAAGCCGTACCCGCCAACCATCAAGGCCCGGATAAGGGCTTGGCGTCAGCGGAATGTTGTCACCGTAATAAATGACGATAGGGATTTGAGTCAGCTTTTTGAATTCGGCCAGTGACACCTCAGCCGCCGTTAAAGCACCGCTGCTACTGGGTTTAGGCGCCGGTACTTCGCCGGCAGGGAAGACAAAATTACTGCCGGGTTCATAAGAGACAATGGCTTTGATCTGCGGATTACGCATCGCAGCTAACCAGCCCATGCCGCCGCTGTGAGAATGTGTGACTAAAATGCCGTCGCCAATTTTATTGAACAACGCATCCACTGCACTGACATTGACCTGGATATCGATGGGACCGACATCCGGGGTGATTTGCCGGAAGTATTGCTCAAGCGCTGCTGGCTCCTTTGGGAACTGCACCTTGTCGAAATACTGCGGCCATAAGCCGACCCGAAAAATGTTAAACCATTTTTGCTCATCCGGTTCAGGCGTATAAGTCCCGGGCAAACTGCCTTTACCGGCATTGCCGCGGCGCGGCTGATCTAACAGATAAACACCATAACCCTGGCGTAAAAACAGGGTTTGAAAGCCTTCCCGGCCATCCGGGGTGGATTCCCATGTTTTTGAGAACTGCCCAATGCCATGCCACATCACCAGCGGATATTGCCGTGCTTTGCCCGGAATTTGATAGAACACATAAGCGTGGTCACTATGCAGGGTTTGACCGGCACTGCTGAGTTTGATCGGGTCGAATTCGCCGGGTTGTTGGATCACGGTACCGCCAACCGCAAAGCTACCCTGCTGCGCAATCACCAAAGGCCCGGGGTTTGACTGGCTAAGAACCGAATGGCTCGGCAGCTCGCTGCTACAGGAAGTCAGACCTGCCACGACCAGCAGGGGGAACAACGCGTTTATCCGAAACATATTTTTCATAGTTACTCGTCCTTTTGACTCGCGGTCGACGGCAGAGGGCCTTGCAATGTGCCGCCAAAAAATTTAGCTAATTCGCGGACCGCCTGACTGACGTATTTGGGCTGCCAATACGTCTCGATATGGGTTGCGCCTTCAATCAGATACAGTTGTTTCGATGCAGCCTTACTGGCCAGCTGAAAGGCTTCTTGTGTCATATACAGCGAATCAGCTTTGCTGCCGGCGATCAGCAATAACGGCTGTTGGAGCAAATCCATATTGCTCACAGCATCAAAGTTCATCAGCGACAACAAGCTGCTTTCGGTGTAACGAAAGCTCGAGTTCGGATGTGCGTGCGTTTTCCAATAGTAGTCAAAGCCCTGACGATACAGCTCAAATGGCAGTGCCGCGATTTGCGCATCGCTGAGTTTGGCGTCACCCACATAACGAACTTTCCCGGTGGCTGCTTCTTCGGCGCGCGCAGCGGACGCTGACTGTAATCGTTGTTGGATAGTATCAAGCGCAGAATCCATATAGCCGTTGCTCCGCACCCGGCCTGAATTAAACAGACTTAAAGTTGCCACTGCGACAAAACGTTTATCCGTCTGTGCGGCTTTTAGCGCATAACCACCACCGCCACAAATGCCCAACAGGCCAATCCGCGAGTGATCAACCCCGGCAAACTGCGCAATAAAATCAGCCATGCCATGAATGTCTTCAATCCGATGGGCTGGTTTATCGACATTTCGCGGTAAACCGCCACTGGCGCCCTGATACGCGGCATCGGCAGTAATAGCGATATAACCAAGTTCAGCAAGACGCTGCGCATAAAGCCCGGCCACCTGCTCTTTGACGCCACCATTTGGATGCGCAATGACAATCGCCGGGTATTTTGGCTGCGGGTGCTTATTCGTTGCGTTATAGCCAGCCGGGGTATACACATTGGCGGCGATCTCGATGTTATTGAGCTGGTAACGCACCGGATGAATATTGACCTGCCCGGCCACATTCGCGCTTAGCGCCCCTTCATAAGTCAGGGTGAAAGGGTTGTCGCGATAATCGGCGGCGAATACCTGCGCAGATATCAGCTGCACACTGAGCAGCAGCGCTGCAGTTTTGGGAATGAAATGCATGATCTGACTCACCTTTGGTGTCTGTGTCCGGTGCTGATCGCAGAGCATAGTCAACGATCTGATTACCGCACAGCTTAGCCCTGAACCCACAAAGCTTATAGGCTATTCCTGTGAGATCATTGCCTATTCCTCTTGGTTCTTTGTCTGCTGCTATATTGCTCTGACAGCAGTCGATATACTCAAAGCCCAACAAAAATCAGCGCAGGTGGGACCCGATGGAAAACAATGCAACGTTGGACAGCAACATAAAACTCTTGGCTTCAAGTATTTCAAGGCTTACAGCACAAGAGGACTACTTTCCGACGAAAGTCCCGGGCCTGACTGTATTTAAAAAAACAGTGGCCCACCTGCCGATGGCTGGTTTGTACGAGCCGAGTGTTTGCTTAATTGCCCAAGGGGCAAAACGGGTGCAACTGGGGGATGACAGTTACAGCTACGACACCAGGCATTACCTGTTCTCGGGGGTCCATTTACCTGTGGTCGCGCAGGTGACAGATGCCAGTGTGGAAACACCTTATCTCGGCCTGAAACTGACCTTTGATTACCCGGAGATCACCCAGCTAATGGTCGATGGGCAATTATCGCCGCCGAAAGGACAGTTCAGCGGCCGTGGTATGGCGACCGGAACTTTGACACTGGCATTGATCAG
The DNA here is from genome assembly GCF_964031785.1 of Rheinheimera texasensis. GTDB lineage: Bacteria > Pseudomonadota > Gammaproteobacteria > Enterobacterales > Alteromonadaceae > Pararheinheimera > Pararheinheimera texasensis_A. The sequence goes on from NZ_CAXIRE010000019.1 coordinate 37,449, forward strand.
CGCTTTTCAACGCCTGATTGATTTGGTCGATGACCCAGCCAGTATTGCGATGCTGGCGCCGCTGATTCGCCGGGAAATTTTCTACCGGTTGCTGGTTGGTGAACAAGGCGAAACCCTGCGGCAATTGGCGGTGATGGGCACCCAAACACATCAGGTCGCTAAGGCGATTTCCTGGCTAAAAGCGCATTTTAATCAACAGGTCCGGATTGAAGAGGTTGCCAATATTGCGCACATGGGGGTATCGACCTTCCACCACCATTTTCGCAATATGACTGCGATGAGCCCGCTGCAATTTGTCAAGCAGCTCAGATTGCAGGAGGCGCGTCGCCTGATGCTGGTGGAATATCAGGACGCGGCCTCAGCTGCCTTTCAGGTTGGTTATGAAAGCCCGTCACAATTTAGTCGCGAGTACAGCCGTTTCTATGGCAGTTCGCCGGCGAAACATATCAGTGAGCTCAGGGCGAAGCTTGTTTCCTGAGTGCACCGGAACACCGCATTTGGCAGATAAGCGGCGAATCCGCCCCTAGACATGTGGAAAAGCGAAAGTCCGCGACGCAACTCAAAGCGCTGAGCAGTTCTGTGCCAATTGCGGGCAAATGAGCTATCCGCTGCCGAATCGCAGCTTTTCACTGAAAACAGACATTACTCGAAATTGATGACTCCCGATTCCCGAATGTTTCGAGACCGATATGCAGCGTAATGATACTAATCACAGTTATGAAGTCAGTTTGGCTTACACCATCTCGAAATTTTCCAGGGCTTGAATTACCAGAACTACTAAGGTTGATCTGTGCATAACCCATCTGCAGCCTTGCTGTTCTGATTGGCTTTTGTCGATACTTTTTGTTGCGGATCATATGGCACAGCAGCGTCACTGGTCATTCGACGCGACCAGTATGGAATTCCATCGGCAGATCGTAACTTCAAGACACCATGTTCAGTATTGATCTCAGTGGCGATCATCGCTGGAGCATTAAGATATTGGATCATCGAACCAGTGGCACTGACTTGCATACCATAAGCCAGCGTTATCGGCTGATCCTCGACATAAAATTTCGGTCCCAGATGCACGATTAACTCCGTTGCAGCGGTCCGTAATTTGATGTGCAAGCCGTTACACATCCGATTATTCAGACTAAAAGGTTCAACGGCTAATATCTGGCCATGGACAGTTTGTATCGTTTTGGGATTAAACATACGCTGGTATTGCCCCCGCATCCCCCATTCATCGGTGTTCACTTCGTCTGTTTGTGCTTGTGCAGGCGTTATTATCAGCGCCATTAGTAGCAACCATTTTCTCATAGCCACCTCGCGTGTTGTCGATTCTAGTGTTACTACCGTACCGGACTCTGTCTGTGGGATAGCCCACATAACCGGGTCATTCTGCTTTGCAGGTATATAACTACTATTCATTTTGATTTGGTTGCAGACAGCTTCGCCCTTGTTTGGAATAGCGTCATGAAGGTGTTACCGAAGCCACAGGGAAATTACAAAAATTGGAAGTTATTCAATATCTTTGCTGCCATATTCACGTCATCGTTCGGAAGAAAATAGAATCGCTCAGCTGTGAGTGTTACCAGGTGGTCAGAGATGAAATCGATCGTTTAATGCCCACTCCTTTTGTGCGTTTTTAAATATGGAAATGTGTCTTAGAGGTGCCTTGTGTGGGATAGCGCACCGACGCTGCTACTCCTTGTCTATAAACTCCTTGAATCCTGCGCTGACATGTCGGTTAGCGCCAGCATGACAAGGGGCAGTTGTGGACAAACTCAACATCTTGTTTCTTGCTGGCAGCCCCAATGAAGACTGTTGCAGCAGGTTTTTATTTTCACAAATCGCCACCAGTTATCAGGACAAAATCAATGTGACTGCATGCGCGCCGTTGCAGCTGCCTATTTTTACCAATAACAGAGACTATCGGAAGTGTCCACAATCCGAAATGCTGGAACACCTCATCACCAAAGCTGACGCGGTGGTGATTGCCAGTCCGTCCCATAATGACACCATCAGCTGTTATCTGAAAAACATCATTGACCATACATCGATGCCACGCGGTAGCAATTTTTGGTATCAGAAGCCGGTCGGTGTCATTGCATTTGCGGAATATATGCACAATTCGGCGCATTCAAGAGACGACCTGCTCCATCTGCTGCAATACATAGGAGCTGATGTTTGTACCGAACCTGCCGTCAACTTTTGTCGCTCCCGCAACATTCCGGGGAGCGATGGTGAGATTTTGCAGATACTCGACCAAATTCTGGTCAGCGACCTGATGGATAACGTGCTACAAAAAGCCGCCGCACACAAGGCAACCCGGTACTGTAAACCCGAACATGAGATTTCCCTTTGGAATAGTTGGTACTGACCATGCCCCTACTTGATGCCAAGCTCACATTTATCGGCGCTTGTCAGCAAGTCACGGGGTCGTGCCATCTCTTAGAGTTTGCCGGACTCCGTATTTTGCTCGATTGCGGCATGCCACAGGGTGGCGATCAGTTGCGGAACCTCGCAGATTTTAAATTTTGTTTTAATCCGGGCAGTATCGATGTTGTGATTTTAAGTCATGTTCATATTGATCACAGCGGTTTGTTGCCGTTACTGGTCAGGCAGGGATTTGATGGGGTCATCTATTGTACCGAGCAAACGGCAGAGCTACTGCCAGTGCTGTTAAAAGACTCGATTGGCTTATATTTGGCGGATTTAGAACGCGATAACCGACACAGACCAAGTGCTAAAGCTATTCTCCCTGTCATGGACTTAACCGATGTCGAACGAACCAGTTTATATGTGCAAGCCTTAACCTACGACAGCACTATTGTCCTGACCGAAGGCTTGAGCTTTAGTTTACAAGATGCCGGACACATTTTAGGCTCAGCTATTATCCGAATGGAGCTACAACGCCAGGAACAACGCTCTGTGCTGGTATTTTCCGGCGATCTGGGTAATCCGCAAAGTGTACTGATGAATCAGGCTGTGCTACCCATCGATGCTGATATCATTGTCATGGAGGGCACTTATGGCGACCGGGACCATAAAACCGCTGCGGATACCATCGCTGAGTTTAGTCAGATCCTGGCGGATGCAGCCAAAGGCGGCGGCAATGTGTACATCCCGGCTTTTGCCCTTGGTCGCTCCCAGGAAGTGATTTATTTCTTGGCTATGTTGTATTTTCAAGGTTTATTGCCACAACGCATGATTTTTCTCGATAGCCCAATGGCTATCGATGTGGTGTCGATTTATTCGCATTTTTTTGCCACCCTGAACCAGCGGGATTTAGCAAAAGTCAGTAAAGTTGTCTCGGCTGATTTTGAGAGACTGCTGCCAATTTTAAGGCTGACCCGCACCTCAGAACAGTCGATAGCAATCAACCGTATTGCCGACGGCGCAGTCGTGATCGCTGGCAGCGGTATGTGTAACGGCGGGAGAATTTTGCATCATTTTCGCCACTGTTTGGCCAACGACCATCATCATGTGGTGTTTGTCGGTTTTCAGGCACAAGGGACATTGGGGCGGCGACTTATCGATGGGCAAAACCCGGTACGAATTCACGGCGATGAGATTCACGTAAAAGCACAGTTGCACACACTTGGCGGATTCTCAGCCCATGCCGGACAAACCGACTTAGTACGCTGGGCACAAGCTGCGAAGCCTGGCTGTCGTTATTTCCTCGTCCACGGTGAGATGCGAGCATTGGAAGTGTTACAAGCCAAATTACAACACCATGGAGAAGCTGTGGCTATTCCATATCCGCAGGAGGTGTTGCATTGGTAAAGTACTTTGTTTGTTACATGCGTGCAATAACGCACTAAGTGAGCCCGTTTGTTTTGGTGTGATTGTTTGATTGCATCACCGCTTGAACGCCTTTTAACACACGCACCTTATCAGAAACCATCCAGCCCCCTTGGCCATCGATGCGAAGCAAAATCGGCTCTGGACTCGCTCATTTCTAATCTCAGATTGTTTGGCAATCCATCACCACGGCGACGAATTGGCTCTGCTCACTGCTTATGTCATCGCTTCCCAGCATGACACCAATATGTGTGGGCTAGCCCGGAACTACCAACCATCTTCAACTCAGCAGTTTTGCAAACCTTCATGATCGACCATCGTGGCTCTATGTGGATTAACGTACAGAGTTACACAAACCAAGAAGGTAAAACAGTATTGCACCTTGGATAGAAACCTATACTGCGGCGCTGTTTGCTGCCAACGGCCTCATCTGACTGATTGCTCACTTCTGGGGGGAACCACCCCAGAGCCTATCCAACTTCGAAAGGATCTAATTATGTTAAAAACTGATGCCCAAATTCAACGCGAAGTTCAGGAAGAGCTGCGCTTAGCTCCAATGGTGGACGCTACCCACATTGGTGTCGAAGTCCGTCATGGAGTGGTCACTCTCACCGGCCATGTCGATAGTTATGGCGAAAAATGGCATGCCGAACAAGCTGCCCAGCGAGTCAGCAGCGTCAAAGCACTTGCGGTCGAAATGCAAGTGATGTTCCGCGGCTCGCCAACGGTGATTGACAGTGAAATTGCCCACGCCGTGAAAAACGTATTGGATTGGAATGTCTTTATCCCCACCAACGCGGTGAAAGTAATGGTAGAAAATGGCTGGGTTACCCTCAGCGGCAAAGTACCAGCCGATTATCAGCGGCGAATTGCCGAAGCATCTATCCGCTACTTAACAGGCGTGAGAGGCGTCAGTAACCAACTCGTGTTAAAGCCGGTAGTAACAGGTTCTGTTCTGAAAACCGATATCGAAGCCGTCTTGCAGCGGCGAGCCGCTAAAGAGGCCAAAGGGATTGGCATTAATATCCATGAACACGAGGTCACATTAACCGGCACTGTAAATAGCTTGGCCGAACGCGATGTTGTCTCGCATGCAGTTTGGGACTCACCCGGAGTCTGGCTGGTTCGCAACAATATTGAAGTGCATGCATAAGGTCTGGATAGATTGAGTTTACCGCTGGTGACAATGTCATGGATTAACATACCTGATAGATCCCCGTTTTTGTCACCGGCATTTTTCTTGCCCCATCAACCTCCCAGCATCGAATTTTCGTTGCGGCCTGAGGCGCACAATTAAGCCATCCCGCTGCGAACGGGTTGATTTTGCCTCTCCATCGCAGCAGCGTGAAGGTCAGGTGACGCCTTGGTTTTGCAAAGGGCCGGACATGTAACGCAGCTAACTTGGGGCTAGTTGATGTTCGATAACGCACGGAATTCCAGCCAGTGGGTCGCTAGGTTAGAGACTCAAGTCGCAACATCAGTGTTGGTGTGATCAAACACCATCTCGTCAAAAGGGGGCACTATGAGTAATTTTTTCGACCACAAACCTGTATTGCATTGCCACGGCAACTGGTTAACGCGCAATCAACTGCAAACGGAAAATAGTTGGTTGCGTCAAGAGCTCCACAAGGCACAACAAAAAAATACCGCCGACAAAAAGGCTTTTGAACTGCTCTTCGAACAAAGCCAAGTGGATTGCCTCACCCAAACGCCAACACGTTTATTGTTACAGGACCGGGCACTGCAAGCCTTTAAACAGGCCAAACGCCAGCACAGTAGTGTGATCCTGATGTTTTTGGACATAGACCATTTCAAACGTATAAATGACCACTACGGCCATGACGTGGGTGATATTGTTTTAGTCGAACTTACACAACGCTTACGGGCGTTATTACGCAGTACCGATACTGTTTGCCGATACGGTGGTGACGAGTTTGTATTGCTGCTGCCGCTTTGCAATAACAATCGTGATGTCACCAGCATTGCCGGCAAACTGTTAAACGCCGTTAACCAACCGATGCAACTGCCAGATTCCACCTTGCAGTTGGACATTAGCATCGGCATCGCGATTTATCCGGTGCATGGCAGTAGCCTTGCCGAGTTGGTACAACAGGCAGATAGTGCCATGTACCAGGCCAAACACCAAGGCGGCCAGCGTTTTCGCATCGCCGCCCTAAAACCAACGCGGCCCGGTGTCGCCGAACTGGTCAGCAAATAACATCAGTCCTTTGAACCTATATGAAGCTAAACAATACCCCGCATGTTTTCAGTGGCCATCCAGGACATGTTTCCTGTACTGACATTAGCCGCCGGGATGCATTTCAGCTCAAAGTTGACTGTTCACATAACTTCCTGTGCGCCACCGCACTGAGTGCAGGCAAGGAAGGCGTTAAAGTTCAGGCTTATGCCAACCGCAATACTGCAGCTGGCAACGACCGGAGCGTCCTATGCAAAATACGACAGAAACACCTCAAGCCAATTCCACTGCTGATGGCAAGCCTCAGGGGCTGAATAATGTGATCGATCAGGCCACAGCTGCAGCACATCCGGTCATTGATCAGTTTAGTGCCAAAGCTCATGACACCGTTAACCGGCTGGCAAGCGCAGCAAGCCATGGCGCGGACAATTTTGAGGTGCGTTCCGAGCAACTCAGCGCCACCGGGGTGCGGCTCAGCAAAGCGCTACGTGATCAGGTGCACCGTCGCCCGGTGACTGTGATCGGCGCTGCCATAGCCACCGGATTTATCATCAGCTGGTTGCTGAAATCCCGTGTCAGTTGAGGATGTTTCGGCGCAACTGCGCGAGTATCTGCAGTTATTCCGCAGCCAATGGCAGCAACAGTTTCAATTGCTGGCACTGGAGACACAAAGGGCCGCCGAAAGTCTGGTGGCCATCTGGCTGCTGTCGCTATTCGCTGCCTTGTTACTGCTAAGTAGCTGGGTGTTGTTGTTGCTGTTGCTCTGGTCAGGAGCACAGGTGCTGGGGCTCTATCCCTGGCAAGGCCTGTTGCTGTTAATTGGCGTACAGTGTGTGGCCTTGTGGCTTTGTTTGCTGCGGATCCGCTTTTACAGTCAGTATTTACGCTTCCCGGCAACACAACTCAGTTGGGCTCAGGCCGAAATCAGTCAGGAGACAACAGCATGTCCGAGCACGCAAACTTAACCCGACACATTGATCATCGTCTGGTTGCACTACAGCGCACTAACTTACGCCGGCAGCAGTTGCAGTCGGCGTTCTTGCTGCGACTGGAAGCACCGCTATTGCTGCTGGGCGGCTTTTGTATTGGCCTGGTGTTACAGACTTCGGCAAGCAACATAGCTGGTAAAAATTCAACTTCTGGTCCGAACACGCTGTGGCGAACTCCGCTGTCAATGTGCCTGTGGACACTTTGGCATTGGCGGGCAGCTTTTGCACCTGCAGTGCCCATACGGCAGACCGCTGACAACAGCTGAGCAAAAAAACCGGATGTAGGCCCCATCCGGATTTTTGCTGCTTCACAGCATAGTGTCAGCTCAGATTACTGCCATAAAAACTATGCAGTGATTTTTCCCATTCGACATCTTTCATATTCGGCCAATGGCCTTTGTCAAAACCCGGCGCATTTTTCAGCCGCTCCGGCGACAAGTCCATGACAAAACATTTTTGCAACGGGTCCAGGGTCAGCATTTTCCACGGCACGGCAAATAGCTTCTCACTCAGACCAAAATAAGTACTGAACGACAACACGGCATAACCAACCCGTCCGGTATCCACTTCCAGCATGATTTCTTTGATATCACCCAGAGTTTGTCCTGAACGGTTCACAACCGAATTGCCAATCAGCGTTTCTGCGCCCATCAGATGCGGCCCTGGCCCATTGGCAACCAGCGATGGCGCAAACTGCGGATTATTGTAAATGCCATAAATATCGCGTTCGTGATAATTCATTTTGTAGACCTCAGTGTTGACCGCAAAAGCGGTCTGTGATCAAAACCAGGAACCAGTGAACCGGAACCTGACATGCAATGCCCCTTCCGGAGCAGAGCGTTGATCATGCGCCCACAGCCGGGGTATCTCTGTTCGGCGCGACACTTATCAGAGACTGACGCCAGCACTCAGCCAATCTGTTTATGGGTGCGTCAGCGCACCGAACATAGGCTGGTGTCAGCGCAAAATCCTGCTATCAACCGGCAATAACATCTGGTTTGCAGGAGCATCACCATGTCCATCACCACTATCGTCATTATCATCCTGATCCTGTTGTTTTTAGGCGCTTTGCCCGCCTGGCCACATAGCCGGAGCTGGGGGTATCGCCCGGGCGGAGCCCTCGGCATTGTTTTGCTTGTGCTAATAGTGCTGTTGCTGACCGGGCGTGCCGGCTGATGTGACCAATTGTTATTCCGGGAGTTTTCCCTGTTTTAACCAGGAGTGTTAACCATGAAAACCTTCAAAGTTCTGAGTATGTTTCTGTTGGCTTTAAGTCTGGCCGGCGTGGCTGGTTGCAGTTCTGCCAGCAACAAAGAAGGCACCGGAGAATATATTGACGACAGTGTTATCACCACCAAAGTCAAAGCCGCCATTTTTGCCGACAAGTCACTGAGTGTGGCCGAAATCAATGTCGAAACCTTTAAAGGCGTGGTGCAGCTCAGTGGTTTTGTGAATTCGCAACAAGACATCAATACCGCCATGCGGTTGACCCGTGCTGTTGGTGGCGTGACCGCTGTGGAAAATGGCATGCGGGTTAAATAAAAGCGCTGCGCCTGAGTGTCCGGCTGTGAGCGCAGCTTGCCCCGCAGCTATTGAAAATGGCGTTTTTTTAGTAATGTCGTTAAGGGAATTATATGCCTATTGTGCTCACTCATAGCCAACGACCTTTAGTGCAAAATCGTTTGCTGCGCCACTTGCCGGAAGCAGAACAAAGCCAGTTGTTGCAGCAGGCGGAACTGGTGCAGCTCGAGTTTGCAGAGCGGTTGTGCCAACTCGATGACGATTATCAGCACTTGTATTTTCCGCTGAGCGCTTTTGTTTCTCTCATCGCGAAATTACCGGGACATCCGCCCTTGGAAATGGGCCTGATTGGCTTTGAAGGGGTGCTTGGAGCAACCATCTTGTTGCATACCCGGCGGGTTCCGTCAGAAGCCATAGTGCAAGGTAGTGGCATGGCATGGCGGATCCCTGTTGCCGTCATTGAAAGCGCTCAGCAGCCCAGTCTGCAACCTTTATTACAGGCCTATCTGTTCCGGTTATTACGGCAATTATCACAAAATGCGATCTGTGCCCATTTTCATCAGGTTGAAGCGCGCCTGGCCCGTTGGCTATTGATGAGTCATGACCGGGTCCAAGCCGATGAACTCTATCTGACTCATCAGTTTCTGGCAGACATGCTGGGGGTACGACGCAGCAGCATTACTGTTGCAGCCGGCGATTTACAAAGTTACGGCATCATTTTGTATAACCGCGGCCGCCTGCATATTCTCGACCGGCAAGCCCTGCTGGCACGGAGTTGCAGTTGCTACCAGCCGTTACAGGGTTGATCACCGTCGTAAGTTCTGCATTTAAACCAGTCTTATGTGCGCCAGCGCACATAGTGCACGAATTATCACCATATACTGGTGTTGTATTCATTTGGATACGCCTCCAGGCAAGGACGGACCGGCTATGACGACAGAACCATCAGCAACGCAGGCTGCGCCAGATCTGAAGCTAGCCGCTATACATCCGCCGATAGCGAACCGTTTGCTTTGTGAATTGCCCGATGAGGTTAAACTACGATTGTTTCCGCATCTGGAGCTGATTGAATTGAAACTGGGCCAGGTGATCAGTGAAGCCGGCTCGAAACTGCGTTATGTCTATTTTCCGACAGATTCAATTATTTCTTTGCTCTATGTGATGGAAAACGGCGCTTCTGCTGAAATCGCCGTTGTTGGCAATGATGGCATGGTAGGAGTAGCACTTTTTATGGGCGGCGAAAGCACCACCAGCAGAGCTGTCGTGCAAAGCGCCGGGTTTGCCTACCGGTTATTCGGTCAACGCCTGAAAGACGAATTTAACCGCCATGGTGCGTTATTGCATTTATTGCTGCGTTACAGCCAGGTACTGCTGACTCAGATGGCACAGACGGCTGTTTGCAATCGTCATCACAGTATTGAACAACAACTCTGTCGCTGGCTCTTATTGTCGATAGATCGTTTACCCAATGACCATGTACTGATGACCCAGGAGCTGATTGCCAATATGCTGGGCGTACGGCGTGAAGGTGTGACTGATGCGGCGGGCAAGTTACAGCGCTTAGGGATTATCAATTACAGCCGCGGTCATATCGAAGTCATTGACAGGGCCCTTCTGGAAAAAAACAGTTGCGAGTGTTATGGCGTCGTCCTGCACGAATCGGAGCGATTGATGCCGCGAAACCATTGCTGCAAAGCGAGGTGATCTGCCGGTGTGTGCACAACAACACAGCAACTGCTGTGCTGTCGTGCCATCTTCCTATTCCACTATCAATTGAAACAACACACGCATATTGGCTTTCGCCGCCACAGAGCGCAGTTCAGCAGGTTTATTCTCAATTTGCGCCGGCGATGCTTCACCGTAGCCAATAGTGGTCAGCCGGCCCGGAGCTAACCCACCTTCACCGGTCAGATATTGTTTTACAGCCTTGGCCCGGCGTTCGCTCAGCTGCTGGTTATAGGTATCTGTACCACTGGCAGAGGTATAGCCTGCAATTTGCACCTTGGTTTGTGGCTGATTTTTTAAGGTCTCCACATGACGTGCCAGTATTGTTTTGGCAGCAGGAGTCAGCGCTGACCGGTTAAACTCAAAATGGACATCGGCCAGTTCGAGTAACACCGGGGCAGAACTGCTTTGCACCATAGCGGCTTCAGGTGGATCAGCAAAAGGCTGTGGTGCCGCTTCAGGTTCCTGTGCCGCTGTCGGCGCAGTATATGGGCCAGGTTGGCCATATTGATAGACCATCCCTAACGACAGCAATTTCATATCACCCTGGTCGCCCCAGATATCATCCAGCCGGTAACGCTCGAGTTCGACCCGCATTGCCCAGCCCGGCGACAGTTGATATTCCATGCCTGCACCAAATTTATGCTTCAGATAATGTTTACTGCGATTGTAAGCATCCAGATTGATTGGCCGCTGGTAATCCAGACGTGCATCGGTGTCGTTATAGGTCAGCCCAATCCGGGCAGTCAATGCAAACGCATTGCTCATGAACATCCGTGCCACCAGATCCAGATTGGCGCCCTGATCACGCAGGTGACCAGATAACGGATAAGTTGTACCGTCCGGCGCAGCAGCGGTACGTGCATTAAAATCAACTTCACCGAGACGAAAATAACCGCCTTCCAGCGCCAGATAGTCATTCAGTGTAGTGCCGGCATATAGCTTATAACCGGTGTCATTGGTATTCCGGCTCAAAGATGCCAGCGGCAAGCCCTGCGCCTGCATATTTTGCTCTAACGCAGACGTATCGATGCTAAGGCGTGACTCGCCGAGACTGGCGCCAACGTACCAATCTGGCGTTGACATCCGGTAACTGTCGGCCAGCACAGTTCCCGGCAGGACAAAGACGCAGGAACTGCAAAGCCACATCGGCCAGTTGCACTGAGGAACGACATGGCGTAAGCGAAAGATATTGGCAGTCATTACTGGCTGCCCCGCATCTAACGGCGGGGTAAATAGCCGGGTATTCATAGACATACAATTCTCCAACATAAACTTCAGCGCCTTACGGGGGCGCAGTTCTTAAACTTTCATCTCAGTGTCAGGCCCGGGACTGGAACAGATCGACCAACAACAGAATCACGGCGAACACCAGTAATGCATGGATCAGGCTGCCCACAGCTATGGGCGATAACAACCCGAGCAACCAAAGCACCAGCAGTACTAAAGCAGCAGTTCTTAACATCACTACACTCCTTCGGCGCGGGCGCCGCTTATCGGTTAAACCTCAGTCACTGCTGTAAAAACCATCAACCTTGCGTTGCCAGGCCGGATCAGCGCAGGCAGGCCATAAAGACCGGTCAAAACCAGGCTGGTTTTTTAAATCATGGTGTTCAGCCTCAATCGAAAAACGACAGCGGTCTGCATCAAGCACCAAAGCATGCCAGGGCACAGCAAACAAACGTGGTGGAGCAACAAATGAATGTGGATAGGCTAATACTGCATAACTGATCCGGCCGGTTTTCAGGTCAATCACGATACTGTGCAGTGTGCCTAACACTTCGCCATGATGGTTTGTTAAACGCTGCCCCATCAGTTTTTTACAGCCGAGCAATAAAGTGTCAGAGCCACTTTGACAAACCGGAAAATCATCGCTGAGTATTTTTTGCTGTTCCATGTGTTGCTCCTGTGCAGTGAATTTCAATTCAGCGGCTTCTACCATGGGCGTTTTGTACAACCTGATCTGTGCGTTACAGCACTCAGCAGAAGAACCTGCCAACCTTCACTTAACACGCTGCAACATTTGATTGCATGCGCGCTAACGCACCGACAACAGAGATAAAAACACGCAGGCTGTCCATCCGGCACTGCAACTTTGCAGCCCGCCGAATCACCCGAGGTTTTTATGAATAAGTTCACTGAACAGAACAAAGCGACCGCAAAACAGGATACACAGGCCAATAACGGCACAGCCGGTGTCGCAGATGCTGCGGCGAAAACCAATCAGATGACCAAAGCTGTGGCGGCGGACAAAGCCAAAATAGCGGCAGGAACGCAAAAACCTGCTGAAGCGGCAAAAAAAGACGCTTTTAACGGCAAATGGCACAGCCAGATCCAGGCTGCCAAAAGCAACTGGAGCAAAATCAGTGAAAGCGAATTGCTGAAATCCGGTGGAGTTGAGACCAATTTAGTCGACCTGGTGCAACAGCGATATTCACTGAGCCAGGATGTGGCCAGTAAACAAGTCAAAAGCTTTATTGATAAATGCCACTGCTGACAGAGCAGCCGCGTCATCGCCCGGACGCCTGACATTTTCTGTTACCACTGCCGGCGCTGCCTCGCAGCACCGGTTACCTTTTCCCTGTGTGGAGCACGACCATGAATTCTTCTTATCGCCAGTTTATATTTGCTTCTGCCATTTTAATGACCATCACGCCGGTGCCGTCGGTGTTTGCTGCCGACGCTGTAACCACCTCATTGGACGACGTCCGACAGGAAAGCCAGATAGCCACCAGCTATGCGTTGAATCCCTATCTGCGTGCCAATGATCTCAAAGTCACTGTGCAAAAAGGCAAAGCCGTGTTGACCGGTAAAGTCGACGAGAAAATCAGTAAAGAACTGGCGAGCGAAATCGCCCGTGGGGTGTCCGGCATTACCGACGTCGACAATCAGATTGTGGTTGAAGCCAATTACCTGCCACATTTTGGCCATGGTGGCTTTGGCGACAAAATTGATGATGCCAGTATCTCGGCCGCTATACGCTCCAAATTGCAATGGAATAAAGATGTAGATTCAGTGGGCACCGACGTCAGTACCAAAAATGGCCGGGTCACGCTGACCGGGAATGCCGACAGTCAGGCTGCCAAAGATATTGCCAACCGCCTGGCAATGAACACACGTGGGGTGACATCTGTGACTAACAATCTGAAAATTCAGTCGAATCAAATGACTGACGATGACAAAGCCCGGGCCAAGGCGGAAGACGAAAGCCATAACATTTCCGACAGCTGGATCACCGCCAAAGTGAAATCCAGTTTTATGTACTCCAGCAACATCAACGGCGGTGACATTGATGTCAGTACGAACAACGGCGTCGTGACCCTGACCGGCAAAGTCGCCAGCGGTATCGAGCGGTCGCTGGCCATTGAGACGGCACAAAATATTCGTGGCGTTAAAAGTGTCACTTCCAAAGCACTGCTGTTCTGAAACTTTTCTTACCGGTCAGGCCTGTTATCCAGCCTGCTTAATGCAGCGGACACAGCCGGCCCGGCTTCCCACAAACAAATCCCGGTGCTGTGGCAGCGGGCAAGGAGTTCCAGATGTTTTATCCATGGTTACCCTACAGGCCGCTCTTCAGGCGCTGGTTATGGCCCGGCTGTTTTTCGTTGTTTCTGGCCGCCTGCGCTTCAGCGCCGCTGGCCACGACCGACACCATGCTCAGGGCCGAACGCACTATTGCCAGAGCCGAACAGGCCCGTGTTGGCCAATATGCGGCCACTGAACTGGGTGAAGCCAGGCAGAAACTACAAGCATCGCGCAGCGCCTTGCTGCTGCGTGACCAGGTCAATGCGGAACGTTACGCCGAACAAGCGACCTTAGATGCCGAGCTGGCACTGGCCCGGGCCGAGCTGGCACAGGCAAATGGCGTCAACGAAGAGATGAAAAATAGTCTCGGGATCCTGCAGCAGGAAATGCTGCGAACTACGCAGGGAAATCAATAATGAAACCACTGACTTTTCAAGCCACACAGGGCAAATTGCTCAGTTGTGCGCTGGTAATCAGTACGCTGACGGCCTGTAGCACCGCTCCTAAAATCGCTACTGGTATCAGTGATATCCGGGCCGAACTCAGTGCCCTGCAAGCCAATAATGAGCTGGCAGTGTTGGCTCCTGTCGCCATCACTGAAGCAGAAGCCGCAGTTCGTGCTGCAGAGCAACCAGCGAAAAATGCGGATTTATCGAGTCATCTGGTATTTGTCGCAGACCGTAAAGTGAACATTGCCTGGGCTCAGGCGCAAAGCCGGTTTGCGCAGGACCAACTGAAAGTGTTGGCCAAAGCACGGGACGAAGCCAGACTGGATTCGCGTACCCGGGAAGCTAATCTGGCCCAACAAGATGCCCGCGCCGCCCGCAGTGATGCTGTTACCGCCCGACAGGAAACGGATGCTGCCCGCCGGGCAACCAGCACAGCCCAGACCGAATCCGATAACGCACAGCAATTGGCCGCGGAATTACAAGCGCAGATTAAGCTGCTAAATGCCCGCCAATCCGAGCGCGGCTGGGTGGTGACACTCGGCGATGTGCTGTTTGACACCGGCAAAGCCAATCTGAAATCGGCTACCAGCCAGCATCTGACCGATTTAGCGTTGTTCCTTGGCAAATACCCACTACGTGGTGCCATCATCGAAGGTCACACTGACAATGTTGGCAGCTCTGGTTACAACATGGGATTGTCGCAGCAGCGGGCAGACAGTGTACGTAATTTCCTGATTGGCCGCGGTATTCAGTCCGGCCGGCTCAGCAGTTTGGGTAAAGGGGAAGACATGCCGGTTGCAGGCAATGAATCTGCCAGTGGCCGCCAACAGAACCGCCGGGTGGAGGTCATTATTACCGAAGCAGCGCTGGCCTCGCGCTGACGGGGTTCACTCTGTAACAGCAGTCAGACGGCAGGCCAAGCAGAATACCTTTTGCAGTATGGCCAGGGTAACTCAGTTCGGACGCTGTGAGTCGGACTAAGTACCCGTTTAGACGATCAAGTCCGGCTGGATGCTCAGGACAGTCCGGACTGACTGATCTGATAAAGTTGACCACCACCGGCTATCGCTGCGTACGTGGCCTGATCAGCTTTTTCAATCTACACACCCAGTTCGATACCATGCCGCGGAAAGACGGCGACACCCACACTTATTTCATCTCGTGCAAGGCGGAATTGATTGCGTAACCAACGGTTTTAAAACCCTAGTCGCTATGGCGTTCAAGCACTGCCATAACATAACCGTGGCGATGGCAGTTTCTGTTTTTCTGGCATGGGACTTACTCACAAAACGGAGGTTACACAAATAATGATTCAGGTCAACGACAGCTGTTTTATTGAGCTTAGCAATCTGCACTGTCTGACTCAGTTCGCTGTCCCACATCTGACGTATTTTGATGTCTTGTGCCCTAGCGCACCGAACCGCCACAGTTAACCTCTGATAATGCAGCGGGCAACCAAGCAAACACAGCAATTTTCCCAGTCTGTACCGCTTTAACCTTTAAGACAGGTCATCCATGCCAACTGATTCAAATGCAAACAATCAAGCGCCCCTGCGGGCAGGTTACAACAGTCTGGTACCAGATCCAGACAAATGGCTGCAGTTTGACCATGACCTGATGCTGGCCCGACAACTGCAACGTCAGACAAATCTGAAAACAAACCACCACAGCCTGATGCGCCACTGGTACGCCATCATACAAAAACTGCAGCCAAAACCGCCTCGTTTTAAATAGCCACCCTGCGCCACTACGGGTGTGTCATACAGACTGCATAGGCTGGAAAATATCGTCACGAGATTGTTATAAGTAACGGGGAAGGGTCGCGGCTGCTGTGATAAGGCGTCAAGGCGCGAAGAAACGACTGTCAGCAAATAGTGTGGTACAGACATTGATTTTTGAACAAATTAATCGTTTTTTTAGTCTGCCTCACGCTCAAAGCCGATATATCCCCCCCAACAACGCCTGGCAATTTATCCCCAAACACCAGCCCTGCTTAAACGCCCGCCAATGGCAACGTGATGTAAAAAGTACTGCCTTTGCCTTCAACGCTGTCAAAGCCGATAGTGCCGTGCATCCGGCTCATCAGTTCTTTGCAGATGCTAAGGCCAAGGCCGGTGCCGCCGCGCTGGCGTGAATCCGAGCCGTCGGCCTGGGCAAATTTTTCGAAGATACGCGGGCGAAAATCCTCTGCAATGCCGGGGCCCTGATCACTGACTTTTATCAGCGCCTGTTGGTTGCCACATTGCGCAGAGATTTGCACCATGCTGCCGGCGGCGGAAAACTTCACCGCGTTGCTGATGAGGTTACTCAGCACCTGTTGCAAACGCTGCTGATGCGCCAACACCGCGACAGACTCCGGTAACTGGCTGTCATCAAGAGTCAGATGAACCGAGAAATTGTCGGCGTACCCCTGATTTTGTTGCAGCGCCAGTGTCAGCTGCTGGTGTAAATCCAGCGCCTGCAAGGGCAATATGGTGCCGGCCAGCGCCAGTTTTTCGATATCCAGAATGTCATTAACCAGCGCCGCCAGCCGGTCGGCATTTTGCCGCGCCAGGTCCAGCATTTCAGCCGCAGCAGTCGGCACTGGCCCCAATACGCCGGCGCTGAGCAGTTGCAACGCACCTTTGATTGAGGTCAATGGCGTGCGTAGTTCGTGACTGACAGTGGCAACAAATTCCTGCTTCAGCCGTTCGACTTTTTTGCGCTCACTGATGTCGTGCAGCAGGCAAATGTACCAGGTGCGATCGGGCAGCACATAGTTACTTAAGCTCACCTCCAGTTCGAGCGGGCTTTGGGTTGCACTGAGACCAGTAGTTTCCTGCGGCCGGCCCTGCCAGGCTTGTAATGCGCTGTGATGATGTTGTAAGCCGGGCAAAATAGCCCCAACCTGCAACGCCGAAAATTGCCCGGCACTGTAGCCAAATAACTGCTGCGCCGCCGCATTGGCCCGGTCGATGGTGCCGGACGAGTCGAAAATCAGAATGGCCTCGGCGGCGTTATCCAGAATGCCACTGAGCTCCAGCGTGCGCTGCCGCACCTGCTGGCGTACCTGTTCCGCCCGCCCGGTGACGGACAACAGGAAGCCGCCGAGCAAACTGCACAGCACCAGGCCGCCGGCCAGAATGGCCCAGGGCTGTAGTGTATTTTGACGGCGCAGGAACTGCTCGCTCGGCTGCACCTCAATGCGGAACTGCCGGCCGCCGACATCAATGTCGTCCTGCCACGCCAGCGACAAGGCGGATGCCGGGATAACCGCCGCTTTCATTGACCCGGCAGTACTAAACAGTGGCTGCCCCGGCGCGGTGCTGATATCCAGCACCTGCAGCTGAAAACTATCCGGCGGATAGGCATTAAGCGCCGCCTTAATGACATCGGCTATCTGCAACACCGCCACCACATAACCCCGCAGCAACTGGCGCCGCGTATCAAGAGTTACAGGCGGCTGTTTCGTGCTGTACACCGGATAAAACAATAACATTGCGGTTTTTTGCGCATCGTCCTGGATCAGCTGCAGCGGCGCAGTCAAAGTGGCAGCGCCCTGGTCGCGGGCACGCTGCATCGCGGCCTGACGTGAGGATTCAGAGCCAGCGTCAAAGCCCAGCACTCTGCGGTTTTCCGCCATCGGCTCGATAAACATCACCGGATAATATTCAGGCCTTGGCGCTGCCGGGATCAGCTGCTGGTTGGCCTGACGCTCGCTGATCAGAAAGCCGGTCAGACCGCTGGCCTGCATCGTCGCTTCAAATTGCGGCCGTTCAGCAGCACTGATCCTGACATTCCAGCTGATGGCACGGATCCCCGGGTACTCCCGGACCAGCGGCCCAACAAACACCGCAAAATCCTCAGCTCCGACAGCTTCCGATGTAGCAAACAACCGCTCGGTCGGCCCCACCACAGTGGTGTGCAACGTCATAGCGGCTTTGATGCTTTGCACCAACAGTTTGGCTTCCTCGTGAAAACGCTGCTGCAGGCGGCTTTGTTCGTCGTCACTGGTGCGAAAAAACACCACCACCATCACCACACAGCTCAGTACCAGCGGCAGGCCAACAGTGCCGACGCGGTGGCGCCAAATCTCGCGTGGCGTCGCGAAGGCAATAAACATCAGCGGGGCCGCGATTAACACACCAATACTGTCGCCAATCCACCAGCTCCACCAACTAAACAGCGCCTGGCCCGGCGTAATAATGTGATGGGCGAGCAACACTGCAGTCCCGACGCTGGCACTGAGCAAACAAGTCAGCGGACCGCCGATCAGCAACAAACGCATAATGCTGCGATCTTCCGTCAGCGGATTCGGGAAACCAACCAAACGCCGGATCAACACACAGGCGCACAGACACTGGAGACTGGTCCCCAGGGCGATGCCGGCTGCGACCGGCAGATGCTGCCAGCTCAGCTGCGCCAGACCGGGCACGGCAATCGTCAGATTCAGCAGCATCGAACCGAGAAAAACCCCAAGCAGCAGCGGGTAGCCCCACAGCAGCACTGCCGCCAGCGCCACCCCCACTGGCGGAAAAATCGCGCTGACAAAACCGGGCGGGATCGCCAGCAGCATCGCCAGTTGGCCGGTGACAAAATACGCCAGCGCCAGCAACAGGATTTTCCCGGCAGCGCCGCTGAAAGATCGAATAGAATTCACCTGCATCTGGCTCCAGCCACACAACTGTTCCCAGAATCAACTAAAAGCTAAATTGGCTTTTTGTGCAAGCGCTGATTAGCGGCTGAGACAGCAGAAGCTGCCATAAATCAAAAAACCGGCGGCGACCCGCTCAGCGTCTCAATCCCGACCAAACATTGCCGCGCACAAGCCAGCACCTGCAACCGCAGTTGCTTCAGCTGTGGGCTTTCGGTTTGCCAGTGATGCCAGTACAACGGCGTGTCGAGAAAATAACCCGGTGCCAGGTCAATCAGCTCGCCGTTGGCAAATTGCGTTTGCATTTGCAGCTCTGGCAGCAGGCCAAAACCGAGGCCGGCCAGTACGGCTTTTAAAAAACCTTCCGACGATGGGCACTGATGCACCTGAGTCGGACTGATGCCGGCGATATGGTGCAAAAAGCGGTGCTGCAGCGCATCGTCGCTGCTGAACACCAGGCAAGGTGCTTGCGCTAATGCTTCGGCCGTCAAAGATTGTAAGCCATAACGGCGGATAAACGCCGGGCTCGCCACAGCACGGTAACGCAGCGCACCAAGCGGCATCACAGCGCCGCCATTGACTGGTTGCGGGCTGTCACAGATGCAGGCCATCACGTCGCCTTGTTTCATCCGTTTCAGACTGACAGATTGGTCCTCCACCACCAAATCAAATTGTAACTGCGACGGCGCCGGCAGCACTAAAGCCTGCGGTAACCAGGTGGCAAGCGAGTCGGCGTTGGTGGCCAGCCGCACCTGCAGCGGGCTGTCGGGTTCGGTGAGGCCGAGCGCACTTTCCATTTGCCGTACCTGCTGCAAGTGATTGAGCAAACGCTGACCGGCGGCGGTTGGTTTGGGCGGTGTACTGCGCTGCAACACCGGTTGGCCCAAGATGGCTTCAAGCTGCTTGATGCGCCGGCTGACCGCCGACTGCGTCAGATGCAGCGCAGTGGCCGCTTTGTCAAAACCGCCTTGCGCTGTGACAGCCGCCAGCGCCTGTAATAAACGGTAATCCAGCATGCGATTGCTCCCGGTTTTTCGCCAATTCCGATACGTTATGATTTTTAATCATGCATCACAATTATTATTCGTTAGATTCATTTTAAGCCAGCACTTAAGCTTGGGTTGTGGTCTTCCCCAGCGTGGAGCTTATTGATGTTGTCGTTTTTGACTGGATTTAGTATCGGTTTAAGCCTGATTGTCGCCATCGGCGCGCAGAATATCTGGGTGCTGAGCCAAAGCATGGCCGGTGCCAACCGGCTGGTGATTGCGGCGGTGTGTATTGGCTGCGACGCGCTGCTCATCATCGCTGGCGTCAGCAGTATCGCGACTTTGCAGCAGTGGATCCCGCCACTGGTGCCTCTGCTCACTGCAGCCGGCGTGCTGATGCTGCTGTATCTGGCTTATGGTGCCGCGCAGCGTGCCTGGCAAGGCAGTTCTGGCCTGCTGACCAATAGTGAAGTGCAGCTGCAATCAACCGGTAAAACCGCGCTGACCGCGTTCGCTATCACCTTATTAAACCCACATGTGTATCTGGACACTGTGGTGCTGCTTGGCAGTATCGGCAACGCCCAGCCATCGCCGCTGTGGTTTACCATCGGCGCTTGCCTGGCGTCTTTGTGCTGGTTCGGCGCGCTGACGGGCCTGGCGCCTAAACTGAAACTACTGCTGAGTTCGCCGCAACGCTGGCGGCTGTTTGACAGCACTGTGGCGCTGTTGTTAACGCTCATTGCCGGCAAGCTGGCGCTGTCACAACTGTAATTGAAACTGTAACAGCCGGCATATTCTGTAACCCTTACTCGCTGGTCACGCAGCACAGCTTCACGCAACATCTGAGCGCCAACTTTTAGCAGGAGCTTCAGATGTCTTTGTTTATTCGTACTTTTTCGCGTCGCACCGGCGGCGTTTTTGCTGCCGCGCGCACGGTATGCGCCGGTATCTTCTTTGCGAGTATCGTCAGCGGCAGCGCTTTGGCTGCCAGCACACCCACTACTCAGGTACCCACAGAACAGGCGACAGCAGCCGCGGCACGGCTGGCGCAGCAATATGTTGATGCCACTTCAGGTTTTGATCAGGCTTTGCTGCAGCAAATTCTGGCTGCCGATTTTCAGGAAATTTCGCCGGTTGGCGAAGTAGACTCGAGAGAAAAAGTCATTAGCTTTTATCCGGCAGCAGCGAAGGCCAAAGCGCCACCGGTGACAGCGACGCTGAGCGAACTCAACAGTCAGCTTTATGCCGATCAGCTGGTCATCACGACCGCAAAGCTCACTTACACTTTTGATGGCACGCCACACAGCCGCAGTATGCGCGTGCAGTTTGTCAGCGCCCTGCAACAGGGCCGCTGGCAACTGGTCTCCAGCCAGTTCACCGGCATCCCGGCGCCGAAAAAATAAAGGTTCATCACGGCACCAAGCGCGGACTCAGTTTGCAACAGTTCCGCGCCAACGCCATAACCACCAACACAACGCAATCACAGCCACTAAGCCAGGAGCACTGGCTTCCAGGCCAAAACTGCCGCCGGTCAGCCAGTCCGGGCTGCTGCTATCCATTACCGGATTCAACATCCCCTGCTCAGCCGAACCTGACACGCCAAACCCCAGCACAGTGCCTTGGGTAAAATTGGCCATCAGATGCAGGCCAATCGGCATGGCCAGACTTTTGGTGCGTAAATACGCCAGACCAAACAGCAGCGACGCGATAAAAATATTCACCAATGCCAGATAGTTCCAGCTGTCGCCCTGTTTCAGCGCGGCTGCATGGTTCAGCACAAAATAAGCCGCCATCAGCAACTGCGCCGCAGCACTGCCGACGCCATCGATCAGACGCTGAAACATAAAACCGCGGAAGGTCAGTTCTTCAGTCACCGCTACCCCGACAAACAACAACAGCGCACTTCCTAACAGCGCCGGCGTCAGCCCCTGCCACTGCCAGCTGATTTGCCCAAGCAAGGTGAGTAACAAAGCCGGAACGGCCATCAGGCCGGCACCGAGCAGCAGGCCCAGCCACAGTTGCTGCAACCACTGCCGGTTCAGCGCACCAAACAGCTGTTCCTGCGGTTTGCCATACCAACGTTGGCACAGCAACGACACCACCAGCACCAGCAGCGCCTGCATCCAGGGTTCCAGGCTAAACCTCTGGCTTTGACTGAGCAGCAATAGCGGAAACAAGCCCACCGCC
This sequence comes from Rheinheimera texasensis, assembly GCF_964031785.1. Lineage (GTDB taxonomy): Bacteria > Pseudomonadota > Gammaproteobacteria > Enterobacterales > Alteromonadaceae > Pararheinheimera > Pararheinheimera texasensis_A. The sequence continues at coordinate 59,450 of NZ_CAXIRE010000019.1, forward strand.
AGCAGCAGAAAAAAGCTGGCGATCCACCAGCCATTACGCAGTTCGCCCTGCGGGTTTTTAAATAAGGTTCTGAACATGCTTGCTCCATGTTACTGCTGTGATCGCCGGATATAACTGCATCAACAGCTGATGACCGCTGCGAGTTGCGGATTAAATGGTTTTGCGGCCTTACCATAACGCGGCGACTGGGCGCTGTCATCCGGCTCTGATAAGCTCAGCGCCAGATGAATCTGAATCCCGGAGTTCGGATGCACAATATCCACGCCAGCCAGCCGTTATCCGGCCCGCTTTGGCCGTTATTACTCAAAGCTGGCCTGACGCTGCTCAAATCGCTGCGGCCTTTTGGCACTGAGCCGCGTGAGTTTTCTCATCAGCTACCGGCACCAACGCTGGCCGAACTTGGCGCGTATCAGCAGTTTTTTGGCTTCACACCTGACATAGTGCCAGTCTGTTTTTATTATCCGTTGCTGCAAAAGGCCCAGCTCGCCAGTATGTTGCAATGTGCGGGTCTGAAAGTGGCGGGTTTAATTCATCTGCACAATAACCTGCAAGCAGCGCAGAACCTGACGCCGGCACAGTTTTGCGCCGGTGGCCCGCTGCAGATCCAGACCCGACTCAGCACTGTCGCACATGCCAAAGGCGTGTTACTGCGGGCGGAGCAACAGCTCTGGCAACAGCAACAGCTGGTGCTGAGCGGCAGCAGCGACTATCTGCTGCACAAAGCGCCGCGGCAAACGGCAAAAGCGGGCGCAGCCACAGCGCAAATCCAGCCCGGGCAACCCCTGTGCGACATCAACACCGCACCGGATGCCCCCAGAGCTTATGCGCGGTTATCCGGCGATTTTAATCCTATTCATTTATGGCGCTGGTCGGCACTGTTGTTTGGTCAGCCGCAACCGATTTTACATGGCATGGCAAGCGCTGCGCTGTTGTGTCAGGCCTTGCCGCAGCCGGTGCAGCAACTGCAGCTGCAATTTAAAACGCCGGTTTTACCCGGTATACCGCTACAACTGACGCAACAAAGCACTGAGCGGAACAGCGCTGAATATGCCTTGTGGCAACAAGGTCGGCTTTGTTTGCTCGCCAGTCTACAATCCTGGCCCAACGGGACGGCAACGCCGGATGCGGACTAATGCTATTCGCCATTGCCGCCAGTTCAGACTGACCGTCTGCTGGCTTTGTATCGTGTTAAGCCCAGTGCCTTCGAATGCAGCGCCGCTGCCCGCAGCCCCTGTGATCACTGCTTTCAGCGCCACAAACTGGCAGCAGCTAAAACAGCAAAGTGAACAATCGCCGCCACTACCCACTATCCCGTTAGCCAGTTATGTCGGCGCCGAGCATTTTTTTCCGGCGTTACCGCTGCAGCCACTGCTAAGCCCGGATGGACGCTGGGTCTATTACTGGCGCCGGCAAGGCCAGCAATACTGGCTGAGTCGCAGTCAGGGTGATGGTGAGGAGCAGGTGCTGCATAAACAGCGCGATGTACCGCCGACACAGCTGATGTTAAGCGAAGATCAGCAACAGCTGTGGCTGGCCGCGCCTGACCTGCTGCAGTTGCTCGACATCCGGCGCAAAACCTTGCGCACGCTGTGGCAACCCGGTTTTGCCCTGCCTGGCCAGAAACAAATCCCACCGCGGCATCAGATGCAAGTGATTGAACTCAATGCCGCCGGTGCCGTATTGCAGTGGCAGCAAACCAGTCCCAGCTATTGGTGGCTAAAACCCAACCATGCAGCACAACAAATCTGGCCGGCAACAAGCAGCAGTCAGTCGTCCGCAGAGCCGCGCCCGGCCTGGCAAGACGCTGCCGGTAAAATGCTGTTGCTGCAGCAAAGCTCCCGGCAAATCCCAAAGCAAATACCTGACGATATCGCAAAGACACCGGCCAAAGGCCTGCAGCCAGACATCAGCCGGCAGCTGCAAAGTGCCGACGGTAAAGTGCTGGCGAGCGCGCGGTTATATCAGCGGCTCTTTTGGCAAAGTACAGACCCTGCCTGGCAGGCGCTGCTGGACCAGTTGCAGGTGATACAGCCCTCCTGTTCGATGCAGCTACAAACCGCAGCGGCGCTGAAAAAATTATTAGTCAGTTATGCCTGCAGCGATCAGATCAATGCGCAGCATTGGCTGCTGACGCTGGACCAGAACAGGCAAATCCAGCAGCGTCTGCAGCTGCAACTGAGTGCCACAGCACCGCTGCCAGATGGCATGTCACCACAGCAAGTGGCCTGGCAGGCGCCGGATGGCAAAACCATCCCCGGCTATCTGTATCTGCCACCGGGCCGTGACCTGGCGAAAAGCCCGCTGGTGACACTGATTCATGGCGGGCCTTTTAGCCGTACCGACCCGGCGTATGACGTGTGGGTGCAATGGCTGGTCAAGCACGGCGCTATTGTGCTGCAGCCGGACTACCGCAGCTCGGCCGGTTACGGCCAGGCCTTTTTGCAGGCCGCGCAAGGTGATTTTGGCCCAGACAACCTGCTACTCAGCGATATCTTCAGTGGTCTCGATCAATTATTGGCAAACGGCATTGGCGACCCGGCGCAGCAGCTGGTGATTGGCCATTCTTTTGGTGGTTATCTCGCGATCCAGGTGCTGCAGGCCCAGCCGCAGCGCTTTCGGTTTGGCCTGGCGCTGGCGGCGCCGGTGGATTTGGCCGCCACCTTGCAAGCTTATCTGCCATTCGCCACCACACCTTTTGGTCAGCCAAGTCTCAGTGCATTATTTCACGCCGCCGGTGTGCCCTGGCAAGACCGGCACTGGCAACAACAGCTCAGTACAGAATCACCGCTGACTCGCATTAATTTTCTGCAGCGCCCGCTGTATCTGTGGGCCGCGGGCCGCGACGACCGTGTTTCAGCAACAGCCTTACAGCAGTTCCAGCAACAGGCGCTTGTGCAGAGCAAAACCGTGCGGCTGTGGCTGGACCCGGACAGCGGTCATCAGGCCGGCACGCTGCAAAGCCGCCGCCTGCAGTTTTATCTGATGGCCAGTCTGGTGGTCAGTCACTTGCCTGCACCACCCAACAACGTTGCCCCGCCGCCAGCGGCTGAGACATTAAACCAGGATCTGGATAGTCTCGACAACGCTTTGCAGGCGTTGGAAGTCCGGCCAGTAACGGCTGGAAATTAACTTTTATTTAACTAAACTCAAAAGCCAGACACAAAAACCACCGGCGGTCAGGACGACTAACGGAACACTTGGCTTCAGAGGGACCTGCCCATGCGATATCCGCCTGTTACTTTACTCATCTCTGCGCTTTTTACTGCCTTTAGCCACCCACTGCTGTTTGGTCTGCTGCTCAGTTTTAGCCTCCCCGCGCCGGCCCAGATTGAACAGTTCAGCGTCGCCCAGTGTGCACAGCTGGAAGCCGCACTGGAATTGAACCGCGAACAACAACGCCGCGGTTATAAACTCAAACAGGAACTGAAAATCAAAGCGCAGCAAGCGCAACTTGAACTGCAGATGCAGTATCACTGTCAGCAGCCGCTGGACGTTACAACACCGCAGCGCCGGCGCGCTAAAGCTGATAGAAAAACGCCGCGACCAGCCGTTCAGGCCAGCAATCAGGCGAAAAGTCAGACCAAGATTCAGGCAAGCACCCGAGGCAAAAACCCGTCAGACGCCGGAATGACCATCTCGGTGATCAGCGTCAAAGCGCCTTTTCAGGGCGCCAAACAACTCGCGTGGCTGAATTATTATCAGCCGCCGTTTTATTGTTTTGGCGTACGCCACACCGAACGCATTCGCCAGTGTGTGGAACAGCGTCAGCAAGCGCAGCAACGTTTTGACAAGCAGTATAGCGAGCGACACCCCAGCCAACCCAATAACTTGTCTGACCAGTAACAGTCGGATATGCTGTGGCTTGGTTTTTCTGTTTTTTGCGGAGTCACAATGCGCGTCACACTCAAACAAGCCCAGCGCATGTTGTTTTGGTTCGGTCTGCGGTATATCCCGCTGATTGGTTTTTGCAGCCCGAAGATCCGCGAAATGTCGGACACGCATCTCGCGGTCAGCATGCCGCATACCTGGCGTACGAAAAACCATCTCGGTAGTATTTATTTTGGCGCGCTGGCGATTGGCGCCGACTTGGCCGGTGCCTTTCTGGTGTTCAGCAAAGCGCGGGAACGCGGTATCAATGCCAATTTTGCCTTTAAAGATGTCAAAGGCGAATTTTTAAAACGGCCGGAAGCAGAAGTCTGGTTTCGTAGTAACGATGGTGCCCTCATCGATGCGATGATGGACGAATCTATCGCGACCGGGCAACGGATCAATAAAACCGTAAGTATCACAGTGACCTGCCCATCCTTGCATGGCGACGAACCGATGGCCAAATTTGAACTGACCCTGTCGGTCAAAGCAACGCGGAAAAAGTAAAGCGGAAAAAGTAACGCGAAAAAAATAACCAAATGCCGGCTCAGCCGGCCGTGTGGCGTGGCTGCAAACCGGCGATTTGCGGCATCACCTCGCGGATAAACTGCATAAAATGCCGAAGCCGCGCCGGATAATAACGGGCATAAGGGTACACCAGATACACCGGCAGTGGTGACGCCTGCCACTGCGGAAACACCGCCTGCAACGCGCCGTTTTCCAGTTCCTGACTGACCACCCAACGCGACACCAAAGCTGCACCAAGACCAGCTTTGGCCGCGTCGCGGATCACATATAAATTGTCAGAGCTGAGCCTGGGTTTAATTGCAAACCGCACCGTCTCAGCCTGATCCAACCGATTTAAACACACTTCCCGACGATAATAGGTACTGAACGCCAGCCAGGGCAGTTGCGCCAAATCACCGACCTGCTGCAGTGGCGGACTCGCCGCCAGCAACGCCGGTGCCGCCACCACCAGTCTTGGCACTTCGGCCAGCAACACCGCCACCAGCGATGGGTCCGTTACCGGGCCGACATGAATAGCACAATCGACCTGCTCGGCCAGAAAATCCGGCGCCTGATCATTGAGGCTCCAGTCGATGTGTAACTCCGGCCACTGCGCCAGATACGCCAGCAAAGGCGCCAGCAACTGTTCGCGGCCAAACGCATGCGGCGCCCGCACCCGCAATGAACCGGACGGCGTCGCCGAGCGCACGTTGAGATCATCGGTCAGCGCCTGCCAGTCTTGCAGCAGCTGCCGTGCCCGCTGATAACAACGCTCGCCTTCGTCAGTCAGCTTCAACTGGTGGGTCGTGCGTAATAACAGCCGGCAATCCAGCAACTGCTCCAGACTGCGCAGCCGCCGGCTGACCGTCGGCTGACTGGTGCCCAACTGCCGCGCCGCCGCCGAAAAACTACCGGTTTCGACAATCCGCACCAGGGTTTGCAGCAGCTCTATTCTGTCTACGCTAAAAATTTCGGCTTTGCTCATACTGATAACGTATAGCAGTTGTGCCAGCCAGGCAACTACCCCCGTGATGCCCAACCCTTTAGCATGCAGCCCATTCGCAGGCATACCCTGTTTTTGGAGGCTCTGATGCAGAGCATTGCTACGACCGACCCCGTGCCAACGGCGGCCTTGCCAGCTTTATCCTTTGGCAAACTGCTGGCGCTGGCCGGCGCCACCGGCAGCAGCGTGGCGGCGATTTATTACAGCCAGCCGATTTTACCGCTCATCAGCGCTGAGCTTGGCAGTTCAGTCCGGCAAATCAGTCTGGTGCCCACCCTGACCCAATTTGGCTACGCCCTTGGCATTTTATTGCTGGTGCCGCTCGGCGACCGGTTTAACCGGCGTAACCTGATCTTGGGCAAAAGTTTGCTGCTGGCGCTGGCACTATTGGCTTTTAGCTTCAGCAGCGGACTGCAGGGCTTGTTGATACTCAGTTTGTTGATTGGCCTGCTGGCCACAGTGGCGCAGGACATAGTGCCGGCGGTGGCGGCCTTGTCTGATCCGGCGCGGCGCGGCCGCACGGTCGGCACTGTGATGACCGGGCTGTTGCTCGGCATTTTATTGTCCAGAACCGTCAGCGGCCTGATCAGTGCCTGGGACGGATGGCGTCTGCTGTATCAGCTGGCTGCACTGAGTATTTTGGCCAGTGGTGCGCTGGCCTGGGCCATGCTGCCGGCGTTGCCCGGTGATCGCAGCCTCAGTTATGGCCGGTTAATGAGCTCGATGTGGAGCCTGTGGCGGCAATATCCGGCGCTGCGTCGGGCTGCACGGGCCCAAGCGCTGTTTTCTGTTGGCTTTGCCGCCTTCTGGTCGACACTGGCATTGCTGCTGGCCGACCAGTTTCAGCTCGGTAGCGCCGTTGCCGGTGCTTTTGGCCTGGCCGGCGCTGCCGGTGCGCTCGCGGCACCGCTGGCGGGTGCCGCCGCCGACCGCCAAGGCGCAGGCAAAGTGACTTTATGGGCCGGTTTGCTCAGCGCCATCAGCTTTTTGCTGATGTATGCGGTCAGCTGGCTGCCGGCCAGTCTGGCGCTGCCATTATTGGTGCTGACCGTGATTGGTTTTGACCTCGGCGTGCAGACGGCGCTGATCGCTCATCAGTCTATTGTCTACAGTCTGGACCCGGCTGCCCGCAGCCGGCTGAATGCGTTGCTGGTCAGCTGGATGTTTGTCGGCATGGCTAGCGGATCTGCCGGCGCCGGTTTGTTATACAGTCTGGCCGGTTTTCCGGCAGTGATTAGTCTGGCGCTCATCGCCACCCTGGCCGGCGTCTGGCTGCGGTTTGTGGTCCGCCAGCAGCGCTGACGGGCCTTCGCTGCCGCGGGCGGGCACTTGCATCAATTGCAGCCCGCAGCAGTTCTGCGTACACTGCGGTTTTTGTTGGCAGAGCCCGTTTTCAGAGAATTTCCGCATGCAACATTTACCCGGCAACCTGTTTATTCTGTCTGCGCCAAGCGGTGCCGGCAAATCGAGTTTAATCAATGCTTTACTGGCACAACATGCTGACATGCAACTCAGTGTGTCGCATACCACGCGGGCACCGCGCCCTGGTGAAACCGACGGCGTGCAGTATCATTTTGTCAGTGTGGAACAGTTTAAACAGCTGATTGCCGAAGGTGTGTTTCTGGAATGGGCCGAAGTTTTCGGCAATTATTACGGCACCTCGCGCCGTGCTATTGAAACTGAACTGGCCAAAGGCCGCGATGTGTTTCTCGACATCGACTGGCAGGGCGCTCAACAAATCCGGCCACAAGTGCCGGGTGTGTTATCGATTTTTATCCTGCCACCCAGCGTGGCCGAGCTGGAAAAACGCTTAAATGGCCGTGGCACCGACAGTGCCGAGACTATTGCCAAACGTATGCAGCAGGCGCACAGCGAAATCAGCCATGTCACTGAATATGATTATGTTTTAATCAACGACGACTTCCAGCAGTGTTTGCAGCAGTTTGCCGCTGTGGTGCTGGGCCAACGCCTGACGCTGGCCAAGCAGCAGCAAAAGCAAGCGGCCTTGTTCGCCAGCCTGTTGGCGACACCGGCAAAATAGCGTACACTAGCCGGCTTTGAACGAATCAGTCTTATCCCGGAGTGCAAAATGGCTCGCGTAACAGTCGAAGATGCAGTAAATCAAATTGGTAACCGTTTTGACCTGATCCTGGTCGCCGCACGCCGCGCCCGCCAGCTCTCAGTGGAAGGCAAAGAAGCGATGGTTGACATCGAAAACGACAAATCCACAGTGGTCGCCCTGCGCGAAATCGAAAAAGGCCTGATCACTGCCGACATCCTGGACCAACAGGAACGTCGTGACCAACTGCAACAGGAAGCATCTGAAATGGCCGCAGTTGCCGCCATCATCGGTTCAGATCACTAATCCTGCTCCATTGCCAACGGGGTCTCCCGTTGGCAAGCCTTGAAATTCCACGTATATTTGATTCTGTAAGCGGATATAACCCTGATATCCGGGCCCGGAGTCTCACACTGTGTATTTATTTGAAGGTCTGAAACAACAGATCAGCGCGTACTTGCCGCCCGAGCAGGTTGCCCTGGTGCAACAGGCCTATATCCTTGCGCGCGACGCGCATGCGCCGCAATTTCGCAGCAGCGGCGAGCCCTATATCACCCACCCGGTCGCCGTCACCAGTATTCTGGCCGACATGCGGATGGATCACGAAACGCTGATGGCCGCGTTGTGCCACGACGTGATTGAAGACACCGAATACAGCTTTGACGACCTGAAACAACGTTTCGGCAGCACTGTCGCCGAACTGGTGCAGGGTGTATCGAAACTCGATAAAGTAAAATTTAAAGATATCAAAGAGTTCGAAGTCACCAACCTGCAAAAAATGTTTCTGGCGATGACGCAGGACATCCGGGTCATTCTGATTAAACTGGCTGACCGCACCCACAATATGCGCACCATCGGCGCGTTAAAACCGGAAAAACGCCGCCGCATCGCCCGCGAAACTTTAGAGCTGTATGCCCCGATCGCCAACCGGCTCGGTATTCACAATATCAAAAATGAGCTGGAAGACTGGGGTTTCCGCGCTTTATATCCGATGCGCTATCGCGCGCTCGAAACCGCAGTGAAACAAGCGCGTGGCAACCGCAGCGAAATTATCGACAAAATTCAGAACGAAATTTCCGCGCGCATTCGTGATGCCGGCATTAACGCCGAAGTCAAAGGCCGGGAAAAACACCTGTACAGCATCTACCGTAAGATGAAAAGCAAAGAGCTGATGTTCAACGACGTGATGGACATTTATGGCTTTCGCGTCGTGGTCGACAGTGTCGATTCCTGTTACCGCGTACTCGGCGTCGTGCACAACCTGTACAAGCCTATCGAGATCCGTTTTAAAGATTACATCGCCATTCCAAAACAAAACGGTTATCAGTCGCTGCATACCTCGTTGATTGGCCCACACGGTATTCCGGTGGAAATTCAGATGCGCACCCGCGATATGGACGAAATGGCCGACAACGGCATCGCTGCACACTGGAAATATAAAAAATCCGGCGAACAAGGCGACAGCGCCGCGCAAATCCGCGCCCGGCGCTGGATGCAAAGCCTGCTGGAAATTCAGCAAAGCGCCGGCAACACCTATGAATTCGTCGAAAATGTCAAAACCGAGCTGTACCCGGACGAGCTCTATGTGTTTACGCCGAAAGGTAAAATCGTTGAGCTGCCGATTGGCGCCAACGCTGTCGATTTTGCTTATGCCGTACATACCGACATCGGGAATAAGTGCGTTGGTGTGCGGGTCGACCGCAAACCTTATCCGCTGACCAAAGCCTTAGAAACCGGCCAGACGGTCGAAATCATCACCAGCCCGGGCGGCAAACCCAATGCCAGCTGGCTGAACTATGTGGTGACCAGCCGCGCTATTATGAGCATCCGCAATTTCCTGAAAAAACAACAGCAAAGCGAAGCGGTGGCACTCGGTAAACGCCTGCTCGGCTCGGCGCTTGGTGAAGTTAAAATTGAGACCATTGCGCCGGAACGGATTGAACGGGTGCTGGCGCATACCACGAAAAAAACCCTGGACGAGCTCTATTCGGACATTGGCCTGGGCAATCAGCTGCCTATCGCCGTGGCGCGCAGGCTGCTCGGTGAATTTGATGAAGCAAGCCCAGTCGCACCGCAAGTCGTCAGCGATAATCCGCTGCCATCTAAAGTCAAAGCGGTGATTGTCGGCTCAGAAGGTTTACTCACCACTTTTGCCAAATGCTGCCGGCCTATTCCGGGCGACCCTATCGCCGCCAGCGCGTCACCGGGTAAAGGTCTGAATGTACACCGCGCTGAATGCCGTAATATCCGCGGCTGGGAAAAAGAGCCGGGCAAATACTTTCCGGTGAAATGGGATCAAACCAGCGACAAACAATTCCTGGTTGATATCCGTATTTTTATCGTCAACAAACAAGGCATGCTGGCCAAACTCACGACGGTGATTGCATCGCAGGACTCGAATATTCAGGACCTGTCGACCGACGACCGGGATTCCGGCGACTACGTGATTAAAATCACGCTGTCGGTGCGCGACCGCATTCATCTGGCCAACGTGATGCGCAAACTCCGGGTCACGCCGGATGTGATTAAAGTTTACAGAAGGAAGTAACCCCCATGTCAAAAGTGATTATCAGTACTGCCAATGCCCCGGCCGCGATCGGCACTTATTCGCAGGCAGTCAAAATTGGCACTACTGTGTATTTAAGTGGCCAAATCCCATTGGTGCCGGCCAGTATGCAAATGGTGTCAGAAGATTTTGCCGAGCAGGCGCATCAGGTGTTTAAAAACTTGTCTGCTGTTTGTGAAGCGGCCGGCGGTACTATCCAGGATATGGTCAAAGTGAACATTTTCCTGATTGATTTAAGCAAATTTGCCATCGTCAACGAAATCATGGCGCAGTATTTCAGCCAGCCTTATCCGGCGCGGGCTGCTGTACAGGTCAGCGCCTTACCGCGCGCCGCGCAGATTGAAATCGACGGTGTGATGGAGTTGCCATCAACCAACTAAGCCGTTGCCGGCGGTGGCTGACGCAGTCACTGCTGCTCACTTCATTGTTATTGTCGTCGGCGGTGCAGGCCGCAGACGACCAGCCAGTGCTGCACTGGTGCCTCGACCATTTCCCGCGTTTTCATGAGTTTCAGCGGCCGGACCGCCCGGTTGGCGCTTCCGTTGACCTGATGCAGGAACTGGCGCGTCGCGCCGGTTTTCGCATTGAATTTAGTCCCCGCACACCAGTCGCCCGCTGTTTCCGCCAAATCGCCAGCGGTGAAGCCGATTTGATGTCGAATCTGAATAAAACGCCGGAACGCGAAGCGATAATGCAGATGTTTCCATACAGCGAACGTATTCCGGAATCTTTGTACCAGCGTGGCGATGACCCGCGCACTATTAATCAGCTCAGTCAGCTGGAACATTTAACCTTAGCGACAGTGCGCAACTACGCCTATCATCCGGATCTGATGACCTTAATCCGTAATCTCGGCGCCAGCCGGCAGCTGGAAGTCGCCAGTATCGCCGCCGGTTTTGATGTGCTGGCCAAAGGCCGGGTCGATGGTTTAATAGTGCCGCGTTACAGCTCACTGGATTATTTGCATAACACACCGCGTCTACATCAGAAATTCAAACGCGCGCCGCTGATGCTGAAAACGGCCAAACCACAGTTTATTTATATTGGTTTTTCCAGGCACAGCCGCCACCCGCAACTGGCCGCCGACATTGAAAAAACCATCGCCGAGATGATGGCAGACGGAACTGTCAGCCGCTTATACGCACCGGACGCAAGCCAGGCCGACTTATCGGTGCTGGTCGGAAACTAGTCGACTGGCGTGCTGCCAGAAGGAGTTGCAGATGTCCGCATGGTTCAGCTTCAGCGCGCTGTTGGTGTTTTGCGGTTTGGCGCTGGTCAACCCTGCTGAAGCATCTCAGACTCCCGCCAAACCTGTGCTGCAATGGTGCCTGGATCATCTGCCGCCACGTCACAGCTATTTAGCCGGGCAGACACCCACCGGGCCTATGGTCGACATGATGCGTGAACTGGCCGATGCCAGCGGTTTTACCCTGACGTTCAGCCCGCCGACACCATTAAACCGCTGTCTGAAATTACTGGAGCAAGGCAAAACCGACCTGATGACCGGCCTGGTTGAGACTGAAGCGCGTCAGGCGGTGTATCTGATGGCGCCCTTTGATGAAGTGCGGATGAGCAGTATTTTTGTGGCGCCACACAGCCCGTTGATCCAACGTGAGCAGGATTTAAGTGGCCGTGTCGTGGTGCTGACCAAAGACCGCACTTACCCACCAGCCGTATTACAACGGCTGCCACAATTACAGATGACGGTGATTTGGGGCAAAGATTTGGAAAGTGCGCTGGCGTTATTGTTGTACCAACAAGCCGACATCTACATGGGGCCGCAACATTACACCGCGCTGGAATTGCAGAAAAATCCACGCTTTAGCACGCTGAAACTGAACAGCTGGCAACTGCCGGCAGACCGCTCGCAGCGCACTCACCTGGCGATGTCACGGTTAAGCCCGCATCAGGCGCTGTGGCCAAAAATCGACCAGGCACTGCAGCAAATGGTCGCCGCCAATAAAACGCATTTTTACTGAGCCTGCGCAATCGGCCACAGTTTTCCGTTATGATGCCGCCATGACTGTCTGTGGACCTGACTGAATTTGAGCCGGACCTCACTTGCCAATCTCGCCATCGTGCACCTCAAAGGGGTTGGCGCCAAAACTGCTGCGTTGCTGGAAAAACTCGGCCTGCATTCGGTGCAGGATATTTTATTCCACCTGCCACTACGCTATGAAGACCGCACCCGCGTCTGCCCTATCGCCGACACCTGGCCGGCGCAGCAGGTCAGTGTGCAGGGCGTGGTACAAAGCAGTGAGATCACTTTTGGCAAAAGACGCAGCTGGGTGGTAGTGCTGCGCGACGGTAGCGGCAGTATCACTTTACGTTTTTTCCATTTCAGCGCGGCGCAAAAGAACGCTGTGGAACCCGGCGTCACTCTGCGTTGTTTTGGCGAAGTCAAACGCGGCATGCGCGGCGTTGAGATGCTGCACCCGGAATACAAAATCATCAAAGACGACGCCGGCCCTGAACTGGCCGAATCGCTGACGCCCATCTACCCCACCACCGAAGGCTTGAAACAAGGCAGCTGGCGCACGCTGACCGAACAAGCCCTGACGGAGCTGCGCCGCGCTGCGCCAGAAGAATATCTGGCGCCATTATTCGCCCTGCAGGCGCAACATGCCGGCCATTGGCAGGCCTGGAGCCTCAGCGATGCGTTATTTTATCTGCACCGCCCGCCGCCGGATGCTTCTTTACAATTACTGGAACTGGGCCAGCATCCGGCGCAGCAGCGACTGATTTTTGAAGAATTGGTGGCGCAGCAGCTCAGTATGCTGCAGGTGCGCAGCCTGTCGCGTACTCAGGCCGCCCGGCCCATTCCGCCCGATCAGCAGCTGACGCCGCAACTGCTGGCCAGCCTGCCGTTTAGCCCGACCGGGGCGCAGCAACGTGTATTGCAGCAAATTCAGCAGGATCTGGCCCGCACTGAACCTATGCTGCGGCTGGTGCAAGGCGACGTTGGCTCAGGTAAAACTCTGGTCGCGTCGCTGGCTGCGCTGCCGGTGATCCAGGCCGGCTGGCAAGTCGCACTGATGGCGCCGACTGAACTTTTGGCCGAACAACATGCCACCACCTTCCGGCGCTGGCTGGAACCTTTAGGCGTGCAGATAGCCTGGCTCGGCGGCAAAACCAAAGGCAAAGCGCGTGACGCCGAGCTCGCCGCCATTGCTGATGGCAGCGCGCGGCTGGTGATTGGCACTCATGCGCTGTTTCAGCAGCAAGTACAGTTTGCCGCACTGGCGCTCGCTATCATCGACGAACAACACCGCTTTGGTGTGCATCAGCGGCTGGAACTCAGAGCCAAAGGTGAGCAACAGGGTTTTGCACCGCATCAGCTGGTGATGACGGCGACGCCGATCCCGCGCACGCTGGCGATGACCGCATACGCCGATTTGGACACCTCCATCATCGACGAGCTGCCGCCAGGTCGTACACCGGTGACGACTGTCGCCATTCCGGACACCCGCCGTGCAGAAGTGGTCAGCCGGGTGCGGCAAGTGGTGCAGGAACAAGGCCGCCAGGCCTATTGGGTCTGCACTTTGATTGACGAATCCGATGCGCTGCAATGTCAGGCCGCCGAAATCACCGCCGCCGAACTTGCGGCAGCCTTGCCGGAACTGAAAATTGGCCTGGTACACGGCCGGCTGAAAAGTAGCGACAAACAAGTGGTGATGCAGGCGTTTGCCGCGAACGAACTGCAGTTATTAGTCGCGACCACTGTGATTGAAGTGGGCGTCGATGTGCCGAACGCCAGTCTGATGATTATCGAAAACCCGGAGCGGCTTGGTCTGGCACAACTGCACCAGCTACGCGGCCGGGTCGGCCGTGGCAGCGCCGCCTCGCACTGTGTGCTGCTGTATCACGCGCCGCTGTCTCCCACAGCACAGGCCCGCTTAAGTGTGTTGCGCGACAGCAACGACGGTTTTGTTATCGCCCAGCGCGATTTAGAAATTCGTGGTCCGGGTGAACTGCTCGGCACCCGCCAGACCGGCCTCGCCAGTTACCGCATCGCCGATTTAAGCCGCGATCAGGATTTGATCCCGGCCGCGCAACAAACAGCCCAGTTGCTGTGGCAGCAGGATCGCCGTGGCAGCGAAGCGCTGATCCGCCGCTGGCTTGGTTATCGGGAAATCTATGCGCAGGCCTGAATCAGTCCCTAAATCCGTGAATAACCATGAAAAATGCGCTGAGACACCGATGTACAACCGGTTGGCATTGATATACTGTGCTTTTCATCAAACAGGCACGGCTTTGAACAACTGATGAGTATTGAGTACAAAACCCGCACCCAGGTAGTGGTTGAAGTGATCCGGCAGAAAATTCTGTCCGGCGCGATTAAAGGTGGTGAACCGCTGCGTCAGGCCGCCCTGGCCGAAGAGTTAAATGTCAGTCGCATTCCGGTCCGCGAAGCGTTGCTGCAACTGGAAGCCGAAGGTCTGGTCGAGTTTGAAGCGCATAAAGGCGCTACCGCCACCCGCTTATCTGCCGATCAGGTCACTGAGTTGTTTGAACTCAGAGCCATGCTGGAAACCGATTTGCTGCGCCGCGCTGTGCCGTTGCTGACCGAAGCTGATCTTGCTGCAGCTGAAGTGCTGCGCAGCCAAATGGCCGATGCTTATCAACAGCAAGACAGCGCCGGTAGCTGGAGTGTGCTGAATACTCAGTTCCATTTAACCTTGTACCGCGCTGCTAACCGGCCCTTAAGTTTTGAACTGGTGCAGCAACTGCTGACCACCTCCGATCGCTATATCCGCATGCATCTGATGCTGGCCGGTGGTGTACAAAAAGCCGATCCTGAGCACAGTGAACTGCTGAAATTGTGCCGTGACGGTCAGACTGAAGCCGCCTGTGCCCTGCTTACCCAACATATCCTCGGCGCCGCCGGTGAAGTGAAACAAATAGTCGCCAGCCTGAGCAACTGATCCGCCAATTTGCCGGTCGATCCAACGTCTTTTCAGCATGAACTCAGCCGGTCGACGACCGGCGGATCAAGCTGTTACAGCAGTCTTTACTGCTGTAACCCGGCATTTGCGGCGGCAAAATAAGACAGTTAGATGAAACTGCCCGGATCATTGCTTTTTTTTCGGGCAAATCGAAATAAAATCCTGTATATTGTCGCCCTATTTTCTAACCCCTAGCTTAATCGAGATGACTATGTCAGCAGATTTATCCTTATACAGAAACATTGGTATCTTCGCTCACGTTGATGCCGGTAAAACCACCACGACCGAACGTATCCTGAAACTGACCGGTAAAATCCACAAGCTGGGCGAAGTTCACGAAGGTGAATCAACCACAGACTTCATGGTGCAGGAAGCCGAGCGCGGTATCACTATCCAGTCAGCCGCTGTTACCTGTTTCTGGAAAGGTCACCGTTTCAACGTGATCGACACCCCAGGCCACGTTGACTTCACAGTTGAAGTTTACCGTTCTCTGAAAGTTCTGGACGGTGGTATCGGTGTATTCTGTGGTTCAGGTGGTGTAGAACCTCAATCTGAAACCAACTGGCGTTATGCCAACGATGCGAAAGTATCGCGTCTGATCTTCGTAAACAAACTGGACCGTATCGGTGCAGACTTCATCCGCGTAACAGAGCAAGTTAAAAAAGTTCTGGGCGCTCAGCCACTGATCATGACTTTACCAATCGGCCGTGAAGATACCTTCAAAGGCGTGGTAGACCTGCTGAGCGAAAAAGCTTACGTATGGGATGAATCTGGCCTGCCAGAAAACTACACAGTGACTGACATCCCGGCTGACATGCTGGAAGATGTTGCTATGTACCGCGAACAGCTGATCGAAACTGCCGTTGAGCAAGACGATGACCTGCTGATGGCGTACATGGAAGGCGAAATGCCAACTGTGGAACAAGTCAAAGCCTGTATCCGTAAAGGTACCCGCGAACTGGCGTTCTTCCCAACTTACTGTGGTTCAGCTTTCAAAAACAAAGGTATGCAGTTAGTTCTGGACGCCGTTGTTGATTACCTGCCAAACCCAACAGAAGTAAATCCACAGCCACTGACTGACGAAGACGGTGCTGAGACTGGCGAACACGCGCTGGTTTCTGCTGACGAGCCATTCCGCGCGCTGGCATTCAAAATCATGGACGACCGTTTCGGCGCCCTGACCTTTATCCGTATCTACTCTGGCGTGCTGAACAAAGGCGACACAGTTCTGAACTCTTACACTGGTAAGACTGAACGTATCGGCCGGATGGTAGAAATGAACGCGAACGACCGTACTGATCTGACAACAGCTCAGGCCGGTGACATCATCGCGCTGGTTGGTCTGAAAAACAACACACAAACTGGTCACACCCTGTGTGATCCAAAATCACCATGTACCTTAGAACCAATGGTATTCCCAGAGCCGGTAATCTCTATCTCTGTCACGCCAAAAGACAAAGGCGGCATGGAGAAGATGTCTGTTGCTATCGGTAAGATGGTTGCAGAAGATCCAACGTTCCGCGTTGAGACTGACCAGGATTCTGGCGAAACAATTCTGAAAGGCATGGGCGAACTGCACTTAGATATCAAAGTCGACATCCTGAAACGGACTTACGGCGTTGAACTGATTGTTGGTCAGCCACAGGTTGCTTACCGTGAAACTATCACCCGTGAAGTTGAAGACAGCTACACGCACAAGAAACAATCTGGTGGTTCAGGTCAATACGGTAAGATCGACTACCGCATTCGTCCGGGCGCGCCAAATTCTGGCTACACCTTCAAATCAACAGTAGTTGGTGGCAGCGTTCCAAAAGAATTCTACCCAGCGATCGAGAAAGGCTTCGCTTCTATGATGTCTACAGGCACCATGGCTGGCTTCCCGGTTCTGGACGTAGAAGTTGAACTGTTCGACGGTGGTTTCCACGCAGTTGACTCCTCAGCTATCGCATTCGAAATCGCTGCCAAAGGCGCATTCCGTCAGTCAATTCCAAAAGCTGGTCCACAGCTGCTGGAACCAATCATGAAAGTCGACGTCTTCACACCAGAAGACCACGTTGGTGACGTGATCGGTGACTTAAACCGTCGTCGTGGCATGATCTCTGGTCAAGAGTCAGGCGCAACTGGCGTGCGTATCAAGGCAACAGTGCCGCTGTCAGAGATGTTCGGTTATATCTCTACGCTGCGTACTATGACTTCTGGCCGTGGCCAGTTCTCTATGGAATTCGATCACTACGCTCCATGCCCGTCTAACGTGGCTGACGCTGTTATCGCCAAAGAGAAAGAAAAGAAAGCTGCCGCTGCTAAAAACTAATTAGCACGCAGTTAAAAAGAAGCCCCGCAATTGCGGGGCTTTTTGTTTTATGAACGCTCAAATAGCTTTATTGACCAAAATTCTGCCAGCATAAAGGCCGGACAAAGCGCTGATACGCCGCAGTGCCGACCGCTGTAAAGCGTAAGTCAGTGCTGGCCGGAAAAGGCCCGCCATGCTGCATCGCGCTGCAGACTTCGACCCCGGTCGGCATCTGATTACGGATCAGCCGGCCACAACAATCAGCAAGCAGCGGTAACAATGGCTGCAGCGCCTGTAAGTCCTTGTCAGTGCCATAAACAGTGCAGGTCAGCTGGCCTTTGAGCGTCGGCAAAATTGCCTCTAATTCTGCCAGCATCCGGTAACGGATAAGCACTGTCGCGGGTCCAAACACTTCATGCTGTAACTGCGGCACTTCATGCCAACGCGCCGCGTCGGTGATAAAAAGTCGTGGCAACACCTGACAGCCCTTTTCCACCAGCGCTGACCGCCCCTCGGCAAGCTGTGTCACGCCCGGCAGGCCATTGAGCACAGCACAGCTGTGCCGGTAACCTTCAGCGATTTTTGCCGTCAGTAAAGTCACCAGCGACGTTGCGGTGAAACTGCCGGCGAGCGTATCCAGCATAGCGCCGGTTTCTGGCTGATCCGGGATAAACACCAGACCAGGCCGGGTACAGAACTGACCATTGCCCTGCAGCACCGACTGCGCCAGCGCTGTAGCAAAAGCGGTACCATGCAGCGCCAGCTGTTCTGGCAATAGCAGCAGCGGGTTTTGCGAACCCAGTTCACCATAAAACGGTACTGGCACCGACCGCTGCTGAATCAACTTTTGAAAATGCAGCCCAAGCTGTTCCGAGCCGGTAAAAGCCACGGCTTTGACCACCGGATGCTGTAACAGCTGCGCCGAGAAATCATGGCGCTGGGCATACACCAGTTGAAACACACCGGCCGGTAAACCACAGGTCAACCGGGCTTTGTCTATCGCCTGCGCCACCAATGCCGAAGTCGCCGGATGGGCATTGTGCGCTTTAACAATCACCGGACAACCGGCCGCCAGCGCACTGGCGGTATCGCCACCGGCCACCGAAAACGCCAGCGGAAAATTACTGGCGGCAAATACCAGCACAGGCCCAAGCGGCACAGACTCGAGCCGGAGCTCAGGTGCCGGTAAGGGGACACGTTGTGGTTGCGCCGGCAGATAAGTGCTGGCTGCCGGCTCGTCTAACAAGCCGGCAAACAGCCGCAGCTGGTTGCAGGTGCGGCCACGTTCGCCTTCAACCCGCGCCTGCGGCAACGCAGTTTCCGCCATCACGGTCTCAACCAAGACGCTGCCAAGCGCTTCTATCTCAACAGCGATTTGACGTAAAAATGCCGCACGCACTGCACGGCTGCACTGACGATACTCAGCAAAAGCTGCTTGTGCGCTCTGCATCAGCGCCTGCAATTCTGCCGGGCCCGCTTCGGGGAAAGTCCAGGGCAAGGCGCGGTTTTCTGCCGGCATATAACTGTGAAATGCAGCGGTCGCTTCGCCTTGCCAGACGCCGTGTATCAGGTGGCGACCGGCGAATGGCGTATTGCTGTCCTGCAGCTGAAATAAAGCATGGTCTGACATTAACGCACCTCAAAACCAAAAGCATAAGGGTCGGCATCATCGACGCGGATTTGGTTGGCGCCATAGACATGGGCCCAGCCGGCGATGGATGGGAACATTGCGGCAATGCCAGCCACTTCGGTCGCCGCTTCCACCACACCGGTGAACTGGCTGCCGATGATACTTTCATGGACAAAACGGTCGCCGACCTTTAAATCACCGCGGGCATACAGCTGCGCCATCCGTGCACTGGTGCCGGTGCCACAGGGTGAACGGTCGATAGCACCATCGCCGTAAAACACCGCGTTGGCAGCATCAGAGCCCGGCGTTTTTGGCTTGCCGGTCCACTGCACATGACTGATACCGGCAATACTGGCATCAAGCGGATGCACACAAGAATAATGCTGATTGGCGATGCTGCGCACCACGGGGCTCCAGCGCAGCACATCGGCGGCCGTCCAGTGCTCAAGACCGGGGAAATTGGCCTGCGGCTCAACAATCAGATAAAAATTACCACCGTAAGCCACATCAAATTTGATCAGGCCTAGGCCTGGCACTTCAATTTCACCGCCTTTAATCGCCAAAAAAGACGCCACATTGCGGATTTTCACTGAAGTGACTTTGTCACCATCGCGCTGATAGCTGATACGGACCTGACCGGCCGGCACATCCAATAGCAGCTGACCTGGTATTTTTGGGGTGATGAGGCCCGCTTCCAGTGCCGCCGTGACAGTGCCTATAGTGCCGTGTCCACACATCGGCAAACAGCCGCTGGTTTCGATAAACAGCACCGAGGCATCGGCATCGCTGCTGCACGGTGGGTATAAAAAAGCGCCGGACATCATGGCGTGGCCACGCGGTTCAAACATCAGCGCCTGCCGGATCCAGTCAAACCGGGCGAGAAAATCCAGCCGTTTTTCGCTCATGGTCTGACCGTTTAACTGCGGATGACCGCTGGTCACCAGCCGTACCGGATTACCGCAGGTGTGGGCGTCGATACAAAAAAAGGTACCTTTTAGCATACTGCTGCTCCTGAAAACCGCGTGGGCCGCGCTGTTATTGATTCAGCAAACGCTGATAGTGGCTCAGATCCGGCCGGCTCGCGAGTGCATCAGCCACAACTTTTTCCACATAAGCGCGCTCGTCACCAATCAGCGTCAGCCGTGGCAGACGCACCTGCTCGCTACCGCGCCCGACCAACTGCTCGGCAAACTTGATGCATTGCACCAGCGTCGGGATCGTATCGAGCCGCAGCAACGGCATAAACCAGCGATAAATCTCGCGGGCTTCTTTTAAGTAACCGGCGCGGGCCAGCGCAAATAACGTCCCGGATTCACGTGGGAACACGTTAGTAAGACCCGAGATCCAGCCGGTAGCGCCAAGCAGTACAGATTCGAGCGCAATATCGTCAACACCGCAGAAAATAATAAAACGCTCGCCGAAGCGGCTTTGCAGCTCGGTGATGCGACGAGTGTCAGTAGTGGATTCTTTAATTGCGACGATATTCGGCTCTTCCGCCAGAATCGCCGTCATCTGCAGATTAATATCTACGCCATAACTGACCGGATTGTTATAAATCATGATCGGCAATTTCGTGGCACGGGCGACCGTCTGATAATGCACCAGCACTTCGCGATCAGTGCCACGGTACACCACGGCTGGCAGCAGCATAATGCCAGACACGCCAATCTGTTCGGCGGCCTGCACATAGGTGATTGCATCTGTTGCGCTATGCTCAGTACAACCAGCGATCACCGGAATACGGCCAGCGACGGTTTGCACTGTGTGACGTAAAAATTCCAGCTTCTCCGCCGCGCTTAACGACGCATTTTCGCCGATAGTGCCAAGCGCAATAATGCCGTCGATGCCATCTGCAATCAGCTGTTCCAGCATGCGCTGATTGGCGGCAAAGTTAATAGTTCCATCAGCATGGAACTGAGTAGAAATCGCCGGGAACACACCCGCCCATTGTGGGCGATTGGCCATTACCGGGGTAGAACAAGCAGCAGACATCACAGTACTCCTGAAATACAGTTTGACGAACCATTCGATATTTAGGATATTGTATACAATCTTACAAAAGCAAGAGAATTCGACAAATGAATATAGCGTCACAGGCCAAAGTTGCAGTGATTGGCGCCGGTATTGTCGGCCTGACGACCGCATTGCAATTGCAGCGCGCTGGCCTTTCGGTGGTGCTGCTGGATGCGCAGGGCCCAGGCAGTGGCTGTTCCCGCGGCAATGCCGGTCACTTCGCGACCGAACAGGTGTTTCCACTTGCATCCATCGCGGTATTACGCCAGTTGCCGGCCATGCTGTTGGACCCAACGGGCCCGCTGCGCCTGCGTGCCGGTTATTTTTTTAAAGCTTTACCCTGGTTGCTGCGTTTTGTCGCCAACGTGCGACCTGCCCGGCAACAAGCCCTGCAGCAGGCGCTGAGTGCATTAAACGCGCAGGCGTTACCAGCCTGGCAACGGCTGTTGCCGCAGGCAGAAGCGACGGATTTAGTAACGTTTCGCGGCGCTTTGCTGGTGTCAGAACAACCCGGTCTAATCAATCTGGCACAGACATTTCGCCAATATCAAGACGCCGGCATCATGGTGAACTGGCTGGAGCAAGCAGCCTTGCGCTCACGCGAACCGGCGCTTAGCACTGCGGTGCAAGGCGCTATTGAGTTTCCGGATGTGGCGCACACAGTGGATCCTTATGTGCTGTGTTTGCGACTGCATCAGCAATTTATTGCTTTGGGTGGCCTGTTCCGGCAGCAACAGGTGCAGCGCATCCGGCCATGCAACAGCGGCTATCAGCTTGACCTGACGACGGACCCGAAAATCCCGCAGTCAGGCCCAGGCGAACTCACACTGCAGACCAGTAAGCTGGTGATTTGTGCCGGTGCCGCATCGCATCAGTTGTGTGCGGAATTGGGTTATCGGGTGCCGTTAGAGGCAGAACGCGGTTACCATCTGATGACCCAAAGCCGGCCGTTGCAATGCCCGGTCAGTTCGCTGGAGCGCAAGTTTATTATGACACCGATGCAACACGGCTTGCGGTTGGCTGGGACAGTGGAATTTGCCGGCATCAACAGTGCACCGGACTATCGGCGGGCCAGCGTGTTATTGCAGCACGCCAATCAGTTGCTGGCAGAACCGACCTCGGCCAATCCGGCACTGGAACCCTGGGCCGGCAACCGGCCGTCATTACCGGATTCGCTGCCGGTGTTAGGGCAGGCGCCGCGCCATCCCGGGATCTATCTGAACTTTGGTCATCAGCACCTGGGGCTGACCTGGGCGGCGCTGACCGCCGAACTCACCAGTGCGCTGCTGCTGGGGCAAACGCCGGGGCTTGATCTCAGCCCTTATCGCATCGACCGGTTTTAACCAGATACCAAGCGGTTAACGCGGGCGGCGCAAATGGCGCCAGGCGTCAAATGAATACAAACACAAGGCTGTCCAGATAAAACCAAAGGTCAGTAATTTGCTCGGGTCCAATGGTTCGTTGTATAAAAACACGCCAAAAATAAACATAAAACTGGGGCCTATGTACTGAAAAAAGCCCATGGTTGATAACTGCAGGCGCTTGGCCGCCGCGATAAAACACAGCAGCGGCACTGTAGTCACGACACCAGCGGCGACCAGCCACAGGTTCAGGCTCAGCGGGTTTTGCGTTAAATCGGCATAAGGACTGTCGGCAAACTGACTCCAGTACAGCAGCGCCAGCGGCATCAGCAATAAAGACTCAATAAACAGGCCGCCAATCGCATCGGTCGCCAGTTTTTTACGAAACAAACCGTACAGCGCAAAACTGCCGGCCAGCACCAGCGCTATCCAGGGCAAAGAACCAAAATGAATCAGTTGCAGTAAAACACCGGCAAAAGCCAATCCTACTGCGGCCCATTGCGCCGGACGCAGACGCTCACCGAGAAACAACATGCCGAGCAGAATATTCAGCAGCGGATTGATGTAATAACCGAGACTGGCGTCGAGCATGTGGTGATTATTCACCGCCCAGATAAACAGTCCCCAGTTCCCCGCCAGCAATAACGCTGTGCCCAGCATGGCCAGCACCATCTTCGGTTTCTGCAGCACGGCAACAACTTTGGGCCATTGCTGCAACAACGTCAGCACCAATGCGAGCAGGGCAAAAGACCAGACAATGCGGTGCAGCAGAATTTCTACCGCTGGCACTTCATCTATCTGTTTGAAATATAAAGGGGCAACGCCCCACAAGGTATACGCAGTGGCGGCAAATGCGCCGCCGATTTTCTGTTCGTGCGTCAATGACATGAGTAGATTCGCCTGGTACCGGCAACACGGGCGTTTTATCCGATATAAAACCGCAGTGCCGGTAAAACCGGCATTTTAGCTGAAGCCCGCTGATGCGGATATCGGACAATCGGCAACGGATTGTTTTTTGAGGAAAACAATTGGCCGGTGTTTGCCACTGCAATGGCCAGCAGTGCTAGTGTGGCGGTGCAACTTCGTCCGTGGAGAGCACGGCTTCCGAAATCCGCACATCACCACAAGCTGAACTTTTGTCGTACAGATAACGGGGACTCTGGCAAAACTCAACGCAGTCGCGCTCCCGTAAATTAAACATCAGCCGCATCAGTTCACCGACTGTTTTTCCGCCGTATTCAGGTAACAGCGTATATTCGACCCGGATCACGGCGGCCACATCCACCGCAGTGTCGTTGAACAATGGCTGCAAATAATACAATTGCAGCGGCTTCGCCTCGCCGGCAAAGCGTTGCTGCAAATAACTCTGGTAAAAAGTGGCGGCGTCGGCACCAAACTGATAAGTGTAGCGATGATAGTCGCGACCGGCATCCGGGGCATCAATCTGTTGCAGCGTCAGTGCAAAAGCTTTCGTCTGTAGTTGCGCACCAGCCATATAGACCAGCTCCGCGCTTGCAGCTGCAGCAGCAGGCCCCAGCTCCCGCCGGCTGAGCAGATGTAAACGCCACTGCCGGATATCAGAGGTTTGCAATTCGGCGGTAAAATAGACGCTTTGTATCCATTGCGGATATTGCTGTCGTAATGCCAGCGGCTGTGCTTTCCAGCTGGCCGCCCCCGCCTCCACCGTTGCCTGTTTCATCTTGCCGAGCACAGTGCAGCCAGCGTTCGATAGCAGCAACAGTATCAGCAACCAGAATTTACCAAAATGCACAGACCTCATCAGCCCCTCGATATAACTCAGCAGTTTGCATGATGGCGAAACAACAACGAATCCCACTCTGAGTGGCCAGACAAAACCTTTACACGTCTGAGGTGTGCGGTATCAAAGTCAGGAGTCAAACCTCAACCGGCCTTCAAACCCGCACAACAGTGCAGCTACTTGTCAGCCATCAAACCGCAAAGTTTAATATCAACAAAAACACTAAGGCTACCGCAGCAACATTAACATCAAAAAATTATCAAAATAAACAATTTTTTATCAAGCTCGCAATCGGCGGTATTGCTCTGCTGTTTGCTCAGAGCTCTGTAGCGGAGGAATAAGCTGAAGCAAGGTGTGCCTTTGTGGCGTTGGGCAGTTTTCGTGGGGTTCTCCTGCCCGGTGGAACGGCTGGCGTGATGTCGGCAGCAAGCCAAATTGTTGGCTTGCTGAAATCCCTCCCCCGGCCTTCGCCAGAGCCGAAGAACAGTCTTTCGCACAGCTCAAGACGCCTATCCGGCAACAGGCAACATTAGTTGCCTGCTGAAACCCCGCCCCGGCCCTTCACAGAGCTCAGGGCGTAAAAATGGCAAGATGCCAAACTTTTGGCATCTTGAAACCCCATTTTCACCCCACCAGATAAGTGCCGGTGCCGAGAGCTATGTGCAGGCCTTCGTTGTTGTGCAGTTCCATCCGGCAAACGCAGACTTTATTGCCGGAGCGGATCACTTGTGCCGTGGCGATGAATTCAGCGCCACGGCCTGGCCGCAGATAGTCGGTGCGAATATCAATAGTGCTCATTTTGCCGAGTTTGGCAGCAAGTTGGCTGTGATCTGTGGTATCGAGCCGTACCAGCGCACTGGATACCGCCATAATACCGCCAACTACATCCAGCACTGACGCGATCACACCGCCATGCAGGATTTGTTGCACCGGATTGCCGACCAGTTCAGTTTTCCAGTCAAAGCGTACTTCGGCACGTTCGGCAGAAAACTCCGTAACCCGCAGTCCTAACAGCTGATTAAACGGCATTTGCTGGAAGACCGAAGCAATAAAAGGCAATAAGTCGGTTGTTTGCATCGAAATGTCCGCCTCAGATTTTTATCAGTGTCCAGCATCCCTAAACTGGTACGAGCAGTCAATATAAGTTTTTTGAGAGCATTGCCGTGTGGCATCGGTTCAGTGCGGGCACACCGGAATGTTAAAAAAATAACAAATAAATCACTTTTTTATCATCATAGCGCGAAGTTATCTGATCAAAACCGCATAACCTGAACACACAGCGAGCCACAACCTGCACTGGTCACGGCATCCTGTATTAGCAGACAGGCCTGTCTGCCTTTCCCCGTCACTCTATAAGGAATCAGTTATGAAGTTCCAGACTCAGTTACGTATGATCGCAATCAGCGCTTTAACTGCCGCCAGCCTGCAATCTACTCAGGCGGCTCCGACCTATGACGATTGTGTTGATCTGCGCATCTTGTGTGAACAAGGCGATAATAACGCCTGTCGTTTAGCCAATGGTGTCTGCTCCAGAATGTATGGCCTCGCGCAGCCAGGCGAAGAACCAGACCAGCAAAAACGCGACGAAGAATAACTCATGTATCAGCAGATGCCTGCCGGCATCTGCTGCCTTTCCCTGGCGCTTGCCACACCTTCCCTTGTTGATTTTGCTCCTGTCAGTGGTCAGTGGTAATCTGCGATGAACACAAACATGACAATGTTGTCATCTGCATGTCATCGCTTTGTTTGCAGCAATGCCACAATCTAAACGACCAGATGGTTGAGCTCCGGCTGCAGACATTTAACACTGAGACACCTGATGCGTTTATTGATTGTCGAAGATGAAGTGAAAACCGGGGATTACCTGAAACAGGGTTTTACCGAGGCCGGTTTTAATCCGACCTTATGCCGCAATGGCCTCGACGGCCATCATTTGGCCATGACTGAAGATTTTGAGCTGATCATTCTCGACGTGATGTTGCCAGACGTCGATGGCCTGCGCATTGTCAAAGCGCTGCGGGAGGCTAACCGCCATACGCCGGTATTGCTGCTAAGCGCGCTGGATACCGTCGATGACCGGGTGCGCGGGCTGGAACAAGGCGCCGACGATTATCTGGTGAAACCTTTTGCTTTTAACGAGTTACTGGCGCGGGCCCGTACTTTACTCAGGCGTGGCCAGCTGGCGCCACAGGCTGACCGGTTACAGGCGGCCGATTTGGTGCTGGAGATCAGCAAACGTAAAGCCAGCCGAAATGGCAAAAAACTCAATCTGACCCCCAAAGAATTCGCCTTGCTGGAACTGCTGCTCCGCCGTGAAGGTGAAGTGTTGCCGCGATCGTTAATCGCCAGCCAGGTCTGGGATATGAATTTTGATTCCGATACTAATGTGATTGACGTCGCGGTGCGCCGCCTGCGCAGTAAAGTCGATGACGACTACACAGTGAAACTCATTCATACGGTGCGCGGCATGGGCTACAAGCTGGAGGTGCCGGATGCCGACGCCAGCTGAGCTGTCACTGCCATCATCGCGGCAACAACAGCGGCCATTATCGCTGGCCACCCGGGTGATGTTATTTGTTGCTGGCGCCGTTTTACTCTGCGCCGGCTTGCTCGCGACTATGCTGCAAAATTCCATCGAGGCGCATTTTGCCGAACAGGACGCCGGTGAACTGCAGGCGGTGGCGCATTCAGTGTTGCACACGTTGCAAGACCCGGCGCTGCAACCGCAGCAACATCATGCCAGCCTGCATCAGGTGTTAACCGGCCATCATCAGACTTATTATCTGGTGCTGGATGCTGCAGAAAAACCAGCCCTCAGCGCCGATGGTGCGGATTTAACGCCGTTATTTCGCCTGACCCGCCCTGTCAGTCAGATCACACCAGCCGACCTTATCAGCTGGGACCAGGGCAACCACACTTATCGCGGCGCAATTTTGCAGGGTCCCAAAGGCCAGCAAATCGCCGTGGCGATGGAGATGGAATTTCACCTACATTATCTGCATCTGCTGCGCTGGACATTGTGGCTGACCATCGCCGGCGCCGTAGCGCTGATTTTACTGGCGGCCTGGCTCGGCGTGCGCCAGGGTTTGTTACCGCTGCGCCAGCTCAGCAATGATATCCGCCAGATCAGCACGGAAAAATTACACCTGCGGCTGGAGCCCGGTCAGGTGCCGGCGGAACTATCTGAGCTGGTCCAAAGTTTTAACCAGATGATTGAAAACCTGCAGCAGGGTTTCAGCCGGCTGTCGGAGTTTTCGGCAGACATCGCCCATGAACTACGTACACCGCTCAGTAACCTCATCACCCAGACGCAAGTCAGCCTCAGTAAAGACCGTAGTCTGGAGGAATACCGTGAGCTGTTGTATTCCAACCTGGAAGAACAGGAGCGGCTGGCGAAAATGGTCGGCGACATGCTGTGGCTGGCCAAAACTGACCATGGCCTGATTAAGCTGCAGCCGGAAGCAGTCGCCTTAGAACCGCTTTGCCTGCAGCTGTTCGAGTTTTTTGAATTCATTGCCGACGAGCGCAATATCCGCCTGCAATATCAGGGGCCGGCTGTTTTGCTGCAGGCTGATAAAGTGATGCTGCAACGGGCGCTGTCGAATCTGCTGTCCAATGCCATTCGCCATGCCGATGCGGACAGCACGGTCTGGGTGCGGGTCAACACGCTGCCCGGCCACCTGGAGATCTGTATCCGTAACTGTGGGCCTGTGATAGCACCTGAGCATTTGCCGCGGCTGTTTGAACGCTTTTACCGTGCCGATCCGTCGCGGCAACGCCACAGTGAAGGTGCTGGTCTGGGCCTGGCTATGGTGCAATCGATAGTGACGCTGCATGGCGGTGAAATCAGCGCCGTATCTGCGCCGGATGCAGCACAAAGTCCCGGTCATGGTTACACTGACTTTATCCTGCACTGGCCTCTGGACAAGCGCCTGCAGAACCAGCTAAGTTAACCAGCGCCGGAGCTTTGTCCGGCGCTGTCATTTGAACGTCATCCACCTGTGCTGAGCTATTTGGCGGCGGACTTCCGCCTCCGGCCGGATACAGGCATAACAATAACAACAAGGGTCTTTATGCTGTTCACGTTATTTATTCTCTGCTGGTTTTCTGCCACGATTTTTTATGTCTATCGCTTACGCGGCGACGCCCGTTATCAGAGTTTCAGCCAGTATTTACGCAAAAGCTGGCCGATTTTCGCGCCTTTTAACTGCGTGTTGTATCTGTTCACCAAGCGCAAAGCACAAGGCGCTTATATTGACCCGGCACAGTATAAAAATCTGCATTTAATTCAACAGCATTACCCGACCATTTTGGCTGAAGCCAAAGCCCTGTTTGACAACAAAGCGTTTTGCCAGACCAATGAACCCGGCAGCCCAGGTTATTATGACGTCGGTTTCCGCACCTTTTTTAAGTACGGCTGGAGCAAGTTTTATCTGTGCTGGTATGGCTATCAGCACGAAAGTGCGAAAAAAACCTGCCCGCAAACGCTGGCGATTTTGCAGCAAATTCCCGAAATAAAAGGCGCGATGTTTTCCATTTTGCCGCCGCATTCACAGCTGACCATACACTCAGACCCGCTGGCCTGTTCGCTGCGTTACCATTTTGGCCTGATGGTGCCGAATTCACCGGACTGTTTTATTAATGTGGATGGTAAAGCCGCGCACTGGCGCGACGGCGAAGCCTTTATTTTTGATGAGACTTTTCCGCATTTTGTCCGCAATGACACGGACCAGCATCGGCTGATCCTGATGTGCGACATTGAAAGACCAATGTACTGGCCGGGCCACTTATTCAATTTCTTTTACGGTTTTCTGGTACGGACCACAGTTGTACCCAATACCGCTGAAGATAAAGTCGGCAAAGCCAGTGCTTTGTTTGCCAAGGTCTCACCGCTGCTCGGTCAGGGCAAAACGATGAAAAAAACCAAACCACGCTTATACAAAGTGGTGAAATACAGCCTGAATACCACCCTGCTGGCACTGTTTTATCTGATGTTACACGGCATTTATCAGGTGGTGGCCAGCGTAGTGTGAACGCCAGTTAGCAGATAAATCTCCATAAAAAGGCCGGTATGTTACCGGCCTTTGCGATCTCAATAACCAATCCTAAAGCTTTTTCGCCCCTAACCAGGCATCACGCCGTTTAATGCTGGCGCGGCTGGCCTTTTTATCCAGGCTCAGTTTCAGCGTTGGGTCTGCCGCGACGGTGATTTGCACTGTATGTTCGCGGTCAAAACGGCGGTACTGCAGCGCCAGCACATCGCCGGGCCGCGCCGTTTTTAACGCAGTGTCGATGTCGTCAGCGGAGCGCAGCCGCACCGCGCCAAGCTTCAGCAACAAATCACCGTCGGTGATACCGGCGCTGGCCCAAGGGCTGCCGTCACGCGACACGGACTGCACCCGCACCGCATCACCAAAAGTTTCCAGCGTTAAAGGCCCGAGCCAGGCTTTTTCCGCGTCTGCCGGCTCCAGCGTTAAGCCCATTTGCCCGAACAACGCGGCAAAATCCGGTAACGCCGGGCCATAAATGCTGTCACGGAAAAACGCTGCTGCAAAGTCGGCATCACCGCTGATTTCTGCCAGCGCCTGCTGAATATCCGAAAGCTGGTAAGGTTGTTCCGGTTTACCAAAACGTTGCCACATCAGCTGCATCAGCGCATCCAAATCGCTGTTGTACTGCGTGCGCAGTGTTAAATCCAGCGCCAGTGCCACAACTTCGCCGTAGGTGTAATACGATAGGAAGTGATTGCCATAGTTGGTTTTATCCACCGCCACCCCGGCATCAACAAACACCGCCTGCTGACTGACCGCGGCCGGGCCAGACCAACGCCGCGCCGGCGTTTGTAAGGTCTGATTCAGTGGCTTCTGCACTTTTTCCAGATAAGTATCCAAATCAAAGTGACTGCTGCGCTTGAGGGCTAACTTGCCGTAATAGTTGGTAAACCCTTCGGCAAACCACAGCGCGTCACTCATATTGGTCTGACTGTAATCAAAAGGTTCGAGGTTTTTTGGCCGGATGCGCTCGACGTTCCAGGCGTGAAAAAACTCATGGGAAATCGTTTCAATCTGGCTGAATTCATGTTGTGCCAGCGAGCTGTCGCTGGTCACGACGGTCGAATTGCGATGCTCCATGCCGTCGCCATCCACGCCAGGTAAATAGTCGGCGATAAAGGTATAACGCTGGTTGGCAAAATCCGGCAGTTCACCAAAAATCGCCTGTTGCTGCCTGACCACTGCCTGAGTTTTTTCCAGCAGCACTTTGGCTTCATCCGCACTGCCAGTGTGATGCAATGCCAGTTCAATCTGATAGGTTTTACCGGCAGAAGGCTGACTAAAACTGTAAAACTGATGCTCACTCAGCTCCAGCGGGCTATCCATCAGGTAATCCAGCTGAGGTGCTTTGAGCGAACTATCCGGCTGTGGATACAGCTGAGTCGCCGCGCGCCAGCCGGCCGGCACAGCTTTGAGGCTGACCGAGGCCGGTGCCGCCCGCAGCGCAGGCGCAAATAACAACGATGCCGGCATATTTAAATGCACGTGGCGGCTGTCAATCTGGTTATAAGTGCCATCAGCATGATTGCCAAACAGCAGATAACTGACCTGCACTTCGCCCTGATGACCGCTGACCTGCCAGCTGGTCGGCGACAGACGTTCTAAAGCCAGCGGGTTACCCTGACCATCCAGTGCTTTGAGTGCATAAATATTTTTGGCGAAGTCGTGGCGGGCGTAGCGGCCCGGCGATGCCGACGACATCTGCAGCAGCAAAGGCGCCGGGTCTGCCACCACAAAACGCGCACTGACGGCTATCTGATGCCGCTCGTGCCCGGCCAAATCCAGCTGATAAAAACTGTCGGCACTTGCCGTCCCTGTTAAACCTGCCAGTAACAAAACCAGCGTACAACGATTCAATACCAAGATGATGTCCTTCTGCTGAGCAACCAGGCGGTGGTTGCAGGCTCTTTCATGACGATAAAACCAGTTAATCACAGCGCGGGGCTTTGCCGCAAAGTATTTAGCCGATGCTGCCGGCTATTGGTCGCAACGAGAGAACAGCTCTGTGCCATCCGTGCCGGACGTTTTGGCTTATGTTGATAAGGGGCCTGAAAGACGTCTCTGGTGTATACAGTAAAAAGCCGCTGACGACAGCGGCCTTTTTATCTGATCCGGCACTCACATGCCTGTGCTTCAGAAACGGTAACTCAGCGTGAATTGCAGCGTCTGAACGTCTTCAGGTTCCAATGCGATTTGCTGCCAGCTGATGCCCGCTGCCCAATGCGCGTCATGCAGATACTGCAGCGCCAGGCCGTAATACAGGTCCGTCCCGTCCGTTTCACTGGCCAATGTACTGCCGTTCATCGTGCTGCTGAGGTCACTTTTCCAGCTGAACATGCCAAGCGGTAACTGCAAACGCCAGCCATATTGCTGCCATAAACCAATCCGCAGGCCGGCAAAAACCCCGTCACCCAGCACTGGCGTCAGCTGTCGGACGGCCTGATGATACTGGGCCGGCGTCAAAGTATCCGCTGCGATGTCAGCCTTGCCCTCACCAAGGTTCAGATATCCGACTTCGGCGTCCAGCCGTTCAAACCATTGATACTGCAGACTCAGACTGAACGCCTGATCTGAATCATCAAGACTACGCACAGTGCCCCCAGGCAGCGCCTGTTGCAGCGCAGAATCCGACTGCGACACTTTGCTCTGACCTGCGCCCAGTTGAATTTGCCAGTCCCCGGCCTGCACAGCACCAGCCAGCGGCACTAACAACAGCACGCCGTACCGACGCCCCAACCCCAGCAGCATCAGCAGCGTCAGCCATAGCGCTGAGGCTGCGCCACCAGAGGACTTATTGCTGACGGTGACTGTCTGATAAGCCGTCACAGTCACATTGACCTGACCATTAGCCTCACCACCAACACCGTCACTGACGCGATAACTGACCGTATCGGTGCCGCTAAAACCCGCTTTGGGCGTATAGCGCAGCCGGTTGTCCGCTTCGATAGTCACTGTCCCCGTCAGCGCGCTGGCACTGACCACTTTCAGTGGGTCGCTGTCCGCGTCGGTATCGTTGCCAAGCACATTGATGCTAATGGCCGTACGGTCGTCGGTCGCTGCAGTATCAACACCGGTCACAGGCACGTTATTGAGCCGCACCGTCACTGTCAGTTCGCTGCTCGCTGTACCGCCTTTCCCGTCGTTGATGCTGTATATCACAACATCTGAGCCCACATAGTCTTGCGCCGGGGTGTAAGTCAGACTGCTATCAGCCTCTATTTTCACCACACCGAAATTTGCCACCGCCTGACTGACCGTCAGCGTGTCATTGTCCGCATCCGTGTCATTCGCCAGCACTTTCACCATCACCGCCTGATTCATCCGCGTGGTGGCGGTGTCCGGTTTGGCCTGCGGCAGTTTATTCGAACTGACCGGCACTGCGACGCCACCCGGGTCGACAATAGCCGCATTGACTAAACCATCGGCATCATTCGGCCCGCCGTCTTCGACAGTCACCTGCACACACCAGTGACCAGCGGTCAAACCCGGCGTATAAGACGCATCACCGGGCGGCGGACAGAAGCCACGTTCGCCAGGCGCACTGCGGACTGTATTTTTACTATCGATGATAAAGTCCACCCACCCTTTGCTGCTGGAGTATTTGCGATACACTGCACCGATCGGGATCGGCTGGGCTTGCGGGAAGCTCACCTGATAACCTTGTCCGGCCTGAGGCAGGTTATAAGCGATAAAATCGAAGACCCCACCGCTATTGCGGGCAGAAGTGTCGAGTTCAATTTCATTGAGCGCCAGTTGCAGACCACCACTGCTGCCCAATATCGATTGCTGACCACGCCGCAGACAGGCGCCCGGCTCACCTTCCGCCAGGAACGCCTGCTGCTCCGTATCCGCTTCCGGCACTACGTTACATTCATTGATGGCATCCTTGTAATCCGGGATGCCGTCCCGATCTGCATCAGCGAAACCTTCCAATATATCCGGAATAATATCGCCGTCGGTATCAATACTGCTCAATTCCGGCAATGATGGCTGCACCAGCAGGTAAAGCTGTGCTGTGGCACTCTTCGCCGGACTGCCATTGTCCGTTGCTGTAACACTGATCGGATACACACCCGGTGTCAGCGAGGACGGATCTAAAATGCGGCGGTTGGCATCACTGCCACTCAATGACACCAAAGATTGCCAGGTCAGCGTCAACACATCGGCCGCGTTGGCATCTGTCGCTGTTGCATCCAGTGTGACAGGGCCACCGTTGCGGCTGACCGTCAGTCGGTTTTCACCTTGTTGGCTTGAGTTCAGGCTCAGCACCGGCGCCACATTATTTTCTGTGATCTGCACTGTGGTGCTGCGCTGTGAACCAGCATTGACACTGCCAAGCGTAATGACCACAGTTTCTCCGTTGTCACTGACCGCATCGTCCAGCACGTCGAATTCCACGCTGGTACTGAGGCCACTGCTGATTTCAACAGTACCACTGCTCAGCGTATGGTCGTTGCTGCCGGCACTGCCAGACACTGTGTAAGGCACTTGCACCGGATAGCGCACGGCAGGCCCATTCAGCAGCACTTCAACACGCACAGTACTGCCCTCGCTGACCACCTGATTTTTACTCAGTGATACCAGAGGATTGACCCGGACTTCCTGCTTTTTGGTCGCAGTATTGCCATCGGCATCGGTCGCCTGCCAATACACCTGATGCACACCCGGCGCGAAGAACAGCGAGCCATTAATCAGCGACACCCGTAAACGCCGGCCATTTCGGTCAACGGCGGTCGCAGTCCCGAGCGGAACCCGGGTAAAGAGCGCGGTGGCATTGACCTCAATATCTGCCGGCACTGTGATCACCGGCAGCAGATCATTGGCTGCACCAGTGATAGTCAGACTGACAGTCGCGGTTGCCAGGCCTTTTTTACCATCACTGACACTATATTTAAGTTCCACCGGACCCGTGTATTGCACTGGTGCGGTATAACTCAGGCTGGTACCGCTGACAGTCACAGTACCGACAGCCGCCGAAGCGCCGCCCAGCTGCAAGGTGTCGCCGTCGACATCTTTGTCATTACCAAGCACGCTCAGCGTATATTGATCATTACCGCTGCGCGCCAGACTCAGCACATCGTCTACGGCAACCGGGGCGTCATTGACCGGTGTGATGGTCAGATTGTAAGTTGCCGGCGTCGAGCTCAGGCTGGCATCTTTAACAATAAAGCTCAGGCTGTCAGCACCATGATAGTCTTTCTGCGGCGTATATAACCAGGCGTTACCGTTTTGCGTGACAGTCCCGTGTTGTGGTTGCGTCTGGATTTGCACCGTCAGCACATCTCCATCGGCATCTGTCCCGCCGAGCTCAATACTGGTCGGTTCATCCTCGTTCAGTGTGCTGCTGCCAGGAGTCGCTACCGGCACGGTATTCGCCAGCACTTCAATACTAAAGGCCGGCAGGCTGGTGCTGACTTTGCCGTCGCTGACACTAATCACAATGCCACTGCTGATACCGGCATCACTTTGCGCCGGTGTACCAGACAGACTGCCGTTTGCAGTATTGAAGCTGGCCCAGCCTGGTTTATTGCTGATACTAAACGTCAGGCTGTCATTGGCATCTGCATCGCTGGCCGATGGCGTGAAGTTATATGGCGCACCCGCTTTGACGCTGGTTGCAGGGGTTCCGCCAATCACCGGCGCTTTGTTCCCTGTTTGCACTGTGATGCTAAAAGCCGGCAAGCTGGCACTGGCTTCCCCATCACTGACGCTAATGACAATATTGCCGCTGGTGCCAACATCCGTTTCGGCCGGCGTTCCGCTTAAAGTGCCGGTACTGCTGCTGAAATTAGCCCAGGCCGGCACATTGCTGGCGCTAAACGTCAGGGTAGTGCCGGTATCCGCATCACTGGCTGTTGGTGTAAACGCATAAGCGACCCCCGCAGTGGCCGTTGTGGCCGGACTGCCGGAGATCACCGGTGCTACATTCAGACTGGCCGGAACCACTGCATTAGACGCCGCAGAAGCGCCGCCAGTGCCCGCGGAGTTCATGGCTGTGACGGTAAAGGTATAGCTTTGACCTGTAGTCAGGCCGGTTATAGTTGCCGGTGAGCCAGCGACATTAACAGGCGTGCTGGCTGGTGAGCTGTTGATGGTATAGCCAGTAATAGCTGCACCACCATTTGACGCCGGCGCAGTAAAGGTCAGACTCACGCTGGTTGCACCTGCCACAGTCGCAGTACCAATCACCGGCGCACCGGGGGCTACAGCATTCACTGCAAAACTACGGCTAACCTGGGTCGCCGCCAGATAACTGCCGTTGCCAGCCTGATCGGCATTAATAGTACAAGTGCCGGCTGTGACAAAGGTCAAAGCGCCGCCACTGGTGATAGTACAAACCCCGGTAGTACTGGAGGTGAAAGCTACCGTCAGGCCCGAATCTGACGTGGCAGTCAGCGTTGGCGTGGTGCCAAAGTTCTGCGCGCCCGGATTGGCAAAAGTGATGGTTTGCGCTGCTTTTGGCGTGATGCTGTTTGATGCCGCCGAAGCAGGACCGGTACCGGCTGAATTATCCGCCGTTACAGTGAAGGTGTAAGCCTGACCGTTGGTGAGCCCAGTCACCACTATTGGCGAACCCGCACCATTCACCGGTGCCACATCAGCCGGACTGACTGTCACTGTATAACCTGTAATAGTAGTGCCACCGGTATTGACTGGTGCCGTAAAGGCGACGCTGGCCTGAGTATCGCCTGCGGTCGCAGTCACAGCAGTGGGCGCGCCAGGAATGACCGCATTCACAGTGAAACTGCGGCTGACTTGCGTGGCGGGCAGATAACTGCCGTCACCGGCCTGATCGGCATTAATAGTACAAGTCCCAGTAGTGACAAAAGTCAGAGCGCCGCCACTGGTGATAGTACAAACGCCGGTGGTACTGGAGGTGAAAGTCACGGTCAGGCCAGAATCCGAAGTGGCAGTCAGCGTTGGCGTGGTGCCAAAGTTTTGCGCCCCCGGATTGGCAAAAGTAATAGTTTGCGGTGCCGCTGGTGTCACACTGTTCGAGGCCGCTGAAGCGGAGCCGGTGCCGGCCGAGTTGGTCGCAGTAACGCTGAAGGTATAAGCGACGCCGTTGGTCAGGCCCGTCACAGTAATAGGTGAGTTGGCACCAGTACCAGTCAACCCCCCCGGGCTCGACGTCACCGTGTAACCGCTGATATTGGCGCCTCCATTGCTGGCTGGCGCGGTGAATGTTACCGAAGCTTGTGTATTGCCAGCTGTCGCAGTGCCGATCGTTGGCGCACCTGGCACTACCGCATTGACAGTAAAAGTCTGAGGCACAGTTGGCGCTGCATTAAAGCTGGCATTGCCGGCCTGGTCAGCATCAATTGTACAGCTACCCGCGGTAACAAAAGTCAAAGCGCCGCCAGATGTAATAGTACAAACACCGGTAGTACTGGAGGTGAAAGTCACCGTCAGGCCAGAATCCGAGGTCGCGGTCAGCGTTGGCGTGGTGCCAAAGTTCTTTGCGCCTGGATTAGCAAAAGTGATCGTCTGATCAGCCTTTGGTGTCACCGCAGCGCTGGCGCCAGATGCAGTGCTGGTGCCAATCGCATTGGTTGCGGTTACAGTAAATGTGTAAGAGGTGCCGTTGGTTAGCCCATTGACTACAATAGGGGAGCTGGCGCCGGTACCAGTGAACCCTCCGGGACTGCTGGTCACGGTATAACTGGTAATAGCCGAACCGCCATCATTGCCTGGAGCGGTAAAGGCGACACTGGCCTGGCCATTACCAGGCGTCGCCACGCCGATGGTCGGTGCGTCCGGTGCGGTCGGGATCGCCACTGTATGTGTGCTGCCGCTGCTATAGGCTGATGGCCCGCTATTGCTAGCCGCATCACTGATATTGGTCGAACCATTCAGATTGAGTTTGATGGTACCGTTCCCGCTGATGCTGCTGACCGTGACAGTTACGCTGCTGCCTGACGACGCCGAAACCGCTGAGATAGTGCCGGCAGCACTGCCAGTGGTGCCTAATGCAAAGTCATCGGTAGAAATGCCCGTTACCGATTCATTGAAATTCACGGTGAAATCGACACTGGTGTCGGTCGAGACAGCGCCGCCGACAGGCGCCGTACTGGTCACCGCGGGTGGCACCCCATCAATCACCAGGGCTTTGTTGTTGCCCAGAGAATTGGCGGCACCGGGAGACGCCAGTGTCAGGGTAGCGCTATTTCCGGCACCGTCCGTAACAGTACCGCCATTCAGGGTCAGTGAATTCGTGGCGACATAATCCAAATCATTGCTGTTGTCACCATTTTGCACCGTATAACTGAAAGTTAAGGTCGAACTGCCGCTGCCACTGGCGTAATTAATAGTCCGGTCCGTACTACCGGTTTCCAGTGTCAGTTGAGGGGTGCCGGTGACAGTGACCGCTTCAGCAAAATTGACCTGAATGCTGATGCTGTCGCCGATTTTGTAGGTGCCATCGGATGCGCCGGAATTTACTGAGCTGACGGTCGGAGCCACGCCGTCGATCACAATATTTTTATTGGCACCGAGCGAACCAGCGGCACCTGGGCTTGGCAGCGTCAGCGTTGCATTATTTGCCGATCCATCTTCGATGTCGCCACCATTTAATGTCAGTGCGTTAGTGGCGGTATAGTCGAGATCAGTCGCCAGGTCACCCGCCTGAACCGTATAACTAAAGGTCAGTGCAGAGGTCCCGCTGCCGCTGCTGTAATTAACAGTCTGGTCTGTAGCGCCGGTTTCCAGTGTCAGCTGCGGTGTACCTGTGACTGTGACATTTTCATCAAAATTCACCTGGATACTGACAACGTCGCCAACTTTATAAGTGCCATTGGCGGTGGATGAAGAAACAGAGGTGATAGCAGGCGCTGTGACGTCAACCTCGGCAAAATTGATTTGATCCAACGAGATACCGAGGATATTTGCATCGGCCACTGTAAAACGGACCTGGTCGATATTGGTCCAGCTACTGCCAAAAGTCAGTAAGCCGGCATTTGCGGTATTTCCTGAACTGGAATCTTCTGCCGGAGTGGTCTGCCGGTCATAGACAATAGCTGCATTGCCGGTACCATAAGTACCATCTGCAGTAAAAGTAACAGTGGCTGTAACCACAGGATTGCCGTCGTCATAGCCTGTGACGGTATAGATTTCAGCAGTGCCCGACGATCCCCCCCATACCTCAGCGCGCAAGGAGACTAATTTAAAATTGTCGGTGTTATTGACGGAGGCAAACTGGAAAAATGTACCGGTATTAGTGCCATACCAAACTGAGGAGATGCCATTGCCACTGCCCAAAGTAGGCAAAAACCCGGTAACCTGGTCAATAGTATCCACACGTATCGCATCGTTCAAAGAATCAGTCGAGTACTCGACACTATCAAAAGTAATAGTCGGATTATTCTGCCGAGTGGATTCCTGAGGAGATATCGCATCAAAGTTTTGATCTGGTGGCGCGGCAGCCCAGGCTGCAGTACAAAATAAACCTAAGCTAAACAATACCGTTCTGCAGAAGTCCATGACGTGTGGTCCTGTCGCTATCCAAAGAACATACAGTGTAGTTATTGTTTTAAAATTCGCCCGCCCAAACGACTAAATATCGGTACAACATTCTGCAACCAACAAGCTTAACGGCAGGACCATTCCCGGTTAAACAACTGATCCTGCTGTTGCTGATGGCTGGCAATGATGAGGATCCCCTGCTGCTGAAAAGCAGCCAGTCGCTGTAACAGCTGTTGTGCAAGCTGGGGGGGCAGGCCGGCGAAGGGTTCGTCGAGTAATAACACGGCAGGTTTTTGTAGCAGTAAACGCGCTAAGGCAAAACGTTTTAGTTCACCGCCGGACAAACCGACGCCATAGTTCCCCAGTACCGTCAGCAAGCTTTGGGGTTGCCGGGAAAGCCAGTCATCCAACCCGACCAGCGTCAATACCTGCACAAGCTCTTCATCCGTCGCGTTCGGTTTAGCCAGACGCAAGTCCGCCGCCACCGACAAACCAAACAGATAAGGCCGCTGCGGCAAATAACCGATATGGCGATACAGCGCTTTTGCTGGCCAGTGCGACAACTCGTGATTTTGCAACAACACAGCACCGCCTAACGCCGGAATTTCCGCCGCCAGTGTTTGCAGCAAACAGCTTTTACCGCTGCCAGACGGGCCTTTCAGCAGCACCATGTCGCCGCTTTGAAAACTTGCAGTGACCTCACCCAACGGCTGCAAAAAGCCAAACTTCAGTTGTTGCAGTTCCAGGCGGACGCCGTGCCCGACATCCGGCGCTGCAGCCACAGTTTCGTCCGGCGAAACAACCTTGTTATCTGTCCCAGCCATGGCATTACAACGCTGCTGCGCCGCTCTGAGCTGCCCATAACTTTGTGGTATGAAGATCAGCGGCAACAGCAGTTCCGTCAGCCCCAGCCAGGCCAGCACTAAACCCAGCCACAACGGCACCGCGAGCGGAAACGAGAGTCCAGTCTGCCACGCATCCAGCATTGGCCAGGCCAGCGCGGCCAAGCCTGCCAGCATCAGCAGCTGTAGCGCAAACTGCGCGGCCAGCTGGCCAAATTGTTGCCTTTGCTGTAATTGCAGCACCTGCTCGTCCAACCGGAGAAATTGCTGTTGCCTTTGCTGCCAATGGCCTGTGGTTAATAAGGTGGTCAGCAATTGCAGGTTTTCCAGTAACAGGCCGCGACGTTGCCCCTGGCGCTGTACTTCGGTGGCAGCCTGTTGCACCGGTCCAGCTGCACCGGGCCGGCATAACCCCATGATCGCCAGGACCGGTAACAGCAACAACGCAGCCACAGGCCAGAAAGCAGCGGGCAGCAGCAGAAACACCAACAGCAAAAAGGCGGCGCTCAGCAAGCTGGCATAACCCAATGGATTCAGTAGCCGCAGCGGCAGCTGGTCTAACAGGTCAATATCGGCAATCAGCCGCTGTAAGCGGTCACCGCCGGCGAATACTGTTGTGCCAGCTTGCTGCGAGAGCGCGACAAATACCCGTAGCCGCAACACCGCCAGCAACCGCAGCACCAATGCATGCGACACCAGCCGTTCACCATAACGACCGGCAGTGCGCACAATGGCAAACAGCCGGATCAAAGCACCCGGCCGCAAATAGTTAAAACTGGCGCCGACACCGGCCGCGGCCGCCGCGCTGATAAACCAGCCGGACCAGGCCAGTAACGCGACTGTCGCCAAGAGCGTCAGCAGGCCCAAGCTAAAACTCAGGCTCCAGCCAGTCTTGTGGCTGAGCCACAAATCGCGCAAACGGATGCCAGGTTGCGCACGGGCCTTCATGCCAAATCCCCGATGTCACGGCGGCCCAATAGCTGACCCTGACTAAATAACAAAGCGCCAGCGAGGAAGCCAAGTTGCTGCCACTGATGGCTGGCGATGAGCAAGGTACGGCCACTGCTGAGCTTTGCCAGCAACAACGCCAAATCAGCGGCGGTATCCTGATCTAACTCGGCAAAGGGCTCATCCAGCAGCCACAATGGCCGGTCCGCCAACAGCAAGCGCGCCAGACACAGCCGCTGTTGTTGCCCGCCGGATAAACCCTGCCCGGCCTCACCCAGTCGATAGTCAAGCGCATCAGCTTCACCCAGCTCAGCCAGTAAACCGACTTGTTGCAAGCAAGCCCGCAGCGTGGCGTCACTGGCCACGGGCTTGGCCATGCGTAAATTCTCCGCCACTGTGCCGGCGAATAATTCCGGCGTTTGTGTCAGATAACTCAGTTGTTGCCACAGCTGTGGTCTGTTTGCTGTTTCAACTGTCTGACCGGCGAATTGATAGTCACCGTCAAAGTCAGCAAAACCGGCCAACAGCTGTAAAAATGACGACTTGCCGCTGCCGCTGTCACCGCAGAGCAACAACCGCTCGCCGGCGTTGATTTGTAATTCCGGCACAACAAGACGCGGCCGATCCTCAGCGCCAAGCCGGATGTGTGTCAGTTGCAGCAGCGGCTGCGACTGCGTGTGCGGGCAGGAGCTGGAAAGGCTGCCGGACACTGTGCCGGCGGATGGTTCAGGCAATAACCACAAAGGTTTAAGTGCCAGCGCCGCCGCTTCGGCTTGCGCTTTGGCGTGATAATCAGTGCCAAGCTGGCGCAGCGGCTGATAAAACTCCGGCGCCAGTAACAAAATAAACAGCGCCGGCGCAAAAGCCACCGGCACTTCACCTTTGGCCCAGGGCAATTCACCCAAAAGCCCGAGGCCTAAATACAACGCCACCAGCGCGATGGCCAGCGATGCAAATAATTCCAGCACCGCGGTCGATAAAAACGCCAGCCTGAGCACCTGCAGCGAACTGCTGCGATAACGCTCTGCGGCATGTTCCAGCTGCGCTATCGCCTGCGGAATAGCATTGAGCCGGCGCAGCAATGTCAGCCCCTGCAAAAACTGCCACAGCCGCCCGCCCATCCGGCCCAGTTCAGCCAGTTTTTCACTGCTGGCTTTACTGGCCTCACGGCCCACTAACACCATAAACACGGGCACCAGCGGCGCAGTCAGCAGTAGTAGCAAACCCGCCAGCAGGCTGTGCCAGCAAACCGTCACTGCAATCAGCAGCGGCGTCCAGACCACCAAAAATAACTGCGGCCAATAACGGCTGATATAACCGTCCAGCGCATCAACCTGCTCAGTCAGTAAAGTCGACAACACACCGTCACTGCCAAAACGCTGGCGTGCCGGCCCTTGTGCTGCCAGCTTGTTTAACAGTTGCTGGCGCAGGTTTGTCCGTAACAAACGACTGCTATGTTGGGTCAGCCCATCACGCAGCAGCAAACACAGCTGACGCAGCACAAAAGCCAGCGCAAATTGCCACAATAACGAAAATGGAAATACCGCAGCAGGCATGCTGTCTGACAGCGCTGCGTCCCTAACAGAAGCGTCCAGCAAGGTATCAGCAACGAGTGCCAGACACCACATTTG
Organism: Rheinheimera texasensis; assembly: GCF_964031785.1. Taxonomy (GTDB): domain Bacteria; phylum Pseudomonadota; class Gammaproteobacteria; order Enterobacterales; family Alteromonadaceae; genus Pararheinheimera; species Pararheinheimera texasensis_A. The sequence goes on from NZ_CAXIRE010000019.1 coordinate 101,385, forward strand.
CCAAAGCAACAGCGGCACTGACAAAGCCGCTGCACATACAGCCAGCAGTAGCCTCGGCCGGTGCGGCTTTAGCCACTGCTGCAATATGGTTCTGGCATTATCCGGTCTCGACTTAGTCAGAACCAGATTCCTCTTCGGCGTAGCCATTCAGCTCCAGCCACATCGCATTGATAATGCCAAAAGAACAGGCCAGCAAGACTCCTAAAATCCAGGCGAAATACCACATAATCTTGTCCTTTTAATACAGTGAATGGGTGTTGTTGCTGATGTGCTGCGCATTAATCCGGCCAAACATCTTGATATAACTCCAGATGGTGTAACCAAGCACAACAGGCACAAAGACACAGGCAACAAAGAACATGATTTTTAACGTCAGCTCACTGGAAGTCGCGTCCCACATGGTCAGACTGTGGTTTGGCATCGAACTGGACGGCATCACAAAAGGAAACATCGCGATGCCACAGGTCAGGATCACGCCGGCCTGGCCCAGTGAAGTCAGCAGGAATGCCAGCGCGCCTTTGCCGGCTTTACTCAGCAGGCCACTGAGTGCAAATGCCGCCACACCCAATACCGGCGCCAACCACAGCAGCGGATAACTGGCATAATTCTGCAACCAGGCGCCACTGCGCACTTCTACCGTTTTACTGACCGCATTGTTAATGGCATTGCCATCCAACACGCTGGTGACGACATACCCATCAATGCCGGCATTGAGCCAGACACCAGCCAGCACAAATAAAACCGCAGCACCTAAACCGGCCATAAAACCCACCGTTTGACTGCGTTTTTGGATGTCACCTTCGGTTTTCATCTGCAGGTAAGCTGCGCCCTGACAAACAAACATCAGCAAGCTCAGCACGCCGACCAACAGCGCAAAGGGGTTTAACAGCGCAAAGAAGCTACCGGTGTATTTGATGCGCAGCAGTTCGTCAAAATGAAACGGCACGCCTTGCAGCAAATTACCAAAGGCCACACCAAAAATGATTGGTGGTACGGCCGAGCCAAAGGTCAGCGCCCAGTCCCAGTTGCTGCGCCAGGCCGGATTTTCCAGTTTGGAGCGGTAATCAAAGCCAATCGGACGCATAAACAAAGCCGCCAGCGTCAGCATCATCGCCAGATAAAAGCCGCTGAAAGCAGTGGCATACACCGGCGGCCAGGCGGCAAACAAAGCGCCACCTGCAGTAATGAGCCAGACCTGATTACCATCCCAGTGCGGCGCGACGGCGTTAATCATCACACGCCGGTCCATATCGTCTTTGCCGACCACTTTTAATAAAGCGCCGACGCCCATATCAAAACCGTCGGTGATGGCAAAGCCAATCAACAGCACACCGACCAATAACCACCAGATAAATCTTAAAAATTCGTAATCCATGTTACACCTCAGTCGCTTTGCCGGTTTCGAAATCGTATTTGCCGGTATGCAGGCTGGACGGGCCTTTGCGGGCAAAATGCTGCATCAGCCAGACTTCGATAATCAGGAAAATGGTATAGAGCACTGAAATCAGGATCAGACTGGTCCAGATCTCCGCCGGGGTTAAACCCGAAGCCGCCATATGAGTCGGTAACACTTCACCGACCGCCCAGGGCTGACGGCCATATTCAGCAACAAACCAGCCGGCTTCACAAGCGATCCAAGGTAATGGCAGACCAAGTACCGCGGCGCGTAACAACCAGGTTGGTTTCTTTTCCAGCCGTTTCGCGCTGTAGTAAAAACTCAGCGCAAAAATCACCAACAGGGCAAAACCAGCCGCCACCATGATGCGGAAACTCCAGAACATCGGCGCGACTTTCGGGATACTGCCATCCACGGCCGCCTGGATTTGTTCTGGCGTGGCTTTGCTGGGGTCTTCTGCATAAGCCGTGACTAACAGGCCATAACCCAGGTCTTTTTTCACGCTGTCAAACGCAGCTTTGGTTTCAGCCGAAGTGTCGCCGGCGCGCAGCAGATGCAATAAACGGTAGGCTTCTATGCCGTTGATGATACGGGCGCGGTGTTGCTCCTTTAAGTCCTTCAGGCCACTGACCGGTTCATCCAGCGAACGGGTCGCGATGAGGCCGAGCGCATAAGGAATTTTCACCGCGTAATCGGTAGTTTGTGTTTCACTGTTTGGCACGCCAATCACAGTAAAAGACGCCGGCGCCGGATGGGTGTCCCATTCTGCTTCCACCGCTGCCAGTTTGACTTTTTGCACGTCACCGAGCTCATAACCGGATTCATCACCGAGCACAATTACCGACACCGACGCCGCTAAACCAAAGGCCGAAGCAATGGCAAAACTGCGGCGGGCAAAGGCTAAATCGCGGCCTTTGAGCATATACCAGGCGGAAATCGCTAAGACAAACATCGCGCCTGTGACATAACCGGCTGAGACCGTATGGACAAACTTGACCTGCGCCACCGGGTTAAAGATCACTTCGCTGAAGCTGGTCATTTCCATCCGCATCGTCACATAGTTAAATTCAGCACCGACCGGGTTTTGCATCCAGCCGTTGGCAATCAAAATCCACAGCGCCGACAGGTTGGAACCCAAGGCCACCAGCCAGGTCACGGCTAAATGCTGCACTTTAGTTAAGCGGTCCCAGCCGAAGAAAAACAAACCGACCAGCGTCGATTCAAGGAAAAACGCCATCAGGCCTTCAATCGCCAGCGGCGCGCCAAAAATGTCGCCGACATAATGCGAATAATAGGACCAGTTGGTACCGAACTGGAATTCCATCGCGATACCAGTGGTGACCCCGAGCGCAAAGTTGATCGCAAACAACTTGCCCCAGAATTTGGTCATATCGCGGTAAATTTCTTTGCCGGTCATCACATAAACCGATTCCATGATCGCCAGTAAAAATGTCATACCGAGCGTCAGTGGCACAAATAGGAAGTGGTACATTGCCGTAAAGGCAAACTGCAAGCGCGAGAGTTCGACGATATCCATCCACCGTCTCCTGTGTGTTTACTTAATTAATTACTAATATACAGTGCCGTCACTGAAAGCGCCGTAACTGACAACCAGGTGTTTGATCGACATCAAATAAAACTACCGCCAAAGAGATACCTCAAGCGGCAGCTTATTGTCTGCTCGTCGTTGGAACTAAACTTTGATTAGCATCAAACTGGCGAAGAAGACCTCGCAACTCCGTCGCAAAAAGCGCTGTGCCTGAGGTCATAAATTCTGCTGAAGTATTGAAGTGGAATGATTTTTTTGCAAATGGGCGGCTGTCACCCTGTGCCAAAAACTGCTTAGTTGCCCGGCCTTGGCGTCAGCCCGGCGGCCTGATACAAAGCATCAATGCCCTGCATTTGCGTCAGCGCGTCCGCACCACCGGTTAGCGGCGTGGTGCCATGCTGCAGGCAATCCAGCAGATGTTGCAGCTGGTAGAAGTACGTCGTGTGCCCGTCGGTCTGTGGCGGCATTTGCCGCGACTCAGCCTGCAGTGGGCTGTCAGCCGTGGCCGCTGTCAGCTGGAACTGATAGCCCTGCTGCGGTGCGACCAGATTATCAATGGTCAGGCTCCCCAGCGAGCCTTCCAGTTGCAGATAAGCCAGATGCTGCGTGCCCAGATGTTCCGCCATCGAACAGCCCAGATAAGCGGTCAGCACCGGCGCTGTTGCCGGCATAAATAACAGTTCTGCACTGAAACTGCTGTCCACCTGTGGTCTGGAACAAATCGCGCCGGCTTGCTGAATTTGAAAGTTATCGCCAAACAAAGTGCGTAACCAGTGCAGCGGATAACAGCCTAAATCCATCAAAGCGCCGCCGCCAAGCGCCAGTTCATGACGTAGCGAACCAGCAAATGCCGGGATCCGCACTGAAAAATGGCTACGCGCCGTGTGAATGTCGCCGAGAACTCCACTGTGCACCAGTGCCTCGACTTGCAAAAACAACGGATGAAAACGGTAGTGATAGCCTTCCAGCAACAACACTTGCTGCGCGCGGGCGGCCTCCAGCATGGCTTTCGCCTGCCATGCGTTCATCGCAAAAGGTTTTTCGCACAGCACATGTTTGCCGGCACGCGCGGCGGCGATGCTCCAGGTCGCGTGCAAAGACGCAGGTAAGGCGTTGTACACCAGATCAATGTCCGGGTCGTCGAGCAACGCCTGATAACTGCCATAACTTCTGGCAATGCCATGTGCGCAAGCAAAGGCGTCGGCTTTAGCCTGCGAGGATGCCGCCACCGCCACCACTTCAACGCGCCCGGCCAGCAATAATGCCGGCTCCAGTATGGCGCGCGTGCTGATCCGCGCCGCACCTAACAGGCCAATCCGTACTTTCGCTGGCGCACGGGCGGGAACAGATGACGTTACCAGCATTGCGGACTCCTTTGGGTTGTTAAACGCTCACAATGGCAACAACATACGCAGCCGGTAGGTGTGGCCCGGCACAATGTCCGGCAGCAGATGATCTGCCAGCAACTGATCACCCAGATAAAGCGCAGCACTTTGCATACCGGCCTGCCGCGTCAAATTAAGTTCAACAGTCGCGCCACGGAACTGCCGGCGTACCGACGCCTCCGGCCAGTGCGATGGCAGTTGCGGTGCGATGCGAAGCCCCGCGCCTTCGCCTTTCAGGCCAAACAAATGTTCAATCAGGCAACGGTACACCCAATGCACAGTGCCGGTATTAAACAGCTGGCTGGAGCGGCCGGCGGTGCGTGGATACTGGTGATAAGCGCCGCGATAATAATTCGGCAGAAACACCGGCAACTGACCACGCTGGCGCTGATCGGCCTCATCATCTGACGGCAGCATCTGGCGCAGCGTGTGAAAAGCGCGGTCGGCGATGCTCTGATCCGAATCAGCAATCTGATACAAGGCATACAGATAAAAGGCTGCCGCATGGTTATACACAGAGCCATTTTCAGCCGAACCGGGGAATTTTTGCGTAACCCGGCCAACATCGTCGCGCATCGCGGTATAAGCCGGTGCCAGCATTTGCACGCCATACGGCGTTTGCAGCTGAGCATCCACCGCCTGCAACAACGCTTGCTGCTGCGCTGCGCTGGCCGCGCCGCTTAACAGCGCCCAGCTTTGTGGATTAAGATAAATCCGGCCTTCATGGTCTTTGCTGATACCAAACACCACACCATCGTCGGTGATACCGCGGCCATACCACTGGCCATCCCACAGATACTGATTCACCGCCTGATTAAAAGCAGCAGCTTTGGCCCGGTAGTCGTCTGCCAGCACTTTTTCGCCATGGGATTCCATAAGTTCCGCCCAGGTATTCAGCGCATAAGCGGCGGCGAGACTGAGCCAGCCCGACACCCCACGGCCTTTGTAGCCGACCATATTCATCGGGTCGCACCAGTCGCCCTGCTCGATATAACTCAAACCACGGTCGTCTTTTTTCTGCCAGAGCCAGGCCATAGCACGGTGCAGATGCTCGCGCACTGTGGTAGTGCCGGCGCTGGCTTCTTTGTAGCCGACTTGTTCGTCCAACACAGACCAATCGTTGGTTTCATCCAGATAAGCGCGCACGAATAACGGCAGCCAGACACATTGGTCGGTATGCGGCACCTGATTGATATATTTCAGCTGCGCGTCCGGATGCAACAAAATCCCATCCGGCATTTCGCCGCTTTGATGCTGCTGCGACAGCGCCGTGAGCAGTGCCTGCCGCGCCGTCTGCGGTGCCAGATAAGCCATGCCCATATTGTCCTGCAGATAGTTGCGCGTCTGCGGATCTGTCGTGAGCCGGTTCACCTCGCCATGGTAATACACCTGACGCGGCAGCCACTGATTAACAAAATTATCCAGGCCCGCGTCCGGCGTGTGGATTTGAATGGCGGGTGTGATAGCGTCCATATGCGCCTGACTTGCTGCAAGAGCCGCCGCAAAACCATCGCTCTGTGACGGACCAAAAAAGCGTTCACGAATGGCGGCAATTTCAGCCAGATCTTTGGCCGGGCCAAAGACAAAGCGGAATAACTCGTTGGCGCCGGCAGCCAGCACCACATCGTACTGCAGTGCACAAGCCGGTGTTTCATAATCGGCGTTGCCGTTTGCCAGCCTTTCGGCGCTGATACCAGCAGGTGCAGCGAGGCCGCCTTCACCTTCAAACTGCTGTTGATTGGCTTCCCACGCCAGCGGCGCGCGTTCTGCCAGCAAAAAGGTCTGATCTTTAAAGTTTTTTTGTTTGAAATAATCCGGATATTTCTGGTACGGCGTCACGCTGCTGCACACCACAGCTTGTAAATCCGCTTCATAACGGCCGCCCTGATTCATCCAGGACATATAGCCAACCGGAAAATACGGGTACAGACTGAGCCGGCGCGTGGCAGTGCCTAAATTTCGCACCCGCAGCTGCCACAGCTCCAGCGGCGCATCCGGCGCCAGACTCAGCCGCCATTCCAGCCGTAAATCATCAGTGAGCTCGAGCTGCCAGCAGATGTCGGCACTGCCAGCGGAAAATACAAACTTTGCCGGGGCACGACGCACCGGTTCATACGGCACCGACCACAATTCGCCGCTGTCCTGATCTTTGATATAAACAAAGCGGCCCGGATGATGGGCGTAATACGGCTGCTCCGGCTGCATAAAAGTTTTGGCTTCCAGATTTGGCGCATGGGCGTATTTGGCCGGTTCCGGCTGCATAAACTGCGCAGTGGCATAACCGCGGCAGTTCAGCTGGATCATCATGGCCTGATTCCATAAAAATGCGGCGGCCTGCGGCATGTCGGTGGCACTGAATAATTGATAACGCTGCCCTGTAGCGTCCGGATTCATCAAAGGCATCAGGTTTTACTCCCGGAAATATCGGTACTGGAAACTTCTTGATCAGCAGCAACACGCCGCGCGGCCAGCTCTTGTTGCAAGGCATGGACCTGGGCTTCAGACAACGGATAACACCACATCACCGCTGCTGCCAGCAGCGCGACGACACCGGGGATCACCGACATCAGCCACAAAATACCTTGTTGCGAACCGGCGTTTTGTTCCGCGTTGGCGACATAACCCAGCAGTGCCAGCACCCAGCCGATGGTGGCAGAGGCCAGCGCACCACCGAGTTTTTGCGAAAAAGTCGCCGCCGAAAATGTCATGGCGGTGGCGCGCCGGCCGGTGCGCCATTCGTTGTAATCGGCGCTGTCGGCATACATCGAAAATGCCAATGGTGATTTGGGCCCCAGCACAAAACCTATCGCCAGATTGAGCGCAAACACCAGTGTGATGTTATCCGGCGGCACAAAATACAGCGTCAGCGACATCAGGCCAGCCAGGCTCATCAACAACATCATCAGAGTTTTCTTCGGCAGAAAACGCGTCATCAGCGGGGTCGATGCGGCGCCAAGCGCCAGTGCCAGCATATAACTCGACAAAAACTCGCCGACCAGCTGTGGCTGCTGCAGATAATATTTGAAGTAATACACAGCGCTGCTGGCGCGCATCGTGATGGTGATCATGATGACCAGCGCCAGGCAAAACAGCACCAGCCAGGGTTTGTTGCCGGCCAAATCGCGGATGTCCTGCCACACCGGTGCCGGCACAGTGCAAACCGGCTGAATACGTTCGCGCGTGCTGGCAAAAGTGCAGAGAAACAGTAGCGCCGCCGCCAGACCAAACAGCCCCATCGTCAGCTGCCAGCCCAGCACTTCGTCGCCCTGCCCCAGCAGTGGCACCAGTTTAGGTGTCAGATAAGTGACTAAAATGCCGCCGGTAAAACCGCCGATAAAACGGAAGCTGACCAATGTAGTGCGGTCCTGACTGTTGGCAGTGATGACGCCAGACAACGCCGAATACGGAATATTAATGCCGGTATAAATCAGCATCAGCAGGCTATAGGTGCCATAAGCCCAATATAATTTGCCGTCGGCGTCGAGGTCAGGTGTGGTGTAAGTCAGCACACCGGCGCCCGCCAGCGGTAACGCCAGCCACAGCAGATAAGGCCGGAATTTACCAAAACGCGTGCGGGTGCGGTCGGCAATAGCGCCCATCATCGGGTCGGTAAAGGCATCAATAATTTTGGTGATCAGCATCATAGTGCCAGCCGCGGCGGCAGAGATGCCAAACACATCGGTATAAAAAATCAGTAAAAAGGCCGAGATATTGGCCCAATAGAAGTTAAAGCCGATGTCGCCGACGCCATACCCGACTTTTTCGCCAAGACCCAGCCGCTGCTGCAGCGCACCTGTGGTCTGTTGTCCTTCACCTGCGCTGGTGCTGCTGATGGTTGTGTTTGTCATTGTGCTAAGCCTGTATCATCCGGCACGGTCAAATCGCCGATTTTGTGTTAGCGCTATCAGCGGTGAGCTGCAACGCCTGAAATATGCGCTTAAGTTGTTCCGGCAACGGCAGCCGCAGGTCCAGCCACAACACATCCGGCTCTAATACCGGCACCTGCATCGTCGCGAGCTGACTATGCAGCATAGATTCCGGCATAAAATGCGCGGTGCGGGCGCGTAACCGCGCCGCCAGCACGTCGGCCGGCCCATGCAAATAAACAAATAATGGTGCAGCGGCCGCGGCACGGATCTGCGCCCGTTGCTGCTGAATAAGACCGGAGTAACTCAACACAGTCGACAGCCCGTTGGCCTGTTGTTGCTGCAGCGCCTGACATAACAAACCGACCCAGTGCTGGCGCAGTTCCGCAGTCAGCGGCTGGCCAGATGCCATCATTTGTTTGGCGGTGGCGGAATGAAAATCGTCGCCTTCCAGATAAGTCCAGCCCAGCGCGTCCGCACAATGCCGGGCCAGTGTGGATTTGCCGCTGCCGGCCACCCCCATCAGAACTAACGTCTGCGGCTGTTGTCCCGCACCGTCCGGGGCCGCTGAACTGGTGATCTGTGCAGGGGTGCTTGATGCTGATGGGTCGTCAGCTGCGGTATCACGCGGCATCTGCCTGTCCTTCTTTTGCTGATCTCCGGTGCTAAGCGCCGGGAATGATGAAATCGCTTACAACAATGCAGACACAGCTTAATTCAGACAAAATGTTAGCGCAACCATTTTGACCGCAAGACTGCTTTTCCGCTATGGTAAGCCGATTATTGAATGGTGTCGCAGCTGCCCGCAGCACTATTCGCAGCAAAACTCGCAGGACTTGTGCCGATGAATCGTAAACCCAATTTAAAAGATGTGGCTGAACTAGCCGGTGTCAGCGCTATCACTGTGTCGCGGGTGCTGACCACACCAGAGAAAGTGTCAGACAAGCTGCGACAAAAAATTGAACAGGCCATTCACGAACTGGGCTATATCCGCAACCACGCCGCCAGTGCGCTGGCATCCAACCGCTCCGGAGTGTTGGCGGTGATCATTCCGTCCTTGTCGAACATTGTGTTTAACGAAGTGCTGCAGGGCATTTACAGCGCGGTGAAACCGCACCAGTTGCAGGTCATTTTGGGTGATTGCCATTATTCGCCGCTGGAAGAAGAAAAGCTGATCGCCACTTTATTAAGCCAGGCACCAGAAGGGGTGATCCTGACCGGCACCGATCAAACCGATTACGCCCGCAAACTGCTGCAAAACGCCGGTATTCCGGTGGTGCAGCTGATGGAACTGACAGACCAACCCATTGATATCAATATCGGTTTTTCCCATCTGGATGCCGGCATGGCGATGACCCAACATTTGCTGGCGCGCGGATATCGCCGGATTGGCTTTCTCGGCGCCCGGATGGACCCGCGCACCCAACAACGTCTGGCCGGCTTTAAGCGTGCGATTGAAGACTGGAACCTGGCACAAGCCCGCGAGTCTCAGGCCTTGTGCCAACAGTTTGTGGTCACCACCGGCCAGTCGTCGTCGATTAAACTCGGTGGCCAGCTGCTGCAGGCGGTAATGGCCGAATCGCAGGGCCAGTGTGACGCCGTATTCTGCTGTAACGACGACCTGGCGCTCGGCGCTTTATTTGAAGCACGCAAGATGAATCTGCGGGTGCCAGCCGACCTTGCCATCGCCGGCTTTAACGACCTCGAAGCCTCAGCACTGGTCGAACCCGGCATCACCAGCGTCGCCGCGCCGCGTTTTGCGATGGGTAAACAGGCCGTGGAACTGCTGATGCAAAAAGCCAGCGGCAACCAGACGGCATTTCCGCCTATTGATGTGGGGTACAGCATTATGGTGCGCGGCTCGACCTGAGCGCAGATTGTGCGCAGCAGGTTTTAGAATATATAAATTACACCGACGCCGACCTCGGCCTCATAGTTACTGCGGGCGATGGGGCTGTCCCGCACCTCACTGCTAAAGTACTCAAACAGTGCTTCGCCATAAAGCTGCCAGTTGTACTGCAGTTCATAACGGAAATTGTAATTAACGCCGACGGAGCGTAAACCACTGCTTAGTTGGGTTTCATTGAGGCCTGAAGCAATAGCCTGAGCTGGGTTGATGCCAAAACCTTTGTTGGCATATTCACTATCGTGCACAACCACCACCAGATTCAGCTCAGCACCAGTACCGTCCTGTTGGTCACCGAAGCGACGGCCTACCCCAAACAAGCCGAGATTGCCGTCACTACCACTGACGATTCGTCCCACCAGCCAATAGCGCCAATCGACATCTAAGGCGCGACGCGCCTGCAGCACCAGTTCAACGCCTTCGTCCTGCTCACCAAGTCCGGCCAAATGACCTTCATCTGAATCGCTTTCTTTTCGGCCTTCATCAAAGCCAACCAGAGCCTCGAACAACCAGCTGTCTGCCCGGACGCCACGCCAGCCGAGCGCTTCACCGGCAAAAAAATACACATCATTACCATTTCGCCATTGCAGACCTCCGGCCGGTTCGACCTCGAGACCAAATTCGTCGGAACCTTCATAGGCAGTTTCATATTCAACCCCTAGACCGAGGCCTAAACTCCAGCCATTTTGGCCTCTGGAGAAATCGTCAACTGAAGGTAAAGGCACCAAAGCGGTTTTGCTGTCGCCGGCGAATGCAGTTTGACTAAAAACGGGCAGCACCAGTAAAGCCCAGAGGAAAGCGGTGAAGTTTTTCATATCAATTTTTCCTTTGGATAGTGGAGTTTTTGTCAGCAGACTGCTGGGTTGTACTTGAACACTCTGTCGGCAGATCATAGTTCCGGTAACTCGCCAACAAAAATATCTACCTGAGTTAAATCCAAAGCCAATCCGGCGTACATCTAAGTTTCAGCACCTAACTTCACCTAACTTCAGAGGAACCACAAATGCTGAAATTTTCTGTCAAAACTCTCGCCACCACACTGCTGTTTGCGGCGCTGTTGCCCGCCGCGACGGCGGCAAACCTGACGCCGGCGGCGCTGCATCAGGCACTCAGCCAAAAAGATACTGAGTTTTTCGAGCGCGGTTTTAACCAATGTGATTTGGCATATCTCGATGCCAATGTCAGCGCAAAGCTGAAGTTTTACCATGACCGTGGCGGTTTTCAGGACAAACAACTCTTTATGCAAAGCGTCCGGCAAAACCTCTGCAGCGACCCGGCGCATAAACCTATCCGTAAACTGACCGCCGGCAGTTTGCGCACTTTTCCGCTCTATAACGACAATGTGTTGTACGGTGCTATCCAGCATGGCGAACATGAGTTTTATCTGCGCGAGCCCGGCAAAGCTGACCGGTTGACCGGCACGGCCCGCTTTACTTCAGTCTGGCTGAAACAAGGCGACGACTGGCAGCTCAGCGATGTGCTTAGTTACGACCATCAGGACCCGGTTGTCAGCGCGCCTGAAACTGTGGCGACCAGTACTAACAACAAAATCGCAGAGCCAGCTGCATCCTTTATCGAAGGCTTACTGAAACAACATCAGGTACCGGCATTGGGTCTGGGTTTAATCAACCAGGGCAAATTGCAGTCGGTGCGGGTCTATGGTGAATTGCAACCAGGCGTTCCAGCCCCGGCCAATACGCTGTTTAAAGTGGCGTCACTGACCAAGCCGATTGTCAGCCTGCTGACGTTGCGACTGGTCGCCGCCGGTAAACTGAACCTCGATGAACCGCTGGCGCGTTATTGGGTCGACCCGGATATTAAAGCCGACCCGCGTCATCTGTTATTAACGCCGCGATTAGTGCTGACGCATCAGACCGGTTTTGCCAACTGGCGTTACCTGAAGCCAACTAAAAAACTGCAGTTTCAGTTTCAACCCGGCACCAGGCACCAGTATTCCGGCGAAGGCTTTGAATATCTGCGCAAAGCACTGGAAGCGAAATTTGGCCAGCCACTGGAACAGCTGGCTAAGCAGTATGTGTTCACACCGGCCGGTATGACGGATACGCATTTTTACTGGACGCCGGCAGTCGACGAGCAGCGTTATGCCCGTAACCACGACGCCAAAGGCCAGCTGCTGCCACTGGAAAAATATGCCACCGCCAATGCCGCGGCCAACCTGCTGACCACAGTCGAAGACTACAGCAAGTTCCTGCTGTTTGTGCTGGCGCAGCAACAAGAGATGCCAGCTCTTTACCAGCAAATGCAGAGTATTCAGGTGCCGCTGAAAGCCAATAATGGCGTTGGCCTTGGCTGGGAAATCTTCACAGGCTTCTCCGGCGGCGAGTCAATGTTATTGCATACCGGTAAAGATCCGGGCGTGTCCACCGCCGCCATGCTGTTTCCGCAAAGCGGCAATGGTTATGTGATTTTTATGAATGATGACAACAGCATGCCGGTGCTTGAACAACTGCTGCCACAGTTGTACCTTGGCGCTGAACTGTGGCAACGAAAATAAGCACAACTCATGACCGGACAAGAGTGGGCAGAGATCCTCGTACCTTTCATCTCCTTCAGCGCGCTGATCGCGCTGTTGGGGTTGTTATTGCTGTACAAGTACAAGAAAAAGCAGCTGTTTTTGCAGATGGTTGAACGGTCGCTGCACCAGCAGGCGCCGCTGTCACCGGAGACTATCCGCGAAGTCGCCCGCCAGTTTTTTTCTGCCAACCGCGACTTACGCAAAGGTATTTTTTTGCTGGTGCTGGCGCTGGCTATTCTGGCTTTTTCCTATCTGGCCGATTTCCCGAAACGTGGCAATCTGGATTTAAATGACGCGCTAAATGGCATTGCCATGTTACCAGGCCTGCTCGGCCTGGCGTTTTTATTGCTGGCCTGGCTTGACCGCCGGCGGCCCGGTTAAGCGGGCACTGTGTCGCAAATACCAGCAAACAGGCAAGCGCTGCAACAGGCATCAGTCGACCAGCTGGTCGCAATTGTGCAGGTGGCCGGCGACAGCGCGGCTTTTAGCGAATTGTTTGGCCGGTATGAGCGCAAACTGCGGGCGTTTTTGTTGTATAAATCCAGCGACAGCAAATTTGAAGTCGATGATTTAATGCAGGAAACTTACGTCAAAGCTTTCCTGCATATCGGTCAGTATCAGCAGCAGGCCGAGTTTTCCACCTGGCTGTTACGCATTGCCATCAATGAGTTATTACAGGCCAAACGCGCCCAAGGCATTTTCGCCCGGTTGAAACAACGCTGGTTTCACAGCGAACCGGAAGCACAGAGCCATAACGACCAAAGCGCTGCGCAGCGTGATGCGGCAGCGTTATTGGCACATCTCAGTGATGTACAGCAGCAAGTGTTTGTTTGTGCTGAATTTTATGGTTATTCACAAAGCGAAATTGCTGAAAAATTACAGCTGCCGCTTGGCAGTGTCAAAACCTATATGAAACAGGCGCGTGAAGCGCTCGACAGGATAAACCGCTGATGCTGAAACTAAAATGGCAACACCGACTACGGCTCTGGCTCTGGCAACACCGCCGCCTGCTGGTCCTGAGCAGTGCAGCGCTGTTGGCGATGACGTTGCTGTTGGCCGGCAACATTCTGTGGCTGGCACTGCCGGCCATCGCGCTGCCACTGCTGAGCGCCGGGCAACTGGCTATCGGCGGCTTCGCCGTGGCGCTGGTGCTGATCCTGGCGGATTAAACCCGCACTAAACCACGAAACCCACGCGCGGCGTAATAAGAATCGGCGCCGTTGTGGTAGACAAACACCTGGTCATAACGCCTGTCACCAAACAGCGCCCCGCCTAGCTTGCGAATAGCAGCTGGTGTAGCAATCCAGCTCGAGGTTTTTTGATCCACCGCCTTGATGCTTTGCAATAAGCGGTATTGCTGTTCGTTTAACAGCTCAATGCCAATCTGCGCAGCCATTTCATCGATACAACCGGCCGGTTTATTGGCTTTGCGGCCATCCAGTGCCTTGCGGTCAAAACATAAACTACGCCGGCCGCTTGGGCTTTCGGCCGAAAAATCACAAAACCACAATTCGCCGCTGTTCACGTCCAGCGCCAGCAAATCCGGCTCACCGCCGCTGGCCTCCATCGCGACCAACACTTCGAGTTTGGCCGGCGCGGCTTGCAGGCGAACAAGTACCTGCTGCCAGCTCAGGCCCGGATGTCGGTCTGGCTGCTGTGCAAAACGTTGTTGCAGGATTTGCAGCTGGGCTGCGCACTGATTCGGATCCATCAATACTCTCCTTTGCTAAATTGCCTTAGGTGCTGACAATACATCTCAGCACCCTGATGAGTGCTGATGCAAGCTCGCCCACATTTTGGGCGTAGTGCCAAAACACTGTTTAAAATGCCGGTGCAAATGGCTCTGATCGGTAAAACCACAGCTGTAGGCCACCTGAACCAGCGGCAAACCGCGTTCTATCAGGGCTTTGGCCTTCTGCAGCCGTTTCAGGATCACGTAGCGGTAAGGTGTAGTGCCGTACAATGCCCTGAAATCGCGGGTGACTTGCCACTTACTATATTGGGCAATCAGCGCCAGCTCATCCAGTGTGATCTCAGCAGGCATGCAGGAATCGATGGCAATGATATCGTCAATATATTCCCGCACCCGGCACATTGCATGGTAGTTGGCGGTGGTGTGCCGGCTGCTGTTACTGGTGTTTTGCGCCAAACAGCAGGCAAAGGAATAAATCAGCTCCTGCTGCTCTAAGGTCTCCAGTGGCCGGTCAAACTCCGCTAACAAGGCGCCGGCGATACGGACAAACAGCGGATCTTTGGTCACGCCGCTGGGTAAAAAAGGCAAACTGGCACCTTGCAACACTTGTTGCACCTCGACCGGATTGATAGTGATAGCGCGGTAGGCAAACGGACTTTCAGTGCCGGCCTGGCCATCATGCAGTTCGTCCGGGTGCAGGATCACCACCTCACCGGGCAATGAATGTCGCAGCTGCCCACGATAATGAAAACTTTGCACGCCGGCTGTGGTTAAGGCCAGGGTATAAGTATCATGACGATGCGGCGCATACGCCAAACCACTGAAACAAGCTTCGAATCGCTCAGTCTCCCCGGCGGCGCGTTTTACCCATCCCTGGGTTTTTCTCATCGGGCTGATACTCCTTCATATGGCTTTGCAGCGCAATATCGTGCAATAACATGCAGAGTGATGGCTTTACTATATCGCTGAATGTAAACAAATTGGAAATTGAATATGCTTTATGGACTCAAACGGTTTTTGCTCTGGACGCTGGCAATTGCAGCTGTGGTCGCCATTGCGGCCATAGTTGCCGGGTTTTCCTTTCGCGCCGGTTTAGGTACGCCGACCGAACAGTTTCGCGAAAAGGCAGTCTATGCCCCCAACGGCGTGGTCAGCACCAGTCAGCCGCTGGCCAGTCAGGCTGGTTTAGCTGTGCTGCAACGCGGCGGTAATGCGATAGATGCGGCTGTGACGGCCGCTGCGGTATTGAGTGTGGTCGAGCCTTATATGACCGGCATTGGTGGCGACATGTTTGCCATGGTCTGGCTGGAAAAAGAGCAGCGGCTGGTCGGCATCAACGGCAGTGGCCATGCCGGCGCGTTAATGACCTTTGACGCCATTGCCAAGCGTGGACGTATTCCCGGTGAAGGCCCGCTGTCCATCACACTTCCCGGTGCTTTATCCGGCTGGGCCAAACTGCTGGAAGCCCATGGCACTATCACCCTGGCGGAAGCGCTGGCGCCGGCCATCGCACTGGCCGAACAGGGTTTCCCGGTATCCAAAGCCACCGCCAGTGAATGGGCTTTGTTTGAAGGACAAATCAACTGGGACCCGGGCGCCCGCGCCACTTTCCTCATTGATGGTAAACGGACGCCCGCAGCCGGCGAATGGTTTACCAACCCAGATTATGCCAACTCGCTGAAACTGATTGCAGCGCAGGGACCACAAGCACTGTACGGCGGCCAGCTGGGCGACAAAATTGCCGCCGGTGTCCAGGCGCTGGGCGGTTTTCTCACTGCAGCGGATTTTGCCAATTACAGTGCTGAATGGGTCGAGCCGATGTCGGTATCCTTTCAGGGTTACCGCTTATGGGAATTACCGCCGAATGGTCAGGGCATTGCAGCCTTAGAAATGCTGAAGATCTTAGAGCCTTATGATTTGGCCGCGATGCAGCACAACTCCGCCGACTATTTGCACCACTTGATTGAAGCGAAAAAACTGGCCTACGCCGATTTGGAACATTTTGTTGGTGACCCGGCTTTTATGCAGATTAAGCCTGAGCAGTTACTGTCAGACGAAGTGATAACACAGCGCCGGGCATATCTTGATGCCAACAAAGCGCTGCCAAGAGCAGCACCGGAACCGTCGCTGACCACCAGTGATACCACTTATTTAACTGCTGCAGATAAAGACGGCAATATGGTGTCTTTTATTAATAGCCTGGCCGGCCCTTTTGGTTCAGGCATTGTGGTGCCGGGCACTGGTTTTGCACTGCAAAACCGCGGCGTCGGCTTATCAGCGCAAGCGGGCAGAGCCAATACCGTCGCACCGGGCAAGCGGCCTTTTCATACCATTATCCCTGGCTTCGTCACCAAAACCGACGCTCAGGGCAAACAGCAACCCTGGTTAAGCTATGGCATTGTCGGCGGGCCGCAGCAACCGCAGGCGCATGTCCAGGTGCTGCTGAATATGCTGTTGTTTGATATGGATATTCAGGAAGCTATCGACGCGCCAAGGTTCCGGCATTGGGAAGACAACAAAGTGAGTTTTGAACAGGCGATCCCGCAAAGTACCGTCGAACGCTTATATAGCATGGGCCATGCACCGCAAAACCCGCTGATGGCCACAGCGCAGGGCTTTTTTCATGGCAATAGTCCTGGATTGATCTTTGGCGGTGGTCAGGGCGTGATGAAAGCAGAGAAAGGTTATGTCGCCGGCTCTGATTCCAGGCGCGACGGCGTTGCAGCAGCGTACTGAAAAAAGTACCTCAGGCGGCGAACGCTGAGCTTGCCCGATAAAAAAACTGCCAGCGGGCTGGCAGGTGTAAACACACGAGTTGCAGGACAATGCAAAAAAACGGGCAATACAAAGGTCACACCAGGGTCAAAGACCCGGCGGATAGCGCCGGGTCCGGGTTCTTCTGACAAAGTTACCGCGGTTTAGTCAAAGCTGACATTAAACCGGACACCAAAAGTACGTGGAGCCTGCCACATGTAATTCGGCACCGGGTCGCCGTGGGTACGGCCCTGGTCGCTTTTAATGTCGCGGTCTGACACATTGTTGATAAAGGCTTCTAAGCTCCAGTCGGCGTTGACCGGCTCGTAGCTCAGGCTCAGGTCCAGCTTGCTGTACGCGTCTTGCCGGTCGATGTCGGCGGCAAACGGCAGATTACGGAAACCGGCCGGTCTGTCACCGCGGTTGGCCGGGTCAAACCAGACTTCTGACGAATAACTCAGGCGTGCCCGCGGTTTTAACGTGGCGCCGCTTTGCAGGCCAAACTGATGCTCGTAACTTAACGAGGCACTGAATTCCGGTGCCAGCACTAACTGATTGCCGGAAAAATCCAGCAGGTTTGGCTGACTGGCCACGCCTGCCGATGGGTTAAACAGTTTGCCATCGCCGCCGTATTTCGAATCTGTGGTCAGGAATTCGTCGTAGGTCGCATCCAGCAATGATGCCGACATACTCAGTTCGCCATTGCTGCCGACCAGATAACGGCCTTCCAGCTCCAGACCATTGATGGTGGCTTTACCGGCGTTGGTTTTACGCAGCAAATCAGCACCGGTCGCGGTCACGACATTACTGGTCACCTGCAGATCTGTGTATTCAGTGGAGAACAAAGTGGCGAACAGCTGCAGGCTCTTGTCAAAGAACATGCCTTTCATGCCGAGCTCAATACTCTGGTTTTCTTCCGGTGCTACATAAGCATTGGTGCCGGCCGCTTCGTCGTTGTTGGCGGCGATAATGGCATTGAGCGCCGCCTGGTCAAACGGACCTGTGCCTTTGTAAGTGGCGCCATCCTGAATAGTGCCGGATTTAAAGCCAGTGGCGTAAGAGCCGTACAACATGATGTCGCTGCTCAGGTCATATTCCAGCCGCGCCATACCGGTGGTTTTGTCCCACTCCGGGCTGGTGTCGTTATAAGTATCGACCCAGCATTGCCCCGGCTGCACCAGAAACTTATTCGGCGCCAGACCACCGAGCAGGTTAGCAGGATCAGCGGCATTATTCGGGAACACCGTCAGTGCTTTGGTTTCAGTGCGTTTGACGTCCGGGCACATAATATTGCGGCCGCCGCGGTCCCAACGTTCATCTTTGGTGTAACGCAAACCGGCACTGAGCCGCCAGTCGTCATTCAGGTGATAAGTGCTTTGTGCGTACAGGCTGTTAGATAACAAGCCGCGGTCCGGCTGACGATAGGTGGACCAGAGGTTTTTATTCGGCGTTTTGCCGCCTTCATAGTCAGTGCCAGGATGCACAATATCAAAATGCGTCAGGTTGTTTTCTTTGAAGTAGAAATAACCGACCATCCATTGCAACTGCTCGCCGTCAGCGTTTTTCAGCTGCAGTTCGTGTTGTACCGCTTCATGTGTACATTCGACACAACCGCCCCACTCGTATTTGGTCAGGCTCCAGGTGCGGTCCCACACCGACACACGGCTGGAGTCGGTATAACCACCGATATAAGAGGCTTCAACACCGGAATCAAAGCGATAGTTGATACGGGTGCGCAATGAATCAATCTGGAAATCGTTGTAACCCGGTTCCTGTACATAAGAACTGCGGTCTGAGCCACCGGTCAGCGTTGGGATTTGACCTGTACCTTTGTCGGTGAAATTTTCATAAGAGAAGGTCCAGTCGATATTGTCGGCCGGCTGGTAAAAAGTGCTGATCCGCGCCGCGGCTAAATCAGTTGAACCGTATTTATCACCCAAAGCCGAACCCGGCAGGAAATCCACCACGCCTTCGGACTGATCCGACGCTGCTGCGACGCGCACAGCAAAGGTTTCGCTGAGTGGCATATTCAGTGCCGCGCGCACCGCTTTGCGGTCATAGTTGCCCAGCGTCACTTCAGCGTTGCCTTCAAAACCGTCCAGCCGCGCTTTGGCGGTATGTAAGTTCACCACCCCACCGGTGGCGTTACGGCCAAACAAAGTGCCTTGTGGGCCACGCAGAATTTCAGCGCCTTCTAAGTCAAACATCAATGCGGACGCGCCTTGCGAACGGGCGGAATAGACGCCGTCAATGTGGAAGGCTACCGCCGGGTCGCCACTTTCAGTCTGGTCAGAAGAACCAATACCGCGGATGTACACCATGGGTGTGTTCTGCGTGCCGTTCTGGGCAATTTGCAGACTCGGCACTATGCCCTGCAGGTCATCGAGCTGCAGCACATGGTTTTCGTCCAGCGTTTTCTGGTCAAAGGCAGTCACCGCCAAAGGCGTTTCCCGCAAGGTGGTGACCCTTTTGGTCGCAGTGACGGATATGACTTCAATCTCGCGTTCGGCGTTTTCGCCGGCTTGTTGCTCTTGTGTTTGCGCCAGTGCCGGCACTGTGCCGGTCAGCAGCAGACTGGTAAATAGCGCCAGTGGGCGGAGTGCGAATGTATTCACTTGTTGATACCTATCCTGTTGACGGTGGAATCGCCAGCCTGACAGCGCAACCAAATATCAGTTTGGTGTTGCATTGCCGGCCAATCTGTTGGTATGGCAGTACTCAAAGCAACGAGAACCGGCATTTATCTGCTCAAAAAGCCAGATTTAGCATCAGTTTTTACCTGCCGCGCTACTGAGTTCGGCTAAATTACCTACAACAAAATGTTAGCGCAACCATTTTATGAAACAATCTTAGAAATTTGCGATAAATATCTGCCTGCCACACCACCGACCATAGCAAGTCGCTACGTCAGTCTTGGCGCTAAAGATGCTGAGATAATCACGGAGAAAATCAGAGATTTATGCCGTTAACTGGCTAATGATTGCGCAATCAGCAGCCAATTAAACCACTGATTGCGGCAAATGTTACGGTCGATGAACGGGTGTGGTTCAGAGCGGATCGGCGCTGCCATCGTCCAGCAGGCGGAAATACTGGCCATCACGGATCAATAATCCCTCACTGCTGCGCGGGGGGATACTGCCGCGATAATCCCGCGGCTGACGCACGTTGATGGCAACAACCTTGCCGGCGAACAAACTATGTACCCGCCGCTGCGGCGTATGCCCGACCACCACGGCGCTGGCGCCGAAGCGGGCCAAAGTCTTTTCCACTTCATCCTGGGTTAAATCGGCCTCAAAATAGCCGCGATACCAGGACGGACCGTCGCGGGTGGATAACAGCAGGTCGTTGGCTTCGGCGTTTTTCTTCGGATAATAGGCCGTGCGGTAATGCGCCCGGACTATGGTATTCAGCTCTTCCAGCGAATAATTCAGCGTCGCCAACTTGGGATGCAAACCACCATGCACAAACAGCTGGCCGTTGATCAGTTCCGCTGTATTTTTACTGGCCAGCCAGCGGCCAAGCAAACTGTTGTCGTCATATAAATCGGCTTGCTGTTTGCCCAGCACAGTCGCGACAAACTGATACTTTTTGTCTGCCGCCTGAAAATTACCCTGCAGGTTTTTGATTTCGTGGTTGCCCAAAATGTAATGCACAGTGCCGCCCTCTGCCCGCGCCGCCTGTTCCAGCTGATAAATCAGCCACAGCACCTGCGTGGTGGAAGGCCCGCGGTCGGTCATATCACCCAGCAATACCAGATGACCTTTGCCAAAGGTCCAGTTCAGCTCTTGGTCAATCACCTGATGCGCCTGCAAAAAATCGCGCAGCGTTTTATAGGCACTTTCAATATCGGAAATCGCCAGAATAGGCTCGTTGTCCTGATAACGCACTGGCGGTGAGATAAAACTGCCATCCGGCCGCCGGTCCGGGCTGCTGCCGTTGATGGTCAGGGCAACATGATCATCTTCCAGCGGAAAATACACCTGCGTCTTTGCTGTGGCAGTCACAGGCAGGTTTTGCTGCTCCAGGTAAAAGCCGCTTTCGCCATCGCCGCGGATAAAATTCAGCTGCATCTGGTCGCCGCTAAAAAACACCTGTGGGCCTTCACCGCCGACTTTATAAGCGCGGCGGTCGTCGCCGTAATCAATATCGATACTGAAGAACACCGCAAGGCCAAGCGCCAAAGCCAGCAGCAACAGGCTGGTGATGCAAAAATGTTTCAGATAAATCCAGATGAGTTTCATCACAAATTCCTTTTCTTAGTGCCCATTACATATGTTGCTTCAGCACCCGCAGCACTTTGCGGGTCAGTAGGGCAACACCAACAGCCAGCAATGCTGCCACCGGCACTATCCACCAGCCCATCACTTCAGGCGTGGCCATCGGCGGTACTGAGACAAAACCAACCACAATGCTGTTGCCATGCGGCGTCGACCAGACACCAACCGACTCAGGCAACAGGAATTTCGCCCCGGCGACAAATAACAAGCTCAGCGCCGTGCTGAAACCAAATACCGCCATGGCGAAATACAGACTGGCAGTGACACTTTTTTTCACGCTTTGAATAGCGCGAAAGCCACGTGGCGGCGGCGCGCCTTCTTCGATATGCGCGACATACAACGCTGCCAGCTGGCGTGCATCGCCGAACCCCCGCAGAATTTCTGCCACGTCAGCGGCTTGGTCAGCGGCAGTTTTCTGCTCCAGCACATCAAACAAATGGCTTTCAATTTCACGGATCACTTCCTGCGCTTCATGCGGGGCAAGCCGGGACAAATAACGACGTAAATCATTGAGATAACGATGGATCATCTCGTTATTGTGCAATTCTGCTGCAGACATCTCAGACTCCTGTATTCGGTAGCGGTTGCGGGCCCGGGTTGGCCAGCAGCCATTCAATATCGCTGACTGACTGGCGCCAGAACCGGGTCAGATCGGTCAGCTTTTGGTTGCCAAGCGGCGTCAGTTGATAGTACTTACGCGGCCGGGTCTCGCCTTCCTGCACCCACTGCGCATCGACCAGTTCGTCACGTTTCAGCCGGTCCAGCAACGGATATAAAGTGCCTTCAGTAATGGTCGTCGAAGGCAAACTTTGCAGTAATTTCAACAGCTCCAGCCCATATAAAGTGCGCTGCTGCAGCGCCGCCAGAATGGCCAGCTCCAGCGTGCCTTTGCGCAGCTGCACCGCCCATTTTTCCATCACATCTTCTGTGGAGTTCATCATTCACCTGCGTAGGCCGGCGGGCCGGCATTGCTATGTATTCAGAAATACCTTGCAATACAAGGTATGATGCTGAGCATAGTTTCACCTGATGAAAAGATCAACAATCTTTTTAGTACCCAATGGAAAATCGCAGGGGCAAAACGTGATTTCGTTTGGCGTGTTTAGTGGTGTAGCCATGAAAGAGGTCGCGACAGCCGGCAACCAGCAGGACCGGATTGGCTGCTGAAAATTATTGAAAATTGAGCAAGCTATCCGCTACACTGGCTAGCAAGTGGATTGGGAGTACCCGGTCGGCGTCATAACCTCGGTGAGTATCATCGGGGTTTTTCGCTATCTGGGGCTGAGGAAACCGCTGCGCCCGAGCTTAGTTTTCAAGGAAAATGCTTCAAACCCCATTGGTCAAAACCTTCCCCAGCTGCACATCGCCCACCTTCGCAATAGAACTTTGATTTGAGAATATCAAATGCACGATTCAATTGTTGTGGGTTTAGGACGTGCCTGCCGATTGGCCGCGCGACCAAATCTGCTAATTGCAGACCTGCTGAGTTGGATGCTTTTGCCGCCATTCGAATTTTAAACGGAAGTTGATGCTGATATTTGTTTTCACCATCACAGATCCGTCGAAACTCGAGTTCCAACTCGTTATCTTCCTTTTGACCACGTCGTTCAACAATCACATGTGTTAAAAGCTGCTGCTGATTTTTTTCTATCATCAAGTCGTAGAGCGTTTCCAGGCAGTGTTTTAACGCTACGTGGTACAAGTTACCAATCTCCATCGGGCTTCGAACTTTTTGCTTTTCAATGACACAGGACGCCAGAATAAAATTGCTTCGTTCAATAATGTCCGTTAAACGGGTCAGAAATTGGAGCTTCTCTTCCCGGTTTTTAAAGCTGGTAAAATCACCTTTTTCCTTTCGGATCTCATGTTCATGCAAAATAACCAGATCATGGCCGAAATAATCAAATTTCAGCTGTTGCAGCTGAGGAACGACGTTATGAAGATAATGTCCTTTATAAAATATACAAAAGGCCAGGACAAAGACCGGATACTCCTTATCAATCGCGGCGATTCCATGGTCTCCACTCTCGTCAACGTAGACGATGAAATCGCTGAAACCATGTTGCTGAGCGGTTTTACGCATTGCGGCCCCCCTTCGGCATCGGCGCTTTAATACCTATCAGCACAGTGAGGCCGCCAACTGTGATAAAAGACACAATCCGGCTCAGTGAACCAGCATCGGCGAGGTCAACTAAAAACAGCTTCACCAGCACTACCGCCAGCAAAGCAGCGCCAGCTTGCCAGCGTAGCCGGTGCGCCAGCAGATGACCGCGCAGCATCAACACCAATGCCAGCAGCGTCCAGCCGACCGACAGCCCCAACTGTACTTCGCTGCTGTGCCACAGCGGGTCAAATTGCCACGGCAGCTGCAGCAACAGCGCGATGGCGCGCACCAGTAACACTGTCGCACTGACAAAAGCCGCTGCCGCCAAAAGCTGCGTAAGCCGCGGCGTTGGCGGTAAAGCACGCTGGATCGCCCGCCAGTGCAAGCCGGCCGCCAGCACTGTGCCCAGCATCACGGCATCCGGACCGTTCAGTACCGGATAACCTGTGGCAGGTTCCACCAGACTCCAGCCCCACAGCAGCACCAACCCGACGAGCCAGGGCAAAGGCAGCCGTGTTAAAAACAGTGCCGGCGCTGCCGGATGCGGCCAGCGCTGCTGCACCGATAACCACAGGCATAACAACATCGGGGCTGCGACAACAACCAAAAACAGCCCCAACAGCTGCTGATTCTCCAGCTGCCAGCTGTTCGCCAGATAGCGTGCCTGCCACAGCACTAAAACCCCAACCAGCCAGGGCATCGCCACTAAATACAAAGGGTTAGTGACCTGCGCCTGCCGCAGCCAGCGATAGAAACTCAAAAGCACCAGGGCCAGCGCGACGATACCGCTCAAAGACAACACCTGCAGCCAGAGGCCGCTGTCGAGCTGGCGGACAAACTCGGCGCCATACCAGCAATACAGCAGCGGCAACAGCCACCAGCCAAACCGTTGCAAGGTCGGCAATGGCCAGCGCTGATAAAGCGCGGACGCCAACAGCAAAGACAGCGCCGCCACGGCAATTTGAGCAGATAGAGGTTGCGCCAGATGACCATCCAGTTCGGCAAAAAACGCCAGATGCCAAAAGCCCCAGCCGAGTAATGCCCACAGCAAGGTCAAAACGGTTTCACCCGGCAACAGGCGTGTATCCGCCGGCTTGCGGTCACTACTCACTGACAGCAATAACAACGACAGGCCGAGCACCAGAATATTGCTAAAGTCGCCCTGAACAAACCACAGCCCACCGGTCTGGACCGGCAATTCACTGGCAAAAGCAACCAGCGCCCCCGCCATCAGCAGATAAGCCCCGGCACGGCTGGCGCGGCTTTGTTGCTGAAACCCCAGCCAGCATAAACCGGCGGCTTCTAAGGCCCAGCCAAAAGCGGTCCAACTGGCGCCTTGCGAAAATGGCAACACCAAAGAGCCAAACATCAGCGCGAGGCCCAGCTGAATGTGGCCAAACCGGCGTAAGTCGTCGCGTTGCTGCCGGCGCACCAGCAGATACATGGCGCCATACACCAACGCATAAACCGCTGCACTGAAACTATCGCCCTGGCTAAAATGACCGGTCAACAACAGCTGCTGACTAAAGGACAACAGCGGCAGGCCAAAGACTAAACTGCCATCGATAAAACCGCGGCTTTGATGGCCCTGGCGCAGCGTAAAGCGATAACCAATCAACAGGTACATCAGGAAATACGCGGCGAAAAACGGCTGCACCAGCGCGTAGTTACTGCTGTGATAATTGACCAGCTGCCAGGCCAGCGCAATGCCAAAAGTCGCGACAAAACCAGTCCAGTTCAGCCAGCGCCATTGCCGGTACCAGGCCAGCAGCAACACACCGACATTCAGCAGCAGGTAATAGCTGAACAGACCGACAAAACGATTTGAGCCGTCCGATGTCAGCAAAGGCACCAGAAAACCACCGGCGGTGGCCAGAATGGCCAGTGCCTGTGATTGCTGCAACAGCGCCATCGCACTGCCGGCCAGCACCGTCAGCAACATCAGCGCAAAAGCGGTAGTGCCACCAATCAGCGGATAATATTTGCAGGCGGCAAACAAGGTCAGATAGACCACAGCAAAACCGGCCCCCTGTAACAGGGCGGCGTGATTGCCCAGCTGGCGCCGTTTCCACCAGCCAAGGCCAACCAGCCCACCGCCACAAAGCCCGATAAAACCAAGCCGCAGCTCCATCGACAACAAGCCCTGATGAGCAAAATAAGTGGCGAGAAAACTCAGGCCCAAAAACAACACGGTGAGGCCTGCCAAAACCAGTGGGCTTACCTGACGAAACAAATCAAATAAGGGTTGTAGCCAGGTTAAAGTGGGAGCAGCAGATTGCGGTGCGGGTGACTGCCACGGATCTGCCGAAGCCGACGGCTCAGCCTGCCCAGAATCTGGCGGAAGGTTTTGCGGAGCGGTTGGCGGTGACGCAGCAAAGTCCACCATCACCACATTGCTGTCAGCGGCCCCGTCCTCCGTTCTTACGCCGGTGCCTGACAACAGCGGCGATGTCTGTGGATCATAAAGTTCAACCACCGCAGTAGCACAAACCACCGATTTGGAGGGCGTCTGCTGACCCAGCTGCTGCACTTGCTGCTGTAACGCGGACAACTGCACTTCTAATCCAGCCGCTTTGCGCCAGGCATCTAATGCCAGACCGAGTGCCAGCCCCAACACGGCGCCGATCATCGTCTCGCCTTCCAGCGCCCCCAGGCTATAACCTGCGATAAATCCAAGCAGTGCCCACATGCCGTAACGTCCTTGTGATGACCCATGACTCACTACCATAGCACCGGACTTTCCGCTTCAACAAGTTTTACAGCACAGAAATGCAGGCAATAAAAAACCCGGCATCAAGCCGGGCTTTTTAAATAAATCAATAACTTACTCTACAGTCACCGACTTCGCCAGATTGCGTGGCTGGTCGACGTCCGTGCCTTTGATGATGGCGACGTAGTAGCTCAGCAGCTGCAGCGGGATGGTGTAGATGATTGGCGCGATCAGCGGGTGCACGTGTGGCACGTTCAGCACGCGCTGGGTGGCGTCCGATTTAAAGTGTGCGTTCACATCGGCGAACACATACAGGATACCGCCGCGAGCACGCACTTCTTCAACGTTGGACTGCAGTTTTTCCAGCAGTTCGTTGTTCGGTGCTACCACGATGATTGGCATCTGCGCGTCAATCAGCGCCAGCGGGCCGTGTTTCAGCTCGCCTGCGGCATAAGCTTCAGCGTGGATGTATGAAATCTCTTTGAGTTTCAGTGCACCTTCCATCGCGATTGGATACTGATCGCCACGACCTAAGAACAGTGAGTGGTGTTTGTCAGCAAACTCTTCCGCCAGCTGTTCAATTTTGCCGGCTAAAGTCAGAGTTTCTTCCAGTTTGGCTGGCAGCGATTTCAGCGCTTCAACCATGTCTTTTTGCGCAGCAGCAGTTAAGCCGTTGTATTTACCTACTGCCAGCGTCAGCATGGCTAAACCAACCAGCTGCGTGGTGAAGGCTTTGGTGGATGCCACACCAATTTCGGCGCCGGCGCGGGTCATAAAGGCTAAATCAGATTCACGTACCAGCGAAGAACCGGCGACGTTACAAATCGTCAGACTGCCCAAGTAACCGGCTTCTTTGGCCAGACGCAGCGCGGCTAAAGTATCAGCCGTTTCGCCGGATTGGGAAATGCTGACCAGTAACGAACCTGGCTGCACGAAGGATTTGCGGTAACGGAATTCAGAAGCGATTTCAACGTTACAGGAAATACCGCCTAAAGACTCCAGCCAGTAACGGGCGACCATACCAGAGTGATAAGAAGTACCACAGGCCACGATTTGGATATGTTTCACTTTCTTAAACAGCTCAGCCGCGCCGTTACCAAAAGTTTCATCCAACACAGAATCTGAACCCAAACGGCCTTCCAGTGTGTTCATGATGGCGTGTGGCTGTTCGTAGATTTCTTTGAGCATAAAGTGGCGGTACTGGCCTTTGTCGCCGGCGTCGTAGCTGACGTTCGACTCAGTGACAGCGCGTTCTACTTTATTGCCGTGTTTGTCATAGACAGTGACATCAAAACGGGTAATTTCCGCCACGTCGCCTTCTTCTAAAAACATAAAACGACGGGTCACCGGTAACAAAGCCAGTTGGTCAGAGGCGATAAAGTTTTCGCCGATACCCAGACCAATCACCAGCGGGCTGCCTGAGCGTGCGACGACTAAATGCGACGGGTCGGTTTTGTCCATCAGCACTGTGCCATAAGCACCGCTGAACTGTTTTACCGCTTTTTGTACCGCAGCCAGCAACGAGCCGGCCGTTTTGAATTCTTCTTCCACTAAGTGCGCGATGACTTCAGTGTCAGTGTCAGAGTTAAACACATAACCTTTGCTTTTCAGCATCTCACGCAGGGGGCCGTGGTTTTCGATGATGCCGTTGTGCACGACGGAGATTTTGTCGGAAACGTGTGGATGCGCGTTGCGCTCAGAAGGTTCGCCGTGCGTCGCCCAACGCGTGTGCGCGATACCGGTGCCGCCGACGGTTGGGTTTAACTTCACCGCGTCGGACAGTTCTTTCACTTTGCCTAAACGGCGGATGCGCTGCAGCTCACCGGTTGGGCTCACCACGGCGACGCCGGCTGAGTCATAACCGCGGTATTCCAGACGACGTAAACCTTCGACCAGAATGTCGACGACGTCACGTTGCGCTACTGCGCCTACTATTCCACACATATTTACTCCGATGTCGTATGTTCAGTTGAAACAGGGGCACAGATCACCCGGACGCCCTGTTGTTCGATTTGCCTTTTTGCCGTGTCGGGTAACTTGTCGTCTGTTACCAGGATTTTTATCGACGTCCACGGCAGTTCGAGATTATGAATTTTGCGGCCGATTTTGTCGGATTCGACCATCACCACTACTTCACGTGCCACTTCCGCCATCACCCGGCTTAAGCTGGTCAGTTCGTTGAAAGTGGTGGTGCCGCGTTGTAAATCGATACCGTCGGCACCGATAAACAGCTGGTCAAAATCGTAGGCCCGCAGCACCTGTTCCGCCAGCTGGCCTTGAAAGGACTCAGACTGTGCGTCCCAGCTGCCGCCGGTCATTAATAATTTGGGTTCGTGTTCCAGTTCACGCAGGCTGTTGGCGATGTATAACGAGTTGGTCATCACTACCAGGCCTTGTTTGGCGGAAAGCTCCGGCAACAAAGCGGCGGTGGTGCTGCCGCTGTCGAGAATAATGCGGTAATGATCTTTAATCAGCGTCGCTGCGGCTTTAGCCAGCGCCTGTTTACGGGCGGAAATTTTTTCAGGGCCGGCTTCACTGATCAGCTCATGTGGCAGCTGCACAGCGCCGCCATACCGGCGTAACAGCAAGCCGTTGTCTTCCAGCGCCGTTAAATCTTTGCGAATCGTCACTTCCGAGGTTTCAAAGCGCAGCGCCAGGTCGTCGACACTGACTTCACCCTGCTCGGCCAGCAGGTCAAGGATGCCACGACGTCTTTGTTGAGTATTGCGTTTATTCATCAGGCTGCGGGCGCTTAAATTTCGGTTTAAGTTTCGTTTCGAAAGATATTCTATCCATTCGAAATATTATTGCAAGCATTTCACTGCTGCACAGCGCCAGCGGCCAGATTAGTCCGGCCGGCGTTGTAAAGGTAACAATATCCGGTAACTCAGGCCCTGACCAGCTTCACTGCGCACCTGAATACTGCCATTAAGTTCCACCGTCACCAGATTGTAGACAATATGGCTGCCAAGGCCGCTAAAACCGGCATGGCGTTTGGTGGTAAAAAAGGGCTCAAACAGCCGCGGCAACAGTTCAGCCGGCATGCCCTGACCATTATCCTGATACTGGATGGCTACCTGATTGCCTTGTTGGGTCAGAGCCAGCCGGATGTGCCGGTCCGTTTGTTGTGGCAAAAACGCATGCTGCAATGAATTCATCAACAGATGTTCCAGCAATCGCGCCAGGATGCCGGCATCGGCATGCAGCACCAGGCCCGGCTCGGCATCGAACTGCACCTGACAGCCGGCTTTACTGAGCTCCGGCGCTAAGGCCTGCAACACTTCGGCGAAATAACTGCTCAGTTCGACATCCCGCACACTGATCGCCGAGCGGTCGACCGCCACCTGTTTAAAACTTTGTACCAGTGCGGCGACACGTTGGGTATTGTCGGCCAGCATCTGGCAGGTGGCTGTGGCAGTGTCCAGATACTCATTAAACACCGTCGCGGTCAGGCGCTTGTTGCGCTGAATGTCTGTCAGTTGCGCCAGTTCATGTTGCAGATGACTGGCGGCGGTGACGCAGATGCCGAGCGGTGTATTAATTTCATGCGCCACCCCGGCGACCAGCCCACCGAGCGAGGCCATTTTTTCCTGCATCACCAGCTGCTCCCTGGTTTGCTGCAGCCGCTGCACCACATTGGCATTGGCGACGGCAATGGCAATAGTGCTGCACAAAGTGCGCAATAAATCGGTTTGTTCAGCCAAAAAGGCATGTTGCTGCGGGCTTTGTACCGTCAGGCAACCAATTTGTTCGCCTTTGACGCTAAGCGGAAAATACAACACTGACTGCATCGGCTCCCCGACCAGCGGCGTCGGCAACTCTTTGAGATACAATAAAAAGTCCTGCCGATTTTGCGTTTGGATCTCACGTTGCTGGGCAAAACATACCGCCGCCAGATTGGTCTGGCCCTGCAGCACCAGTTCAAAAGGCGGCATCAGTTGGCCGTTTTCCATCCAGTGACTGAATTCCAGCACCTGCTGTTCGCTCTTGTACACGCCAATCGCCAGCACATGCACATCCATCAGCTGGTTCAGACTACGATGCACCAGCAGCAGAATTTCCTGCAGATCCAGCGACGCGGTGATCTGCCTTGAAACTGTCTGTAACAGCGATAAATCGCGATAGGAATTACTCAGCGCCAGATGTTGGGTTTTCAGCTCGCTGGTGCGGCTGTCGACTACTTTCTCCAGCCAAAGCCGGGTTTTGCGTTCATGCCGCAGCCGGTATTGCATCACAAACCAAATCAGACTCAGCGTCAGCAGCACCACCAGCGTTTTAAACCACCAGGTCAGCCACCAGGGCGGTAAAATCTGCAACGTCAGCTGATTCGGCTGCTGGCCCTGCCAGTTTTGTCCCGGCGCTCTGGCCATCACTTCAAACTGATAGCGGCCCGGTGCCAGTCGGGTGTAAGTGGCCACCGGATTTGCCGCGTCGGTTTCAATCCAGTCGCGGTCAAAGCCCAGCAGACGGTAGCGATATTGCATCGACAGCGGGTCCACCAGATTCAGCGCAGAAAAATGCAGACTGAACATATCTTGCTCATATTGCAGCTGAATTTGCTCGGCAAAGCCGGGCGATTTTTTCAGTTGCAACCTTGAGTCACCAACCTTGACCGGTCGGTTAAACAAACTAAAACCGGTTAGCCGGACCGGAAAGGTCTGCTCCGGCATTTGCAGCAAAGCCGACGGATAAATATCCAGCCCCTGACTGCCGCCCCGATACTGGCGTTGTTGCTGATCAATAAACCAGGCGCCAATCCAGGTGGTGCCCTGAAATCCATGCATTTCACCATATTGAACCAGACCGCCCGACTGTAATCTATTGCGGTACAGCAGTAAAAACTGGCTGGCATCTTCCAGATATTTGTCGTGATCTGCCGGGCTCAGATAAGCTTTAAAACCTTCCACCTGAGCGGGCTGCTGCGGATGCACCAATACCCGATGATTGATATTACCGGCCCGCAGCCACAGCTGGTCCCCTTCCGGATAAATCAGCTGAATGCCATCAAAGCGCAAGCCTGAACCGTCGGACGCTTGCCAGTTTTGCAGCTGACCGCTCAGTTTATCCAGCCGCACCAGCCCCTGATCCGCCAGACCAATCCACAATGCATCCTGCTGGTCCGTCGCCAGAATAGAAATCACCGCATTATCCAGCCGCACGCCTGGCCGCACCTGCTGATGAAACTGCCGGACCTGACCTTGCTGCAGCAAATACAGTCCTTCACCGCGGGTACCAATCCACAGGCGCTGCTGAGTGTCCAGATGCAGATTGCCGATATGCGGTTGCCGGCTTTCGCCAAGTGGCTGCAGCTGCCAGCTCCCCTTGATGGGATCGAGCGCAAACAAGCCATTGTCAGTGCCGACATAAAGCAAGCCCTGGCTATTTTGTACCACTTGCCTGACGAGCGTCGGTTGCTTGTTCAGGCCTGCTATCGCCGGCAGCGGCCAGCGTTTTTTGACCAAAAAGCGGGTTAAATCCAGCTCGGCGACGCCGGCATCGCGGTTGGCGAGCCAGACATGCTGTTCGTCCTGATACCAGATACCAAAGACATCACTATGCCCCAATAAGCCGGTCTCCCCGGGGCCCAGCGGAATATTGCGCACCTGCTGCGCCTCTGCCGACAAGCCAAAAACACCAACCGGCGTTTTTAACCACAGTGTCTGCTGTTTATCAAACAACAAACCGGTCAGATTATTGCTCGGCAACTGATAACTGACTAACGGATTGGCTTTGAATAATTGCCACTGCGCGCTGCCAGCTGCCTGATACCACAACCCTTTGTCATAACTGCTGATCCAACGCCCGCCCTGATGATCAAAACCGATGTCCGTCAGCAACCCCTGCGCCAATAGAGCCGGCTGCGCGCGCTCTGCCTGTAAAATGCCGCTGGCGCTGTCGAAATGATAGAGACCGCCGCCATAACTGGTCAGCCAAATCTGGCCTTGCGGGTCGGCTTTAATCGCCGTTACGGCCGCAGCCGTCAGCTCGGAGTTGCGGGTACTGAACAGCTGTTTATGGCCTTGTTGCGGGTGCCAGCGGATAGCGCCACCTTGTTGAATCTGACGGTTGCGCAATGGCGCATTGCCGGTGCCAATCCACAGGTAACCACTGCTATCGCGAAATAACGCGTTGATATACAAACTATCCAGTTCATTCAGCGGGACTGGCAATACCACATTTTCCAATCGTGCTTCCTGCGGCTCCCACCGCAGCAGCCCGCCGCCATAAGTGCCGACCCACAGCTCGCCGCCGTCGTCCTGATAGAGCACAGAAATTTCAACTTGCTGCTGTTCGCCCTGTAACGCCGGCAACGCCACCCGGCTGAACTGTTCAGTCGCCGGATTGAAGCGGTTCAGGCCACCATAGCGGGTGCCAACCCAGATTATGCCCTGGCGGTCGACCAGCAAACTGGATACCCAATCTGCCGACAACGCATTCGGGTCGGCCGGATCGGCCTGCCAGGCTTTGATTTGCTGGCCATCAAACCGATACAGGCCGTGTTGAGTGCCAATCCAGAGGAAACCTTGTTGATCCTGCACTATGGCAGTGGACTGCGCCAGTTTCGGCGTGACACGGGTCAGATTCAAAAAACGGCTGTAGACTTCAACCTGGGTTGGCGCCGGCACGGCTTGCGGCACCTGCGACCAGGCTAAAAAAGGAACAATACACAATAGGCACAGGCAGTAAATCCGCCAGTTCAGCATCTGTATCTACCTGAAAGGAAAGCGACTCTGTCCAGTATTAATGCTTTTTGCTGTCACTGCAATCAAAGAACCGGCTCATAGCGGCGATTGCAGCTCAACTGCCGGTCGCAGGTCTGCTGGCTACTGCGCCGCCATACTCAGGACCACCAACAACATCAGCAACACCCAGCCCGAGCCAAGCAGCAAACTGCGCCAATCCAGCCGGCGGAACAACCAAAAGTCCAGCCCACAAATCAATAGCGCCGGTGACAGCACCCATAAACTTAAACCCAGCATTTGTCCGCTCCAATGGTCAAATTTCTCAGTTAAAATAATTTAAATGAGAATTATTTGCAATTAGAAAAAGCTTGGGGTATGGTAAGCAACGTCAGGATGACACACCGATACTTGCCCGGTGCATGGAGGGATCCACTCCACGGTAGTCCCAGTCGTTGATTGGGTGTTTGCTGTTCTGCAGTGACTTTGCGGGGGAAGTTTGCGCCGTCCCCCGTTTTTTTTATGTCCAGGGATGGACGGTACGGTGAGTCAGGGCTTTCGAAACGCCAACAGTTTGGCGTTTCGCCTGTCGAACACCATTCGCTCTGCGAATGGACAATGCAGGAGCAATTGTCGGCGATTCGCTGTAGAGTGTTTAGTCCACTGCCTTCCCATCACTTTGCTGCACGATCAGCGTTAACAGCTGGGCGGTTAATTCAAATTCAATTTGTTGCCGGTCGGTCAGCGGTTTACCGGCCGCATCGGCATACAACAAACCAAACAGGCGGCGTTCCAGCCGTATCGGCGCGACAAAACAATCGCCGTCGTAGGGTAAAAATTGCTGTAAGACACCAATATCGGCGCCATTGAGTTTTTTGTGCCACAACATTTGCTCTGAACGCAGCAAGTCGTACAACACTTCACCTTTGCGCAGCTGCTCCAGTGCAATGGCCGCCTGATTGCGCCACAGTTGCGTGTCACGGCCGGCGACATAACTGGGCACAAAACTTTTGCTCTGATAATCCATTAACAGCAGGGCGACCCGCGGCAACCCTACTCCCTCCTGCAAACAAATCACCGTTGCGTGCAGCAAACGCGACAAACTGTCGCTGACGCGCTGCAGCTTTAACAAAGTATTCAGATGCACACTGAATTCATAACCAGTCGGTTTGTATTCGGTATTCTGCGCCAGAATTTGCGCCCGGCTCGGCAACAAAGGGACCAGACTCTCAGCGTTATACTGATTGGCCGTCAGCGCTGCTTCTTCTGCCATCAGCAAGACCTGCTGCTGGCTCTCTTCCAGCGTCAGCTGACAGAGCTGGCCGACCTGTGCGCAGTTTTCCAGCATCGTGGCAGACTGCAGTCCTTCCGACAAATGCATACTGATACTGTCTGCCAGATTAACCAAAGCGCCAACGGACCCGGCCGGCGCGCTCTGCTGCAGCGCGTCCAGCATAAAATCGCCGAGCTTCCACTCTTTCACCAATTCCCGGTTCAGGCTGTCGATGCCAATCCCGAGGTATTTCATCGCAATAGCGTGTTCGTCGTCCGGATATTCACGGCATTCGCGGACAAAATGTTCTGCCGCCGGCTCACGCGTCGCCAATAACGCGAGTTTACCGATATGCCGCAGTAAAGCGGCAATAAACACCAGTTCCCGTTTGGCTGAATCGGCCCGGGGCACTAAGGCGCGCGCCTGTACAGCGGCATGAAAGGATTGGGTTAATTGCTGTAGTAACAGCTGGCGCGGTTTGCCCTGCAGAAAGCTGTCGATCAGGCTGCTGGCCAGCGTGATGTTTTTAATTTCGAGAAAACCGACCTGAATAATAGCGCGGGACACGGTCTGGATAGGTTTGCCGGATCTGTTGTAGTGCACAGCATTGGCGACCCGCAGCACCTTTGTGGTCAAACCGGCATCGCGTAACACAATCTTCGCTAAGTCGTCGGCATTGCCTTCATTGCGCTCGTCCAGCTGACAAATTTGCTGCACCACCACATCCAGTGCCGGCATCTGTTGATTTAAAATGAGCTTTAACCAGGCCTGCAGGCCTCTGGGTTCAGTCAATGCCGGTACCTCATCGCAATTCCCGGATATATCAGTATAGTCTGAAGTATGCATGAACCGGCCTCAGCCGGGCAACATTCCTCGGTGTTCAGTGCAAATGTTTATCCTGCACCAGCACCCAGGGTGATACCACCACAGCCCACAACTCCGTGTTTTGCTGAAACCAATGACTGGCACGGGTATCTTCAACACGTTGGATCTGCTGGTCCTGCAACCAGACGCCTACTTTGACTTTGTCATCGACGGCAAAGGCATAGGCAACTTCTACCAAATCCAGACCAGCCGTGACTTCAATCACCGCGCCGGCAGCATAAAATTTTTGCAGTTCATGCCAGTGAATACGCGCCGTTTCACCGGTGATTTTGGCTT
The DNA here is from genome assembly GCF_964031785.1 of Rheinheimera texasensis. GTDB lineage: Bacteria > Pseudomonadota > Gammaproteobacteria > Enterobacterales > Alteromonadaceae > Pararheinheimera > Pararheinheimera texasensis_A. The sequence continues at coordinate 136,675 of NZ_CAXIRE010000019.1, forward strand.
TTAAAACTTCAGGTTCAGTATCAAAATTGTCGTGCATGTTGTACTCATTCTTACAGATTATTCAGGTTCGTCGCCTTGCTCGGAGACCTGTGCAGCGCTTAACTCATGCTTTTTCAGCAGTTTATGAAAATCAGTTCTGTTGCGTCCGGCCAATTCAGCGGCGCGGGTGACATTGCCTTCGGCCATTTTTAACACCCGCACCAGATATTGCCGTTCAAACTGATCCCGCGCTTCACTGAGCGTTGGCCAGAAGCTGCGGTTTTGTTCCAGCGCCTGACTGACCAACGCCAGACTAATCACCGGGTTGCTGGTCAGCGCCACACACTGCTCCACCACGTTGACCAGTTGACGCACGTTGCCGGGCCATTGCGCCGTGACTAAAGCCTGCATCGCATCTTCGGAAAACCGGTTGACCTGCACGCCGTGGCGCTCAGCGCTTTGCTGCAACACATGCCGCGCCAGCAGCGGAATATCCTCGGCACGTTCGCGTAAGGTTGGCAGTTGCAGATTGACCACATTGAGGCGGTAATATAAGTCTTCGCGGAAGCTTTGTTCCTGCATCGCCTGCTTCAGGTCGCGGTGCGTGGCAGATATTACCCGCACATCAATCGGAATCGACTTGGCACTGCCGACCGGCCGGATTTGCCGCTCCTGCAATGCCCGCAATAACTTCACCTGTAGCGGCAGCGGCATATCGCCGATTTCATCAAGGAATAAGGTGCCGCCGTCGGCCTCGCGGAATAAACCGGCATGTTCAGTGACCGCACCGGTAAAGGCGCCTTTGGCGTGACCAAACAGCTCTGATTCCAATAAATGCTCTGGCAAAGCGCCGCAGTTAATCGCGACAAAAGCGCGGCGCGCTCGTGGGCTCGCCAGGTGGATGGCATTGGCCAGCAGCTCTTTACCAGTACCGCTGGCACCGGTGATCAGCACGCTGACATCGCGCTGCGCCACACGGTACGCCTGCTCCAGCACCTGCTCCATGGGTTTGCTGCGGGTGACAATGGCCTGACGCCAGCTGTCTTTGCTCGGCACATGCGACTGATGCACGGCTTTTTGCAGAATGTCGCGCAGTTCGACGTTATTGAGCGGCTTGGTCAGAAAACCGAATACGCCGCGCTGCGTTGCGGCAACGGCTTCCGGGATGGAACCATGTGCCGTCATCAGCACCACGGGCAAACCCGGGCTGCGTTTAGCGATTTCATCAAACAGCGCCATGCCATCGAGGCCAGGCATCCGTAAGTCGCTGAGTACCACGTCGACCGGTTGCTTGGCCAACAGCGTCAACGCAGTTTCGGCACAATCGGCTGAGATCACCTGATACCCTTCGCCTTCGAGGCGTAACGTCATCAGCCGCAATAAACTCGGGTCGTCGTCGACCAGTAATAAACGGGCATTGTTGCCGGTCGGAGCTCCTGGCATGTTAACCTCCGCCTGACTGGTTCAGCTTGGCTTCGATTTGGGTCAGCGCTTCGATTTTCTTCTGCAGATCGGCATTTTGTTTTTGTAATTTTTCCAGATTGTCTTGTTGCTGACCATTGAGCCGGCCGAGCGCCTTGACCGCAGATTCAGACTCCAGCAATTTCTGGTTATAGGCGTAATCCCAACGCAGCAAAGCAGCAAGACCAGCTGGTAAACGGCTCAGCTGTTCACTGAGCTGATTCTGGGCACGAAACCGCACCGCATAAGGTGTATCCGGATGCAACCGCAGCAATAGCCCCTGTAATTCGCCAACCGGTGATTGCTCCAGTGTTTTGCTGACGGCGTCGCGCTGCGCCGCGTTCATCTGCAGCACTTCAGTGCGGAAATTCTGCCAGGCGCTCAGCGTGGCCACATCATCCTGCAACGCCAGTTGCGGTTTGACCGGAGCCGGCGGTTCTTTTGGCAGCTCCACCACTTTTTCCGGTGCCGGTTTTGGCTTTAAAATCACCGGCAACGGCGCCGGCACGCCCTGACAACCGGCCACCAGCAGCGTTACCCCAAGCAGGGTCCACTTGTTCATACTTATTCCTCTACCATAGGCAAACGCACACGGATACACACGTCGGCATAATTCACGTCAATGATCTCGGCCATACCACCCAACAACCGGGCGCAATCAGACACAATCGACAGGCCAAGGCCTGAGCCCTGCACCGCATCAAAACGCGGCGCTTTGCCGCGCTGAAACGGCTCGAACAGTTTGGCCCTGAGCTCCGCCGGGATCGGCGTGCCGTTATTCGCCACATCCAGCAGCATAAATTTCTCATGTGGTTTTAGCACGACCCACACCGGGCTACCCTCACCGCCATAGGCTTGAGCATTGTTGATCAGATTATCCAGAATACGCCGAAACAACATAGCGTCGGTATAGATACGCGGCAGCTGACAGTCCAGCTGGATGAACTGCCGGCGTTGCTGCAATGACAGCGCGTGGTCGGCAAAACAACTGTCCAGCAGTTGCTCACTGTCATGCCAGGCAAATTCTGGTTTGGCTTGTTGCAACAGGCGGTTGTAGTCCAGCAGTTGTTCAGTCAGCTGGCTCAACCGGTCGGCACTGCCGTTGAGCAGTGTTACCACTTCCATTTGCTGGCCATTCAGCGGCCCTACCAACTGCTCGCTGAGCAGTGCACAACCTTCTTTGATACTGGATAACGGCGTTTTCAGCTCATGCGAGGCGTGGCGTAATAAAATCAACCTCAAGGCTTCAAGTTGTTGTAAGCGCGATGCCAGCCAGCGTAATTGCTCGCCGAGTTCAGTCAGTTCACGCGGCCCCACCACTTGTTCGTGCGGAAAATGGTGACTGGCCTGACCGATGGAGCGGATCATGGTATCGAGCTGTTTAATCGGTGAGGCGATGCGCGCCTGCGCCCACAACACTAATAACAGGGTCAGCAGCACCAGCGTGACGGATTGCCAGGCCAGCTGGTTCTGCGCATCAACAACAAAACTCTGCTGCGTCTGTAAACGCTGTTCCAGCCGTTGCCAGATTTGTTCAGTCAGCTGCTGTTGCTGTTGGCGCAGCGTCTGCAAGGTGGGCGAGAGTTCTTCATTGCTGGCATGCAGGAAATTCTGCAATAAGGTTGTCACCTGCGCCGCCTGCGCCTGACAAAGCAATGGCGCGTCTAAATCCAGGCAAACCTGCTGCAGCATCTGCTGGTAATTTAATAGATGGGTGGTGGCCAGGGTACTTAACGAATCGGTGCGTAAAATACCAAACTGACGCACGGCGCGTTCGATATCAATCACCAGATTTTGCATGTTCTCGGCACGTTTCACGCTGTCGACGGAAGATTCTGCTTCTGCCACGGCAAAACGGCTGACATCGGATAAGGCGCTGTTACTTTGCCACAGCAACACCGCCAGCGGGATCAACGCCAGAAAAAAGCTTAATAAAATAAACTGCCGCAATGAGGCCGGCTGGATAGGACTTCGCATGCCGAAGGCTCCGCATCAATCAGGCGCATCAGGCGCCGGTCTGGGACTCTGGCGCCTATCATAGCGGATTTGTATGCGGCAACTCACGGTCAATTGTTCAGTTTTGCCGACATAAGCGGCCAACGGCCTATTTTAACTGCAGTTCAGTGGCAAATTGCTGGAGTGAAAGCTGTTGCTGCGGGCTGTTTGCCTGCACCGGCTGGCCGGGCGTTTCGGCCCATTGCAGCTGCAACAAATTGGCATCCGGTTGTGCCGGCAACACCAGCATAAAATCACCTTCATCCCGTAGCACCATCTGGTGACCCTGAGCAGAGCCCGGCAACATCGGCACCCGGATCACTCTGGGATCCTCAATCGATAGTTGCTGCAGCACTTTGCCGTCGGCATTTTTCACACTGACCATCACTGCACCGGCGTGTGCCAGTTGCGTGGTCCGGCGCTGCCCGTCCGCGAGCTGCACCCGCTGCACTTGTTGAATTTCACTACCATTGGCATCAAAAGCCACTTTCACCAGCCAGAACTCGGCGGCAAATCCAGGTACGGCAGTGCAGGCAGCCAAAGCCAGCAAGCCGGCTAACTTATTGAATCTGAACATTCCACTGAACCTCTTTGCTGACAAGCGCTGGCGCTTTGATTAAACCACTGATATCGGTGATCACAGCCTTCAGCTGGTAATTTTGCTGTTGATCCTGACAGCAGCTGATACTGGTTTTACCATCAAACTGTGGCAACAACTGACCATTTAGCCACCACTGCACTTGTTGCTGCGCACTGCCAACCGACAAAACCAGGGAAAACTGCTGGCTCTGTCCCCGCGCTTGCACCACTTGCGGTTGCGCTGGTTGTTGGCTGTGGTACATGCCGATAGTCTGATACAACTGGTTGACCCAGGCTTCGCCATTGATTTCACCAATGGGCTGGCCTAATTCAAGCATAAAACTATTGTGTTTCGGCCGGTAAAAACCTTTGCTGTGGTAATAACCGCCTTCAAACAAACCAACACCGGCCTGCCCCGGCTGCGTCGGCACTTTGGCCGGATCGCTGAACCAGTGCCGCCATTTCACCTGGCTCAAATCCGTCAGTTGGGTAATATTGGCGTAACAGGATTCGCAGTAATACGGCAGGTACATCGGTGCTGATGCTTCATCGACATATTCGTCCGCCAGACGGGCAAAGGAATGACCAAGTTCATGGATAGCTACATCGGTCGCGCTTGGATGCAGGGTAAAAGTTGAAATAGAACCGCCGGCACCACCATATTTAGTGCTGTTACCAGCGACCAGCACAAAATCAAACTGCGGATAATGCTGGAACACGTAGCTGAACACCTTACTGCTGTTAACACAGTACAAACGATCAACCCCGGCACAGCCAAAATTGCCGTCAAACAGCGTATCAACCAGCGTGTTGGTCGACGGGTCGTCGGCACCACTTTGCGCCGACACCGCATCGAGCACATGCAGGCTCCAGCCATCGCGATGAGTACCGATTTCTTTGCTGTTGAAAAACACCTGACTGAATTTGACTGCAGCATCACGTAATTTCTGCTGTTCTGTGGCGGTAAAACCATCACCGACAATCACCAGATTCAGCCGGTTGCTTTGCACAGGCCCGACTAAAGTACGACCCATGCTATTGCCATTTGGGATCGCCAGCAGCACCTTCTGTTTATACTGGACTGTAGCGCCCTGTGGGTCTGAGGCTTGCAGCAGGAATTCAGTTTCCACAGCTTCAGTGCGCGCTAAAACCTGTAGCGCTGGATTAGTCTGGCTGAGATCTAACCGGAACAACTCCGGCTGCGCATTACTGACCGTCACCATATCGCCATCAACATCCTCAGCTCTGAAGGCCAGTGCGTAACTCTGGCCTGCATCTAACAGCGCTGGTAATGCCGTCATAGACAGCGTCGGCGCATCATTGACTGCAGCCAGCGTGATCTCGGCGTTAAAAGCTACTGCTGCAGATTTCCCGTCGGTGACCTGTAACTGCAGCGCGATTTTGCCATTAAGGTTTGCCGCTGGTTTCAAGCTGATACTGCCGGCCGTGGTGACTACCACACCGGCATTGACCGGATTAACACTTTGTAAGGTAAAGGTGAGTGGATCCTGATCGGCATCGGTCGCTTTAAGCTGAAAGGTGGCTGCCGTATCTTCTACCCCGGCAAATTGTTGTAGTGCGGCCTGCGGCAGATCATTGATATTTTGTACTGTCAGTTTGGCATTGCCGGCAACCGGCGGATTTTTCCCGTCACTGACGGTAAAAGTAAATCCGGCTTCGCCGGCAAAATCAGCAGTGGGCTGATAAGTAAAACGACCATCACTTTGTAAACTCACCACACCTTGTGCCTGACTTTGACTGCTCAGCTGATAACTGAGTGCATCGTTATCAGCATCACTGGCACTGAGCTGCGCCTGCAAGCTGCTGTCTTCATTTAACTGAAAGGTATTGGTACCAGGTACTGGCGCCGTGTTTTGTGGCGTGGGTTGTGGTGTCGGTGTGTTGTCTGAGCCGCCGCCACAACCGGCCAAGCCGATGACACTGAAGAATAAAAAGCAGGCATGGTAAAACCAGCGCTGTCCTGGCAGACGCATCGAAACCTCCATGTTTGTTTACATATTTTTATCAGCTTATCACATCAGTACAGCAGCAGTCTGTACTGCTAAACAAAGAGTTCTCAGACAACCGGCCATTTACCAGCACAAATTGCAGACGAAAAAAAACCGGTCAACTGACCGGTTTTTTCAAATTCTTTTGCGCTTATGCGTTTGCTGTTACACCAGCAGCGCGGGCTTTGCGCACTTTTGCGGCTTGACGGTTGTAAGCATCAGTAAACTGGGCTTTTTCCAGTTTGCGCACTGCTTCACCGTTCAGGTCAATCTTGCGCAGATAAGTTACAAACACAAAAGCATTAACCACGAAGAAAGCTGCTGCTGCGATTAAAAATGTGTCCATCTTACACCTCGTTACATCACCGGACTTTGCCGGACTACATACTGTGATTACCTTGGGTTTCAGGTAAAAAACGGAAGTGGAACTCGCTGTATCACTTTCGTTATTTACCTGCTTGATAAACTATATGCAGCTGGTGTGCCAACTTAAAAACAAAATATTAAAGCTTTGTTTTTATTGAATTTAATCACTAGACAAACATCAGAACAGCAAGAATGACGGCAGAAGGATCACAGGATCTGTTGCTAAATAGCGACAGCAAAAAGCAGTCAAATATTTTATATATAAAAATCAATAACTTAACATGTATCTTTTTTGCGACAGTTTTAGCCGCAAACAGCTAAATCCAATAAAATACCTTTAATTCAATAACTTAAACAGATGCCAAATCACGCCAATTTCAGCTGAACGTGAGCCGCAGCCCGACTTGCAGCAATGCTGTTTAAAAATAACGAGACGCACAAAAGCAAAAAAGCGCCCGAAGGCGCTTTTGCAGGTCAACACAGACCGCTTAATTAATAAAACCGTATTTGCGTGAAATCACATCGAAATAGTTCAGACATTGCTTGGCATATTCACGTTTTTCCACATAACTGCCCGGGAAAAAGCTCTTTTTAAAGCCATACGCAACAATGTCTTTTAACCGTTTCAGCGGGATATCAAAATTGTCTACCGCCAGCTGATATTCGCGGCTCACCGTGGTATTGGACACCAGGCGGTTGTCGGTACAAATCACGGTCGCGATGCGGTTTTCCAGCATGTCTTTAAACTTGTGTTGTTTGATATCCGCAATCGCCGGATTGGTTTGTAAGTTCGAGGTCAGGCAGACTTCAACCGCAATGCGTTTATCGGCAATATAAGATGCCAACTCTTTGATGTACTTCTGTTTATCTAAGATGGCCGGATCTTTAATCATCTCCGGGATAAACATCGAATAACCATGACCAATCCGGTCGGCATAACATTCGGTGATAGCTTCGAATACTGACTCGGCACCATAAGCTTCACCGGCATGTAAAGTTTTCAGCAAAAAATGCTGATGGGCGTATTCGTACACTTCTTTAAAGTTGTGCGCCGGAAACCCGGATTCCTGCCCGGCCAAATCCAGTGCGACGATTGGAATACCGGCTTCGTCGCGCAACCGTACACTGGCGCGCACCAGTTCCATCGCCGCCAGTTTGATCACCTGCATCGGGTCAAAATCGCGCATCAGCTGAAACAAATTGGTGTAATAAGGTGAAAAACCTTTGCCGGAGAACATCCGCATAGCACAGTTAATAATGCCGTAAGCGAATGGTGGACGATAACCGAGCTGGACCTGATCATGCGCATTGTATTCATGCATGGCGCGCTTTAAGCCGTTGTTGACAGTATGCATAATGCGGTCGAAATCGATGCCGGTGGCCGGGTCCATCAATAGCTGTGGCGCAAAACGCACTTCGATGTAATTGACTCCTTCGGCCTGATTGTCGAGCGCCAGCTCGTAAGCCGCCTGTTCCAGATTCTCCAGGTCACGCAACACACCACAGGTGTACTGAAAGCCGTGCAGGTATTCGCCCAAATTTTTGTAGCGCTCTTTGAACACCAGTTCTTGCATACCTTCAACGGTATTTGACGGCAGCACCAGCTTGCTGCGCTTTGCCATCTCGATCAAAGACTCCAGCCGCAAACTGCCATCCAGATGCAGGTGTAAATCAGACTTTGGCATTTCTTTAAGGAAATCAGCGGAATAAAAAGGCATAAAGAGTCCTGAAGCAAAAATACAACTGGTTTTAGTTATAGCAGTTCGCAGCAGATGAAGTTTAGAAAACAGTAGAATACAAAGAGTAGGAAACAAAATGAAGTGGTGCCCGGGGCCGGACTTGAACCGGCACGCCCTTTCGAGCGAGGGATTTTAAATCCCTTGTGTCTACCGATTTCACCACCCGGGCAGAGTCGCATGTGCAGGCGCACTTGGCAGAACGGCGGCGATTTTACGCTGGCTTTTGCCTTACTGTCATGCGCTTTTTGCAATGTGGGCCAAATTTTTGCTGTAGTTGTGCTTTTTTTCGCCGTCACAGCTGAATGAAGGAGCTGACAACGACTGCTCCGATCTCAAATTTAGCCATCCAGAAATCTATATACAAACCAACAGCTTAATAATTCATCCGCCTAAAGTTGTATCCATTTAGCCATCTATACTGTTGCATTCGGTATTTTGTCGTGATATTACTAAAAACGCTGCAGCTTTGTTCAGTTGTGTATCTGCAGCAATATGTGCCGGCACATTTGCATTAGCGCCAAAAAAAGACAGAGCAATGAATCACTTAAACACTATGACCGCCATTCTTCTCAGCCTCCTCGTGCTCCTAATCGGACCTCGGGGTGTTGTGCATTGGTCGTAGCGTAAATACGGATCCAGCAAACAAACCCCGAGCCACAGGCCGGGGTTTTTTGTTACCTCAAGGTCTGATGGGTGAAAATTTCAGCAAGAGGAACAGGATATGAGCAGCGCCCAACACGAAAACAATAAAATCTGGATTTTTGATACCACTTTGCGCGACGGCGAGCAGGCATTACGGGCCAGCTTAAGCCATAAACAAAAAATCCAGCTGGCCCATGCTATTGCGCGCTTAAATGTCGACGTGATGGAAGTGGGCTTTCCGGTGTCCTCACCGGGCGATTTCGCTTCAGTGCAGGCGATCGCCCAAAGCGTCAAAGGCCCGGTGATTTGTGGCCTGTCGCGCGCGGTGTTCGCCGACATCGACGCCTGCGGCGAGGCGTTAAAAGCTGCCGAACGCCGTCGTATCCACACCTTTATTGCGACTTCCCCACTGCACCTGCAATACAAATTACGTAAGACTTTAGAACAAGCCACAGAGCAAGCCGTCGCCTGTATTCAGCACGCCCGCCGTTATACCGACGATGTTGAATTCTCTTGTGAAGATGCCGGCCGCACACCGATTGATGATTTGTGCCGCATTGTCGAAGCCGCTATCAAAGCCGGCGCCAATACCATCAATATTCCGGACACTGTCGGCTATACCATTCCGAACGAATTTGGCCAGATCATCAGCCAGCTGATGCACAAGGTACCGAATATCGATCAGGCGCGGATTTCGGTGCATTGCCACAACGATTTAGGTTTAGCAGTCGCCAACAGCATCAGCGCCATTCAGGCCGGTGCGCGCCAGATTGAGTGCACGGTGAACGGCATCGGCGAGCGCGCCGGCAACTGTTCGCTGGAAGAAGTGGCGATGATCATCAAAACCCGCGGTGACTATCTGCCGTTTTATACCGACATCAAAAGCACCGAGATCTACCGCTCCAGCCACTTGGTCAGCCAGATTTGCCACATGCCCATTCAGCCGAACAAAGCCATTGTCGGCGAAAACGCCTTTGCCCACAGTTCCGGTATTCACCAGGACGGCGTGTTAAAAGCGCAAAACACTTATGAAATCATGTCGCCGGAGCAAGTCGGTATCCGTACTAACGAGCTGAACCTGACTTCACGCTCTGGCCGCGCCGTCATTGCGCACCGTTTAACTGAAATGGGTTACAGCAAAGACGATTACGATTTAGACCAGGTTTATCAGGCGTTTTTAACCCTGGCCGACCAGAAAGGCCGGGTGTTTGATTACGATTTAGAAGCGCTGGTGTTTTTCGAAAACTTAAAAGACGACGACGAGCGCTACAAACTGGCGTTTTTAAGTTCCAGCACCCATACCGGCCATGTCGCCAGCGCCACAGTCGGTTTAACGGTTGGCGATGAAACTTATACAGAAGCCGCTACCGGCAACGGGCCGGTCGAAGCGGCGTTTCAGGCGATTCACCGCATCGCCAGACTGGAAGATGCCAAGATGGTGGATTACAACCTGCAGGCCAAAGGCGAAGGCGAAAACGCGCTGGGTCAGGTCGACATCATCATCGAATATCAGGGCCGGCGTTATCACGGCGCGGGCCTGGCCACCGACATCGTGCGCTCATCAGTGTTGGCCTACGTCCACGTGCTGAACCTGATTGAACGCAGCAAACGCATTGATGCGGTGAAGCTGGCGCGTAAAAACGCCGACAGCGCCATCGAAAAATAATTCGCTTTAAATTTATCTGAGACAAATGATGAAGACTTACAACATTGCAGTATTAGCCGGCGACGGCATCGGGCCGGAAGTGATGGCAGAAGCATTAAAAGTGCTGGATGCGGTCAGTGAGAAGTTTGGTTTTGCGGTCAAAACCCAAAGCGCATTAGTCGGTGGCGCCGCCATTGACGCACACGGCGAAGCGCTGCCAGCCGCCACTTTAGAATTGTGCAAACAAAGCGACGCGATTTTATTCGGCTCGGTCGGCGGCCCGAAATGGACCAGCCTGCCGCCGGCGCAACAGCCGGAACGCGCGTCTTTATTACCGCTGCGCAAAACCTTTGACCTGTTCTGTAACTTACGCCCTGGCAAAATTTACCCGGCTTTTGCTGATTTATCGCCGATCCACCCACGCACCAGTTCCAAAGGCATGGACATTCTGTGTGTGCGCGAGCTGACCGGCGGCATTTATTTTGGTGAAAAAGGCCGCTCTGAGACTGCCGCTTTTGACACCCAAACGTACAGCGTGGCCGAAATTGAACGCATCGCCCGCGTTGCTTTTGAAGCCGCGGCCAAACGCAGCAATAAAGTAACCTCTATTGATAAAGCCAACGTGCTGGCGACCAGCGTGTTATGGCGCGAAGTGGTCAGCCGCATTGCCAAAGACTATCCGCAAGTGGCGCTGGATCATATGTATATCGATAACGCCGCGATGCAGCTGATCCGTTCGCCGCAGCAGTTTGACGTGCTGCTGTGCGACAACCTGTTTGGCGACATCTTATCCGATGAATTAGCCGCTATTGCCGGTTCATTAGGTTTGTTACCGTCCGCCAGCTTAAACGGTTCGAACTTTGGTTTATATGAACCAGCTGGTGGCAGCGCGCCGGATATCGCAGGCCAGGGCATTGCCAACCCGGTGGCGCAGATTTTAAGTGCGGCGCTGTTGCTACGTTTTAGCTGTGGCGAAGAAGCGGCGGCGCGAGCCATTGAAGCTGCGGTCGAGCAAAGCCTGGAACAAGGCATCGTTACCCGCGATATCAATTCCGGGTCCCAATACAACACCGCGGATATCGGCAACGCCATAGTGCGTTTTATTCAGGCAGCTTAAGGAGTCCACCATGGGCCAGACTTTATACCAGAAGATTTACCAGAGCCATGTGGTCGGCGCCTTAAACGGCAGCACCGATTTGTTGTTTGTCGACCGCCATCTTATTCACGAAGTAACCAGTCCACAGGCTTTTGCCGGGCTGCGTCAGGCCGGGCGCAAAGTGCGCCGGCCGGATTTAACTTTTGCCACCATGGACCACAACACTTCGACGCAAGTGCGCAGCTACGACGCCGCCGGCGAGACCTCGCGTAAACAGCTGGAAGCCTTAGCCGCCAACTGCGCCGAAAGCGGTATTGAGCTGCTGGACTTATATCACCCGGATCAGGGCATAGTGCACGTGATTGGCCCGGAGCTGGGCTTAACTCAGCCTGGCATGATCATCGTCTGCGGCGACTCACACACTTCCACCCATGGTGCTTTTGGCGCCATCGCATTTGGTATCGGTACCTCAGAAGTCGAGCACGTGCTGGCGACGCAAACGCTGCCGCAACAAGTCGCGAAAACGCTGAAAGTGGAAGTGACCGGCACGCTGTCGCCTTTTGTCACACCAAAAGATGTGATTCTGGCAGTGATTGGCGCTTTGGGTACTGCCGGTGGTAATGGCTATGTCGCGGAATTCTGTGGTGATGCCATCAAAGGCATGACGATGGAAGGCCGGATGACGCTGTGTAATATGAGCATTGAAATGGGCGCCAAAGCCGGTTTAATTGCGCCGGATGCCACCACTTTTGCTTATTTACAAGGCCGGCGTTTTGCGCCCAAAGCTGAACATTGGGATGCGGCTGTCGCCTACTGGCAAAGCCTGTACTCAGACGCTGATGCGCAGTTTGACAAAGTGGTCCATATCGAAGGCAGCCAAATCAAACCACAAGTGACCTGGGGCACTAACCCGGAACAAGTGATTGCGATTGATCAGCCGGTCCCGGCGCCAGAATCTTTTACTGACCTGATTAAGGCCGACGCTGCGCGCCGTGCGCTGACTTATATGGGTTTAGAGGCCGGTCAGAAGCTGACCGACGTTAGCGTTGATGTCGTCTTTATTGGTTCCTGTACCAATAGCCGGATTGAAGATTTACGTGCCGCCGCTGCAGTCGTCGCTGGTAAAACCGTCGCCGCTGGCGTGCGTGCTTTAGTAGTACCGGGCTCTGGTCAGGTGAAACGTCAGGCGGAAGCGGAAGGCTTAGCCGATACTTTCAAAGCCGCAGGTTTTGAATGGCGTGAACCGGGTTGTTCGATGTGTCTCGGCATGAACGACGACCGCGTCGACGCCGGCCAGCGCTGCGCCTCGACCTCGAACCGTAACTTTGAAGGCCGGCAAGGCCGCGGCAGCCGCACCCATTTAGTCAGCCCGGCGATGGCCGCCGCTGCTGCTATTCACGGCAAATTTGTTGATGTGGCCACTTTAACCGGAGCAAGCGCATGAGTGAGATCTTCGCCAAGGGCCTGGTGTGCCCGCTGGACAAAAATAATGTCGATACCGACCAAATCATCCCAAAGCAGTTTCTGACGTCGGTCAGCCGAGACGGTTTTGCCGAAGCGCTGTTTTTTGACTGGCGTTATCTGGCCGACGGCAGTGCCAACCCGGAATTTGTGCTGAACGAGCCGCAATATCAGGGCGCATCTGTACTGTTAACCCGCGCCAACTTTGGTTGTGGTTCCAGCCGCGAACACGCGCCCTGGGCCATTCAGCAATATGGTTTTAACGTCGTCATCGCCGAAAGTTTTGCTGATATTTTCTTTAACAACAGCATCAACAACGGCATGTTGCTGATTAGCCTCAGCGCCGCCAACATCGAATTCCTGTTTAACCGCTGCAAACAAGGGCCGCAGCAGTGGCAAATTGATTTGGCCAACCAGGAAATTCTGCTCGGCAACAATGCCGCTATTGGTTTTAGCATTGACGCGGATATCAAACAGCGCCTGCTCAGCGGCCTGGATTTTATCGGTGCCAGCGAAACCTTCAGCCCGCAGATTGATCAGTATGAAGCGCGCCGCCGCGCTGCCCAGCCCTGGTTAGGCTAAGTCGGCGCTACTGAGCGGTGTACTGGCAAAATTGCCGGTACATCGCTGTTTGCTCTCAATTTATCCGCAATTTATCCGCAATTTATCCGCAAGTTTTCAGCAAATTTCCTTCATTTTTATCAAGCCTTTTTTACAGCAGCTCCCCTTATGCTGCTACGCCGGAAAATACCCGGATATTATTTGGTAAAACAAAGACTTCCTGACTATTCTCCAACAAGAGCACCTGAACCACATCCAGAGTTCAAAACAGGGTCTGTGAAGCTGTCGGAACCCGGGGCCAAGCGCAGGACAAACCGACAGTGCATACCGAAAATCTGACGATCCTGTTTGTTGATATTGCCGGCTTTACCGCCACCACCAACCGCCAGTCGCGCCGGCAAAACGCCTCTTTGCTGCAAAATTTTGAAAGTCTGTTAAAACCACAAATTAAACGCTTTTCCGGCCAGTTGGTGAAATCGATTGGCGATGCCTTATTGCTGACCTTCCGCTCGCCAACTGACGCCATGTTATGCGCCTGTCGCATGCAGGACCGGCTGGCACTGCACCACCAGCAACATCCGGACGAACAGCCGATTGTGATCCGCATCGCCGCGCATTTGGGGGAAGTCCGCACCGCCCGCCATGACATCTTTGGCGAAGCCGTCAATCTGGCGTCCCGCATCGAAGCCGTGACGCCGCCAGGTGAAATTTACCTGTCGGAAGCGGTGTTTCTGGCGATGAATAAAACCGAAGTGCAGGTCACTGAGGTTGGTTTGTTTCAGCTTGAAGGCTTCAGCCACGCCTTACATTTGTATCAGGTCTGCCATTGTGCGCCGCCGGCGCTGCCCTTTGGCAGCCACAGCGCGGATTTGTTGCCGGTAAACCAGCCGGCGCTGCAACATGGCGCATTCGTGGCGACGGCAATGCTGCTGTGTGGTGGACTCAGCTGGTGGTTTTGGCCGCAGCAAGAATTCCAGCCCAATCTGCCCGCGCAGTTAGCCCCAGCCAAGGCGGCGCGTTATGTTGCTGTTGACGCGCCAGCGCTGGACGAAGTGGCGTTTAGCGCGGAGCAGCAATTTGGCCTGGTCAATGCCGTGTATCAGGCGATTGAACAGGTGCCCGGTTATTATCCGGCCGATCAACAGACAGCGCCGCAGGCTGCTGAACGGATCCGGCTTCAGGTCAGCACTGCGGTTTATCCGCGGCCCAATACTGTCACTGTGCATTTTCAAAAAGCCGGCGTCGCGGGGTTGACGCTGGAATGGCAGGCCGACCAGACCGAAGCGCTGCTGCAAAAAGTCAGTCAAAGTGTGGTGCGTCAGCTCGGCGGTCAGCCGGATGCGGCAGAGCCGCAGAATCAGCTCGACCCGGCGGTTTTTCAGCTTTGGCTCAAAGCTGAATATCAATTATCCACAGCGCGGCAAAAAAACGAACTGGCGGCGGTGCAGGCCGTCCTGCAGTTGTTGGAACAAGGTGGCGTAGCATTACAACAATACCGGCCGGCCCAACGCAGCAAATGCAGCGCCGGCACGCTGCTCTACCAGCTCAGTCAGCAACCGGCGGTGCTGGAACAAATCCATGCTGCTTGCCAGACGCTGACAGGAGCAGCCGCGACCGCCGCCGACTGGCTGGTCTACGGGCAATATCAGAGTCTGCGCGGAGAATTTAACAGCGCCGAACAGGCTTTGCAGCAGGCCATTGCGCTGCGGCCCGGTTCCGCAGCCGCCTACACTGAACTGGCGCGCTTATACCAGGCCGCCAGTCTGCCGCTGGAAGCCGAGCGGGTCTATCAGCAGGCTGTACTGATGCAACCGGAACATTGGTACGCGCTACAGGCGCTGGCCGTATTTCAGCTGGAGCGCGGTTATCTCGACAGCGCCGTCGCCAATTTTAAAAAAGTGATTGCCCTGCTGCCGCAAAGTGCCAATGCGCTGACCAATCTGGGCTCCGCCTATTTACTGCAGGGCCAAATCCAGGCGGCAGCCGACACTTATCAGGCCGCGCTGGAACTCAGCGCCGAAGCGTCTACCCAGGCCAATCTGGCGACCATTTATTATTATCTCGGCCGGATGCCGGATGCGATCCGGCTGTATCAGCAGGCGCTGCTGCAACTGCCGGACAAATTTGAGCTGCACGGCAATATCGCCGATGCCTATCGCCAGAGCGGCGCCAATGCCGATGCCAGCCGTCATTATGCGCAGGCGCTGCAACTGCTCAGCCGGCAACATCGGCTGGACCCACGTGAACTGGCGTTGCAGGCGCATTACCTCAGTCACACCGATCTGCAACAGGCCAGCAGCCTGATGGCGAGCGCTTTAACGCAGGACAACAAAAACGCTGAGATTTGGTTGCTCGACGCCATGCTACAAGTCCGGCTGGGCCAGCCGGCGGCGGGCATGGCGTCGGTGCGTCAGGCGCTGCAGTACGGTTTTCCGGCCAAACTGCTGGCAGTCGAGCCGGATCTGACCACGCTCAGCAATAAAACCGAATTTCAGAAACTGATCCACCCAACCACAGGACGCTGATTATGCACAAACCTCTGTATTTGCTGATGTTCCTCTTTGGCTTTGCGTTTAGCGCAAGCGCCGCCTGTCCAAATCAAAGTACTGATGCCAGCATCCTGCTGCAAAAAGCCGCCGGTGTGGTCAGCTTCGCCGACGAGGCCGATAAAAACTGCCCGGTGCTGAATGATTCGCCGCAGCGCGCCGTGATTTGGCTGTTTCAGGATATGCGACAGGATTGCATGCCGGCCGGCTCCGGCAAGTGCCGTATTGAGTTACAGCAGGTCGACAGTGCCAGCCGGGGCAAGGTCAATTGTCACCCGGATGGCAATGATTTTGTCTGCATGCTGAATGTGCACCGGCTAAAAAGCGGCTGCGACAGGGCTGATCCCGGGTCGGCCAGCTGTGCACTCACTTATCTGGTGTTTTATCAGGACCAGCAAGTCGACCCGACCATCATTATTAATCCGCGGCCAAGTGTGGACTAAGCACCACGGCTGGCGCTGCAGCCGTGGTAATGAAGTTCAGAGGCCGCCAGTGATCGGCTGACGGATACTGACATCCCGCAGTTGCTGTTCCTGACGCGGGTCGCGGATGGATAAGCCGCTGGCATCGACCGGCGCAGCCGCCGGTGTGTCGGCCTGCTGCGATACAGCAACTACAGGACAGCTGTTATTACCGGCATAAAACAAAGCTGTTCTTAACATACCTTCCTGCGCATCGCCCAGTGGCTTGGTTAAATCGTCAATCGCCGCACAGCCTTTGATATCAGCAGCAAACTGCGGGGCCGGTTTGGGTGTAAAACCAGCGGCATAGTCGCCAAAGCCTTTGGCATTCACGCCGCTGAACTGAATGGTGAAATAAGTGGTGCCGCAGTTGTCGGTCGGATAAAAACCATAAGGTTTGCCACAGGTTTTGCCGCCGATCTGGATCACTTCTACATCAATACCACGCAAAGCATTAATAAAGGCTTCGCTGGCCGAGCAGGTGTTGTCGGTGGTCAGCACAAAAATCCGGTTCAGACTCAGGTTAGGCAAAGTCTGACTGGTCAGGCGCCCGGCGTTATAGTCGATCCCACGGCTATAAAACGGTGTGGGTTCCAGCGCTTCGCCGGTCACAGGATCGGTGTTCGGGTATTTATCATTAAACTGCAGCTTGTCGAAATAACGCGACTGGATCTGGTTCGGGCCGCTGACCATATAACCAAACTGTGATGCCAGCGCCAGCAAACCACCGCCGTTGTAACGCAGGTCGACCACCAGCTCGTTCACTGCTTCGTTACGGAATTGCTCGACCGCACTAATCAGCTGCGGCTGTGCAGCAGCGATGTGGGTATTAAACTGCAGATAACCGACTTTTTTACTGCCACTTTGCAACACTTTGACGTTATGCACCGGCACCGTCGACACATCGGCCGACTGCAGAGTGAAGGATTTGCGGCTGCCGTCGGCTTGTTGCACCGTGAACAGATGGCTTTCACCGGCTTTGGCCGGGAATAACGCAGCGTTGATGGTATTCACGCCAGCCTGGGTATTGTCGTTGACGAAATCGATACCATCGACTTCCAGCAGCTTCGAGCCACGGCTCAGCAAAGCGGATGCTGCCGGACTGCCGGGTTCGGTATACGCCACGGTCAGCTGCCGGGGGGGCCGGGTCGCGGTGAAAATCCACTCAATACCATAACCGCTGGTGACCGCAGATTGGGTCTGCTTTTTGTACTCCGCAGTATCCTGATAAAAATGGAAATTGTCTTTGGCGGCGCCGGAATCGGTTTTGTTGCTGGTTTTCAGCAGGTCAAAATAAGCCAAAGTGCTGTATGCGGCCGGGTCCAGATCGGGCAGTTCCTTGTACCACAGGTAAGTTCTGTTGCTCCAGGAGCGCAGCCAGAGCTTTTCATGCATGGAGGTACCGGCTTTGTCCGGATAAGCGCTGTTACTGAAGGGGTCTGTACCACTGCGTGGTGTGGCGCAGAAGTTCTGCAGCGTCGACTCTGCGGCGTATTGGCCGGCCACCCAGCTTGGTGCCGTTGGTGTCGTCGGCGTTGTGGTGCCAGTACCGGGTGTGGTGCCGCTGTTGCTGTCGCCGCCACCAATGGTCCCACCGCCGCCACAAGCACTGAGCAGTGCCAGAGAGAGCAGCGCCATGCTGCCCGAAATCCATCCGTTCATTACAACCTCCTGATGTTGTTGCTACCAGCTCACTTTGCCTGATGATAACAAAAAGTTATGCAAATGCAGCACGTTTTGTCGCAACCGGCAGTCGCAGCCCCGCACACAATCAGCGGTCAGATTCCTGCAGCTGACGCCAGGGTTGGGTACTCTGCCAGTGCCGGATCCAGTCCGCAACATCTGCAGCCGGCATGGGCCGGGCTATACCGAATCCCTGGGCCAGCTCACAGCCGATACTTAACAAAGCCTTGGCGTGCGCCATGGTTTCCACGCCTTCGGCGATCACACTGCGATCAAATACCTGCGCCAGCTGGACCACACCGGCGACAATATTGTGGTCGTCCGGATCTTCCAGCATATCGCGGACAAAACTCTGGTCGATTTTCAGGCTATGCACCGGTAGCTGGCGCAGATAGGTCAAAGACGAATAACCGGTGCCAAAATCATCCAGCGCAAAACGCACACCAAAACCCTGACAGCGCACCAAAGCTTCACGCGCGGCGGCCAAATCACGGATGGCAGTGCTTTCCAGAATTTCCAGTTCAATCTGTCCCGGGCTCAGCTGCGGATAATGCTGCAATAAACCGGACAGCTGTGTGGCAAAGTCGGCATTCAGCAAATGGCTGGCACTGATATTAATACCCACTTCCAGATGAATGCCTTCCGCCAGCCAGCTGGCGGCCTGCATAATACCGGCATGTAATACAAACTGACCAAACTGGCTTTCCAGTTCGCTGCCTTCAATAAACGGCAAAAATGCCGCCGGCGACAATAAACCGCGCTGCGGGTGCTGCCAGCGGATCAACGCTTCGACCCCCACTACAGCACCGCTGCGTAAATTCACTTTCGGCTGGTAAAACAACACAAACTGATGTTGCTGCAACGCTTCCTGCAATTGTTCCAGCATCATCCGGTGTTCCTGCGCTTCGCGCTCGTGCTCAGGGTCAAACCACTGGATGCGGTTGCGGCCGGCTTCTTTGGCCTGATACATCGCTTTGTCGGCATGGCGCAGCAGCGTATCCGGGTCGGCGTTGTCATCCGGATATAAGCTGACACCAATACTGCTGGTCAGCACAATTTCGATACTGTCGAGCTGTAAAGGCCGGTTCACTGCCTGCAGCAGTCGTTTGACGATATGATTGCCCTCCGGCAGCGCCGGCATATCCGACAATAACACGACAAATTCATCACCGCCCAGCCGCGCCAGCGTGTCATCATGGCGCAGCACAGTCTGCAGCTGATGGCTCAGCGTCAATAACACCCGGTCGCCAAAAGCACTGCCATGTTCTTCGTTAATCTGCTTAAAACCGTCGATATCAATCAGACAAACCGCACAACGTTGTCCGGTTTGCAAAGCCCGGATCAAGGTCTGATTAAAGCGCGACAATAACAACCGCCGGTTTGGCAGGCCGGTTAAGGCGTCAAAATTCGCCACTTTGTCCAGTTCCGCCGCATGAGCTTTAAGCTGGCTGATATCAGCGAAAATACCGATGTACTGGCGGATAATGCCGTCCGCATCACGCACCACCGAAATCGACAGCATTTCGGTATATACAGTGCCGTCTTTGCGTTTATTGATGATTTCGCCGCGCCAGAAACCATGTTGCTGCAGCTGATGCCACATCTGCTGATAAAAACCTTTTTCATGCAGACCGGACGATAAAATGCGCGGCGATTTGCCTTCAACCTCAGCGGCGCTGTAACCGGTAATGCGGCAAAATGCCGGATTGACCCGGATGATGCGGTTCTGGGCATCAACCAGCATCATGCCGTCATAACTGCCGGCAAACATCAGTTCTGCCAGCCGCAGAGTTTCTTCATTGTGCCGGCGCTGCTGAATATCGGTATGGGTGCCGGCCAGCTGCAACGGTGCGCCATCCGCCGTGCGCGTCACCACTTTGCCGCGGGTCAGTACCCAGCGCCAGCTGCCGTCTTTACAACGTGCACGGAACTCCACTTCATGCAGCGGCGCCAGGCCTTGCAGATGTTGTTCAATTGACTGATGTACTGCGGCAAAATCCGCCGGATGCACCATCTGCGGCCAATTATCCGGCCGCACATCCATTTCACCGGGCTGATAGCCCAGCATAGTTTCAAACCTTTCACTGACCTGCATCCGTTGCTGCTGCAAATCCCATTCCCAGAAACCCTGTTCTGCACCTTCCAGCACACGCTGCAACAGACGTTTTTGCCCAACCATCGCGGTAATATCACGGGCGATACCAAAAGTGCCGCTGAGTTGCTGGCGATGGTCGAACAGTGGACCTTTACTGACTGAATACAACAGCGTGCGGCCATCAGCTGCCTGCATTTGTTCCTGAAAATGCAGCACTTGTTGCTGTTGCCGCACTTTGGCATCATTTTGCTGCCAGACCACAGCCTGCGCCGGGTCCAGTAACTCAATATCAGCGCGGCCAAGGATCTGACTGGCCTCCCGGCCAAAAGCACGGCAGGCCGCCTGATTGACCAGCTGGTAGCGCCCGGCATTGTCTTTGGTAAACACAATGTCGTCAGTGCCTTCAATGACCGCATCTAACAAGCGCTGCTGCAGACCCACGTGATAAGTTTTATTACGCAGTTGCTGACATAACCAGCTGACTGTCACGCCGTTAATGATCAAAAACAGCCATTGCAGCTGCATATACAGGCTTTGCTCCGGGCCACTCAGCGTGTGCCGGACAATCCAGCCAACCGCCAGGGTTGAGAATAGGGTGGCAAAAATACCAGGGCCAAAACCGCCGAAGACGGCCGCCAGAATGACCGGAAATAACTGCAGGATCATCATTGGCTTGGTGGCTATATCCACCGGCAAAAGCAGACGGAACCACAGCATCATCCCCACCAGCAACGTCGCCAGCAGATAATCCCGCACCTGACTTTGCCGGTGATTGAGCGGCAGCACACTGAGTTCTGAGCCTACCGGCAAGGGCACATTTTTCAGCGCCAGCGACAAACCTACCGCGCTGACCAGCACAAATAACATGCCTTTGAGCATCGAAACTTTCAGCAGCTGCTCCGGGCTTATCAGCAACAGCAGTAGCTGATCAGACAGAAAAATCCAGCTGAGCGCCAACAGCAGATAAGCCAGCACCACAATGAAGATATATCTTTGGCGAAGTGACAACAGGGCAAACCCGAAAACGCGGACAATGCCAGCAAGGATAATAGAGACCCGATGCCGCAGCAAGTTTCAAAATAGGCAACAACGCTGCTCAGACCATTGATAAATGTGACCTTTGCTTACAAAAGCAGATGGTTTTTTCTGTCGCCAGCGCCCAAGTTCTGCATTAGCATCAGGTTATCGCAGCCTAGGGCGTGTTGATTTTTGGTGGTTAGGTTTTGTTCGACTTGGTGGCGTTTTGGGTGCGAAACGAGGCGCGTAGCATAGTGATTCTATGTGAGCAACGAGTGACAAAGCCCAAAGCGCCACCAAACGAACCCGAAGGGCAGCGTTTGGCGGCTCTTTCTGCGGCGTTAATGCTCGTTTGTGTAGAATAACTACACGGCTCTCGCATTGCCTTGCATAAAAAGCCGCCAAGATGCTGCAAAAACAAACACCAAACATCAACACGCCCTAATAAACGGAGATATTCAGATGCAGCGCCTGCACCAACTGATCCACGAATTCAGCCGTACCGATCAGGTCGACCCCAGCCAGCAACTGTTGGCCAAACACCAGAAAATGGCGTTAAACCCGTTTCGGTTTTTACGCGGCAGTTCCGGTTTGTTTTATGCCGATATTCAGTCGGGTTTGCTGCAATTGCCGCCTGCGCTTAATACACAAGTGCCGCTCACCACAGTGATGGGCGATTGCCACATCTCCAATTTCGGTTTTTTCACCGAAGATGGCAGTTATGGCGCACGGGTGATTTTTGCCCCCAATGATTTCGACGATGCCTGTATTGGCCCGGCGGTGTGGGATTTAAGCCGCTTTATCGTCAGTCTGCTGCTGGCGGCGGACTATTGCCGAGGCCTGACCAGCAGGCAATATCACAGCGAAGATGCGCCGGATCTGACCGGTTTAACCGCAGCCAGCGCCGCCGATGCCGACGCCGCCGCCCGCCGTTTTCTGCAAAGTTATGTCGATTGCTGTGCTGCAGTGGCGAAAGACCCGGAATTCCGTTTCACCACTCAGGATGATTTCCCGAAACAACATGTGCTGAAACCCTTTTTGAAAAAAGCCATTAAACGTTCAGCAGCAGGAGCGGACTTTCTCAGTAAAAGTACGCTGGCCAAATCTGTGGATTTAAGCGCCCGACCGCTGCAGTTTAAGGCCGACAGCGGCAAATTCAGCCGGATTGAAGCCAACCGTTACGCCGAGCTGGCACAGGCTTTTGCACCTTATGTACACGACCGCATTCTTGATATCGTCACCCGGCATGGCGCCGGCACCGGTTCGCTGAATATGCAGCGCTATTATTTACTGGTTGGCCCGGCAGAGTTGGCGTCCGATGCCGATTTGGCTTTGTGTCAGGTGGTTGAAGTGAAACAACAACGCCGCTCAGCGCCGTTATTTTTCTTCCCGGATTTACACCCGGTCAACCGGCTCAATGATGCGCACCTGACGGTGGATTGCCAGCGTCTGATGCAGCGCCGGCCCGATTCAGTGCTCGATGAAGTGCAGTTTGAGGGCGCACATTATCTGGTGCGTTCGCTGCACCATGCCAATGTGGATGTCGATCCGGAAGATATCTGTCTGCAAATGCAGGACCCGGCGAAATCATTGCGCCAATATGCCGAAGCCTGTGGTCACGCCCTGGCGCTGGCGCATAACAGAGCAGATCGGCGCTCCGCGCGTTTCGCCGTGCAGATGCAACAGGCGCTGGCTGTTGAAGCTGAAGCATTACTGCAAGCCTGCCAGCAATACGCGACGCAGCAACAACAGGATTGTCAGCTACTGGCGACTTTATTGGTTCAGACGGCCGCAAAACAAGGCTGATAAAAAGCCAGTTGCAAGTTGCAACTGGCTTCATTCAACACTGTTAATTTAACGCAAGACGGGTCAGCGCTTATTGATAGGACCAGTTCTGCGTCACGCCGCTGAAGCTGCTGTACGCGCGTACACCGACATGCCAGACGCCGGCTTGTGGATTGCTAATCACGCAGCTTTCAGCATTACCGTTTTTATAAGGCCGGCACTGGTAGCTGGTGGTGGTCGGCTGACTGCCAAAACGCACATAAAGGTCCGCATCACCGGTGCCACCGCTGATAGTCACCGTCAGCGTGGTTTTGCCGGCAGGCACCGTAATGGTATTCCGTGTCCAGTTACCAGTGGTGGCAGCCAAATTGGTTAAAGTGCCGGAATCGCCGCCCGGTGGGGTCACAGTACCACAATCAGCTGTTGTCACGCCGACCACAGAGAAGGCAGCCGCCACATCGGCGGTGTTATAGCCTTTATCTTTGGTCGCTTTACAGACGCCGTTGGCAGCCGACACAAAAGTCGCATTCGAAGTCCAGTACACCTGGTTGGCGACAGTGAACACTTCAAAGGCTTTGCGGGTATTCCAGCCGGCTTTGTTGGCTAACAGGTAAAACGCTTTGTTAAACACGCCTGAGCTGTGGTGCACGTCCATGCTGCTGGTGTAGTTGCTGGCATGGCCAATAGAGCGGCCATCTTTGGTCGGGTCGTCCATATACCGCAGCGCGCCTGTGCTTTTGAAAATATCGGCACCGACTAACCAGTCGTTGCTGCCTTTCATAAAGTATTCAGCGGCTTCACCGGCCATGTCAGAGAACGCCTCGTTAATACCACCAGATTGCGCGCTGTAAACCAGGCCTGAGTTAAATTCAGTAAAACCATGGCTGACTTCGTGCGCCGACACATCCAGGCTCACCAGCGGATAAAAGCGGCTGGCGCCGTCACCGAAGGTCATTTGCGTGCCATCCCAGAAGGCATTTTCATAGCTGCTGCCATAATGCACACGCATTTTCAGTTTGGTATTCAGTGGATTTACACTGAACCAGCTCTGGTACATGTTAAACACCACACCACCAAAATAATGCGCGTCATTCAGTGGTGAATAAGCACCGTTAATGGCTTTAAAAGTGTTATTCGGGCAAGTGAACTGGTGAATGCTGCCACCTGAAGTCGCGCCATTGAGGTTAATGGTATCAACATTGGCGTTGGTCATCCGGCAATTGGCATCGACATTCAGATAGCCATAAGTAGTACCGTACTGATACTGACCGGTTTTGGTATTGCCGCCAGGCCCTGTGGCATTGGCGTGCGCAATGCCGTCCCAACTTTGCAGCACTTTGCCGTTGTTGGCGTCGATAATGCTGTAAGGCCGGCTCGGATGCTGACCTTTTTGCGTCAGATAATGGGTGATATACACCAGCCGGGCCGTGTCGTTCTGATCCAGATAGACCCAGAGTTTGGCATTAGCACTTTGTGCGCTCAGCTCGGCCTGTAATGTAGTTTGCTCATCAGCCGACAATGCCTGCAGGCTTTCGCCGCCGCGACTGGCCAGAATGGCTTGCTCTGGCGCCAGCGCTGGTCGTGCATCCGGCAAATCGTCTTCGATACCGGTCACCACAGTGCCACTGATATCGCTGTATTGACCATTGGCGTTGATGGCTGCAACGTTATGACCCCATACCGGGATGCCACGGAATTGCTGCTGGTAACGGCTTTTCAGTTTGCCGTCGAAGCGTTTGATTTGTTGCAGGGCTTTAAAGCTCATCGGCTCAGCACTACGATCGTCCAGCGTACCATCCAGACTGCTCAGGGTCTGACCATTCAGCAGGTTGGCGGCCGGGACTACCTGTGCTGCTTGTAATGGCGCGCAGAACGCCACGGTTACAGCGATGGCCAATGGGCTCAGATGTGGTAATTTCATGAGGTTTCCTCTTAGATTTTTTTATCAATAATGTTCCTGAATACCGCGCTGATACAGTGCGGCTCAGCTAACATAGACAAGAAAAATCGTTTGAAATTAACATCATATTAATATCAGTAATTTATTAACTCCTTATCAACCCCGTCGCGCCATGCTGTCATCAAGCTGGTTTTCGTCAATGTCGGCAAACTGCGATAAGATGACTTTTTTTCAGTTGGGATCTGCGGATGGAACAGCTTTTTCACTGGTTTGATTTAATGGGCATCGGCGTTTTTGCCGTCGCCGGCACGCTGGCTGCCTGGCGCAAACAAATGGATGGCTTTGGCGTCATCGTGCTCGCCACTGTCACGGCGATTGGCGGTGGCACTATTCGCGATCTGATTTTGGACGTGCCGGTGATTTGGCTCAGCGACAACAGTTACTTTTATGCCATTTTTGGCGCGACCGCGCTGACGATTTTGTTTGTACGCAAACGCCTGACCATTCCGAATAATGCACTGCAAATCGCCGACGCTATTGGGCTGGCTTTTTTTGTCGTAATGGGCGCGCAGAAAGCACTGGCGTATGGCACGTCAGATTTTGTCGCCATCATGATGGGCACTATGAGTGGGGTCTGCGGCGGCATGATCCGCGACGTGTTATGTCGGGAGATCCCGCTGGTGTTTCGTGGTGAGCTCTACGCCGTCACCTGTATTTTTGGCGGCCTGGTTTATACCCAGTCGCTGGCCCTGCAGGTCGCGCCGCTGCCCGCGATGCTGGCCGGCATGCTGGCCTGTCTGTTGCTGCGACTTGCTGCAATCCGCTGGCATCTGACCATTCCGGTGTTTGGCCGTAGTGGCCAGATAGGCAAATAATCTGGCCTTTTGGCAGCAAAAAGCCCGCAGTGCGGGCTTTTTATTTTACAGAAGCAGAGGATGCCTTGTTATGGCAAATCTTTGTGTAGCTGTACCGGGTTCGACTTCTTGCGCAGGCGGATATTAATCATCTCAACACAGCACGAGAACGCCATCGCGAAGTAGATGTAACCTTTTGGTACATGTACATCAAAGCCTTCAATCATCAATGTGACGCCGACTAAAATCAGGAACGACAGTGCCAGAATTTTAATAGTTGGATGCGCGTCAACAAAATCACCGATTGGCTTAGCGGCAAACATCATCACGCCTACTGCAGCAACAATCGCAATCGCCATAATTTCGATGTTATTCACCAGGCCAACCGCGGTGATCACTGAGTCTAAAGAGAATACGATGTCGAGGATCATAATCTGGATCAACACCATCATCAGGCTGTTGGCCACTACTTTTGGTGCACCTGGCTCTTCGTTGGCGCCTTCGAGGCTATGGTGAATTTCCTGTGTCGATTTCGCCAGCAGGAACAGACCACCGCCAATCAGAATGACGTCACGACCGGAGATATCATTGCCGAGCACCGTGAACCAGGTTTCGGTCAGCCCCATCACCCAAGAGATCGAGAACAACAGCGCCAGTCGGGCAAACATCGCCAGGCCCAAACCCAGACGACGGGCAAAGGCACGTTGTTTTTCCGGTAACCGGCCAACCAAGATTGATAAAAAGATAATATTATCAATACCTAATACGATCTCTAACGCCGCCAGGGTCCCAAGCGCTATCCAGGCTTCCGGACTTGCAATCCACTCAAACATATCGATCTCACAAGTTAAGCTAAAAACTGCCGGCTAGTTTACTTGCGAAGCTCTGCCCTGCCAATGAAAACGTGGCTTTGCCGCCAATTCCCCCAACTGCGGTGAATATCAGCACTGAAGCGCTGAACAACGCGACGAATCTCCAACCGCTCTGTTATGCTGAATTTTCCAACAATTCCGGGAACAACCTGATGCGTGCTTTTTCTCTCACTTTGCTTAGTACCGCGTTATATGCTGTATCCGCTCAGGCCGCCGTTGATGCGAAGACCGCATTGCCGCAATCAGTGGCCAGCGATTATCAACAACATCTGGGCGCCTTATTTACCCACTTTCACCAGAACCCTGAACTGTCGCATATGGAGGTCAACACAGCTGCCCGGCTGGCGAAGGAACTCAAAGCGGCCGGTTTTGAGGTGCATACCGGCATCGGCAAAACCGGTGTGGTTGCCATCCTGAAAAATGGCCCTGGGCCATTGGTGATGATGCGGGCCGATATGGATGGCCTGCCGGTTGAAGAAAAATCCGGTTTGCCTTATGCCTCCAAAGTGAAAACCAAAGATTGGGACGGCCATGAAGTGTCGGTGATGCATGCTTGTGGTCATGATGTGCATATCACCAGTCTGGTCGGCACAGCCCGGCAGATGGCGGCACGGAAAAAAGACTGGTCCGGTACGCTGATGTTAATCGGGCAGCCGGCCGAAGAGCGCAGTGGCGGTGCTTTAGGCATGATGCAGGACGGCTTGTATCAGAAATTCGGCAAACCGGATTATGCGCTGGCATTCCATGTGTCGAGCGAAATTGAAGCCGGTAAACTGGTCGCCGTGGAAGGCTCGCCTTATTCCGGCGTCGATAGCGTGGATATCATTATTCATGGTGTCGGTGCGCACGGCGCCAGCCCGCATCGCGGTAAAGACCCGATAGTGCTGGGTGCGCAGATTGTGTTGGCGCTGCAAACCATCATCAGCCGCGAATTACCGCCGAAAGAGCCTGGTGTCATCACAGTCGGTTCCTTTCAGTCTGGCACTAAACACAACATTATCTCAGACCAGGCCGTGCTGCAGCTGACGGTTCGTAACGACAATATGGACACCCGTAATCAGCTGATTGAGGCGATTAAACGCGTCGCGGTCAATATGGGCCGGGTCGCAGGCTTGCCGGAAGATAAACTGCCGGAAGTGATAGTGCGCGATGGCACCACACCGCCGACCGTCAATGACATCCCGCTGACGCAACGCCTCAAAGCCACCTGGACCAAGCAAATGGGTGCCGATATTTTTGATCAGAATTACAAACGGCTTGGCATGGGCGCAGAAGACTTTCCGTTTCTGACCACAGACCCATACATCCCCAGCGTATACTTTGCTGTCGGTGGCACGCCGGCAGCGGCTTTTGCCGCCGAGAAAAACGGTGGGCCTGCGGTGCCGAGCCATCACAGCCCGTTATTTAAGATTGAACCTGAACCGGCAGTTCGCACTGGCGTGGAAGCCACAGTGCGGGCACTGACTGACTTACTGCAGGCGCCGCGCTAATCAGCTGGCTGGTTTGAGCTGTTCCTTGTGTTCCAGCAGCTGATATTTGTCTTTCAGCTGCTGGATAGCGCGCTGCTGCTGGCGCAAAAAACGGTTAAATTCAATGATAAGTGCTGGCTGATTCACGCTGGATAATAAAAACGGCAACTCAGAGAAGGGCAAAGTATCAGCCGCCACCAGCGCACCGGGCTGGCCAATCCGGCGCAGATATTCATTGGCGACATTCAGTTCAATCGACGCACCATGCACCCGCCCTCTGAGCACTAATCCTAATGCAGACGCACTATCCGCCACATCGACCATGCGGAATTTGTAGCGGTTTTGCAGCTCCAGCCAACGATGCGGTGCAAAACCATGGATCACCGCCAGGGAGCGAAATTGTTCCAGTGACATCTGTTGGTTTTTTGGCAGCACCATAGTACTGCCCAAGGTATAAATCACCGGGTCACTGAAGGTTTTTGGATATTCCGCCACCAGATATTGTTGCCAGGCCGGATTGTCCGGATAGACCAAATCAATCCCGCTGTTGGCTTCCTGATACAGGCGTTTGACCGGTAAAGCTGAGAAGCGAATTTGATAACCGGCGGTTTTGCCAAACAGCTGCATCAAGTCATAGAAAAAACCGCGTTGCTGGCCGCTACTAAAATCGTAATGCGGGTAATAATCGATTTGTTCAATTCCAACCACAATGTGCCGGGGTTCAGCTTTGACGAGCGCAGACCAACACAACAACACTGCCGCCGCCCAAAGTCTCATACTACATACCCCGGAATTGTCAGAAATAATAATCAACACCTAACTGAATATAGTCATCCTGTCTGAACCACCAGGTCGGTTGTTGCAGCGACATGGTCTGAAAAAACCAGGCATCCAGCCGCAAACGCAGATTGTTACTGAAACGCATCGACGCTTCAAGCATACCGCTGCGGGTGCCACCATTTTGCAAATCCTGCGCGATACCAAATAACAGCTCACTGCCGGCTTCATCATTTAATGCTACGCGCACGCCGGCAAACAGATCACGCTGCCCCGGCACCGGCGCAAATTGCCCGCGGTTGTCGTATTGATATTCTAACAACCAGCCGAGATCCACCGCCGAATCAAATACGCCGACACTACTGTATTCAAAACCCGCCACCGCTGAGCTGAAGCTTTCGATATCGCTGCTGCGCCGGATAGCTTCGAGCTTCCAGATCCAGCTGTCGATAATCCATTGACCTTCCAGCCCCCACTGCTGCATTTGCTCGTAATACGGCACCACCGCATTACCCTGACCCACCGGCATAAACCGCGGGTCCCGGTTGGTGCCGGTAAAATACGACAGCGCCAGGTCCATTTGATCGATTTGTTGGCTGTAACGCAGCGCCAGATCGACATGCCGCTGTTCGCGCGACGACTGATACACAGCGTCATCGGCTAACACCGGCAATGGCAGCCGCAGACGGCCTTGTTCGCCGCTTAAGGTACGCTCGCGGAAATACGGCAGTACAAAACTTTGCAGATTGCCCCAGTCACCGCTCAGGTTGAGTTGCAGCAGCGGCTGGCCCAGTTTTGACTCACCATCCACCGCATCCACCCAGTCGGTCTGGTTGATAATATCCACCAGATGGATCGACTCAGTCACGCCCCAGAAAATTTTGTCGACGCCGGCTTTAAACTCCCAGCCGTCGCCCACGCTCAGCCAATAAGCCTGACGCAAATCCACCAGATTGCGTTCGCTGTCGCGCTGGTCCCAGCGCAGGTAAGGGCTGATTGTCCAGCTGCTGCGCTCATCTTCGGATTGCCAGTACCATTCGACCAACGCGCTGCCGCTGAATGCACTGCGGCTTTGGCCCTGTAAGCCGCGCTTGGCAAACCAGCGCCAGTCCAGCCCCAAAGTGGTGTCAGTTTGCAAACGTTCAGACCAGTCAGTGCGCGGTTCACGCGTGAGTACCGCCGGCGCTTCAGCAATATCCGGTGCCGATGGTTCTGGTGGCAAAGGTGCCAATGGCGCTGATGCCGCCGAAACGGGTGCCGCTTCGGCCACGGTAGCTGCTGTTGCTGCCGGCGCCGCTAACAGCACCGGCACGGCTTTGCTTTGTTGTTGCACCTGCCGGGCCAAAGCCGCAGTGGCCTGCGATGACAAACCGCCGGTTTTACGCAGTGTAACAGCGCTCTGCGCACTGCCGCCCGACGTTTGCCGGGTGGCAACCCATTGCCGCCAGGCCACAGCATCCGCTTCCACTTTTTGCTCAGCACTGAGTGCATCCACAGCCGCAATTTCAGCTGCTGTCGGTAGCTCCAGTACTGCACCCTGTTTGACGTGATGCACGTTGTTGCCAATAAAGGCGGTTGGATTTTTCTGTTGCAGCGCAATGATGGCCTGATACATCGAATATGGCGCATCACCACGGGCGGCGCGGGCCAGACTCCATAAAGTCTCTTTGCCGGTGACAGGCCCGAGGGTCGCGGCGTGCGCGGAGGTGGCTGTGGCAAAAGCTGCTGCACATAAAACCCAACAGATATTTAGTTGCATGATTCGGTTCCGGGATCTGACACTGCCGACGTCAAAGCTGCTTTCAGCATGGCTGAAGTCAGACTTATTTACCAACTACACGGCGATTACTTGCCTGTTCAAAACGAGTCATTCAGCAATTCTCAGGCCAGTCTGAATGCTGACCTGAGTCGCCGCTTACCGGCTGCGTTGCAACGCATTAGTATCAAAATCGGCATCAGTCCGGCCTTTGCCAAATTCGATATCGCGCACGAGTAAATCGGTACTCTTGCCGGTCTGATGATTGGTCATTTGCAGCTTCAGCGGCCGCCAGTATTTATTCAGATACTGTTTATAGTCGCTCATCACCAGCGTTTTTAGCAGTGCATTTTTCCGGTCATAGAACTCTATTTTGCGGGCGCGGTACTCGGCCTGATCAATCCAGACCACACTTCTGCTGTAACCGGAAAATTCGTCGAGCGGTACCTGTTCCACTACAAACACCGCTTCGCCATTAAGCTGCTCATCACGCAGCCAGCTGAACTTAAATTTCTCCAGTTCAAACGAACTTAAATCTTCATAGGCAAATTCACTGGCCATAAATGGCCCGGATTTATTGCGTGAGGCGATGCGTTTGACCCGTTTGACCGACGGCAGGTACAGCCACTGGTCATCCGGTTTACCGGTATGCGAGTGGTTCAGAAACGCGGTACCACGCACATCTTTTGGTTCATTAAAAATGGTCAGGCCTTTGTCGCCATCGTTGGCGACTTCCAGGCTGATGCTGCGAATTTCACGGGTACTTTCTTCACCTTGGGCATTGCGCAACACCATCGTGGTTTTTGACTCGCTGTCTTTCCAGCCTTCGTCGCGGGTTTTGCGCTCTGTGGCGATTTGCAGGCCCTTGCCGCCATCGTCGGCCAGCGCAGCTGTGCTGAAAGCACCAACACTCAACGCGCCTAAGCACAGGCCGCCGGTCAACAACAGAGTTCGCAGCACTGCTGCTTTTGGGCGATTAAACTTGATGGAAGTGGTATTCATATCAGACTCCATTCGAATGAGAAACAGATGCCGGGGCATAGGCTTTGCGGTCCAGCTTCAGCAACACCGCAGGTAAAAACAGGAAATCAACAATCAGCGCGATCAGCAAAATAATGCCGGTCAGCAGACCCATATCAGAATTTAGCCGGAAATCGGATAACAGCAGCACCGAGAACCCAATCACCAGCACTACTGTGGTCACCACCAAAGCCCAGCCCACGCTATGAAAGGCGTACCGCACCGCATCTTCGGCATCGCGGCCCTCCTGACGGGCGTGCTGATATTTGGCGAGAAAATGCACGGTATCGTCAACAATAATGCCGAGACTCATCGACGCGACCACCGACAAACCTAAGTTAATTTCACCAGACAACAACTGCCAGACACCAAAACCCATCAGCGCCGGCACCATATTCGGTAACAAACTGATAGTGCCCAGCTTCCAGGAGCGCAGGCTTAACACCAACAACGCAGAGATCAGCACAGCCGCCAGCGGCAGGCTTTGCATCATGCTGGCCATATTACGTTCACCAATATGCGCAAACATCAGCGCAGTACTGGAGGCTTCAATCGGATACTGCGGATAATGCTGCTGGAACCAGGCAATGGTTTTAGCTTCAATCGCCGTCATTTCTTTACTGCCGAGGTTTTGCATCGTAATGCCAACTTTGGTGGCACTTTTATCCAGGTCCAGCTGATTGCTTAAATCCAGACCAAAAGGCAATGACATTTCATACATCAGCAGATATTGCGCCGCCAGCTCCTGACTTTCCGGCAGCCGGTAAAAGGCCGGGTCGTCGCCATGCATACTTTTGTTCAGTCGTTTGTAGGTGTCACTGATCCGGCTGACATGGGTGACTTCCGGCAAGCTCTGCAGATAATCGCCAAAGGCATCAATGGCGGCGATAAAAGCCGGATCATTAACGCCGGACTCGCCACCGCTTTCTATGGCAAAATCCATCAGCGACACACCGCCGAGTTTTTCTTCTAATAAATCAACGGCCTGGCGATACTCTGTTTGCGTGGAGAAGTATTTGACCGCCTCATCATTGACGCGGTTTTGCAATGTCAGATAACCACCCGCCAGCGTCAGCAGCACAGTGCCGATTAAAATCGGCCCGGGCCGGCGAATGACAAATTCAGCTAAGCGGTCCATACCGCCAAAGGCTTTAGAATCGTGGCCTTTACTTATCGGTAATAACGCCAATAACGCCGGCAACAACAGGATGGTTAACAACCAGGCCAGCATCACGCCGACGGCCACCATATTGCCGAAGTCGCGCAAAATCGGCACTTCGGAGAAATTCAGCGTCAGAAAACCAACGGCTGTCGTCGCACTGGTGATAAAGACCGGCATCGCATTGATCAGCATGGCCTGGCGAATAGCATCAGGTTTGGACTGACCTTGTCGCATCAAAAACTGGGTGGAGGCAATCAGATGTACACTATCGGCGACCGCCAGTGTCATCACCAGCGTCGGCACGTTGACTGTCGCAGTGCTAAGGAAAATACCGGCCCAGCCAGCCAAACCCAGCGTGGCGCTGATGGTCATAATAATGATGATCACCACGGCCAGCGCCGCCAGCGCGGAGCGCAACATCAGCGCCAACAACAGGATAATAGTAACAAACATCAGTGGCACCAAAGCGCTGGCATCATGCTGCGCTTCGGTGGTAAAGGCATTGTTGAGCGCTATCACACCAGCCAGTTTAAAACTGACGGTCGGATGCTCTTTTGCCAGCTGTTCAGTTAAAGCTGCTACCGAGGAATAAACGTCCGCCACTTCCTTGTTCTGGTCTTTTTCCGGCAGCTGTACCGTGATATTTACCGCCGTCATACTGCCGTCGGCCGACACCAGCCGCTTCAAAATCGCCGGTTCACTCAGCACCACTTGCTTGATTTTGCTGATTTTCTCTGCTGACAAATCGGTAACGTCCAGCAGTAAATCTTCAACCAGTAAGTCGTCTTCCTGCGCTTCGGTATGCTGGAAATTGGTGATGGAATCGACCCGTAGCGAATACGGCGTTTGCCAGGCCGCGTCGGTGAGTTTTTTCACCACCGTCAGCACTTCTGGCGTGAATACATCGCCTTCAGCCGGCAACACTGCCACCAGCATGTTGTCACTTTTATTAAACTGCGCCTGCATCCGCTCAAACGCCTGCATCTGCGGATTATCGGCCGAAAAGAAAATACGGAAATCACCACGAAAATACAGATTTTTCGCGCCCCAGCTAAATAACACCGTGACCAGCATGACCAGAAAAACCGCCAGCCATGGCCTTTTTACCGCATTGTCTAACCAGGGATGATTCATGCGTGCTCCTGTGCATTGCTCAACATCGGGTGAATAAAACTGTCGGATCCGGCACCAGTCAGCTGCTGGCTGAACATGTGGTTTATCCGTTGCCAGCTGGCCTGATAATCCCAGTCTGGCGACAAAGGTAACCAGCCCATGCCATCAAACAATAAACTAATACTATGAATATTAATCTGCCCAGCCTCAAGGCCGGCAAACAAGCCCAGCTGGCGCAGTGGCGCGAACAGCGCATTACAGCCAAAAGCCAGCGCCCAGTTGATAAAAGCGTACTGCTCGACCGCAGCTCCGGCTGGCAAGGTTAAACTACCATCCGCCAGCGCAGCGGCAAGCACAGTCTGGCACATGGTTAATAATTCAGTTTCCAGTTGCTGACGGCGTTGCAGCCGCTCTGGTGAACTTTTTTCCATCACTCCCGGCGTGGCAGCGGTTAATAAACATAAAAACAAGGTCGGTTCGGCGGCGCTGAAACGATGATAAGCATGATGCAGGGCCAGCGCGCGTTCCCGGCTATGGCCACTAAAACCAAGTGCTAATCGGAAAAGTTGTTGCAGCCGTTCTAAAGAATCCACGCTGAGCGCAGTCAGCACGTCTTCTTTGCTGCTGAAATGATTATATAAAGTGCCTTTGGACACGTCAGATAAAGCCGTCAGCCGGTCCATGGTCAGGCCGGCAAAACCGTCCTGCCGTAAAATCTGTTGCGCCAGCTTAAGTAGCGCCTGTTCCCGTTGTTGCCGGGCCAGGCTGCGCGAATTTTGCAATGGCGGTTGGGGAGACATGCACAGAACCGTAAAAAATTGACGGATCGTCATTCTAGGTGAAAACCACCACAACGCAAGGTCAAAGCGGAAAAATCAACCAGAGGCCGAACTCAGGGTTCAGAAGCGCCAGTAAATCGGGGTAAACAATAACAAGACCGTCAGAATTTCGAGCCGGCCCAATAACATACCAAAACTAATCAGCCATTTGGCGCCATCGGGTAAGCTGGCAAAGGTACCATCCGGGCCAATCACAGGCCCAAGGCCAGGGCCGACGTTACTGATCGCTGTCGCAGCGCCGGTCAGCGCCGTAACAAAATCCAGTTCGTACATCGACAAACCGAGCGCCAGCGCGGCAATAGAGGCGAAATAGATAAAACAAAAAGCCAGCACTGAACCCAATAACTGGTCGTTGACCGGTTTGCTGCCGTATTTCTGCACCCAGACCGCATTCGGGTGTACCAGTAATTTAAACTGCTTAATCAATAACAAACCAGCCAGCTGCGTGCGGAAAATCTTCAGACCGCCGCTGGTAGAACCGGAACAACCGCCGGAAAAAGTCAGGTAAAAGAACAGGATCAACGCCAGTCCGCCCCAGGCCGCGTAGTTCTCGCTGGCATATCCGCAAGTGGTAATAATAGAAACAACGTTAAAGGTGGTATGGGTCAGCGCATCAAAAAAAGGCCGGCCATTATGATGGTATTGATATAACGTCAACAAAGTAACGCAAAACGCCGTGATGGCTAAAAAAGCCCGCACTTGCGGGTCACGCAGCAACAGCCACTTGTGGCCGCGCACAGTGCCGACCAGCAATACCAACGGCAGCGCCGACAGCAACATAAACAACGACGAAATCCACAGCAGTGCCGGCTTGTCATTAAAGTGGCCAAAAGAGGCGTCGTAATTGGCAAAACCACCGGTTGCGACTGTCGTCATACCGTGGGTAATAGCATCAAAGCCATTCATGCCAAACAGATAAAACAGCGTCATACAGCTCGCTGACATGCTCAGGTAGACCACGCCAATCATCAAAGACAAGCTCGCACTGCGCGGCAGAATTTTCTCAGAAATATCCGAGTTTTCGGTTTTAAATAACTTCATCCCACCGATTTTTAACGCCGGTAAAATGGCAATCGCCATCACGATAATACCGACGCCACCAATCCACTGCAGCACCGCCCGCCAGAACAACAGGCCTCTGGGCATGTTATCCAGTCCTTTGAGCACTGTCGCGCCCGTGGTGGTGATCGCCGAGACGGTTTCAAACACCACATCGACATAACTGAGCTGCGGCAGTACCAGCACAAAAGGCAAAGTAGCAAACAAACAAATCGATACCCAGCATAAGGTGGTCAGCAAAAACAGCTGCCGTTTCATCAACACAAAGTCATGGCGGCCTTTGTAGACCAGGCTATAACCGACGCTGACTGTTAACAGACTGCTGACCAGATAACTCCAGAAACTCTGCTCATCGAAGTACACGGCGACACCGGCGGTCAGCAACATAAACATCGACAAAATCACCAGCAGATATCCAATCACCCGGTAAAACAGATAACGACTTTTTGCAGTTTGTACTTCAATACGCATGAGGGCCCGGGATTAATGCAGTCAGACAAGTGATTCACGACAAGATGGTTCAGTGTAACGGCTTCTTGGCACAGAAGAAAGGCTGCTGGCACGGACTGCTATCGTCTATTTATTTGCATTTATTTAACATTGAACTACATCTTTAGTTCTGTGCAACAAGCAAGGACGCTGATGACACTGGCATTAATCCATAGCAGAGCGCGGCTTGGCCTGCAGGCGCCGGCCGTGACTATCGAGGTACATCTATCCGCTGGC
Organism: Rheinheimera texasensis; assembly: GCF_964031785.1. GTDB lineage: Bacteria > Pseudomonadota > Gammaproteobacteria > Enterobacterales > Alteromonadaceae > Pararheinheimera > Pararheinheimera texasensis_A. The sequence goes on from NZ_CAXIRE010000019.1 coordinate 173,342, forward strand.
CTGCCCGGTTTTCAGCTGGTTGGGCTGGCGGAAACCACAGTGCGGGAAGCGCGTGACCGGGTGCGCAGTGCGCTGCTGACCTGTGGTTTTGATTTTCCCGACCGCAAAATTATCGTCAATCTGGCGCCGGCCGATTTACCCAAAGAAGGCGGCCGTTTTGATTTGCCGATCGCTATTGGCATTCTGGTGGCCAGTGGTCAGCTGCCCGCCGCTGCGGTAGCTGACACTGAATTTTATGGCGAACTGGCACTATCGGGCGAGATCCGGCCTATCGTCGGTGAAATTCCGTTAGCGCTCGCAGCACAACAGGCCGGCCGGGCTTTGCTACTGCCGATGCCAAATGCCAGCATTGCCCGGCAAGTGCCGGACGTGTTGGTGCTTGGCGCCAGTCATCTGTTGCAGGTACACAGTCATCTACTGGCGCAACAGCCGTTACCGGCCATTCCGGTGTTGCCCCACGCGGCCACTCCTTCGCCGTTATGCCTGTCGGATGTTAAAGGCCAGCAACACGCTAAAAGGGCGCTGGAAATTGCTGCCTGCGGTTCGCATAATTTACTTTTTTACGGTCCGCCAGGAACCGGCAAATCGATGCTGGCGCAGCGGCTGGCCGGCATTTTGCCGCCACTGACGTTTCATGAAGCCTTAGAAAGCGCAGCGATTTATTCGATTGCTGCTTTACCCGCTGCCGCTGATTTCCGCCGGCGGCCGTTTCGTCAGCCGCATCACACCAGTTCAGCGCCGGCGCTGGCAGGCGGCGGCACTTTACCCAAACCCGGCGAAATTTCGCTGGCGCACCACGGCGTGTTGTTTCTCGACGAATTGCCCGAATTTCAGCGCCATGTGCTCGATGCGCTGCGTGAACCACTGGAAACCGGGCTGGTGCATATTTCCCGCGCCGGCCGGCAGGCAGAATTCCCGGCCCAGTTCCAGCTGGTCGCGGCGCTGAACCCAAGCCCCAGCGGCCATCATCTGGACGGTCGCGCCAGCAAAGCAGAGATTTTACGTTATCTGGCACGTATTTCCGGGCCGCTGACCGACCGGATTGATTTACAGCTCGAAGTCCCCCTGTTGCCGGCCGGCGGGCTGAGTCAAAGCAGCAGCGGCGAAACCAGCGAGACCATCGCAGCCAGGGTGCTGGCCGGGCGGGAGCATCAGCTGCAGCGGCAAGGCAAACCGAATGCAAGGCTCAGTAGCGCCGAACTGGAACAATATTGCCCGCTGCAAAGTGCCGACAGCGCTTTTCTCGAGCAGGCGGTCTCCCAGCTACAGCTGTCCAGCCGCAGTTTTCACAAATTATGGAAAGTGGCACGGACTATTGCCGATCTGGCCGGCGACCCCAGCATTGACCGGCCACATTTGCTGGAAGCACTGAGTTATCGCGCCTTTGACAAGCTACTGAGGTATTTACGCGATTAACCATTGCTCCAGTGCAGCCCCCCGCTTATCCCTGCTTGTCCCGGTGCGGCGCCCGCTGAACCCGCACTTGCATCCGATGGTGGCTTTATTCATATACTGAGTGTCATTGCTGCTGCCGGAGCGCTGGCTCATGCCATTAGACTTACCGCGACTGTTTCGATTTAACCTGTGGTTCTGGTGCTGCGTCGCTTTGTTTGAAGTGACGAACCTGCTGCTGGAAGTGCTGGTGTGGAAAGAAAAATTTGAACTGAAATATTTGTTCTTATCGTTCGGCTCCTTAGCGGTACAACTGGCGTTAACCAGCGCGCTGATGACGCTGGCGCATCGCTGGCAGTTGTCGGCGCTACGACTGTTTCTGGCAACGGCGCTGCTGGCTTTGTGTTATATCCCGTTGTTCAACTACGCCAGTATGCTGTTATGGCAAAAATATGATTTCCACCTGAATTTGCTGCTCGGACAGCTCGACACCCACGCACTGGCGTTTTTTGTCTGGGCGGCCGGTTTTCTCAGTTTCAGCCGTTATTGCCAACAACAGGCGCAAGCTCAGGAATCCCACCGGCTGGCACAGAATATTCAGCAGCTGGAACTGCAGGCGCTGCGCCATCAACTCAATCCACATTTTACTTTTAATGCGCTGAATTCGGTCTGCGCTTTGCTCGAAGCCGAACGTTTTGAAGATGCCGAGCTGATGTCGGAACAGCTCTCCACATTTTTACGTTATTCGCTGAGCCATTCGCCGGATTCTTTGGTCCGCCTCGCCGATGAACTCTCTGCGATTGAGGCCTATCTGACGCTGCAGAAAACCCGTTTCGGCGACAAGCTCAGGGTGCAATGGCACATTGACGAACAGGTCAAACAACAACTGGTGCCGGCGTTGTTACTGCAACCACTGGTTGAAAATGCGATTAAATATGCCGTCGCCGCTCGGCAAAATGGCGCCACTATCACCATCAGCGGCGGCCAGTGCGACGGCCTGGTGCAATTGTCGGTGCAGGATGACGGCCCCGGTGCACAAAGTGCTGCCGGCCATGGTACCGGCGTCGGGCTTAGAAATATCCGCGACCGGCTGTACCAGCATTTTGGCGAACAGGCACGTTTGGTGGTCCAGAGTTTACCGGCAGGTTTTAGTGTGGCGATTGCCTTGCCACCGCAACAGAGCAGCGCTTTATGATCAGGCCCGCCAACGACCCAGCCTTAACATTGACCCGCTTCTGGTTCTGGCATCAGCTGTATTGGCTCGGCTATTTGTTGCTGAAATACACCCACTTGAGCTTGCTGATCCCACTGCAACAGGAAGCAGCTTTTCCTTACCTGGCGACATACACGCTTATCACGGTCATTAACCTGAGCCTGACCGGTTGGCTCGGTGCCCGCGAACTGGCCCGGCCCTGTACCCCGGCGCAACAACTGCAGCGACTGGCGGTCTGGTTAATCCCGTTGTTATTGCTGTTAATTCCGCTGCGCCAGTATCTGCTGACGCATTATGCGATGAAAAGCGGCCCCGACATGATGACGCACTGGAGCCACTATTTAGTCGTTGGTATTCCGCTGGTGCTGTTGCCGCTCTGTGGCTGGGTGGCGGTGTTTTTGCTGATGAAGCTGAATTTCTTCACCTTGCAGCAACTGGAAAACCGTCAGCAACTGCTAAAACAAGCGCGGCAGGCACGATTGAAAGTCCTGCGCTATCAGCTCAATCCGCATTTTATGTTTAATACGCTGAATGCGCTGAATTCATTGATTGTCAGCAGGAAGGGCCTCGCCGCCGAAGATTTGATCCAGCAATTGTCAGCCTTTTTACGCCACTCACTGAAAAATCAGGACGAGCAGTGGGTGCCACTGCGCGAAGAATTACAGGCGTTGGAAGCTTATCTGGCTATTCAGCAGGTGCGGTTTGGCGAGCGACTGGTGCTGGACTGGCAGTTAAGCGCCACCAGGCCACTGCAACTGCCGCCTTTGTTATTCCAGCCGATGGCCGAACAAGCCATTCTGTGGACTGTGGCCGAACAAAGCGGGCCTATTCATTTACATATTGAGCTGACCGAGCACGCTGACATGCTGCAGTTTATTATCCGCAGCGATACCACCGGCACCGAGACCCAGCTCTGGCCTGCCAGTCAGGTGCCCGCGAGTTTACAGCAGCTACAGGAGCGGCTGGAGCTGCTGTTTGGCCCCCGCGCCAGTCTGACCCTTTTAAACCCGGCCTTTGGTTTTTATGCCCGGCTGAATTTACCATTGGAGGTGTTATATGCAGCCCATCCGGCTCGTGATCGCGGACGATGAACCGCTGGCGATCAGTAACTTAAAAGCCAAACTGGCGAATTACCCAAATCTGCAGATTGACGCCTGTTTTGATAATGGCGACGACACATTGTCGTACTTACAGCAGCATCAGGTCGATTTGGTATTTCTGGATATTCAGATGCCGGGCCTGAAGGGCATCGACATTCTGAAACAGCTGAATAAAGCCTCAGCGCTAAGCCCGCCGCTGCTGGTGTTGGTGACGGCGTATGAGCAATATGCCTTTTCCGCTTTTGAGCATTTTGCTTTTGATTATTTGCTCAAACCGGTGTCACGCCAGCGCCTGGCGCAGTGCCTGCTCGACGTACGCACCACACTGGATAAAAACCAGCCGCTGAGCGAAGTGGTACCGCCCCACAAGCTGACCTTTCGCACCGGCGCCTCCACGTTACTGCTGGATGATATCGACGTGCGGGTGATAGAAGCAGCCGGCAATTATATGTGTGTGCAGACGTTGTCAGAAAATCTGGTGATCCGCGAAACCATCAAAGAGTTACTGCAAAGGCTGCCGGCGCATTTTGTGCAAATCCACCGCTCGATTCTGGTTAATCTGCACCATGTGCATAAGGTGAAAACCCACCACAACGACTATCAGTTCACGTTGTCCGACGGCAAAGTGGTGAATGCGTCCAGGCGTTATAAACAAAATTGGGAAGGCCGGCTGGCGGAGTTATAGGCCTCATCGATGCGTGAGTTGCTGGTCATGCTGGTCGTACTGACTGCGCAGCCTTAATACATCGAGTAACAGGACCGCAAACAATTGATTCAGCAACATCGCTATGGAAAATTCGTGCGCAGCCCCTGCCCCCGGCATTTGCTGCAGGATAAGCAGCAACAAGACTGCTGCGCTCGCCAGTATCAGGCCAACTGCCCATTTCAACGCGACACTGAAATCCTGCCAATGTACAGCGCGGTATAAATAATCTGGCGTCCGGTCCAAACGAAAGCCATGCAAACTTTGTCCAACCAGGATAAAACACAACACAAAGGCCAGATGGAAAATCCCCGGCATCTGCAACCACCAGCTTCTGTCAAAGAAAGGGATACAAATCAGCCGCAGCAACACGAGGGCAGCAATCAGCAAACAGGCATACAAAGCCGGCCTGGTCAGATATCGGATCCGCTCAAACACTTGCGGGCTCATATAAAGCAGCAGTAACAGGCTGGCACTGAGCCAGATGTACTGAATCAGCTCAGTCGAAGCACCGAGCAACACGAAAGTTGCGAACAGCGGATAACTGGCCGCAACGGCCCAAATGAATACAATGTTGCGTTTCATGTCGTTTTCTCAGCATAGATATTGCCGCGTTTTTCTCATCTGCTCACCAGTACATCCCTTAGCTGCAGAAAACCAGCTAGGGGCTACTCACATCAAGCCCAGACGCAAATTCGGTGCACGAGCGACTGACAGCCGCCAATTTTTAACACAATATTTAACTATTTTGTAAAAAATGCGGGAGATACTCTCGCGCAGTCACCAAACCGAAGTAGCGGCAATCCCCTGTCAGCCCGCATAGTTCAGCGCTGGTCACTTAGTCACCGCTGCCACACCTGCCGTCCCTTTTGTTCAGACAAGCACCACCACAGGCAGAATAATGACGCCATGGCCGCATGCTGAGCCAATGACAGCAGCGCCGATGTCTGACACCACTCATAACCACGAGGGATATTTTATGAACAGCATGACCTTATTACGCAGTGCCGCCCTGACCATCACTGTCGCCACCAGCCTTGCGATGCCTGCCACCGCCAGCAAAGGTGAGATGTCTTACATCGACCAAGCCGTGCTGAGTGTTTGTGTCGAAGCCTCGCAAGATGACGCCTACGGCCTGGTGAAAACCTTAAAAGCCTACCGCATCAGTAAAGACAACGCGGTGAAAAAAGTGGTGTGTAATGCGCAGTCCCTGATGGACTTCGCCCGCGCCGAACAGGCCCACAAAGTGGTGAAACTGTTAACGCCGGTCGAGAACCGCATCAATGGCAATGTGACGATTAAAGATGTGGATGCGCCGCTTTAATTAAAAGGCGGAAATTTAATGCGCTGTAGGAACCGCCTTGTTAATTGCCCGCTATCGGCACAAAGTGACGATTCAAATGCCCCCTCAAAACTGCCGGGCGATTACTAAAGCAGACCCTCTGCGGCAAGGATGCCGCAGAGGAGCCTACAGGGAACGTATTAACGGCGTGTCTGCTGTGTAAGTGTCCGAGCTGTTTGCTGCTATCTTCCACGCTAAGCAATCCCCAGAATAAACACCCGCTTTTGGCATCAACCAGACTCCAACAAGCTCGCCTAGCGAACCTCAACCCTCACCAAACAGTGCCAGTAAGTCCATTGCACTGCCCTGCCATGGTTGGCCTTGCGTGCCGGCGAACAGCTGGTCAGCAAGGCCGCGTTTATATTGCTGCATTTGCTGCACTTTTTCTTCGACGGTGTGACGGGCAATCAGCTTATAGACAAACACTGCTTTGTCCTGACCGATGCGATGCGCGCGGTCTGTGGCCTGATTTTCCGCCGCCGGATTCCACCAGGGGTCGTAATGAATGACGGTATCAGCGGCGGTTAAATTCAGCCCGGTACCGCCGGCTTTAAGGCTTATCAGGAAAATCGGATTGCTGCCATGCTGGAAATCGTCGATTTGTTGCTGACGGTTTTTGGTCTGGCCGGTTAGTTTGCTATACGGAATACCCAAATACTGCAGTTCCTGCTCAATCAGCCCCAACATGCTGGCGAACTGGCTGAACAGCAGGATTTTGCGGCCTTCTTCCACCATTTCCGGCAGGTTGTCGCGCAGCCATTCTAATTTGGCATTGTGTTTGACCGACTGCGCCTGTTCAATCGGCACTAAACGCGCGTCGCAGCAGGCCTGGCGCAGTTTCAGCAGCGCGTCGAGGAACTCAATCTGACTGGCCGCCACGCCTTTTTTCAGGAACAGCTCCCGCACTTTAGTTTCCATCACCAACCGGATACTTTCGTATAAATTGCGCTGATCGTGTTCCAGTTCCAGCAGCTGGATGATTTCGGTTTTATCCGGCAGTTCAGTCGCCACCTGGTTTTTGGTGCGGCGCAGCATAAAAGGCGCGATACGTTGCTTCAGCGCATTGGAGCGCTCCATATCGCCTTGTTTTTCAATAGGTTTACGGAACACCTGCTGAAAATAGGTCTCAGTGCCTAAAAGACCTGGCAAGACAAAATCAAACAGCGATTTCAGCTCGCCTAAATGGTTTTCCAACGGCGTGCCGCTTAAAGCAAGACGGAAATCAGCTTTTAACAGACGCACCGCCTGCGCCGCCTGACTGCCGGAATTTTTAATATGCTGCGCTTCATCCAGCACTACCAGGCTAAAGCGCAGCTGCTGATACACCTTGATATCGCGCACAATCAGCGGATAAGTGGTCACCAGCAAATCATAATCACTGAGCTGCTCAAACAAATGCTGGCGTTTGCTGCCGTAGATTTGCAGCACGCGCAGCTCGGGCGTAAACCGCGCCGCTTCCTGCTGCCAGTTACCGAGTAAACTGGTCGGGCAGACGATTAACACCGGCGTATTGAGCCGACCGGCTTCGCGCTCGCTTTGGATAAAACTTAACGTCTGCAGCGTTTTACCAAGGCCCATATCGTCGGCCAAAATGCCGCCTAAGCCATAAGTGCGCAGGAAACTCAGCCAGTTCAGGCCTTGTTGCTGATAAGGCCGCAGCGTTGCGTGCAGCCGTGCCGGCACCGGCACTTCAGCGATGCCATCAAATTGCTGCAGCTTGGTGCTTAAACTGGCCACCCGGCTGGCGTTTAAGTATTTGACTTCGGCCGCGCCCGGCGGCGGCAAAATGGCCGCTTTGTAGTCGGGTAATTCCAGTTCCAGCGGCGTTTTTTGCAGATTCAGCAGCTCGACAATAGTGTCGATCAGCGGCTGAATCAGACTCACCGGCAGCGCCAACTGGCCTTGCGGTAACTTCAGCCAAATTTCCTGCTGCGCTGTCGGCAGACCATATTGGCGCAGCCATTGGCTGATGAGTGGCAACAGCGGCACCTGCACGCCATCGACTTCCACTTCAATGGCAACACCAAAACCGCCTTTGGCTTTGTCCTGTACTTTGAGATAAGGCCGGTCGCTTAAAATCGCCTGATTAAAGCGGCTGTCCTGCTCGACGCGCCAACCGCTGGCACGTAGCTCCGGTAACGCCTGCAGTAATTGCTGCCATAACAGCGGATTGTCCGGCCCTTCGCCGGTGCCAAAACGGGCCGGATCTTTGGCCGGCGCGGTCTGCACCAGCCCGAGTTCCGTCAGCTGCTCCACCGCCTGCACTTCAATGGCACGCTGGCGTTTAATAAAAATCCGCTCATTACCCTGCTGAATTTCAGTCTGATGCGCGCTTAAATCCAGCGCCAGCCGGTGCGAGCCATAATCAAACGCCAAAATGGCCTCGTCCTGGCCGGCATCACTCTGACCCAGCTTTAACACCGGCACCGCATCGGCTTCAACCCGGCTTAAGCCAACCCCGCGTGGAATGGGCAAACTGACGCGGGAAAACAACTGCTGCAGCCGGACCAGACTATCTGCGGCGGCATTGACCGGAATGGGTGGCATCCGCGACAACAACTTCAGCTCGCGGCCGGTCAAATCGGTTTCCAGCAGGCCCAGCTGATAGTTGCTGGTGTCGAGATAACAAGGCGGTTGGGTGTACACCACTTCCAGTTCGGCATCGTCACCCAAATCCCATTCCAACAGATAACCTTCACGGCCGGCTAACCAGCGCAGCTGCAGCGAACGCGGCGCACCCCAGCTCAGCATGTGCCGGCCTTCGCCAAAATAACAACGGCCGGTCGCCATCATCTGTTGCAACAGGGCATAACCCCAGTCGTCTTCCAGCAAAGCCTGATCTTTTAAATTCTGCGCGCGGAACAAATTCAGCAGGCGAAAATCGGTTTCTTCAATCCAATACGGCTGCAGATAACCGGAAAAATCCTGTGCTGTGATAGCCGTGCCTTTGCTGTAACCGCCTTTTTTACTGGCCTTGACCCGGCGCGGATAAAGCTGCAGGCCGCTTTGGCCATAACTTAAGATGTACAACACCACTTCACGCAGTTTGGCGCTGTCGGCCGACTGCCCGGTCTGACGCTCGGCGTCGGCAAACCATTGCGTCAGCTGACGCAGCGGCAGCTGCTGCAAATCAACCTGTTGTTGCTCCCAGGCTTGTTTTAACTTCAGCAGCACGGCCAGCACATGTTTACAACGGCCACCAACCGGGCAACTGCAGGAATCGGTCAGTTGCCAGTCGCCATCCCGTTGTTTTAATGACAAATATTGCCGGTACGGCGCTAAAGCTTCGCCCCAGACCTGCGCACTGATCGACGACAAATCCTCGTTGTATTCCAGTTTGATCACTTTGCCGGCCTGCCAATAAGCGCGGGCGCGCTGAAAAGTAGCAGGGTCAAACCAGAGTTGCAGTTGTACAGGACTTATCGGAAACACAGCTGAATTATTCCTTCGCGGAAAAAAGGCAAACCGCTAGTGTACCGGAATGCGTGAGGTTGCCAAAGCACAGCGCTGAATTTCACCGCAACTTTGCTCCCACTTGTTCCGAATACATTTTTTTTGTCCAGAAATCAGCGATTTATCACAAGTTTATTCAGAACAAATCAGTTAATTATCAAACAACAAACAATGAACATAAAGTTAACATCATGTCAGTTCATTGCGGCCAGCCGCAGCTGAACTATTCAAATCAACAATGAAAAAAGGAAAACCTCATGCAAGTAGTTCATCCACAGCTGACGCTGACTGAATTAGAAACCCGTTTGGAAATGTCTGCTTTTTTTGACGGTGGTGTTGCCACACCACAGGACACTTTCCGTTGCTGTGGTAAGTGCAATGACGCACCGGCACCAACACAACCTACCGCGAACTGAGCCAGCTTCGGCTGATTAGTCGCTTTTATAAATTCAACAAAGGAATTAAAACATGCAACAACAAACTGAATTACAGCCGCTGGTGCTGACCGAACTCGAAGAACGTCTGGAACTGTCAGCGCTGTTTGGTGACGCACCATCAGCAGCAGCTGAAGATACTTACCGCTGCTGCTATGAGTGCAAAGTGCCTTAATCAGCACTGACGATGACTGCCACAATGTTGTGGCAGTCTTTCTGCGCCCGCAAAGGACTACTTCGATGTCAACTTTATACCCACTGGACTGGACGCAATTACAGTTGTCCGCGACAGCGATGCCCGAATCAGACAACCAGGCATATCTGGCTGTCTACCAGCAACAGTACTTTTACCTCAGTACAGCTTTGTACCAACATCTTATTTGCTTACAAAAACTCGCCGCACAACAGGATGAGCAGGCGTCAGAACAGCTACTGCAAGAACACCCTGCACTGGCAGATGTGTTGCAACGCATTTGCCGGCGTGCAGCAAGGCCAACAAATTCACCGGTGAAACTGGCCGTGACATTTCTGCCCGAAACAGCCAGCAACACAATGGCAGCCATTTTTGCTCAGCTGTTCAGGCCAGCAATCGTTGTACTTTTTTTGTTGCTGATCCTGAGCAGTCATTTTTTGTTTTGGCAAAGCCCGCACCCTTTTGACGCCAGCTTTCATATTCAGAGCTTTGCTGAGTTTGGCCAGTTTCTCAGTTTGCTGTTGCTGTCATTTCTTGCTCATGAGCTGGGTCATATCAGCGCCTGTCGCTACTACAAACAGCGCTGTGGCCGGATTGGCTTTGGTTTTTATTTTATTTTCCCGGCGTTTTTTTCCGATGTCAGCCGGGTCTGGGCATTACGGCCTTCACAGCGCATCGTTGTTAATCTGGCCGGTGTCTATTTTCAGACCCTCGTCAACAGCCTGCTGTTGCTGTGCTGGCTCAGCCAAGGCAGCGGCATCAGCCAAAATCTGCTGGCGAGTGTCATTTTGTTGAATTTTATCAGTATGTTGTATGCACTAAACCCGGTGTTGCATTTTGATGGTTATTGGGTGCTGAGTGATATACTGAACACCAGTAATCTGCGGCAACAAATGCTGCAACAAGCCGCAGCGATCCTGAAAACAAACAGCTGGCGTGGCCGGTTGCTGCGGCTTACTGAAGCGCCCTGGCTGACCGCTTACGCCGTCCTGACTTTTGCCTTTACCGCCTTGTTTCTCGGATTTTTCACCCTGTACGTACAGACATTTTTTCACAACCTGCCGCAGCTTTGGCACAGCTTGCAGTTTAAATGGCTGATGGCCAATGACATCACAAGTTTTTCGGTGCTGCTATTTGGTCTGTTCCCGTTAGTATTTTTTCTATTGATTTGCTTGGTGCTCAGCAAATCAATCTGGCAGTTTGGGCGGGGGTTTTATGTCTTATTGCGCTGACAGTTTGTGGGTGCTGAGCAAAGCCGTCGAGTTCAATGCCAATCCTAATGGCCGGTTTGCTGTGCAACACAGGCTCAATGGCCGTCGGTTTGAACTCGATCAGCTGTCCGCAGACTACGCTCGTCTGTACAGTCAGCAAATCCGGTTTGCCGCAGGTCAACAACTCAGCAACCTGAATGCAGAGACTGTCACGACCATCCATCAGTATCTGGTTAACACCGGTATCCTGTTACCAGCCGATGCGGATGTGGAGACCCGGCAACTTTTGTCTTTTCAGGCACCGACAACACCTTTGTTCGGCGCTACGCGCTGTGTGAATTTTACCCAGCATCAGGCCGGCCAGCTTTGTTTGTATGGCGCACCATTTGCCGCCAGTTTTCCGGCGACTTTAGGCTGTCGGCAAGCAAGTCACAGTCTGCGTCAATATGCGCAGAAAATCGGTATTAACCTGCACAAAGCAGCGGTCCGGCAACTGGCCAACTTATGTCAGGTCCCGCCGGATTATAGTTTTAATACCTTACAGAACCGGGTGAATGCGGAACTGCTCGACTGTGGAGATCTGCATATTTCGCCATTTGAAAGTGCAGCATTGGCGCAGCGGAAAATAGCACTTACCTGGCGCAGCTGTCTGGCCCAAGGACTAGTCCCGGTGATGTTGGGTGGAGATCACAGTGTCACCTATCCGGCGTTACAGGAAGTGGCAGCTCAACATCCGGCATTTTATGTGCTGCAACTGGACGCTCACAGCGACACCTACTGGTCTGGCACCGACGAGATATATGGCGATGTGGTTCCACCGCACCATGCCAATTTTATGGCATTGGCCCTGCGGGACTTCCCGCAGATCCGGCAAGTGGTGCAGGTTGGGCTGCGTGGCCTTGCTAATTTTAATTTGCCGGCAAGTCCACGCCAACATGTCATTTGGGCCAACGATTTACAAACAAGTCCGGCCGTCTTTCCTGATCCAACCTTACCTGTCTACATCACTTTAGATCTGGATGTACTGGACCCGGTCTGGCTGCCCGGTACCGGTGAAGCTTTGCCCGGCGGGCTCAGCCTGACTCAACTGGCGTTGTTGTTGCGGGAGATCTGCAGTCACCGTCGTGTGATTGGTATGGACATGGTTGAGCTGAATCCTGCTCTTGATGACAGTGGCCGCAGTGTCAAAACCGCGCTGGAAGCCCTGCTGTTGCTGATGAATAGTGGAGAGTAAATATGGATAACCTTTGCCCGCTGGCACAATTCCCGGCGCCTGAGTACCTTGCGCAATACCTGCAGGCTCACCGGCGCTTTCAGCAGCTGGATTTTTCAGACTACGGCAGTTCAGTTGGCCGGATGAGCCGGCAATGTTTGGCCAGTCTGCGTTACTTTCTGCCCGATGAGGCAAATCATCAACAAATACTACGCCGGGTCTTGCTGAATCAGGAGCTCAGCAAAATTGATGAGTGTCTGGTTGAACAACCGGCGCTGCTGCAACAACAGTTCGCCCAAACTGAAATCACTGACCCGCAGCATTGGTTGGCGGCGGCCGCGAGCGGCAAACCAGTGCTGTTTTGTACCTTCCACTACGGCTCTTATGGACTTATCAATGGCTTGCTGGCAAGCCGGGGCATTGATTTTGCGTTACCGGTCAGCAGCCAGATTTTTCAGCAACTGAAACCGCGCTATGACCGGAACATGCAATTGCTACAAGAACAGTCGCCGGCAGCGCTCGGACAGATGCAACTGCTGGATGCCGAAGCTTCAACATTACTACTGCAGCTGCGGCGGAAGGTCAAAGCCGGTCACTCACTGCTGTTCTATCTGGATGGCAATGCCGGCGTCGGCGGCATGCAAAGCAGCAACGAAAACATGACACAAATCCGTTGGTTTGATCATGCCATCCAGTCACGGATCGGTCTCAGTTTTATCAGCCATTTCCTGCAAATACCAATAGTGCCCGTGTTGTGCTACCGGCGCGGGTTACTGCAAAATACCTTGTATTTTGGTGAAGCATTGCAACCCCAGAAGCAAGCTGCGACCGCTGATGTGCATCAGCAAGTGACACAACAGCTATTCGATTTTCTCGCAGATTTTGTCAAAAAAGACCCAAGCCAATGGGAAGCATGGATGTATCTGCATCGCTTTATCAGCGCACCTCCCTTGCCCGTCGCGCCGGAAACTCAAGGTATCTGCAACGACATGACTTTGTCATTTAATCACCAAAAGTACCAGTTGTTAAAATACGGCGAGCAACTCGTTGTATTTGACCCGACGTATTTTCGTTATTTCACAGTGCCGGCTGACTGCACTGCTGTCGTTGAAGATTTGTACCGGCAACCACTCAGTGCCGACCAACTTTCAGCCTGGCAGCCGCAATTGCAAAAAATGCCCTGGATCCAACAATGAACTACAAAATACTTTTGCCATTTTTACTTTGCCTCAGTGCCTGTCACAGCAGCCCGGAAAAAATCGATGAAACGACACCGGTCGCACAGCGCAAAGGCCAGTTACAGTTGGCTACCAATACCATTAGACGACTGGAGGTTGACCAATTTATCGGTGATATCCGCATCACGCCCAGTGACACTGCAGCGGTTCGGGTCGATTATCGCATCGAGCTGCATTCGGCGACTGCAGCGCAGGCACAGCTGTTACTGAGCCAAATTAATCCCGTGTTGCACGCCAGCGGCGACACCTTACAACTGCATATAGATTTGGACGATGCGGTTCCGGCTGAATTGCTGCTGCCACGTGCCAGCTTTAAATTAGGTTATTTTATTGGCTCAGGCTCTACCCGTACCATTCGCTATCAGCAGCGCGAGTTTCAACTTAAAAGCCGACCTGACCACAACTCACCGGCCTTTTTTGTCCACCTCGATGTGAAGGTTCCGGCCGGCATGACACTCAAAGTTCAGCAGGCGCTTGGCGACCTGTACGCCGGTCAATTACGCAATGCGCTGGAGCTGGCGAGTCCGGCCGGACAGATCCAGCTGGAACGATTACAGCAAGCAAATACGCATATCACAGCAGCAAAACGACTGTCGATCTCCCACCATCGGGGTGATCTCCGTCTGACGAATACCGGTCGCGAGGTATTGCTGTCCGATATCCAAGGACAAATTCAAGCGCAGCACCAGGGTGAATTGTTTAGCCTCAGTCAATTCCAAGGCGCCTTGCAACTAAATGCCCAGGGCGGCGAAATTCGCTTACAGCAGCTCACCGGGCCGGTCACCCTGCAAAGCAGCGATGCCCGTGTGCAACTGACACAGCTACATGGTCCGTTGCGCTATAAAAGCCACAATGGCAGTTTGCAGCTCAGTCAGGCCAACGGCGATTTGGATCTGAGCAGTTATAATGGCCCTATTGCATTAGCAGAAGGTGTTCAGGCCCAGCAACTGCAGATTGTTACCGACCGGGGCATCATTCGCCTGCAGCAGTGGCCGGTACAGGCCAAACGTATTGAAATCCGCAACCGAGCCGGCCTGTTACAGTCACCGGTTCCGCTGCCGGCGTCCTGCAAACCACAACAAAACGCTCAACATCAGCCTTGTTTCGTTGAGAGTGCCGTGGGCAGCATCAGTCCGGCAAATACGACCAACTGACATTCTGCAGCGACTAAAGCCATCAGACCGGTGCCGAAATTACCGCACGGGCCGGTCAGATTGTTTTATGCTGGATGTTTATTTGTCTTCGCTGCGGAACTCCCTAATGAAAATAAAAACTCTGAGCTTGCTGACCATGCTGGCCTTTGCCCAGCAGGCTTTAGCAGCCGAACAACTCAAATACACTATTCTGGTCGATAACGGCGTCAAAGCCGGCGAACAAATCGTCGACATCAAAGACAACGGCGAAACCTCGGTCCGCTTTATCTTTAAAGACAACGGCCGTGGGCCGGAAATTAATGAAACCATCAAGCTGAATAAAGACGGCTTTATCACCGACTATCAGGCTAAAGGCGCCACCACTTTTGGCTCTGTGGTCAGTGAAAGCTTTAAAGTCGAAGGCGGCACCGCGCGCTGGAGCACCGGTAAAGAACAAGGCAGCGCCAAATACAGTCAAAACGCGCTGTATCTGCCGGTCGACGGCACACCGCAGCTGGCGACAGTTGCTATCGCTGCCATGGCGAAAAGCGGTAAAAACAGCCTGCCTTTATTGCCAAGCGGCACCTTGCAACAACAAGTCGCCGGCGAACTGATTGTTGAAAATGCCGGTGAGAAACAGCAAGTCCAGTTGTTAGTGCAAACCGGTGTTGGCTTTGAGCCGAATTTTGTCTGGGCCACCAAAGGCGAAACACCGCGACTGTTTGCCAGCATTGCGCCCGGTTATTTGACGCTGATTGAAGAAGGCTGGCAGGGCAACGCCGATGCGATGCTGGCGATGCAGCTCAAAGCCGAAACCACTTTGCTGGAAAAAATGGCGACTGAGCTGCCAAAAGAGCTGCACGGCCTGACCGTGGTGCGTAACGCGCGGATTTTTGACAGCGTGACCTTGCAGGTTGGCGCGCCCAGCGACATCTATCTGCTGCGCGGCAAAATCACTACAGTAGTGCCAGCCGGCTCGTTGCAAAGCCCGGTGCAGCATGAAATCGACGCCGCGAACCGCATCGTCGTGCCTGGCCTGTTTGATATGCACGGCCATATTTCGCGCTGGGAAGGCCCGCTCCATCTGGCGGCCGGTGTCACCACATTGCGTGATATGGGCAACGACAACGCCAATATGCAGCTGATGATCGACGAAATTGCCAACGACCAGTTACTGGCGCCAACCATAGTGCCGACCGGTTTCCTCGAAGGTGAAAGCCCGTATTCATCGCGCAGTGGTTTTGTGGTCAAAGACTTAGCCGGCGCCAAACAGGCGATTGACTGGTACGCCGCCCATGGTTACCCGCAGCTGAAAATTTATAACTCGTTCCCGAAATCCATCCTAAAAGACACTGTGGCTTATGCGCATAGCCGTGGCATGCGTGTCAGCGGCCATGTGCCAGCGTTTTTAAAAGCTGAAGATGTCGTTGCCGCCGGTTTTGATGAAATTCAGCATATTAATCAGTTATTGCTGAACTTCCTGGTGAAACCGGACACCGACACCCGCACGCTGGAACGGTTTTATTTGCCAGCCAAACAAGTGGCAGATTTAGACCTGCAAAGCAAAAAAGTGCAGGATTTCATTAAGTTATTGAAAGACAATAATCTGTCAGTCGACCCGACACTGGCGACTTTTGACTTCCTGAAAAAAGTCGACGGCAGCGTGGGCGAACCCTGGCGCGCCATCGTGAAAAACCTGCCGCCAGATGTACAGCGCCGTTATGCCCGCGCCGAACTGGATATTCCGGATGATGCCACAGCGCAGCGCTACGCCAAGTCCTACGCCAAGATGGTCGAGTTTGTTGGCATGATGTACAAAGCCGGTATTCCGGTGGTGGCAGGCACCGACGAACTGGCTGGCTTTACGCTGCAAGGCGAACTGGAACTGCTGGTCAAAGCTGGTTTAACCCCGGCGCAGGCGCTGCAGGTCGCCACGTTAAACGGCGCGAAATTCAGTAAAGTTGCCCAAAGCAAAGGCCAGATTAAACCCGGCTTTGATGCCGATTTACTGCTGGTCGACGGTGACCCGACGAAAAATATCGCCGACATCCGCCAACTGGCGTTGGTGGTGACGCAGGGCAAAGCCATGGTGCCATCGCAGATTTATCAACGCATCGGCGTGCAGCCATTTGCCAAAACTACAGTGACCATCCGCGATTTTGCTGAACCTGCCAGCAAAGCGGCCAGCGGCGGCGCCAGAACCGGCCATCGCCATATGCACTAATCACGTCGAAAACCGCAGTAAAAAACCCGGCCGCCAGCCGGGTTTGTTTTATCTACAGGATACCAAAATTGCAGCAGCAATATCGCCGCTATTACATCAGCAAAAATACCAGCAGAGCGGCGTGACAGGCCACCACGACAGCCGTCAGTTGTTTGCGTAATTGCAGATAAGCCGGGTGATATTGTTGGTCCAGTTCAAACCAGCGCTCGCCGAGTCTAAGCGCAATAAACAGCAGCAATTCGACGGTTAAAGTCGCTGCCTGTGGCAGAAATCCGGCCAAAAAGGTCAACACCGGTAAACTGACGGCGAACACCGCCAAAGGCCAGACCGACAGCCGCTGTGACCAGACCGGCCACAACACCCCAGCCATAAAACCGAGAATAATGGCGCTGTAACGCTGGAACATCGCTAAGGCATCAAAACCCGGTATCGGGAAAAATGTCAGCAGGCTTAAGGCCAGAAACGGCAATAAACCGAGATAACCAAGAATATGTAAAGCGGGCATAGGGGTATCAGCGTTTTGGTGATGTTGCATAGCAAAGCCTTACGGGACTGTGTGGCAATTGGATCGCATCACCATAACATCAGTTGATGACAGCATGCACCGAAGTCCGTTCAACTGCAGGAAAAACACCACCACGGCACAATCACCACACAGTCACAACACAAGCACTACACCATCACTGCCCCAACACAATACCGGCAAAGACAACAGCGCCCACATAATGATTGTGCAAAAAAGCACGGAAACAGCCGTCGCGGCCCTGCCGGGCCAGCCGGTGCTGATAAAAAAACAACAGCAGTACTGTGAGCAGCGCGTAGCTGTATGCTTCACCCAGGCCAGCCAGCTGGCCGGCCCATTCCAGCAAGGCCAGAGTTCCGAGTTGTAACAACCCGATGATCCAAAACCCATAACGGCCAAATAATCGTGCTGTGGATTTAACGCCAATCTTGACGTCGTCATCCTGATCAACCATGGCATAAAAGGTGTCGTAGGTCACAGTCCACAACAAGTTGGCGCCATACAACACCCAGACCAATAGCGGTAGCTGGCCTTGTATCGCCATAAAACTCATCGGCATGCCCCAGCTGAATGCGGCGCCGAGTACTACTTGCGGCAAGTTCGTGACCCGCTTCATAAAAGGATAAATGGCTGCGAGCAGCACAGCGACACCACTTAACAACACGGTCTTCCAGTTTAGAAACAGCAGCAGACAGGCCGACAACACCAGCAACAACACAAATAACTGCAAAGCTTCGCGACTGCTGACCCGCCCTGCCGCCAAAGGGCGGTTTTTGGTGCGTTCTACCGCACCATCAAAATTGCGGTCAGCATAATCGTTAATCACACAACCAGCGGAGCGCATCAGTACCACGCCGAGGCTAAACACCAGCAGCATGGTCACACCGGGAAATCCGTCAGCCGCCAGCCACAAAGCCCAGGCGGTCGGCCACAACAACAGGTAGATGCCAATAGGTTTATCCAGCCGCATCAGTTGTTTATATTCAGGCCAGTGCGCCAGGGTCAATTGCCAGTTCATGCTCAGATAAACTCCGCTAATGCAGGTAAATACAGTTCCTGCACTAATAATTCGTGATGTGACAAAGTGAAATAAGAACGCCGGCCCCACAGCTGCGGCAAATTACCGCCGGACCGCAGCTGCAGCCCGGCGTCAAAACACGCCAGTTCAATGGCGCTGCGCTGTAAATCCGGTTGGGTAAAAATATAATGACCGAGCGGCATAGTGCCGAGATCGGCCAGCGGCTGCAAAGCTGCGACAGTATGGTCCGGCAGAAAACTCTGCGCATAGATACAAGGTTTCTGGTCCAGCAGCAGCACGACTTCGCGGACCAAGCCACGCCGGGTTTGCCAACGTTGCTGTAAAAATTCTGGTAATTCAATGTGTTGTTGCAACAACAACTGCAAACTAAAGGCATGCCCCGTACCCTGCAGGCGCGCGGTCAACGAGCCGGGCTCGAGCAACCAATCCAGCCACAACGACGCTATGCCGGCGGGCTGTTGCGCCAACCAATCCGCCTGCCAAATGGGCGCTACATCCACATCTTTCAAACCAACACCTGATAACAACGGTTTTGTTAAACGCGCATCATACCAAGTTCTGCCGACTGTTTTCATCCACAAGGACTGGTGTCAGGCAAACGCCTTTGACAGCGCCGGAAAAATCGACCATAGATAGTCCCGGTGGCACGAAAATGGCAACTGATTTTTTTCATCATTCGCCCGCATGCGCAGGATAGTGTTCTGCCAAGCTCTCGGGTAAACTTGTTAACAAACCAATTAAGCGGACTCAGCTGTGTTAGCCAACAAGACTCTTCTCGGCCTTTTCTTTT
Organism: Rheinheimera texasensis; assembly: GCF_964031785.1. Taxonomy (GTDB): domain Bacteria; phylum Pseudomonadota; class Gammaproteobacteria; order Enterobacterales; family Alteromonadaceae; genus Pararheinheimera; species Pararheinheimera texasensis_A. The sequence continues at coordinate 192,543 of NZ_CAXIRE010000019.1, forward strand.
TGTTGTTTGTCCCTGTCGCGTTTGCGCAGGAGCCCGCACCGGCAGCGCCGGCTCAGCCCAAAGTGGTCTATCACGGGTTTGACCCGGATATCGTGACTAACTACGTGACCGACGGGCAAAAATCTTTAGGTTATGTGCGGGTGACGATGGAGCTGATGATCAAAGACGAAAAATATTTACCTTTGATTGAACACCATGAACCGCTGATTCTGGACGCCATTGTTGGTGTGTTTGGTAAAGAAGCGGACACTACTATCAAATCTCTGCAGGGCCGCGAAGAAGTCCGGATGAAAATTCTGCAGAAGATCAATGAACTGATGAAAAAAGAGACAGGGACGGAGCTGGTACAGGACGTGTTATTTACCAAATACCTGTACCAGTAAGAGCCTGGACTAACCCGGCTGGCGCACCGGGCTTCGGGCCAGTGTCGCCAGCGCCATGCCACAGACAAATCCGCTTAAGTGTGCCCAGTTTGCGGTATTGACCCACAATAAATCGGCAAAGCCTAAACCGAGAAAAGCCAGCGCCAGCACCAGGTCTGGTTTGGATAACTGCAGCGGTTGTTGTGGAAAACGCCAGCCATAGACCCAAACAAAACCAAAAATCGCATAAACCACGCCGGATAAACCGCCAAAATTCGGCCCGATCAGCAGAAACTGGCTCAGGTTACTGACAAAGCCAGCCACCAGCGCCAACAGCAATAACTGCCGGCTGCCCAGCCAGACTTCAAGCCGGCCACCGTAAATCCATAACGCCAGTAAATTAAACATCAGATGCCCGGCAGAAAAGTGCAGCAGCATCGGGCTCCACCAGCGATAACTCAGTAGCTCTGGCGCGTCTGCACTGAAAAAACGAAGACTATCAAACACTTGCTGAGGCCAGATCTGCAAACAAATAAATACCAGCAACGCCGGGATAGTCAGTAACCAGACTACAGGCCCGGTTTGTTGCAAAAACCCCTGGCCTAAAGCACCAAGCCCGCTGCTGCCGGAATTCTCTGCCGGCTGGCTGCGTTGCCAGGCGGCGGCACTGTATTTGTCATGCCCCGGCTGTTGTAAAAATTGTTGCAACTCTGCGGCAACTTGCGGTTCATCCGCCGCCTCGCAGAAGATTTCGGCATGCACTGCGCTATGCACCACCACACTGACCGACCAGCCCTGTGTCAGGCAATAATCAGCAAAAGTCTGGGCGGCGGCGGCAGAATTCAGCACGGCCAGCTGTTGCATGCCGCTTACTCCTGCGAACTGCTGAACGGATAAGCCAGACGCCAGCTCTCAAAACCACCGTCCATGCTGTACACGGTGTCAAAACCCTGTTCGGCCAGATATTGCGCCGCGCCCTGGCTGGAACGACCGTGATAACACACCACCACCACCGGCTGATCCAGCGGTGTTTGCTGCATAAACTGGTGCAAAGTGCCATTGGTCAGATGATAAGCACCGTCGATATGGGCGCTGGCAAAGCTCTGGTCGTCACGGATATCGGCGATCACCACATCACCGGCGGCTAAGGCGGCAAAAGTTTCGCTGGTAGAAATATGTTTAAATTCGGACATGCTTGATTCTCCCGTCAAAGACCCGCCGCATGTTAGCCCAGTCCCGGCAAAAGATCAGCTGTAGTTCCGGTGAAAGGCGCTGTTGCTGCAAATTTATGCTTCTGCAACCGGGCAGCCTTAGGTACAATACGCGGCCTGTTGTGTTTTGAGTACCTGCCATGTCTGACAATCGCCTGTTTTTAGTGTACGACCCTGCCTTTGACGATATGGACGCAGAAGGCTGCCCGGCCTTTGGTTATGTACTGTTATTCAGCGAAGCGGATGCCGCAGCCTATAAATCCGGTGAAAACCCGCCATTTGCTGCGGTTTCACTGTTATTTACCGACCATGCCGACGAAAGTATCAGTGGCGATTTACTCGGCTGGGCACAGCTGGACGCACCGGAGCTGCAAAATTTCCCACTGGGTTATTTCTTTATGCTGATGGAACAGGCCGCACAAGTGGCGATTAATGCCTATCGTCAGGTCGGCCATGTGCCGGACCGGCTGATTGCGCTGAATATGCCGGAAGATGATTTAATTCAGTTTGATGTGCAGTTTGCCAATCTGCAGCTGGAAGACAAAGACGCTGAAATTCAGTTAGCGCAAAAAATGATGGCCGGCCGGCCATATCTCGACTCGTAACCATCACCGAAATTCCATTTCGCGCCCACCCGGTAACAATCCGTCGCCTGAACTGAGCCGTATTCCGGTTTCCCGGCATGCTTTTCAGTTCAGGAGCTATTCAGTTGGCCCACCACAAATTACATTTACCTGAAAAAATCTGCCCGGTTTGCCGGCGTCCGTTTCAATGGCGCAAGAAGTGGCAACGTGATTGGGCAACGGTGAAATATTGTTCCGAACGCTGTAGGCGTAGCAGCAAAGGTCAGACCTGACGCGCGCCTGTTTGCACAAATTGTAACCATCAGGTTAATATCCATTGATATATAAATTACAAGGATAGGCCGATGAAAACCGCTTTATTGTTATGCGCTTCGATCTTCTCTGGTTTATTACACAGTCAGACTGAAGTCAACGCGACTCAAATCCAGCAGTGGCTGGAAAAAGATCAGTTTAAAAATATCGAAAAACACGTCACCACCCTGCCCACCTTTGCTTCAGATGCCGAGCTGCAGCAAGCCCATGCTCAGGCGCTGATCGGACTGGAGCAAACTGAAGCTGCGGCAGAATTTCTGCAACAAGCCAGCAAAACCTTTCCCAAAGATGCCGACCTGCTGCAGTTGGCAGCGATGAATCAGTTCACGCTGGCACAACAAGCCAGCATTTTCTCGGCCGCTGGTCATGCCAAAGACGGTCTGGCGCTGCTGAAACAAGCCGTCAGCCTGGCGCCGGAAGATGCCGATCTGCAGCTGAATCTGATTGGCTTTTATCTGCAGGCACCCGGCATTGCCGGCGGTGATGAAGACGAAGCCAAACAAATGGCACAGGCTTTATCCGGCAAAGACCCAGTGGCAGGCCCGCTGGCACAGGCGATGGTGCTGAATAACGATGAAAAAACCGATGAAGCACTGAAAGTCATCGATGAGGCCATAAAACAACAACCGCAACAGGCCCGTTTACTGGCACAAAAAGCCGTGTTGCTGCTGAGCAAAAAACAAATGGCTGAAGCCGCGGCACTGTATCAGCAGGCCGCACAACTGGCAGAAAAACCGCAGCAAAAATACAGCTACCTGTATCAAATTGGCCGGCTGGCCGCAGTCGAACAACAGGACAAAGCAGCCGGTAAAGCCGCATTGCAGCAATTTATTGATTTTTATAAAGACGGTGAAAATCAACAATTGCCATGGGCCCGGGTCCGCTTAGCGCAAATCCATTTACTGGAACAGAATAAAGCCGACGCCGAGCAAACGCTGCAACCGGTGCTGGCCTTAGCCGACAAGCCAGAAAAGCTGGAAAAAGAACTGAAATCCATACAAAAACAACTGAAAAAGCTGAAAAGCTAAGCCATCTGCACACAAATCCGGCGCGGTGTCCGCCACGCCGGATTTCCCCAAACAGACACTGCAGTTCGCCCCCAGAGCAGATATACTAGGCACTTATTCAATTGAGTCCTTGCCTTCCGGAGTCTGGCTTTATGGTCAAACCTATTGATATGAAAGCGGTTGAAAATGCATTGGCCGGTTTCACCATCCCCCCGCAACCTGAAGTGCTGCTGCGGATCAAACAGGAAATTGAACTGGAAGATCCGAATATCAATACCATCGCGACGCTCATCAACATGGATATTGGTATTGCCGGTTTTACGTTAAAAGTCGTCAACTCCGCCTATTTTGGCCTGCGCCGCAAAATCAGTTCGATTGAACATGCCTGTAAATTTCTTGGCTTAAACCGCGTGGTGAAATTGGTGTCCAGCGTGGTGCTGCGTTTTACCCTCAGCGATGGCAAAGCCGACCCTTTCACCCTGCGTCAGTGGAACAGCGCGATGGATGTTGGCAGTGCCGCGATGCTGATCGCCCAGCATTTACGTCTGGGCTCGGACTGCGCCGACGATTGTTATTCGATTGGTTTGTTCCATAACGCCGGTATGGCGTTAATCCACGCGCAGTTCCCGGATTATCCGAAAGTGCTGAAAGTTGGCTTGAGCCAACAGATGAATTTTGGCGATATAGAGCAACGTTATTTTAATACCAGCCATGAAATGCTGGGATTTATGATCGCTCAAAGCTGGGGACTGGCGCCGGAGATCAGCAACGTCATCGCTTATCACCATCAGCCAGAATTGCTGTTCCACTCCACCGATATGTATGAAAAACGCCTCTGTGCGATTTTAAAGCTGGCGGAACATATGGTCGGCGAGCAACAGACATTGTTTGACGTGGCGGACGACGCGCAGTGGCAAGCGATCGCCGATGCGGTGCTCGACACGCTGGAACTGGACGAGATGCATTTACTTGACCTCGGCGATTTCCTGCTGGAAAACGGCGTCGAAAACCAGTTCCACCGCTAAGCGGCGCATTGGGTAGCTCAGCATACAACGCCCAAAGCTGAGCAACAGCGCGCGCTGCTGCACCAGTCATTATCAGACCGGCTCCGTAAGGCCGGTTTTTTGTTGCACGCTGGTGCAATCTCCGCGCTTCAGGCTGCCGAATGCCTCATTTCGCCGCATCTGGCCTGGTTTGAATACGTATTCATGTTGTTGTTGCCGGCAAAGCGCGATATCAAGAAGCTCTGGTTATCTGTCTGCTTGCGCCACAGGCCTTACAGACCAGGTCCCACAGTTTCCTGGAGACACAATTGCGGGGGAGTTTATGCTCCCCTTTTTTCTGGGTGTTTCCCGGCAAAACAGCAGAAAATCATAGTATAAACAGCACTCTGCTATGCTCTGAAGGCCTGCCACTGTCAGTACCGGCAGCCATTGTGGGTGATAAGACAAAACTCAAAAAATAACAATACGGGGAATCATTATGCAGCAGGCCAAACCGAATCTGAGTTTCTGGCAAATCTGGAATATGTGCTTCGGCTTCCTGGGGATCCAGTTTGGTTTTGCCTTGCAAAACGGTAACGTCAGCCGGATTTTTCAGACCTTAGGCGCCAGTATCGATGAACTGCCGATTTTATGGATCGCCGGCCCACTGACCGGTTTGTTAGTGCAGCCAGTGGTGGGTTATTTTTCGGACCGCACCTGGAACCGCTTAGGCCGCCGCCGCCCGTATTTTTTCTATGGCGCAGTACTGACCACCATGGCGCTGTTTTTCCTGCCCAATTCGCCAACCTTGTGGATGGCCGCCGGCATGCTGTGGATCCTCGATGCCTCCATCAATATCACCATGGAACCCTTCCGCGCTTTTGTCGGTGACAATCTGAACGAGCAACAAAGGCCACTGGGTTTTTCCATGCAGAGCTTTTTTATCGGCATTGGTGCCGTCGTCGCGTCCGCCCTGCCTTATATGCTGACCAACTGGTTTGACGTCGCCAACACCGCGGCACCGGGTGAAATTCCGGATTCAGTACGTTATTCGTTTTATTGCGGCGGTGTGGTGCTGTTTATCGCAGTGCTGTGGACCGTGATGCGCTCTACCGAATACAGCCCGCAACAACTGGCGGCTTTTGGTGAAGCACATGAAGAAAGCCTGCCGGGCAGTAATAAACGCCAGTACTGGCGTGAAGGCGTGATTGCTGCGCTGATTGGTATCGTCTCGCTCGGCTTAGTCTGGCAATTTAAACTGGACCAACAGCTGTATATTCTCGGCGGCGCGCTGCTGGCCTTTGGTTTGTTACAGTTCCAGGTATCCCGCAGCAAAACGCGGGGGAACAATGGCATGGTCGTACAAATTGTCGATGACCTGTATACGATGCCAGGCCGAATGCGTCAGCTCGCTGTGGTGCAGTTTTTCTCCTGGTTCGCCCTGTTTGCGATGTGGATTTACACCACTGCCGCTGTCACATCTGTGCACTACGGCAGTTCAGATCCAACGTCTGCCGCTTATAACGACGGCGCCGACTGGGTCGGCATGCTGTTCGCGTTTTATAACGGTTTTGCCGCGCTGGCGGCCTTAGTGATCCCGTACATCGTACGCCGCACCTCACTGCAGGTGGCACATTGCATCAATCTGGTCTTAGGCGCAGCTGGTTATCTGTCCTTTCTGGTGATTAAAGACCCGGCGCTGTTATGGCTGTCGATGATCGGTGTTGGCTTTGCCTGGGCGTCGATTTTGTCGCTGCCCTACGCCATGTTAGCGGACTCGTTACCGGCCAATAAAATGGGCGTGTACATGGGCATGTTTAACTTCTTTATCGTGTTACCGCAGCTGTTGGCCGCCACTATTCTGGGTTCGCTGATTAATCATTTATTTAACGCCGAAGCGATTTATGCGCTGGCGCTGGGCGCAGTCAGTCTGCTGATCGCTGCCGGCTATGTCCTGACTGTAAAAACTGAGCGCAGCTGAGCCAAGGCCGCTACGCAACCGCTGCGAAGTAAAGGAGAAATTGTTGATGAAAGCTGTTTTTCGTCTGTCGGCGCTCAGTGCCGCCTTCATGTTGTCGGCCTGCCAGCCACAGCAAGACCCTGCCGCTGCGACGGCGCCGGGCGCACCGGGTCAGCCTTCCACCTGGTCTTATGCCGGTAAAACCGGCATCGGCACCTCCTACGAGCAATATCAGGATGGCCGTTATGCCGACAGCGCCAGTACCGGCGTGGTGTCCAAAGTCTGGTTTTCGCTGGCGCAGGGTATTCTGACCGAAACCATGGCGGGCCTTATCCATGAAGCCCAGCTGCGCGAATTACAGCTGGTGGTACAGGGTCAGGGCTTTGTCGACGAAGAAAAAACCGCCACCAACAGCCAGACCGATTACCTGCACAAAGATGCAGCAGGTCGCCCGTTGGCGCTGTCGTACCGGGTGACCAACACCGCTAAAAATGGCCAATACGAAATCGAGAAACAGTATTTTACTGACCCAACTGCCCAAACTATGGTGGTGCGGACCAAGTTCAAAGCTCTGGCTGATGGCCTGACGGTTTATTCCTATATAGACCCGGCGCTGGCCAATACCGGCAGCAACGACAGCGCGACCATCAAAGATGGCATGCTGCAGGCACAGGATGGCAACAGCAGTCTGACACTGCTGACCGCACCGGCACCAGTCCAGGCCACCGTCGGCTTCGTCGGTGTGTCAGATGGTCTGACTGAGCTGAAAACATCCGGCAAAGTGCCAACTTACCACAGCACAGGTGAAGCAACCGGCAACGTGGCTGCTTTACTGACCCACGCCACGCTGAAAAAAGGTGAAACGGCGAGCTGGGACCAGGTGATTGGCTTTGGCAGTGACGCGGCACAAAGTCAGGCGCAAGCGCAACAAACGCTGCAACGCGGCCTGGATACCGTGTTGACGCATTATCAGGGCGATGGCGATGCCATCGGCTGGCAGGATTATCTGGCGCAGCTGCCGGCGCTGGCGAAGCTGACCGACCAAAGCACGGACCAGGGCAAGCTGCTGTATGCCAGTGCGCTGGTGTTAAAAGCGCAGGAAGATAAAACCCACGCCGGCGCTTTTATCGCCTCGTTGTCCAATCCCTGGGGCGAAGCCAAATCGGCTGAACAGACCCAGACCGGTTATAAAGCCGTCTGGCCACGTGATTTTTATCAGGTGGCGATGGCGCTGTTAGCGCTGGGTGATAAAGAAAGTCCGAAAGTGGCGTTCCAATATTTGCAAAAAGTACAGGTCACTGACAAAACCCCGGGTTATAGCGGTACACCCGGCTGGTTCCTGCAAAAAACCCATGTCGATGGCACGCTGGAATGGGTTGGCATCCAGATGGACCAAACCGCCATGCCGGTGATGCTGGGCTGGCGCTTGTGGCAGGACGGCGTGCTGTCCGACGCCGAGATCACCAGTTGGTATCACAGCATGCTAAAACCGGCGGCGGATTTCCTCGCGCACGGCGGCAAAGTCAAACTGGACTGGAACGACATCGATTTAAAATCGCCAGCGACCCAACAAGAGCGCTGGGAAGAACAATACGGTTATTCACCATCGACCATGGCCGCCATCATCAGCGGTCTGGTCAGCGCGGCCGATATCGCGGCCAAGGCTGGTGACAGCGCCAATGCAACGCTGTATCAGCAAAAAGCTGACGAGTTTGCCGGCAAGCTTGAAGCCCTGACTTACACCGAACAAGGCCAGCTGAAAACCGCCAATAGTGATGGCAAATATTATCTGCGCATTAACAGCAACGAAGACCCAAACGACAACAGTGTGCTGGAACTGCGTAACGGCCAGGCCGATACGCGCGAAGGCCATGTCGTTGACGGCGGTTTCCTCGAACTGGTGCGTTATGGCGTGCGCAAAGCCGACCATCCGGCGGTGCTCGCCACTTTAGGCGAAATGGACGACCTGACGTTGCCGGACCTGACGCGGGTGCGTTATGAGTTTAAAACCACTAGCGGCCAAACCGTGTCAGGCTGGCGCCGGTACGGCATTGATGGATATGGCGAAGATATTGTCAGCGGCGAGGCTTATGCCAACGGACCGGGTCAGACCAACACGGCTGGCCAACGCGGCCGTGTCTGGCCGTTTTTCTCCGGTGAACGCGGTCACTATGAGCTGGCGCGGGCGCTGCTGCAAAAAACACAGCTCGGGGAAGCCGAACTGGCACCACTGCGCACGCAGTATGTCGGTGCGATGGAACATTTTGCCAATGCTGGCCTGATGTTACCGGAGCAGGTGTTTGATGGCGTCGGCAATAACAGCCATTACCAGTATCAGCCGGGTGAAGGCACCAATGGCGCGACACCACTGGCCTGGACTCACGCCGAGTACATCAAGCTGTTACGATCGCTGCAGGACCAGAAAGTCTGGGACCGTTATCCGCTGGTAGAGCAGCGCTACGCCAAATAAAGCGCAGCGTTACGCAAAATAACACGCTACGGCGGGCCGGTTCGCCGGTACCGCACGACTCTCCCGCTCCCGGTTTGTTGTTGCGATGCAGCAGGCCGGGAGTTTTTCTTTGTATTGGCTTTCAGGCTGTGTGAACAACACAACGGCAGGAAATTAACGCCGCCGCCAGCGGTGTTGCTGCCATAACGCCGCAAGCTCAGGTGTCAGAAAACTCCAGGCCAAAATCCGGCTTTGTTTGTTGCCCTGCGCCATCGCAATCACCTGCACTTGCGTCGCGCCTAACTGCTGTAATTGCTGCTGCAGTTTTGGCAGGTGCTGCTGTTTCGACACCAGCGTGCTGAACCAGTACACCTGATGGGCAAAATCTTTGCTCTCCGCCAGCATACGGCGTAAAAAATCTGGTTCACCACCTTCACACCAGAGCTCATTGGCCTGACCGGCAAAATTCAGCGGCGCCGAACTCTCCAGCCCTAAATTGCGTTGTTTACGGGCACTGCCGGCCGCAGCTGCGTCCGGACTGTCATGAAACGGCGGATTACATAAGGTCAGGTCCAGATAATCACCAGGCTGAATCACGCCATGGAAAATTGCCTGCGGATTAGCTTGCTGACGCAGCGACAACTGGCGTTGCAGCCCATTTTGTTCGATAAGCGACGCCGCATTTTGCAAAGCTCTGGTATCGATATCGCTGCCAATGGCCTGCCAGCGCAGCGCTTTGGCCGCCAATAATGCATAAATCAGGTTGGCGCCACAGCCGATGTCCAGCAACTGAACTGCAGCCGCCGGCACCTTTTTACCCTGAAAACTGGTGGTTAATAAATCCTGTAAATACAGCAGGTAATCCAGCCGTCCCGGCACGGCCGGGCACAAATAACCAGACGGAATTTGGTAGTGCGCCAGGCCAAATTGCCATTGCAATAACGCGGTATTGAGTAAAGTGACAGCTTCCGGCTCGGCAAAATTCAGCGTTTGCCGGCCATCTGGAGTCGTTTTTAAATACGCCGCCAATACCGGCTGTAGCTTGACCAGCTCTGTGAGCGGATAAGGCGCGGCAAAAGGGTTCTGCGGATGCAGACTGGTTTTATTGGCCGTCATTTGCCGATGAGTGCAGTTTGAGGGCTACCGCAAGAGCGGCGCACAATCATTTTCGGTTCAATGTCCGTCTGACTGATACTTTCCTGTGCAATCAGCTTCAACAGATTCACCACCAGCATCTCGCCGGCTAAAGTGGTGTTCTGCTGAATAGTGGTCAAAGGTGGCGTACAGAAACTGGCCATCGGAATGTCATCAAACCCCACCACTGCAACATCTTCCGGCACGCGTAAACCTGCGGCTTGCACCGCCCGGATCACGCCTATGGCAATGAGATCGCTGGCAGTGAAGATAGCGCGGGGTCTGTGGCCTGCGGCAAACAACTGCTGGGTCGCACTGTAGCCGGCCTGTTCGGTTGAAATCGCATCAAACTGCGGCACTTGTTCTGGCGGTATACCATGTTCAGCCAGCACTTCAAGATAACCCTGAAACCGCTGAAAAAACTCTGGCGCATGGTCGGATGCAATACCGATAAAAGCAAAACTGCGATAGCCCAGACTTAACAGATGAGCAGCCGCCTGGCGGCCACCTTCGCGGTTATTGCTGCGAATAGTAAATTCCGGATGACCTTCAACCTGCGCGCCCCAACAGACAAAATGAGTTTGTTGCGCCAGCAGTTGCTGTAACTTTTCTTCATAGTCGATGTAATCGCCGTAACCGAGCAGGATAATACCATCGGCTTTTTTGCTGTCTTCGTAGTCGGCATGCCAGTCGTTACTGAGCTGCTGGAATGAGATCAATAAATCATGACCGCGTTTGGTGCAGGCGCGGGTAATACTGCCGAGCATCGACAGAAAAAACGGATTAATTTGCGAATCATCAACTGTGGGGTCTTCAAATAACAACAAAGCCAAAGTTCCGCTGCGCTGTTTCCGCAGGTTGCTGGCATTTTTGTCGACTTTATAATTGAGTTGTTTGGCGATCGCGAAGATCTTGTCTTTGGTTTCCTGGTTCACCGCCGGACTGTCACGTAAGGCACGGGATACCGTTGATTGCGACACTCCAGCCAGGTAGGCAATATCAAACGAAGTGGCTTTTCCTTTCATACTGCAAAATTCCCCATCGGCCTGCAACGCCTGCTAGTGTTTTGCTCCGCCATACGGCCAAGGGCTGTTGACGAGCGGGCAGACTTTTTATCAGGCGGATAAGGTGCCACAACAGGCTGCTGTGGGCAAGCAAACCAACGGGGGATATCTGGAATTCGCGGTGTTTACCGCTGCACAGGCGCGACTGTCGCCGTTTTAGTGACCGGCTGCGCGGCTGTTTGCTGGTCTGGTTGAGTGGCGCTGACCGCCTGCGCTGGTGTATGGACAGGCGGTACATGGACGCAGGAGCCTAACAAATTCAGCACCAGAAAAGCCAGAATTTGCAGCCGGCAAAAACGGCCCGGGGCTGGTGCATTAAAATCATTTTGCACAATAAGTCTCCATCCACAAAATGTAGGCTTAGTCTAAAGAGCGGCTCACGACGCTTCTGTGACAATTCCCCGGCCAATTTGTGAAACAATGTTATTTTTGCTGCCTGCCTTGGGCCACGATGCTAAAGTGCCGACATTTACAGCAGCACAGGCTCAGATCATGATGTTACGGGCATTGTACTTCATTCTTGTTGTTATCGGTGTCGCCACACCGGTACACGCCGACTGCACGGACAGCAACACGCAGGCTCCCTGCGTTGCCACAGAACAATGGCAAATCAATCTGGCCATAGGCGCCGGATTTCGTTCCAATCCACTCTACGGCGGTCACAATTTTCCGCTCTGGCTGATGCCAGACATCAGCTATTACGGCGAACACTGGTTTTTCGACAATGCGACCTTAGGTTATAGCTGGCAACTGCACGATGACATCCAGTTCAGCCTGGTCAGTCGTCTGAACGAAGAACAAGGGTATTTCCGCAGACGGTCTGCCGTCAACCTGTTTGAAACACAATTTATCTCTGGCACCGGTGTAGCAGGCCCCGTACAAAAAGTTGCGATGAAACAAGAACTTTCTATTGCCGAGGCAGACAAAAGGCCATTGGCGCTGGATGGTGGTTTACAACTGGACTGGTTTTTACCCGGATTACAGCTGAAACTGAACTGGTGGCATGATATCAGCCAACAATATGACGGGCAGCATCTGCGTCTGGCGGCGAGCTCCGGCTGGCAAAGCCGGATTGGACACTGGCAACTCGGTGTAGCGCTGGCATGGAAGGATCAGCATTTAATGAATACCTATTATGGTCTGAACGCCAGTGAAGGCGAAGGCTTGGAATATCGTGCGCTGGCCAGCTGGCAGCCAGAAATCAGTCTGCAATGGCAGTATCCGCTGACCGAGCGCTGGCAACTGCTGAGTTTGTGGCGACATCGCTGGCTCAACACTGACGTCGCAGTGCCGGCGGCAGGTGGCAAGGTACAAAGCCCGTTGCTGCAGGAGTCCACTGCGCATAGCTGGTTTATCGGCTTCAGTTACCGGTTTCTCTGATGCGGTCTGTGCTGTGGCTGATTTTGCTGGTTCATACCGCTGCGCAGGCCGCAGCGGCGGATAGGCAATGTGACCAGACCTTGTGCTGGCAAATTGCCCCTGTTGTCTGTGTCGCCGACCAGAAATCAGATCGTTGCCAGCTGGATTTCCGTCTGTCGTGGCAACACCCCAAACCGATCTCGCTGTGTGCCGAGCTTGAAGGGCTGTCGTTACATTGCTGGCAGCAACAAACCTCTGGCGAGCTGAGTTATCAGGCCCAGCTCGAAGGCTCGGCGCTGTTGCTGTTACGTGCTGAGGGACAACCACGTTTGTCCCGTCAATTATCCGTGTTAAGTCGCCAGCCTGCACGCAAACGCCGGCTGGTCGCACCCTGGAGTGTGTTCTGATGAGTAAAATTCTGTTGGTTGAAGACGATCAACGACTGGCGAGCCTGGTGCAGAGTTTTTTGCAACAACACGGCTTTACAGTCCAGGTTTGTGACAATGGTCTGCAGGCAGAACAGCAATGCAAAGAGTTTGGCCCTGAACTGGTCGTGCTGGATCTGATGCTGCCGGGACTCGACGGTTTTGCCGTTTGTCGCGCGCTGCGCGCCTGGTACAAACAGCCGGTGCTAATGCTGACCGCCAAACAAAGCGACATCGACCAAGTGCTTGGCCTTGAACTGGGTGCCGACGATTATGTGATTAAACCGGTCGAGCCGCGTGTCCTGCTGGCCCGTATTCACGCTTTGCTGCGCCGTACTCAAGGCGGCAGTGCCGCAGATCAGCAGCGACTGGAGTTTGGCAAACTTAAGCTCAATCAGTCCGCTCGCGAAGCCTATTATGATAATCAGTTGGTCGAACTGACCAGTTACGAGTTTGATTTGTTGTGGATGCTGGCCAAACATGCCGGCCAGACGGTACGCCGCGAAGCTATCCACAAACAAATCATCGGCCGCGAGTATGACGGGCTGGACCGCACTGTCGATGTGCGGGTCTCACATTTGCGCCGCAAACTGGGCGATAACGCCGAAACTCCATTTCGCATTAAAACGGTCTGGGGCAAAGGTTATTTATTCGTTGCGGACGCCTGGAACTGACCATGCGCCGTTTGTTCCTGCGCTTTTACCTGTTTATTCTGCTGGTGTTATTGGCGGTCGGCTGGTCAGTCGAGCGTTTGTGGGAACAGAGTCAAAGCCCGGAATTGCCTGGCTGGGTGGAGCTGTTAGGTCAAAGCCTGGCCTACCAGCTGGCCGCACCGGAACAAAGTGCCGAACAAGTAGCCGCACAACTGAATCTGGGGCTGCAACCCCTGCCACCACAAAGCATCGCCTGGTCCGACGCTGAATATCAAGCGCTGGAACGCGGTCAGTTAGTCCCGCTATTCAGCGACAATCAGGTGTATTTCTACCAGATGCTGCAGGATCAGCTGCTGCAATTTGGTCCTGTGCAGGTCGAAGTTCCGGCACATAACACTTATCTGTTTACCCTGTTATTTTTCCTGCTGCTGGGCATAGCGCTGGCCGGTTTTTTATGGCCGGTCGCCCGTGATATCGAAACACTGCAGCGCCAGCTGCGCCAGTTTGGTCAGGGCATGCAGTTGCCTGATCAGCCGTTACCGGAACGCTCGTTGCTCGCCCCCATCGCTGGTAGCGTGCAACAAATGGCCCGGCAAATTCTGCGGCTGATGTCGCTGCAACGCGAAATGACCCACGCCGTATCCCATGAACTGCGCACCCCGCTGGCCCGGCTGAAGTTTGCACTGGAACTGCAAGCGCTGCCGGACAGCGAAAAACGCGCGATGCAGCAGGATTTAGCCGAACTTGATCAACTGGTTGATGAAATGCTCGATTATGCCCGGCTGGAAGCGCAAACGGTGCGGTTAAGCTTTGAGGACGTCAATCTGGTGGAGCTGCTGGAAAACCTGCTGGAAAAACTGGCACCGCTGCCGGGTGCACCGATCCTGCTGCAAAGGCCGGCACGGCTGCACTGGACCTGCGATGGCCATTATCTGGAACGGGCGCTGCAAAACCTGCTGCTGAATGCCAAACGCTATGCCCGCAGTCAGGTGTTGCTGTCGGTGCAACAACAAGGCAGCTGGCTGAGTTTTGTCGTCGAAGATGATGGCCCCGGCATTCCTGCCGAGCAAAGAGACGCTATCCTGCAGCCTTTTGTCCGGGTTGACCAAAGCCGCAGCCGCGACAAAGGTGGTTTTGGGCTGGGCCTCGCTATCGTCAGCCGCATAGTCGGCTGGCATCAGGGGCGTCTGCGGATTGACGATTCGCTGCTCGGCGGCGCGCGCTTTAGTCTGGAATTACCGCTACTGCAGACCGGAGCTAAAAACAATAACGCGGCCTGAAGGGCCGCGTTATTGGGTAAAGAGCAACCACTCAAGCTCTGTGGTCAAAGCCCCAGATTGGCCAGGAAGTCGTCATCCACATCCTGCGCTGCAGAGCTATCCGCGGCGGCTGTCGACTGATTGTTTGCATTGGCCAGAATGTCATCAACATTTTCTTCTTCGGCAGTTTCAAACTCATGGAGCTGAATAAACTCGGTTTTATCCATCGCCAGTTCCAGATAGAAAATATTGTGCAGCGGCGTGTTAAAAGTCACCCGCCGGGCTTGTGGCTGGTCCAGCTGGGTATTAATCAGGATCTGCACTTGTTTATTAATCGCCATCATCTTCGGCTGGCTTTGGTTAATCGAGGTCTGTAATTCCTGACGCACCCGGTTGGTGAAGTCACCGACAATCTGGTTCATCAACTCGCCCATCACGTTGCCGACTTCGTCTGACGTGTGGAACTGCGCCAGTTCTGTTTCCGGCATTCCCATACTCATCATGTACTTGCGGTAAATTTCCATCGCCGCTTCTGCGGTGAAATTGATCACCACCAGGCCGGAAAAACCGCCATCAAATAACACAAAACAGCCCAGATCCGGCCGTAAACAGGTTTTATGGATCTTCTGCACCATCGGCGAATAAGCAATTTGCGCGTTGCCGGCAGCGGCGAAGACCTGAGTCACGGCGGTACAGAGCGTCAGTAAGACGTCATCGGTATTAATAATTTTATTTTTTCTCATGAAGGCTCCTGGTTGGGCCGGATTGCAACTGCATGATGTTCAAACCAAAGCATCACACCGCAAAAGGACATGTCTTCGAATATTAAGCTGAATGTTAAGCTGAATACTATGCCAGCCAGCCACGCCGCGCAACTTTGTTCCAAATATGGTCCGGTCACCGCAGCTGGCTTCACGCCGGCGCCAACTTCAGCTATCGTGTAGTTTTGCGCACGCCTCACAACAGGGAACAGCGTGGATGGCCACCGACCCGAATACATCGGTTGAAAACAGTTACAGCAAAAATCTGGCAAAACTGATTGGCGGCTTATTAAGTGGCTCGCGTTTTCAGTTGTCGGTTTACGGCAGCGCAGCACGTTTTTTCAGTCGGGACGCACAGGATACCGCCGACATCGCTCAGCTGCACGAAGCCTGGGAGCTAAGTCAGGCCCGGCTGGCGCAGGCGAACCGCAAAACCGAAGCCAGCCTCATTGCCGATGTGCAGCAAAAACGCCAGCAGCTGTTTGATGCCGAGCACCGCTACGAACAGTTGCAACAACAACGCTACAGCCAGTTGTATCTGATTTGCCAGCAGTTGCTGGAGCTGACCGACGGCCAAAACCGGCCGGAAACCATCCTGCGTTCATCCCGTTTGCTTGGCACACTGCAATTACTGGCACCGAGCGAAGGCGACTCGATGGCGGCAATGCAGCAGAAATATAAACCGTTTTACAAAGCCGTTTTGAGCCTGCGCTTACTGGACCATCTGCTGGAACAGAACCTCATCACCAACAGTTATATCCTGAAAAGAGCCCAACAACGCGCAGAAATGCTGCATTTACCCGGGCCACAGCCTTATTGTCCATTTCGCGACGATGTGCAAATCCCGCTGCTGATGGCGGTGTTATTGCAGGACGTCGGCCACTATCATCCGGATGCGCTGCGTGTGTTGCGGGCTGACGGCAGCCAGCCGAATTATCGCCTGCAATTCAGTGCCGCCGAGCGCCAGGAGTTTCTCGACGTCAGTCTGCAGGCCAGTTTGCGGTTTTTACTCAAAGGCATCGGCATGCCACTGTATCGTGGTAATTCCAAAAGTGAACGCGCCGAATTTCAGCAAAATGAACAGGAAAAAATCGCTTTTGCCGCAACAGTGTTGCGTACCGCTGCGGCACCCGGCAGCGGCGTTGGCAATTTGCTGCGTATCCCGCAAGTTTACGCGTCAGCCGTGTTACCGGGGCGGGCCCGTTTTATCTATGAATCGTTACCGAAAGTCGCACTGATCCTGAAAAATGGCGCCCGTACCGGTCAATATGATGAACGTATGGTCGACCAGTTGCTGATGATCACCGGCATTTTTCCGCAAGGTTACGGCATCGTGTACCTGCCGAAGGAGAAATCTGCGGCTGCGCCGGAACGTTATGAATTTGCCATTGTGAATTCGTTATATCCACCAAGCCCGGAAACGCCGCTCTGTCGTGGTGTGACCCGCAACCTGCGGTTTAAAACCTCAGGCCAGAATCTGGCCGTCAGCGTCGACCACAATCTGTATTTTAAACCGGCGCGGCAGAAGCTCGCAGTGATCCCGGAAGCGCGGTTACAAGAGATCCTGAGTAAACTGTCGTCGAACTTTGAGCCGGCACAGCTGCGGCATTTTTTGCCGCGCTGCTGGCATCCGGATGAATTTTTTGCGCCGGCAAAGCATCAGAATTTATGGAACCGCACTGAGCTGCAACAAAATTAACCAGCAGTAGAAATTTATGACATCTGAACGTGAAAAAATGGCGACGCAACAATGGTTTAGCCCAGCAGACCGCGAACTGGCCGAACAGCGCCGCCGCGCCAAACAGCTGTGCCGCCAGCTGAACCAACAAGGCCCGGAACCCTTTAAAGCCCACCAGCAACTGGCCCGCCAATTATTCGGCCGTGTCGGCAGCTGTTATATCGAACCAGACTTCTGGTGCGATTATGGTATCAATATCCTGCTCGGCCAGCGCTTTTACGCCAACCATCATTGTGTGATGCTCGACGCTGCCACTATCACCATTGGCGATGACGTGATGCTCGGGCCCGCGGTACAGATTTATACTGTCAGCCACCCGATGGCTGCCAGCGAGCGGGTCACAGGTATTGAGCAGGCGCATCCGATCTTTATCGGCAACCGGGTTTGGATCGGCGGCGGCGCTATTATTCTGCCAGGCGTCAACATTGGCGAAGGTGCGGTGATTGCGGCAGGTGCTGTAGTGAATCGTGACGTGGAACCATACAGCCTGGTGGCAGGCCAGCCGGCAAAGCTGATTAAAACATTACCGCGCTGAGCGTTATTTTGTTGCGGGCTCTGAGGGAACCTGCCTCAGCAGCGCCGCGGGTGACTTTGCCCACAATTTGCCCGCGGCGACAATTCACAATTCTGCATTCAGAGGTTCGCTTCCTTTCAGCTTTTACGATCATTTAAATGCCTTCGATGCGGTAAAATATCGTTTTTTCCGAACTGATAAAAGTTATGGCCCATCGCCCTTCGCTCGCGTTAATCGCACTTTTTGCTTCTGTCGTGGCCATTACGCCGCTGGCCATCGATATGTATCTGCCGGCGATGCCGCTGTTAAGTCAGGCGCTGGCGACAGACCCCGGCGCTGTACAGCAATCGCTGAGTATCTTTTTAGCTTTTTATGCGCTCGGCATGTTGTTGTTTGGGCCACTGGCCGATGCCGTCGGGCGCCGGCCGCTGGCGCTATTGGGCCTCGCTGGTTTTGTGCTCAGCAGCATCTGGCTGAGCCGCAGCACCGACATTAACAGTTTTCTGGCAGGCCGTGCCCTGCAGGCATTTTTTGGCGCCGCGGCGACTGTGGTGGTGCCAGGCCTGATTCGACAGCTCTATCAGGAGCATACCGCCAAGGGCATGTCCTATGTGTCGATGATGATGATGTTGGCACCGCTGCTGGCACCGGCCATTGGTAGCGCTGTACTGGCGATCAGTGACTGGCGCTGGATTTTTCTGACTTTGGCTGGTTACGGGTTGTTGATTTTGTTGTGCAGCGCAAAGTTTTTTCCGGCGACCCATCCTGACAACAAACGCAAACCGGAGTTTTTCAGCGCCTACCGGACTGTATTAAGCCGCAAACTGGCACAGCCGCTGATTGCCGTGTCGATGTTTGCATCCTTTAGTTTCTTCTGTTTTTTGACCGCAGTGCCTTTTATCTACATTGGTCATTTCCATGTCGACACCAGCACTTTCAGTATTCTGTTTGGCTGTAACGTGCTGGCGCTGATCGGTGCAAATTTTGCCAATGCCCGGCTCGTGGTGCATCTTGGCAGCGCGAAGTTATTAAAGGTGGCTTTTGGCAGCGCTGCGCTCTGGGCTTTGCTGCTGACGGCCGTTGGCGTGCTGGACGCGCCGTTGTGGGCGGTAGTCGCCGCGATCATTCCGTTGATGGCCAGTCTCGGCATTTGTGCCACCAACGCCGACGCGTTGATTCTGATGGAATTTCCAGAGCATTCCGGCACTGCGACCGCAGTGATTGGCACTTTACGTTTTGGTGCCGGCGCCGCCGCCGGGCCATTACTGGCACTCGGCGGTCAGACGTCGGTGCTGCCGTTTGCGCTGCTGATGCTGAGCGGTGTTGGCGGTATGGGGCTGGCGCTGTGGTTCAGGCACAGCCGCCTCGCGCACGCCCAATAATGGTTTCAGTGGCGCTGTAGCTGCTGTTGCAACAGCGCGACGATGTCGGCGCTTTTGCGCAGCAGCCGCAGTTGCTGGAACAATACCTCAGCTTCCGGATATTGCAGACGCAGATAACTGAACCATTGTTTGATGCGGTTGCTGTAATACAAGCCTTTGTCGCCGGCGATTTCGTATTCGGAGTAGCGCATCAGCATCGCCAACACGTCAGGCCACGGCAGCAACGGCACGCCGTCGCGAATGCGCAGTGCCAGATTCGGCTGCGCCAGCGCGCCACGCCCGAGCATAATATCGCTGGAACCACTTTGCTCGCGGCAGAGCGCCGCATCGGCCGGCTGCCAAATCTCGCCATTGGCGATCACCGGAATGCTGATGACTTTGCGGATCTCAGCAATCCAGGGCCAATAGGCCGGCGGGCGATAACCATCGGCTTTGGTGCGGGCATGCACCGTCAGCTCCGACGCGCCGGCTTCGGCCAGCGCCCGGGCGTTGTCGAGCGCCAGACTGGTGTCATCAAAACCGAGCCGCATTTTCGCCGTGACCGGAAACTCGGCCGGTACTGCACTGCGGACCGCCTGCATGATGCGGTACAGCGTTTCGGTTTCTTTCAGCAGCACTGCGCCGCCTTTGCTTTTGTTGACCGTTTTGGCCGGACAGCCAAAGTTTAAATCCACGCCCGGCGAGCCGAGCGCCACAGCGCGGGCAGCATTTTCCGCCAGCCATTGTGGTTCCTGCCCCAGCAGCTGCACCCGCACCGGCGTGCCTGCCGGCGTTTTGCCGCCATTGAGCAGTTCAGGGCACAAGCGGGTAAAAACCCGGCGCGGCAACAACTGGTCCACGACCCGGACAAATTCGGTGATACATAAATCAAAACCACCAATGCGCGTCAGCATGTCCCGCATTAAATGGTCGACCACCCCTTCCATCGGAGCCAGAATAATCCGCATATTTGCGCCAATTGTCAGAAAAAGGCCGACATTTTAGCCAGAAGCGGCGACAATTACCAAATCTGCAGATAAGACCAGACACAGGCCCCGGATCCGCGATAATGGCGCCGATACGGCCCGTTGAAGTGGTCAGGCCGAGCTGATAGGTATTGTGTGTTTAAAGCGCTGATTTTTACTCTCTCTGTGCTGCTGTATGCAGCCCAAGCCATAGCTGCAACTGCAGCGAATGCTGTGTGTCCGAAGCCCTTGCGGGTGCACCTCGATCTGCATGCACCATCGGCTTATCACGATGCCAGCGGCCAGCTGCGTGGCATGGACGTCGAGCTGGTCAGCGCTATTATGCAGGCGGCCGGCTGTCAGATCCGCTGGCATGTGACGCCGATGACCGGCGCCCGTATTGTCAAAAGCCTGCAGGATGGCGAGATTGATTTGATGATCCGCGCCTCAAAAAACCCGGACCGCGAACGTTTTGCCTGCTTCAGCCAGCCGTACCGGCAGGAAGTGGTTGGCCTGTTCGCCCGCACGCGCAGCGACCTGCCGGACGAGCTGGGCCTCGCCGATGCGCTACGGCTTGGTTTGCGGATGATAGGCCCCGCCAGCGGCTGGTATGGCATTGAGTTTGAGCAGTACCGTAACAGATTTAAACAGCAAAAACGTTACACGGCTTATCCGGACGCGCAGGTTGGCACTGAACTGTTATTCGCCACACCCAGTCGCGGTGATTTGGTGCTGATCGACGCCGACCTGTTTTATCATTTTGTCGGACCGGACCGGATCATGGATATCCGACTGGCCAGCCCTCAATTACATGTGACACCGGCCCACCTGATGGCCAGTCAGCAAACGGTGAATCTGGCGACGATGGCGGCGCTGAATAAAGCCATCCGGCGCCTGCAGCAAAGCGGCGAATTGCAGCGGCTGGAGCAAAGTTACCGGCCCAAAGTATTAAGCGAACAGCTGGCAAAGCAAGCAAAGCTGGGCGCGACGCCGACGATCCGCTAGAATAGGGCTTTTGATGACTAGTACCGGAACCCTGCCATGAGCTCAGCCAAAGCCCTGAAAAAGAAAATCGCCAAACGCGCCAAACAGAAAAAAAATATTCAGGTGAAAAATTCGATCCGGCTGAAACAAAAAGCAGACACTGAAACCAGTCCGGCCACAGAAGCCCCGGCCACCACAGAACCAGCTACTAGCGGCATTTAAGCGGATTCAGACAAATTTCCACATACGCGTGGTCGCTGCTGTAGCCATCACGCGCAAATACCGGACTCACCAGATGCCGGTCCACCACCCGATAGTTGCTAACCTCGCCACAAGCATGATGGTGGCGTGGATCAAAAGCAGCAGACACTAATACATAATCCAGTACCTGGCCGCCAGCACCATAATAATGTGTCGGCGCGCGGTAAGCTTCAGCCGCCAGCTCTGCTGCATCCTGCAACAGGAATAATGGCTGTTGGCTGCGATCTGTCGCCAGCAGCGGCTGTAACAACGCCGAACTCAGCACATCATTAAAATCACCGGCCACAATCAGCGGTTCAGCCTGGCCTTTTTCAGACCGACAATGCAAAGCCAACGCCTGACGTAGTAACGCCGCTTCGTAACCACGCTGCAGCTCAGACGCCCATAGTGCCAGCGCAGCATCCGGCAATTCTGCCGGCCGGCGTGATTTCAGATGCACAGCCGCCACCCGGACCTTGCCGAACTGTGGCGTTTCCAGTTGCACCAGCACAGGTTTGCGGCTGAATTGGAAGTTATTCAGCCCAAGCTGCGCCAGTCCAGCCACATCGGCAGTGATTTCTGCAACCTCAAGCATGGGGTAACGGCTGGCGATGGCGACCACCGGGCGGGTAAACACGTGCTGGTCGAGTAATTCCGGCTGCTCGACCACGGCAAACCAGGCATAACCCAAGGTCGCCAGCAGCTCACGCAATTCAGTGACGGAAAACACTTCCTGCAGCGCCAGAATATCCGGCTGCTGCTGTTGCAGCAGAGTTTTCAGCCAGTTGGTTTTTTGCAGCCACTGCGCCTGATTATAAATATTGTCCCATTCATAACAAGCCAGCGGCGGCGCGGCAAAATTCAGCAGATTTAAAGTGGCGACACGCAGTTCAGCCAAGCCCGGACTCCTTGACGCGGACAACTACCCCCAACTTTTCAGCTGGAACACAGCGGTTAGTGCACTGTGATGGCAGGATTAATCAAAAACAATAAACGGTCGAGATTGAGTTTTTCATACGGCATCAGCCGGCTGGGTTTGCCGGGACGTTCAATAAGCAACGCCTGCTGCTGAAAAGTCAGGCAGGCGTTGCAGGTATGAATTTTCTGACCGTCGATATCAAAACGACATTGGCTGAGCTGCAAAAACCGGATGATCCGGCTGCGGATTGTTGACAACATCCTCTTCTCCTCGCATCACTGTCAGGCCCGAAATAAACACGGGCCTTGATGTGACTGAGAGAAGCACGGCAGGTTCCCGAGCTTGTCAGTGGTCAGAGCTGTTGACCGTTTTCAGTTCCAGCCAGAGGTCATCCATCACTTTCGGTGCATCTGTGGTCTTCGCACTAAAATTCCATGGCGACGGTGTTAATTCGATACTGCGCAGCACGCCCTCACCGGTTTTATCCCAGGTCGACAGGTAAATTTTCGCGCCATCCCAACCCGGCAAACCCAGTGCTGCGGCGTTATAACGGATACGGATCAGACCTTTGGCCGCATCCACAGTCACTTCGGGCGCTGCACCAAGTTTTTGCCCGGTCGACGTGGCGTTGGCTCCTGCGGCATTAAACACCGAATTGCCCCAGCCAAACAGGAAATGCCCCAGTTGCCAGGAAAGCTGATGCGGCATGCTGCGGTTCAGCCCTGGCAACACAGTGGCACCGGGCAGTTGTGTCGCCTGCGGCAGATGGAAAAACAGCGCCAGATGCACATTGTCAAAGCCGTTGGCCGGCGCCCAGAACTGACTGATTTGCTGCATCTGCAGTTCCAGTTCCAGTATATTGCCGCCAGCACGGGCACTCAGCCCGCGGATATCGCGCTGCTGCTGCGCGTGCGGCTGGGTAGGGCCTGTGTAATTGCCGTCAAAACCTTTGTCATCGTCTGGCGGGTCCTCTGCAGTAGCAGTCCAGCTGGCAGCTTTGACGTCGGTCTGATATTGCCAGACCGGGCTCAGCACGCCGGTTTCGGCCTGATACAGCTGTAAACGATGCTGCTGCAGGCCCAAGTCCCGCACTGGTAGCAATAAGCGGAAACTGCCATCCGCCGCAGCGTGCACTGGCGGCAGTTGATGTAACTGGCCATCAAGCACCGGCCAGATTGGCAGATCCGGTCTGTCTGTGCTGCCTTGCAGCCAGACGTCCTGCTGTAACGGGCTGCTTGTTAACGAGCTTGGCGGTAACTCGCTGAACGTTAACTTGCCACCGGCAACAGCCTGACTGGCAGCCTCGCCCGCCGGTTGCAACACCAACACGGCACGCCCCGGCAATTCCAGCGTCAACTCGCCAGCGGGATTAACCGGTAACGGGCCGGATCCCGCACCTGGGCTTTGCCATAACACGCGGGCCTGACTGGCACCGAGTTTTAGTCCGGCCAATAAACGCGGGCTGTCGGCAGTATTCATTACCACCACAGCCTTTTGCCCCTGATGCTGCATCTGATAAGCCAGAATGCCGGCACCGGCAGTTTCAGCCTGCAGCAGGCTAAACTCGCCGCGGCTGAATAAGCGGTGTTGCTTGCGTAAATCGGCCAGCTGACGAATATGCTTATACATGCTGTGCTCTGGCCGGAAAGCATCCTGCGTAGCGCCCCAACCGCCTTTAAACATGGCCTGACGGGTTTCCGGCAACAGCTGTTCATCACCCTGATAAATCACCGGGATGCCAGGAATAGTAAACAGCAGCGCATAAGCCTGTAAAAATGCCGCCGGGCTGCCAGCGGCCAAAAAGCGTTTGGTATCGTGATTATTTAAAAAAGTCGGCAACAAATGCGGCTGCGGGAATTGGCTGACGTGCTGTTGCAGCCGGTAACCGAGTTGCGCCGCAGGCTGGCCTTCTGCCAACACCCGGTTCAGCTCAAAATACAGCGGAAAGGCGATGACAGAATTGAGTTCTGGTTTTTCTTCGCTGCCCAGAAAACGCCGTAGTTTGGCTTCGCCATCGGCCTCAAACGGCCTGGAGGCTTCGAACACTTCACCAAAGGCGAGGAAATTCTGTTTGCCGAGCTCCCGCGCTTTGGCGAGCACCCCATCGGGTGCATGCAAAAAATCCTGCCAGAATTCGTGCTCCACATATTTAGCGGTATCAATGCGATAGGCATCTACCCCGGCTTGTTCCAGCCAATAGCGGTAACTGTGCTTGAGCGCCTGCCGCACGCGCGGATTGGCGGTGTTGATGTCGGCCAGCGTCGCCAGCTGATAACTAAATTCCTGGCCTGGCAGGGTTGGATCACTGATCGGTGGCGTCCAGTGATAAATGCCGGCAGCAGCGTGCGCCGGATTTAACCGGTTAATCTGATCAAAAGGCGGCTGCACCGGCGCGCGCTGAGCGCTGCTGTCGCCCTCATACAACACGAAGTTTTTCGCCGTATCGGCCGCATCATATGGGCCGTCGTAGCCAAAAAAATTGCCGGTATGATTGACCACAATATCCTGCACTAGATACATGCCACGACCATGCAAATCACGCGACAGCGCCTGATAATCCGTCAGCATGCCATAGTGCGCGTCGATATTGGCAAAGTCGGTGGCCCAATAACCGTGGTACCCGGCATACTGCGCTTTGTCACTCCACCACTGATTCGCCACCGGCGGTGTCAACCAGACGGCAGTTGCGCCAAGCCCCTGAATATAATCCAGCTTTTGCTGAATACCTTGAAGGTCGCCCCCGCTGTAGTGGCTTGATTTGACCGGGTTATATTCGCCGGCGCCCTGGTTGTTATTGGCCGGGTCACCATCGGCAAAACGGTCGGTCAGCACAAAATAAATCACCTGGTCGCGCCAGTCCGGTGACGGCACCTGTAAAGGTCCGGGCTGAGCAGTTGCTGCGGTGCTCATCGCCAGCATCGTCAGCCAGATGAATCCTTTGTTCGTTTTATACATCCGTCCCTCAGCGTACACAGAAATCAATAAAGTCCTGATGCGCAGGCAAGCGGTTGACCGTGACCTGCATCACCGCTTTGAGGTTATCCAGCAGCTCTTTCAGCGCGGTTTCATCAATGGCATTGGCCATACTGTGATAATCCGCCGGGATCACGCCCTGACCTATCATCACCTGCTGCCAGGCGATCTCAGAGAACAGCTCATCCTGTTCACGCTGCACCATGCCGGTTTCGCGGAACATCGCCATTTTACGGCGCAGGGTTTCTGGTACGTCCATTCGTGCGCAGTCCAGCCAATACTGGCTGTCGGTGCGTTCGTTTTGCTTGTAGTGCAGGATAATAAAATCGCGGATTTGCTCGAATTCAATCTGCGACAAACGGTTAAATTCGTCGCGCATCGCCGGCGAAATGCCGTTATTGGGGAAAAACTTCAGTAAACGCAGCACACCAGATTGAATGAGGTGGATACTGGTCGACTCCAGCGGTTCGAGGAAACCACTGGATAAACCGATGCTGACCACGTTATGGCTCCATTGTTTGCGGCGCCGGCCGGTTTTAAAGCTGATTTTGCGCGGCTCGGCCAAAGGTTCGCCATCGAGGTTGGCCAACAAAGTCGCTTTGGCTTCTTCGTCGCTGCAATATTTTGACGAATAGACAAAGCCATTGCCGATGCGGTGTTGCAGCGGAATGCGCCATTGCCAGCCTTTGGCGTGAGCGATGGATTTGGTGTACGGCGTGATAGGGTCCACCGAGGCACAAGGCACCGCCAGCGCGCTGTCGGCCGGCAACCAGTGGCTCCAGTCTTCATAACCGGTGTTTAAAGTTTTTTCGATAAGTAGCGCATGTAAGCCACTGCAATCTATAAATAAATCGCCGTGCACCTGCTCACCGTTTTGCAGCACCAGTGTGGCCACATCGCCGTTGTCGGCATGGCGCAGCACCTGACTGACTTTGCCTTCAATGCGCCGCACCCCGAGGTTTTCGCTGAACTGACGCAAAAACTGCGCATACAAACCGGCGTCAAAATGATAGGCGTAAGAAAGACCCGGCAGATTCACGCCGTCGATTTTCGCCAGATGACCAAATTTATGCTGCACTGCCGCCTGATAGGCCAGCGAAAAATCCCAGAAGTCATAAGGCATGCCGAGTTTTTGGCTGCGCACCCAAAAATGATGGAAGTTACAGCTGGGGAATTCTTTACCAATGCTGCCAAACGCATGCATGTAGCGGTCGCCAATCTGGCGCCAGTTTTCAAACTCAATACCGAGTTTAATTGTGCCTTTAGTGGCGCGGACAAAGGCTTTTTCATCAATACCGAGTGCCGCGTTAAAGGTCATGATCGGCGGAATAGTCGCTTCGCCGACGCCAACAATGCCAATCTCATCACTTTCCACCAAAGTGATGCGAATAGATTTACCCAGTAACTTCACGAGCAGCGACGCTGAAATCCAGCCGGCTGTGCCGCCGCCTAAAATCACTACCTCACGCACCGGTTTATTTGCTTGCATCACGACTCCGTTTTGTCACTTTACATCGCCACAAATTGCTCCATGCATTTGCGGCATACCGTACATCCTGTACATCGCCACAAATTGCTCCATGCATTTGCGGCATACCGTACATCCTGTACATAAAAAAGCCCCGGCGAACCAGGGCTTTGATTGTGGCAGAAATTACAGCTTGTAGCTGAAGCCTAACAGGTAGGTTTTGCCGTATTCCTGATAGTCACGGATCTTCAGCGCATCGCCTTGGGTTGACACAAATGGCTCGTCGGTTAAGTTCTGGCCTTGCAGGAAAATCGACAGACCTTCCAGACCTTTAAAGCCGGCTTCACCGAAGTCGTAACCAATTTGAGCATCAACAATTGTCTCGCCTTCGATATCCACTTGTTGCGTGTCGAAACCGATACCGTAGACGTCACCTTTAAAGTCGCCACGTTTACGCGCGCTGACGCGGGCCTGGAAGCCATTGCGCTCAAAGAACGCCGTCGCAGAAATGATTTCTTTTGACAGGCCTGGCAACTCGTAATCTTTACCCAGTGGGTCCTGAATATCCTGATCAACAATCGTGTAGCTCGCGATCAGACCAAAACCTTCCAGGATGTCGCTGACAGCACTCAGTGGTACTGTTGCAGAGAATTCAGTCCCTTGCAGCGTACCGCCGCCACCGTTGACTTTACCTGAACCGGTTGCACGTGAAGATGGAGGCACTTGGCCTGTGCTTGGATCTGCCACACCAGCTAAATCAACCTGGTACTTACCGTCGAAGATCCACTCGTTCAGGTCTTTCCAGAAGTAAGCCACAGAGAAATAACCTTCGTCAGAGAAGTAGTTCTCATAGGACAGGTCGATACCCAGCGCTTCTTTTGGCTCCAGCAGCGGGTTACCACCGTTGACGCTCCAATTGTTACCATTGCTGTCAACCTGCTGGCTGTAAGTCGCGCCAATAGAGGCGTTCATATCCCCCATCAGCGGACGAGACAGTGTTTTTGCAGCGCCAAAACGTACGGATTGGTTTTCTGCCACATCAAAAATCAGGTTCAGGCTTGGCAGCACATGGCTGTAGCTGTGGTCGATATCTGTTGGTGAAGCCACGATCAGGCCATTCACAGTACCAAAGGCTGTACCTTGTGAGTCCTGTTCAGTTTTGACATAACGCACACCAACACTACCGGTGACCGGAATTCCACCGACTTCAGCTTCTAAATCGGCCTGGGTATACAGCGCAGTGACATCTTCACCAACTGTCCAGGTTTTGAATGAGTGGCTTTGGTTGGTCAGGCTTTCAGCGGTCAGTACATAATAACCGTCGTTCAGCATAGCGCCGGAATCATAAGCAATCATGTTGCCCATGCCGATGAAATCCAGGTTCACAGTACCCATGCGGTACTGCTCAGGCACTGACACCATCGCCGGGAAATCTTTTAAAGTCATGAAGTAACCTTCAGACTTTTTGTCTTTTTCACGGGTTTTGTACGACACGCCATAGTGCATTTTGGTAAACATACCGGCGTCTTCCAGCATCTGGGTCGCAGCCAGCTTAAATGCATTCATTTCGTCATCAACGGTTGGCGCGTTGATAAAACCATCTTGTGCAGTGTTTTCGTACAGATCGTTACCGACTACACCGAATTTCTGGTTCAGTGCTGTACTCCAACCCCAGCTGCGTGGGCCACCCAGTTTAATCAGGTTGTAGTCGCCGTAGTTCAGGCTTGGCGTAAAGACGGCGCCTGAGTTGCCAGGTTTTAATTCATAGCTCAGGTTGTCACCGACACCCAGCTTGTCACCACGGCCAGTACCGGCGTAGCTTTCGAAAGACCAAATTTCACGCTCAACCGATGAGTGGCTGGCATCGAAGTTTAAAGTCCA
Organism: Rheinheimera texasensis; assembly: GCF_964031785.1. GTDB lineage: Bacteria > Pseudomonadota > Gammaproteobacteria > Enterobacterales > Alteromonadaceae > Pararheinheimera > Pararheinheimera texasensis_A. Next base: position 221,109 of record NZ_CAXIRE010000019.1, read on the forward strand.
GTCGTCATTCAGGTTGTAATCGGCGTTAAAACCAAAAGCGTTCATTTTGGCATCGCGGTTTTCCAGGTCGTTCCGTACCACCAGGTATTCATTGCTGACTTTACCTTTAGTAACGAAACCTGTGGCCGGGTCTACTTCAACTGCTGAAGTGCCACGGTTGTAACCCCAGGCGAATGGAATTTCGATACCGCGCAGGATTTTCTCGTCAGAGAAATCAACGTACAGCGCATCAAAAGTCATTTTCAGCTTGTCGTTTGGTGCAGCTTCAATCACTAACAAAGCGGAGTCACGGTCCAGTACCGATGAACGTACAAACGGCTTGGCACCACCAAGGATGGAATAGTTTTTACCAGCAACTGAAAACTCCGGGTAACCCCAGGCGTTCCAGCGTTTTTCCTGGTTTGGTGAGCTCATTTTTGAATAAGCAAAGGCTACACCGATAGTGTCATTGGCGAACTTGTCGATGTAAGAGAAAGTGCCACGGGCACCTGAGTCTTTACCGTCCGGGTTCAGTTTGTCCAGGCTGGTCATTTCATACTGGCCGTTGAACTGAATAGTGCGCTCGCGGCTTAATGGTTTGACCGTCTGCATGTCGATAACACCGGCGATGCCTTCGGCTTCCAGCGTGGCGTTTGGTGTTTTATACACGGTCACGCCGCTCATGATTTCAGACGGGTATAAATCGAATTCTACGCCGCGGTTGTCGCCGATAGAGACTTGCTCACGGCCGTTGAAGGTGGTGGCGCTTTCGTTTTCACCGAAACCACGGATACTGACTTTGCTGGCGCGGCCGTCCAAACGTTGTGATGCCAGGCCCGGCAGGCGCGAAATTGATTCGGCGATACTGGAATCCGGTAATTTACCGATGTCTTCCGCAGAGATAGATTCGACGACGTTGGTAGAGAAGCGTTTGGTGTTGATGGATTCAACAACAGAACGACGGAAACCTTTGATTTCGATAACTTCAACTGCAGCTTCGGCTTTTGCTTTAGCACGGGCTTCAGTAGGTGTGAGTTTTTTGCCGGCATCTGCAGCAGCTTCTTGTGCTGCAAAGCCTGAGGTGCTGAAACCGGCCGCGGCCAGTGCCAGCGTCAGTACGCTGAGTTTATAGTGTTTCATTGCCCTTCATCCCCGGTGTGGTGTTTCATAGTTATTTGGTTGTGTGCTCCATACCAAGGGGCATGAAGTATGACAACCATGCTATTTCTATGTGGAACCTCCCCCCGATACAACATGAATACGTATTCATAATCGCGCTTTTGCGCCGGGGCAGTGCAACTTTTCGAAACCTTGCACCAGCCACGTGCAATCAGCGCTTTTGTTGTTGGTTTTTCCGGCGGATCCGCACTGAAATGTCCCAACATCAAGGCCAGTCCCATGTAACGAATAGCACAGAATTTGTGAAAAAAATGATTAGTTTCAAATTGAAGCGATGATTAGTTCAGACGACGCTGATACAGCGGGAAATTTGGGGTGGGTAATAGCAAAAATCAGGCAATTTGCTGCTGCCAAGCAGCAACAAATTGCATACGTATGCACAAAGGTTTTAGCTGTCTATGCAACAGCCGCTAAAACTGGCGGCTCCAGCTCAGGAATAGTTCGGATTGCCAGTCACGGCTACCACTGGCTTTATCCTCGGTATTACTGAACTCCAGCCCCCATTTCCACTGGTCGGCCTGTTCGCGCCATTGTTGTTCGGTACGCCACAACAACACAGTACGGGCCGGCAATTGGGTTTGGGTCCACTGCGAGGGTAAATCCACCCGGCCACCGTCAACGTTCAGCCGTAACCAGGCCAGCTTGTTATGCCAGCTGGTCTGACTGTCGAGCTGCGTCAGGATACCGATATTCAGGACTTTGCTGTCATTGTCATACGAGGTACCAAAAGCGCGACCATAACGGCGGTAACCATCAAAATGGGTACTGTGCTCATAATAACAGTTAAATTTGCGGTCATTACTGCAGTCAATCGCCGTATCCAGCGCTTCCAGATAAACGCGGCTGCTCAGCGCGCGAATATAAGTATCGATGCCAAGCTGGTAAGACACTTTGTACAGCTGCAGATTTTTGGTACCAAAGTCATCAGCAATCGCTGACCAGTAGATACCGACTGGCTGGCCCAGCAGGCTGGTGCTCCAACGTAAATCATAGCCGGCCAGCATGTTTTCTGTGCCTTCAATCTGACCGCCGCGAAACAGGCCGTCAAACCAGTCATTCAGGCCATTGCCAAAACCTTCGCCACCATAAGTCATGACCCAGCTAAAGCCCATTTCCAGTGAATTCAGCGGTTTGATGCCAAGCCGCGCCTGCCAAAGTTTGGCATCAGGCACATGGGCACGGCTGCTGAGCTGGCCAAAGCTGGTAGTGAAAGTCCAGGCCGGCAGCCAGTCATCTGCATCAGCTACGCTGGAATTACGGCTCAGCGTAATGGCCGGTACCGGCCGGGCATTGGTCGACAGAATGGCGCTGGTATCAAAAGACGGGCCCCAGTATTTTTCCAGAGCGCCGGCACTGACAATCCAGTTGCCGGCTTTGACCGCGACATAACTGCCGTCGAGGCGGGATTTATTCTGGTCAAACGGCTGACTGACCTGACTGACCTGCAGCCGCGCACTGACATGCTCGGTCTGATAACTGCCGCTGGCCTGCGCCTGGGCTTTGTCACGTAAAGTATCGCCAAAGCGCACAAAGGCCGGCTGTTCAGTTTCACCGGCTAGACTCAGGCTGGCCTGCACCTCACGGCGGTCACGTTGCCAGATCATCATCACGCGCTGCAGCGCTTGTTGTGCGTCCTGGTCCAGCGTCGACGGGTCCAGTTGTTGTAAGTCCTGCAGGATGCCGCTCCACATCAGCGGATAGGTGTTGATGGGCTGGCGAATAAAACCTGCATCCGACAGCAGCTGAATATCGTTGCGTAGCGACAAATCATCCGCTTCAATCCACCAGCCGGCCAAAGCCGGTGTGCTGATAGCTGCGGCACCACAGACCAACAGAGATAACAATTTGAGTTTCAAAATTCATTCCCTTGGCGAAAAGTTGGGCCGATTATACACGGCGACACTCAGCCACCAAATGGCAGCCGCCGCATCCGGTACAATTTCAGTACAAATCTGCGGTTGCCGTGCGTCATGCGATGTGTGACCGCTCTAACGCAAAACGGGACCGAAGTCCCGTTTTGTCTGGCAAATAACTGCTGTTACCAGATCTTCACGCGCACATCATCAGGCCGGTACATACCGTCGCCCGGTTTGACGTCATAGGCCTGATAAAATTCCGGCATATTCGACAAAACCCCCAGCACACGGTACATGCCCGGTGAGTGCGGCCCGGTGATAATTTGCTGACGCAGTGCTTCGTCGCGGAATTTGATCCGCCAGACTTGCGCCCAACCGGTGAAGAAACGTTTTTCGCCGGTAAAGCCGTCAATCACCGGTGCTGGTTTGCCGCCCAGCGAATTCTGATAAGCACGGTAGGACACGGTCAAACCACCCAGATCAGCGATGTTTTCGCCAAGGCCCAACGCGCCTTGCAGGTGCAAGTCATCAATCGGATTAAAGGCGCTGTACTGGTCAATCATCAGCTGGGCGCGTTGTTTAAATTTCTGCTCATCGTCCGGCGTCCACCAGTCACGCAGGTTACCGTCCCCGTCGGAGCGGCGGCCCTGATCATCAAATCCATGAGTAATTTCGTGGCCAATCACACCGCCGATAGCGCCATAGTTGACCGCGTCGTCGGCTTCGACATTAAAAAACGGCGGTTGCAGAATTGCTGCAGGGAACACAATTTCATTCATCGTCGAGCTGTAATAAGCGTTGACCGTTTGTGGGGTCATGCCCCAGTCGGTGCGATCGACCGGTTTGCCGAGACGGCCGGTATTGCGCTGATATTCACAGGCGCTGCTGCGCTGCATATTGCCGACTAAATCACCGGCTTTGATCTCCAGACAGCTGTAATCACGCCAGACATCCGGGTAACCAATTTTGGTATTAAACTTGGCGAGCTTGGCCAGCGCCTGTTGCTTCGTCTCAGGGCTCATCCACTCCAGGCCGTTGATGGATTGCTCAAAAGCAGCGCGCAGATTTTTAATCAGCTGCTCCATCCGCGCTTTGGCTTCCGGTTTGAAGTGTTTTTCGACATACAACTTGCCGACCATAAAACCCAAGGCCTCATCAATAGCGGCAACAGCACGTTCTTCCCGTGGTTTTTGTTGTTGCAGGCCATTCAGTGCGCGACCATAAAAATCAAAACTGGCCTGCTCGAAGCTACTTGCCAGCAAGGCGGCATGGCTGCGGATCAGATGAAACTTCAGGTACAGCTGCCAGTCAGCCAGACTGATCTGGCTTTGTAATTTGGCAAATTCGGTTAAATACGTCGGCTGACGTACGACCAGGCTGTCGATCGCCGGCATTCCCGCGCCTTCGAGGAAACCCGCCCAGTTAAAACCAGGCGCTGCGGTTGCCAGCTCCGCCGGCGTCATTTTGTTGTAAGTCGCAGTGCGGTCGCGGTTTTGCACCCGGCTCCACTGAATAGTCGCCAGTTGCTGTTCAATTGCATAAATCCGGTCCGCTGCGGCAGAGCCATCCGGCCAACCGGCCAATTCCCAGAATTTTGCAATCATCCAGCGGTATTGCTGTTTGATTTTTTCTGCTTTTTCGTCAGTTTTTAAATAGTTATCCCGGTCTGGCATGCCAAGGCCAGATTGATTGATCAGGCTGATATATTGGGTGGAGTTTTTCTGGTCCTGGCCGACGAATAAAGTCACCGGTGTGCCATAACGTTGTGCTTGCAGTTTGCCCCAGAACATAGCCAATTCATCAGCGTTCTTCAGACCATCAATGGCGGCGATGTCTGTGGCGAGCGGTTGCAGGCCCAGCTTATCAATGGTGGTTGTGTCCATAAAAGCACGGTACAAATCGCCGATTTTCTGCGCATCGGTACCGCTTTCGGCCGGTTTGACGGCTTGTTGCTGAACGAGTTCCAGCACATGTTTTTCCGCGTTATAACGCAGTTCGTCAAAGCTGCCCCAACGCGATTTGTCTGCCGGGATCTCCGTTTTCGCCAGCCAGTTGCCGTTGACGTAACGGAAGAAGTCCTGCTGCGGTTTGACCTGCGTATCCAGATTGCCCAGTTCAATGCCTGATTTCAGCTGCACGGCTTCAACCTGAGCTTGCGGGGCCACAGGTTCCGGCGCTTTGCCACAGCCCGTCAGATGAAAAGTCAGCGCGGCCGCCACGGCCAGCGCAATCACAGTTTTTTGCGACATAAGAGTTTCCCGGAACAACAATGAAATTTGTTCCGAGTGTAGTGAGGAGGAATTGAATGTCCAGCACCCGACAGGCGCAGCAGCGCCGATCTGCGACGGACAGAGCATTAGCTGCTATGAACGCAGGGGCAGACGGGATGGCACTGCTCGTCCGGCACCAGCACCCGCCATCTGCCGATCAGTAGTGCCATTACACCTGAAACGACGCCGCCTGAGTCCGCAAACGCGCCGCCAGTTCAGCCAGCGCTTCACTGGCATCAGCACTTTGCGCCGAGCTGCGGCTGACCTCTGAGATACTGCCGTTAAAGTCGGTAATGTTCCGGTTAATTTCTTCCGCAACAATGGTTTGCTGTTCAGTGGCCGTCGAGATTTGTACGTTCATATCGACGATTGCAGAAATCGACTGTTTGATTTGCTCGAGGACAGTACCGGCCTGCTCGGCATTGTGCACACTGCCCTCAGCGTGGCCCTGCGATTCTGTCATGGCACTGACCGCCTCGCGCGCCGCGCCCTGCAGCTTGTCAATCATGCTGCGGATCGACTCAGTCGCCTGTTGGGTATTGGTCGCCAGCGTCCGCACTTCATCGGCCACCACTGCGAAACCACGGCCCGCCTCGCCGGCCCGCGCGGCTTCAATGGCTGCGTTGAGCGCCAGCAGGTTGGTCTGCGCCGCGATACTTTGAATCACCGACAGCACCTGGCTGATTTTGTCCGTTTCACTGTTGAGCTGGCTAATCACAGTACCCGCCGACTGAATAGCCTCGGATAAGCGGGTGATGGCGATGATATTGGCATTGACCTGCTGCACACCTTGCTGGGTCTGCACATCGGTCTGATTCGCCTGATCAGAAGTATGCTGCGCGCTATTCGCCACTTCCTGAATCGCTGCTGACATCTGATTAATCGCTGTGGCAATTAAATTTGCCTGCTGCTCCTGCTCAAACGCCGTATTGCTGACCTGATGGCTGATAGTGCTCATTTCCTCTGAAGCCGCCGCCAGTTGTGCGACCGCCTGACTGAGTTCGGCAAAAAACTGCTGAACCCGGCTCACCGTCTGGTTAAACGCCAACGCCGTCTGCGCAATTTCGTCCTGGCCCGTGACTGTCGCCCGCAGCCGCAAGTCTGAATGCTGGCCAACCGCCACTATGGTCGATTGCAGATTAGATAACGGTCGCTGAATAGAACGGCTGACCAGCACTGATAACAACAGCAAGACCAGACTGACCAGCACCACTATGCAAATAAACAACCAGACCGTTTTCGCCAGTGTTTGCTGCGCTTCAGCGGTAAAACGCCCGGATTCACTCAGCTGCAGGTCAATCAGTTTGGTCAGCGCGGCACTGAGCGGATCGGCGCTGGCATACAATTTTTCATTAAAACTTTTAGCGGCTTCGTCGGTCAGCTGATTACTACCCAGCAGTTGCCGGTACTGCGCCAGCTGCGCGGTCCAGATACTGATATCACGTTCAGCTTCATTGAGCAGTTGCTGCTCATCCGCCGTCATGCGGGTATTGCGGTAGGCCTGCCAGGCTTGTTCAGCCTGAGCTTCAGCCTGATCTAACAGCTGCAGCGTCTGGCCGGCGTCGAGTAAACCCGCCCGGTGTTTATGCAAGGTATCGACGATAGTCACCGCATAAGCATCGGACACCTGTTTGATTTGCTGCAGCGGTTTGACTCTGTCCTGATACAGGCTGTCGACACCAGCAGCTAACAATTTCATATCATATAAAGACAACAGACACATCAGTACCAGCGCCGTCAATGGCAGAGCAGCGAGCAGCACCAGGCGGCTTCGCACTTTCAGTTGATTGAACATGATGAACACCTCGGAATTGACGTCGGGATATCGCTTTTTGAGCATAGTCCAGCCCAAGGCAAATCACCTTGTGCGGCCAGGTGCGGGCCGCAGCAATGATTGCGTTTATGAATAAATTTCAGGATGATAGGGAAAACCCTCAGGCTTTCGTCGACAAGGACTTCCTCATGACAGACTCTATTCTTGCCTCCATCGCTGGTTTACCAGCTTTTCTGAGCTTTTTTGTTTTAGCCATTTTATTAATACTGCTGTTTTGCCGCTTTTACAGTTGGGTCACGCCGCACGACGAATTTGCCCTGATCCGCGCCAATAACCCGGCCGCAGCCATCGCTTTTGTCGGTGCGCTGCTTGGTTTTGCCCTGCCGCTGGCCAGCGCCATCGAACATTCAATTTCACTGGCAGATTGTGCAATTTGGGGTGCCTTTGCGCTGGTGATCCAAATTCTGACCTTTGTCGCCGTACGTTTAACCGTGCGCCAATTACCGCAACGTATCAGCGCAGGTGAAATTGCCTCCGGTATTCTCGCGGCTGGCGCTTCCATCGCTGTGGGCCTCATCAACGCCGCCAGCATGACATTCTGACGGAGGCATTATGAGCAAAATGACTAAACGCAGCCGTAAAGCGGCACTGATCCTGATGGTACCGGCGACCGGATTTTTCCTCGCCAGTTGCAGCAGTGAAGAGCCAGTCACCAGCGCTGTGTATAAAGACGCCGATGAATGTGCTGCTTTTTACAATCCACCAGAAAGCTGCAAAGCCGAATTTGCCAAAGCCGAAGCACTGCACCAGCAGGTGGCGCCGAAATATCAGACTCAGGCCGAATGTGAAGCCGATTTTGGCGTCGGCAACTGCCCGCAACCCCAGCAGCAACAAGCCAGCTCCGGTGGTTTTTTTATGCCAATGATGATGGGGTTTCTTGCCGGTCAGATGCTGAATAAAAGCAGTTCAGCCAAACAACATGTGCCAACTCAGCCGCTGTATAAATCCAAAGACGACCTGTCGACCTTCCGCACTGCCAACAATCAGCCGGTCGCCCGCCAAACCGGCCCGGTCAATGTGATGCCATCACGGATGCAGGTTGCACCCGGCAAAATGGTCAATCGTGGTGGTTTTGGTGCTCAGGCGCAACGGCGCAGCGACCAGCAAAGCAGTTCATTCGGCGGATAGGGTTATTGCGATGAAAAAAGTCCGTATCGCCGAACGGGCCGGCTGGCGTAGTTATGCCGAATCGGTCGGTTTTAATTTCCATACCTTTGATGGCGAACCTTATTGGGACGAGTCGGCTTATTATCAGTTCAGCCTGCAGCAAATTGAGCAGGACATTGAAGAGCCGACAGAAGAACTACACCAGATGGCTTTGTCACTGGTGCCGGAAATTCTCGCCAGCGAACAACTATTACAACAGCTGGATGTGCCGGCTTTGTATTGGGACTGGATCGCAGAAAGCTGGCGTAGCCAACAACCCCATTTGTATGGCCGGCTGGATTTGGCCTATGACGGCAAAAGCCCGGCCAAACTGCTGGAACTGAATTACGACACGCCAACTTCACTGTACGAAACCGGCTTTTTCCAGTGGGTCTGGCTGGAAGACCAGCTGATGCGCGGCAAACTGCCACAAGGCGCCGACCAGTTTAATTCGCTGCAGGACCAACTGGAGCACCGTTTTGCCACGCTGAACATACTGCAACCGCTGTATTTCAGCTGCGTGGCCGACAATATCGAAGATAAAGGCACAGTGCATTATCTGATGGATATCGCCACGCAGGCCGGCATTGATGCGCGGTTTATTGGCCTCGATCAAATCGGCGAAATCAGCGGCCAGCTGGTTGATACCGACAACTATCCGCTGCAGTCGCTGTTTAAGCTTTATCCGTGGGAATTTATGCTGCGGGAAGATTTCGGCGTACACCTGAAAAGCAGCAAAACAGCCTATCTGGAACCTGCCTGGAAAATGCTGTTGTCCAACAAAGGCATTTTGCCGCTGTTATGGCAAAAATACCCGAATCATCCCAATCTGTTGCCAGCGTTTTTTGACAGCGAGCCGCAGAGCGTTCTGAGTAGCGGCTGGGTGCGTAAACCTTTGTATTCGCGCGAAGGCGCCAATATTGAACTGGTCGATCACAGTGGTCAGCGGCTAAAAGTCGATGGCCCTTACCACGACAGTGGTTATATCCGTCAGGCTTTTCACGCCTTACCAAAATTTGGCGACAGCTACACGCTGATTGGCTCGTGGCTGGTGGGTGACAGTGCCGCCGGCATCGGCATTCGCGAGGACAATTCGCTGATCACCAAAGACAGCTCCAGGTTTTTGCCACATATCATTCTCGATTAACCCGTTATCGCCACAGACAGTTGTTTGCGTTGCCTGTGGCGTCTTTACTGAAATCCTCACTAAATCACACACCTGCCCTGATATCAGAATTTAATCAGATAAAAATCACTTTCTTGTCTGAAAGTTGATTTTGACAACGCTGTCATTTGTTTCATCTTGATGGCAGCAACACAGGCACTCTTCGATGGACAGCTCACACATGGACAAGTGCAGCACAGGGAGGCAGTGAAAAAGTACCCCGGCGCCCGTCTTGCTATTGAAAACAAAATAAATCGAAATCAACAGGCAGGACTTTTTATGCACATTCAATTTATCACGGCACGCCGGCTCGGCTGGCTGTGCACCGCGCTTTATGGCGCTCAGCTGCAGGCCGCCACGGTCAGCTGCAACAATCTGGACAGCTGGCTCGCCAGTAAAGCTTATAGTGGCGGCGCCACTGTGCAGCATGAGCAAAAGGCTTACAAAGCCAACTGGTGGAACCAGAATAAAAATCCGGCGCAGTATTCCAACCCCTATCAGGAATGGACCCTACAAGGTGACTGCGACGGCGTGGTTGCCAACAAACCGCCGCAAATCAGTTTAACCGCCCCCACCGCCGGCAGCAGCTATAACACCGGTGCCGCCGTTACATTCAGCGCCAATGCCAGCGATGTGGACGGCAGCGTCGGTAAAGTCGAGTTTTTTGTCGATAATCAACTGGCTGGCAGCGACAGCAGCGCGCCCTACAGCCTGAACTGGACCGCAGTTACCGGCAATCATAGTGTCTACGCCAAAGCCACCGACGACAAAGCCGCGACCAGCCAGACCGCGGCAGTCAGCTTCACGGTCAGCGCCGGCAATAATCAGCTGCCCAGCGTCAGCATCACGGCACCTGCCAACAATGCCAGCCTGAACGCCGGTGAAACAGTATTGCTGAGCGCCAATGCCAGCGACGCCGATGGCAGCGTCGCCAAAGTGCAGTTTGTGTTAAACGGCACTGTGATTGCGGAAAAAACTGCCGCGCCTTACAGCAGCAGCTGGACCGCAGTCGCCGGCAATCAGCAACTGACGGTGCGGGTGATTGATAATCTCGGTGGCCAAAACGAAGCCAGTATTCAGTTCAGTGTAACCAACAACCCGACCGGCCATGCCGCCTGCCGCCCGGACGGTCTGTATCAGACGCCTGGGCTGGATGTGCCTTATTGCACCATCTATGACCAACAAGGCCGGGAGAAAATGGGCGCCGACCATCCGCGCCGTATCATTGGTTATTTCACCAGCTGGCGCACCGGTAAAAACGGCCAGCCGTCCTACCTTGCCCATAACATTCCGTGGGACAAAGTCACCCATCTGAACTACGCCTTTGCCCATGTCGACGCACAGCACAAAGTGTCGATTGGCAATCCGCAGGCACCCGATAACGCGGCCACCAATATGGAATGGCCAGGCGTGACCGGCGCTGAAATGGACCCGCAGTTCAGCTACAAAGGCCACTTTAACCAGCTGAATAAATTCAAAAAACAACATCCGGACGTGAAGACACTGGTATCGATTGGCGGCTGGGCCGAAACCGGTGGTTATTTTGACGACCAGGGCAATCGCGTCGCCAGTGGCGGTTTTTATACCATGACCACCAACGCCGATAACTCCATCAATGTGACCGGTATCAATACTTTTGCCGACTCAGTCGTCACCTTTTTGCGCACTTACGGTTTTGACGGCGCAGACATCGACTACGAATACCCGTCCAGCATGAAAGACTCCGGCAATCCGGATGATTTTGCCATCTCCAACGCCCGCCGCGCCGGTCTGATGGCGTCTTATCAGGTGCTGATGAAAACGCTGCGGGAAAAACTGGATGCGGCTTCTGTGGCCGACGGTAAACACTACTTACTGACCATCGCCTCGCCGTCGAGCGGTTATCTGCTGCGCGGTATGGAAGTGTTTCCGGTCACGCAGTATCTGGATTACGTCAACATCATGAGTTACGACCTGCATGGCGCCTGGAACCAGCATGTTGGCCCCAATGCCGCTTTGTTTGACGATGGCCGTGACAGCGAATTGCTGGTGTGGAATTACTACCAAAGCGCGCAATATCAGGGCTTGGGTTACCTCAATACAGACTGGGCCTATCATTATTTCCGCGGTGCGATGCAAGCCGGCCGCGTCAATATCGGTGTGCCTTATTACAGTCGCGGCTGGCAAAATGTCACAGGCGGCACTAAAGGTTTGTGGGGCAAAGCGGCACAAGCGAATCAAAACCAGTGTCCGCCCGGCACCGGTGGCTCACCACAAAATCAATGTGGCGCTGGCGCAGTCGGCATCGACAATCTGTGGCATGACAAAAACAGCCTGGGCGCAGAAGTGCCGGCCGGCTCAAACCCGTTGTGGCACACCCGCAACCTGCAACTGGGCAAAGCTGGCTCTTATGCCGCTGCTTATGGCCTGGATCCGGTCACAGATCCAACCGACCGCCTGACTGGCGTATATCAGCTGCAATACGACCCGACGCTGGTCGCAACCTGGCTGTGGAACGACACGAAAAAAGTGTTTTTGTCAGTCGAAGACGAAGTCAGTATCCAGCAAAAAGCCAATTACATCGTTGATAAAGGCATTGGTGGTGTGATGTTCTGGGAACTGGCCGGTGACTACAGCTACGATGCCGGCAAAGCCGAATACGGCATGGGTGCTGACCTCACCAGCATTTTTTATCAGACCTTTAAAACTGCTGCGCCTTATGGCAATAAACGCGACCCGAAACCAGTGCCGGCGCAAAGCCTGGATCTGCAGGTCAAAATCGATGGTTTTAAACTCGGTGATGCCAACTATCCGATCAATCCTAAACTGACGCTGACCAACAAATCCGGCCAGACCATCCCAGGCGGCGCCAAAATCAGCTTTGACGTGCCCACCGCCAGCGGCGACAACTTCACCGATCAAAGCGGCTACGGCACTAAGGTCACACAAAGCGGCCGCAACAGCAGTGGTAATAACATCGGCGGTATCCAAAACGACTTCCACCGCGTTGAACTGACCTTACCTTCACACAGCCCGCTCGCAGCAAATACCAGCACCAGCATTACGCTGAACTATTACCTGCCCATTCCGATGCCGTCGAACTGGCGGGTTAGTGTCGGCAGCCAGAATTTTGCACTGAAGCAGGAATATCCGCAGTTGCCGGCCGGCACTATCGATGCAGGTGGTGGCGATACTGGCGGCAGTTGTGCCGGTGTGCCCGCCACTGTCAATGACTATCCGAACTGGCCACGCGGCACTTATGCCGCCGCAGGCGACTATCTGCGTTATCAGGGCAAAGTATACAAAGCCAACTGGTGGACGCAGTCAGTGCCCGGCTCCGACAGCAGCTGGACTTTTGTCTGCAATAAAGCCTGAACCCTTTGCCCCATCACAGACAGACCGCCCACGCGGTCTGTCGCAACAGGAGAACCTTTGATGCATAAATTATTATCCGCCACCAGCACGCTGCTGCTGTTGCTGGCCGCCCAGACAGTGCAGGCGCACGGTTATGTCGATTACCCCAAAGCCCGCCAGCAAATTTGTAAAGACGACGGTGGCTACTGGTGGCCGGCTGATGGCTCCGGCATTCCGAATCTGGCCTGTCGTGCCGCTTACCAACAATCCGGCGGCTACGCCCTGACGCAACATCATGAATATTCGATTAATGTGCCGGATTATCACAATCAGACCGCAGTACGGGCGGCAGTGAAAAATGGCCTGCTCTGTGCCGGTGGCGACAGCCGCAAAGCCGGTATGGACCAGCCTTCCGCCCACTGGCAACGCACTGTAATTGACCTGCAAACCACACCGCAGCTGCGGCTGCGTTTTCGCGCCACCACGCCGCATAACCCCAGTTTCTGGCAGTTTTATCTGTCCAATCCGGGTTTTGATGCGGCCACAGCGCCGCTCAGCTGGGAGCAGCTGACGCTGATTCATCAACAAGCTGATGTGCCGGCGGTCAGTGGTTATTATGAAATCGATATTCCGTTGCCGAAAAACCGCAGTGGCAATGCCGTGTTGTATACGCGCTGGCAACGTCAGGATGTGGTCGGCGAAGGTTTTTATAATTGCTCAGATTTGCAGTTCAGCAATGGCGACAGCAACAGTGGCAGTTGGCATGACAAAGGCGCTTATTTAACCGCGACGCAGCTCGGCAAAGCCGGTGAAACGGCATTGTTGCGGGTGTTTGATGCCAATGGCGCTGAACAGCTGCAAAAATCGTTGCTGATAAGCCAAAGCAATCAGACAGGCCAGCAGTGGGCGCTGGAGCTGGCGCAACAGGTGAACACGCTGCACAGTGATGTGCTGCAAATCGGTGTGCTGAACAACGGTCAAATCAGCCTGCAGCAACCAATTGGTAGTAACAGGTTTTACCTGAAAAACGCCACTGGTTACGTCAACCTCGACTTAAAACCAGCTCAAAACGGCCAGAGCTGCGGCGGCGTCGACCCGGCGAAAATCTTCGCTTACCCGAACTGGCCGCGCAAAGACGAAGCTAACAGACCAAGTTACGCCAACAGCGGCGATTACATGTCTGATGCAGGCAAATTGTATCAGGCCAAATGGTGGACTCAGAGCAAACCCGGCAGCGACGGCAGCTGGCAATTTGTCTGTAGTTTTAGTAGCGGCGGCTAAGTAGCGTGTTGATGTGGTGCGGGCGCACGGACGCGCCTGCCATTTTTAGATTTATATGCTATTTTATTGGATATATTTGCAAAAAAGTCAATAAAGTCAACGTCGCAAAAATGCAACCATCAGTTAATCAAAGCCTTAACCTGACAGCCTTAACACCGCTAAAACCCAGCCAAATAATTGTTGGATATTTATCCACTTTTCCATTAAAGTACGCGCCAATTCGCCGTCCCGCTTTGTCCCTGTAAGTTGCCTGCGGCAAACCACAGGCTGGCGGTTAAGCAGCAACCGGTCATACTGCTGTCATACCAAGCACTTATGACTAAGCTAAAGATTGCTGTGCTAAATATCATCAGGCTCATTTTTACCGAGCCGCGAACACAGAAGGACACAAACAGAGCGTGCGTACTACTGAACTTGTTGATGGATTCCGCCAGTCGGCCCCTTATGTCAATGCACACCGTGGCAAAACCTTTGTGGTGATGCTGGGCGGTGAAGCCATTACGCAACCTGGTTTTCGCAGTATTATCAATGACATCGCTCTGCTAAATACACTAGGCATCAAAATTGTGCTGGTGTACGGCGCAAGGCCACAAATCAACAATGCGCTGACACAGGCCGGCTTAACCGCGCAGTATCACAACCGCATTCGCGTCACTGACGACGATTCTTTCCAGCTGATTAAACAAGTCGCCGGCGCGCTGCAGCTTGATATCACGGCCCGGCTGTCGATGAGTTTGTCCAATACACCGATGCATAATGCGCAAATCAACGTGGTCAGCGGCAACTTTGTTATTGCCCAGCCACTGGGGGTTGATGAAGGCGTCGATTATTTCCACAGCGGCAAAGTGCGTCGCATTGACGTCGCCGGTATCCGCCGCCAGCTCGACCAGAACTGCATCGTGCTGATGGGCCCTATTGCTGCGTCCGTCACCGGCGAAAGCTTTAACCTGACAGCCGAAGAAATTGCCACCCAGGTCGCGATTAAACTCAAAGCCGACAAAATGATTGGTTTTAGCGATGATGGCGGCATCATCGACGAAGATGGCGAGATTATTGCCGAATTAATGCCAAACTTCGCCGAATCTATGTTGCTACAGCTGGAACAGGGCCAACGCGCCTGCACCTCAACTTTGGCCTTCCTGCATGCCGCTATTACTGCCAGTCGCGCCGGCGTGTCACGTTGCCATTTGGTCAGCAGCACCATGAACGGCGCTTTGCTGCAGGAGCTGTTCTCGCGCGATGGTATCGGTACGCAGATTGTCACCGAAGCGGCCGAACGGCTGCGCCTCGCCACTATTAATGATATCGGCGGTATTCTGGATCTGATCCGGCCGCTGGAGCAACAAGGCCTGCTGGTGCGCCGCTCCCGCGAGCAGCTGGAAATGGAAATCGACCAGTTTGTGGTGATTGAACGCGACGGCCTGGTGATTGGTTGTGCTGCGCTGTATCCGTTCCCGGAAGAAAATGTCGGTGAATTTGCCTGTCTGGCGGTACACCCGAATTATCGCGACGCTGACCGCGGCAGCTTGCTGCTGAAACACATTATTGGCCTTGCCCGTCAACGCAAGTACTACACCTTGTTTGCGCTGACCACCCGCAGCATTCACTGGTTCCTTGAGCACGGCTTTGAACTGAAAGACGTCGCCGATTTACCGGCGAAAAAACAGCAGCTGTACAACTATCAGCGGCGCTCGAAAATCCTGGCACTGGATTTAACCTGATTTAAAGCCTTCCTGACGAGAAAACCTCCGGCACGCCGGAGGTTTTTGCAATGAGCATGGGGTCAGAGCAAATATCAATGGCTGCTTTGCACCTGCGCCACCACTTGTTTCGCCAACGCCCGCGCTGTCGTCCACTTGCCGCCGTTGACCGTCAGCACCGCCTGCTGCCAATGCATCGCATATTCGCGGCTGGCTTTACTGGCATCATCGGCGCCGCCAAGTAATGGCCGCACGCCGGCAAACTCGCGCTGAATATCAGTATCAAAACGCTTGGTGACAAAATAATGGTTATACAGCTTTAACAAATATTGACGCTCCGCACTGCTGCAGCGGATAGGCTCGCTCAGTTGCTGCCGCACTTCAGTAGTGCCAAGCAAGGTCTGCCCCTGAAACGGCAGCACAAACACGATACGCGCTTCGCCCGGCACTTCCAGCATATGGCCATAACGGCACAGCGGCGGTAATAACAGATGACTGCCACGCACTAAATCCAATGGCTGTCGCACAGCTAAACCCGACTGCTGCAGCAACTGATTGGCCCAGGGACCGGCCACATTAATCACGCGGTCAAAGCGGCGCCATTCACCGCTGGCCAGTTGCAACTGACCATCGGCCTGCAATGCCTGCACCGGCTGATGGTCATGCAGCAGCACGCCATGCTGGCGTGCCTGCTCAGCGACCCAAAGCCCGAGCTGCTGGTCGTCCATCTGGCCGTCAAAAAACAAAAAGGCACCGAGTAAACCATCCGGCTGTAGATCCGGACTGCAGCGCAGCGTTTGCCGGGTATTAAGCCAGCGATGCCGGCCAATGCCTTTGCGGCCAGACAGCAGATCATAAAGCCACAGGCCAATTTTCAGCTGCCAGCGCGGCCGGCGGCCACTCTGGTAAATCGGATAAAGAATGGGTAAACGCCGGGTCAAATGCGGCGCTTTTTTGATCCACCAGCGCCGTTCTTGCAGCGCTTCATGCACTAGCCGGAACTCGCCTTGTTCCAGATAACGCAGGCCACCGTGCAATAACTTGCTGGACGCGGCACTGGTCGCCTGCATCAGACCATCGCGTTCAAATAATTCGACCTGATGCCCCGCCAACGCCAGCTGCCAGGCTGAGGTCACGCCGTTGATACCGCCCCCGATCACTGCAATGTACACAGGCAACTTCCTTTGCTAACTAATTGTTTAAGAAAAGCAAATTAACTCGCGCTTGTCTAATTTTCCGGACAGAACACCATGCAGCTGCGCTGGCACGAGCTGAAAAAACAGCTACAGTTGTGTCATCATGGATCTCTACTGTACCTGAAAAGGCAAAGGAACCTGGGGCATGAATCAGGCGTTGTACGGTGCAAACGCAGCCACCAAAATCATCAAAGAATTGCTGAGTAAAATTTATGACAACAGCAGTCAACGCCAGTCAATTTATGAGCAGGCCGCCTGGTATTTTCAAGGTCACGAACAACGCGAAATAAACCTGCTGCAACAGCAAAAAACCGAGCTGCAACGCCGGCTCGACGATGCCAGTAAAGGCGCCCGGCATAAACTGGAACTTAAACTGACCGAAGTCAGTCAGCAACTGAAAGAAAGTCTGAAACAACAACAAGATAACCGGATTGACCGCATTCGCCAGCTCAAAGGTGTGGCGCGGCATATTGTTGAACTGATCCAGGGTGATACTAAAGAAGAATCACGCCAGCTGGCCGCCCGCGCGCTCGGCACTATTCAGCTGCTGTCGCCGACCTATGGCAAGAACATCGCCGTGACTAACCAGCGTCATAAACATTTGTACAAAGCCATCCTGGCGCTGCTCCTGCTGCAACAGTTATTAACCGACAAGCAGATTAAAAACCGTTTTGTGCTGGCCAAAGTTGCCGACTCGCTGAATACCGCCGCCGATACCGCGTCTGCATTCCTCGAAGAAGTGCAGATCCCTTTGGTGATGGCTTGCCTGATTCAGGATATTGGCCTGCAACACCCGCAGGTTCAAAGCCTGTTATATGGGCCGGAAGGTGATCAGGACCCATACCGGCTGTTACCGGCTGAGCAGCGCCAACAGTTACTGCAAATCAGTTTTGAACAAAGCCAGTTGTATCTGCAGGAAGGGCTGGGGCTGGACCAATATATTGGCAACTCCAGGGCTGAGCGTGAATTGTTTATGATGGTAGAGGAAGACAAACAGGCGTTTACCCTTCATTTGCTGCGCTCGGCGATCACGCCGGAAGACGGTATTGGTAATCTGCTGAAGATCCCACAGGTCTACACCTCAGTGGTGTTGCCGTCGAAACAGAATTACAGCTACGACAGCCTGCCCAAAGTCGGGCCTTTACTTAAAGCCGGTGTAGAAAAAGGCTGGTATCCGGCAGCTGTCGTACAAAGCCTGCTGACCATCACCGGTTATTTCCCGCAAGGTTACGGCATCACTTATATCCCAAAAGACTCAGATAAACGCGACTTAGATCGCTATGAATATGCCATCGTCAACGGCTTGTATCCACTCGAGCCAGAGCAACCGATATGCCGCCAAGTCACCCGGAATCTGACCTTTAACACTTTTGGCATCAACGTGGTGGTCAGCGCCGAAAACAATCTGTACTTTCCGGTCGCACAACAAAAACTGGAGCGCATCAGTGAAGAGCGGCTGCGCGAAATTCTGAGCAAGCTGGTGTCGAATTTTGAGGAAAGGGTCAATACAGACTTGATCCCGAAGTGCTGGAACCCGGATGAATTTTTCAGTTACCTGAAACATCAGAATTTGTGGAACCGCAACGACACCATTCGCAATTAACCCAACAGATTGCAGCGCCCGCTGCCGCCCAAGAGCA
The DNA here is from genome assembly GCF_964031785.1 of Rheinheimera texasensis. GTDB lineage: Bacteria > Pseudomonadota > Gammaproteobacteria > Enterobacterales > Alteromonadaceae > Pararheinheimera > Pararheinheimera texasensis_A. The sequence goes on from NZ_CAXIRE010000019.1 coordinate 239,688, forward strand.
GCGGGTCAAGCCGTTATTGCCGGACTTGTCCGTCACCAATCACAATATACTTTTCTGTCGTCAACGACTCTAACCCCATAGGGCCATAAGCATGTAACTTACTGGTAGAGATACCAATTTCAGCGCCAAGCCCGAGCTCGCCACCATCGGAAAATCGCGAAGATGCATTGACCATCACCACCGCAGAATTGATTTGCTTCAGGAAACGCTGCGCCCGGCTGATGTCCTGAGTACAAATCACTTCGGTATGGCCGGAGCTGTGTTGTTCTATATGCGCTGTTGCTGCAGCAAAGCTGTCCACCACGCGCACTGATAACGCCAGCGCCAGATATTCAGTATCAAATTGCGCCGGGCCGGCCGGCTGGGCATTGCTGAAATAGCCAAGGCTGTGCGGACAAGCAAAGACCTGCACGCCTTGTTCCGCCAAAGCAGCACCAGCCAGCGGCAGAAAGCTGGCTGCGATATCCTGATGCACTAACAAAGTTTCCAGTGCGTTGCAGACGCCTGGCCGCTGGGTTTTGCCATTTAGCAGCAGTGCTAAGGCTTTGTCCGGATCTGCCGCTTTGTCGACAAACAAATGGCAAATGCCTTTGTAATGCTGGATCACCGGAATGCGGCTGTTGTCGCTGACAAAATGAATAAGCCCCTCACCACCGCGTGGGATCACCAAATCGACATAAGCTTTTTGCTGCAATAATTCGAGTAATATCGCCCGGTCCGGGTCCGGTAATACGGCAATAGCCGCCGGATTAATCTGATGTTTTTCCAGCACTTGCTGCAGCACAGCCGCGATGGCCAGGCTCGACTGCAAGGCTTCGCGGCCGCCGCGCAAAATCACCGCATTGCCGGATTTCAGGCACAAAGCACCGGCATCCGCCGTCACGTTAGGCCGCGCTTCATAAATCATCGCGATGACACCCAGCGGAATGCGCATCCGGCCAACCTGAATGCCGTTGGGTCGTGGCGCCAAGTGACGGATTTGACCGACCGGGTCTGGCAACGCGGAGATTTGCCGCACGGCGCCAGCGAGGCTTTGCAGCCGCTCGGCGGTCAACAGCAGCCGGTCCTGCATCGCTGGCGCCAGATCTTTTTCCCGCGCTGCGGCCATGTCCAGCTTATTGGCGGCCAGAATAGCCGGCGTCGCGGTGATCAGTGCATCAGCCATGTCGGTCAGAATATGGTTTTTCTGTGCTTCAGATAACTGCGCCAGTTGCCGGCTGGCAACCCGCGCCGCCTGACACAAAGCGACCACATCAAATTTGTTGTTTTTGGCTTCAGATTGCATCTCAAACTCCATTTAATACGACCAAATCATCCCGGTGCACCGCCACTTCGCTTGGACAGTAGCCCAATACAGCAGCGATTTGCTCGCTATGGATGCCTTTGATTTTATTCAGTTCAGCGGCATTGTACTGACTGACACCTTTGGCAATTTTGCTGCCGTCTGGCGCCACTAACCAGACCGCATCACCTTTATCAAATTCGCCCTGCACTTTGGCCACACCTTTAGCCAGCAATGACGCGCCTTTGTGTTGCACCGCCTGTGCGGCGCCCGCATCCAGCCAGACTTCGGCACTGGCTTTGCTGGAGTGTAACAACCAGTGTTTTTTCGCACTCAAGGTGCTTTGCCGCGCAGCAAACAGCGTGCCGACCGGCTTGCCGGCCAATAAATCTTCAAAGCTCTGCGCTTTTTGGCCATTGATGATCAGCGTATCGATGCCTACCGCTGTGGCTTTGTCGGCAGCCTGTAACTTGGTCACCATGCCGCCGGTGCCGGTGCTGTGATGGCTGCCACCAGCCATGGCGTAAATCTGCGGCGTCAGCGCGTCAACGCGGGGGATTAAGCAAGCGCTGGTATCGGTGCGCGGATTGGCAGTAAATAATCCGTCGACGTCGGAGCAGATAATCAGCGCATCAGCTTCGACCACAGACGCCACCATTGCCGCCAGATTGTCGTTATCGCCAACCCGCAATTCTTTGGTCGCGACGGTATCGTTTTCATTGACGATCGGCAGCGCGCCGTGACTCAGCAGCGTACGTAAGGTGTTGTCGATATTGAGGTAACGGCGCCGGTCGGCCAAATCGGCGTGGGTCAGTAAAATTTGTGCGCAGGGCCAGTCGAGCAACTGGCTCCAGGTCGCCATCATCTGTGCCTGACCAATGGCCGCTAAAGCTTGTTTCACGTTGATCGGTAACGGCTGATGGGTAAATTCAATGGCCGAGCGTCCCGCCGCCACGCTGCCGCTTGAGACCAACACCACTTCAATCCCGCGTAATTTACATTCGCTGATAAAGCGGGCAATGGCCAGCAGATATCGGGTTGACGTGCCTTTCCCTGCCGGTGCAATCAAAGCACTACCGACTTTGATCACGATCCGTTTCCAGCTCAACCCCGCCATTTGCCCACATCTCCGCCTTTGATTAATTAAGCGGCAGCTTAACTGTTTAGCCGTATAAATGTCTAGCGACCAACAGCACCGACCACAGGTTAAACGGCTGCCGGTTTGCTGCTGATTCAGCCATAATTCAGCCCGGCGACGCCAGACTCGGTCGCATATGCATTTTCTCTTATCCAGAAACACAGGATTTTTCTAATGACTTCATTTCGCCAGACTGCATCCCGCCTGACGGCACTTGCCGCCGCTGCCAGCCTGACGCTGGCCGGTTGTGCTCAGTTCCCACAAGACAATACCACCCGTGGCGCCGCTATTGGTGCAGTGGTTGGCGGTGTCGCCGGCAAAGCCACCGGCAATCACAAAAATAAACGCGTGGCCTTAGGTGCGGTATTAGGCGCGCTCAGTGGCGCGGCCATTGGTCGTTATATGGACAACCAGGAGCAGGCGCTGGAAGAACAGCTGGCCGGCTCTGGCGTCCAGGTCAAACGCGAAGGCGACGTGCTGAAACTGGAAATTCCGTCGCAAATTACTTTTGCTTCCGGTCGCAGTGACATTCGCGCTGAGCTGTATCCGGTACTGAACGACATTGCCAAAGTGCTGGCTGAATATGACAAAACCCTGCTGGTGATCACCGGCCATACCGACGACACCGGCGGTCGTGAACTGAATATGCGGCTGTCGCAACAACGCGCCGACACAGTGAAAAATTACTTAAGTGCACAGCGCATCGACGATCGCCGGTTAGTCACGCAAGGCGCAGGCCCGGACCAGCCGCTGGTGGCCAATACTTCAGAAGCGAACCGGGCGAAAAACCGTCGGGTGGAAATCCAGATTGAGCCGCTGATTAGCCAATAAGCACGGCTAAGCTTTTGTCCCCAGGGGTGCAGGTGGTTTTATGCATCCCTTTTTTATTTAAAAATAATGCCAGTCAGCTTATCTGACTGGCATTACCAATGTCTGGCGGCCGTTTTTCTGACTCAGTCTCAGGGCTTTAACTGCCGGCGCATAAAGTTTGGCAGCGCCATCGATGCCTGATGAATGTCGGCGTTGTAGTATTCAGTGTCAAAACCCGGGTTGGCTGCGGCGTCACGGCGGAAGCCGTCAAAGCCTTGTTCTTTGAGGGCCAGAGTACAAGTCCACCAGCCGCTCGGATAGACCATTTGCGGGAACTGCAGTGTTTGCAGCTCGGCAAAACCGGCGTCTTTCATTGCTACCCGCATGTCATTCAGCAGTTCCAGGTGGATCAGTGGCGATTCGCTTTGCTGCACCAGAATGCCACCCGGTTTTAACGCGGCAAAACAGCTTTGGTAAAAAGCCCGGTTAAATAAACCTTCGCCAGGGCCTATCGGGTCAGTCGAGTCGACAATCACCACATCAACGCTGGCTGGCGCGGCATCCCGCATAAACTGAATGCCGTCAGCAAACAACAACGTGGCGCGTGGGTCCTGATTCGATGCACAGAGTTCCGGGAAATAACGCTCAGCCATCCGGGTCACTTGTTCATCGATATCAATCTGCGTCACTTGCTGAATTGATCTGTGTTTCAGCACTTCCCGTAATGTGCCGCAATCACCGCCGCCGATGATGATGACGTTTTGCGGATTTGGATGGGTGAACAGCACCGGATGGCTCAGCATCTCGTGATACAGAAAATTGTCACGGGTACTGAGCATAATCACGCCGTCGATCACCATCAGATTGCCAAAATCAGTGGTTTTATAGATTTCGATGTGCTGGAAAGGCGACTGAACTTCAGCTAATTTTTGCTCGGTTCTTAAGGAAAACGCACTGCCACTTGGCGCGAAGATCTCGGTAAACCACTGTTGTGAATTGAGTTCTGACATAGTATCACTCCGGGTACTGATTCAGGGGCCAAATATTTTGCCAGTGAAGCCTGCCTGAGACAAACTTTTCATGTTTTTTTGCCGCCGATACGAATAAAATGGCGGCCTATTTTTTCTAAGGGCACGACAATGGCAGAATGGGGTATCGACAAAGCAAGATCTATTTATAACGTTGCAGTCTGGAGCGAAGGCTACTTTGACGTCAACGCCAATGGCGATCTCGTTGCTTATCCGGATCAGGATCACAGCAAACCGGGCATTAGTTTCCCGGAACTGACAGCACGTTTTAAACAAGAAGGTCTGACTTTACCAGTGCTGGTGCGGTTTACCGACATCCTGCAGCACCGGGTTGAAACCTTAATCAGCTCTTTCGCCAAGGCCAAAGCCGAGCGCGAATATCAGGGCGAATACACCGCCGTTTACCCAATCAAAGTAAACCAGCAATATTCTGTGGTGAAAAAGCTGGTGCATTCCAGCAATAAAGTCGGTCTGGAAGCCGGTTCAAAACCTGAACTGATGGCCATTCTCGGCGTCACCGAAAAACCACTGAAAATAGTTTGTAACGGTTATAAAGACAGCGAATTCCTGCGCCTGGCGACTATCGGCCAGATGATGGGCCACACGGTTTACGTGGTCGTAGAAAAACTGACTGAATTAAAAACCTTGCTGCGCGAAATCGACAGCTTAGGCGCGGCGCCATTAATCGGTATCCGTATCAAGCTGAACTCAGTCGGCAAAGGCAAATGGCAAAACACCGGTGGTGAAAAAGGTAAATTTGGCTTAACCGCAACGCAAGTGCTGCAAGCCATTGATATCTTAAAAGAAGCGGGCAAGCTGGACCTGTTACAGCTGGTACATTTCCATATCGGCTCACAAATTGCCAATATCCGCGATATTCACAACGCTATCCGCGAATGTGCCCGGCATTATGCCGAACTGCGCACGCTGGGCGTGCCTATCACCACAGTCGACGTTGGTGGTGGTTTAGGTGTGGATTACGAAGGCTCGAACTCACGTTCCGCCTGTTCGATGAACTACACCATGTATGAATATGCCCGCAACGTGGTGTTTGGCTTAAAAGAAGTCTGTGACGAATACGACTTGCCGCATCCAAACATCATCACCGAATCCGGCCGTGCCATGACTGCACACCACGCCGTGCTGGTAACCGATGCAATCGACGTGGAACGCGCGCCGGGCCTGCGTTACCTGCCGGAACCTTCAGAAGATTCGCCACAAGTGGTGTGGGCGCTGTGGGATTCTTATCAGAACGTCACGCCACGCTCCGCCGTTGAAGCCTATCACGATGCCGTGCATTACTTCACTGACGCGCATGCGCAGTATGTGCATGGCTTGTTGACGTTAAAAGACTGGTCGTTGCTGGAGCAAATCTACTTTGCCACCATCAACAAAGTGAAGGACATGCTGGACTTAAGTTCACGTTCGCACCGTGAAATTCACGACGAACTGAACGAAAAACTGGCCGACAAACTGTTCGTCAACTTCTCGTTGTTCCAGTCGATGCCAGACGCCTGGGGTATTGACCAGCTGTTCCCGGTGATGCCGCTGGAGCGGATGAATGAAGCGCTGGACCGCCGCGCTATTATTCAGGACATCACCTGTGACTCAGACGGCGCGCTGAAGAGCTATGCCGACGGCAACGGCATCGAAAGCAGCCTGCCGCTGCCGGAGTATAAAGAAGACGAGCAGTACCTGATTGGTATGTTCATGGTCGGCGCTTATCAGGAAATTCTTGGTGACTTACACAACCTGTTTGGCGACACCGATTCAGTTCATGTCGAGCTGAACCCCGATGGTACTTATTCACTGGCCAACGCCATTAAAGGTGATACCGTCGCCGACGTGCTGCGCTACGTCGCCTTTGATGCGGAAAAACTGATTAACTCCTACTCCAATCAGTTAGGTCGCAGCAGCTTCAGTACTGAAACACAGCAAGCCATGCTGGAGGAACTGAAAGCAGGCGTCTACGGCTACACCTACTTCGAAGATTAAGGTAGACTGCAGAGGTCGGAGCAGTTTAGTGGCTCCGACTAACGTATATCAAAGAGCAGGCCAGACTTGCTCTTTTTTTTGACTGCGCCGACAGACACCGCACAACACGGAGAGAACTGATGCTGCATTTCTTGCCTAAACCACTGATTGGCTTGGTTTCTTTCTTGTTGTATATCGGCAATACCTTATTCTGGGCCGTCCCTATTCTGTGCCTCGCCATTTTAAAATTGCCGCCGGTGCAACGTTGGCAAACCTGGATCACCTGGCTGTTAGATGCTTGTGCCAGCGCCTGGATCTCCATTAATAACTGCACCACGGCACTGTTTACCCGTATTCGCTGGGACGTTAAAGGTCTGGAAACACTGAGCCTGAAAGACTGGTATCTGGTTGTCGCTAATCATCAGAGCTGGGTCGATATTCTGGTGCTACAAAAAGTCTTTAATCGCCAGATCCCGTTCCTGAAATTCTTTCTGAAAAAAGAGCTGATTTATGTGCCGGTGATTGGCCTGTGCTGGTGGGCGCTGGATTTTCCTTTTATGAAACGCTACAGCGCTGCGTTTCTGGCCAAACATCCAGAGCTCAAAGGCAAAGACGTTGAAACGACGCGCAAAGCCTGTGAAAAATTTCGTTATAAACCAGTGTCGGTGATGAATTTCCTCGAAGGCACGCGGTTTACGCCGGAAAAACACACCAAACAACAGGCACCTTTTGCTCATTTACTCAAACCCAAAGCCGGTGGTATTTCTTTTGTGCTGAACGCCATGGGCGAGCATCTGCACAAATTACTGGATGTGACCATTTATTACCCGAAAGGCTCACCGAGTTTTTGGGACTATATCAGTGGTAAAGTGCATGACATCAAAGTGCGGGTCCGCGTGTTACCGATAGATCCAGCGCTGATTGGTGACTACGAAGACGCACAATACCGCCAGCAATTCCAGCACTGGGTCAACCAGTTATGGCTGGATAAAGACCGGCAAATCGCTTTATTACAACAGGAGTCCCGCTGATGCTGGCTTTTCTTCCCGCACCGTTGATTTTGCTGTTGTCGCTGCCGTTGTTTACGCTGAACCTGACGGTGTGGGGGCTGATTGTTACCATCTGCGGTGTGGTGAAATTGCTGCTGCCGATGCCGTCCGCCCGGCAACGGGTATCTAAAATTGCGCATTGGGCCTACCGTCACTGGTCTTTGCATAATCGCCAGCTGATTGAACTGTTTAACAAAGTGGAATGGCAAATCGAAGGCGAAGCGCGTTTGTCGCCACAGCGTTGGTATCTGCTGATTTCAAATCATCGCAGCTGGCTGGATATCCCGGTGCTGAGTCAGTTTGCACTGGACCGAATCCCGGAGCCCAAGTTCTTTTTAAAAGAAGAGTTAAAGTGGGTGCCTTTTATCGGCTCGGCGTCCTGGGCGCTGGATATGCCGTTTATGAAGCGCTACAGCCAGGCACAGATCCGCCGCAATCCGGCGCTGCAAGGCAAAGATATTGAAACCACACGCCAATCTTGTGAAAAATTCCGCGAGCAGCCAACGACTATTATCAACTTTGTTGAAGGCACCCGTTTTACCGCAGCCAAACACCGGTTAAAAAACAGTCCGTTCCGCTTTTTGCTACCAGCCAAAGCCGGTGGTATTGCTTTTACGCTGGCCAGCATGGGCTCGTTGTTTGATGCAGTGCTGGATGTGACGCTGATTTACCCCGACAACCCGCGCCATGTGCTGGTCGCGATGTTACTTGGCCGGTTAAAACGCGTGGTGATCCAGGTCGATGTGTTGCCGGTCGACGCGCAAATCATCGGCGATTATTTCCAGAATGAAGCGTTCCGCCAGCAGTTCCAACTGTGGCTGAACCAGCGTTGGGTCGACAAAGATCTGCGTATCGCTACCTACCTGGCTGCGCCGGACAATGAGCTGAAACAGCAGCTGGATTGCACCAGCACTTCTTAAGTGTTTTTCACTGCCTGCAATAGCAGGTTACGCGGCGTCAGGCTGGCAGCACAAAGTTCGCTGAGCTGCACCTGATAGCCTTGCGCCTGCAGATAGAGCGCCAAATCTGCCACCAGCCATAATTCCAGCGGCCGGCGAAACAGATGCTGCACCAGCTCTAATTGACGTTGTTGCAACAGCGCTTGTTCAGCCTGCTCAAGTAAACCCGGCAGCAGGCCCAGATCCGGCGGTGCCAGTTGATGTTCAGCACCGGCAAAAGCCAGAAAATCGGTTAAATCGCCACTAAACCAATGTTTGCTGACCGAGCGCAGCGGCTGATAAGCAAAGCCCTGTTGCCGCCGCCAGACCCACCACAGTTGCCGCCATAACATTTCAGTCTGAGACAGCCTCGCCACCCGCTCACCGCCGGTACAACTTTGTTGCACTGCCAGCCGCAAGTCGGGTTTACTGAGCTGAAGCAGGCTTTGCTGCCCCAAACCAGACAACGGCTGATACAGCGTTGCCTGCTGTAAATGGTAACAACAAGGCACTAAAGCCAACGCCTGACAACCGGCAACCACAGCTTCGCGCGCCGCCACCCGGTGTAAATCTCCACAAGCGTGTAAAGCAAGCAGCTGTTGCTGTGGCTGCAGATATGCCGCTACCGGTTGCTTTAGCACATCGACACAAACAAACTGCTGTGTCAGACCGAGCTGGCCGGCGCGCAGCTGGCCACTGTCACACAAGCTTTGTTGCCACTCGAGGCTGGTGACGTCAGCCTGATACAGATAACTCATCACTTTGCCAAGATGACCTTTGCCGGCGCACCACTCCAACACCGGCTGGCCGGATTGGCCGACACAAGCCGCCAGTCGGGTGATTTGCTGCCATTTGCGGCCATTGATATCGGTACTGAGCCAAAATGGCAGGGCTTTCTGAGGTTCCGCCACTTCCATTGGTAACTGTGGTAAGGCCGCAAACAACTGCGGAAACCAGGCACTAAAATACTGTTGTTGCAACGCTGGACTGGCATCAATCCTGGCACAATCTTCGAGACTGAAACTCTGCAGCAAGGCGCTTAAAGCCGGGTCCAGTTCTGCCGGCCAGTCCGCCTGCATCGGTTGAAACTGCCACAGAGGCCGGTGTTGCTGCAACAAAACATCCAAGGTTATAAATAACTGTGAAAACAATGACATCAAGACAAGCCTTCTGGTGAAAACTGGCAATCCCGACGGGCTTGTGACAGACTGAACGAGCAGCTGAGATTGAAGGATAAAAGATGACAGAACTGAAAAAAATCATGCATGTGGAAGATGATCCTTCGATCCAGATGGTTGCGCGGGTGGCACTCGAAGCCGTTGGCCACTTTGAAGTCTGTACCTGTAATGGCGGCGCACAAGCACTGGAACAGTATCCGCAATTTCTGCCTCAGCTGATCCTGCTGGATGTGATGATGCCCGGCATGGACGGACCCAGCACACTGAAACAGTTACAGCAACAATTCGATTTAAGCGACGTGCCTGTGGTCTTTATGACCGCCAAGGTCCAATCCAGCGAAATCGAATCTTACAAAGCGTTGGGAGCCAGTGATGTGGTGGTTAAACCCTTTGACCCCATGACCTTACCGAGCCAAATCCGCCAAATCTGGCAGCGCCGGCAGGGCTAAAGCCCCCGCCTGCGCGCTTTATTATTCCTCCGGCTCCAGCCGGGCTTCATCCGTCTGCCGGAATAACTCGGCGCTTTCCTTGTCAAATCCTGCACTGTCCATCGGCTTATTCAGATAAAACGTCAGTGGCATCAGGCTGTTATCAAACTTTGGAGCCAGCTGGCCCTGCTCTTCAAACAACACCGACACAGCCACACCCTGCAGACTCAGCAACAAACCAAGGCCGGTGGCTAATGCCACTTTTTTCATGACCGACAGCTGCAGCGCCAGATAAAAGTTGGCCGACAACAACAAAATCACCAGTGCAGTCTGGCCAATATCCCCCAACCAGACCACAGCGGCAGCACCGTCCAGACTAAAATTCAGCACTGTCATCAAAGCCTGCCAGCATTCCATCAACACGACCACGCTGAAGGTGATACCAAGCTGTGGCAAAAACCGTGCTTCGTGCTGATTGATTTTGGCCCAGAGCGCCAGCAATGCCGGCCATAACGCCAGCCCCAGCATCAACAATGGCAGATTCAGCAGATTGCGCGACCATCGCCCCTGGCCAGGCTCCGGCGCCGTCAGCCAGAGGCCGAATAATTCTTCGGCAACTAAAAACAGCGCCAGCAGGACAATCAGTGCCGGATGACCAAACCGGCGTAAGCGCTGCTCAATATTATTAAAAGGCAAAGCCGGCGGCACCGGATGGTGTTCGTCATAAACCCGAATGGCCTGCTCGCCCAGCCAACATAACTGACCGCTTTGCAGCTCGGTACTGGTCGTGACAGCCACCGACGGCTCGACAAAACTGCCATTGAGCGAGGCCAAATCAACCAGCTGCCAGCGGCCGTCTTCGGCCAGCACCAGTTCTGCATGGTGCGGGCTGACATGTTTGTCGTACAGGATCAAATCATTGTTATAGGCGCGGCCCAGCGCAATCCGCGGCTGGGTAAAACGATGACGCTCTGTCACTTTGTGCTGTTTATTCAGCACTTCAATAATTATTGCCATGACACAGCCCCATTGAATTTCTGACTAAAGGCCCGGGCGGTTTCCTGACTGACGCCCGACAAGGTGTAATGGCTGACCAGTCCTTGTTGTTGCTGATCCAGCGAGGCCGCCAGATACAACACATCGTACAAACCGGCATAATCGCGATAAGCCCGCACGCAATAGATCATTTTGGCGTGATGACCCCCCGCCTGACGCACTACGCGGTGCTGGCATTCAAACGCAGTCACGTCCTCTTTTAACGCCTGATTGTCGGCATTGGCGCGGGAAATGTTTTGCTCGTACAGACTGAAAAACTGCAGCGGATGTAAGTCTTTGGCTTCGAGCCACTCAAACTGCATTTCCACCCGGCCCGAGGTGAAATGCTGCGACAGAAAAATCTCTTCACTCTGGCTACAAAAAGCTGTGACTTTTTTCAGCGTTTCTTTGTCTTTTTCCACATTCGACTCGCCCCAGCAGCGCACAAAAGGCACCACTTCATCCGGCACTTTGCCGGTGCCGAAGTCTTTGAGTTTCCAGTCGGCATTCAGAATTTGGCTGAACATCGCCTGCTGGCTGCTGAGCAGCTGGCGTTCGATATCGGCTTTTAAGTCTTTGCTTTGGCCTTCGCGCTGATAACGCGCCAGCAACTGTTGCAATGCATCCGCCGGCACCAGAAACCCCAGCTGATTACCGGCCGAGGCGACATTAATGCCAACCACCTGACCACTGGCATCAACAGCAGGGCCACCGCTCATGCCTGAATTGACCGCGCCGGTAAAATGAATTCGTGGGTAATAACTGTATTTCTGCAGACCATTGTAGGTACCGGGCACCAGGATCATGCCAAGGTCATGCGGGTTGCCGAGCGAATAAATCGTGGCGCCCTGCACCGGTTTGGTCGTCTGAATTTTAAATGGCTGCGGCGCGCGGTAATCGGTGCTGACCAGCGCCAAATCGTTGATCACATCCACCGCCAGCACCTGCAAGGCACCTTTTTGCGCTCTGGCATTGAGGTATTCCAGCTGGTACTTTTCCGGCGATAACACCGCTTCGGACACCACATGATAATTGGTCACCACCAGCGCCGGATCTTCCAGCACAAAGCCGGTGCCTATTGCCGCTTTGGCACCTGAAGCCTGTTCCAGCACCCGCACCTGCAATAACGCCGGCTCAAAGCGGGCAAATAACTGTTCAGCGGAATCGGCCCGGCCCTGGGCACTGCTGAACAACAGCACTGACAACAAAGCGCAGTAATAAGTCTGCAAGCGCATTGAATTTCCTTGTGATTTCACCCGGCTTTCACCGGGATTTGAATGCTCAGACTCCAGCGTCTGAACTATTAATACAACAAACTATAGAGTTTGCGCCGGTACTCACCGGCCAGTGCGTCACCTTTTGGTAACACCGCCAGCATATCTAACATTAGCTTCTTACTGTCACCAAAGTTTAAATCCTGCTGCAGAATGCTGAATAATAACGCCAAAGCGTCGGCAAAGCGCTGCACCTGCTGATATTGCACCGCTAATTGCTGCTTCAGCTGCAGATTGGTTGGGTCAGCCGCCAGCTGTTGTTCCAGCGCACGGATCTCCGGGCTTTCTGCCGCTTGCTGGGCCAGTTCGATCAGCGCTTTGACCTGATGATACAAGGCATCCTGGTCGGCCAGCAGCACCGGGGCTATCAACTCTTCCGCCAAAGCGATTTGCCCAAGCGACGCCGCACAATAAGCCAGCTGCAGCCGCGCATCGGTGCGCTGCGGTGCCAGCTGATGGGCGTTTTTCAGCAGTGGATAGGCTTCTTGCCATTGCTGCGCCTCTAACAATGGCAAGGCCTGTTGCAGCAATAAATCTTCCGGCTTGGGTAAAAATGGCTCCAGCCGGCTACGGATTTGGCTTTCAGTTTCCACGCCGGCAAAACCATCGACCGGCTGACCGTTGCGGATAAACAGCACTGTGGGCAGAGAGCGCACGCCAAACTGCATCGCCAGTTGTTGCTCAGTGTCGCAATTGACTCTGGCCAGCACTAAATGCTCTGGATAATCACCAGCGATTTTTTCCAGCACCAATAAAATCTGCTGACAAGGCTCATGCTGCTGAACCCAAAAATCGAAAATCACCAGCTTTTGCTGCGACAGCTCCAGTAATTCACGTACGTTGTCAAAACTGACATCAATCTGATTGCTTAACACCGATAAAATCTCTGTGCGAATGAAACTCTGCCTACTATGTGGCTGCGCCCCTTGATTTGCAAGGCGTTGTGCTGATTTTATACCCTGAAAACCGGCAAAAAAACGCTGCCTGCTCCGCTAAAAAAGAGCTGGCAAGGCCGGACCAGATCCCGTAAAGTACGGCGTAGCGAGCCTGCCTATAAACCCGCCCTGACTGCGCTGCAGCGGAGGCGGATCCAACGATAAAGGCCGTAGTTTGATTTTTTCACAGTCTTACCCCTGTGAATTCTCCACGTAAGCAGAATTGCTTGTCTTCAGACAAGAACCCAACCGGCATGCCCAAAGGCTGACCGGTACACCTGTGCCTACGCAAACTATGAGACCTGAGTAAAAATGAGCCAACAACACCAACCAGAACTGCTGTCTGGCGGCGCCATGCTGATTCGGGCCCTTCGTGATGAAGGAGTCGAATTCGTTTATGGTTACCCCGGCGGCGCCGTGTTACATATCTACGATGCGCTGTTTCAGCAAACCGAGGTAAAACATGTGCTGGTCCGTCATGAGCAAGCCGCCACCCACATGGCGGATGCCTATGCCCGTGCCAGCGGAAAAGCCGGCGTGGTGCTCGTCACCTCAGGCCCCGGCGCTACTAATGCCGTCACCGGCATTGCCACTGCTTATATGGATTCGATTCCGATGGTGGTGATCTGTGGTCAGGTCATGAGCCATCTGATTGGCGATGACGCTTTCCAGGAAACCGACATGCTCGGTATCTCGCGCCCCATCGTCAAACACAATATGTCGGTGCGTAACCCGGCCGATATTCCGGCCATGGTGAAAAAAGCCTTTTATATCGCCCAAAGCGGCCGGCCAGGCCCTGTGGTGCTGGATATTCCGAAAGATATGACGATGCCGAACCAGAAGTTCCCATACGAATATCCGAAAGACATCAAACTACGCTCCTACAATCCGAACGCCAAAGGCCATCCGGGCCAAATCAAAAAAGCACTGCAGACTTTATTGGCTGCGAAAAAACCTGTGCTGTATTCCGGCGGTGGCGTGATTTTAGGTCAGGCCTCGGCAGAGCTGACGGAGCTGGCGCGTAAACTGAATTTACCTGTAACCAATACCTTGATGGGCCTTGGCGCTTATCCGGCCACAGACCCGCAATTTATCGGTATGCTCGGCATGCACGGCACCTATGAAGCCAACCAGGCCATGCACAATGCCGACGTGATATTTGCTGTCGGTGCGCGTTTTGATGACCGCGTCACTAACGCGACGAAAAAATTCTGTCCGAATGCGACCATTATCCATATCGACATAGACCCGGCCAGTATCTCCAAAACCATCACGGCGCATGTGCCTATTGTCGGTCTCGTAAAACCTGTGCTGCAGGAAATGCTGCATCAGCTGGAAAAACACGGCAATACACTGGACCAGGCGGCGCTGGGCCAGTGGTGGAATCAAATTAATCAATGGCGCGAAGTGCACGGCGGTCGTTTTGAACACCGTACTGACCTGTTAAAACCGCAGGCGGTGATTGAAGCGGTCTGGCGCCACACCAAAGGCGACGCTTACGTCACCTCAGATGTGGGCCAGCACCAGATGTTTGCCGCACAATATTACAAATTCGACAAACCCAACCGCTGGATCAACTCCGGTGGCCTCGGCACTATGGGTTTTGGCCTGCCGGCGGCGATGGGCGTGAAATTACATTACCCGGACGCCGAAGTGGTCTGTGTCACCGGCGAAGGTTCCATTCAGATGAATATTCAGGAGCTGTCGACCTGCAAACAATATGGTTTGGGCGTCAAAATCATCAACCTCAATAACGGCTATTTGGGCATGGTGAAGCAGTGGCAGGACATGAACTATGACTCGCGCTACTCCAGCTCTTATATGGATTCACTGCCAGATTTCGTCAAACTGGCGGAAGCTTATGGTCATGTCGGCATCCGTGTCACCAGCCCGGAAGAACTGGAACCGGCGCTGGAACGGGCATTCGCGCTGAAAGATAAACTGGTGTTTCTCGACATTCACGTCGATCCGAAAGAACACGTTTACCCGATGCAGGTACCTGGTGGTGCCATGAATGACATGTTCCTGAGCAAAACGGAGCGGACTTAACATGCGGCATATTATTGCGGTATTGCTGGAAAACGAATCCGGCGCCTTAGCCCGTGTCGTGGGTTTATTTGCCCAGCGCGGTTACAACATTGATTCGCTGACGGTTGCTGCGACTGAAGATCCAACCATGTCACGGCTGACGCTGGTGACGCGCGGTGATGATCAGGTCATTGAACAAATCACCAAACAGCTGCATAAGCTGATTGAAGTGGTGAAGCTGACTGACCTGAGTGAAAGCGCGCACATCGAACGCGAGCTGATGATGGTGAAAGTCAAAGCCAGCGGCGCGCAACGCGAAGAGGTCAAACGCAACGCCGACATCTTCCGCGGCCAGATTATCGATGTGTCACCAACCACTTACACCATTCAGGTTGTCGGCACCTCGGAGAAGCTGGAAGCTTTTATTGAAGCGCTGGAAGGCACGCAAATTCTGGAAACTGTGCGCAGCGGTGTCTCGGGCATTTCCCGCGGCGAAAAAGCGTTATCGCTCTAAGCTAGCGCGAATAGAACTATCTCCAATAAAAAAGCCGGCGAACTCGCCGGCTTTTTCATCTCTGCAAAGCGTTACACCTTCATCGCCGCATTTAATGGCGGTACCGGCGGCTGGTCATCCGGTTTGCTCATATGCCGGCCATAGACCAAATGGAACAGCGGTGACGCCATCAGTGTAGTGACAATCGCCATCAGCACCATGATCGAGAACAGGCCTTGTTCAATCACGCCGAACTTCAGCGCGATGTTGATGATAATGAGCTCCATCAGACCACGGGCATTCATCAGCGCACCAACGGCCATGGCGGTACGATTATCCGCGCCGCCCATTCGGGCTGCAGCCCAACAGGCCACGCCTTTGGCAAAAATCGAAGCCACCAGAATAGCCAGTGCGATAAACATCACATCAAAAGAAGCAAGCACGTTTAACTGGGTTTTCAGGCCGGAATAAGTGAAAAACATCGGCAGCAACACAAAGACTGTGATTTTTTGCAGCCGTGCTGTCACCAGCTCAGTCAGCTTGCCACGCGGCATGGCAATACCGAGCAGGAAGCCGCCAAACACAGCATGTAAACCGACCCATTCCATCGCGTAAGCGGAAATGGAGAACAACACAAACACTAACAGCAACTGTGCAGCGGTCAATACACCGGTTTTCTCGACTTTATCAGCCAGCGGCTGCAGCCAGCCGCGCACTTTGGTCAGCATCAGGCTGGCGTACAACACACCGCCGACTACGGCTTTAATCGCCAGAATCGAACCACCGCCGAAACTGGCTAACACCACCGCCAGCACCACCCAGGCCGAGGCGTCGTCAATGGCACCGGCCGCCAATGCCAGCGTGCCAACAGCAGTACCTGCCAGGCCACGCTCATAAATAATCCGTGCCAGCATCGGAAATGCCGTGATGGCAATAGCGGCGCCCATAAACATCGCTGCGTTGGCAAAAGAAATATTGGCGGCGAACAAGCCGGGCGTTTCCAGTAACCACAAGCACAACAGTGCGCCGACGCCAAAAGGCACTATCATGCCAGCCAGGCTGACCCCGATGGCGCTGCGGGCATTTTTGCGAAACAGCTGAGTATTAAACTCCAGGCCCACCAGAAACATGTACAAGCCGACGCCAAGCTGAGCACCGAAATACAAAATCGGCATGGTTTCAGCGACAAAAATACTTTGCTGCAGTTCTGGCCAGAACAGGCCGAATAGAGAGGGGCCTAACACCACACCGGCGATCATTTCGCCGACCACTTTGGGTTGACCAACAAATTTAGCCAGATAACCAAATACTTGCGCGGCGACAATAATCAGCGCCAACTGTGGCAGAAATGCCAAAGCCAAATCGACATAACCCATTGTTTATTATCTCTTTTATTGAAACTGTTGATGAAATGGTAGCGTGAGTGATGTTGTCGGTTTGTTCGCTGATTTTAGTACCAGCTGTAGTTTTGTTACCAACATACAGAAGCGTTTTGTGCGGCGCAAGCCGTCAATGTCGGCTTCACAACAACTAATTGATTTTCATTTAAACAAAAGTATTGGGCTCCATCTCAGCACAAACCACTGCTCAACGAAAGCCAAAGCCCGCGGCCTTTGCAGAATATAGACTGGGCAGGGCAAGGGAAATCTGGCATGCTGGACATCTTCATTCTGTGGCAGGAAACCGGGAACAATGAGTCAGGACCATGGTGATCAGCTCGATCAACAACTGTTATTTGAAGTCATCGAGAATCAGCTGGCAGATGGATATCCGCTGAAAGTCAAAGCGACGCTGATGCGGCTGTGTATGACCGGTCATAGCCGCGAAGACGCCTTAGAACTCATTGCCTGTGCCTTAGCACCGGAAATGTTTGCGGTGGTCGAACTGGCGCAGGAATTTAATTTGCCGCGTTATGAAGCACATCTGGATTTGTTACCGCAAACCCCATGGATTGAACAAGACTGAGCCTGCCCTGTTGAATATCATCCGCTGGCAATCCATTGCCCTGTTATGTTGTCTCTGCTCATTACTGACAGCCTGTCAGCAGACGCCGAACAAGTCCGGCCAACCGGCCAGTGCAGTGCCGGCCGCTGGTCAGCTGTATGTCCAGACTGCAGCACAGTTACCTCCGGCGACTGCGTTACCTAACTATGAGGCTTTATATCAGAGCTTTTTAGCATCAGGCCTGGCCCAACAAAGCGCGAAAGACTGGCGCGCCATGCAACAACAACTGATGCAGACTGATATCAGTCAGTGTCTGACCCTGCCCTGGCGGCAATGGCAACAACAAAACCTGCTGAATCTGGCATTTTACCGGCTGGCGATGAACTGTTATCAGGAGCATCAGCAACAGAACGAGCTCAAAGCACTACAGGCTTACCAGAGTTATCTGCGCGACGGTATCTTGCGTAGCGGCAACGGCAACGCCAGTTATTCCGCCTGGCGCATTAATACCTTTGCCGACGCCCACGAACTGCTTGGCCTGCTGGGTATGCAAATGCAGGATTACCATGCAGTGCTGGCAGCATCCGGCAACAGCCTGCACTATGAAGTGCAGGTGTACGACCCGGCCGACAATCGGCTGAAAACAGTGTTTTTCGACAATCAGCGTTATCTGCACGCCATCGACGGCCTGCCATTTCCCTTTGTCGGCCTGGTTGATGGCTGGCGTAAAGAACTGTTACCCGAAGGCGCCAACAATAATCCGGCGATGATGGTGCCGCTGGCGCTGGCGCTGATGGAAGAAAACAAACCGGCAGAAGCCGAAGCGTTGATACTCAAAGCGGTGGCGCAAGGCTCGTTACAGGCCAAAGTTACGCTGGCGGAATGGTGTTTTCAACCAGCGTTGCAGATAAAAACCAGCAAAGCACAGTGCCTGGGCTGGCTGACTGATGCCGCAGACCAGGACTATATCCCGGCCTTGCAACTGCTGCATTTTCTACATTTTAAAACGCTGATCGCCGGCAAACATCAGGCGGCAATCACCGAGCTGCAGGCTTATATTAACGAACGAGCGGGGCCTGGCATGGCTGAAGTACAGCTGGCCCGCTATCTGCTGCAGGGCAAACTGACGCCACGCGATGCCGCAGCTGCGATCACTCAGTTA
The DNA here is from genome assembly GCF_964031785.1 of Rheinheimera texasensis. Taxonomy (GTDB): domain Bacteria; phylum Pseudomonadota; class Gammaproteobacteria; order Enterobacterales; family Alteromonadaceae; genus Pararheinheimera; species Pararheinheimera texasensis_A. The sequence continues at coordinate 258,384 of NZ_CAXIRE010000019.1, forward strand.
CAAGCGGCGGCGAAAGCCGGCCACCCGGATGCCGCCAGCTTTGCCATTCTGGCGCAGCTTGAACATCAACAGCTTGCGGCAGCCACCGGCACCGCACAGCTGAAACAGCTCGCAGAACAAGGCAGCACCACCGCCGCTTATTTGTATGTGTCAGATTTGATGCAACAACCAGAACTCAGTGCCACAGAACGGCAGCAGGCGCAGCAGTTGTTGCGGCAGGCGATGCTGTCCTATCACCCGGAAGCCTATTATCTGTATGGTTACGGCCTGGAACGCCGCTGGTTCGCGGAAGACAGCCAGCCGGCCAACTACTATTACCAGCAAGCTGCAGAACGGTTTTTTGCCCGCGCCATGCTGCGCCTTGGCAACATGTACCGCGATGGGGAATTCGTTAAAGCCGACCCGCTGCAAGCCAGCCGCTGGTTGTATTTGTGCACCCGTCAGGGCATTGCCGCCTGCGCTTTCCATGTTGGTGTGATGCTGGATGACGGTGAAGGCATCAGTGCCGACCCTGCCGCCGCGCTGCGGTTTTATAGCTTTGGTGCAGAACAGGGTTATGCGCCGGCGATGAACCGGCTGGGTTTGTTATATCTGTTTGGCAAAGGCACCAAAGCAGATCCGGTCAAAGCGCTGCAATTGCTGCAACAGGCCGCCAGCAAAGGCAGTGTCAGTGCCAGTTATTACCTGGGTTTGTTATATTTTGAAGGCAAAGTCGTCAGCCGTGATCTGACCAAAGCCCGACAGCATTTTGAACAGGCGCAGGAACATCCAAAAGCCCGCTATTATCTGGAAAACTGGCAACAACTGACGGCACAGCCAACCAAATAATGCCGGGTTTAACCACCCGGCGTTTTACAATATTCTGTAGTCAATTCGTCACTAAATGTAATGCTGCTCGCGGTGGCAATCCCGGCTCAGTTAAGCTTTTGCTTAATTCATTCCGGAGACCCCTCATGTCAAAGATTTATCGCCCGCTGCCAATCGCAGCACTGTTGAGTTCTGTGTTCATTGCCCAGCCGGCGCTGGCCACAGTGGTGCTGGTGAAAACCAGTCTTGGTAACTTTGAAGTCAATTTGTACGACCAGTCCACGCCGGTGACCGTCACGAACTTCCTCAGCTATGTCAAAGCCGGCAGCTACAACGGCACCTTTATCCACCGCAGTGAACCCGGTTTTGTCATCCAGGGCGGCGGTTTTAAATACAGCGGCAACAATGCCGCACCATTTAGCGCGGTGGCACAACAAGCGCCAATCCGCAACGAACCAAAATGGTCGAACGTGCGGGCAACTATTGCGATGGCAAAAGTGGCCGGCGACCCAAATAGCGCTACCAATCAATGGTTTATTAATTTGGCGGATAACAGCGGCGGCAATCCACAGCTCGATTTACAAAACGCCGGATTTACCGTGTTTGGTCAGGTGACCGGCACTGGTATGGAAGTGATTGATGCCATCGCCGCACTGCCGAATAAGCTCAACGCCAGTTTCAACGGTGTGCCACTGCGCAATTACACCAGTGCCGATGCGACAGCGCAGCGCGCGGTGACGCAGGATAATCTGGTGCTGATTGAAAGCATCAGCGTCGTTAATAGCGAAGTTAACAGCGCCGCCAGTCTGAATCCAAAAGCCAATACCGCGATTTTGCAACAGCAAAACAGCGGTGGCAGCAGTTCAGGTGGTGCTTTCGGGTTTGTATTGCTGGGCTTCGCCGCTTTGCTCGGCCTGGCCCGCCGCCGTTAATTCGGTCAGACAATTCTGGCAATAACAGACCGCTGCGGGCGCAGCGGTCTGTTCTTTTCTCAGCACCGGCAGTTGCATACACCAACAAGCTGCCTGCCCCTGCGCAAAACCGCAATTGTTGTTTGCACCACAACGCGGACACTGCAACACATTGACTGATCCTGGCAATATCATCTGTTAACCCCCGTTGTGTTGCAGATGTTGCTGCAAAGCAGCAGCGGCATCGCCGATATGCTGTTGCAACAGTTCAAGCGCCACGTCATGGCGCCCCTGCCGCAAATGCTGTAGCAACGCGCGATGTTCCGCCGCACTTTGGTCAGCGTAGCCCAGCTGCACTTGTTGAAACCCCAGATACATCGCCACTTTCAGATGCAGCTGCTGCAGCAACTGCAACAAAGTTGGCATGCCGCAAGGCTGATACAGCAGCTGATGAAACTGCCAGTTCAGTTCACCCTGTAGCAGTGGATCATGCGCTGCAGCGTCGGCGGCATTCAGACAATCTTCAGCCGCGCCCAAAATCGCCAGATTCAGCTGCGGCAAGGCCTGACGCAGCGCTAAAGGCTCCAGCTGGCTGCGGATCAAACAAAGTTCCAGCGCTTCGGCAGCCGATAAAGGCGGCACCATCAGACTGGCTTTGCCGGCACTGACCAGCCAGCCTTCAGCCAACAGCCGTGCCAGCGCATCGCGCACCGGAATGCGACTGGTCTGATAAAAGTCCGCCAGTTCCTGTTGTTTCAGCGCCCGGCCTGCCGGCCAGCGCCGGCGGCGAATGTCATCCCGCAGCTGCAGATACAGATCGGCTTTTTGCATCAGGCCCGCCATTTTTGCAGTAATAACACCACCAATCCCAACACCAGACCCCAGAAAGCCGATGCGATACCAAAAAAGCTGACGCCGGATGCGGTCAGCAAAAAGGTCAGCATCGCCGCTTCGCGGTATGGTCCTTCAGCCGTGACTACCGACAAGTTGCCGGCGATAGTGACCAATAACGCCAGTCCTGCGACCACCGCCACCAATGCCGGCGGGAAGGCCACAAATAACGCCACTATGGTTGAACCGGCGAGACCAGTCAGCAGATAAAACACCCCGGCGGCGATGCCGGCGCGGTAACGTGATGCCGGCTCCGGGTGCGCTTCTGGCCCGCTGCAAATCGCGGCGGTAATAGCCGCGAGGTTAATCGAGAAGTTGCCAAAAGGCGCAGTCACCAGCGTCAGCAAACCCGTCACAGTTAACAAAGGCGATACCGGCGTCTGATAACCCTGACTACGCAGCACCGCCAGCCCCGGCAGGTTTTGTGACGACATTGTCACGATAAAAAGCGGCAATCCCACACCTAATATCGCTTGCCAGTGAAACTCAGGCCAAACCCATTCCAGTTGCACCAGGGAGGGCTGCAACTGCTGTACTGACCATTCGCCGCGCAGCAAAGTGAAAATTACTCCAGCCAGCAACACCAGCGGAATACTGTATCTGGCGATAAAACGCCGGCTCAGTACAAACAGCAGCACCAACCCAATCACCAGTACAGGTGCTTGTGGCAAATGACGGAAAATCCCCAGGCCAAACTGCAACAAAATCCCTGCCAGCATGGCATTGGCCAAAGGCAGCGGCAGCACTTTACTCAGCCGGTCAAACCAGCCGGACAGCCCAAGCAGCAACGTCAGCAAGGCGCTGAACATAAAAACGCCGACCGCTTCAGCCAGGCTGTAGCCGCTGAGGCTGGTGGCCAGCAGCGCCGCGCCGGGCGTTGACCAGGCCGTCAGTACCGGCGCTTTGAAGTACCAGGAAAAGCCAATGCAAGTCACCCCCATGGCAAAACCAAGGATCCCAATCCAGCTGGCGATTTGCGCGGCATTGGCCCCTGCAGCTTCCGCCGCCTGAAACACTATGGCGACTGAGCTGGCAAAACCAACCAGCACAGCGACAAAACCTGCGACCCAATGCGAACTGCTCCACCCGGCGGTATCTCCACCGCTCTGCTGTGCCGATGCTGTCATGCTGCTCCACCTGTTCCGTTTAATTTATCAACAGCATAGCATTAAATGTATACACAAAATAAATTTGTATACATTTTTTAGTTTTTTTCTGTTGTCTCCAGCTGACGGGCGACATAACTGCAACTGGCATGGATCTGCAGTTGTTGCTGACGGGCCCATTCGAGCGCGGCAGTGGTTAACAATGCCGCAATGCCCTGCCCCCTGAATTCCGGCGGCACAAAAGTATGATAAAAATCGACCGCTGGCTGCCCTTGCGCCTGAAACAGCCGGTATTCCAGCCGTGCTTCTGCACCATCGGCCTGATAAAGAAAACAACATTGTGGTATTTGGTGTTGCACCTGCATCACTGGCTCTCCCGGTTCTTTATCTCTGTTACTGAAATTCATACAAGCTTTACGCATGACAACGCTATCATTTAAAGTGGCCGCATTCTGACCGCTCTCTGACCGCGCTGGCTCCATCCACGCCGGCCCTGAAGGATAAATGATGAAACTGCCTGTGCTCTCTGTGTTGGTTGCTGTGTTCGCTGCTATAGGCGCGCAACCGGTGTTCGCGGCGGATACCGCGTCAGCTTATTACGAAAAAGCCCGGCAATATAGTCAGCAGGCACAATGGCGTGAGGCAGAACTAGAGCTGCGCAACAGTCTGCAGCAAAACCCAGCGTACTTGCCGGCCCGGCTGATGCTGGGTCAGGTCCTGCTTAAAGCCGGTAACTGGAGCAGTGCCGAGAAAGAACTACAGCTGGCGCTCGATGGCGGTGCTGCGATCGAACCGCTGATTTATGACCTGTTGCGGGCTTTACTGGCACAGCAAAAAACTACTGAAGCAGCATTTCTTCTCGATCAGCATCCAGCACTGAAAGCCCGGCCGGCTTATCAGCTGATGCAGGCGAACTTACTGAAAATCCAATATAAATACGATGAAGCTGCCGTCCTGTATCAACAGGCGCTGAGTCAGGCTGACCACGACCTTGCCGATGAGATCCGCTTTCAGTTCGCCGAATTACGCTTAAATCAGCAGCAGTTCTCCCAAATCCCGCCGCTGCTGCAGGCTATTCGCCCGGATGGAGGCTTTGCCACCAAAGCACAGTATCTGCAGGCGCAATTACATCTGGTGCAACAGCAACCGGAGCAGGCACTGCGCATTTATCAGCAACTGCTGAGCAAAGACCCAAATGACCCTATCGCTTTGCTCGGCAAAGCCCGTGTGTTGCAGCAACAGGGCAAATTAGCCGAGGCGCTGCAAAGCATTGTATTGTACCGGGAGAAATTCCCCTATAACCCTTATGGCCAGCTGATCCATGCCGCCCTGATTGGTCTGCAGGGCGATGACAAAGAACAAAACCGCATGCTGCGTCAGGTGCAAATGCAGCTGAACAACCTGCCGGAAGACGCCAAAGAGCAGGAAGATGTGTTGTTGCTGGCCGCGACCATGGATTTTAGTCAGGAAAAATTTGAACAGGCCATTTTAAAACTGCGCCGGGCGCTGAAACTTTATCCGGCCAATTATCAGGTACACCAGCTGCTGGCCCAAAGTTACCTGCAACTGAATGATGCCAAAACGGCCGCGGGTTTCAGTCAGCAGGCGCTGAAGCTCAACCCGGCTGATTTCCAGCTGTATTTACTCGCCGCAGCCATTGCCCGCGCCCAGCAGGACGCCGCAGCAGAACAATCCGTGCTGCAGAAGGCCTTCGAGGCTTTTCCACAACAAATTGAGGTGCGTAAAGCTTATATCCAAAGCCTGCTGCGCAACGAACAAAGTGCCAAAGCCCGCCAACTGCTGAGCGCGCAAGCCGGACAAAATCAACAAGCAGATTTAATAGTGTTGGGTTATTTGCAGCTGGAACAGGGCTTACTTGGCGATGCCCGTCAGACGGCGGCGGATTTGTTAAAAGCTGATCAGTCCAAAGTGGAGATTTTCCAGCTGGCCGGTGATGTCGCCGCTAAATCCGGTGATGCAGCCCTGGCCCGGCAGTTTTATCAACAGGCGCTGACTTTGGACGCGTCCTACAAACCCAGCCTGTTATCTATGGCCAGTCTGGCGCTGCAGCAACAGGATTGGAACGGAGCCATGCAGTCTTACCAGACCTTGCTGCAAAAAGATGCTGCCGACCCGCTGGTGCTGCAACTGATGGCTGACGCCGCGCTGCGGTTGGGGAAAGCCAGCGAGGCAATTCATTATTTACAACAGCTGGACCCGCAGGACCAAAAGCTGGTACCAGCCCGCATGGCTTTAATGGAATTGTATTTACAAACCAACGCATTAGCTGAAGCCAAAGCACTAGCCGAACAACTGACGGCACAAACCGATATCAGCGCAGAATTGTATTTTGCCAAAGCGCGGCTGGCGCTGAAACAACAGGACCAAGCGGAAACAAAACGTCTGAGCGAAATCCTCTATGGGCTTTGGTACGATCAGCCGTGGCGGCTGCGCGACCTGGCCGACCTGCAGTTAAGCGCCAAAGACGGCAACGGCGCGAAGAAAACCCTGAGCCGGCTACAGGCACTGGATAGCGATGAAGTCCAGCTCAGTCTGCTGCAGGCCCGGTTGGCGCTGTTGGAACAACGTTATGCCGACGGCTTGCGTCTGTTACAAAAGCTCGAAAGCCGACAGGCGAATCAACCGGCAGTGGCTGAGCTCAAAGCTCACTTTTATCTGGCACAAGGCCAGAATCAGGCCGCAGCCGAAGTCCTGACGCCGCTGTTCCGCCAATCCGCCGCGCAACAACATTTATTGCTGTTGCTGCAGGCGCAGCGCGACCAGCCGGCCGTGGTGCAGCAGTTGTTACAAGATTGGTTGCAGCAGCACCCGACAGATCTCAGTGCCACTCTGGCATTGGCTGAACAACTTGAGCAAACCGGTGCTCCTGAGCAAGCCCGCGCTGTATATCAGCAAAGTCCGTTATTAGCGACCCAGGCTATTTTACAAAATAATCTGGCGGTGTTGCTGTTTGACACAGAGCCACAACAAGCGCTGCAATGGGCGGAAAAAGCGCATCTGTCGATGCCGGAACAAGCCGATATCCTCGATACGTACGGCTATGCTCTGGTCAAAGCCGGACAGGCAGAAAAGGGCCTGGGTATACTGCGCGAAGCAGAAATCCGCCAGCCACAAGCGACCTTACTGCAGCTGCATATCGCCGCCGCTTTACTGCAGCTCAAACGAACTGCAGAGGCTAAGGTGATCCTCAGTGCCGTGAGCAGCCGCGAACTCAATACAGCCGAACGGCAACTATTGCAGCAATTATCGAAATATTAGAAAAATCACTCAGATACAGAGTTTCTGCTTCAGGAACTCTGTTTTTACTCATTCAGACCTGAAAAACCTGCAAATAATTTTGAGTTTTACTCAGCGCATTCAATCTCTATCATTCTGATTAACAATAATTATTTCCAGATAAATTCTATATATCTGCCCTTCATGAAAAATTCAAAAAAGACAGCGTTGTCAAAAATAAGCGAATCCGCTATTATTGCGCAAATTTTCAGCATCTGCAGGAGCCTGCAATGAAGTTAGCGTTAGTTTTGGGATTGGTTGCGGCCAGCCTGTTCAGTGTGGCCAGTCAGGCCGGTAGTATCAGCCTGGGTCAGGCCGCCAATTACAACGTATTCGTTAAAGAAAACTTCAGCGCCAGCTCGTCAGACACCGAAGGTGCGGCGGCCATCGGCGGTAATCTGCAGGTCAATGGCGGTTATGATTTTGGCTACGTCAACAGCAGTGCCGCTGCAACAGTCACAGTCGGCGGCAACGTGGTAAAAACCGGTTCTGGGCATCTGAACGTCTATGATGGCGCTGGGAATACCCGCCTGGGCGACCTGGTGTACGGAGGTAGTTATAGCGTGACCGGCGGCGGTGTCGGTGCCGCCAGCACAAACAAAACGCCGGGTACAGTAGACTTCAACAGTGCCTTTACCCAGCTTAATGCGTTGTCCGATCAACTGGCGGCCAAAACCACCCCTGCAGTCGGAATCAACCGTAATACCCAGGACGGTGTGCTGGTGTTTACGCCGGCAAAGGTCACTGCAGACAATGTCTATGTATTTAACATCACACAGGACGACCTGAATACTTTCCACACCATTCGTGTGGATAACAGCAACATCAGTAAAGATGCACTGGTGGTGTTTAACGTCAGTAACCCAAACGGCACGCAGGCGAAAAACTGGACACCACAAGCGAAATGCGCTGTTGGCCAAACTGACTGTCTGTCACTGACCCAAGTACGGTATGAAGTTGGCGACCTGAACAGCAACAGCGCGGCCATCGCCAACCACGTATTGTTTAACTTCAACGGCATCAATGACCTGCGTATTTCCTCTTCAGTCTACGGTTCTATCCTGGCGCCGAAAGCGGCCATTTCAACGGAATGGGGCGTGATTTGGGGCCAGGTGATGGCGAAGTCCTGGAGCGGCAATCAGCAAGTCAACTGGGCACCACTGGACATCCCACCAGGCGGCAATAACAGCGTCAATGCACCTAGCCCGGTCGCCCTGTTGTTATTAGTTCCGGCATTATTCTGGATGCGCCGCCGTTCGACAGCGCGGGCGATGCCACAGCTACAGGTTGCCTGATTTTTTATATACCCTCAGAAACGGACCCGCGGGTCCGTTTTTTATCTACGTTGTCCTGTCCCAAAGCCTGCCATTTCCTGCTTGTTGCCCGTCCCGCGCATGAGTTTTCAGCAGAAATTCTGTATTTTGGCGAACTCTCAGCAAAATAACGCTATTCACCGGAATAATGGTTGAAAAAGCCAATCTGATCAGTAATCTGAAGCGATGAACTACGGCGAATTGCCGTCCCCGGAAAAAGAGAGCACTGATGCCCACAATTGGAACTCCTGGCAGCGCCAGCAGCACGAAAGTACTGCTGCTGGGCTGTGGTGAACTTGGAAAAGAAGTTTGTCTGGAATTAAAACGTTATGGCTGTGAAGTGATTGCTGCTGACCGCTACCCTAACGCTCCCGCGATGCAGGTCGCTGACCGCCATTATGTGATTTCGATGCTCGATGGTGCCGCCTTACGTCAATTGGTGATCAGAGAAAAACCGGATTTTATCGTACCGGAAATCGAAGCTATCGCCACAGCGACCTTGCTGGAACTCGAGCAGGAAGGTTTTTGTGTGATCCCCAGTGCCCGCGCCGCCCACCTGACGATGAACCGTGAAGGTATTCGCCGGCTGGCCGCCGAAGAGCTTGCCCTGCCAACATCGCGGTATCGCTTTGCTGATGATCATCCCAGCTATCTGGCGGCAGTAACAGAAATTGGTTATCCCTGTGTGGTCAAACCTATCATGTCATCCTCCGGTAAAGGCCAGTCTGTGCTGAAAAGTCCGGCCGATTTGGCTCATGCCTGGCAATACGCACAAGAAGGTGGTCGCGCCGGCAAAGGCCGGGTCATCGTTGAAGGTTTTGTTGATTTTGACTATGAAATCACCCTGCTGACCGTCCGTACAGCCGACGGCCAGACTCAGTTCTGTGACCCTATCGGTCACCGGCAAGAGCGCGGCGATTATCGCGAGTCCTGGCAGCCGCAGGCCATGTCAGATGCAGCTTTAGCAAAAGCTCGCGACTATGCCGGACGCATTACTGCAGCATTAGGTGGCCGCGGATTGTTTGGTGTCGAATTGTTTGTTAAAGGCGACGATGTCTGGTTCAGTGAAGTCTCACCAAGGCCACACGATACCGGCATGGTGACGTTAATTTCGCAAAATTTGTCCGAATTTGCTTTGCACGCACGGGCCATTCTTGGCCTGCCTGTACCAGTTATTCGCCAATATGGGCCTGCGGCTTCTGCAGTTTTGCTGGTGGCCGGGCATTCGCAACAAATGCAATACGGCAATCTGGCAGCAGCGTTAACCCAACCGGACACTGAAATTCGTTTGTTTGGCAAACCAGAAGTACAAGGCGAGCGCCGGCTCGGCGTGGCGCTGGCACTGGGCGATTCAGTGCAACAGGCCGTGGATAAAGCTTTGTTGGCGATTGCACAAGTCAAAGTCAGTCTCTGATCATCAGGCTGTGGCTGATTGTGCTGAAGTCTCCTACACTATAAATGGACTGCCTGTTTCGGGGTGGTCTGCACAACCTGCAGTTCTGCAAAAGCAGTGCTGAATTGTTTTGGTCGCGACTAAGAGGGAAGCTCCATGATTTTGTTAGTTGGTGGTGAAAAAGGCGGCAGTGGCAAAAGCTGTCTGGCGCAGAATATCGCGGTGTATTTTTCCAGTATGAAAAATGCCAATGTCATCCTGGTCGATTGTGACCCCCAACGCACCACATCTGACTGGGTTCAGGAGCGCCACTTGTCGCCCCAGGTCCAGTGGATCAACTGCGTGCAGATGTACGGAAAAATCCGCTACGAATTAAAAAGTCTGGAACATCATTACGATTATGTGATCGTCGATTGTGGTGGTCAGGACAGCGTCGCGTTACGCTCAGCGATGTCAGTCGCCTCACATGTGTTGCTGCCGCTGCGACCAAAACGCCGCGACCTGAAGACGCTGGAGCATTTGGAAGACCTGGTCAGCAACTGTAATGTGGTCAACCCGGACATGATTGTTGCTTGTGTGCTGACCCAATGCCCGTCGTTACCCAATCAAAGCAACCGAATTCTCGAAGCCAAAGACGTCGTACGATCGTTTAATCTGCGGGTACTGAATTCCGTCACTTTCAGCCGCAACATCTACGACGACAGCGAAGAAAAAGGCATGTCGGTGATGGATACAGAGCCAGATGGAAAGGCCGCCACTGAAATCAAAGACATCATTCAAGAATTAATGGCAATGAAGGCGATACAAGAAGATGGCATTGACCGATCTGAAAAAAAATTCAACACGATCGAATAAGCTCGCTTTTTCAGTCGATGAATTTATTGCCGACGCTGAAAACTATGCGATGGGCAAACCGCAAATCGTCAGTGTCCGTCAGGTTGCCGGCGATGAACTGGAGCCTTTAATTAATAAAGGCCCGATGCGACATGCCACTTTTACTTTGAGTGAAGAAGCGATCGAAATTCTGAATCAGCTGAGTCAGGAGACCGGAGTCTCCAAATCCAAGTTAATCCGTCAGTTGATTTTGAATGTTGATGCGCATAATCAGAGTGCGGTGCTGCAAAGCGGACATGCCGTGGTGGTAAAAAAAGTCGAATAAGCAGAAAGATCAGCGGCTGCGGCCGCTGATCTTTTATCTTCCCCGCACTAGGTCAGCGCATCCCGCGTTCGAATTCTGCAATCACATCACAGATCCGGCCCTGTGTGTGCCCAAAAAACAATGGGTTAAATTGTTTTTCCACGCAATACGCCTGATAAAACGCCAATAACTCAGTTTTATCACTGGTGATCCGTTTTAGTTCTTCTTGCTGTTTTTGCCCCAGCTCGCCGGAAAAAGCCGCAAAGCGCGCACTGATAGTCCGCAACACCTGTTCACCATGCACCTGGCTTGCCTGACCGGCACTCTCGGAAAACAGCGCATACAGCTGTTCTTTGTAAGGCTTAATTGTCGGGTGATCAGAAAAAGTCGCCAACAACATAATCGCGACAATCAGCCACAAGGTTTTTTTCATACTACCTCCGCTTTGTTCTATCACTATTCTACGCAGATCAATAAGGCTGACAACAGGCAAAGCAAAATCGTCAACATCGTTGACACTTTAGCCATCATCGAATATCAACGCTGGCGACACCTAATCCTGAAATTTGCTGCAGGTTATTGAAATACTGAGCTATATCAATTGGTCTGCATATTGCTTCAGGCATGATACATCTTCAAGTCATCGCTGTAGAAACCATAAAAACAGCATGGGCTTTGGACAAGCCGCGGATGGGAACTGCTATACTCGCAGTCCTGCCCGTCTGTCACTGCAGCATATTCAGCATTAACGAGGTACCCCTTGGACCAACAACAACGAATTCCGGTCAAAGTCGACATGCACAACCCCAAAGCGCCGGAGCACTATCCGTCGCGTGACCGGATTTATGTCCGGGCGGTCAAAGGTTTGCACCAACGGCTGCGTCGCAATATGGGTTTTGTCTTTATGGCAATGTTTTTCCTGTTGCCGTGGCTACAGTTTGAAGGACATCAGGCGGTGTTGTTTGATCTGGACGAGCAGAAATTCAATATCTTTGCGATGACGCTGTGGCCCCAGGATTTCACTATCATGGCGTGGATCTTCGTGATTGGCGCTTATGCTTTGTTTTTTGTCACCACTTTTTACGGCCGGGTCTGGTGTGGCTACATGTGCCCGCAGACTGTCTGGACTTTTATTTTTATCTGGTTTGAAGAGAAAATTCAGGGCAGCCGGAATAACCGGATGAAACTGGACAAAGACCCATGGAGCGGCCAGAAGCTAATGAAAAAAGGCCTGACCCATCTGGCCTGGCTGGCATTTTCGCTACTGACCTCGTTGATTTTCGTTGGTTATTTCACCCCGATTGACCAGCTGTTTATTGATTTCTTCACGGCGCAGGCCAGTTTTTGGTCCGTGGTGTTTGTGCTGATTTTTATGTTCTGTACTTATGGCAATGCCGGCTGGATGCGTGAAATCATGTGTACCCACATTTGCCCATACGCGCGCTTCCAGTCGGCGATGTTCGACAAAGACACTTTTACAGTGACCTATGATGCGGCTCGGGGCGAAAATCGCGGTCCACGTTCACGTAAAGACACCGAGTACAAGGCAAAAGGACTGGGTGACTGCATTGACTGTAACCTCTGTGTCCATGTTTGCCCGACCGGGATTGATATCCGTAATGGCCTGCAATATGAATGTATTAACTGCGGCGCCTGTATCGATGCCTGTGACGACACTATGGATAAAATGGGTTATGCCAAAGGCTTAATCAGTTACACCACAGAACACAGTCTGAACGGTAAACCGACCAAAGTGGTACGGCCAAAACTGCTCGGTTACTTTGTCGTGTTGCTGGTAGTCTGCAGCGCCTTTGGCTGGACTTTATGGACGCGGATGCCGGCAGAAATGGACGTGGTCCGCGACCGCGGCAGTCTGTTCCGTGAAACTGACGAAGGCCTCATCGAAAACACCTACACGCTGAAAATTATCAATAAATCTCAGCAGGAACAAACCTTTAAGCTCAGTTTCACCGGCATGGACAAAGTGAACTGGCTCGGCATCACTGAAGTCACCATCAAAGGCGGCGACACCGCCAGTGTGCCGATCAGTCTGGCGGCGGATCCGGCGGATTTGTCTAAGCCGATGACCGATATTGAATTCAGTATCGAAAACGTTGCAGATGCCGAAGTAAAACTGTCACAACGCAGCAATTTCTTCTCGGCCCGCTAAGCCTTGCTATTGACCAAAGCCGCCTGTGGGCGGCTTTTTGTTTTTACGCTGTGTGATACGACGCGTTATCATAGGCCAACAATACCTTCTGCCGCCGGTGCACACTGATGTCTGCTCATTTTCACTTCGCTCAGTTACAACCCGAAACTTTACTCGATGCGCTGCAAAGCTATCGTATCTTGCCAGACAGCGGCTTGCTGGCGCTAAATAGCTATGAAAACCGCGTGTATCAATTCAGGGCAGACGACCAGCAAAAATATGTGGTGAAGTTCTACCGGCCAGAGCGCTGGACGGCAGCACAAATCGATGAAGAACATCAGTTTTGCCGGGATTTACAGCAAGCCGGGCTCGATATCATTGCGCCCTTGCAGTTTGATGGTCAGAGCCTGCTGCAATATCAGCACTACTCTTTTGCTGTATTTCCGAGTAAAGGCGGGCGCGCGTTCAGCGCAGAGCAGGATGAACACTGGGAGCAGCTTGGCAATTTGCTGGGACAAATTCATCAAACCGGCGCCGGTCAGGCGTTCCGGCACAGACCTCAGCTGAATATTGCCGCTGACCTGCAACAGGCGATCCCGGAATTGCTGCGCAGCCCGCTATTGCCGGCCAGCCTGTATGAATCTTTCGCTTTGGTGACGGCTGAGTTATTGCAGAGCATCCGGCAACTCAGGCTGCCGGAATTCAAAGCTATACGGCTGCACGGTGATTGTCACGCCGGTAACATTCTGACCGATCAGCGCTTATTTCTGCTGGATTTTGATGATTGTCTGCAAGGGCCTGCCGTGCAGGACTGGTGGATGTTGTTAAGCGGTGATGAGATGGAGCAACGCATCCAGCTTGAAATTCTTGCTGAGCAATATCAGAACTTTACTGATTTTAACCAGTCTGAATTGGCGCTGATTGAACCGCTGCGCTGCCGCCGGCAAGTATTGTATATGTTGTGGCTGGCCAAACGCTGGGCAGATCCGGCGTTTCCGCTGCATTTCCCCTGGTTTGCGACGGAAGATTACTGGCGACAACAGCTGGAGCAGTTAAAACTGCAACAACAACGCCTGCAGCAACCAGCAATAAGTCTTTATCCGGATTATTACTGAAACCCGCTGCCCACAGAGGCTATACAGCGGAAATTGCTTCAGTGTAAGCTGTGCGCCATCAAAGACTTTTCAACGGATTAACTGGAACTTGCTATGAAAAAACTGTTGTCGTTTTTATTCGCGTTTTGTCTGGTGCCATCAGCCATGGCGGTAGGCGGCCCCTATGAAGAGGGTAAGCACTATCAGGTTGTCGCCGAACAAGGCACTGCAAAACCTGAAGTTAAAGAGTATTTCTCATTTTATTGCCCACATTGTTTTGCCTTTGATCCGATCGTCAAGAGTCTGGAAAAGTCTTTGCCGGAGGGCACCGCATTTAAGAAGTATCATGTTGATTTTATGGGCCAGGCCAGTCAGGAAATTCAGGAGGGTCTGACCAAAGCGATGATTCTGGCGAAAGCCAAAGGCAAAGGTGACGAAGTCAGCAAAGCAATCTTTGAACATATTCATGTGAAGCATCAGCCATTTGCCTCAGCTGCAGATATTAAAGCTGTAGTCGTTGCGGCAGGCCTGGACGCCGCCATGTATGACAAAGATATCAATAGCTTTGCAGTGAAGTCACAAAACAAACAAATGCAAAAAAGCCAGGCTGATTCGGCAAAAGCTAAAGTTCTGGATTCAGTACCAACTTTTATCGTCAACGGCCGTTACAAAATCATTAATCAGGGGCTGGATCAAGCCAATACTGAGCAGGATTTCAAGGCTTTAGTCCAACACCTGCTGAGCAAACCATAAGCACACGGAGTCTTGTTATGTACCGTCAGATCGTCAAATCCGTTTTTTTCTGTGTTGGTCTTACTGCAGCTGCTTTCAGCCAGGCGGCCTCGACTTTCACCGAAGGCAAACATTATGAAGTCGTGGCTGAAAAAGCCACTGCAACACCAGTAGTCACCGAGTTTTTCTCGTTTTACTGCGGTCATTGTTTTGCATTTGAACCTTTGGCCAACAAGCTGGCAAAAAGCCTGCCTAAAGGCGTTAAGTTCGAAAAAAACCACGTTGATTTCCTGCAGGCCAGTTCGCCTGAAGTGCAAAACAGCATGGCTCGGGCTTATCTGGTTGGCCGCAACGCCGGCAAGGGCGAAGAAGTCGCCGGGATGATTTTTAACTATATCCATAAACAACGCGCGAACTTCGGCTCAGACAGCGATATCCGCTCGTTATTGCTGGTCAATAATTTTGACGCTGCGACTTTTGACAACGGTTTTAACAGCATGCCGGTATTGGCAGAAGCCAGCAAAATGAAAGAACAACAAAGCTACTGGTCTGAGAAAAAGGTGCTGACCGGAGTGCCGATGCTGTTGGTCAACGGCAAATACAAAGTGAAATTCGACGGTCTTAATCAGGACAACGTGGAGCAGGAACTGATTGATTTGTTGGCATATCTGGCCACCAAGAAATAAATACGCAGTTTTTATTTGGAAGAAGCCGGTTTTTAACCGGCTTTTTTTATCGGGAAAATAGCAGCAGTTTATTTACAAATTATCACAGTGCTGGCAGCCGAGGCCGTTTAAGTTATC
Organism: Rheinheimera texasensis; assembly: GCF_964031785.1. Classification (GTDB taxonomy): domain Bacteria; phylum Pseudomonadota; class Gammaproteobacteria; order Enterobacterales; family Alteromonadaceae; genus Pararheinheimera; species Pararheinheimera texasensis_A. The sequence goes on from NZ_CAXIRE010000019.1 coordinate 274,018, forward strand.
TCAGACAACAAAACAACGGGGGTTGCGAAATGAGGGTTTGGTTTACGTCTGTGTTTATTATCGGGTTGTTGAGTGCCTGCGGCAGTGACATTGCAAAAGTTGCTATCACTGAAACGCCCGTCCAGCAGGCTCAACCTGGCAAATACCTGTTTGCCGCGGTTTATCAAAACTATGCCTGGGCAAAAACGACCCGAGGTTTTGTGATCAAGGGCAATGGTGATTTGTATTACTTTGATGTTTCTGCGACCAATGCAGCGCTCCCCGACACTACTAGTGCCAGCGAAGCCGAACTGACACGTTTTTTTGAAGCGGCCCGCTTTGAATACGTCCAGACCATCGCTACTGACCAACTCAATAGCCTGTGGCAACAAAGCGAAAAACTCAGCAACGATACACTTGGTAAAGAACAGAGCATCTGCCGTGATGCGGGAAACTACAGTTATCTGCTGTTCCAACCTTCCGGTAATCAACAATATCAACAGACCCTGATATACCAGACCGGTGATTTCAGACGTGAACAGCAAGACAGCAAAGCAGAACCCATCAAAGATTATCTGGTGAAGCAGGCAGTAAAACTGCAAATTGCTTATATTCTGGATCCAAACAGCAATAACTGGTGCTCGGGGCTATAATTACGCAGGAAAAGCAGCCAATCGCTGCTTTTTTGCTTTTACAAGAAAATATCAGATCTTTATCAATTTTTCCCGGTCCAAACCTTCTGCAAATTGATTGTTTTCTTCACTTTTGCTCACTTATAGTTCACAAAAACATGTCTGCGTACTGCGCAGCAATTCCAATCACTGAGAAACCGGGTGACCAACCATGAACGATCTGAGTATTCAAGGCAGCAGGGCCTATGCGACTGCTTATGCATCGAATGAACTAAAAGTACAATCCTCGTCTCAGGCTGTGGCTGATACCACAAAATCTGCAATGAATGCTTCTGGTGATGTGGTCACGATTAGTGCTGAAGCATTAAACAAGTTTCAGAACGAAGTAAATTTTCCGTCATCGGTCAACTCATCAAGCAGCCAAGAGGCTGTCGTTTCTGGTAGTGGAAGCACTGACACACAACCAGGAACCAATACACCTCCGCCACCACCAACCCCACCAGTGACAACCCCGTTTAATGGCGAAGGCATTAGGCCTCCGGTTTGAATTCCCCTGGCTACCAAACCGCTAATGCAATTTGAAATAATGATATCTGAGACACTAAAGAATGCTGAGTGAAAATTTGTATGAATCGCTCAAAGACATAGGTGATGCTACAAGTGTGGTTTATGCTGCCCTTTTTTTGCTCGCATTTTTCTTTGAAAAGAAAATGAGTTCCGCTACGGTGGCGCTTTTAGTTCTTTGTCTAACAAAAGGTATTGCTATCTTACTCCTTCCTTATTTATTAGAGATAGCTTCAGCATCTGGAATACATAATAAGTTTGCTTGGTATGGGTCATGGATGCTTTTGGACGTCATTTGTATTGCGTTGATTCTGAAGTTTCATATATCGAACAAAATTCGCGCATCAAAAGTGGCTCTGACGGTGTCGTTGGCATATGTTGCTCTTACAATAATTCAAGCCATAGATTTTATTGACAGAGCAACAATAGACAATGGATTCTTTGCAACGGCTTATCAAATAAGCATCCCAACGATAAGCATTGGATTGATCCCACTTATTTGTTATTTCTGGCTACAGGATTTTCGCAAAATAGCCTCGCACAACAGGGACAAATAAATGAGCTTTGTTTTGATATTAGCAAGCATTAGCCTAGTTGTACTTGCAATTATGGCGCATCAAAAGCTACGCATGCTTGCGGGCGAACCCCAAATCTATGCCGAAGTTGCCAGCGAATTACAGCAGCGGGCGCATGATTTGTTGGTGCGTAAAGACCATATTGAGGCTCGGACTCATTTGGATTTGGCGGATGAGAACGAACGCTGGAAAAACGATTTGGCGCAGTATATGGAAGACTATGAGCAGGAAGCGCTGGCGCGCCGGCGTATTCATCTGGGGCACTAAGCTACCCACTCCATGTTACTTGCGAACTGGCGATGCAATAAAAAATGCAGTGGCAACACTGCATTTTTTATGTAAAGACCCCAAGCCAACAAACGCGATCAGCCGCCGTTGTAAGGCCCAGTCCCCGGTAAAATATCCAACATGGCGCGCGTCACCATCGGCGGAAACACCGTCAAATGGTCTTCGCCGTCCAGCACCTGCGATTTAACCTGTAAGCCTTTGACCGGGCTTAACATCTTGGCAAAACGCTGCATATCGCCGACCAGATCAGTCTCTTTGTTATGCCGTGCGCTCGGCCCCGGTTGTTCAAAACCACCGCTGTATAACCAGATTTTAGCCTGAGTACCGGTCGGTAATGCCTGCAGCAGGGCCGGCGCCTCACCAAGCAAGCGGTGTTGATCAAACCACAACGACGGACTGCTCAGCACATAATGACTGAAAAGTTTTGGCTGGTGCAGTAACAGATAAGTCCCCAGCAATGCACCATACGAATGACCGAGATAAATCCGGCGTTGCTGATCTATGCGGTATTGTTGCTGCAACATCGGTAATACCTGCTGCGCAATAAAACCGGCAAAGGCCGGCGCATTGCCATAAACCGGCGCGTTGTAGCTTTCTCCAGCTTTGGCCGCTCGCGCCTTCACATTTGACGTGGTGTAATCGCGGCTGCGGCTGGCGGCGGCGGTATCCGTTGGCGGATAGGCCAGTCCAACCAGAATAAAATCTTCGATATTCCGGCCCTGCTGGCCAACCCGGTTGCGGATACTGCGGATCAGCGGAAAGGCATAAGGCGCGTCGGTCACCAGCAGCAGCGGATAATCTTGTTTGTTATTGCTATACGACTTCGGCACATCCACCCACAGCGGATAAGTGCGGCCCTGAAAACTCAGCTCATAAACAGCAGTACCACTAAGAGACACTTGCGGTGTCTGCGCTGCCTGTGCTGCCAGCGAGGGAAAGCCACAGACCAGCAACAGCAGCACTGTGAAGCCAGCTAAACTGCGTCCCAGCATTTGCATCAGCATTATTTAGCGCCTTTTTTTGCCGTGCCCTGCTTTTGTTTTGCCAGCTGTGGCCCCGGCAATACCTGCTGCCAGAACCAGCCGGCCAGCTTGCCGGTGACATCGGCTTCGGCATTGGTCAGCAGCACCAGACCATAACCGGTCGATGGTGAATAGGCGATATAAGGCCGGTAACCGTCGACCACACCGGCGTGGTAATACAACCGGTCGTCGCCATACTGCACCATACGCCAGCCGCGCCCGTACCAGGCGCTGGCGTTACGGTATTGCTGCCAGACCGGCCAGCGCGGTTTGCCCGGCATTTTCACCAGCGGTTGTTGTAATTGACTGAGCAGCGCCGGCGAAAACACTTCGGGCCTGTGCCCCAGCATTGCGATCAGGTACTGCGATAAATCACGGGCGCTGGCATTCACCCCGGCCGCGGCCGGAAAACGATAAAAATTCGCTTTGGGTTTCACTGTCCGCCAGCCTTTACCGCCGCGCTGATGTGGCAGCGCTTTGTTGCGACTGGCCAGCAGACCGGTCAGACCATAAGATGCGGTATGCATCTGCAGCGGGCTGAACACCCGCTCTGTCACCAGGCTTTCGTAAGATTTACCGGTGGACTGCTCGGCCGCACGCCCAAGCAGGCCAAACAGCACATTTTGATAGCTGTAACAGCGGCGCGGTGGGCAGACCGGCGCCAGTTCTGCCAGTCGCGGCAAAATTTCTGCCGGCGTTTTGTTGGCTTCAATCAAATCTTCAAACGCATGGGCCCAGAAGCCTGAACCTTGCGACAACACACTTTCGACATTGACCTGCCGCTCGATTTGCGCATTTTTCAAATGTAATTCAGGCACATAAGCTTTCAGCGGTTGTTGTAAATCGAGCCTGCCCTGCTGCGACAGCTGCACCAGCAAATTGCCGGCAAAAGTTTTGGATACAGAGGCGAGACGAAACACAGTGTCCGGATTGACCCGGGCTTGCTCACCGACAGCGCGCACGCCATAACTGCCAAGCGCCAGCACCTGGTCCTGATACACGATGGCATAAGCCCCACCCGGCACCTTAGCCTGTTGCAACTGCGCATTAAACTGCTGCTGAAATTGCGCCGAGAGCGCCCGATCTGCGCCAGCCTGCGCCTGACCGGCTATGCCAACACCATAAAGTGCCGCCAGCGGCAAGAATCGAAAAAAACGGTACAGCTTATTCACCCGTGGCTCCTAGCATCGTATTTAAAGGCAGCAAGGTCGCCGGATCCACCCGGTCGCCTGCCTGAATGAGTTCCAGATGTAAATGTGGCCCGGTGGTGCGGCCGCTGTTGCCTAAAGTACCGACTGGCTGGCCTGGCTGCAGCTGCTGACCCGGTTGCACTGTCACTGCATCCAGATGGGCGTACATCGACTGATAACCACCACCGTGGTCGACCAGCACCACATTCCCGAGATTTGGATGCAGACTGTTGCTGCCACTAAGCAGCACTTTGCCGGCGGCGATAGCCAGCACCGGCGTACCACGTGGTGCAACAAAATCGAGGCCACCATGGGGTTTGCCCTGACGGAAACTATGCACTTCACCAAACCAGGAACCGACGTGGCCCCTCAGCAGCGGCGCCTGCCATTGCTGTGGCGCCAGACCGGTCAGTTCAGTTTTCAGCGCCAGCGCCGGCACACTCAGGCTCACCAGCGCCAGAGCTAACAGGCAAAACTGCCGGGCAGACAAGCGCGGCGCCGGCTGCAAAATCTGCTGCAGCCGTTGTTGTAACACTTGTGCCGGGCCAGTACCAGCGTTGGCCTGCAGCCACAGCCCGGACTGAAACGCCTGCTGCTGGGCGCGGATCACCGCGAGCAAAGTACGGGCATAGATGCTGCGCTGAGCGGGGTGTTGCTGCAGTACCCAGTGGTCGACGGCATGCTCCATCGCCGACTGATAATGCCGCTCCAGCAGCCGCAGCGCCGGATTAAACCAGCATAAGGCGCAGAGCAGCCGCCAGCTCAACAGCCATAACGGGTCACGCCGTTGCAGATGTTTCAGCTCATGCCATAACAACAGCCGCTGCTGATCTGCTGGCAAATGCCAGAACCAGTCCGGCAGCCACAAAGTGCCATCAGTGATACCGCTGACAAAAGGGCTGCCGCCATGCGGCAATTGCCGCAGTTGCAGTGGCTGACGTTGAAGCGCCGCCTGCAATGCCGGATCCGCTGCAACAACCGCTGCCAGACGCTGCGTCGGTAACGGCAACGACCATTGATGCAGACGTCGCCATAACTGCCATTGCCGCGCCATCAACAAGCCAGACAATGCACAACCGGCCAGTAGCAGCCAAAAAGCCAGCTCCGGCAACCAGGCCTGCAGTGGTTGTTGTTCCAGCCAGCCCGGATGTGCCGGCAACGCCAGCAACGGGCTGACGCCATGATCATGCGGCGTCAGCCACAACGCCGGCAATACTGCACCTTGTTCAGGCCAGGGCAAAAATGGCAACACGGACACCAGTAACAACAGCGGCGCCAGCGTCGTCGCCGTTATCAGCCGCGGCGAGTAACGCCGGCCCAGCTGTAACAAGCCGGCGAGCAGCGTGGTCCACAACACCCAGCCAAGCAGCAGCAATAACAGATTCAGCATGGTTCGTCTCCGCGCTCCAGTTGCTGTAGTTGTTGCTCCAGCGCCTGCAAATCCTCAGCACTTAATAAAGCACTGTCGGCAAACATCGCCACTGGCAGCGGTTGTTTCAGCTCCAGCACCCGGCTGGCGAAATCCTGTGCCAGTGCGGCCAGAGTCGGCACTTTGGCCACAAGCGCAGCGTAGCTGTTCTGATTACCCTGTAGCACCAGCTGCAGCAGACCTTTGTCGACCATGCGCTCCAGCGTTTTGCGGGTTGACGAATAACTCCAGTCCAGTACATCCGCCAGCTGGTCATGCAGCTCGCGGCCGGTTTGTGGCTGCTGTTGCCAAAGCAGTTTCAGTATTTCCAGTTCAGGTGCTGTCGGTTGCATCAGCCACGCCTCGCCGTTGTTTTTCCCACATGCTGCGACAACTGTCGCAGATTGGCAAGCAAAAAATGCGACAGTTGTCGCAGGTCGGGTTTGAATGGCGAAAAAGCCGGCAGCCCAGTCAGGATATTCGCCGGCAACAGCGGTATTTGACAGATTTTTCACAGTGCCGGCATTATGCTGCGCAGAACCCGACATGCCGGAACCTTTCATGCCACAGCCTGCTGCGCCACAAACTGCTTTTCCCGGCCGGTCTTTACGTATTTTGCTGGTCGAAGACGAACCGGCGCTGGCGCGTAATATTGTTGATTATCTGCAGCTATTGGGGCATCAGACCGATTATGCGGCCGACGGTAAACTCGGCCTGCAGCTGGCGTTGCAACAGCAGTTTGATGTGATTTTGCTCGATTTGATGTTACCGCGGCTGGATGGCCTGAGCCTGTGCCGTCAGCTGCGCAGTCAGGCCAGCCGGCATACGCCGGTGCTGATGCTCACCGCCCGCGATACGCTGGCCGAGAAAACCGATGGTTTTGCCGCCGGTGCCGACGATTATCTGACCAAACCTTTTGCGTTGGCTGAACTGGCGCTGCGCTGTCAGGCGCTAGCCAGGCGCAACCAACCTGCGCAATATTGTCTGGAGATTGGCCCGCTCAGACTGGACCGGCGCACCCTGCAGGCCTGGCGCGGCGATCAACTGCTGCAGCTGCATCCGCTTGGCTTTCAACTCCTGCAGCTTTTAGCCGAAGCCTATCCGGCGGTGTTAAGCCGCCAACAATTAACCAGCCAACTGTGGCCCGATGAACCGCCAGATTCGGATGCGCTGCGCAGTCATATTTATTTGCTGCGCCAGCAGCTGGATAAACCTTTTGCCTGGCCGTTATTGCACACAGTTCACGGCGTCGGTTTTGTGCTGCGGGTCACGGAGCCGGCCGCATGAATCACGATAAAACCTCGCTGAGTCTGCGCATCCGCGCCGCATTTTTGTTGCTGGTGCTGGCCTGTGGTTTGTTGTTTGGCCTGCTGACGCTGGTGTTTGTTTACACCACCGAAGATGCGCTGTTTTATCAGCGGCTGGATCAGGAAATTACCCGCCAGCAGCTGCTGCCAGCGCCGACTACGCCACTCGACAGCCATTTACACATCTATCAGACAGTGGCTGAGTTCCCGGCGGATTTAGCGGCGGCTTATCAGGCCGAACCCAAAGCATCGGAGTTGGCCGGCACTGCGGGCCGGCATTATCACTTAAGGCGTTGGGTCCATCCTGCGACATCCCAACCGCTGTTTCTGGTGACTGAAGTCAGCCAGCAATTGGTGGTGCGGCCGGTCCGCCAGACGATGCTGGCGGTCTATGGCAGCTTGTTTGCGCTGTTTCTGCTGCTGGCACTGACGCTGGGCTGGTATCTGGCACGGCGCGCTGTGGCACCGCTGCAGCAACTGGCGCTGCTGGTCAGTCAGGAACCGGTCGCAGCGGGTTTTGCCAGTCAGTTCCGCGATAAAGAAATCAGCGTACTGGCGCACAAGCTCGAATCCAGCCTGCTGCGATTACAAGCATTTGCCGAGCGCGAACGCCTGTTCAGCCGCGACGCCAGCCATGAACTACGCACGCCATTGGCCGTGATCCAAAGCAGTTGTGAGCTGCTGTTATTACAACCGCCCATTGAGGCGGCGGCACAGCGCCGCCTGCTGCAAATCGCCAGTGCTTGCGGCCAGATGCAGCAACTGATCGACAGTTTATTGTTGTTGGCACGCGAAAGTGACAGCCAGCACGCGCCGGTGCCAATCGCTGTGGTGCCGCTGCTACAGCAACTGTGGCAACAGCAACAACAATGGCAGCCAAGGCCGGATTTACAGCTCGATCTGCAATTGCCGGCAGATTTGCAGTGGCAAGCCCCGACGCCGGTACTGCGGCTGCTATTTGCTAATCTGCTGCAGAATATCTGGCGGCACAGCGCTGGCGGTATTATTGAAATCCAGCTGTTCCCGCAAGGGCTGAGCCTGAAAAATCCAATACAAAAGGCCGCAGCCCCTGGGGCCAGTGGTTTTGGCCAGAGTATTGCTGCAAGGCTGGCCCAGGCCTGTGCGCTGCATTTTGACAGCCAGGCTGAAGCGCAATATTGGTGCACCCGTTTACAACCCCGTCAGCCGGACCAACTTTGACAAAAATTTCACCAAGACACAGGTACAGTACGGTTTTGACGATACTGTAGCGGAGTGGTGATGTTGAGGGCTGGTGTACAAAAAGCGTTGTGGTTAGGGCTTTGCAGCGTGATCACGGGCTTGTTTTTGCTGGGCGTGATGCTGTTGATTCCGCTGGCAGAACCGCCGGGGCCGGCGTGGTCGGGTGACGCTTTAGTACTGGACAATGTACATATCGTTGATACCCGCAGCGGCGAAGTGCTGCAAAACCGCGCCATTTGGCTCAAACAAGGTCGCATCGAACAAATCACGGCGGCAGGCGTCAAGCCGGCAGCGGATTATCATTATGTTTCGGGCCAGGGCAGTTATGTGGTGCCGGGCCTGTGGGACAACCACAGCCATAGCCTGAAACTGTCGCCACAATTGCACCACCCGCTTTATCTGGCGCATGGCGTTACTTATTTGCGTGATATGTCCGGCTGTATGACCCTCGATGACAGTTTGATCGCCTGCGCCGCTGACCGACAACGCTGGAGCCAACAAGCCCGCAGCGGTCAGCGCAGCAGCCCGCTGTATCTGCAACAAAGCAGTTTTGCCATTAATGGCGGCGCTGAAGTGCCGGCGGATTTTCCAGCCTTTTTACGCCTGCAAACTGCGGCCGATGCCATAGCGCTGGTCCGGCATTATCAGACACTTGGCGTCGATACGCTGAAAACTTACGAATTGTTAAACCCAGCGCAATATCAGTGGCTGAGTACGGCTGCAGCCAACGCCGGCCTGCAACTGGCCGGACACCAGCCCTGGCGTGTCACGCTGGTCGACCTCATTCAGGCTCGCCAGCGCAGTATCGAACACGGCCGGCTGTTTTTATTTGAATGTTCCACCGTGGCCATGCAGCTCAAACAGCAGCCGATGCGAGAGGGGCTGATTAACAGCGACGTCTGGCGCGAGATTCTGCAAAGCCAGGACCCAGCGTTATGCCAGCAGAAAATGCGCGCGATGGCCGCAGCCCGCGTCTGGTGGAGCCCGACTTTGTTAACGCTGCAACTTGGAGCCAAAGCGGCAGATCCGGCTTTTCGGCAGGATCCCAGGCTTTCTCAGGTGCCCTGGCTGCTTCGAACACTGTGGCAAGCCGACGCTGACGCTATGCAAAACCGCGGCGCTGACCAACAAGGCCGGCCTGTGCATGCCGAGCTGCTGAAACTGGCGCAGCAACAGCTCAAACAAGCGGTCGCGCTTGGTGTGCCGATAATAGCCGGCACCGACAATCCGGACAGTTTTGTCTTTGCCGGCAGCGGTTTGATTGACGAGCTGGCGCTTTATACCCAGGCCGGACTCACCCCACTGCAGGCACTGCAAAGTGCGACCTTATGGCCGGCACAATATGCCGGGGTGGAGGCAACTGCCGGCACCATAGAAGCCGGCAAAGACGCGAATTTACTGTTACTCAGCGCCAATCCGCTGCAGCAAATTCAGGCGCTGCGTCAGGTGGAAGGGTTAGTGTTGGCTGGGCATTGGTATGACAAACCGCAGCTGCAGGCATTGCAAAACTTCAGCAGCACGCAGGCGGCAAGCCTGACCATCAACCTGCAGCTCGCCTGGTCGGCGCTGCGCAGTAGCCCGTTTCGCCAGCAATTTGCCGATTAAGCCGCGCTACTCGCCGGCACTGGCTTTGGCACGGCTGGCTTTGGCTGTGCTGGTTGTGCTTGTTTTAGCTGGGTTGGCTTTTGTCGATTTCGCCGACGCTCCGGCTTTGCCGGTCTTGCTGGTCGTCACTGCGACTTTGCTGACTGGCACTTTTGCTTTGGCGGTTACTTTTGACTGTTGTGCTTTTTTCACCGACGTGTTTTTTTTGGCGGGAGTCGCTTTGGCGACTTTAGTCGTCACAGTGCGGCTTTTTGCCGTCGCAACACGTTTTTTCGCCGGCGCCTGGCTGGCCGCCGCCTGACGCTGCATTTCAGCCAAAGCCTGTTTACGTTCCTGCGGATTTAATGGCAATAGCGCAATCGGGTCCTGCGGCACACTGCCGCGCCAGAGTTCAAAGTGCAGATGTGGCCCGGTGGCGCGGCCGGTCTGGCCAACCAGACCAATCTGCTGGCCGGCTTCGACCCACTGGCCAATTTGGACATCAAGCCTCGACAAATGCGCCGACAAGCTGGTCAGCTGGTCGCCATGTTCAATCAGCACGGCATTGCCAAAAGCTTCGCTGAGACTGCTGTTGTCAGCGCTTAATACTACGCCACTGCTTGCCGCCAATACCGGTGTGCCACTGGGTGCGGCAAAATCGACGCCATGATGCTGACGATTACGGCTTTTAATGATGTAACGGGCAAAAGAAGCGCTGATGCGCGCACCGGGCAGCGGATGGACAAAAGTCACAGGCCCAGACTGCTGCCGTGCCACAGTTTTTTCTGCCACGGGCGGAGGCGTGTCCGGCGGCGCACTGGCACAGCCTGCCAGCAGCAGGAGCCAGCCCAGCAGCAGTCCTACGCCAGACAGCCGACGCTGTTGCAACAATAAAAACATAAAGGTTGTTCCCGGCCAACTTTGGGTCGGCATCTGTGTTTGGGGCGTCACCCGCCAGCATTTTTGGTGCAGCAGGGCTGATATGCCAAACAGTGTCGCCGGATCAACGACTTCCGGCAAGCCGACCATGCAGATCTGCTGCATTTCCACACACGTTAAACAACAAATGCTGTTTAACTTTTATTTTTTATTCCATTTAGATATATAAAAACCGCATGACAGCGGTTGTCATGTTATAAAAAATCGCTACAATGCGCGACATCTGGACGGCTAAACATCTAATTGGCGTCAGATGTAATATTCACCCTGCACATGCTCACCGGTCAACCGGAAGCCTGGAAATCGTAGTAAGAAGGATTCCGACCATGTTGCCAGTTCAACAGTTACCGAACATCTATATCAGCGCCGATAGCGCCACAGTCACACCAACCTCAGCCTGTTGCCTGCAACCAGCACGAATGTGTTGCTGATCATCTGTCCGGCCTGAACCGCGCTGCATATTCAAGCGCCGCGTTTGGCCAGCCTGTTTTTTACCTTTGTGACTGACTGCTGCTGCGGTCCCATTCGCTGACATTTGCAGCCTTGCTGCGAATGCACTCGGCACTGAATTTTATTGAGGTTTATCATGCGCTTTACCCCACATTCTCTGACGCTGCTCGCCAGCGCCATCGCTGTTGCTACGCCTGTTTTTGCCAACACAGCCGCTGAAAATCCGGCAACTGAAAGAGCCGTTGAACGTATTCAGGTCACCGGTAGTTTTATCAAACGCAGCCAGCAGGAAGATGCCACACCGCTGCTGCAAATCGACGCCGATGCGATTGCCGCCAGCGGCAAAGTGACGCTGACCGACGTACTGCGTGACCTGTCGGTCAATTCCGGTAACAGCTTTGACGAGCAATATACCGGCAGTTTCTCCGCAGGTTCGGCGTCCATTGGCCTGCGTGGCTTAAGCCCAAAAAATACCCTGGTGCTGGTCAACGGTCAGCGCCTGTCAAACTATGGTTTTGCGCTTAATACTCAGGACACTTTTGTTGACCTCAACGCCTTGCCGTTAAGTGCGGTCAAACGCATTGAAGTACTCAAAGACGGCGCTTCGTCGGTGTATGGTTCAGACGCCATTGCCGGCGTGGTCAACATCATTTTAAAAGAACAAATCACCGACACTGAACTGTCGCTCAGCACAGGCCGTGCTACCCAGGGCGGCCTGGAACAATTTGGCCTCGGCCTGGCGACCGGTATCGGCGAAGTCGCGCAGGATGGTTATAACCTGAGTCTGACACTGGATTGGTTTGACCGCGCCCGCTTAGACGCCAGCGAGCGCGATTTATTACAAAGCGGTGATTTCCGCCATCTGCCGGGCGGCAAACTAGCCGGTTGGAGCGCACAAGGCGCGAATTCATTGGCCAATCCGTCCCTGCCACAGGCGCTGGCGAACTGCCCGAGCGGCAGCGAAAAACGGCCGTGGAGTGATTTCACTCCAGGCCGCAAAGGCGAAGTCTGTGCTTTTAACGCTCAGCCGTTTAATACACTGCAGCCGGAAGTGACACGCCGGCAATTATCGCTGCAAGGCACTGTCGCGCTTGGCGAGAACTTAACAGGCTTTGCGGAGTGGCTGTACAGCGACAATGATTCGGCCATGTTGTTTGGCGCGCCGCTGACCGTCGGCGCCGGCTTGCGCGCTTATAATCCGCAGAACGGCACGCTGACCGATATTCCGGTGCTGTTACCTGTTGGCCATCCTGACAATAGCTCCGGCAAACCGCTGGCGATTGAATACACCTTGTTTGACTTAGGCCCACGCACCAAGGCCAACAGCCAGCAGTTCAGCCGCCTGCTGACCGGCTTAAAGTATCAGGGTGAGGTTTGGGATGCCCAGCTGCAACTGCTGCAATCATTCAGCCATCAGCGCGAATATGTGGACAACTTCGTCAATCGCTTTGAATTTGAAAAAGTATTAAAAGACGGCAGCTATCGTTTTGACGGCCGCCAGAACAGCGCTGAAGTACTGAACCGGCTGCGCCTGCAAACACGCCGGCCCGGTGAATATGAAATCAATTCGCTGAACGGCAGTGCCAGCCGCGATTTGTGGGACAACGACTATGGCACAGTCGCCATCGCCACAGGGTTTGATTTACGCAAAGAACGGATGGACGCCGGCACCTCGCCGCAGGTGTTGTCCGGTACTGAACTGCGCCCGGCGATTAACCTGGTTAAAGGCGAGCGTACCGTCAGCGCCGCTTTTGCCGAGCTGAGCCTGCCGCTCTATACCGACCTGACCGCCAGCATCGCCGGCCGGCTGGATCACTACGACGATTTCGGCCGCGCTTTTTCGCCCAAAGCCGGCGTGCATTATGTGCTGGCCGAAGACTGGCTGCTGCGCGCGTCCTGGTCACGCGGCTTTCGCGCGCCGTCTTTGCCGGAAATTGCCGACAGCAACACCATCAGTTACGGCACTGTAATTGACCCGAACGACCCGCTGGAACCAGGCAGCCGCCGCGGTTACACCCAGCTGCGCGGCGGTAACCCGCTGCTGCAACCGGAACGCTCAACCAACAGCAACGCCGGGGTGATCTGGTCGTTCAGTAAACAAGGCAGCGTGGGCATTGATGTGTTCAGCATTGAACAACAAGACATAATCGCCGGCGACAGCGCGCAATATGTGGTCGATCACCCGGAGCTGTATGCAGACCGCATTCTGCGTGATGCGCAGGGCCGCTTACAGATTTTGAAAAACCAGTACACCAATCAGGGTAGCCGCGACACCCGTGGTGTCGATATCGACTTTAACTACCGCTTTGAGCTCAGCAACGGCCATAGCCTGAGTCTGAAAACAGTCTGGTCTCATCTGCTGGACTATAAACAGGCGCTGGTCGCTGGCCAGCCGGTGCTGGAAGGCGCCGGTAATAATCAGTTTGGTGCTTTGCCAGCCTGGAAGAGTAACAACAGCCTGATTTGGCAACACAGTGACTGGCAGGCCAGTCTGACGGCGGCCTTTACCAGCGGCTATCAGCAAAAAGTCGCGACGACGGCCAGTAACCCGGGGCTTCGCAGTGACATCAGCAGCTTCACGCAGTGGGACAGTCAGCTGAGTTACCGTGGTTTTGCCAATACGCAAATCAGCTTTGCAGTGCAAAACCTGCTGGACCGCGACCCGCCGTTTGACCCAAGCGCCGGCAGCGATTACACCGACACCACGCAATACAATCTGCGTGGCCGGCAAGTCAGCCTGACCGCCAGTTATCAGTTCTGAACATGACCGGCTCCGCTGCAGCCCTGCAGTGGAGCCGGTCCGCACTGCCAGCCATCAGCCGGCAGTGACAACAGATATCATTAACTTATTTAATTCCTGTCATTCACATTCTTGTCACCGACGCTAGTGTCAGCGCAGCACCCGGGCTGTTTTGGGTCTGGTCTGACTGGCGATGCGCATTGCCAGCCCGTTTTATTAACAGGAGCTTGTTATGCTAAAACCATTTTTGTCCCTGACTTTGCTATTCAGCACACTGGCCAGCGCCAGTGCCCCGGCGCCATTGCAAATCGCCGATACCGTGCGCCATCCGGCGCAACTGGCACCAGATCCACAACAGCGTCAGTTGCTCAGTACTGAACGTCGCGTCGAACACCGGTTGCAGCAGGCGGGCGCCAGTTTTATCAAAGTACATTTTCAGCAGCTGAAACTACCGGCCGGCGCTTATGTGCAGGTCAGCTCCACCGATGGCAGTGAACAATACCGCTACGATGGCCGCGGCACGGCGCACGCCACTTTTAATCCGGCCACCGGTGAGGATGGCCGTCAGCAGTTTGCCGCCATGTCGATCAGTGGCGACGCCGCGCTGGTGACGTTGGTGCTGCCGGCCGGTGTCGTCTGGCTGGATCAGCATCAACTGCTGATCGATAAATTTTTTGCCGGTCGCCATCTTGCAGACGCACTGGCCCCAGAGCAAAACCCCGGCACTCAGTCGACCTGTGGCATCAACGAACGACGCGACGCGGTGTGTTATGCCAGCAGCCACGCCAGCGCTTTTGACCGCAGCCGGCCGGTGGCCCGCCTGCTGATTGGTGGCTCCGGCTTATGCACCGGCTGGCGGGTTGGCAAAAACAACCATCTGCTGACCAACAACCATTGTGTGGGCACAGCCGGTGAGCTGAGCAGCACCGAAGTCTGGTTTAACTATCAGAATACCCAGTGCGGCAAAAGCTCGGGCGCTACTGTGGTCAAAGTGACCGGTAATCAGCTGTTCCGCACCGACTACAACCTCGATTACACCTTATTCAGCGTCAATGATTTTGCCCGCATCAGCAGCTTCGGTCATTTGGGCCTGACCGTCCGCCAGCCACAGCAAGGCGAAAGCATTTTTATTCCCCAGCACGGCGCTGGTAATCCGAAAGAACTGGCGATGTTCAGTGATCAGAACAACAGTGGCGTCTGTGAAATCGACGTCGCGGTCACTGCCGGGCGCGCAGCCGGTACCGACACTGGTTATTATTGCGACACCATCGGCGGCTCATCCGGCTCGCCGGTGATTGCCGCACAAACCAACAATGCCATTGCCTTACACCACTTTGGTGGCTGCACGAATCAGGGGGTGTTGATCAGCAAAATCTGGCCACAAATCGCCGATGTGTTTAATCAGCAGGTGCCGACCGGAGATCAGCAAACTGGTGGCAATCAGCCACCCGTTGCTGAATTCAGTGCCAATTGCGAGGGCTTTTCCTGTCAGTTTTCGGCCAAAGCATCGAGCGATCCGGAAGGCCCAATCAGCGGTTATCACTGGCACTTTGGCGATGGCATTGTCGCGTCAGGCCTTTTGAGCAGCCATCAGTATCAGCGCACCGGCCGGGTTAAAGTTGACCTGACGGTGACAGATCCGGAAGGCGCCAGTGCCGGCATAAGCCGCGAACTGGTGATTTCAGATCCAAACTTTGTGCCGCTGAGCGCCGGCGAAACCAAAACCGGACTGGGCGGTGATAAAGACCAGCTGCTGAATTTTGTGTTGCAAAGCAGCGGCAACAACCAACGGGTGCAGTTCGACACCAGCGGCGGCAGCGGCGATGTGCAGCTGTATGTCCGTACCGGCACACCACCGGATCTGAGCCAATATGACTGCAAATCTGCCCAAAGCGGCAATGCCGAAAGCTGCAGTCTGTTTCTGGCGCAACCAGCGACCTTGTATGTACGGCTGCTCGGGCAAACCCCATTCAGCGATGTGAGCTTGCTGGCCACCAGCCAGACTATGCCACCCAGTGGTTATCCGAAGCTGAATCAAAGCGCCGCCAAAGGCAGTTGGTTAAGGTACGAATATCAGGTGATGGCCGACAACAGCAAATTGATTATCAGCAGCAGTGGTGGCAGCGGCGATGCCGATTTGTATGTGCAAAAAGGCAGCGCGCCCAGCACCACGCTGTACGACTGCCGGCCTTACAAACAAGGCAACAATGAAAGCTGCAGTATCAGCGTCAAAGCCGGCGACGTGGTGCATATTGGCTTGCGGGCTTTTCAGGCCTTCAGTGGTCTGACGCTCGACGTACGATGACGGCGGCATCAGTCGCCGGCGCTCCGTCCTGAGTCAGCCCCGCTGTGGACAAACGCAGCGGGGTTTGTTGCTGTGCTTCGCCAGCGTGACAAAAGACTTTAGCTGCGCAAAGCCCGCTCTGGCTCATAGCCGTCATACCGCGGTAACTGCGCATCCAAATCATCCCAGCAGGCGCGGGACGAGACAAAGTTATGTGACAGTGGCCGTTCGCTGATCTCGGAATCTAAAATCCCCAACCGCAGGCGGATTTTGTCCGGTACTTGTGTATTACTGCTATACACCGGCGACGCGCAAATGCGGCAAAAATGCTTCTTTTTGCCCGGCGCTGTCTCAAAAAAGCTCAGCGTGTCCTGGCCACTGCAGATGACAAAATCGCTGAGCGCCACAAAACCATTGGTCGCATATGCAGTACCGCTGCTTTTCCGGCACAACGAACAATGGCAATGAATGATTGCACTGATACCACCATGGATTTCAATGCGCACCGCACCACATAAACAACTGCCCTGATACATATCACTCCCTGCTGGTCCGGTAAACATACTGACCGCAAAAGGTAACGGAGTTGGCGACTGCCGGCAAGCTAGGGTGGCTGGAAAAAAGCCCCCTATACCAGCCATATTGCGGCACGGAGGCTAAGGCTAACTATTTAGGAAGGGAATGGCGTCCACCATAGACTGATGCCAATCAGCGCCAGCAACAATGCCTGTCCCCGACCTAACCAGCGGCGCACCGCCGGGTTCGGATTGGAGCCCATGCCAAAGCGGGCCAGGCTGAGCCAGAAGGTATGGGCGAGCACAGAACAGCAAACAAAGATCAGCGTCAGGCCGGCAAACTGAGGCGCCGCCGGCTGCTGCAGGCTGATAAATTGCGGGAATAAAGCGCTGATAAACAACCAGGCTTTGGGATTGGTCAGTGCGACGCCAACCCCCCGCTGAAACCAGCCACGGCTAGTCACCACCGCCGTGTTCAGGGGGAAAGACCCGCCGTTCTGTTGCCATTGCCCCCAGGCCAGATACATCAGATAAGCCGCGCCACAAATTTTTAACACACTGAAGGCCAGTGCCGATTGCATTAGCAACAGACTGACTCCGGCAAAAGCCAGCAGCGATACCAGGGCAAGGCCCGTGGCGTTGCCGAGCGCGCCAGCCAAAGCCGGTTTGCTGCCGGCACTCAGCGCATTTTGTAGGGTAAATAACACCGCAGGGCCTGGTGTTAATGTCGTCAACAGTGCCACCACTGTAAAGCTAAGCCATTGTTCTGACATTGTTTATCGCCACCAGGCAGCAGTAAAAACCTGATTGCAGTGTAATGAAACCCGCCACACAACACGAGTGCGGCCCGGCAATCAGACTGTTTCCTGTTCCTTACTGCTGCATCAGCGCTGGCGTCGGCATTTTTTTCAGTTGCCACTGCAGCAGGCTGAAACTGAGCAGCCCCTGCACCAGCACACTCAGTGCAGAACACCACCAGACCTGGGTCGGGGTAAAAGCCGGCTGTTGACTGAGCCACAGCACAGGCACTACAAACAAAGTCAGCCGCACGGCAGAACTCAGCAACGACGGCCAGGTATTACCCAGCGCCTGAAACATGCCCGAGCAGGTCAGCACCACGGCCGATGTCAGATAATTCCATGAGATAATTTTGATAAACACCACTCCGGCCAGTACCACAGCGGCGTCGGCTGTGAACCAGCGCATCAGCATTTCGGCTTCAAACTGGCTGAACAGGAAAATCAGTAACATCAGGCCAAAACTGAGTTGCAGCGCGGCGCGCAGTGTCTGATGCACCCTGTCATGTAAGCCGGCGCCGAGGTTTTGCCCGGCAATGGCCGGAATAGCAAACGACAGTGCCACCACCGGCAACGACACAGCCTGAATAATGCGCATGCCGATACCAAAAGCCGCCTGCACTTCAGTGCCTAAATCACGAATCACCCAATAAACAAAAGCGGTAAACAAAAACATCAGCGCATATTCGCCGCCGGCTGGCAGACCAATCGCCAGCAAGCGCCGCCACACCGGCAACTGCAAGGACCAGCCGGCGCTGGTGTCCAGCACCTGATGCTGACAACGACGGAAATAGACCCAAAGCAGCAGCACACCGACCGCAGATGCCAATGTGCTGGCGAGGCCTGCGCCGGCCACCCCAAGCGCCAGGCCAGTGCCCCAGCCCGAGATCAGCACCGGTGCCAGCATTAAATTCAGCAACACTGTCAGTAGCTGCACGGCCATCGCCGGTTTCACCACACCCACTGCGCGCAGCGCCGAGCCTATAGCAGTGGACACAAAAGCCAGCGCAAGACCGGGCAGATACCACTGCAAAAACTCAGCACCGGCCTCGCGTACAGCAGCATCGGTACTGACGGTTTGCAGATAAAAATCCTGCAATAAAAACCCGGCGAGCAGCGTCAACGCGGTGAGAAAACCCGCCAGTAACATCGACTGGCGAAACACCTGATTGGCATAAATATGGTCCGCCGCGCCGGTAGCGCGCGCGATCAGACTGACAGTACCGACACTCAGCATCTGCGTCAGCGCCAGCACCAGAAACATCAGCGCAGAACCGGCACCGACCGCAGCCACTGCAGCCGGGCCAATACTGGCAACAAAATACATATCAACAAATAAATACAGGCCCTGCACCAGCATGCCAATCATCATCGGCGTCGCCATGTTCACCAGATGGCGGCGGACAGAGCCTTGGGTTAAATCAGTCATTGTTGTTTCTCAGTTTGTGAGCGGCCACAGTTTGTGGGGATAGGCACCGCTAGTCGTCCCGATTGAGCGCTTCCAACAGCTCAATGACAAAAAACAGGTCTGAATTGGGCGGGATCATGCTGCCAATTTGACGTTCACCATAAGCCAAAGCGGCCGGCACCTGCAACTTGCGGGTACCGCCAACCTGCATGCCAATCAGGCCCTGCACCCAGCCCTGGATCACACGGTTTTTACTCAGGACTGTGTCAAAAGGTGCGCCGTGGCGGTAGGAAGAATCAAACTCAGTGCCGTCCGCCAGATATCCGCGATAATGCGCTTTAATCAGCGCCCCACCTTTTTTAATGGTGTTGCCGCTGCCTGGGATCAGGTCTTCAATAATAAGTTCGGTCAGGGCCATCGCCAGTCGCCTTCTATAGAAAAAACCGCAGTATATCCTAAAGCAGATGCTGGATGCGGCGTAGGCACCCCTTGTTACAAACCGGCCTGTGACAAGCCACAGCGGCTGTGATACCAATACAGCCACTGCAATTTAACAAAGGCAAACCGATGAAAACGCTTGGACTGATTGGCGGCATGAGCTGGGAATCCACAGTGCCGTATTACCGGCAGATTAATCAACAAATCAACCAGCGTTTAGGCGGCTTACACAGCGCGAAAATCATCCTGTACAGCGTGGATTTTCAACAAATTGAGGCGCTGCAACGCAGTGGCGACTGGCAACAGGCTGGCCAATTATTGGCAGAAGCGGCGCAGGCCTTACAGCGCGCCGGCGCTGACGGCTTAGTGCTTTGTACCAATACCATGCACAAAGTAGCGGCAGCTATCAACGACGCCACACCGCTGCCGCTGTTGCATATCGCCGATGCCACAGCGCAGCAGATTAAGGCCCGGGGCCTGAATCGTATTGGCCTGTTAGGCACCCGCTTTACCATGGAGCAGGATTTCTACAAAGCCCGGCTGTTGGCGCAAGGGATTGAAGTCATCATCCCCGATCAGCCCGGACGCGACCTGGTGCATCAGGTGATTTACGACGAACTTTGCCTCGGGCAAATCAACCCGGAATCTCGTCTTGCCTATCAGCAGATCATCGCCGGTTTAGTGGCGCAAGGCGCAGAAGGCGTGATTCTGGGCTGTACTGAGATTGGTTTGCTGGTGCAGCCGGACGATGCGGCAGTGCCGCTGTTTGACACCACCGCCATCCACGCCCGCGCAGCGGCGGACTGGATGTTGGCGGACTGAATAATGACGGACTGGATAATGACGCTGATCAGAATGTCAGCGGCGGCAGATTAGCCGGTTGCCAGTGATCGCCCGGCGCTGTGGTCCAGACCACCAGCTCGAGCTGCTGTGCCATGTCGGCTTCTTTAAACTTCAGACTGTATTGCTGGCTGGAGCGGATCACCAGATGACCATCTTCCAGACTGGTGACTGCGCCGTACACCGGCACCAGACTGCTATACATGATTAAACCGCCATCACTGTTAATTTTGCCCTGGCTGGCATACAGCGTTTTGGCGCTGTCGAGCAGCAATTTGCCGGCTTCATCCTGCGCCACAGTCGGCACCGCATCGACGGTGTAACTGAGTTTACAAATCTCCTGACCGGCCTCGGTGCCACAAGCCATCGGGCGGGCGTGGGTAATTTCGGTGTCTAACAAGGCGCCTGCACTGCTGATTTGGGCTTTTTTGTCACCGCTGACCGGTACTTCTAATTCGACCTTGACGCTGTAACCTTCGCCAACCGAAGAAGGCTCCGGAGCCCAGATGCGAAACCGACCTTGGGTGACCGGCACAGGTGTCGGCCAACTAGCCTGCATCTGATAGTGTTCGGTCAGTGCCGGGTCCGATTTAAAAGCGGTATCGCCACTGGCCAGCAGTTGGCCACGCACTAAATCCTGATCATAGACGTCAGTGAAACGGGCACTGAGCCCACTGCCTTCGACTTGTACCGGCGTTTGCAGATAAAACGCCGCCTGCAGTTGATTACTGCTGCCGATGGCGGCAGTCGTGGTCTGGTCTTTGACATAAAGCCGGGCATGTAAGGTCAGTTGGTTGGCTGCAGCGGTGTCGGGCGTTTCGCTTGTGCTGACCGGTTCAGCTGCAGTCGCAGTTTCTGTCGTAGCCGCTGTGGTTTCCTGTTGCGGCGCTGGTGAGCAGGCGGTTAACGCCAGCAACAGCAGGCCGGCGGACGAAATAAATAATGATGTTGATAAACTGGACATGGCTCCCTCCGGGTTGGATAACGGACAAACTTCAGGCCCAGTGTCTGCAGCCGGGCCTGAATCCGCGGTGAATCAATAGCCGCCTCATAACCAACGCCGCAGTATTACCAGCGAAGCTGCGCGACCGCATCCGGCACTTCACCCAGCAGCACCTGCCGGATCGAACCATCAGCACCGACCGTCACCAGCTGCGGAATGCCTTTGCTGGCGACTTTGTGATATAGCGCCCGGTCCGGGTCGGCCACTAAAGCGAAATTCAGCCGATAGTCGCTGCGAAACTTCTGCAGCGACGGGATTTGTTCCTCGCGGCCAATCCCGATGATTTGCAGGTCTTGTTGCCGCACCAGATCAGAAGCCATTAATTGCGTCATGGCGCGTTTGGAATCGCCGCACCAGGTGGCAAAAAACACCAGCAGCTGGCGTTTGCCCGGCGTCAGGCTGATGTCGTTGCCGTCGATACTGCGCAGCGTCTGCCAAGGCAACACAGCTCCAGGCTGGATGGCAAATGCGGTAGAAGCCGCAGCAGGCGCTGCTGTTGCTGGTGCCGCTTGCGCTGCAACCGGCGTCTGACTGCAGGCACTTAAGCTCAGCAAAGTGCCGGCCACCACAGCGAGATGAAAACAAACCACTTTACGCATCACAACCCCTGTTTTTTTGATTTTTATGGAAAATAATCAGCTGCGATTTAGCGCAGCTGCTGGCGGATAAACTGGTCCAGCTGTTCACGCAATTGCGGCTGAAAATCAGCGGCCGGAGTACTGGCGGCTGCCGTAGCTGCCTGCGCGACGCTGACAGAAAGAAGATAAACAGAACTAAACAACAGCGGTAATAACTGCTTTAACTTCATCAGGATAACGCCCTATTTAATTCCGGCCTTAGAGTAACAGGCTGCCCCCGGATGATGAAGTGGTGGATTTACCTTATTGACACATTTTCAACATTTTTTGTAAGAAACGTTGTTCTGCCGCCTGGCTGGTTTTGCCAAGCGCCTGCTGATAATACTGCCGGGCCAGTGTACTCTGCTGTAGCTGCCGGTAGCAGTCGGCCAGCGCGGCATCGAGCAGATGGTAACTGGCAAGTTCGCCTTGTTGTTCCAACGCCTGCAACAGCGGCAATGCGGCGGCAGCGTCGTCCCGTTGGCCAATGGCCACAGCGCGGTTTAATGCCACCACCGGGCCCGGTTCCAGCCGCAATAACACATCATACAGCGCGACGATTTGCGGCCAGTCAGTGTCGGCCGCCGCAGCGCTTTCAGCATGCAGCGCCGCAATCGCAGCCTGCAATGCATAAGGGCCAAAACGCGGCCCGGACAACGCCTGCTCGGTGAGCCGGACACCTTCGATAATCAGCGCTGCATCCCATAAAGTCCGGTCCTGCTCAGCCAGTGTAATCAGGTCACCGGCCACATCCAGCCGTGCCGCGCGCCGGCTTTCCTGCAACAGCAACAGTGCCAGCAGCGCTTTGATCTCGCCGTCAGCCGGCATTAACTGCTGGAGCAACCGGGCCAGCCGGATGGCCTGCGCCGATAACTCAGTACACAGCAGTTTGTCACCGCTGCTTTGGCTGTAGCCTTCGTTAAACAGCAGATAAATCACTTTCAAAACCGTATCGAGCCGCTCCGGCAATTGGTCTGCTTGCGGCACTTCATACGGAATAGCAGCGTCGCGGATTTTTTGTTTGGCACGGACGATACGCTGGGCAATAGTGACCGGGCTTTGCAAAAAAGCCCGGGCGATTTGTTCGGTAGTGAGGCCACAGACTTCACGCAGTGTCAGCGCCAGACGCGCTTCGGGCGAGAGTGCCGGGTGGCAACAGATAAAAATCAGCCGTAGTTCGTCATCCTGCAATATCGTCATGTCGTCCGGCGATTCAGATTCAGTCACCAGGCCTGCGTCGTCACCCTGCTCCAGCAACCAGGCGTCAGCCGTGGCACGTTGCCGCTGCTGGCTGCGCAGTTTGTCGATGACCTTAAAGCGGCCGGCCGACACCAGCCAGCTCAGCGGATTGTCCGGCAGGCCTTGCGCCGGCCATTGCTGCAGCGCGGCGGTAAAAGCGTCCTGCAGGCCTTCTTCCGCCAACGTGAAGTCGCCGAGTAAGCGGATGAGCGTTGCCAGCACGCGGCGCGAGTGCTGCTGATATAACGCCGCTATCGCGGCCGGCGTGACGGCTTCAGACATTCAGTTCAGACATCCGGCTCAGACATCCAGCTCACGGACCGGCCGCACTTCCACCGAACCGACGCGCGCCGCAGGAATACCGGCCGCCAGCGTGATGGCTTCGTTTAAATCTCGCGCTTCGACCAAATAAAAGCCGGCCAGCTGTTCTTTGGTTTCGGCAAAAGGACCGTCAGTTAACAGCGTTTTACCGGCGCGCACCCGCACTGTGGTGGCGCTGGATACCGGCTGCAGAGCCTCAGCTGCCAGCATACGGCCGCTTTGCTGCACCGCTGCGGCGTAGGCAAAACACTCCGGGTCCTTTGGGCTTTCCGGCAACGAATGCAGCAGCTTTTCGTCGCTATAGACCAGACATAGATATTTCATCGGTATGTTCCTCACGCCCCATCAGGCTGCAAATTAAACAAAGCGGCGCCACTTACCATATCAAAAGGCACCGAAAAATGGTCATGAAAAATCCGCCATTGGCCCTGTTGTTGCTGCCAACCTTGGGTTAAGCGCATCCAGCAGCCCTGCACTTCGCCTTTGTCGTTGGTGCCGGCGCAATACAACATGGCACTAAGCAGCGCCAGATCACCGCTGTGGCGGATTTGGATATCACGCAGCTCAAACGCGACATGACTTTGGCAAAATTCCAGACATTGCTGCCAATGTGTGAAGTAGTCGGCCTTTAAAAACTGCAGTTGTTTCACCGCATCAAAAGCCCGGATATCGTCGGCGTAGTTGCTGCGGATGCCGTGCATATCGCCGCGTTTGATGGCTTGCTGCCATTGATCAATCTGATTGTGTAATTGTGACAGTGTGGGATTGGCATGTAACATCGTTCAGCTCCTTGGCTTTTGAGTTAAGTAACGCAGCTGGTCGGTTGCCAGCAGGGGGATTCGACAACCGGCCGGTTTATTTTTCACTGATCAGACCTCTTTCAGCTTTAACCAACATCCTGACAAAGACTGACAGTTCTGCAGCAAAACCACGACAACCCAGCATAAACATTTTATTTACACTGCTGCCATCTTAACCGGAGGATTTCTGATGAAAAGACGGCAACTGTATCCATGGACTCTCTTAAGCGGTTTATTGCTGGCCCTGAGTGGCTGCCATGATGACGCGAACAACACCAGCAAACCCAACCAAACCACTGTGCACGGTATCTGGCAAAAAACCGGTTATGGCACTGTCTGGCAGATTGAGCAGAACCGGCTGCAAATCTTTAATCTGAATAAATTTGGTTGCGTGCGTCAGGCCGACCACCCGGCCGCAGAAGTTCAGACGATCAGGCCCCAGCTGCAATTAACGGCTGATGGCAACACACTCAGTCTGGCGCAGGACGCCGGTTTATTTGGTCAGTTTCAGCGCTTGTCACAATTACCGGCCAGTTGCCTGCAGCCAATGAATGGCGAACAAGACAGCGCAAAAAACTTCGAATTTTTCTGGCAGGACATTCAGCAGTATTACGCCTTTACGGCAGAGCGCCAGCTCAACTGGGAACAGCTGTACCGCGACTATCAGCCGAAATTTGCCAATGCCAGTTTGGAGCAGCAACAACAGTATTATCAGGAAATTATTGCCCGTTTCGGCGATGCGCATGTGGTATTGGGTAGCACCGAAGGCCCGGCGCTACAGGGTTATGCCCGAAGAGGTTTGTTCGCGCAGATTGAGGCCGATGGTGCTGCCGGCGACAGCGAGGCCTTATTCAGCCAGCTGGAACTATACCAGCAACTGTTGCAGCAACAGACCGATGCCCTGTTGCTGGCGCCGGGTTTACAAGCGACCAAAGCAACGGCGGCACTGCAATATGGTTTGTTACCGGGCGGTATCGGTTATCTGCGGATTAACCAGCTGTCCGGGCTGAACCAGGCTGATCCGACCTCTTTAACCCCAAGCGTCTGGCTGCAATTTGTCAAAAACGATGTTGAAACAGCAACAGCGGCAATGCTCGAACTGCAGCCCTGGCTGGCACAAACCAAAGGTCTGGTCATCGACCTGCGCTTTAATCAGGGCGGCTTTGATGCAGTGGCATTGCAGATTGTCAGTCAGTTTAATGCAGAGGCCCGGGTCATCGGCAGCAAAGGCCTGCGCACTGGCAGCCAGCAGCTCATTAAACTGGCGGCTGCGAATACGCCTTACCTGAAGCCGCTGCAGGTACTGGCCGGTGGCTCCACCATCAGCGCCGGCGAAGTGATGACTTTGGCACTCAAAAGTCTGCCACAGGCCACTATTATCGGCGAACCGACGCACGGCTCTTTGTCTGATGCCTTGCTGCACCAGCTACCCAATGGCTGGACCCTGACACTCAGCAACGAGCGCTATCAGGACCCGGCGGGCCAATTACAGGAAGTGCAGGGCGTATTACCCGACGTGCCGGTGTATCCATACCTGAGCCTGGATGCGGCGCTGCAAAGCGACACTGCGCTGGACCGCGCATTGCAATTGCTGCAGGCACCGGCCGCGCAGACAGCTTCAGCCGCCGAAGTGCAAAACAGCATGCGCCGGTTCCGCCAGCAATTTAACCAGCCCGGCATCTCCGCAGCTGTGGTGCGCCAGGGCAAAGTCATGGCGACTTTTGCCGAAGGCCTGGCCGATGTCGCCAGCAACACCGTGATGACCGCGGATACCCCGACGCTGGTCGCATCAATCAGTAAAACTTTGCTTGGCACTGCCATCGCTAAACTGAATATTGCCGTTGACAACCCATTGCCTGCATTACCGTTTTTGCCGCAAAGACCGGATGGACAGAACTTCAATCCAAGCTGGCTGCAGCTGGCACAGCATCGATCCGGCATTGTCGATCAGGACAGCACTTTGTTTTGCGCCATCTACAGCACAGCAGACGGCTCTTCATTGCTCGACCAATTGCGCGGCACTGACCAATGCGGCACACCGGAACCGTCGCATCTGCACTTTTTAGCCGGTTATCTGCAACCGGGTGGCCGCTGGTACCAAAGCGCCAACTTCGGTGCCGCCGGTGTTGAAAACTACAGTAACGTCGGCGCTGAACTGGCCAGCCTGGCGCTGGAACAACACACCGCAGAACCTTTTGCAGACTGGTCAGGTCGTGAAATTCTGACACCGCTGCAGCTGCAAAACACTTTCTGGCCGACTAAAGATTTTCGCAACGCCGCGACTTTATATCTGCCGACGCCTGATGGCGGGCTGATGCCGCTGCCGCGTTATGCCTCGTCTGATTATTACGACGGTATGCTGCACAGCTCGGCACGGGACCTTGGCACTTATCTGGCCGCCATTGCCAGTGACACCCCTGCACTGTCTTTGCCGGGACTGAGCCAGCCCCGTCGCCAACAGCTACTCGGTTGGGACCAGCCTTTTACACCGGGCCATGATTTTCCCGGCTGGTTTTGGCAGCGCAGCGGTGATTATGTCGGTCACAATGGTTTGTTTGTCGGCGCCAGCAGCATGATGTATTACAACAAAGCGACCGAAACCGGCTTTGTCCTGTTACTGAACGGTGATGGTCAATACTGGGTGGCGCCGGACGAGGCTAAATCACAGGCCTGGCAGCAAGCCATGTTACAAATTGCCGCCAGGCTGTACCGGCATGGTTTGGGTCTGTAAGCGGTAAAATGCCCTGCCACAGGCAGGGCCTGCTGCACACAAATTAAGCTAACACCTTGAATATAATCAGCTGTTTCTGATTTAGAACTGCTTTTTCATTACAATATTATTTCCAATGTATGACAAAGCGGGCGCAATTCTGATGTGGCAATTTTTACGACAATTTACCATCGCTCAGCGGCTGATGGGGATGGGCCTGGCGATGGCTGTGGCGATGACGCTGTTGTTGCTGACGATGCTGCAGCAAAACCACGACCTGAAACAGCTGGAACACGCCGACAAACTGGTCGAAATGTTGAAAACCGATGTGTTGATGCTGCGCCGTCATGAAAAAGATTTTTTACTGCGGCTGGACTTAAAACATCAGCAGCTGCATCAGGATAGTTTTCAGCGTATCAGCGAACACAGTGCGGCGCTACGCGCGATTCTGAAAGAATATCAGCTGCAGAGCGCTGCGCTCGATACCTTCGAACAACAAGCCGGCGCCTATCAGCAAAGCTTTGCTGCGCTGGTACAAAAACGCCGCGACATTGGCCTGCATGACAAAGACGGCCTGACCGGTACTATGCGTGCAGCCGCCCATCAGATTGAAAATAGTCTGGCGGACAGCCAAAACCCACAGCAAACTATCTTGTTGTTGCAACTTCGCCGTTATGAAAAAGACTTCCGCTTAAATCGCGATCTGAAATACCGCACTCATTTTGAGAAGATCGCCACAGCCCTGCAGCCGCTGCTGAACAGCGCG
Organism: Rheinheimera texasensis; assembly: GCF_964031785.1. Lineage (GTDB taxonomy): Bacteria > Pseudomonadota > Gammaproteobacteria > Enterobacterales > Alteromonadaceae > Pararheinheimera > Pararheinheimera texasensis_A. The sequence goes on from NZ_CAXIRE010000019.1 coordinate 301,655, forward strand.
CAGCAACAGACGCTGGCCAGTTATCAGCAAAGTTTTCTGGCCCTGACTGATGCGGAAGTAGACGCCGGTCTGACCCCGACTGACGGCCTGCAAGGCCAGCTGCGTAAACAAATCCAAAGCACCGAAACCGACCTGCAGCAACTGACCGACCACACCAGTGCGGCCATTGCTGATGAACTCAGCGACAGCCGCAATTTCGCCATTGCAGTGTTTATGCTGACCTTGTTGGTGCTCGGCACTTTGATTGTGGCGTTAAGCCGCTCGGTGATCCAACCGGTGCGGGCCGTGCAGCAAACCATTGCGGCAGTGCGCTCGCAGCGCGATTTCCGCTTACGTCTGACCGTACTGGGCCGCGATGAAATGTCGTTATTAGGCCAGGATTTCAACGATATGCTCGCCGAGGTGCAGCAACTGATCCAATCGGTCAATGGCGCCCTGAGCATGCTGGATCAAGCCGCCACCGGCCTCAGTTCTGCCACCGAACAAACCCGGCTTGGCATGGCACAACAACAGTCAGAAACCGATCTGGTCGCCACCGCCGTCACCGAGATGGGTGCAACTATTCAGGAAATTGCTGCCAACACCGAAATGGCGGCCAGCAAAGCCCAAGCCACCAATCAGCACGCGCTGCGCGGTCAACAACAGGTGCAGGACAGTGCCAGCGGCATCCGGCAGTTATCCGCCGGTCTGCAGCAGGCCACTACTACTGTGCATAGCCTGGCGCAGGACAGCCAGACCATTGGTTCAGTGCTGGAAGTGATCCGCAGCCTCGCCGATCAAACCAATTTACTGGCGCTTAATGCCGCCATTGAAGCAGCCCGTGCCGGTGAACAAGGCCGGGGTTTTGCTGTGGTCGCCGATGAAGTGCGGATGCTGGCGATGAAAACCCAGCAATCGACCAAACAGATTGAAAGCATTATTCAGGGTCTGCAGCAACGCACCGGTGACATAGTGCAGCAAATCAGTGTCTGCCGCGATCAAGGCGCTCACAGTGTCGAACAGGCGGAATTAACCCTGCAATTACTCGGCAATATGACGCAGGATATTGGCAACGTCTTAGATATGACCACCACTATCGCCGCCGCCATTGAAGAACAAAGCCTGGTCGCAGCCGAAGTGAATCAGAATGTGGTCCGTATCCGCGACCTGGCACTGGAAACACTCGACACCAGCCGCTACAACGCCGAAATCAGTGAAGAAGTCTCGCAACAAGCCAAATCGCTGCATCAGAGCATTGACCGTTTTTCTGCCTGATGGCTCCGAACAATAACGGCCGGGGCAACCCGGCCTGCCCCTGCAGTGATACCTGGCGCGGACAGGCACATTTTAGGCTTCAGGCGCCCTCATCACGATATAAAGATCTGATAAATTTGGCATAAACAGGAACAAAAACCACCGGAGCCGTGACAGACCTTGGCTAAAATCTGCATAATCAGCAGACCCGATCTCAACCCGGCACCACCAGGGAACTCCAGATGCGCAAATTGTTTCTGTCCGTCGCCGCTTTATTATTGGCCGCCAGCATACCGGCATGGGCGGCGCAACCAGCAGTCAGCTATCCGGTGCAGCAATTGTCGCCGCAGCTGCAGGTACAACAACTGGCTACCGGGCTCTGGTTGCACCGCACTGAACAAACCCTCAGCAATGGCGCTGTCTTTACCTCAAACGGTTTGCTGCTCGACACGCCAGAAGGTATCTGGCTGCTCGACACTGCCTGGGGTTTTTATCCGACCCGGGATTTATTGCACTGGATTGATGTGGTGCTTAAACGCCCTGTAGTCAAAGCCATTGCCACCCATGCGCATGAAGACCGCACCGGCGGCGTCGTCGCGCTGGCCGAACGGGGTATTCCGCTGCAGGTCACAGCACAGACCGCAGCACTGGCAGCCAAAGCCGGCATCAGCCCGCTACAGACCGTGACCGATCTGGCCGTTGGTGCCAGTTATCAGGATGGGCCGGTGCAGTGGTTTTACCCGGGACCAGGCCACACCAGCGACAACATAGTGCTGTACCTGTCGCAATATCAGTTGTTACACGGCGGCTGTTTTGTCAAAGCACCACGTTATCCTGGCCTGGGGAATATTGCCGATGCCGACGTGAAGGCCTGGCCGGATAGTCTCAAACGCTTAAAAGCCGCCTATCCGCAGCTTAAAATCCTGGTGCCTGGCCATGGCGATATCGCCGATGGCGCTTTAGTGGGCTATTCGTTATCGCTGTTCAGCACCCCCTAACTGACATTGGCCGGCGCAGGCCGGTCGCAGACTTTGAGTGACTTCGATGGTAAAAAGACTGGTCCAGAGTTCGATTTTATTCAGCTTACAGGTTGCCGCTGCTGAATGCCCGCCGCAGCTGCGTACCTTCCAGCTGTTCGAACGCCAGAGCACGGCACCGTCTTGTATCGACCAGTGGCAGCAGGCATTTTTCCGCGAGTTAGGTTGTCCGCTGCAATTTATTGAAGGTAATCCCAACCTTGCCGTGCGCGAAGAAAAACTAAAGGCAGGCGAGATTGAAGTCATCACCGGCCTCGCCAAAACAACGTCCCGATCGTTCCGTTTCAGCCTGCCGATTGGCCGCAATAATGTGTATTTTTACCGCCGGCTGCAAGATAACCGCTGGGACCAGATCAAAACCTGGTGTGACCCGGTGATGCAACAGGCGCGCATCCTGATACCGGCGCAAGGCTATTTTGGCGAGCCAATGCAGCAGCTCCGGCAGTATCCGAATTGCAGCAGAGGCCTGGTACCGGTGAATCACAGCACAGCCCGGCCTTTTGACATGCTGGACAAAGGCCGCGCCGATTTATTGATCTCGGCCGAACGGCATCTGGCGGCCTTGCCAGCGCAGCAGCAGAAAAACTATCAGCAACTGGCGCTGACTGTCGTCGAGGGTGATGTGTATATTGCCTTCTCCGCGCAGGTCCCGGCGGCTTTTATCGCCCGGGTCGACCAGTTTATCACCGCCCGCCAGCAGCAGCCGGTCACCGTATCTCCAGCCGACAAAGCCTGTTTGTTACCACTATTGCCGCAGACTAAAGCAGCGCATTAAGCCGTTGTTGCCGGTATTCATGGGGTGTGGTTCCCATTGCGCTTTTAAAAGCCCGGCTGAAGGGGCCAACTGAGGCAAAACCGCTTTCCAGCCCCACCACTAATACTGGCCAGTGTTGTTTTTGCGGATCAGCCAGCAGCCCGCTGGCATGTTTAATCCGCAAATCATTGATCAGCTGATTAAAATTCCATTGCGGATACTGCTGCCTGAGCAAGCGGCTGATGCGGTATTCCGGCAACGCAAAGCGCCGCGCCAGATCGGCGACTTTCAGGTTCGGTTGCAAAAATAACTGTTCTTGCTGCAAGGCTGTGGTGATTGCCGTCAACAGCTGTTGCTCGCTGGCCGATAACACCGCTGCCGCAGGCGGTCCAGCCGCAGTATCTTCAGCTGTCTGACTGGACAGCCGCGGCAAGCGCCACAAGATAAGTCCTTGGGTCAAAACCAGCATCCACATGGCCGACACTGCTGCCAGATTTTGTCGCAGCAAAGAGTCCGCCACCGCTGCGGGCCAGATTTTTGCCACTATCAGGCATAAAAACAATGCACCGGCAAAACTGCCGAGAAACAACAGCCGCTGACGCAGCTCTGCGCCGCGGGCCTGACGTAAACCGCGGCAGCCTTCCCATAACGTCAGCATCAGCATCGTCGACGACAATAACGTCAGCAGCTCACCGGTTGCGGTACTGACCGGGCCCCACACAGTTGCAGCGCCCTGCCACTGCGTTTGCAGCAGCTGCAACAATTGCTGGCCAATCACCAGCAGGGCTACAAAGGCCGCCACCAGCATGTGCCGGCGGTCAACCGCAGCAGCCGGCCGGAACAGCGCCCGCGCCACCAGCCAATAACCGTTACAGGTCAGGCAAGCACCAAGGCCTATCAGATATTGCCAGACGCCCCAGTCCGCGCCTTTCAGCCGCTGTAACGCCAGAATGGCAATTGAGCCACAAAACAGCGCAAACCACAGATGTACCGCATGTTTCTGTTTCACCGCAACTTGGGCACACAGCAGCAACAGACTCAACCCAAATAAGCTTATTTGCAGATATTGATGCCACATCAGCAGACTCCGCCAGCCAGATCCTCAGGTGATGCTAGCACCAGCCACTACTTCACAGCAAAACCAGTCTGTCAGCAATTATTACCGGCAGCACGAACCCATCGTTTTTGTGCGCCGAGTTTCAAATCCGGCGCGAAATCCAGCCTGCTGCGCGTCATGCTGCAGCGAATGTTCTGCACACTGGAGATGATTGATGTCGATTTACCTTCCCTGGCTCGAGCGCAGCAACGCGGCTGCTAACGGGCACTCTGCCGCCATTGCCCGCAAGCTGTTACACGGCAGCAGTGTGGCCTGGTTTGCCGTGGCCTTAGCGGGTCAGTGGCTGTTCGCCTGTTATATCGCCTTGTTGTATCTGTGGCCGGTGTTCACCGGTCAGTATCTGAATGCCAATCAGGCGCGGCCTATCACCGGGTTTGTTGCCGGAGACTTCAGCGGCAATCTGATGCTGTTTGCCCATTTGTTACCGGCAGCCGTGCTCAGTAGCTGTGGCCTGTTACAGCTGCTGCCACAACTGCGGCAACGCTGGCCACAACTGCACCGCTGGAATGGCCGGTTGTTTCTGACGTTAGGCTTATGCGGCGCGGTCACCGGCCTGTATCTGACCTGGGTGCGTGGCTCGCGGCTCAGTGACCTTGGCGCCATCGGTATCACACTAAATGGCTTGTTGATCCCGCTGGCGGTGGGCCTCGCCTGGTTTTATGCCCGCCAGCGCAACTTTGTCCTGCATCAGCGCTTTGCTTTGCATAGTTTTTTATTGATTAACGGCGTCTGGACCTTCCGCTTGTTTCTGATGGGCTGGTATCTGCTGAATCAGGGACCCAACGGCAACAACGACACCCTGGATGGCCCGGCTGATTTGATCCTGTCATTTGCCTGTTATCTGTTGCCGATGGCGGTCGCTGAGCTGTGGTGGCATTGCCGGCGCAGCCAGCAGCCTTGGTTATTGTGGTCTGGCGCCGTGCTGATGTGCGGTGGCGCGCTGCTGACGGCCGTCGGCGTGGTGGCGGCAGCAATGATGATGTGGGGCCCCAGGATGATGGCGTTGTGGTAAGCGAACTTCAGCAGGTGCAGCTACCGTGAGAAGGCGGGCACGCCAGAGCAGCATGACTGGCCTTGTGATTTGATTACGGAAAGAGCAGTATGATTGTTCTTTCCAATACAAATACTTAGCCTATGCCATTACAACTTTCTGCCTTGTATCTGGGGTTGTCCTGCCTGTATCTGTGGCTCGACGCCCACGGCGACTTTCCGCTGAGTTTTCTGCTGAAAATCCTGCCGCTTTTGCTGTTAAGCGGCTGGGTACTGCGCGCTGCGCCGGTCCGGTCACATCTGTCGTTATTAGCGGCTCTGGCATTTTCAATGCTGGGGGATGTGTTGCTGGCCTTAGACGGGCAACGGCTGTTTGTATTTGGTCTTGGCGCCTTTTTGCTGGCGCACCTGAGTTATTTAGTGGCGATGCGGCCTTTTGCCGGCCACAGGCCGCTGTTGTTGTTGCCGTATGCCGCTTTTGCGGCAGGTGTCCTCTCACTGATGTGGCCAGGGCTTGGCGCCATGGCAGTGCCGGTACTGGGTTATATCGGCGTGATCCTGACCATGTCTTACGGCACCTGGTGTAGCAGCCGGCGCAATATCTGGCTGGTTGGCGGCGGTCTGCTGTTTATCAGCTCGGATTGCCTGATTGGCCTGAACCGGTTCTGGCAACCGCTGCCCGGCGCCGGCCTGTGGATAATGCTGAGCTATTACGCCGCGCAGTATGCGCTGGTGCGGGGGTTGCTGACGTCACAGCCGGCGCCGCCAAACAGCGCCTGACCCGATCATTCGCCGCCGCTGCGCTGTGCTAAGGTTAAAGGCTGAAGTAACCTGCCCGGAGGTGTCCTTTGGCCCCAGTTTTCCGCGCCTGTATTGCCATAATGCGGCCAGCATTTTTGCTTGCTGCCGCCTGGCTGTTTGCTGTCGCCTGGCTAATGAGCCTGCCCGCGCTGGCAGAGCCGGTGTCTTATTTTTACTCCGACTTGCCGCCTTATGAATACACCAACAGCGACGGTGCGGCAGAGGGCCTTGGCATCAGTCATGTCGATAAGTTGCTGCGCCAGGCCGGCTTTCAGCCACAGTTTCAGTTTTATTCGCTGTCACGAGGCTTACAGGCTTTAGAAAATCATATTGATTTCAGTGCTGTAGTAGCGCCCACTTTGACTCAGCGCCGTGAGTTCAGAATCAGTGCCGCGCCGGTTTATCTGACTGAGTTAGGCGTGGTGCGGCTGCGTAGCAGTAAAAGGCTCAGTTCGCTGGAACAGCTGCAGCATTATCCGTATCTGGCACTCAGTGAAACCCGCTTCGCTTATCTGCAACAAAGACCCGAACTCGCCGCCTTAGCCGTGAAACGTTACGACATCGGCAATCAACAGGACGCCTACCGTCTGCTGCTGAGCGGCCGTTACGACTACTACCTCTGTTACCACGCCAGCGAGGTAGCGCTGAATAATCCACTGCTGACTTTTGACCGCTTCGAACAACTGCCGGTCTATCTGGTGTTATCCCGGCAACACCCAGACGCCGACCGGCTGATGCAGCGGGTGGACCAAGTCATGGCAAAGCGCTGAAGGTAGCACCTGAGTCATCAGGCGGGTATACTGGGCGCTTTGCATTCACTCTGTTGCAACATGATTTACAGACCAGAAGTTGATGGCCTGCGCGCTTTGGCCGTGCTCCCCGTGATTTTGTTTCATGCCGGTTTTTCCGCCTTCAGCGGCGGCTTTGTCGGTGTTGATGTTTTTTTTGTGATCAGCGGCTATCTCATCACTTCAATCATCCTCAATGAGCTGAGCGCCGGCACTTTCAGTCTGCTGCACTTCTGGGAACGCCGCGCCCGCAGGATTTTACCTGCTTTGTACTTCGTTTTATTGGTCAGCTTACCGCTGGCTTGGTTCTGGTTGAGCCCACAAGACTTGCTGAACTATGCGGACAGTCTGCTGGCAGTCGCATTATTTTGTTCCAACATCTGGTTCTGGCTGACCAGTGGTTATTTTGATGCAGCCGCTGAATTCAAGCCCTTGCTCCATACCTGGAGTTTGGCGGTTGAAGAACAGTTTTATCTGTGTTTCCCGCTGTTGATGTTGCTGTTGTGGCGCTGGTGCAAATCCTGGTTACCGGTTCTGCTGACACTGGCATTGCTGGTAAGCTTGCTGCTGGCAGAATGGGGGGCGCAACACAGACCCGCTTTTACTTTTTATATGCTGCCAACCCGCGCTTGGGAGCTATTGGCCGGAGCGCTGGTCGCCTGGTGGCTGCACCAAAATCCGCGCCAGTTTCCCGCATGGGGCAATCAGGTGGGTAGCCTGTTGGGTTTGCTGATGCTGTCTGGCGCTTTAGTTCTCATTGATAAAACCACACGATTCCCTGGTGTTAACGCACTGCTGCCAGTGGGCGGAACTGTCCTCATCCTGTTGTTTACCACACCGCAGACGCTAACCGGCCGACTGTTGTCCCACAGCGTTCTGACGTCAATTGGCCTGGTCAGTTACAGCGCTTATCTGTGGCACCAGCCGCTGTTTGCTTTTGCCCGTCATGGTTCTCTGGACACTCCATCCATCTCACTGATGACCGGGTTGTCTGTGTTGACGCTGGTGCTTGCATGGTTCAGCTGTAAATTTATCGAGGCACCATTTCGGCAAAAACAACTGTTTAGCCGCCGGCAGATTTTTGGAGTTGCTGGCACAGGTAGCCTGTTATTTATTGTCGTGGCGATACTTGGCCAGCAACAGCTGGTCGTCGGCCGCTGGCAACAGCAACACCCTGAATTCATCAATATTGATCCGGCGGTCGCGGCACAGCCCTTCAGAACTTGTCCAAATATCACGCTACACGGTACGGCCAGCTGCAAAGTGTTTGGCCAGGGCAGTCGCCGCGTGGTGTTATGGGGAGATTCACATGCCGGCGTGTTAGCAGCCAATTTTCCCGGACTTGCCGATACTGAATTCTATGTGATTGCGCATGGTGGCTGTCCACCTATCGTTGGCGTACGGCGCTTTGATGGCGAGGGTAACGCGGGTAGTTGCGACAAACTCGAGATGCTGCAAAGTTATGCCGATTACATTGAAACGTTAAAACCGGATCTGGTGATTTTATCGGCGCGCTGGACTTTATATCTGCAGGGCTGGCAACGTCAGGGAGAACTGCTCCCAGCTCATCATTTTGTCACCACAAAGCCACAGGGCGGTGAAGTGCTGCCAGTTGCAGCACGCACTTTGATGTTGCAGCAACAATTACAGCACACCATCAGTCTGTTCAGCCAGAATGCACCGGTGCTGCTGATCAGTCAGCAGCCGGACTATGCCAATACAGGCTTCAGACCGATGGAACGGGGAGAGTTTTATTTACCTCATTCGGAAATGGAACGCTGGCATCAAACGGAAATCACCATGATGCAGCAGCTGGCAGTTTTACCTCAAACCAAAGTGCTGGATACTAAGCGACTTTTTTGTGATACCACTCGCTGCCAAACCAGAGACAAAGGTACCTTGTTGTATTTTGATACCAACCATTTATCCGCGACCGGTGCGGCAAGAGTTTGGCAGCAGCTCCGGCAGGAAATCGTGGTGATGGCAAAACACTGACTGCGATAAAGACTGGCAATTCAGCCGTCCCGACGCTCAGATAGTTGATGCCGAAACCAACAAGGCTGGTTACAATGCACAGAAAATATCCGCCAGTTTGCCTCCTCGCGTAACCTGCCTCGCAGTGGCTGTTCGCAGCTGTATTGCAGTGTTACCGGCAACACGGATGACAATCAGTAAAGGGCCACACCGGCCCGACAGAACCTTACAGGAATAACAAGATGGCAGCTTTTGGTAGTGTTTTTATGCCTGAAATGGCAATGGCCCAATTTGATGGTAACAGCTGGGGGCCGGCGGCCATTGTCCCGGCGAACAGCATCAGTCTGCACCCGGGCGCCCATGTGCTGCACTATGCAAGTACCTGTTTTGAAGGCTTAAAAGCTTTCCGCCATGAAGATGGCACTATCGCGATTTTCCGTATGGATAAAAACGTCGCCCGCATGCTGCAAAGCACAGAACTGTTATCACTGCCGAAGTTTGACCCGGCGCTGCTGAGCCAGATGATTGTCGACGCCGTCCGTCACTTCGCTGCCGACGTACCAACACCACCGGGTTCTATGTATATCCGCCCGACGCATATCGGCACTGAACCGGCCATCGGCAAAGCTGCCACGCCAACACTGACTTCCATGCTGTATGTCTTGTTGTCCCCGGTCGGTGACTATTTTGCCGGTGGTCACCGCGCGCTGCGTCTGCTGGTGGAAGATAACGCCCGCTGCGCGCCGCACATGGGCATGATCAAAAGCGGTGGTAACTACGCCAGCGCGCTGCAGCCAACGATGCAGGCCAAAGCCAAATATCAGGCCGACCAGGTGCTGTTCTGCCCGAATGGCGATGTGCAGGAGACCGGCGCTGCCAACTTCCTGTTGATTGACGGCAACGAAATTATCACCAAAGCGCTGGACGCATCTTTCCTGCACGGCGTGACCCGCGACTCCATCCTGACGCTGGCGCGTGATTTAGGCATGACAGTGTCTGAGCGCGACCTGACAGTCGACGAATTGCTGGAACGCGTCGCCAAACCTGGCACTGAAGCCGCTTTGTCTGGCACCGCAGCAGTACTGGCACCAGTCGGTACGCTGATCCACCAGGGCAAAGAATACAAAGTCGGCAGTGGCGAACCAGGCCCAACCACAGCCCGTCTGCGTCAGGCACTGAACGACATTCAGTGGGGCAAAGCCGAAGATAAACACGGCTGGCTGACGAAAATCTAACGTCATCCTTCCCGACGTTTCCCACTAAAAAGCAGGCAACATGCCTGCTTTTTTTTATGCCGCATATTCACCATTATCCCAGCAACATTGCCCCTGCAAATCCATCCGCAAAAAACCTTGCGCACAGCAGAAAGAAGCAATAATATACTTGCACAATCAAGCATCAATCAACCTTTGGTGCAGCGTTTTATGACAAAAAAGGTTTCACACTGACAAAGGTCAAGTTATGGATACTCAAAACCCCGCCGTCGATCTGGTGCTGCAAAGCGCCTTACTCTGGTCTGGCATGATTAAAAAAGCCGATGCGCAACTCAGTGTGCATGGCATCAGCTTCAGTGAATATTGTATTTTGCACCGGTTAGCTCAGGCGCCGCAGCAGCGACTGAGCCGGATTGAACTGGCAAATGCTGTTGGCCTCAGTGCTTCAGGCGTCACCCGGTTACTTCAGCCTCTGGAGAAAATGCTGCTGGTGGAAAAAGAACAAAACGCCCGCGATGCCAGAGTCAGCCTGGTGAAACTATCTGACAGCGGCCAGCAGATTTACCGGGATGCGCACCAGACCTTTGGCTTTTTTGCCAGCCAGTTTATCGCCCCGCTGACGTCCCGCCAGCAGGAAACTTTGGCCGAATTGTTAGCCAGGTTGTAACTCTTAATATCGACAGGAATATGATGACCGATTTAACCCAGGGCTCGCTGCGCCGCCACGTCTGGACTATGGCGCTACCCATGATGATTGGCATGTTTGTGCAGTCGCTGTATTTGTTTGTGGATCTGTATTTCGTCTCTGATTTAGGCGCAGAAGCCATCGCCGCCGTCAGTGCTGCGGGCAATCTGATGCTGCTGATTATGGCTTTAACCCAGATGCTGAACGTGGGCTGTGTCGCGCTCATCGCCCGCTATACCGGCGCCCGAGAGCACCAGAATGCCAATATTGTGTTCCAGCAGGCCATGCTGATGGGCATGGCCCTGGCACTGCTGACTTTAGTGTTGGGTTTTAGCCTGAGCGGCCTTTATATGCATCTGCTGACCGCAGATCCTGCTGTACAACAAGCGCAGCAATTTCTGCTGGCCTATTTGCCGGGTTTGGCGTTGATGTTTGTGTCCACCGCCATTGCCGCTGCACTGCGCGCGGTTGGCATCGTCAAACCAGCCATGCAGGTGCAACTCATCACAGTGCTGCTGAATATTGTGCTGGCACCGGTGTTGATCGCCGGTTGGGGCACAGGTTTTCCACTGGGGGTATTTGGTGCGGGCCTGGCCAGCAGTCTGTCAGTGACGGTTGGTGTGCTGTTGCTCTGGCGATACTTCCTGAATAGTGACCATTCGGTATTGCAGATTCCCAAGCAGTGGCGCTTTGACGACAAAGTCTGGCGACAAATCGCGGCTATCGGCGTACCAGCTGGCGGCGAATTTGCGCTGATTTTTATCTTTACTGCATTTGTCTATTGGGTGATCAAAGACTTCGGCACCGCAACCCAGGCCGCCTTTGGTATTGGTAACCGGATTTTGCAGGCGTTCATGATGCCGGCGATGGCCATTTCATTTGCGCTGCCGGCTATCGTTGGGCAGAACTTTGGCGCCGGACAAGCGGCAAGGGTCCGGCAGAGCTTCCGGATTGGTATGCAGCAAATGGCATGGGTGATGGTGCTGTTATTTATCCTGAGTCAGCTGATGGCGCATTCGCTAATAGCACTTTTTAGTGACGATCCGCGGGTATTGGCCGAAGGTGAACTTTTTATGCGGATCATCAGCCTGAACTGCCTCAGTGCAGTACTGGTATTTAGTTGCTCCGGTCTGTTTCAGGGACTTGGCAATACCTGGCCCTCCTTGGCCAGCTCATGCTTGCGGGTATTTATATTTATCCTGCCGGTATTTTGGTTATCCGGACGCAGTGATTTTTCACCGGCGATGGTGTGGTATTGCTCGGCGGCCAGCGTTTTGCTGCAAGGCCTGTGCAGTTGTTATCTGGTGCGCTGGCAACTGCGCAGTAAATTAACCGGGTTGCAGGGGCTGGCTTGAGGATCTTGCGGCACTGTATAGTCTTCGATATGGTAAACAGGATGTTGGCATAAATGGATTTTTGACATTGAACATATTGAATTATAGAGAAAAAGACTTTCGTGGTGACACCAAAACGCCAGGGCTAAGCGCGGTATCTGCCGGTTGGCGCTCACTGAGTGCTACAGGCAAATGGCTGTTTACTTTGCTCTGTGGCTTGCTCTTCACTGCCTGTATTTACAGTCAATGGCCAGAGCGACAACCCTTCACCATCTGCTTGTACCTTTTGGCCATTCTGATTGCCGCCGGAAATTACCTGCGCGCACGGGTGTTACCGCAACTGATGGCCCGTAGCCTACTGGATGATCTGAGCCTGCAACAAAACCGCATTTGCATCGCTGGGTTTATCTTTCCGGACACAGTGCGAAAACTGGTGCTGGGCAAGCAAGACAAACAAGGCCCGGCGTTTTTACACCTGGCCTGGAACGGCGGCCAGTTATGGTTATTCCCACTAGCTGAATTGCCGCAGGTCGAACAGTTTATTCGTCAGTATGCTGCGCAGATTGAGATCATCCGCGAATAGCGAAAAACGCTCAGTTCCGCAGCCCTTCGCGCAGAAAATCAAACAACAACCGCACCCGGGCTGGCACCGGTCCACGTTGTGGCCGGTAGAGCGACAACGGCCAGGGTGTGGGTTCCTGCTCCGGCAGCAGGCGCACCAGCTCGCCACGTGCCAGCAATTTTTTTGCCAGAAAATCAGCGATTTGCCCAATGCCAAGGCCTGCGGCTACTGCCGCCAGTTCCTGTTGCGCATCATTGACCAGCAGTCTTACCTGCCGCGGCTGATAAATCTCGCCATCGCGAAAAAACCAGGCCCAGGGCCGGCCAGTACCGGCATCCAGTAAACTGACCTGCTGATGCTCGTGCAGTGCAGCAAGGTCCAAAGGCGCACCATGTGCCGCCAGATAAGCCGGGTTCGCCACCAGATAGAGCGCCACCTCCGACACCTGTAACGCGACAAAACTCTGGTCACGTAATAAACCGGCGCGGATACCTAAATCAATTTGTTCATCGACCACATCGCTGTGCTGATCCGACAGCCGCACATCAAGCCGAATTTGTGGATGCAGCGTGGCAAACTCCAGCAATAACGGGCTTAATACCGGCCGAAACGCCGCTGGCGCCGCCAGGCGAACCAGCCCTTGTGCGTCCTGCGTCGCGAGGCGCGGGCTGAATAGTTGCTCCAGCTGCGCCAGCTGTAACTGGCCATCCTGATACAGCTGTTCACCAAATTGCGTCAGCCGCACCTGGCGGGTGTTGCGATGAAACAGCACTTCACCGGTCAGTTGCTCCAGCTGCTGCACGGCCCGTGTCACAGCCTGCGGCGATAACGCCAGCTTGACGGCACAGGCTTTAAAATTCCCCAGCTCCGCCGCGCCACAAAAAATCCGCAGTAATTCGAGTTTATTCAGCGCCATCTTTATTATTCCTTATTTTGGAATTCTGAAAGCTTAACTATTCCATTCTAACGCAAGTTCAGGCCAATTAAACTGCCGCTGCAGTCAAACAGAATCCTTCATAACGGAGCAGCAACAGATGAACAAACAACAAAACGGTATCAGTCAGAAAGTGGTGTTAATCACCGGTGCCAGCAGTGGTTTAGGCGAAAGTACCGCCCGGCTTTTGGCCAGCCGCGGTGCAAAACTGGTATTAGTGGCGCGCCGCGCCGATCGGCTGGCCCAGCTGGTCAGTGAAATTCAGGCCGCCGGTGGCGACGCCGTCTATCAGGTGGTCGATGTCACTAACGCCGCAGATTTGCAGGCCGCGGTGCAGCTGGCGCAACAAAGCTATGGCCGCTTAGATGTGATTATTAATAACGCCGGTTTTATGGCGATTGCGCCGATGAGTGAAGTCCGTACCGACGAATGGGACCGGATGATCGACATTAATATCAAAGGTGTGTTGTACGGCATCGCCGCGGCACTGCCGGTATTTGAAGCGCAGCAAAGCGGCCACTTTATTAATATTTCGTCGGTGGCCGGCACTAAAGTTTTCAGCCCGGGCGGCACTGTGTACAGCGGTACCAAGTTTGCGGTGCGCGCCATCAGCGAAGGCTTACGCCATGAAGTCGGTGGCCACATTCGTACCACCACCATTTTACCGGGCGCAGTCGAATCTGAACTGAAACACGGCAGCAGTCACGGTGCCAGTGCGGAATTTGTTAATGCGTTTTACCAGCAAAACCAAATTCCGGCCGACGCCGTCGCCCGCGCCGTGGCTTACGCCATCGAGCAGCCAGACAATGTTGATATCAACGAAATTGTGCTGCGCCCGACAGTGCAGGAGTTTTAAGTCAGAGGGTTAATCTTCAAACTGCAGCGCCAGCACCTGTGTATAGAGTTGCTGCGCTGCAGCGTTCGGAATAGCCGCCAGCGTCAGCTTGCCGTTGGCAGTGTGCAACTGCACATTCACCATCCGGTGCTGCTGGAAAAACGGCGTTTGTTGTAAGCGCACCTGCTGCACTTGCTTAAGCGGCAACATGTACCAGCGCCGGCTCAGGCCACCTTGCCACAGATAGATCACATCGCCTTGTACCCGGTAGCCATGCCAGCGGTAATTCAGCCAGGTTTCCAGCAGCCACCAGCAGCTTAAGCCCAACGACACCAGCCCTTTCAGCCACAGTGGCGGTATATTGGATTGCCAGAGAAGTGCGGTGACCAGCAGCACCCCAAGGCCAGACCATAAAGCCTGACGGCGAAAATACACCGGCACAAACTTCTGTAAATCCTCGTTTTGCACTTCAGGCAGCGGCAATAATTGCTGGGCTCGTAGCTGCACATCCAGTTCTGAAGCTGTTTGCCCCAGCACGACAAACTTACCTTGTTGCTTGTCAGCAGCAAAACCACGAAAAATCAACGAATAATGACCAAAAAACCGCGCCAGCCAGGGCTGATTGACCAGTACCAGTTGTACCCGTTGCGCTGAGATCCGCAGCGATTTTTTCAGTACTGAACCCTGCGTCAGCTGCAGTTTTCTGCCATCCCTTTGAAAATGCTGCGGATACAGCCAAATCAGGCTCATCAGCGTTAGCACAATGGCAATCAGTGCCAGCAACATCAGCACACTCAGCAGCTGTAACAACAAATTGTGCTGAATATCATATTGCTGTAGCAGCGCTTTAATAACGCCTGACAACCAATCAATAACCTGCGCATCCTTAAACTGCTGGCTCATACCAAACACTGCCGCCAGCGGCAGCCACAAATAAGCATTGTACAAAGTGGCGAGCCAAATCCGGTAAAACGGTGTCGACGCGCTGGCCGATGTATTCGTGGCGTGGCCCTGTAGCAACATCAGCTGCGCCCCGGACAAGCCGGTCAGGGCAAATTCCTGCTTTTTGCTGCCGGCACTGTCAAGACTGGCGGCATAAAGCGCCAGCGGGCGGAAATAAAACGGTTGTTTAACCTGCAGCTCTTGTACGCGCGCCTGCGGCAGCAACAGCTTCTCTTTGTGCAGCAGGCCTTTTTCCAGTTCGATGCCCTGCGCCGTGACGCGAAACCGGCTGCAGCGCCAGGCGACTAATGCCCGCGCCACAATCAACAGGCCGAGCAGCGTCAGCGCATAAGGCATATAAGCAGCATATTTGTCGCGCGAGGACAACACCGCACCACCGAGGATAAAACCAAAAAATTCCCAGGCCGATTTCCCCAGTAACGGCAGCAGCGCCCAGGCCGACACCCGCTGCCAGGCGCTGGTTGGCGGCGTGGTTTCAGGCAACATCAGACAACGTCTCCTGTGGGATCAGCTGGCTCAGTAACTGACACAACCGCTGTGCCTCGTCATATTCAATGTCTACAAGCGCAGCTTCGGCATGCACACCGCCGGCGGTAAAGACTTTTAACGTGGCAAGACCATAGTGCTTTTGCAACGGCCCCTGGCTAACCGTGACATGCTGTACCCGCGTCAGCGGGATCAGCACCGCCTGTCGCCACCAGACGCCGGATTCCAATAAAAAATCCTGCCGGCGCAGCAAATACCTGGTGCGGGCCAGCTGAAACGGCAGCCACAGCTGCAATAAAAAACCCACCAGTAACACCAACCCCAACATCGCATACAGCGCCAGCTCGCCGTCACTGAGCACAATCAGCAGTGTCAACACGGCCAGCGGCAGCAACGTCAGCCCAAGCCACAACCAGCGCCTTTTGCCGAGCGCCTGTTCCGGCAGCTGTTGCCAGTCCTGCGGCAGCGGCGCACTCAGGCATTCGTTTTGTAAAAATGTGGCGTCGAGCAGTTTGTTGGGCATTGGGGTCAGGCAACGTTGTGAAGGTGTAGCTGCATCTTGCGGAAAATTCCGGGCGGCGGCAAGGGTTTAGAATAATTGTGAACAATATGTTTTACATGTAGCATAAAAGCGTCTTATTCAACTATTTCTTGCAGGGTCTTCTGCTTATCAAAGGAATGCTTATCAAAGGAATGCTTATGACTACACTTCGCCAATCCGGATTGGTCACGCTGCTGCTCAGCACTTTATTACTGCATGGCTGTGGCTCAGACTCCAATGAAACACCACCACAACCTGTCGCGCCACAACTCAGTGTTGGCGCGGATATCACACTAAAAGAACGTCGAAGCGCAACACTGACCGCGGCCGGCAGTAGCGGTACTTTCAACTGGAAGCAGGTCTCCGGGCCTGACCTTCTGCTGACTTCAGCAAACACCGCCACTGTTAATATCCAGGCTCCGTCCGTTTCAACAGATAGCAATGCGATATTACAAGTCAGCCTGACCAATGCCGATAATCAAACAGTCTCGAAACAAGTCACTGTATTCATTAAAAACAATCAGCCGCCGAAAATCAGCGTCAATTTTAAGCCATATCAGGAAAAAACCAGCGGCAGTTTTACTGTTGAAGCGACAGACCCGGATGGCACAATCAAAAGCTATGAGTGGAAGCAACACAGAGGACCAGATTTAAAGATGACCGGCACTGACACTGCCACTGTCCATTACACAGTGCCGGCGGTTAGTGCCCCTTATCAGTTTGTCACGATATCAGTTCTGGTGACTGATGATGACGGCGAAGAAACCAAACACATCTACGACAGCTATATCGAACAAAACATGCGGGAATTTAAACTGACCGGGCGGCTGACCGATGCTGCGCTGGCAGGCGCAACTGTGGTGGCGCATTCTGGCCCTCTGCCTATCGTGACAAAAGCTGACAGCAACGGTGTGTTCAACCTGACAGTCAGCGCGGACGATGACGAAACCAATTTACTCACGATTTTACAGGCCATAAAAGCCGACAACAACAAGCTGAGTTACTACGCGCTGGTGCCGGATCTCGCCAGTCGGAAAGCAACAGAACCAGTGCTGATCAATGCATTTTCAACCGCTTGGTATGCGGCGCTGGTTGGAGCAAACCACGGTAAATCACCTTCAAGCCTGACTGAGCTGCGCGACGCAGAATCCAGTGCCATCGTGGAAAAAATGACTGAGCAGGCTGCTGTCGCAACGCTGTTGATGACAGATCAGAGCACACTGCCTGACGCCAGTAGCCTATACAAGGTGCTCACAGACCAGCAAGTTTATCTCAGCGTGCTGGACGACCTTCAAGCCAACAAACCCGGCTTGATTGTCACCACCGAAACTACATTGCTGGCAGATCCACAACAGACGCCATCTGCTGAACAGTGGCCGGCGCTGACACGCCCGTTATACGAAGTGGAACCGGTGATCAAAGGATTTTCGGCACCAGGTAGCCGGAGTTATCAGCTGGCTGACAATGGCACTGGTCAATACCTGGATTTGGGTTGGGCTAAGGCATTTCAGTGGCAACAGCAACATAATGTCATGACACTTACCTGGCCAGATTTTCGCTACGACAGCTTTGAATCTGTCCAGGCTGGCCTGATGGGGCTCAGCGCAGAGCTGGCTGAACAGTTACGACGCTGGAACTACACCAGCCTGCCGATCACTAACACCTATCAACACAGTACACTGCAGTTATTGGCAACAGGAGTAGACGGCAGTATTTTTCGTGTGACCGACACTGTGCTAAAGCAGATGCAACCTTTTAGCTTCTTTGGCCAGCTTATTGCTCCGCCAGATCAGCAAGTCACGAAAAGCCGTATCGTCCGTATCGTGCAGACACCGGAGCAACCTCAGCCTTTTGTCGCGGCAGAACTAAATACAGATTGGTCTGTATCTCGTTATTTACCAAAGGCTTACACAGATTTTCAGAACTTCTATCGCGACCGGTTCAGTTTTAATCCGGACGGCACCGGACGCAGCCACAACCAATCCCAGTCATTTCGCTGGCAAATCAACGCTGACGGTGCGCTGCATATCATTTTTGCCGACAACAGTGCCATGCAACTGCACAAAATCCGCCAACTGGGTGAGATCTGGCAAATCTATCAACGGCACTTTGCCGCTGACGGCACAGTGCAGCTTGGCACTATGCATTCGACTTTTGCCATTAACCTGTCCGGAGAGGCTGACAAGCTCATACTCAATGCGCCACAGCATTATTGGCAAGAGATGAATGCACTGAGATCACCACAAGCCTGGACAGGCAACAAAATACGCTTACAAGCGGCGGATATGACAGTGAATGCCCAGGGCTATCAAATCAGTGCAGACCATACCGGCTATTTTGTTCGCGCTGATACCTCAAAACTGCCGCTATTCAGTCCATTGCTAAAACACAAACATCGCTGGTTGCTCAGCTCAGACAACGCGGGCTCAGTAATAACCGCTGAAGGCAACGTGTTTTGTTCGCCCGAAGCGTTCTGTTACCAACGCGAATGGCGTTTACTCAAGACGACCCAGGGCTTGATTGGCAAAAGGCTGTATCTGGAGGAAATTGCACGTTCGCGTTTTGATCCGCAAGATCCGCTGCGGTATTTGTCTGGCCCAAGCCTGATGATCTACGAAGAAGTCCCTTACAACTATTTTAACCAGCCTGAATAACACAGACCTCAGACCCGGCATCTCAGTGCCGGGTCTGACACGCCCGACGCCAACCAGGCGAAACTGGGACGCTTGCAGCAACCAGCGAGCTTCGAACCATCATCGCGCCCCGGTTAAATCCGCTTACAAATCGATCTGTTGTGCGGACGACTCATTAGTAGTAGCTTTAAATACTACCAATTATTTATAGAGCCAAAAATGAGCACAGTCCGCCTGCAACAGCTGGGGTTTACTGCCCTGGAAACCGATATTTATCTGGCACTGCTACGCCATGGCGAGATGACCGGTTATGCCGTCGCCAAGCAGGTCGGCAAAGTGGTCGCCAACGTCTATAAAGCACTGGAATCTTTGCATCAAAAAGGCGCGGTGTTACAGCTGCAGCAGGAGCAAAAACGCTATGCGGCAGTGCCGTGGCGCCAGTTACTGGACCATGAGCAGCGTAAATTCAGCCAGACACTCACTGAGCTGGCGACCGAGCTGGAGCAGCTACCGGCGGCGGATACGCAGGAAGCGGTGTACCAGCTGAAAAACCCTGACCAGTTGTTGTATGACTGCCGGCAGCTTTGCCGCGAAGCGCAAGGCCTGCTGTTGGCCGACCTACAACCGGCAGCGGTGCCGTTACTGGCTGAGGAACTCATCGCCGCAGCGGCGCGTGGTGTCGAAGTGCGGGT
This sequence comes from Rheinheimera texasensis, assembly GCF_964031785.1. Lineage (GTDB taxonomy): Bacteria > Pseudomonadota > Gammaproteobacteria > Enterobacterales > Alteromonadaceae > Pararheinheimera > Pararheinheimera texasensis_A. The sequence goes on from NZ_CAXIRE010000019.1 coordinate 321,228, forward strand.
GAAAATCTACGAGCCGGCCGACTTGCCCGGTGTACAGCTGACGCTGCGCGCCAATGGCCGCGACGTATACGGCAAAACTGCCGACGTCAGTCTGAAGCTGGTGGCCGATGGCAATAACTTTGTTTTGGGCCTGCTCAGTAGCGATCTTAGCCGGGTCATTCAGGCCTTCAAAAGCCGTAGCGCGCTGCTGAATATGAGCCTGTTTTGCGGCCTGGTGTACGAACTAGTTCTGACGGAACTCAAACAAAGCCTGACCAACAACGATTTGGCGCGCTCGCAGCAAATCCTGGCCCAAACTGCGCACTTACATCCATTTAGTACGGAGAATCAGGTATTTCACCAATTTAATCAACGCTATAGCGTCGCACGGCTTGATGCCAGTTCCAGCCAGCCAGATCAAGGAGAACCCGTATGAAACCTTTGCTGAACCAATTAAAGCCGCTCTCAGCCCTGTGTCTCCTCTGCGCCAGCTTATGCATGCCGGCAACAGCGCAGCCGCTTACACCACAAGATTTTGCTGAATTAGAGCAAGCCATCGCCGCGCTTAAAACCCAGGCCGGTTTGCCCTTTGGCAGCGCCATCGCGCTGGTGCACAATGGCAAACTGATTTATCAGCATCACAACGGTTATGCCGATATTCAGCACAAGCTGCCGGTCAACGGCGATACGGCCTTTTATATTGCTTCGGCCACCAAGCCCTTCACTGCATTGGCTTTTTTACTGCTGGCACAACAAGGCAAAGTCGACCTCAAGCAAAGCCTGCAACAGATGTGGCCGCTGCAGAAGTTTCCCAACATCGACGCCAGCCGCGTCACGCTGCGCCAGCTGCTGAGCCATCAGTCTGGTTTAGACAATCAGCCGCTGGTCTGGGCCACGGCATACAGCGGCATTCATACGCCAGAGACGCTCAAGGCACTGACCAGCCAGTCGGTGCCCGACCCGGAGGCGAAATGGGGCGAATTCCGCTACAGCAATGTTGGATACAACATCGCCAGTCTGTGGCTGGATGAGCGGAGCGGCACCGCCTGGCAGGATCATTTGCAGCAGCTGATTTTGAAACCGCTTGGTATGCAGCACAGCAGCGCGCGTCAGAGCAAAGCGGCAAAGTGGCCACTGGCGTTGCCTTATTCGCTGATGAAGAACCAGCTGCCGCTTTATCTGCAAAAAACTGATGCCACTATGCATGCCGCCGGCGGCATGTTTGCTACGGCGGGCGATCTAGCCACATTTGTCGCAGCGCAATTACCAGGCACGAAAAGCCTGCTGCCGGCCAACGTGATCAGCCAATCGCAGCAAACCCAGGTCACCACCGACAGCAGCTACGGCGATTTTAAGCGTTCCGGCTACGCCTTCGGCTGGTACACCGGGCCTTACAAAGGCGAGGTGATGCTGCATCATTTTGGCGGTTTTCCGGGTTACAGCGCGCATCTGTCGTTTATACCTGCACGGCAAATAGGTCTGGTGATTTTACATAATGAAGACGTGCTCAGTCGCGATCTGAATAATCTGATTGCCGATTATTGCTACGGCCTGTTACTTGGTGACAGCGGCACTAAAGCCAGAGTCAAAGCCGGTTTTGTCAAGCTACAGCAAAAACTGGCCCAGCTACCGGCAATGAAACAAGCGCAACAGCAAAAAATCGAGGGCCGCAAAACGCTGCTCAGCCTGCCGCCGGCCGGTTATGTCGGCCGTTATCTGCATCCACAGCTTGGCGAGATGATTGTGAGCCTGAATGCCCAACAACAGCTGGAGTTTCGCTGGGGCGCACTGCAGGCCATCGCCAGCGGTTTTGATACAACGGACGAACTACGACTGGAACTGGTGCCCAATTCCGGCGAAGTGGTCAAATTTACGGTCAACCAAGGCAAGGTGCAGCAACTAACACTCAGCGGCATGACCTTCAGCAAACAGCGCTGAAGTAAAACCAGCGGCCAAAAAATCAGTGGCAGCAAACAGCGCTTTGACCGGTATCGTTTTTGCCCCTATGATAGCGCCAACTTGTTGAACTTATTATCAATCGTCTGGAAAACAGACAAGGATAACCATGAAAATAGCTCTGATCGTGATAGTCGCTGCGGCGGTTTTGTATTACTTCTACAACAACATCAATAACCAGAAAATTGCCGCGCAGAATATCGAGTTGGGTGAAGTTTTTCTGGCCAATAACGCCAAACGGGATGGCGTGACAACCACCGCCTCGGGCCTGCAGTATGAAGTACTGAATAGTGGCGACGGCGACAAACACCCTACCGAAACGTCCACCGTCAACGTGCATTACCACGGCACCCTGACCGACGGCAGCGTATTTGACTCCTCAGTGGAGCGTGGTGAACCCATCAGCTTTCCGCTGAACCGGGTGATTAAAGGCTGGACCGAAGGCGTACAGCTGATGAAAAAAGGCGATAAATTCCGTTTTTATATCCCAGCCGATCTCGGTTACGGCAATCGCAGCGCCGGTAAAATCCCACCAGGTTCAGTGCTGATTTTTGATGTTGAACTGCTGGCCATTGAATAATGCCAGACGCCGGCCCAATGCCACGGGCCGGCGTCATTTAGCTGCGATTATTTCGCCGGCTTCATCGTACCGCTCCAGGATTTACTGACCACCCGCCACTGGCCATCGACTTTAGTCATCGCCAGATAGTCCACCCCCAGCCATTGCGGATAATCCAGCATCACTTTGACCACTGCGCCGGTGTCGGTGATATCAAGGATTTGGTATTGGCGGTGCCGCTCTGCTTCATCCGGGGACACCTGAAAGCCTTTGGACCATTCGGCGCCGGAGACATTGACCACTTTTTGTTGTTTCTTCGAATAACCGACCACCACAGTATCCTGCAGGATCACCCGGTGTGCTTTGGCCGCATCACCTTGCTCAAATGCCTGCATCATCGTTTGCATCTGTTGGTCGATGGCGGCGTATTCAGCGTGTTGCTTGAGCGCCGGGTTGGCCGCAGCGGCAAAACTCAGGCTCAGGACAGCAGCGGCACAAAGGGTAGAGAATGTGTTCATAGGTATTTTCCTTTTATGAGTAAAATCAACGTTTAATTTTTGGCTGTGGCTTGCTGCTGTTGCAGGATCTGCACAACAGCCCGCGCCACCAGCGGGGCCGATGGATAGTTCTGGCCTGTGACTAAACGGCCATCGACTTCGATATAAGGTTTTTCCGGATCCGGTGCTTTAAACAAACCACCATGGGCTTCGATGGTCTGGCGCATGGCAAAGGGCAGGTACGGGAAATATGCAGCGGTTTTGTCTTCATAGTCTTCCGGATAACCGGTGACTTTTTTACCGGCCAGCAGATACTGACCATTACTGAGTTTGATGCGGACTATGCCGGCGGTGCCGTGACAAACCGCAGAGACCACGCCGTTGTGTTCTTCATAGATCTGCCGGGTGATCCGTTGCAGGCTGGCATCCTCTGGCACCTGATACATCGCATTGCTGCCACCGACGTAATAGACAGCGCGATAACGGCTGGCATCAATCTGTGTTGGTTTTTGGGTGTGGGTCAGGCCCGCCATGATGCGTTGGTCCTGCAGGCGTTCGGTCAGACGTGGTCCCAGCACTTTGGGGTCGATGGGCACAGCACCACCGGCCGGCGAGACAAAATCAACGGTGAAACCTGCGCTGTGAAAGGTATCCCAGGCATGCACCACTTCACCAAAACTAATCACAGCAGGCAGCGTTGAATTGCCGTGGAATTGCTGGCTGGACAGCACAAATAACACCCGGCCAGCCGGCGGCTGTATTGTGGTGGCGGCTGGGGTTTGTGCGCTGACCGGCTGTAAAGTTCCCAGCAGAAACCACAGTGCACACAGCAGCAGTGGATAACATTTTCTCCAAATCATCGGGTAAAGCTCCATTGGTTAAAGGAGCCTTTACCTTAAACAGAAGTTAGTTAACCTACTGTCTTGTCAGCGGTTTCCGTACTACTGAAAGCTGTTTTAGTAGTCAGATGACGCTCGCGAAACGCAGCGGGGGTGCATGCATTGGCCTTTTTGAACGCGGCGTAGAAGGTTGACAGCGACTGAAAGCCGGCCGCTTCAGCGATGGCTTCCAGCGTCTGGCCAGGTTGTTCCAGCAGGAGGCGTTGAGTTTCGCCCACCCGTAACAACGCGATGTACTGCTTAAACGAAGTGCCGTTATTGTCATTCAGTAACTGCGACAGCCGCGCCTGCGGCAAGCCACAACGGCGGGCTAAGCGCGCCAGCGTCAGGGCCGGGTCCAGATAAAGCTTTTCGCGCGCCATCAAATCAGCCAAAGCCTGCAGCTCGGCCTCAGCTTCAGCGCCTGGAATACGCCGGTCCTGATAAGGCTCCACCGGAGCCTGCCCTTGCCGCCAGGCCCAGCCGATGGCCACACACAGGTACAGCACAAAGGAAAACGACAAAGCGCCGACGATATAAGAGGTGAAACCGGAAGTGAAATAAGCCAGCCAAATCAGCCACAAACCACCGTGCACTGCAAACAACAACCAGCGCGCATTGCCAGAAGGCAAACAGCGGCGCTGTTGCAACAACAAAGCCGTGCTGGCGAGCAGATAGCCCAGCCACAGCCAGTTTACCGTGCTGACAATAGGGCCATGCCAGACAGATGCGTGGGCGGCATATGGCCACAGCAGATTCAGCGCCAGCGCAATCACCCCCAGCGCGCTGGCGTGCCAGACTTCAATGCGGCCAAGTGTTGGTGTCAGACTGGCGCGGGTATAAAAATACAACGCCGGGCCAATCAGCAAACAGGCAGTTAAACCTGCCTGCATCACCGGTGCCGGCGTATCCGGCAGAAAATAAAACGCCACCGATTTGCCGGTGCGCACACTGACCATCAGGATCAGCACCGCCAGCGCCCGTTGCGCCAAAGCAGATGTGCCGGTCAGCCACAGATAAAGCGCCAGCGTCACGCCATTAAAAGCGCCGAGCGCCGAGAAAAAAAACAACAGATGGTCGTGTAACATGGCCAGTCCTGTGCCGTGCGGGACAAAAAGCGTTATTGAATCATCCGGTTATTGCGGCTTTGTCGCAACAGGTTTTAGCATTTTAATGTCACCCTGCATGGCATCCATTTGCGCGATGGTCAGGTCGCCATAAGGCGTCACATCAAAATGCCAAATCAGATTGCCGCTTTTCACCAGCTGCACCGCTTCAGCTGCTTTGTGTTGCGAACCGCTCGCCATGTCAGTGAGCGCCAGCCGCCAGATATAGTCATGTTTTGACCAATCCGACTGCCAGTACAGCTGATTGCCGCGGATACGGATATTCTGCATCTGATGCGCTTGCTGCGGTTGCAGCTGCTGCAATAACTGCAGCTTTTTGACGTCGATGTCAGCGCTGCGCGTCTGATACCAGCCGAGGTCCCGGTGCACCAGCCAGCGCTGCTGCGCCGTATCAAAATACACATTGTCAGCAGCCAGCGCCTGTTGCTGCAGCAGCCGGCCCTGCAGGTTATACAGCCGTAACGTCTTACCATCAAAGGAAAATAACCGCTCATTGTCGACCCAGCCGAGGTTCAACAGCGTGCTCTGCGCCTGACTGGCAAATTGCAGCAGCGTATTTTGCCGGTCGTATAACACGATATCCAAATCGCGATTGGACAGCAGCATCGACAAGTCAGGCCGCCATTCGAGGAAATTGACAAAGTCGTAACCCTGATACTGCGACAATTGCTGCACCCGGCCCTGGCTATGCAAATACACCTCGCAAACGCCGCTGCGTCTGGACATAAAGGCGGTTTCGCCAAGGCTGTTGCTGACCGGCAGATAATCGATGCTGGAGGTGGAAAACACCGGCAGATTGTCTTTGTCACGGATATCCACTTGCCAGGCCTCAAGGCCGGTAAAAAGCCGGCCGCGCTGGTCGATGCCAAGGCTGGTAAACAGCCCCTGCGCCGTATTAAATACTGCATATTGCCGGCCGTCCGGCGCTTTGGCCAATAAAGACGTGTGTTTGGCATTGTCGTTGGTGACCATCACGCCTTGCGTCGGGTCAAAGGCAATCAGCCAGACCGGATAAGACCAGCGCAGTTTGACCTGACCGCTGATGTCGATGAGCAGGCTCTGATGCTGGGCATCTTTGAGCAGATAAAACACTTCGCCCTGCCAGCCTTTGACCGCACTGACCAGCTGTTGCCCGGGCTTTAGTGGCACCGGGATCGGCACCCATTCACGGGTCGCAGTGCGGTACAAATAAGCCAGCCATTGTTTTTGTTGCTGCTGTTTTTGCTGCAACACCAGCACCAGCTCCTCCGCCGCATTTGTTACAGACTGCTGCCAGACCGGCTTTTGCACCTGCAAACAAGCAACAGGGTCGGCGATATGACTGACGGCACCAGTGGCGGAGCGGATCTGTAATTCACAGCTGTCTTCGCGGAAATGCCAGAACGCCAGCAGCTTCTGGCTGTCGTGCCAGGCCGGTTTAACGATGCGCTCACTAAAACGCTGCTGATACAACACCTGGCCCGTTTTGTCGGTGATTTCAAGGCTATACACATCTTTGACATAAGCCAGCAAGTCGGCGAGCGGGTGCGCGTCGACATCAAACTCAGTGCCAAGTGCATAACTGACCTCCTGCACTTCATATTGTGGCGGCGCGGCCGGTTTATCAGTGCCAAAAGACGCCACAGCGCGAAAGCCGGCAATGGCCGCCAGCAATACCAAGGCGGAGCCATACAGCTGCCAGCGTGGCCAGGCCGAAAGCTGCCACCGGCGCGTGATTGAGTTGACGGGGTCGGGTGTCAGGACGGGCGCAGCACTGATAACAGGCGAAGCCGCTGCAGCGGGTTCTGCCTTCGTCAGCGCTGTCACTGGCGCGATAAAACAATAGCCTTTTTTCGGAATCGTCTTGATATAACGCGGCTGCCGGCTGGCGTCGTCTAGCAGTTTTCTGAGTTTGGTCAACAGCTGATACAGGCTGTTCTGCTCAACCACTAAATACGGCCACAGACTTTGTTGTAAGAAGTCCTGGCTCAGCACCTCGCCCGGCTGTTGCAGGAATAACAGCAATAACTCAGCGACCTTCGGCTCCAGTTTGCTCGTCGTGCCGTCCGGTACATACAGCAACAGATCCTGCGCCGGCTGAAATTCAAAATCCGCAAAACGCCAGATCACAGCAGGCGCTGTGCTGACCGAAGCTGAATTTGGCGGTAAAAAAGCTGCTGACAAATCACGCTCTGCTGTGTGTTTGCAGTACCCAAGGTACCAGACTGACGATGTAGCTGATCCTCAGGCTGCCACCGCTGAAAGTCAATGCAACAAAGGCTTTACACAGCATTCTTCAGGAAAAATTCAGAAAAATCAGCCCGCCAACCTGCTGCAATGCCGGTCTGTTTTCATTTTTTGCTGAGCCCTTATGCAGCTGTTCACACCATCACCACGAAAAACGCGCCACCCTTTGTTGTTTATTGTAACCACCCTGCTGAGCCTGCCCGGCACCAGCGCCGCCACTACTCCGAATAGCGCGCCGGATATCGTCATCGACGGCCGTTTTGACGAACCGCAGTGGCAACAGGCGCAGCAGTTCAACACTTTTTATCAGGTGGTGCCGGCCAGCCGCAGCGCGCATCAGGATAAAGCGCAGGTTCGTGTGTTCAGTAACGCGGAGGGGATTTATGTCGGCATTACCAATTTACAGGCCAAAGGTGCGCGACAAAAACAATACAACCTGCAGGACGCTTTTATGCAGGCCGACTTTAACAACATCATCGTCGATTTCGCCGGCGATGGCAGCGCCGCCTATTTGTTTTCGATGACACTTGGCGGCGGTATTCAGGATTCGGCGATGACGCCGCAACTGACCACAGACGAAGACTGGGACGGCATCTGGCAAGTGGCGCATGTCGAGACCGAGCAATATTGGACCAGCGAATTCTTTTTACCCTGGAGTTCGGTGTCGTTTCGCCACCGAGTGCAGGCCGACGGTCAGTCAAAGATTGGCGTCTCGGTACAACTCTATGATTTAGCGAAAAATCATGTGTACGGCACTCAGGCCCAAAGCCTGGCTCACAGCGATTTTTACCTCGGCATGCCGAAACTGGCCGCTGAAGTGCCGGCACAGGCGCACTGGCAGGTGCTGCCGTATCTGACCCAACAATATGATGCGCTGGCGCGGCAAAGCAACACTGAAGCCGGCCTCGATTTGATTTACCAACCGGCCCATCACCAGCAAATCAGCCTGGCACTGAACCCGGATTTTGGTCAGGTCGACAGCGACGAGCTGGTGCTCAATTACAGCAATGTCGAAACGCTGTACACCGACAAAAGGCCGTTTTTTACTCAGGATCTCAGCCTGTTCAGTACCTTATCGCTCAATGACAGCCAGATGATCCACACCCGGCGCATCGGTGCCGGCAGCGACGACGGCAGCACTTTTATCACGCCGATTGACGCGGCCCTGCGTGCCACCCATCAGGGCGAATCCATCAATGTCGGCGCTTTTGCCGTACACGAAGATTCGTTGGCATCAGGCGCCGGCAAAGCCTTTTATGCCGCCCGCACCACCTGGCGGGATGAGCACTGGCAAAGTGGCCTGCTGGCGACCCGCACCGAAAGACCGGGCCTGCAACGCGAAGCCGACACGCTAACCTGGGACAGCCAATATCAAAGCAGCAGCTGGTCCTTTCAAAGCGCGCTGGCGCAAAGTTTTATCCGCCAGCAACAACCCGCCGGACAGCCACAGGCAATGGATGAAAACCAGCGCGGTTTAGCCCTGTTTGCCAGCGGTAAATATCAGTTTACGCCGCTGTTTGACCTTGGCTTTGAGCTGCAACGGCTGGACGATACATTTGATAACAACGACTTAGGTTATATGCAGCGCAATAATTGGCGTGAGCAGGCGCTGCTTGGCAGTTATGCCATCAGCCCGGATTTTGCCGGCCTGAGCCGGTTGAAGCACAAAGTACGACTGAGCTACCAAACCGACGATACCGGTTTAAAACTTGCCGCCAAACAGGACTATCTGCTGGCGCTGCTGCATGGCAACGGCGCCCAGACCGAACTGCAGCTGGTATATCAAACCGGCGGCTGGCAGGACAATATCGGTTATGCCAGCGAGGCTTTTGCGCTGCCCTCCGCCTGGAGCCAGCGCCTGATGTATATCAGCCCATATGTCGGTCAGCTGACCTGGGCTGCCAGTATCCAGCTGGATGAACAAGGCTTTGACGGCCTGGCACGGCAGTTTGGCCTGGACCTGACCTGGTTACCACACGCCAACTGGACGCTGAATTTTAATAACTTTTACCGCGAAGGCGACGGCTGGCTGATAGGCAACCGGCTGAATCAGTTCAGTAGTTACGACAGTGAATTATTCGCCAGCAACTTTAAAATCGCCGGCTTGCTGACCGACCAGCTGGAATTTGGCCTGCAGTTACAATGGGCCTTATTGGACGCGCGCAGCCAGCAGATTTGGCAAATCCGCCAGCGCCAGTTATTTGCCGACCCAGGCGCGCCGGACAACAGCTTCAACGACCAGCGCCTGACCGCGCAGTTTAAACTGCGTTACAAAATCGGCGCTTATTCCGACCTGTATCTGGTGTACAACCGCGGCGGTGCATTGTATACGCCGGGGCAGCAGCCGCAAGAAGCCTGGCTGCCGGCGGTCGCTGACCTGTGGCAAAGCCCAAACCAAAGCCTGTGGACGGCCAAAGTGCGGTATGCGTTTTAAATGATGGTAAGGCGCCGTGAAATCAGCGCCAGACTCAGCGCTGCGCGGCCGGAGCGGATTCTTTTTGCAACCGGCCCTGGCGCCAGCGCCAGCCGAACCACCACAGCAGCGCAGGCAACAAGCCGCTCACGCATAACAACCATAGATACAGCGGCCCGCCAACAGCGGCGACATGCAGCGGATAAATCAGCTGACTGAGCTGGCGCCCCGGCGCCAGCTCTGTAGCCCGTTGCAGCGATAACAGACTGCCATCCGGCGCCAGCCGCAGCACAGTCCGGCCATTCGGATGCCATTCTTCGGGCAGCTGAGCACGGAATTGCACTGCATCGGTCGGGGATTTGCGAAAACTGGCCAGGCGCAGCTGCGCGTCCGGCAAAACCTTACGGGCAGTACTCAGCCATAGCCCCCAGTTGGCAGCGGTCAAAGTTGTGGCCTGGAACGCCGGCTCCGGCGCCGCCTTTGGCTGCGGCGGGTCTTGCAGCAACCAGCTGATAAATTGCTGAGTCTGCGCGTTGTAGGCCATCGCAGTGCCGGTGAGAATTACCAACAGTAACAACGGCAGGCTGAATACCCCAATCAGATAATGCCATTGCCGGTCCCGTTGCCAGCCTGGTAAGGCACGACTGCGCAGCGGCCATTTCAGCATCCGCCAGCGCCGTGGCCATTGGGTTTTCAGCCCGGCGATGAGCAACAACAAAGCAGCGATCCCGACGATACCAGTCAGCTGATGTTTCCAGGATTTGACCAACAGATATAAATGCAGCTGATAACACCAGTCCAGCACATCGCTGTATGGCGCACGGCTTAGCAGCAGCTGCGGTGTTTCGGCTGCATTAGCTGGTACGGCCCAGTATTCCAGCGTGCCGTCGTGGCGCGACAACTCCAGCCAGGGCCGTTCTGTATGCGGCAACCGGGCAAAACCATATTGGCTTTGGTCCAGGCTATCCAGCACCCGGCCTTGCGCCTGCGGGTCGTCGACCAAACTGATTTGCAGCTGCGGATAAAGCCATTGCAGCAGCGGATTTTTAAATAACAAAATGCTGCCGGTCAGACAGACCAGCAGCAACACAGCGCCGAGCCAAAGCCCGAGCAAGCGATGCCAGAACCGGCTACGCAGCAGGTTCATAAGCAGCACAGCGCCCAATTAAAAACCATATTGCCAGCTCAGCTGTAACATACGGCCAAGGCCTGCAAAATAAGTGCTGTTGGCTGGTGTGGTCTGGGCGTAATAAGTGATGTACTGCTTATCGAGCAGGTTCTCGATGCCTAAGGTCCAGACGCCGTTGGCGCCAGAGTCAAACCGTACCGAGCCGTCCAGCGTCTGATAACCGTCAAAAGACGTACCGTCGTTAAAACTTAAGTCGGAATAACGGCTGACCTGCAGGCGGCTCGACACACCATCGGTCCACTCCTGCAACCAATACAGGTTGACGCGTTCCGGCGCGATATTGACGCCACCTAAATCGCGGTCGGTGCGGCCGTCATTGTTGCTGTCGTATTGACCTTGGCTGCGGGCATAACTGAAACCCAGACTGCCGGCGTTGCTGTAGTTCCATTCACCGTCGGCTTCAAAACCGGCGATTTCGGTTTTCTCCCGCATCACGCTGTAGATGCCGTCTTTGTCGGCTTGCAGGCGTGAACCTAAGTCCGAATCCGAAGTGAAATAACTCAGCTGCAGGCGGTAGTCGTCTGTGCTGTATTCCAGACCCAACTCGGCGTTGTCTGACACCACCGGCTGCAGGTTCAGGAACTGCGCCACTGACTGATTTGGTTTGTTAATAGCACGCAGCACCCGGCCAACGTCCGGCATGCCAAAACCTTCGTTGTAGCTGGCGTACAGCCGCAGTTCCGGCGTCAGCTGATGCACCACACCAAAGTTATGCAGCAATTCGTTAAAGCTCGGCTGACCGCCTTTAACAAAAGAACTTTTGCTGGAATATAAAGTAGTGAAATCATCCACTTGCAGCTGACCGTATTCATAACGCGCACCGGCGCTGAAAGTCCAGCCGGCCAGGCCGTCGTAACGCAGCTGGGCAAAAGGCGCATAGTTGGTAAATTCGGTTTCCGGCACCCAGTTACGGCCGGTCATCACCAGTTCCTGATAGGTCAGATCCTGCAGCCAGTCGAGACCGGTACTTAAATCAATGTCGGTACCGAGCAAATCAGTGCCAAACCAGGTGGCGCGGGCGCCCACTTTTTCTGACACGTTCTGCGACTGATCAAATAAATTGGCGCCGTATTTTGGGTCCTGGAAAGTAGCCGCGCTGCTGCCGCCAAACATCGAACTGAAATCCTGCGCGAACAACTGCAGGCTGAGGCTGCCACCGAATACTTGCTGATGCTGATAATCCAGCGACGCCGATGTCACTTTATTCTGCGCACCATAACCCGGCGTTTTGCCCGGCACTGACGTAGTCGGAATGCCGTCCGCCGGTTTGCCGTCGACCGGTTTGTAGTCGTTGTTGCCTTCGAGGTCAAAGTGATTGACCATCAGCTGAATGCTTTGCACGTCGCTGAATTGCCATTTGGTCTTTAAAAACAAATCGACACTATCCGAATCCATCGTATCGCCCTGCGTGGTGTCGACACCAATCGGCGTACCGTTGCCATCCAGATACAAACCGGTTTTGTTATAAGCGATGCCGCTGACCAACGACACTTCGTCAAATTGCTTAGAAAACAAATAGCTGCCGCGATAACTCTGAGTATCAGAGCCGCCGGCGGTTGGCACTGAACCGGCCAGTTTCAGCTGATGGCTTTGTTCGCCCGGTGTTTTAGTGATGATATTAATAATGCCGCCGCTGGCGCCCATGCCCTGAATGGCGTTGGCGCCACGGATAATTTCAATGCGTTCAATCATCGCCGGGTCAATGGTATTGCCGTCACGTGAGCCATTGCGCAGCGGCGTCGATTGCGGCACGCCGTCAATCATATACAGCGGCTCACGGCCCCGCAGCGTCTCGCCATTGGCGGTCAGTTTCTGCCGGCTGGGTGAAAAGGCTGGGATTAAATTGCCCAGAATTTGTGATAAGTCCTGCGTCACAGCTAATTGCGACTTCAGCTGCTCCTGCTCAATCACCGTGATAGTGGCCGGCACTGTGCTGACCGGATAAGCCGCCCGAATCGACGACACCTGAATACGTTCAATTTCCGCCGTATCGCCGGTTGTTTCAGCCACAGCCCATTGTGCACACATGCCCGCGCTTGTCAGCGCCAGTAACAGCTTTGCCAGTTTCATCACAATTCTCAGCGTTAATAAAAATCGTTCGCATTTATATAGATGCCAGGTGCATTAGTCAATATGGATATAACGGAATAGCGGCAGCGCCTGCCACTTTATCGGTAAGAAGTTGGCGGCATGGCCAAATCCCTCACCACCTTGAGTTTCGCTGTTGAATATGATGTTATCCAACCATGTCTTTGTTGCAGGTTAGTTGTAAATGAACACAGAACAGGGCCAGACCGGCGCGCTGGCGCAGACAGAAACTGCCGCGCAACCGGCAACACCGTTACTGCATGGCGATGTTTATGACCAGAAAGTCGATTCGTTCGCCCGGCGCACCGGCCAATATCTGTTGTCACAACCCGCCCTGCTGCTGACCGGCAGTTATTTGTTTTGTAGCTTGCTTGGGATGATTTTTGTCGTGTCGTTGTTCGACAAATTTGATTTTGCTGTGTTGCCTTATCTGGAGATCTCCGATTTCTTGCTGGCTGCGTTGAGCAATCCCTGGACCATTCTGCAGTTTGTCTTCTGGACGCTCGGTGTCTATCTGCTACTGTGGCTGGACCGTATTGCGCGGCAACGTTTTCGCGGTTATGCCCGGCTGTCGGACCGCTTTTATAAACCACGTTACCAGCGCCTGAGCCTGTATATGTTTGCCAGTTTGCCAGTGTTGTTTCTGATGGATGTCGCGCTGATGGAAGCAATAAGTCAGTCCAGAGCCATTAAAGCCGGCACCACACCACGGTTTAACCTGAGCCTGATTTACCCGGTGTTCGACGACAACAAAACCATGCGAATGGAACAAATCCAAATCATCGCCCGCAGCGTCAGTTATCTGTTTGTGTATCACGAAAACCAAATCAAAGTGATCCCACATGCTAATGTGGCAGGGCTGCTGCCGCAGCCGGTGCCAGTAGCCATTACCGCCTCTAATGGACAAGAAGCAGCAAACACTCCGGGAGTGAAAAAACAATAACTTTTTGATTTAAAGCGTAAAGCCGCTGGTAGTAAGCTTGAGAAACCCGACGTTTTGTACCCAAAATAGCTTGATTCTATCAATTGAGTAATTTAAGTTCACGGCATCGTGGTAGCAACAATACATCAGGAAAGCTAATTGCCGGTTCAGACTGCAATAAACAGCACTGCCGCAGTCAGCCTGAAAAAGGAACTTTGAATGCGTAAACTACTTTTTGCTTTATTCTCTATTGGCTACAGCTTTTGTCTCCATGCCGCGCCACAACAAGTATTTGAACTGGACCCCAGCCGAAAACTGGTGAAAAGCGATTCCAGCGCCCCGGAATACTTTCAAAGATATGGGGACTATCTGTTCTTCTCCGACGGAACGATGACCCAACAGGCTCCACATTCTGAACGCAAAGCTGTTCAAGGCAATGATATCTGGCGGCTCGATACTAAAACCAATCGGGTCGCCAGAGTGGCAACAGACCGCATCACTTCAGACTATTGGAATCGCTCCTATTATGTGCTGAACGACCGACTAATGTATTTTAAACACTTCAAAGGCTTCACCGTTGCAGACCTGAACGGCAACATTTTGGGGCAAAAAGCCCTGCTGCAGGAAAGCACCATGACACGAGAAAGCCAGAAAATGAGCCAGTTGGGTAACTATGCGTACTTTCCCGGAGTCAACAACACAACAAAAAAAGCCGGGTTATGGCGCAGTAACGGTTCGATAGAAGGCACCGAAGAAGTCCCATTGTGTGAAGGAAGCATATGTTATTCCTCACCGCAAAACTTTAGTCAGACCGCTAACAAATTGTTTTTGATTGCCAAATCTCCGGATGGCACCAGTGCGCTTTGGACTATCACTGAACAACACAAAGCCGTGCTGTTAAAAGCTATAACGGCAAAAATCAACGCTGATATCGCCTTTCTCCCGTATCGGGATGGCGTCATTCTGAATACTGAAAAAGGGCTTTGGTACAGCGATGGTACAGATGCAGGCTCCTACGCCATCAATAGCCAATTCAGCGGCCTCGAAGCAATCAGTCTTGGTGATAATCTGGTTCTCGCCGGCAAAGACCTTTATGTCATCGCACAACACGGTAAAGGTGACGCAAAAAAAGTCGAAATGGGGATGTTAACCGAACCCAGAAACCTGACAGCCTTACAAAACAAAATCTATTTTACCGCCACGCTGGTCACGGATAATCAGCGTTTAAACGCCAAGCTAATGGAACTGGATGGCAGTAACAGCCCAAAAGAAATTTTCGTCTTTGAATTTGCACGCTTTTTTGACCAAAAAATTGTCGCAAGCAAAGGCAACAAGATGCTGTTAATGCGCTATCAACATGATCAACCTTCCAGCAAAGTCCAAACCTCTGAACTTTGGGTCAGTGACGGTACCAAGGCCGGTACAATCAAAATATCTGACAATACTGGCTTGCCATACTCGCTGTGGACACGCCACGCCTGGGCCTTTGGCAAAGACGATTTTTATTATACGGCATACAACGAAGCGGCCGGGATGGAGCTGTGGCGCACCGACGGCACTGTCGCGGGCACTGCACTGAGTAAAGATGTAGCTTTTGGCTTGCCCAACGCCCATGTCGGCCAAATGGTTACTGACGGCAGCACAGTGTTTCGCCTGCAGGACCATAAATGGTACAAAACCGGTGGTGGCGTCGAAGGCAATATGTCCGACGTGCAATTATGGAAAACTGACGCCATCACGCTACGCAGCAGCTTTATCGCGGAGTGGCCAGATAGTGAATTGGATTCGGAGTTACCCATGGTCCTCGCCAGTCATGGTCTCTATCTCTGGGTGCGCAACAAAACACAGCCGTTTGCTTATGATTTGATGTTTTACCATAAGCAAAACGCCACATTACACAAAGTGTTGGATGCAGTGCCCAAAAGCTGCCAAAGCAATGGCAACTATGGTTTCCGTGCGCAAAGTATCGGCGCTAATTACTATTTCCAGGCACCGGCCGGGACTGAAACTGCAGTCAGCTGCCAACTATGGGTCAGTGATGGCACCACAGCAGGTACCATACCCATCACCAATTTTGCCAAATCAATGCTGACATCGGGCCTGATCAGCCAAACCACCCAATTAAACAACGAGCTGTATTTTACTCTCGATTTATTCGCAGTGACGACGCAGGAGCAGTCAGCACAAGTGTTCAAAACGGATGGCACAGTTGCTGGTACGAAAATAGCGTTTTCGCTGCCAGTCGCAGCCGACCAGTCACGCGTCACACTGGGCCGGTTACAGGCCGGCGCGACCGGGATCTTTGTTACCACAGAAACTCCGGCTACACGCTTATGGTATTGGGACCAAAACCAGCTGACTGATTTGGCAGAAGCCAACAATCCTTATGATGTTGTCCGTTTTCAGGATGGGATTGCCTATGTCATAAATAACATCATTATGCGCAGTAATGGCACACCACAAGGGACTGTTCCTGTGCTGAAATTACCTCCGCCACCCAGTCAGATTGATGGCTTTAGCCACCTGCAGGTCAGCAGTGATTTCCGCCATTTATTGTTTACCGGCAAAGACGACTTCGGGAAAATCCGCTTATGGCGATCCGATGGTAGCAGCGCTGGGACTGTTGCCGTAGGTGAGGCTCAGACTGGGTACAGTTTTAACTTCAATAACCAAATCGGTCAGGACCTCTATATCACGACCTACCAGCACTCGTCAGAATTAGACTTTGTGGAACAACTCAGCCGTTTTTCTCTGAATGCTGCCTCGGCCGAGCCCGTCTTTACCCATCATGTTGCCGATCTCAATAACCCGTTACCGGTTGTTGCTGCCCAAGATCGCCTCTTTATTGGCAGTAAGCTGCAATTACCTAGTTTTGGCGGACCTTATGTCACAGCCAATCTCGACGACGGCGATTTCGATAAAGACGGTGTGCTGAATAAAGACGACATCTTCCCGTTGCATCCGGATGAATTTGCCGATTTTGACGCTGACCGGATCGGCGACAATGCCGATCCGGATGACGACAATGATGAAGCACCTGATAACGTTGATTTGTTCCCGAAAAATGCACTGGAATGGCGTGATCAGGATCAAGACAAAATCGGCGACAATGCGGACACCGACGATGACAACGACGGCGTCTCAGATTGGCTGGATTCTTATCCACACGATGCATCCAAACACAGCAATCAAGTCAGCAGCCCTGGCACAGGACCTACAGAACCGACACAGCCATCGAAGCCAGTCACTGAAAGCAGTTCCGGCGGCGCTGTATCTTGGTTAAGTATATGCGGCGGTTTATTGCTAATCGCACAGCGCAGACGCCGGCAACGCTGCCGTCGACTGGGATATGGTGCGACGATGAAATTCGGTACCGCCGCACATTCAGGCACTCGTAGAACAGCGTAGGCCCCACATTAATCAACGGGTTGCAGTAACGCCGATACTACAGCCCGGCAAACAGCCGGCCCAACCAGACTGCTTGAATTTCTCTCAAGCACAATGGCTGATTTTTCATTATTCATTCCGGCGTTCGCCGTATACAGTTCTCTCAATAGCAATTTAGACGCTTAGCCGTCCAAATAAAATGCAGCAGTGCTGCAGCAAACAGGAGAACCACTGATGGCCGCGCAGATCCACACCGCAACCGACTTAACCTTTAGCATTGAACGCCAGCCGTTTAATGAAGATTATCAGCCGGCAGACCATACGCGGCTGACCACCAACTTCGCCAATCTGGCGCGGGGTGACGCGCGGCAGCAGAATTTGCGCAACACGCTGGCGATGATCAATCACCGCTTTAATTCGCTGGCGCATTGGGACAACCCGGCCGGCGACCGTTACAGCGTCGAGCTGGACATTGTGTCGGTGGATATTCATCTCGCCGGCGCCACCAGCGCCTTTCCGTCGATTGAAGTGCTGCAAACCAGCATTCTGGACCACCACACGGGTGAGCGGATCAACGGCCTGGTCGGCAATAATTTTTCGTCTTATGTGCGCGATTATGATTTCAGTGTCTTGCTGCCCGAACACAATAAAAACCAGCCACAGTTCAGCATTCCGGCGGATTTTGGTGATTTGCACGGCCGGCTGTTCCGCCAGTTTGTCCGCTCCAGCGTGTATCAGCAGCATTTTCATAAGCTGCCGGTGATTTGTTTAAGCGTGTCGGACAACAAAATTTATCAGCGCAGCGCCAATTGTCACCCGGTGCTGGGGGTGGAATATCTGCCGAATGACACCTCGTTAACCGAGCAATATTTTAAAAAAATGGGCCTCAATGTGCGTTATTTCATGCCGCACAACAGCGTCGCGCCGCTGGCGTTTTATTTCTTTGGCGACCTGCTGAACGACTACAGCAATCTGGAGCTCATCGCCACCATCAGCACGATGGAAACCTTTCAGAAGATTTACCGGCCGGAGATTTACAACGCCCACGCCGTGGCCGGGCAAAGTTATCAGCCGAAGCTTAACAGCCAGGCGCATTCGTTAACCCGGATCCGTTATGACCGCGAAGAGCGCAGCCAGCTGGCCGTGAAACAAGGCAAATTTGCTGAAGAGTATTTTGTAAAACCCTATAAAACCCTGCTGGAACAATGGGCTGCCAGCTGCGCTTAACTTCCGGTTTTAATAATTAAAGGCATTGATCATGAGCATTTTATTACCTACCTCCACCGCCGGCAGCTTACCGAAACCAACCTGGCTGGCCGAACCCGAAACTTTGTGGTCGCCGTGGAAGCTTGAAGGCGACCAGCTGCATGCCGGCAAACAGGACGCGCTGCGGCTGGCGCTGCACGAGCAACAACAAGCCGGTATTGATATCGTCAGTGACGGCGAACAAAGCCGCCAGCATTTTGTCACCACTTTTATTGAGCATTTAGCCGGCGTCGATTTCGAGAAGCGCCAGACCGTGCGCATCCGCAACCGTTATGACGCCAGCGTACCGACTGTTGTCGGCCCTGTTGCCCGCATCAAACCGGTGTTTGTCGAAGACGCCAAGTTTTTGCGCAGCCAGACCAGCAAGCCAATCAAATGGGCGCTGCCCGGCCCAATGACGATGATCGACACGCTGTACGACGCGCATTATCAAAGCCGCAAGGAATTAGCCTTTGAGTTCGCCGCCATTCTGAATGCCGAAGCACATGAACTGGCCGCTGCCGGTGTCGATATCATCCAGTTTGATGAACCAGCCTTTAACGTGTTTTTCGACGAAGTGAACGACTGGGGCATCGCCGCGCTGGAGCGCGCTATCGAAGGCTTGCCGTGCCAAACCGCGGTGCATATCTGTTACGGCTACGGCATCAAAGCCAACACTGACTGGAAACAAACACTTGGCAGTGAATGGCGCCAATACGAAGCAATTTTCCCGAAACTACAGCAATCCAACATCGATATCGTGTCGCTGGAATGCCACAACTCGAGGGTGCCGCTGGAATTGCTGGCGCTCTTACGCGGTAAAAAAGTGATGGTCGGCGCTATTGATGTAGCAAACCACGCCATTGAAACGCCGGAAGAAGTCGCGGCGACACTCAGACAAGCACTGCAGTATGTTGACGCCGACAAGTTATATCCCTGCACCAACTGCGGCATGGCGCCGCTGCCACGCGCAGTGGCCAGCGGCAAACTCAAAGCGCTGCAGGCGGGGGCTGAGCTGGTACGGCAAGAGTTGCGGCGGGAGCTTCAGCACGCCGCTGAATAGTTTTAAAAGGTGCAGCGCGGCGGTGACTATCAACCGCCGCCCGACTTTTTGATCACCAGGCTGCTGGCATCCGCAGCGCGGTCGGTTTTAGTGGGTTCCATGCCGTGTTTGCGGTCTTTGGCCTTTTCGATGGCTTCGTCCATTTGCTTCACCACCGGGTCATTCGGATTATTTAATTCGCCATTTTGCAGCTTTTCTGCGCGGATTTTCTGCTGCAACTTCGCGCCAGCCACCACATAAGACGCGGCATCCACCACCTCATTACCGGTATCCAAGGTGATAGCTTTGTGTTTACCCACGCTGTGGATAGTGCAGGCGCTGAAACACAACGGAGTTAACAAAAGACAACAGCGGAAAAATGTAGTCATGACATGTCCATATGGTAAAAAATATGAAACTAACCGCTTGAGAATGAATGATATCTGAACTGGAAGCGTGCAACCAGGCAGTAAGACCAGGAACAACAGTTTGAATAAAGGAAGCGGTTTTCCGGAATGGTCTGGCAAGGCTGGCCTGGTAAATCAATCAGCTTTTACTGCAACTCCACTTTGCAGGCCAAAATCCGCTGCCGGAACGTCTCCGACGTCGTAGCCCAGTCCACCACATCGACTTTCCAGGGTAAATCAGATTCACTGAAAGCTTCTGAGACTTCGGCCAGCAACGCCAATGGCAATGGCTCGGTACTTACAATCACCAAATCCAGATCTGAATAGGTTTTACCACGGCCTGCTGCCCTGCTGCCAAAAGCCCAGACCGGATAACCGGCCAGCAGGCGCTGCAAAATACGCTGCACTTGTTGCCACTGCCCGACGCTTAACTGCAAACCGGCCGGCGGAATGGCTGATGGGTCCATTGCCGGCTCGTCTACCGGCTGAATCAGCGCTTTAGTCATGCTGCGCCCGTTGTTGTAACTGCGCAGCCAGGTATTCCGCTTCGTGCAAAAATGCCGGAATGCCCGCCACGACTTGTAGCGCCACGTCCTCATCATAGGTACGGCTGGTTTTGCTGCGCATATCACGATACAAACGCCACGCCGGCCAGTCTCCCAACAACAGCCCTTTTTCATTGCCGCTGCGAATCAAATCAGCAAAAGACATCGCATCAAAAAGCTCAGGGTTGGCTGCCGTTTGTTCAAGAAAGCGCTTGAGCATTTTGTGGCTGATTTCATAGGTAAACTCAAAGCGCTGCACTAACCCATCACGGATTTGCGTATCAGAGACATCTTGTTGATAACGTTGCCAACCTTCCTGCAAACGAGTGACGGCTTTCAGCAGAGGGCTGAGATCCAGCGACATAACAAGTCCTTATGAATTGGCGATAAAGCTAAAACAGGAATACCACAAAGCATAACTCAGCGTAACGGCGCAGGCTACTTGTCAGGTGCAGGGATGCTAGTTCCAAACAACCATTGCTCGACTATCTGCAGCAACTCTTTCGCCTGCTGCAGGCATTCCGACACAGCTGCGGCTGTGACTAAATCACCGGAATAGTCGGTAATGTTGCGTTGTTTTCGCAGCGCATCCAGCACAATCAAACGGTCTGTGCTGATCCCCACCGTTTTTACCAGCGATTGCAGCATCGTCTGATGGTGACCGGGTTTACTGGTCAGGGTACGAAAACCAGCCTGCTGTAGCGCCGCGTTGGCCAGTTGCATAATGGCTTTATAGGCAACATCAAAGCGGTTTTCGTTACTTAAGTCCGGCAGCTCTGCGTCCTGAATATTGCGTGCTGCGGCCTGCAATAATCGCGCAATTTGCGCAGGGTCTGGATCAATCCGCTCCAGTGTTGTGCCTATCAGGTTGTCTAAGGTCATCCTTGTCTCCTTGCACCATCAATAACGGGCTCTGTAGCAACTCCCGGATAAAACCCGAGTTGCCCGCCAGTGCCTGCATCCATTCAGACTCTGAATATAGTTGCGGATTAATGTCGCGGCCAAGCTGATGTTGCAGCGGATAAAGCAGGTGTACCGCTTCGGAAAAGGTCAGCGCCCCAACCAGCAATACATCTATATCACTGTGCGGATTGGCTTTCCCGCTGGCCACAGAACCAAACACAGCAACAAACCTTAACTGCGCAGCTACCGGTAACAGTGCCTGCCGCAGCTGGTCAGTTAAATCACTGGTTTTACGCAGAATACTGGCCAACTCGTCAAAGATTGGACACAACCGGTTGGCCTGATACCACAACTGATTGCCCTGCTCACGCCGGTTTAAAATACCGGCATCTGCCAGCTTGCTCAGTTCCTTATGCAAAGTACCAGGATGTGTACCAGTCAAACGCGCAATCTCGCGCACATGCCAGGCCTGCTCAGGTTGCTGCAGTAATAACATCAACACCTGACGGCGGTATTTGCTAAAGAGTAATTCGGCCAGTGCATTCATGGTTTGCCTTTGCATAAATGAAGCTTTATTTGCTACGAATGTAGCTTTATGGGCTACGAAATTCAAGCATCACTGACATGACCGGAAAAATCTGCCGGTTTGATGAAATTGCAGGTATATCGTCCCGGCCGTTAGCGGCCGCTGGCAAAAGCCTTCACCTTGCCATCTAAGATGAAGCGGCTATACCTGTTGTTGTCCGGATACCGGACGAAAGAACTACATGGATGTCAAGCACGCGTCGCGTTGTATCCCGCCGGGCTGCAGTTTCATCCGCAACATATTGATTCAACTTGAAAATGAGCCCTTAGGTCAGTACGCCTCTCTGCCGCAGTGTTTTGTGCTCTAACAAGGACATGTTATGAAAACTATGAAACTAATTCCCCTGTGTGCAGCCGCCAGCATCCTTGCCGGCTGTTCGAACGTTTACCAGCATAAAGATGCCGACTTTTATGATGTAAAAACCACGCCACCTTTGCATTTGCTGGAAGTCAGTAATGCGAAAAACTCAGATCCTAATCTGAATCAAAACCTGAACCTCGACTACAACATCACCGATCAACGGGTCTACAAGTTCACCTATCTGGTGGAAGACACCATGCGTAAACGCGTTGACCACGGCCGGACCTGGGAAGAAGGGCTTTCTGCGATGCAGGTCATTCTGGCGGCTTTTGCTTCCGCCTTTTCCGCCACCACCGGCGTGCATCCGGATGTAGTCACCACATTGGCAGGTCTCAGTGCCTTAACACCCGATATTGCCGATATCATCAACGCCGGCGACAAAGCCAAGGCTTATTCACAAGGGTTGGAACTGATTGAAGCAGCCAATGCGGCGTATATCAGCGCCCGCAGCAGCGCTATTGCCGGTGGCGGTGCTTTAATCCCGAACAAACTGACGCCAGAAGGCGCGGCGTTATTTGTCAGTGTGATGTCGACGCTCAAAGTGATGCGCAATGCGTTATTACAAACCTTACCGTCAGAAGAAGACTTGGCCAAAGCCACCGGCAAATACAGCTTGTTTAGCCTCGATACCACAGAAGTGAACATCGAGCTTGCCAAGAACGGCCCGGCGGGACTATTGACTGCAACCGTAGGTCTTCCAACCGCGCTGACCGAGGCCGGGCAAAACTACTACACACGGGTGGTCAGTGTGGTGCGGGGCGGCAAATTAGCCCAATGCACGTCCGACTCACCCAGTGTTGCCGTAGTCACTGCCTGCAGCGGCAACGCCATGACTATTCAGCCGAAGATGTTCGGCACTGCCCATGTCACAGTGGTCGCAGAAAATGGCAGCCGCGCTGTGGTGAAAGTGCTGGTGAAGTAATCCATGTAGATAACAGCGCTGCAAAGCGCTGTTTTTTTCTAACACATCTGAACGAATGCGTCCCGCCTTCCATTGACCAAATAGTTACTTTTGTACCTATTACACCTTGTCAGTACCAACCGATTGTTTTAACTTGGAACTATTGTGACAAGCCACCCGCCACAACAACGGGTTTGGCAACCAGGAGGACATGGATGGTTCAGACTGCAACGGCACCCACTGCCGTGTCGGAAAACCCTACTGCTATTTTTGATACTGCCATTGCGCTTTTTATTCAAAGCGGGGAACGGCTGCTTGAGCTATTCGACAAACTATCCAAACCCGAGCAACAAGCCAATGAAGTGTTAAAACGCTCTGCTTTAGTGATGACATTAACTACCTGGGAAACCTTTATTGAAAGCTGGCTCAGAACACAAATGTGTCAAAAACTGGCCGCGCTAAAAGGTAGCTTTGCCGGTGACTATATCCAGAAGAAATTCACCGACGCCATTAACCGGCTGCATAACCCGGATGCTGTAAAAGTTCGGCAACTGAGTCTGGAGTTTTGCAGTTTGATGTCACCGAACATTGGTTGTGGAATAACTTTGATAAACATGAAGTCTGTACTTAACTAGATAAATACCTGATTATCCACGATAAAGAAGATGATCATTTTATGGTGAATATAATGTGCGTTAAACGCATTTGACCTTGTATCTGTATACGAAACAAATATGACTCACTAATTCAGTTAGTAACAAAATAAGAGTTTTATGAAAGAACTAGCAATAATACTTGGAAATGGTTTTACTATAGATTTAATAAACCACCTAAAATACTCTACCTATATTGATGTAATTGATCTTTTCGCTAAAGGTTCAGAGCTTAAATTTCCCGGCCGAGAGAACTCTGGATTTCTGACCAGTAGAAATTGTCCATCTCTTATTGCACTTGGTATATATCCGGGCGTTAGCAAAGATAAAGCTAATGAAGTATTCGAAAAAATAATAACGTGTGCAAATTTTTTCCACTACGGCGAGCATTTTATCAGCTCAAAAGAAACTAGCTTATATGTAAAGGCCTACTTTGAAATAGTAGAATATCTCAAATTTCTATTTATATGGTATGACGAGCTATTTTCCAATATGAATTGGCGCTCAGAAATTGAAACATGGCAGTGGTTCAAATTTCTCAAGGAATCTATAGATAAATATGATAAAATCCATATCTACACACTTAATTACGACACATTTCTAGAAAAATGCTTAGATGAAATCAAAGCTTCATATAGAATAGTTGAAGTAGAAAAATCCGGCGACCACAAGTTTGAAATATACAAACCTCATGGCTCAATCAGTTTTACTTCGACAGCAAAAAGCAAAGTCGAAACACCTTACAGCATACCTCTCAACTTTAGGGACTCCATACAATCTAGCGACATTAATGTTGAGTACGAATCCTTAATTAATAATAGAATTATAAATACCATAATACCTCCATATGGTGATAAGGACAGAACAAATGCTTCGTGGTCGGCACAAATGACTAGCATCTTCGCCAACAACATCAAAGACTGCGAGAAAGTTTTAATATGTGGAGTTTCCTACTGGCATGTGGATAGAAAAGAACTTGACAGTGTATTATTAGCTGCCAACAAAAACTCTGAGATTTTAAACATAAATCCAAATCCAAGCTCTCTTTTGAATGCAATTCTCCAAAGTCGATTCGAAAAGTTTGAGCATCATAGAACATCATCAATACTGAGAAATTTTTATGGCTAAGATAACAAGGAATTCAACGACCATTACTGTTTCTGACTTCTACGAAAATCACATTCTGAAAAAGTATAACTTTGATCCAAAGTATCAAAGAAAGTCAGTATGGTCTGAAGAAAAGCAGGCTTACCTTGTAGATAGCATGCTGAACAACTACCCTATTCCTCCAGTTTTTTTACATCAAATCATAGACGCTCAGACTGGAAAGACTAATTATGATGTAATCGATGGAAAACAGAGGTTAATGTCAATAATATCATTCATAGAAGATAGACTTTACATAGCTAACGAATTGGAAGACGAAAACTTAAAATTAGCTGGCATGTTATTTTCAGAAATACCTAATGATGTAAAATCAGAGTTTTGGAAGTATAGATTACCTGTAGAATTAATCGATATTGAAGATGAAAAAACATTAGACAAACTATTTGACAGACTAAATAGAAATGGCGAGAAACTAAATGGGCAAGAACTGAGGAAATCAAACTACTATAACTCACCACTGTTAAAGGTAGTTAACAATATTTGTGAAACTCACATCTTTTGGAAAAGCAGACTATCAGTCGCCACAGACCTTTCCCGCATGGAAGATCAAGAATTTGTTTCTGAATTAATATTCGCCTTGAATGAAGATAAAATATATAGCTCATCACCAGAAATAATAGACAAAAAATATGAGGAATATAGTAAATTTGATGACAACTGGGCGTCAGAAATCACTGAAAAATTTAATGAAGTCACTAACTTAATGGAGAATTTCAACATAAACTATGATGAGTTCAGAATATCTGGCGTAAGCCACCTTTATGGCCTGTGGCTATTATCAATTGAAAAATACAAGAGCCGCGATGATTCAAATATATCAACTGAACTTTCAGTGTTTTTCGAAAAACTAAGAACGCAGCCAATAACAGATGATTATATAAGAGAGTACAAACTTAGCATGAGCTCTGGTACAAAAATGCAAACTCAACGCGCACGACGTCGGGATGCATTACTCAAATATATATATGGACAGTAGAGCTAGCCCGCTCTAAAAGAGTAAAAATATAATATGAAAACAAAAATTTGAGGCGCAATCTAGGGTGCCTCAATTAGGATGTGTGAAAAAAGTTCGTTTAAACGTAGTGACACATGTAATTGGGCGAGGTCAGGCCTCGCCCCTCCGGCCCTTCGCAGAGCTCAGGGCGTTCAGTCGGCGAAGCGCAACATTAGTTGCGCTTCGAAACCCCGACTTCACCCGTCAAAAACGTCCGATAAGAACTATTGCCGCTGACCAGCTGATACGGATACCCCAAAGCCTCTAAATGCCCTTCAATTTCAGCAGGATCAGCAATCTCAAAGCCTGCCAATACATCGCCAGTGGCGGCACCGTGGTTGCGGTAATGGAACAAGGTGATATTCCATTTCTCGCCCAAGGTATTGAGGAAGTTCATCAGCGCGCCGGGGTATTCCGGGAAGTTGAACTGGTAGACTTGTTCGTTGACCAGACGCGGTGGCATGCCGCCGACCATATGGCGGACGTGGAGTTTGGCCAGTTCGTCGTCGGATAAATCCTGGAACTGGTAACCGGCGTCGGTCAGCGCTTGCGTGACTTGAGCCAGTTCCTGTGCGCCGTTTCGAAGTTTGATGCCAACAAAAATATGCGCTTTGTTGTCACTGGCGTAGCGGTAGTTAAATTCGGTGATGGCGCGGCCGCCGAGTGTCTGGCAGAAGCGGCGGAAGCTGCCTTTTTCTTCCGGAATAGTCACCGCGAATACGGCTTCTTTTTTCTCACCCAGTTCACAGCGCTCGGATACATACCGCAGCGTGTCAAAGTTTAAGTTGGCACCACTTAATACCGCCGCCAGCTGCGTCTGTTCATTCACGTCGCCGGTCTGGCTATGTTGCTGCGCGTATTTTTTCAGGCCAGCTAAAGCCAAAGCTCCGGCTGGTTCGGCCACGGCGCGTAGGTCTTCAAAAATGTCTTTGATCGCCGCGCAGATCTCGTCGCTCGTGACTGTCACCACTTCGTCGCAAAACAGCTGGGCCAGTTTAAAAGTCTCAGTACCGATGCGTTTCACTGCGACGCCGTCGGCGAATAAACCAACTCGGTCCAACGTCACAGGTTCACCGGCTTTCAGTGCGGCGTCTAAACAGGCGGCGTCGTCTGGCTCTACGCCAATCACCCGCACATTTGGCAGCACAGCTTTGATATAAACCGCCATACCGGCCAACAAACCACCACCACCGACCGGAATAAATACCGCGTTGAGCTGGTTGTTTTGCGTCAGGAGTTCTTTCGCCACAGTGCCTTGGCCGGCGATCACATCAACATCGTCAAACGGCGGAATATAAGTAGCACCGGTGCTTTTCGCCAGCTCAATGGCGTGGCGGTTGGCTTCGTCAAAGGCGGTGCCGTGCAGCAGCACATTGCCGCCAAAACCGCGCACTGCGCTGACTTTGATTTCTGGCGTAGTGATCGGCATCACAATAGTGGCGTGCAGGCCGAGTTTGCTGGCTGACAAAGCCACGCCTTGGGCGTGGTTGCCGGCAGACGCACAAATGACACGGGTGCTGTCTAAAGTGCCGGCTGCTGTGGCCTTCGCCGCCACCTTATGCAGCTTATGAAAAGCGCCCCGCAGCTTAAAGGAATATACCGGCTGATGGTCTTCGCGTTTAAGTTCCACCTGGCAACCGAGGCGTTTGCTTAGTTTAGGCATTGCCTGCAGCGGGGTTTCCACCGCTGCCTGATACACCGGCGATAATAAAATTTCGCGCAGATAATGTTGTTGCAGCGCCGCTTTTTCATCATGCGGCTTCGCCTGGTCTGCCGGATGGGCTTGTAACGCAGCACTACCCGTACCAGGAGCAGCCACTTGTTGTAACGCAGTCATAAGGTCTCGCCTTTCTGATTGGCCGGGCTATGGCTTTTTACCCACAGCGCCGGCCTGAAACTATTAGTCTCCCAGCTTGGACAAATCGCGCACGGCGCCTTTGTCGGCTGAGCTTGCCAATAAGGCATAGGCTTTGAGTGCCGGGCTGACGTAACGGGTACGGTCAACCGGTTTCCAGCCTTGTTTGCCTTTGGCGTCCATGGCAGCGCGGCGCGCCGCCAGAGTTTCGTCAGAAATTCGAATATTAATACTGCGGTTTGGAATGTCGATGTCGATGCCGTCGCCATCTTCGACCAGCGCAATAGCGCCGCCGCTGGCTGCTTCCGGCGAAACGTGGCCAATCGATAAACCGGAAGTGCCGCCGGAGAAACGGCCGTCGGTAACTAAAGCACAGGCTTTGCCCAGGCCCATTGATTTTAAGTAGCTGGTTGGATACAACATTTCCTGCATACCCGGGCCGCCTTTTGGCCCTTCGTAGCGGATCACTACGACATCACCGGCTTTGACCACGCCGCCTAAAATGGCGGTCACGGCGTCGTCCTGCGATTCAAATACCCGCGCCACACCGTTAAACACCAGGTTGTCTTTGTCCACACCGGCGGTTTTGACGATACAGCCGTTTGGCGCCAGGTTGCCGTACAGCACCGCTAAACCGCCGTCCTGCGAATACGCATGTTCTTTACTGCGGATACAGCCGTTTTCGCGGTCATCGTCCAGCGTCGGGTAACGGCAGTTTTGTGAAAACGCCTGCGTAGTGCGGATGCCGGCCGGGCCGGCGCGGTAGAAGTCTTTCACTGCTTGGTCTTGCGTCGTCATGATGTCAAAACGGCTTAATACATCACCGAGTGAACTGCCGGCCACGTGCGGCGTGTCCGGGTTGACCAAACCGGCGCGCTGTAACTCGGCCAGAATGGCGACCACACCACCGGCGCGGTGCACATCTTCCATATGGTATTTCTGCGTCGACGGCGCCACTTTGGACAAATGCGGCACGATGCGCGACAGCCGGTCGATGTCGGCCATGCCAAAATCGACTTCAGCTTCAATGGCGGCGGCCAGTAAATGCAGCACTGTGTTGGTGGAGCCGCCCATCGCGATGTCCAGCATCATGGCGTTTTCAAAAGCGGTTTTATTGGCGATAGAACGCGGCAAAGCGCTTACGTCATCGTTTTGATACCAGCGGCGCGTCAGTTCCATAATGCGTGTACCGGCGCTGACAAACAGCTCGCGGCGGTCGGCGTGGGTCGCCAGCATCGAGCCATTGCCCGGCTGGCCTAAACCTAAGGCTTCCACTAAACAGTTCATCGAGTTGGCGGTGAACATGCCGGAGCAAGAACCGCACGTCGGGCAGGCGCTGCGTTCGATTTTTTCGCTGTCTTCGTCTGACACGTTTGGATTGGCGGCCGACACCATCGCATCGACTAAATCAAGTTTGATGATTTGATCTGAAAGCTTGGTTTTGCCGGCTTCCATCGGGCCACCGGAGACAAAAATTGCCGGAATGTTCAGGCGCAGCGCGGCCATTAACATGCCCGGCGTGATTTTGTCGCAGTTGGAGATACAGACCATCGCATCGGCGCAGTGGCCGTTCACCACATATTCGACCGAGTCGGCGATGATTTCGCGGGACGGCAGGCTGTACAACATGCCGCCGTGGCCCATGGCGATGCCGTCGTCGATGGCGATGGTGTTGAATTCTTTGGCGATACCGCCGGCCGCTTCAATGGCTTCTGCCACCAGTTTCCCGAGGTCGCGCAGGTGCACATGGCCCGGCACGAATTCGGTGAACGAGTTCACCACGGCGATGATCGGCTTCCCGAAGTCGGTGTCTTTGACACCCGTGGCGCGCCACAAGGCACGGGCACCCGCCATATTGCGGCCTTCGGTGGTCGTGGCTGAACGTAATTTAGGCATGCAATTTACTCCTGCATAGGCAAATTTAGTGATGCGGCGCCAATCTGTTAATTATCTGAAAGATGCATGCGCCAGCATCGGGTTTTGGGTTCAGGGCCACTTGGTTGTAACGTCACCGCCTGTGGCGGTGATCATGCCGGGCTGTTATCGGTGCCCGTGCTTTTTTATGTTGCCGGATTTCGGTCCGGCACCGTTTATTCATCAAACTCTGACAGCATTCACCGTCAGGCTCAGAGATTGGTATTCACACTACGCAGACACGCCGTGAACCCATCCATGGGGGCTCCTCTGCGGCTTCCCTGCCGCAGAGGGTCTGCTCCGCGTGAATACCAACCTCTGTCAGATTCCAGCGAAACGCTAACTATCTTTACAGGTTCTCATCACGCCCTAAGCGCACCGGCTTCGGCCTGGTGCAGCTCCAGATCCAGCACGTCGTACAGCTTATTCAGCTGATTGACCAGCAGGCTGATCGGCTTGTCGCTGACCACGCTTAAGGTTATCAGTAAACCACTCACATCAGCCAGCGGCTTTAGTTCAAGCCCGGCTAAAGTAAAACCACGGTAGCGGGTGACCTGCAGTAAACGTTCGACCGCGACGGCTTCGTGGCGGGTTTGGATAGTCAAAGTATGCTGGTGGCTGTTGGCTGCGTTGCTCATGGTTATTCCTCCCACTGCGGTAAGTCGGTCATCATGTCGTGGTTGGCGGCACCTGGTGGTACTAATGGCCAGACGTTGTCCGTTTCGTCGATGCGTACGTGTAACAAATAAGGCCCCGGCCAGCTGAACATGGCGTCTAAGGCCGATTCCACTTCGTCTTTATGGCTGATGCTGTGGCCTGGGATGGCAAAAGCGGCAGCCAGCGAGACAAAATCCGGGTTGTCGGACAAATCGGTTTCGCTATAGCGGCCGGCGAAAAACAGCTGTTGCCATTGTTTCACCATGCCAAGGCGCTGGTTGTCGATCACGACGATTTTGACCGGCAGGCGGAAGCGTTTGATGGTGGCCAGTTCCTGCACGTTCATCATAAAAGAGCCGTCGCCGGTGACCAGCACGCTGGTGTCCTGCGGCCGTGAGATTTTGGCGCCAATCGCCGCCGGCAAGCCAAAGCCCATAGTGCCGAGGCCGCCGCTCGATAAATGATTGCGCGGTGAGTTAAAGCGCATATGCTGCGCCACCCACATCTGGTGCTGGCCAACGTCGCAGCTGACGACAGAATTGTCCGGCATGCGTTCGCTCAGTTGCTTCAGCAATAATGGCGCGTAGATACGCTCGCCCGGATGGTCGTAGCGCCAGCCGTGCTGGGCTTTCAGCGTGGCGCAGTGCGTCTGCCAGGCACTGTAATCACCAGCAACGGTCAGTGCCGGCAAAAGCGCTTTTAAATCACCTAACATAGCCACTTCAGCAAACCGTAGTTTGTTGATTTCGGCTGGGTCGATGTCGATATGGATGACCTTGGCTTCCGGCGCGAATTTCTTTAAATTGCCGGTCACCCGGTCATCAAAACGCGCGCCTAAACAAACCAGTAAATCCGTTTGTTGCACGGCAATATTGGCGGCCTGGGTGCCGTGCATACCCAACATGCCTAAATACAGCGGGTTGGCTTTTTCTACCGAGCCCATGGCTTTTAACGTGGTGACCGACGGCATGCCGGTCGCGGTTAAAAAGGCGTTTAATTCCGGCAAGGCGTCAGCCATATGCACACCACCGCCGATGTAAGCCATAGGTTTTTTCGCCTGCTGCAGCAAAGTGCGGGCACTGGCGATTTGTTCGGCGAATTGGCTCAGTTCAGGCGCGGCGCTGGTGGCGGTCAGATGCAGCGGTTGATAATCCACTTGCGCCAGCTGCACGTCCTTGGGGATATCGACCAGCACCGGGCCGGGGCGGCCGCTTTGGGCCAGCACAAAGGCTTCGCGTAACGTGTCGGCCAAATCGGCGACGTCGCGCACATAAAAACTGTGTTTGGTGCAGGTCAGGCTCATGCCCAATACGTCAACTTCCTGGAAAGCGTCGGTGCCGGCCACGGCTTGCGACACCTGGCCAGTGATGGCAACGACTGGTACAGAATCCAGCAGTGCATCGGCTAAAGCAGTGATGAGGTTGGTGGCGCCGGGGCCGGAAGTGGCCAGACACACGCCGGTCTGACCGCTGGCGCGGGCATAACCGATGGCGCTGAAACCGCCGCCTTGTTCATGACGGCAGAGGTAGTGTTTGACCGGGCTTTGGTACAGCGCGTCGTAAATCGGCATGATAGCCCCCCCCGGATAACCGAACACGGAATGCACGCCGTGCTCGGTTAATAATTTCACTACCAATTCTGCGCCTGTCATGCCCGTATCCTCTGTCTGTCCGGCTTGTGCCGGTCGCTTTGCCAATTTGGCTTTTGTCTGTTCACCCGCCAATCCCGCGCGGTTTTTTCAGGGCCCAGAAAGTACAAAACCCCCGGACCTTGCGGTGCGGGGGTTTTGTCGGAATCTGATTATTTTACGGTTTCAGTCCCAAACAGCAGCCCCCGCGGCGACTAATAATCACCACGTTCACGAGGACCACAATAATGTTCAGGATGGTTGTTTTACGCATAATGTTTGTAGCAATAACTCTGTTGGTTATATGTCAAAAAACGGCAATGGCGCTTTGGCCACAGCAAAACGCTATTAGAAATAGCCGTCTGCACGGCCTGAGTCAACAGTTATTTTTGCTTTTCGTAAAAAAAGACGGCCATACGGCTAGCGCTCAGCAAGTAACCAGCTGATTTAACAGAAGTTCGCCAAATCTTCAGCACGATGTTGCCGGTGGCGCTGTCGGCACGGATTGAGTAGACTCAGGCCATATCGCCTTTTTTCCGCCAGCGGCTTATGGACCAACTCGAGCTGTTTGACTTACCCAACCCCTGTATCGGGGTCTGCACCAGCAATAACCGCGGTTATTGCGTGGGTTGTCTGCGCTCGCGGGATGAACGATTCGACTGGCACAACAAACCGGTGGCCGAACGCGCCCGCATTCTGAAATTACTGGAGCAACGCCGGATCCGCCGTGACGCCGCACGACTGGCCGGCAAACCCGACAGCAACCTCGAAGCTGATCAGCCACCTTCCACGCCAGATCTTTTCGGTTTTTAAACGCAGTCGAAGGGGCGCCCGGCCCTTTAAAAAGTCCGCTGTCACTGCACAACCACACAAAATAGGGTGCGACAAACATCAGTCACAGGGGACCGGGGTCAAACTCGGAACCAGGGCGCCAGACACAGGAAGTGGCAGCGGTGCATGCAAACCGCTGCCGGATGATCAATTCGACCAGCTACGTAATTGCCAGCCCGCCAGTTGCGTGGAGTTTGCTTCAGCTTCATTCCAGCCGTTTTGCAGGCTGCTGTCCTGCAGCAGTTCAGCCGGCAACGCTTGCGGCGCTGCCGACAGGTTCAGCACAAACACCGACTTTTTCCCTGCCAGTTCGCGGCTGATTTGCAGCAATTTGCCATCATTCAGTGTTTTTGCTTCATAGCTGCCGGCCACACCAAATTCCGCCCGTTGCTGTTTTTGTCTGATCAGGAATTTGTACAAAGACCACAGCGATTTGGCGTCCTGTTGTTGGTCTGCCACCGTCACTTTGGCGGCCAGCTGCGCTTGCAGGAACGGCGTCCACCAGCTGGTTTCACGCTGCGGCGGGAACAGCTTGTCTGATTGCACCCAGGCATTTGCAGCAGTGGTGAAACCGGCCTGCGGGCTTTGGTCCCACAGCATCGGCGCGCGGCGCTGAATATGCTCGGCGTCCGACGCCTGGCTCAGGCCAATTTCTTCGCCGTAATACAGATAAGTGCTGCCAGGAGATGTCAGTAACATCGCCGCCGCCAGCTTGGCTTTGTTCAGATCGCCCTGTAGCTGCCAGCCGATACGCGGCTGGTCATGATTAGTTAAAAACGGGCTGAAATAACCCATCGGTACACCGGCAGCTTTACGGGCATTGAAATTGACTTGTAATAACTGTTCGCTCGCGGCAGCACCGGCCGTATTCATAGTGCCGAATTCAGCTTTAACGCCGCCGTTGCCTTGGAGCAATTCCAGCACTTTGTAGCCAAATTCAAAATCAAAACCAGCGTCCAGCGCCTTGCCATCACCGGCGTATTTGGCGGCGACCGGTAAATCGGCCCAGGCTTCGCCGACCAGCATCGCATCCGGTTGTACCGACTTGACGTATTGAGTGAAATCTTTCCAGTATTCAATAGTTTCCGCAGTATCGGCCTGGCCGTCCGGCCCGGTTTCAATGGCGTAACGCACCGCATCTAAGCGAAAACCGGCCACGCCTAAATCCAGCCAGTATTTGGCCATCTTTTTCATTTCAGCGACCACATCCGGATGGGTCAGATTTAAATCCGGCTGCGAGGCGCCAAAAGCGGCGTAATAATATTCTTTGCGGCCTTCGTGATAATGCCAGACCACTTTCGGGTCGGTTTTGCTGGCGTCCCAGGCCGGGCCCCAGCCGTCGGTCGGCAGGTCTTTGCGCCAGATAAAATAGTCTTTATAAGGGGCTTCACCGGCGGCAGAGCGTTTAAACCAGTCGTGTTGGTCTGAGATATGGTTAATCACTAAGTCGAGGATAATGCGGATATTTTTGGCTTTAGCAGCATCGATCAGCGCTTTAAATTCCTGCTGGCTGCCATAATCTTTTTCGACCTGATAAAACTCAGTGAAGTCATAGCCGTGATAACTCGGCGCTTCGAACATCGGCGTCAGCCACAGCGCATTGACGCCTAAATCGGCTAAATACGGTAGTTTTTGCGCGATGCCGTTAAAGTCGCCGGTGCCATCGCCGTTGCTGTCGGCAAAACTGCGTGGCCAAATCTGATAAAACACCGCGTCCTGCCACCAGGGTTTGGTTGCACTGACAGCCGTAGTTGCCGGGCTGGCACTCTGGCTGATAACAGGTGCAGTTATGGCTTTGCTGGTCTCAGGCGCCGGATTACACGCCGACAATAACGCTGACAACAATGCCGCCAGTGCCAGTGAAGGCAAAGCGCGGCGACACTTCGCAGCTACAGGAGATAAGGCAGTACGCAAATTTGTAGTGGCCATCGGCGGCTCCGGTGAAGAAAGACCGCCTCAGCTTAGACGAAGAACAGCGGCGCCGAACAGCACCGCTTTGGTGCAAAAACACTGCATACGATTGCAGCCGTGCATTTGCACCGGTATCAAGACAACAACATCAATGGCCGGTCAGGCGTTTACCAAAGGAAATGGCATAAGCGGCCGAACGCATGGCCAGGATTGGGTCGGCACTTGGGCTGATACCCGCGCTCAGCACATTGGGGTCAAAATTGATGTTATCGCAGGCATTGTCGCCCTGACTGCGCAGCGTCACCACACCAACCTGCAGCGTTTTGCGCGACGCCGGCCACTGCACCGACGGGTCCGGCAAATTATCACCGGCTTCAGCCAGCACCAGCTCTAATTTAAACTGCACCGGGCCTTGTTGCAGCCGTTCCGCCAGCCGCTGTTGCAGGAATTCGGTGGGTTTGGCGGCGATTTCGGCGGCAGTTAAGCCTTTGATGCCATCAACCGGTTGCAGCTGCCAGCGCACGGCCTGTTGCTGGCCGGTTTTGTTGCTCAGCATAAAACTATGCAAACCAAAATAAGGCGTGCTGGCATAACTGGCAGGTGGTGCCGTGTCGGCCAGATATTTCGCCTGCGGCTGGGTATCCGGATGAGCAGCGCGGTAGGCCGC
The DNA here is from genome assembly GCF_964031785.1 of Rheinheimera texasensis. GTDB lineage: Bacteria > Pseudomonadota > Gammaproteobacteria > Enterobacterales > Alteromonadaceae > Pararheinheimera > Pararheinheimera texasensis_A. The sequence goes on from NZ_CAXIRE010000019.1 coordinate 356,714, forward strand.
CACTTTCGTCAGATCCGGTTTACCGTCCGGCCCCGGAATGAGGGTTTTTAATAAACCGAGAAATGACTCCGGATCTTTGGCGCCAAACATCGGTGTCGACAGCAGCGCGAAATGCTGCAGCTCGCCGTTATTGAGTTTAATTTGCAGCGCCAGCCCGCGCGGAGAGCGGCTGTTTTCAGCGGCTTTGGGGTTGCCACCGGCCATCGAAAAACGTCCGAGCAGCGGATAAGTGTCGCCACTAAACAGCATCGAGCTGCTAAAAGCCTGCGCGACCGTGTCGCCTTTAAAGTCACCGGCGACACAAAAACCTTTGGCGTGGCCTTTACGTATGCCTGGGTGTTCACCGAAGATCTTGGCAAAAGTATCAATAAATTCCGGCGCTGTGGCCGGTTCTGCAGCCCCAACAGTGGCTGCACTGCATATAGCCATGACGGCGGCAATAAATGGAACTGGGCGCATCGGTTTGTCCTCATCGCGGTTGGAAACAATAGTGTTGCCGCTCTGGACCTGTATTGCTGCTTTTTTTGTGCAGCGATCACGATGAAAACGCCGATTTTCCGGTTAATTGCCGGGAAGCAGTGCCGCTTAGCTGATTTTTCGCAAGATTTTGCGGATCTTGGCAAAACGCGGTTTGTCGGTTTTTTTCACGACCTGCAGCGCCGGATGCGAGGCATTAAACGCCAGACTGATGCGGGTGGCGCTGCCGCGATATGGATTGACGCGATGCCCGAGCCAGCTTGGGAAAATGTACATGTCGCCGTCTTTGGGCGTCACCGAAAAACTCTGCTCGCGCAGTGGCAACGGGCTATGGATGTTTAACGGACAGCTTTGCTGATTGATAAACACCGTTTCGCCGCCCACATCGTCACCGCCACAACGCAGATAATAAAAACCGCTGACGACCACGCCACTGCGGAAATGATCATGCGCTTTATTAAAATGGCCGGTTTCATTGCAGTTGGCCCAGACTTCCAGTTGCCACAATGCTGGGTCCAGTGGCGTCTCAATGGCAAAATAGTGTTGTGCCCAAACATTTAAATGTGCCGGAATTTGACTGATAAAGCAGCTTATTACCGGTTCGCTGCGGAGTTGCAGCACCGAAGGCGAATGCCAGCCGCCGACATTGGTTTTACTGGCAGACGGTAACTGCTGACGCAGCTGCAGCACTTCTGCAATTAAACCGGGCGCAAATTCTGCGGCATCAGACCAGGTCACCCGTAAAACCTGACTGGGAAATAACGACAACACTTCGTGCATATTTTCGCCAAAACAGTAAGCAAATCTGGCGAAATGATAACTATTTTGCATAAAATTGCCAAACTTAACTGTTTGGCACTGGCGCAAATAACCGTGTCGCGGCCGGTCTGTTTCGACCAAAGACACATCTGCGGGCAAGTCTGATAAACTGCCATTGCTGTGTTCACTCAATCATGAAGCCCGATGCAACTGCAAAATCTGACGACCTGTCCTGACCTGATCCCCACCATAGCGCAATGGCATTTTGGCGAGTGGCATGCGTTGTTTCCGCACAAATCGGTGGAAGACTTCGCCGCCGACCTGCGCGAATCGCTGCAGCAAGATGGACTGCCGCAAACATGGCTGTTGCTGGACGAACAAAATCAGCCGGCCGGCACTGCGTCTTTACTGTTGTCGGATATGACCACCAATCAGGATTTAAGCCCTTGGCTAGCCAATATTTATATCCATCCGCTGCAGCGCGGCAAAGGTTTAGGCAAAAAAGTGGTGCAGCATGTAATGAATGAGGCGCGCCAGCGCGGCCTCACCACCATTTATCTGTTTACCGAAGACCAGCAGGCTTTTTATGAAAAGTTAGGCTGGGAGCTGCATCACCGCGAGTTCTATGAGAACCATTGGGTCGCGGTGATGCAGTATGAGTTTTTCTGATTAGCTGTGAGGGGCCACACGCTGATAGTGATAGGCGTAATACACCACCGGGATCACGACGAGTGTTAACACAGTCGATACGCCTAACCCGGCAATCAGTGCCACTGCCAGACCTCCAAAAATCGGGTCGTCCAGGATAAACATCGCGCCCAACATCGCTGCCAGCGCAGTCAGAATAATAGGCCGCGCCCGTATCGCAGAGGCGTGCACTACTGCCTGATCCAGCGCGACACCTGCCGCGGTTTGTTGCTGAATCGCATCCACCAGCAAAATCGAGTTCCGCACGATAATCCCGGCCAGCGCTATCATGCCAATCATTGAAGTGGCCGTGAACTGCACGCCGAGCAACCAATGGCCCGGCATAATGCCGATAATGGTGAGCGGAATCGGCGCCATGATCATCAGCGGCACACCATAGGATTTAAACTGCGCCACCACCAGCAGGTAAATCATGATAAGTCCGACGCCATAAGCAATGCCCATGTCGCGGAAGGTTTCAAAGGTGATTTGCCATTCACCGTCCCACTTGATGCTGATTTGGTCGGTATTTGTGGGCACACTGAATAGTTGTTGTGGCAGCGCGGCTTGCTGATCAGCCAGTGCAGCTTTTACATCCAGCATGCCGTACAGCGGGCTGTCCGGGCCACCGGCCAAATCAGCGGTGACAAAGACCACAGGCCGTAAGTCTTTACGATAAATCGTATTTTCTCTTGTGGTTTCGACTTTGCGGGTCAGCTCCGACAACGCAATCAGCTGACCGGTTTGACTCACAACCGGCAACTGCCCGAGTGTAGTCCAGCTGGCCAGCACGCCTTCGCCCAATTGCAGCTCGACCGGCGTCAGCTGGCGCTTATGCTCGTCGCGGACAAAAGTCGCGGTATGACCGGCCACCGCCATTTGCAAAGTCTGATTAATCGCTTCAACCGACACACCAAGCAAGGCGGCTTTTTGCTGGTCAGCAACCAGCTGCCAGCGCGGTTGCGGCGCTTCAACCGTGCTGTCGATATCGACCAGCAGAGGGGTTTTGGCGAACTGCTGTTGTAATGCACTGGCCGCTTTGAGCTGCGCCGGATAATCCGGGCCATAGACTTCAGCCACCAGCGGCGCCAACACTGGCGGGCCGGGCGGCACTTCCACCAGCTTGATGCTGGCACCGGTGCTTTGTTCGAGTTGGCTTAATAGCGGCCGCACCCGCAGTGCAATAGCATGGCTTTGCTCGTCCCTTTGATGACGGTCCTGCAGATTCACCTGTACATCGCCCTGCCAGGGGAGCTGGCGCAAATAATATTGCCGCACCAGACCATTAAAATTCATCGGCGCGGCGGTGCCGGCATAAGTCTGTAAATGGGTGACTTCCGGTAAGGTCAGAAGCGCGCTGCTGACCTGATTCAGCACGGCTTGAGTCTGCTCCAGCGTGCTGCCTTCAGGTAAATCCACCACCACCTGAAACTCAGATTTATTATCAAACGGCAGCATTTTCAGCACCACCTGCTGACTGGTGACCAGCAGTACCGACATGATGATAGCCGCCAGTAAACCGACCAGTAATTTGACCCGGTTATTACGGCCAGCGCGGGCCCGCAGCATCGGCTGCATCAGGCGGCGGAAGAACTGCTCGAGTTTTTCGTCTTGCGTGTGATGCGCGCCGGCCGCCGGCGTGCGATGCGCGAACATTTTCAGGAACAACCAGGGCGTAAAAATAAAGGCCACCAGCAAACTCAGCAGCATGCCCATACTGGCATTGAGTGGTATCGGGCTCATATAAGGCCCCATCAGCCCGCTGACAAAAGCCATCGGCAATAAAGCGGCGATGACTGTGAAAGTCGCCAGAATAGTCGGGCTGCCGACCTCTTCCACGGCCAGCGGTACTGCGTCGGCCAACGGTTTGCCGCCCAGTAACCAATGCCGATGCAGGTTTTCCACCACGACAATAGCGTCGTCGACCAAGATGCCAATAGAGAAAATCAGTGCAAATAGCGACACGCGGTTTAAGGTAAAACCATAAGCCCAGGAGGCAAACAACGTCAGCGCCAGCGTGATCACCACAGCTGCACCAACCACTATGGCTTCGCGTTTACCCAGCGCCAGGCCCACCAGTAACACCACAGAGGCGGTGGCAAAAATCAGTTTATGAATAAGCGTATCGGCTTTGTCTTTGGCCGTGACGCCATAATCGCGGCTGATACTGAGTTCGATATCGCGGCTTAAATAACTTTGCTGCAGCTGGGTCAGCTTGTCCTGCAAGGCGGCCGTGACATCGACCGCATTAAACCCCGGTTGTTTCGCCACAACCACAGTGACGGCGGCCGAGCTCAGCGCAGTGCCCGCAGAACCCGTTGGCTGCAAATGCTGCACATAAGTGTCAGGCTCAGCCACACCACGGCTGATGTCGGCGACGTCGCGCAAATACACCGGCAACAATTCACCTTTTGCGCCGTTGCGTACTGCAACTACCAGCTGAGCGACTTCATCGGCATTGGTTAAAAAGCTGCCGCTTTCCAGCTGCACTAATTGCTGCGGCGCCAACATCGCCTGACTGCTGCGCACAGTGCCGGCTTGTTGCAGCGCCTGACTTAATTGCGGCAACGACAACTGATAGGCGCTTAAGCGCGCCGGGTCCAGCCGTACGCTGACCTGTTCGGCCTGGCGGCCGATGCTGTAAATATCGCGGCTGCCCGGTACCTGCTGCAGCTGTTCCTCCAGCAGATTGGCGGCGGCCTGAAGTTCCGCGCGGCCCAGCTGCGGGTTTTTACTCCACAGCGTCACCGCAAACACCGGCACATCGTCGATGCCTTTGGGTTTGATCAGTACAGGACCGATATTGGCCGCGGCCGGCTGCCAGTCGGCTTTGGCATAAAACGCGTTATAGAGGCGCACTAAAGCATCAGTGCGTTTTTCGCCGACTTCAAACTGTACGGTGAGCACTGAGCGACCCGGTTCTGACACTGAATACACATGTTTAACGCCGGCAATTTCGGCGATGATTTTCTCGGCTGGCACCGCCACCTGCTGCTCGACCATCGCAGCCGAAGCGCCCGGATATGCGATAAAAACGTTGGCAAAAGTCACTTCAATCTGCGGTTCTTCTTCACGCGGCGTGACCAGCACCGCAAACAGCCCCAGCAACAAACTGACCAGCGCCAGCAGCGGCGTGATCTGATTTTGCTTAAAGGCTGCGGCTAAACGGCCAGAGATGCCAAGCTGCATTATTGTGGCTCCTGCGCTGTGCTGACTTGCTGCAACAACGCTTTGGCATCCAGCGCGATGTGTTGCCCGGCGCTTAAGCCTGATAACACCTGATACTGGTCATTCTGTAGCTTCTGCAACCTGACCGGCTGCAAGCTGGGTTGAGCTGCTTGCTGCAGATACACCATCGCCACTTCACCGCGCCATAACACCGCACTGGCCGGGACCACCAACTGCGGCTCAGTGCCGGTTTGCAGCTTTAGCTTGGTCCAGCTGCCTGGATACAGCTGCTGCGCGCTGTAATCCGCGACCGGCAATTTCAGCCGCAGTAAAAAGCTATGGCTTTGGGCATGGCCCTGCGGTGCTATGGTCAAATCCGGCGCACCTAAGCTCAGGCTGCTGCCGCCTGCCAGTTGCAGCTCAGCCGCATTGCTTTGCCGGGCCGCCGTTAATTGTTGTGGCAGCTGAGCACTTACCCGCAGATGTTCGAGGCTGAGGCCAGTTAACAAGGGTTTGCCCGGCGTCGCCAGCTCACCGAGTTCAACCAGCCGCTGTTGCAAAATGCCGCTATAAGGCGCACGCACCACGGTTTGTTCTAACTGCTCACGGGCGGCACTGACGGCGGCACTGGCTTGTTGCTGCCGCGCTTTGGCGGCGTTGAAGTTGGCCTGTGCCAAATCCAGCGCGGCTTTGGCAACTAAACCCTGCTGATGGATTTGCTGCACGCGTTTAAGTTCTTTGTCCTGCTCGGTAAAACGCACCTGCGCTTCACTGAGTGCTGCGTCAGCCTGCGCCAGCCGGGCTTTTTGTTCGGTGTCGGTAAAACGCACCACCACCGCGCCCTGCGGCACCAGGTCATTGACATCAAAAGGTAATTCGATGATCCGGCCCGAGGTTTGCGCTGAAATAGTCGATTGCGCCACCGCTTCGACCAGCGCCGGCAATTCCAGCCAGACCGGCTGCGGTTGTGGCGTGAGCTTGAACCACTCAGTTGCACTGGCCGCTGTCACAGGCTGCATGCCGATAATCAGCGTGGTGACCAGCGTTTTGACCAGCGTTTTGACCAGCGTTTTGAAAAGTGCGGCGACTGATGCGCTCAGCGGCCGTCCCAGTTTTTTCCTCTGCATAGTGCCTCCAATTTGGTGTGGTGCTGCTGGGCGACAGTCCCGTGAAGAGTTCCAGATGCCAGCGACCGTATAGTGACCACAACTTGCATTAGATAAATTTAATATAAGTATATATTAGAAGATCCTAATTAGAAAGTGCTGACAATCAGACGTCGCAGTGGCGTGCAGGTCAACACAGGATGTATATCAAAGGCAGATGATGAGAGAACAACAGGGGAAAGCGCAAAGTATTTAACCCTGACGCTTAGTCAGGGTTAGATACTTAAATCAGATCAATTAAATAGAGAAATTTCTTCGGCAGTCAGCTGACGGTATTCGCCCTCAGCCAGGCTGCTGTCCAGCGTCAGCGGGCCGACGCGTTCGCGGTGTAAGCGGATAACTTTATTGCCAAGGGCGGCAAACATGCGTTTCACCTGGTGATAACGGCCTTCGTGAATGGTCAGCAGGCATTCGGTCGGGCTGATGATTTCCAGCTGCGCCGGTTTGGTCAGCGTTTTTTCCCCGCGCAACATCACGCCTTCAGCAAACTGAGCGATGGCGCTGTCTTCGACCGGATCTGCCAGCCAGGCACGGTAGGTTTTGGCGCATTCATGTTTCGGGCTGCTGATTTTATGTGACCACTGGCCGTCATCGGTGATGAGCAGCAAGCCTGTGGTATCCAGGTCCAGCCGGCCTACGGTATGCAGCTTATCGGGATTGGGTTCATCCAGCAGCACAAACACCGTGTTGTGGTCCGGGTCGTCAGTCGAGCAAACATAACCGGCGGGTTTATGCAGCAGAATGTAACGCGGGCCGGTCAGCCGCAGCGGTTCGTCATCCAGCAACACAACATCAGAGTCTTTGATTTGCTGCGCCGGCTGTTTGCACAGCAAGCCATTGAGCAGAATTTCACCTTGCCGGATCAGCTTGCCAGCCTGGCTGCGGGTCAGTCCGGTGCAATCGCAGACAAATTTATCTAAACGCATAAAAGGCCATCCGTTTGAAACAGGGCGCCAGTCTACTGAGCCACCGCACTGGCTGCAAGCAAGGGGATTAAAGTGGTTTTAAGCCATACAAGGCCAGCCGGTCCAGCCAATATTTTTGTTGACTGAGTTGCTGCAGCGCCTGCTCAAATTGCGGATACAGGTCCTGATAATGGCGGGTAAACAGGATTTGCCGGCGATAGGCCGGATATGGCTGGCCGGTGATTTTCAGTTTGCCGAGATATTGCGTCTGGCGGCCATAATATAAAAAGCTGGAGCGGGTGATCACCACATGCTCCAGCTGTTTTTCCAGCAATAACGCCAGATTTTCTTTATCGGAATCAGCGTCAATGCGCTGGATTTTGCCTTCGGCGATTAATTCGTTCAGGCCCGGATAACTGTAACCGCGGACAGCGCCAATGCGGCTGCCGGTCAGTTCACTCAGCTGCTGAATTTTCTGGCTGTGCTGCGGGGAGACAAATACTTCGCGATCAGAAAACAAAGTACCGGACCATAAATAAGGCGGGTCTTGCGCGGTAAACCAGGCCGGATTGGTCCAGAGTGCGATCACCGGCAACTGTGCCGCCAGCCGTTGATTCAGTTCAGGCCGGCTTAACAGCTGCAGCCGCAGCTGCACCTGGTCACCCATTTCCTGCTGCAAAGCCCGCAGTACATCGTAATTTAAGCCAGTCTCAGTATCAGCGTTAATGACAAAAGGCGGCGCCTGGTGATACGCAAACAAAGTCACCACAGTGCTTGCGGTGGCGCTTTGCAGCCAAAGAGATAAAACCAGCAAAAAGCCAAACCGCATACCGCAGAACTCCGCCTCGTTGTTAGATCTAACCTTAGCCGTCATCGCTGCGTTACGCCAACCGGAAAAATGTTGCTTTTTTGTTTAATAACATAAAAGTCAGCGGGCAATGAAACCTGTCCGGACGCACGCTGCGCTAGCAACAGCAGCAAGCGGGCTTTGCTAACCTGTTGCTAACCGCAATAGCGCCGGGCTCAGCGTTTTTTGGTTGCATTTACCTGCTGCTTTCCTCTACATTGCTGCTGCCGCTGTTTGTCTTCTGTGCAACAGCAGGTCCGAGGTTGCCCGCCAACCCACATAATTATTAAAACGAATGATTCACCGACGAGAACATCATGACTGATCAATTAACCTCCCGGGGCAACTGGGGCTCACGCATCGGCTTTATCCTGGCCGCCGCTGGCTCAGCAGTAGGTCTGGGTGCAATCTGGAAATTCCCTTATGTCGCAGGCGCCAATGGCGGCGGCGTGTTTTTGCTGGTGTACCTGGCTTGTGTGTTCTCTGTCGGTGTCGTGATGATGCTGGCCGAGATGATGATTGGCCGCAGCGCGAAAAAATCAGCCACTTCGGCCTACCGGGCGCTCGGCAAAGGGAAATGGCACTGGGCCGGCTGGATCTCGGTACTCTGTGTCTATTTAATCCTCGGATTTTATTGTGTGGTCGGTGGCTGGACCATTGCCTACATAGTCGAGGCCATCAAAGGCGATATTCTGACCACAGACGCGAAAGTGCTCAGTGATACCTTTACCAACTTTATTGCCGACCCCACTGCTGCGCTGATTTACACCGCTGGTTTTATGGCAATCACCGCGCTGATTGTCGTCGCCGGCGTGCAGGCAGGCATCGAGCGGATCTGTAAGGTACTGATGCCAGGCCTGTTTATTCTGATGTTATTCCTGGTCTACCGCAGCCTGAGCCTACCGGGCGCCATTGAAGGCGTGATGTATTTTATTACGCCGGACTGGAGCAAACTGTCGATTAAAATGGTGCTGGACGCCTTAGGTCTTGCGGTGTTCTCGCTGTCGGTCGGCGCCGGTCTGATGATCGCTTACGGTTCTTATTTAAGCGAAGAAACCAAGATTGTGAACGCCGGTTTGTGGATTGCCGGCCTCGCCACTATGGCGTCTGTATTGGCTGGCCTGATGATTCTGCCGGCGGTATTTGCCTTCCACGTAGACCCGGCTGCAGGCCCGGGCCTGACCTTTATCACCATGCCGGCACTGTTTGCACAGATGGCCGGTGGCCAGTTACTGGCTCTGGTGTTTTTCTCGTTATTGCTGTTTGCCGCTGTGACCTCGTCAATTTCTATTCTGGAACCGGCGGTGGCCTTCCTGATCGACGAATACAGCATGGGCCGTCTGGCTGCGACGCTGTGGGTCAGTATCAGTAACTTCCTGATCCTCTGTGTCCCCGCGGCCCTGTCGTTTGGCAGCATGGCTGAGAGCATGAAAGTCTTTGGCAAAACGCCGTTTGACCTGATGGATTTTGTCGCCTCTAACCTGCTGATGCCACTGGGCGGTATGTTTGCCGCAGTCTTTGTCGGCTGGACTATCTGGCACAAAATTAAGCCAATCCTGGAAGACGAGATGCACAAACACGTGCTGACCGGCTACCGCCTGCTGGCTGCAGTCGTAGCACCGCTGCTGATTGCGATTGTGGCTTATATGACGATTAAAGGCTGATACCGGGCGCTATAGCCCTGACTGACACAAAGCCAGCAAATGCTGGCTTTGTTATTTCTGCGCTGGTCATACACCAATCTGCTTAACTGTCGGTCTTTTTCACCGGCTTCGCAGCCGAAGGGGCCGACAGGGCTTTGCTCGATTTACCCGGATGCAGGTATTTGTCTTTCGGCGCAAAAGCGCTTGGCATCACTTCAATGCCCAGCTTCCGGCCGAGTTTGACGATAAGCGGAATAGTAATAGGGGCGAAAGGCAAAATGGCAAATACACCGAGGCCAGTGGCGCGCAATACGTCAGCCAGCTGAGAATTGGCTTGCTGCAGCTCAGCTTTACTGACCTGGCCAGTCACATATTGCTGATAAATGCGCAGCATCTGCTTGGTTTCAGCTTTTTCCTGCGACAACGCACATTGCAGACGGATCATGCCAAAGCGGATCCGCATCATACTTTTGCGACGTTGTAACCGGAGCACACGCACAGGCGCTTTATGCAGGTGACGTAACAGTCTCATTCCGATCCTCGGGGGTCGCAACACACCCTCAGGCGATACATCAAAAATGTGGCCGGGTGTACCTGCTATTATCGTCTTCTGCTGTAAAGAAAAACAGTATTATTTGCTGATTTTTTACCCCTGCTTTGGTCGCAGCTATGACACTGCATTACCTGGTGCTGAACCTGGTACTGACTCTGCAGCTGCGCGGTTAAGCCAGCCGCGAGCCAGAGCGTTGCCACCATGCCTGTGCCAACAGCAGCATATTGGCGATAAACCACAGATCTTTGATGATAAAAACGCCGCTGCTGCTGAGCACACCGGGCGACGACCAAGATGGCGGAAAGCTGATTAAAAACGTCTGCGTCGTGATAAACACAGACCCACACATCAGAAACCCCGGGATAAACAGCCGCGGCCAGCGATAACCGGCGGCTAACAGTAGCAGCGCCAGCCAGTCAAATAAGCCAATCAAATCCGAGGCCATTTGCTCATCAGCAACCAGATAGAGCCAGCTCAACAACGGCGAACTGCTGACTAAATCAACAATGCCTTTGGCTTCAAACGGAAAAAACTTCATCCCGCCGATCCACAGCAAGACCAGACCAACCGGCACAAAATTCAGCCAGAAACGCTCGGCGGCAGTGGCAACCGGCCAGCGCAATAACGTGATCCCTAAAGCGAGTAGCGCCAGATATTTAATCACGCCTTGGCCTGAGCCCAGCATCGGGAAGCCGCCGAGGCTGGCGATATAATGCTGCGTACCAAATAAACTGATGAGCGGCAGCGCACTGAACAGGATAAGGCTCAGCGCCAGCAGTTGCTGGGCCAGCCGCCAGCGCAGGCTCAGTAACGCGAGAACGACCAGCGCCGATAACCCCCAAATTTGCGGTTGCGCCACCTGCGCCAGCAACCCGGGCGATACCGGGGCATAAAACGCGACGATGGCGCTGAAGGAGCCATATTGACCTGCCTGCACAGACTCAGCGATCAACGCAGCAGAAACGGCAATAAGGAGTAACACGATGGGCAGCATAGCAGGCAACCTGAATAAAATGACGACGGGCAACGGACCGGCGCAGTAGCCGAATTCTTTCACTGCGCCTGCGGCTTTTATCCGGACGACCGGGTCACAGTTTAAATAAGGCCGCCGTTTTACTCAGTTGTCCGGCCAATCCGGTTAACGCTTGGCTGGTCGATGCCACCGCCTGATTTGCCGCACTCACCGACTGACCATTTTGTTCAAAAGCCGTAATTTCATGCTTCAGCGCACTGGCTTTTTGCTGAGACTGGTTGGCTAAATCCGCCGCTTCCTGACTCACCCCGGCCAAAGTCAGGATCACCTGCCGGCCCTCTTCCAGCGTCTGCACCAACTGTCCGGCCAGTTCCACTGAATGCTGAGCGGTTTCACGGTTTGATTGCATATTGGTCACCGCCGCCTGGATCGAGTCGACAATTTTGGCCAGCATATTGTTGATTTCAGCGGTCGATTGCTGCGTTCGTACCGCCAGTGTGCGGACTTCATCGGCAACCACGTCAAAACCCCGACCGGATTCACCGGCCCACGCGGCCTCAATGGCAGCGTTCAGCGCCAGCAGGTTGGTCTGGGAAGCGATCTCTGCGATGGTTTTCACCACTCCGGACACTTCGGTCCCGGTCACTTGCAGCGTCAACAACATCTGCCCGGTCGTTTCGATATCCCCGGACAACTGACTGATACTGTCCGCCGTCTGCCTGACTTCACGCTGGCTTTGTGACATCGCCGCCGCCCCTTCATGGGCGGACCGCGCAGCATGCACCGACCGGCCGACACTGGCTTCCATCTGTTGTTCCAGCTGCGCCATGCTGTGCACTAAAACCAACAAGGTTTGTTCCAGCTGCTGTACTGCGCTGGAAGACTGCGCCGAACTGCCGGCCAGCGCGCTGACCGCCTGGTTAATGCCGGAGATAGCCTGGTAAATATCTGAGATGCCGCTTTTAAACACCCGCAGCAACTGATTGATACTGGCGGCCACACTATTTACCTCTGCAACCGTGTCGGTGCCAAGGCTCCTGGTTAAATCACGGCTGTCGGCGACTTGCTGTAAATCGTCGGATAAACGGATGATCGGATTGGCAATTTGTTTTTGCGCCAGCAGGAAAAAACCGACAGCCACCATACTAATCAACAACAACAGCACCACCACAGTGCTGCTGTTTTGCGACAAGGCGCCGCTGATATTGTCGGTACTGGTCTGCGCATCTTTGGTAATTTTGGCGGCGAGGCTTTCAAGCTGTTGATTTAATGTATTCGCGATCTGATTAAGGTCGCTGAGCCGGACACGGGCCTGGTCCCAATCGACCTGTTCGGCCTGCATGACCTGCAACAGTTGCTGCAGGGCTTGCTGCAGTTTTTGTTGCTGTTGCTGCAGTGCCTGCCCGCCGACGGCATTTAATACAGTCAGATGCGGTTGCAGGCTTTGTGCTGTTTTCTGCTGTTGCTCGCTGAACTCAGCACTTTTGGTCACAGTGCCATACAACTCATAGCCGGTCAGTACTTGTTGCCGCGAGGCATTCTGCAGGGCCGACACGGCTTGCAATGCCGGCACGGAGCGGTCGACAAAACCGCTTACTTCGTGCATCAGCTGGCGATTACTTTGGATCAGTAATAGTGCAGCGACCAAAGTGACGATAAAAATGGCGGCATAACCGATAAAAATACGACTTTTCACTGAACCTGAACGAGCCAAAACACACCTTCCTGCAGCTGCGGTAGTCGGATTGAACAATATACAGACTGGCATACACGCCTTTTTCTTTCAGGCAATGGCAAAAATAAACCTCAGGTGGCCAGAGTATGGCCACATCACAGATCCGGCGTGTCAGTATCCGCAGCACCACTGGCCAGTTGTTTACGCGCCATCGCGGCTAAATCCTGATATTTGCGCTTAAAGGCATCGAGGTTTTCTTCTTCCAGTTCCTCAAGGTCGAGCAAGGCATTGTGCGCACCCTGCGTGACGCGGATCAGTTCGTCCAGTTTGACCTGGATGGCTTCAGTGTCGCGATTTTGTGTGTTTTGGATGAGGAACACCATTAAAAAGGTGATGATCGTGGTGCCGGTGTTAATCACCAGCTGCCAGGTATCGCTGTAGTCAAACAACGGCCCTGTCGCCAGCCAAACCACTATCAGGCCAACGGCCAGGCTGAATACACGGGGACGGCCACAAAAATGGGCGGCCGCTTTGGCAAAACGGGAATACCAGGTGGCAGCTCGCATACAGACTCCACAATAATGAATTCGCAGAGTCACTGTACGGCTGCTGTCGGATAACAGCAAGGCTGGTATCAAAGCACAGCGTGGGCAACAAAACCAACCGCAGCGGCTTAAACCCGCACCACAAAATTGCCGTTACGCAGGTTTTCGCGCTGATAAGCCGGGCCTTCAATGCCGTCATACACGACGCTGGCCCCGGCGGCAGTGGCGATGATATGGCCAGCGCCGGTGTCCCATAACATGGTCGGGCCAAAGCGCGGATAGATGTGCGCCGCGCCTTCGGCCACCAGACAGAATTTTAACGAGCTGCCGACCGCGACCAGTTCATGCAACGGGAACTGTGCCAAGTATGGCTCCACTTCCGGCTGGTAATGGCTTTTACTGCCAACCAGCCGCACTGTTTCGCCGGCTTTGGGTGCAGTGGCCTGGATTGCCCGCTCGCCGTTGTTATCAGCGACAAAAGCCCCCAGCCCTTGTGCGCCGCTGTAGGTTTTGCTGAGTGCCGGTGCATGGATCACACCGAGTACCGGTTCACCGCCATCAATCAACGCGATATTGACGGTGAATTCGCCGTTTCTTTTGATAAATTCTTTAGTGCCATCCAGCGGATCCACCAGCCAGAAGCGTTGCCAGTGCTGGCGCTCGCTCCAGGGGATATCAGCAGCTTCTTCGGACAACACCGGGATCTCCGGCGTAAGTAATTGCAGTTCGCGCATAATCAGCTGATGCGCCGCCAAATCGGCCGCAGTCAGCGGGCTGTCGTCAGCTTTATGTTGCACATCAATGGCTTGGGGCTGGTTGTAAATCGCCAAAATAGCGTCGCCGGCAGCAATACTGATACGGCGGATTTGTGGCAGCCATTGGCTGAGTTCAGCGGGCGTGGTTAGCATTTACAAAGGTCTCTGTCAGGCTTGTGGCCGGATGATGCCACGTTGCTCCAGCAATTGCAGCAGCTGCTGCACGCTGTCATCGAGTGACAACACGCCGGTATCCAGGCTGATTTCAGGCTGTAACGGAGCCTCGTATGGATCTGAAATCCCGGTGAAGTTAGCAATCTCGCCCCGCCGGGCTTTTTGGTACAAGCCTTTGACGTCGCGCTGCTCACAAACATCCAAAGAGGTTGCCACATGGACTTCAATAAAACGGCCTTCAGGCAAACTGGCGCGAATCGCATCGCGCTGGCTACGCAGCGGCGAGACAAAAGCACTTAACACAATCAGGCCAGCATCCAGCATCAGACCGGCGACAGCGCCAACGCGGCGCAGGTTTTCATTGCGGTCGGCTTCGCTGAAACCTAAACCGGCGCATAAACCATGGCGCACGTTGTCGCCATCCAGCAGATAGGTATGAGCACCACGCTTGAGCAACGCCTGCTCCAGCGCGCCGGCGACGGTCGATTTACCGGCACCGCTTAAACCAGTGAACCACAACACCACCGCCTGCTGCTGTTTCTGCGCCTCGCGGTCGGTGCGGCTCACCGCATGTTGTTGCCAGACGATGTTGTTGGTTTGGGTCATCTACTGTTGCCTGCATTTATGCTGATAAAAGAACTTCACCGGCCAGAAGGTGGCGATCGTTTTTTCGTTTAGCAGACCCTCTGCGGCAGGGATGCCGCAGAGGAGCCTACATGGACGTATTCACGGCGTGTCTGCGTTCGAAAAACGGGCGGCACCGTTGCTGCGGACCGACTTACACAATGACGATGCCGTCTACACGGACTGACTTACATAAAATAAAGTCAGCAGCCATCCATCACAACTTACTGATATCCAGCGCCTGCCAGTGCGGGAAATGTTTCCGCACTAAAGCGTTAAACTCCAGCTCAAAAGCACTGAATTCAGTTTTGTTGCTGCTGGACGCCAGCGCGCTGTCGACCATACCGGCACCGACTGTGATATTGCTTAAGCGGTCGATAAAAATAAAGCCACCGGTGTCGCGGTTTTTGCTGTACGGGTCAAATACCACAGCTTCAGTCAGCTCCAGCTCGACCAGCGCGATACTGTTAAGCGCCAGTTCGGTCGCCGCATGCTCTTCCAGCGTATTGACATCAATGCTGTGCGCAATAGCAGTCACAGTGCCCGGCACTTTTTTCGTGCCGAGTTTAATGTTGTATTGTTTACCGATAACAAGCGGATCTTCGTGCATCCAAACCACTTTGGCCAGAATACGGTTTGACACGCAGGCATGGTGCTGGGCTTTGGCTATCACGTCGCCGCGGCTGATATCAATCTCGTCGGCCAGCGTTAACGTCACGGCCTGACCGGCAAAAGCTTCCGGCAAATCGCCGTCAAAAGTCACAATAGATTTCACCACAGAGCTTTTACCAGACGGCAACGCGACGACCGCATCACCAACCTGAAAACTGCCAGATGCGACGGTGCCGGCAAAACCGCGGAAGTCCAGATTCGGTCTGTTGACATATTGCACTGGCAAACGCGCTTCAAAGGCGTGATTAAAACCAGTGACCGGCGCATCTTCTAACAGCGCCAGCAGAGTCGGCCCCTGATACCAAGGTGCTTGTGCCGACGGGTTCACCACGTTGTCGCCGTTTAACGCTGACAGCGGCACAAACTGAACATCCGGCACATGCAGCTGCTCGGCAAAAGCTAAGTAGTCGCGGCGAATTTCGTCATAACGCGCTTCGGAGAAGCCAACCAAATCCATTTTGTTGATGGCGACGACAAACTGCTTAATACCCAACAGCGCACAGATAAAGCTGTGGCGGCGCGTCTGCACCTGCACACCATAGCGCGCGTCGACCAGAATAATCGCCAGGTCGCAGTTCGAGGCGCCGGTCGCCATATTGCGGGTGTACTGCTCATGACCCGGCGTGTCGGCGATGATAAATTTGCGTTTAGCCGTGGAGAAATACCGGTAGGCCACGTCAATGGTGATGCCTTGCTCGCGCTCTGCCTGTAAACCGTCGACCAGCAGCGCCAAATCGACAGTTTCGCCGGTGGTGCCATGGGTTTTACTGTCTTTGTGCAATGCGGCCAGCTGATCTTCATAAATCTGCTGGCTGTCGTGCAGCAAACGGCCGATCAGCGTACTTTTGCCGTCGTCGACCGAGCCACAGGTCAGGAATTTCAGCAGCGATTTATGCTGTTGTTGTCTGAGGTACTCTTCAATCCCCAGTTGTTCCAGTTCAATTGCGACTGACATCAGAAATACCCCTCACGTTTTTTCTTTTCCATCGAACCACTGGAATCGTGGTCAATGACGCGGCCCTGGCGTTCGCTGGAGCGCGATAACAACATCTCTTCAATAATGCCGGTCAGGCTGTCGGCGTCGGATTCAATGGCGCCGGTCAGCGGATAACAGCCCAGGGTGCGGAAGCGCACCAGTTTTTGCTCCGGCTGTTCGCCAGGGTTAAGTGGCATGCGGTCGTCGTCGACCATAATCAGCGTGCCATTGCGTTCCACCACAGGGCGGTAAGCGGCAAAATATAGCGGCACTATGTCGATATTTTCCTGATAGATGTATTGCCAGATATCCAGTTCGGTCCAGTTCGACAGCGGGAACACCCGGATACTTTCGCCTTTATTGACCTGACCGTTGTAGGTATGCCACAGCTCAGGCCGCTGATTTTTCGGGTCCCAGCGGTGATACTGGTCGCGGAACGAATAAATCCGCTCTTTGGCGCGGGATTTTTCTTCGTCACGACGGGCACCACCAAAAGCGGCGTCAAAGCCATATTTGTTCAGCGCCTGTTTCAGGCCTTCGGTTTTCATCACGTCGGTATGCTTGGCGCTGCCGAAGGTGAACGGGTTCATGCCCATGGCGATGCCTTCCGGGTTTTTATGCACCAGCAGGTCAAAGCCGTATTCCTTCGCCACTTTGTCGCGAAACTCAATCATTTCGCGGAATTTCCAGTCAGTGTCGACATGCAGCAGCGGGAACGGGATCTTACCCGGATAAAAGGCTTTGCGCGCCAGATGCAGCAGCACCGACGAGTCTTTGCCAATCGAATACAGCATTACCGGATTATCAAATTCGGCCGCTACTTCGCGGAAGATCTGAATACTTTCCGCTTCGAGCTGTTGTAAGTGCGTTAAGGTCGGCATATCAGTTACCTTGCTATAAAACTTATTAAATTCAATCTGTTTAAGTTGTTATCCGTGTAGCGGCGTCAACTGCGCCCGCGGCGCCTGTGCACCGTACCAGGCTAATTTGCTTTGCAGCGCCACCACTTCGCCAATCACCAGCAAGGCCGGTGATTGCACCTGCTGGGTGTCAATGAGTTCCGCCAGTTGGCCGAGCGTACCGGTAAAGACTCGCTGCTCAGGCCGGGTGCCGTTTTCCAGTATCGCCACCGGCGTATCCGCGGCGCGGCCCGCAGCCAACAGCTGCGCCTGAATATGTGCCGACTTCATCAGCCCCATATAAATCACTAAGGTTTGATTCGGCCGGCTCAGGCTATGCCAGTCCGGTTCTTTGCCGTCTTTCTGACAATGACCGGTGACAAACTGCACGGCCTGGGCATAATCGCGGTGCGTCAGCGGAATACCGGCATAAGCGGCACAGCCGGCGGCTGCTGTGATGCCCGGCACCACCTGAAATGGGATTTGATGCGGCAACAAGACTTCAATTTCTTCCGCGCCGCGGCCAAAAATAAAGGGGTCGCCGCCTTTTAACCGGCAGACTTTTTTGCCTTCCAGTGCAAGCCGTACCAGCAGCTCATTGGTCTCTTCCTGCGCGACCGAGTGGGCGCCGGCTTTTTTGCCCACACAGATAAGCTCAGCGTCGCGGCGCACCAGCGCCATAATGGGTTCTGAGACCAAGTAGTCGTACACCACCACGTCGGCCTGTTGCATCAGCTGCAACGCTTTCAGCGTTAATAACTCCGGGTCGCCGGGACCAGCACCGACGACAAAAACTTCACCGCGCAGCGGCTGATGGCCGTCCAGCATTTGTTCCAGCGTGTCTTCTGCGGCCTGCGGCTGACCGCTTTGCAGCAGGCTGACGACTTTGGAGCTGAACACCTGCTCGTAAAACTGGCGGCGGGCAGCGAAATTGTCCAGTTTCTGCTGCACCTGTTTACGGAACTTGCCGACCAGCGTCGCCAAAGGCCCGAGGTGCTGCGGCAATAAAGTTTCTAACTGTTCGCGCAGCCGGCGTACCAGCACCGGCGCGGCGCCACCACTGGAAATCGCTATTTGAATGGGTGCGCGGTTAATAATGGACGGGAAAATAAATTCGCATTTGTCCTGGTCGTCGACGGTATTGACCCAAACCTGGCGTGCGGTGGCGGCCTGATGCACCGCGGCGTTGACCACATCATCGTCGGTGGCGGCGATCACCAGCCAATGCCCGGCAATGTGCTCAGGCTGAAAGTCGCCTGGCAGCAACCTGGCTTTGCCTAGTGTGGCCCAGTGCTGGAAATCCGTTTCAAACTGATGTGACACCACTGTAAGCACAGCGCCGGCATCCAGCAGCGCCCGCGCTTTGCGCAGCGCGACATGACCGCCGCCGACCAGCAGCACGGCTTTGCCGGTTAAATCAGTGAAAATCGGTAAATACTGCACGTTAATATCCCCACGGGCTCCTGCCTTGGTCAGGCTCAGATCGTCGACTCACCATACTGCATTTTTAGCAAAAAGCAGTGTGATGATTTTATCTGGTTGCGATATTAGACGTCTAAACGTCCTGAATCCAAGAAGCAAATCGGCTCAGATATAACGAAAAGGAATTAGCGGCTTGGTTTTCGGACTTTAAGCAGATGCGTAGACGGGTAATAAAACAGGGCCGGCATGTTGGGTGCCGGCCCTGGTATCCTAATCAGTGACCCGCGCGCTGACTAACTGCGGCGGTAAAGACCACATCGGTCGAACTGTTCAGCGCGGTTTCACAGGAATCCTGCACCACCCCGATGATAAATCCAACGGCCACCACTTGCATCGCCACTTCTGCCGGAATACCAAACAGGCCACAGGCCAGCGGGATCAGCAGCAAAGAACCACCAGCCACGCCGGAAGCACCACAGGCACACACAGAAGCAACCACGCTTAATAACATCGCGGTGGCAAAATCAACCGGAATACCCAGCGTATTCACCGCCGCCAGCGTCAATACTGTGATGGTGATGGCCGCACCGGCCATATTGATGGTAGCGCCAAGCGGAATGGACACAGAATAAGTATCTTCATCCAGTTTCAGCTTTTCACACAGCATCATATTGACCGGGATATTGGCCGCAGAACTGCGGGTAAAAAACGCGGGAATGCCACTTTCGCGTAAACAGGTCAGCACCAGCGGATAAGGATTACGCCGTGTGGTGATAAATACCAGCAGTGGATTGACCACAAAGGCAATCACCGCCATAGACCCGACCAGCACCAGCAACAAATGGCCATAACTGGCGAGGCCAGCAAAACCGGTTGTGGCCACGGTTTCGGCCACCAGACCAAAAATACCAACAGGTGCCAAGCGGATAATTAAGGTCACCAGATGCGAGACACCGTGCGAAATATCGCTGAAGACTTTTTTCGTGGTACTGTTGGCGTGATGCAGGCCAAGACCAAAACCAATGGACCAGGTTAACACGCCGATAAAGTTGCCGGTCAGTAATGCATTCACCGGATTATCTACTGCCTGAAACAGAATGCCTTTTAATACCTGACCAATGCCCTCCGGGGCTGTCACCGCTTGTTGGGCGTCAGTCAACACCAGACTACTCGGGAACAGAAAACTGGCGCCGACAGCGGTCAGCGCCGCCAAAAAGGTGCCGAGTAAATACAGCACCAGTACCGGTTTCATCTTCGCCTGACCACCGATTTTGCGGTTAGCAATAGCCGATGCCACCAGTACAAATACCAGGATAGGCGCGACCGCTTTCAGTGCTTTAACAAACAAAGCGCCCAGCATCGCAACGGATTGACCAGCCTCAGTCGACCAGCTTGCCAGCGCCACACCTAAAATCATGCCCAATAAAATTTGTGGCACTAAACCAAAATGGGCAAAAAAGCCTTTTTTCGGTAATTCAGCGCCTGATACTGTTGTTTTTGTTGTCATTATAGGAATTTCCGCTTGAGTTGCTGCCTGATTCTGCCGTGTCCGGGCGGCTGGAGCAAGGCTGACCAGCATCGCCGGAGCGAAACTCTGCGGCGAATGCGGCAGACACCGGTCATTTTCCGCTGGAATTCATCAACACTGTTGTGTTAACAATATGAAAAAATATTTATAGAGAATAACAATGCACCGGATTTTGTTATGCCTGACCCTGAGCCTGACCGGTTGCGCGCAGCAGCTTGCTGTCACACCACAGCCCGCAGCTATCGCGAAACCTGCTGCAGTGCAGCTGGTTGCACCTCAGATACCGGCGCAGACCTTTGCCCCTGCAGCGCCAATACCACAGATACAAGACTTGCTGGCACTGACCGCAGAGCAAAAACGGGATTTCCTCAATTATTTCCATCACCCGCGTTATGCCGATCAAACCTCTGCTTACCGGCTCTATAGCTATATGCAAAACGTGTTGGCAGTGTTTCAGTTCAGTGGCAGCACTACGGCCGCCAGCGAAGTGATGCGCAGCGGTTCCGCCAATTGCGTCAGCCTGGCATTGCTGACCAAGGCACTGGCCGATGTCGCCGGTATCAACGTCCGTTTTCGCGCCACTTACCGTGAACCTGTCATCGATATTCGCGGCGATTTGTTATTACAGGCGACCCATGTGCGCAGTTATCTGGACTCCGCAGTCAGTGACAATTCGATACAATTTCGCCAGCTCTACATCGACTATTTTCGCGGCCCATTGACTTATCAGGGGGATTTTCTCAGCGATGCCCGCTTCAAAGCCATGGTTTACAACAATCTGGCGGCTGAAGCCTTGTTACGCGGTGAGCTGAACCAGGCCTATGCCCTGGTCCAGACCAGCCTGCAACAGGACGACCAGTTTATCCCGGCGATTAATCTGATGGCGGTCTTGTTACGCCGCCAGCAACAGCCTGAGTTGGCCCAGCAGTGGTATCAATATGGCCTGGCGGTGGCACCACAGCAACTGGCCCTGCTACATAACTATCAGGTGTTGGCAACTCAGCTGGATAACCAACCGCTGGTCCAACAGATAGAACAGCAGCTGGCGCAGGCCGACAGTGATGACCCTTTTGAACTGTACATTCAGGCTGTGCAGGCGGAGCAGGCCGGGCGTGACGCACTGGCAATCAGCTTCTATCAGCGTCTGCAGAAAAAAGTCCCTTACCTGCTGCAGGCCAACCAGGCGCTGGTGCGGCATTATCTGAAACATCATCAGTATCAGGCGGCGCGACAACTGCTCGAAGAAGCGCTGGAATACAGTTACGAGCCGGAAAAACGCTCCTTGCTGCAGCATAAACTAGCGGTACTGCGCACTATGTAACCGGCCATTGCGACAGCTGGTCGGCGTTTTTGACCTTTGGTCAGCGCGCCGGGCAGCAACGACTCACTCCTTTTATTCTGCCGTGACAGTCCTTTCCCGGACTGAGCGAAAAAGGAGTGCTCCATGTCCCTGTGGTATCTGATGACGGCTGTTGCGCTGAGCTGCGGCCTGAGTTTTAGCCTGAGCGTACAGGCTCAGCCAGATGTGCAATACCGTGTCCTTGGCAGTGTCGCCAAAGGCGACAGCCTGTTGCGTGGGCCACAGCGCCAGCAGTTGCTGCTCCAGACCCTGGATTTACAATGGCAAGGCCAGCCTGGCGCCCACCAGCAATGGCAGCTCGCCGGAACTTTGTGGCGCACAGATCCGCAGCAGCCGGCCAGTGTAACGTCCGAACAAAAGCTGGAATTTTCCGAAGCTTACTGGAGCATTGACGCAGGTAACTGGAGTTTTAGCGCCGGTAAACGCAAACGCGATTTTGACGTGAATTATGGCCTGCGCCCGCTGGATTTATTTTCGCCAAACGACACACTGGCGCTTTATACCGTCGTCGCACCCGGCGTCTGGCAAGCGGCTGCCGACTGGTTTGGCGCCGACAATGCCTGGACTTTGCTGTGCAATCAGACGGTACAAGTGTTTCGCCGCTATGGCCAAACCTTGCCCGCCAGCACCGGCTGTGGCGCGCGCTATTATCAGCAGGCCGGCGACCTGGAGTGGCAGGTGCTGGCTCATTATGACGAGGACATCGGTTGGCGCTTTGGCGCCAGTCAGGTCTGGGTGCTGAATGAAGGGCTCGCGCTACAAGGCAGTTTGCTGTGGCAACAGCATTACTGGACCAATCAGTGGGTCCAGTGGCCCGCGCCTCTAAAGCCGGCTGGCGCCGGAATCAGAGCCGGCATCGATCGTCCTCTGGCCGATGCCGTGCAGCAACAAGCGGCCTGGCAGCTTAGTACCGGCCTGAATTACACCCATGCTGATGGCTGGAATCTGTTGCTGGAATATAGCTATGACGGCCAGGCCAGCGCCGATCAGCACTGGCAGGCACTGCAACACCGGCTGCAAGGCCCGGTGCTACAACCCCTGGAGCGGCAAAGCAGTCTGCAACTGTTCAGCGGTCGCCAGCTGACGCGGCAACAATGGCTGCTGCATCTGCGCGCGGAAGGGGACTGGCAGCCGTCCCTGACGCTGCTGTATCAACCAGCGGTAACAGGATTGTTAATTTCTGGCGCAGTCAGTTATAGTGTCAGCGACAAACTCAAAATTAACTTAGGGATCAAACACTTCGCTGGACCAGCCGACAGCAGTTTCCGTCTGCTTGGCAAAAAACACGAAGTTGTGGCCGGAGCCCAATATGCCTTCTGATGCCGCTACACCCATAGCGCAGAGCCATCCGCCGTTCTGGCGTGACCAGCTGAACCTGATTGTGCCCTGTTCTTTGCTGGCGTTACTGTTCACCTTGTTTGGTATGGGGCCCTGGTGGCTGCAATTGTTATATTCAAATGGGATTGGATTGACGATGCGCAGCACTATTCGCTGGTTGCAGCGTCGTTTCCCCGCACAATCAATGACCTTGCACACCGTGCTTGCGCTGACGCTGGCCGCACTCCTCTGGTTCGGCTTACCAATGGGCTGGACTTACTGGCAGTTCAGTGCAGCTGGCAAAGCATTCAACCCGGGTTTTGACTTGTCGTTGCTCGGTATTGTCGCGGTGGTCAGCGTCGCGATGACGGCGTTTTATTATCTGCTCGACCAGAAACATCAACTACAACAACAGTTAATGCAAACCGCACTGAAACAATCTGAACAGGAAAAACAGCTGCTGGAACAACAACTGAAACTACTGCAGTCACAGATCGAGCCGCATTTTTTGTTTAACACCCTGGCCAATGTGCAGGCGTTGATCCGGCTTGAACCGCAACAGGCCAGTCAGATGCTGGCCGCGTTAACCACTTTATTACGCCAAAGCCTCGACCAGACCCGCGCTCAGCTGGTGCCGCTGGCCGATGAACTCAGCTTCAGCCGGGCTTATCTGCAAATTCAGCAAATTCGCCTCGGTGAGCGTTTGCAGCTGGACTGGCAACAAAGCGACGACCTGCCGCTGCAACTACCGGTGCCGTCGGTGCTGTTGCAACCTTTGTTGGAAAACGCCTTGCAGCACGGCATTGAACCGGTCCGCAGTGGCGGTCAGCTGCAGATTCGACTGTTTGTCGAACAGCAGAAACTGTGTTGTGAGCTGCGCAATTCCTTGCCGTCAGTGGCCACGGCTCAAGCTCCCGAGGGCCGACAGAACCACGGCATTGGCCTCAGCAATACCCGCGCGCGGCTGCAGCAACGTTATGGCGGTTTGGCCGGTTTAACTTTAACGCTGGCCGACCATCAGGCCATTGTCCGTCTGGAGATCCCGCTTTGAATACTGATATGAATACTAGTGTGAGTACCTCAGCTCCCCGCCTGCTGATTGTTGATGACGAACCTTTGTTACGCCGTCATTTACAAGCACTGCTGGCAGAGTTCTGGCCAGAAGCACAGACCACATTGGCCGAAGACGGTGCCGTTGCTTTGGCCCTGTGTCAGCAACAACCCTTTGACGTCGCTTTTCTGGATATTCAGATGCCGGGCTTAGATGGACTGCAGTTATTACGCGAGTTACGCCGGTTACCAGCGCCGCCTTTGGTGGTGTTCAGCACCGCCTATAACCAGCATGCCGTCAGCGCTTTTGAGCTGGAAGCGGTGGATTATTTGCTCAAACCGTTAGAAGAAGCGCGGCTGCAGCAGTGCATCACACGTCTGCAACAAAGACTGAGCCAGCAGCAAAAACCCCAGGCAAATTTGTTGCATTTACAACAGCTACTGAGTCAGCTTTTGCCGCCCGCTGCAGCAACGGAGGCACAACACGACGCCCCGCCAGCGCCAACGACCGAATCACTGCGCTGGATTAAAGCCAGTCAACGCGACACCATTCATCTGCTGGATGTGGGCGATATCGACTTTTTCCTCGCCGAAGACAAATACACCACGGTCGACAGCACCGGCCAGCAATACCTGATCCGCACCTCAATCGCCACTTTGGAACAACAGCTCGACCCGCAGCTGTACTGGCGCATTCACCGCGGCTGCATCGTACAGGTGAAAAGCATCCTGAAAGTCGAACGCGACGAATTTGGCCATATGACGCTGGTACTGAAAAACAACCCGACGGAACTGGCTGTCAGCCGGGCTTATCAGCATTTGTTTCGGCAGCACTAAAGCCGGCTGTTCAGGCGCTGTTGTTTCGCCGCTACTGCGTCAACCACGGCCTCAATCAGTGCATCCGGGTCTGTGACATCATCCGGTAGCAGCCAGTCTGGTGTCAGTAATTGTTCGGTGCTGCCGCCGGCTGGCCGCGCTGCCCAGAATCGTGGCACTATGATTTGCAGCTTGCTGTGGGGCAACTGGTAAAACTGAATACCACCGGTACTGCGGGAACGCACATAGCTGCCTTCGCCCACCAGGGTGGCAAAACCAAAATCCTGCATCACGTTACTAAACTGCACAGCAGACGAATAGGTACGCCGGCCAATCAGCACAAACACCTGGCCGTGAAAACGCAACGGATTGTCTAAATCGGCCGGATACCAGGTTTTAAACTCACTGTCGATCACTAACCCAGCCGGCTCAGCTTGTGATGCGCGGCTGGCAATGACTTTCTTCCGGCTGAAGGAGCCCACCCGGAACGCCTGATCAGCCAGGTATGGCAACAGATGCTCAATCCAGACTGAATCATTGCCACCGCGGTTTTCCCGTACATCGATGATCAGGGTATTGGCGCCGGACGCTTTGATTTCACTGAAAGTCTCTTTAGTAAATGCCGCAACGGCCTTATCGTCTTCCCAGTCAAAACTGCCGATTTTCATATAAGCAGCTTGTGGGCTCAGTGTTTTGTAGTGGAAATTAGCGGCAAAGCTGTCAGCGGTTTTGCCAATGACCGCAACCTCACGACTGGCCGCTACAGTCACAGTCTGCACTTTGCCCTGCTGCTCCAGCTGCAATTCGTATTGTGCCGGCGTGCCATATTTACTGGCATAAAACAGCTGAAATGCCGGCCCCAGTAAATTGGCGCGGTTCAGCGGCGTGTCGCCATGCCGCAGGGCCAGCAACTCCCGGCCAATCTGCGCAGCCGGGACACCATTAATCTGTTGAATTACCGCGCCCAGCCAGGGCGATTGTTTGCCACCAGCCTGCGCCAGCACCCGCATTTCACCATCTGGTCTTAATTGCAGTTCCAGTGGAAACAGGCCTGTGGTTTTCGCCAGCCGGGTTAAATCTGCTGCAGCGCCCGGCAAGTTGACTGACCAGTGGGCATCGTTAAATAAAGGATTTAACCGGGCGGCAAGCAGCCAGAATTCAGCAGCACTTTTTGGCGTGGTCAGCTGCGCTTTAATCTGCGCAAACATCTGCTGCAGTTGCGCTGGGTCGGCCGAGTGGCGGATATCAGGATGAGTCGCTGCGATAAATTCCTGCAGACTGGCCAAATCGGCTTGCAGTTGTGCCGGGCTTAGCAGCTCGGTCTTTGTTGTCACTTGGGTCGTCGGCTCAGCATTGGCATGCGTTTGCATCGACGTGGTGAACGCCAGCAGACTGCAACACAACACAAGGGATCGCCCTAAGGCGTGATTTTTTTTCAGCCATGAAGCAGTGGAGACATGAAGCAGAGGGCGCACGGTCATTTTATTAGTCCTTGGATGACGTCTGTAAGTGTTGCCGGCTTGGTCGTATTGCTATAGAAAAAAGTTGTCTGCCGTTGCAATTTTTTAGCAATTTTTCAAAAAATCGGTTTGGCAGTCCGCAATTCATCATGTCATTCAGCGCAAGTTTTTACCGTTCAGCGCCATTTTTGCCCGTCTGTCAGCTCAGTCTGCGACTTGTTCGCTGAGCCCTTAAAGTCACTCCATCAGGCCACTAAGCCCAACCGGCCTCAACTCAGGAGAGACTACATGAATACAACTCACATCTTCCGCCCGCTGTTACTGACTTCAGCGCTGATGCTGGCCGCGCCGGCGCTGGCAGATAACTGGCTGTCTGTTTATCAGCAAGGTGTACAGGGCGATGCGACCGCCAACGAACAAGCCATTGAGAGACTCACCACCGCCAGTGCTGCAGCTCCGGACGATCTGCAGTTGCAGGCCATGTTAGGCGCGGTAGAAACCGCGTCAGCCAAACACGCCATGCTGCCGTGGAACAAAATGAAAGCGGCCGAACAGGGCCTGAGCAAACTGGATAAAACGCTGCGCCAGCTCAACCCGCAGGACCGCGCGCAGGCTGCTGTGACCATGCAGGTTCATACCATCGCCGGCTGCACTTTTATCAATATGCCCGACCTGTTTAACCGCTTTAACGAAGGGTATGCGCTGCTGAAAAACCAGATAGAAAGCCCGGCCTTCGCTTACGCACCTACAGGCGCAAAACAAGCCCTGTACAGCTGCGGCGCCAAAGCGGCCGGTAAAGCCGGTGACGAAGCACTGGCGAAAACCTGGCAACAGCAAAGCGCGCAGTAAGAAAGCGATAACAAGGAGCGGGCCATGTTGAAATTCGAACACTTGAGCAAAACCTACGGCAGCGGTTTGTCACAAAACACCGCGTTAAAAGATGTCAGCGCCGACATTTGCGCCGGCGAGATGGTCGCTTTATGCGGCCCGTCCGGCAGCGGCAAATCGACCTTATTGAATTTACTCGGCCTGCTCGACACGCCAAGCCAGGGCCAGATTTGGCTCAATCAGCAGTCTGTGCCTGCTGATGCGGCGGCACTAGCCCATCTGCGCTGCCGGGCCATTGGGTTCATTTTTCAGCGCTATAACTTATTGCCGGTGCTGACGGCGCTGGAAAACGTGGAATATCCACTGCAGCTGCTGGGTGTCGCCAAAGCCGAACGCCGGGCGCGGGCCATGGCCCTGCTGGAGGCGGTTGGCGTCGGCAAATTTGCCAGTCAACGGCCGGATCAACTCTCTGGCGGCCAGCAACAACGGGTGGCAATTGCCCGGGCTTTGGTCAAAGCACCCCCACTGGTGATTGCAGACGAACCGACTGCCAACCTCGATGGCGTTAGTGCTGCCCAAGTGATTGATTTAATGCAGCAACTTGGCCGGGATGCCAACACCACTTTTTTAATTGCCAGCCACGACCCACGGCTGTATGAGCGCTGCTCACGGTTATTAACCCTCAAAGACGGCGTGCTGGTGGAGAATCAACCGCAAAGCCTGAACCCAGCGCGCCGCGCCAGTTAAATCACTTAACGTCGACAGATCCGAGGAGAATCATTATATTGCATGCTGCCTGTTTAAATTTATGGCGCCACCGCCGCCGCACCTTGTTCACCGGTCTGGTTTGCAGTGCTGCGATGACCGCGGTATTGTTGGGTGCTGGTTTTGCCCTGTTTACTTATCAGTCACTGGCCGAAAAAGCTGCGCGCGATTTGGGCCATCTGACCCTGAGCCACCCGGATTATTTCCTCGACAATGAAGATGTGCCGCTGCAACACGGCATCCAGCGCGACCCGGCGCTGGAAAAAAGATTGCTGGCGCGCGACGACGTCAAAGCCGTGTTACCGCGCTTACAGTTTTCCGGTCTGGTGTCCAACGGTGAAAAATCGACGATTTTCCTCGGCAGTGGCGTCGATGGCAGCGAGTTCCAGCTAAAAGGCCCGTTCCTGAAGGTCAAAGCCGGCGGCGTGTTGCCACCGGCTTACCTCAATAAAGTGGACGACAACATCCCGCTGCTGATTGGTGAAGGCCTGGCGGCCATTTTAAAAGCTAAAGTCGGCAGTGAACTGAGCCTGATGTCCGCCACCAGCACGGGTGCGCTCAATGCGTTGGATGTAGTGGTCGTTGGCATCTTCTCCACCGGCGTACCTGATCTGGATAAACGCCAGTTATATCTGCCCATCCAAGCCGGCCAGCAATTGCTGCAAAGCGACAAAATCAGCGAACTGAATATCTATCTGCTGCACGACCAACAACAAGCCGAACTGGCAGCCGCGCTGCAGAACGAATTACCGGATAGCAAAGTGACGCCCTGGCAAGACCGCGCCTTTGTGTTTAAAGCCGTGCGTGACCTGTACAACCGCATCTTCGGCACGCTCGGTATCCTGATGTTATTGCTGGTGTTATTCGCCGTCGGCCATGGTATTTCACAAGTAGTGACTGAGCGCACCCGCGAGATTGGCACTATGGCAGCGCTTGGCGAGCGCCGCCACCGCATCGTCGGTAACTTCGTACTGGAGGCCTTGCTGTTAGGTGCCTTCAGCGCTGTCGCCGCCACGCTGTCTACGTTGTTGTGCTGCGAATTGCTACGCCAGTTTGAAGTAATGATGCCCCCGCCACCAGGCTCCAGTCAGGGCTATCCGCTGATGATAAGTTTCAGCGCTGAACTGACCTTCTATGCTGGCCTGGTGTTGATGGCGGTCTGTATGTTGTTCGCGCTGAAAGCCAGCCTGAGCGCGGCACGCAAGCCACTGGTCGATGCGCTGGGGTTTGTTTGAGTCGATGTCGTCACAGACAGTCTGGGACTCACAGTCTGGGACTCACAGTCTGGGACTCACAGTCTGGCGCAACGGGCAGCAGTCTGGCGCGCCAATTGCCCCTTGGTCAGCCCGCTCTGCGTCAGCGCAATGAAGCCCTTAAGCTACATCCTGTCGCCCAAAACAAAGGATTTGATCATGCAAAAAACTCTGACTTTTTTCGCCGCATATCTGTGCGGCGCCCTGTTGCTGCCAAGTGTCATGGCGGCGGAATTACCACTACCACAGGCACAGCAATATCTGGCAACCGCCGAACAGTTTCGCGGGCCGCAACAAAGTTTTGTGCTGCAGGGCCGGATTGAAACCATCAAAGCCGGCCGCAGCGAAAAAATGCAGCCGTATCAGCTGCTGTCCGGCGAAGATCGCAAGTCACTGGTGATTTTCATCGGCGGTACCAGCCAGGGGCAAAAAGTGTTATTGCAGGACCAGCAATTCTGGCTGCAACTGCCGGGCAGCCGCCGCGCGCTGCGCATCACGCCGCTGCAAAAGCTGATGGGCGAAGCGTCCAGCGGCGATGTGGCGACACTGAACTGGCAACAGGATTATCAGCTGGTCGCTGCCGATGAGCAAAAAGACGGTATTCAGCTCAGCCTGCAGGCCAAGCGCGAAGGCCTGAGTTATCAGCGCATTGAGCTGTGGGTAAGCCTTAGCGACCAATTCCCGCAACGGGCTGAGTTTTACCTACCCTCCGGTAAACAAGCGAAATCAGCGCGATTTGTTCGTAGCCAAGCCGGTGAAGCCCCGCGCGTTGTGGCGATGGAACTGTTGGACCGGATGCAGAGTAAAAATGTGACGGTGCTGCACTACGATGTGGTGACGCCACAAGCCTTACCGGCACGCTTATTTAATCCGCAGGCGCTCAGTACTGTGCAGGCGATATAACCTTGTGATTGGGTTTGATAGCAAAACGCCTGCAACAACAGGCGTTTCTCGTTCAGATGCCGTCTCCGGCGACATGCAAACCACATTCGCGGCCCATGCCATTAAAGCGGGTGTCTTCTTCGCTCATACCAAGCGACAGCGGCGCACTGGAATGGGTGTCGCCGACCGACATATAACCCTGCTCCCATAACGGATGATAGGGCAGACCATGCGCTTGCAGATAATAGTGAATATCTTTGTTGGTCCATTCGACAAGCGGATTAATCTTCAGCACGCCGCGCTGAATACCAACAATCGGCGTATCGGCGCGGCTGCTGCTTTGACTACGACGCAGGCCGGTGAACCAGCTGCTGACCTGTAATTCCTGCAGCGCACGATGCATCGGCTCGACTTTGTTCAGCTGGTTATATTGCTTCAGGCCCTCGGGAGTAGTCCAGAGCTGACCAAACCGCGCTTCCTGCCAGGCTGGCGTGATGTCGGCGTGGTAGACCTTAAGATTGAGCTGTAAACGGGCGGTCAGTTCATCGATAAAACGATAAGTTTCCGGAAACAGATAACCGGTATCGGTCAGCACCACCGGAATATCGGCTTTGGCCTGAGTCACCAGATGCAACATCACCGCCGCCTGGATGCCAAAGCTAGAACTCAGCATATGCTGGCCCGGTAATTCCTGCAGGGCAAAAGCCACCCGTTCGGCCGGTGACAGTGCCGCCAGCCTTTGGTTGATTTCCGCTAACGCTTGCTGCTGTGCGGCCGGATCCAGCTGTAAAATCTGCTGATAACTCATTTATTTACCTGTTTCTTCGTGTTTTTGGCGGGTAACCCCAAGGGTTACCCCTACGGCTTAATTACGCGTGGAAGTCGGTTTTGCTGACTTTCACTTCAGCGACCACGCCCACCCGAATGACAAAATCACCAAAACATTCACCGGCCTGACGTTCCAGCGCCCAGCGGCCAATTAATGTGTCGAGCGCCGCCAGAATTTCAGCCTCAGCCACGTTGTCTAAATACAGCTTCGGAATGCGGGTGCCGGCAGTGTTGCCGCCCAGATACAGATTGTATTTGCCGGGGCCACGGCCAACTAAACCGGCTTCCGCCAACATGGCGCGGCCACAACCGTTCGGACAACCAACCACACGTAAGATGATGTGATCGTTTGCCACGCCGTGCTTGGCCAGAATGCCTTCGACATGGGTGACTAACGTCGGCAAATAACGCTCAGCTTCCGCCATAGCCAGCGGGCACGTCGGCAGCGACACACAAGCCATCGAGTTTTTGCGCTGTTCTGTGACTGTGTCTTCAATCAGGCCATGGGCGCGGGCAATGGCTTCAATCTGTGCTTTATCTGCAGCAGCAACACCAGCGATGATCAGATTCTGATTCGCCGTCATGCGGAAATCGCCTTGGTGGATTTTGGCAATTTCCGACACACCGGTTTTCAGCGGCTTGCCCGGGTAATCCAGCAAACGGCCGTTTTCGATAAACAGCGTTAAATGGTGTTTGCCATCAATACCCTCGACCCAACCAAAGCGGTCGCCGCGATGGGTAAAGGTATAAGGCCGGCTTGGCTGGAACTGTACACCGACGCGTTTTTCCACTTCTTGCTTAAAAGTCTCCACGCCGATGCGGTCGATGGTGTATTTGGTTTTGGCATTTTTGCGGTTCACCCGGTCACCATAATCACGTTGTACTGTGACTACGTGTTCCGCCACTTTCAGCACATGTTCAAGGCCAATAAAACCAAAATCTTCGGCGCGGCGTGGGTAAGTGCCTTTATCGCCGTGTGTCATGGCAAGACCACCACCGACCAGCACGTTAAAGCCGACTAACTGGCCGTTTTCGGCAATAGCGACAAAGTTTAAGTCGTTGGCATGCACGTCGATGTCGTTATGCGGTGGGATGACGACCGTGGTTTTAAACTTACGCGGTAAATAGGTATCACCTAAAACCGGTTCGGTTTCAGTGGTTTCGACTTTTTCTTCATCGAGCCAGATTTCGGCATAAGCGCGGGTTTTCGGCAGCAGATGCTCAGAAATTTTCACAGCCCATTCATAGGCTTGCTGATGCAGCACCGATTCCACCGGGTTCGAGGTGCAAAGCACGTTACGGTTCACATCGCCAGCAGTCGCAATCGAATCGATGCCGATACTGTTCAGCATCTGGTGCATAGGTTTAATGTCTGGCTTAAACACACCGTGGAACTGGAAGGTCTGGCGCGTCGTTAAGCGGATACTGCCGTACAGGGTTTTTTCGCTGGCGAATTTGTCGATAGCCAGCCACTGCTCCGGCTTAATAATGCCGCCCGGCATCCGCGCCCGCAGCATCACGTTATGCAGCGGCTCCAGTTTTTGTTCGGCGCGTTCGGCGCGGATATCGCGGTCATCTTGCTGATACATGCCGTGAAAACGCACCATTAAGTAGTTATCACCGGTGAAACCGCCGGTAATTTCGTCTTTTAAATCTGTGGTAATAGTGCCGCGTAAATGATGGCTTTCGGCTTTTAACCGCTCGTTATCAGACAGCGCGCCCTGCACCTGCAGCTCAGGGTTAATCGGATATTGGCTCATTAATACACATCCTTCTGATAACGTTTGGTTTCACGCAGTTGTTCAAAGTATTCAGTCGCGGCTTCTGCGTTCAGGCCACCGTGCTCTGCGGCGATGTCCAACAGCGCCTGATGCACGTCTTTGGCCATGCGGTTGCCGTCCCCACAAATATACAGGTGCGCGCCTTGTTGCAACCAGGACCAGACTTCAACCCCTTTGGCTTTGAGTTTATCCTGCACATAGATTTTCTGCGCCTGATCGCGGCTAAAAGCCACGTCCAGTTTGCTCAACACACCGCGTTTTAAGTAATCCTGCAGTTCCACCTGATAGAGGAAATCGCGGGTGAAATGCGGATTCCCGAAGAATAACCAGTTCTGGCCAGTCGCGCCGGCGTTGTCACGTTCCTGTAAAAAGGCACGGAATGGTGCAATACCAGTGCCTGGGCCAATCATAATGACCGGCGTATCGTTATCCGGCAGGCGGAAGTTGTCATTGTGTTCGACAAAAACTCTGACCTTGCCACCTTCTGCCAGCCGCTCGGCCAAAAAGCCTGAAGCGCCGCCTAAATGGGTCTGACCAAAAGTATCAAACCGCACCACGCCGACTGTTAAATGCACTTCTTCACCGACTTCGGCCTGGCTCGAAGCTATCGAATACAAGCGCGGCTGCACTTTACGCAGACAATCGACTAAAGCTTGCGCCTGTAATTGGGCCGGATGCTGCAGAATCACATCAGCCGTCTGGCGTTCGGCCAGATAAGCGCGCAGCGCGGTTTTATCTGCGGCCAGTTGCTGCAGTTCGCTGTTGCCGGTAGCGGTAGCATATTTCTCAACAAAAGACGGGTAAGACTGGGTCAGTTCTAATTCACGTAACAGCGCATCGCGCAGCGTCAGAGCCTGACCGCCCAGGCTGACTTCGGTGTCACCTGAAGTGCCGGTTGCTTGCAGCACGGCATCGACCAGCGCCGGATCATTGTCAAAAAACACACCCAGTGCATCACCCGGCTGATAGGTCAGGCCGGTGTCGGCTAACGAAATTTCAATGTGACGCACATCTTTGGTGGAATTACGCGCAGTGATTTTTTGGTTGGCCGCAAGTTCCGCCGTGGCCGGATGTTGTTTGTCGTAAGGGCTATGGCTGCCGGCAGTAGCCGTGCTGCCCGGCCAGGCGATGACCTGAGCACTTCCAGCGCCGGCGGCTTTTAACAGCGGGCTGAATACATCCAATGCACCTTGCTGCCAGCTGGCTGCGGCATCCGCATAGTCGACATCCAGATCGGCGCGGGCAAACAGCCGTTTGGCGCCAAGCGCTTCGAGCTGCTCATCGAAATCCACAGCGGTTTTACAGAAAAATTCATAGCTGGTGTCACCGAGGCCCAACACGGCGTATTGCAGCTCCGGCAGTTTTGGCGCTTTTTTACCAAACAGGAATTTATGGAAGCTGACCGCTGATTCCGGCGGCTCACCTTCGCCATAAGTCGAGGTGACAATGATCAGGAATTTTTCTTTGGCTAAGGCATTGGTTTTATACGACGCGATGTCCTGCAACTGTACCGCCACACCCTGCGCTTCGGCCGCCGCTTTGATTTTTGCCGCAACGCCTTTGGCGTTACCGGTTTGCGATGCATACAAAATGGTCAGCACAGCGGCTTGTTGTGACGCCGACGCAACGCTAACAGCGTTTGCGCCGGAAGCCAGCTGGGCCGCAGCCGCCAGATAACCACTGACCCAGGCTTGCTGGATGGGATTGAGCTGGCTGACCAATTTCTGTAAGTCCTGAACTTGCTGCGCACTAAGCGGGCTGGCTGGTGCGATCAGTGAAGTAAACGGCATAACGACACCTGTACTGTCAAAATTGTCGTTATTTTATCCATATAGACGGCTAAACCAGAAAGAATTGATCGGCACCACTTATTCGAATTGGTTATATACCAAGATTGTCTGGCGATAGTGATTTTTTGACTAATTGTTAGTGGAAAAGACTAAGCATTCATTTTACCCCTTTCTGCCAAACCAATAATGAGCAATAAAAATCAATAACATATAGATTGGCACAGCCTTTGCGATAGCAAATTATCTGAAACAGTCAGCATAGGTTCAGCCGGACCAGGCCTGACATCATCACTCACTACGACGAAGGAATGGACTTATGAAACTGTTAATTGCCGCCACTTTATTCAGCTCTATTGCCATGGCTCACGAATCGGACCACAACTGCTCACTGGAATTACATGACGATTTACTGGTGCAACGCGCCGATGTGCAGTTGCTGCGGAACGACGCGCCGTTATGGCGTATCAGCGATCAGGGTCAGCTGTGGATCAATAATCAAGCCGTCGATACCGATGCAGACACCGCAGTGTTGTTACAAAAATATCAGGCTGGTCTTCGCACCAACGCCGAAGACACAGTGACACTGGTCGCCGACGCCGTGTCGATGGCTTCTGAAGCGCTGACCCGTGTGATGGCGCAGTTTGAAGTCGATAACGGCGAAGCGCAGGCCAATATCGACCGCGCGCTGAACAAAATGCGTACCAATCTCGACCAAATCCTGCTGCGCAGTGACAACAGTATCCGGATTAACGGCAGCAAACTGGCCGGTATCGACAACGGCTTTGATGACGAAATGTCTAAAGCGATTGAAGAATCCGTCGCCGAAATCACCGGCAATGCACTGATGCTGGTTGGTAAAGCCATGAGCAGCGGCGAAGGTAATTTTGAACAACGGATGGAAGCATTCGGCAAAAAAATGGACCAATTTGGTAACGAGCTGGAAGCTGATATGAACGCCCGTGGCGACCAGCTGGAAGCGCGTGGTCAGCAGATCTGCAGCTCACTGCAGCAGCTGGACGGTCTGGAAGCACAAATTCAGGCCAAAGTACCAGCAATGCAAAAATTTGATTTGATTCAGGTTTCTGAAAACAAAGCTGCCGGCGACACCGCCAGCAGCGCTGAATAAGGTTTATTTCCCACGAGAGTTTGCTGAAACCTCTCAACACCCGTTGCCCCGCTTTTAGCGGGGCTTTTTTATCGGTTAGCAAACCATAGCGTGCAAACTGATCAGTCTTGCGGCAACAACCAGCGGGCTTGCGGTAATGCAGCAGTGAGTTGCTGCCGGACGGGCTGATATTCCGCGTACGGGATCAAAAACTGCCTTGTTTCGGCAGGTACTGGTGCTCCGTTCTCAATCGTCAGATAGACATAAGCTCGCTGCTGGTCAATCACGCCCATTTCAACTTGCGTGATGGCTTGCTGTGGCCAACTTTCACCGCCAATGTGCAGCTTCCCGCCGTCCAGCTGCAGTTGTGATTGCAGCGATGTGATCTGCGTCGCTAACACTGCGGCCCCTTCCCGGCGGTGGCGCTGGATCAACCAAATCACTATCAACCAGGCAGCGAGCACTGCCCCCAAAGCCAACCAGTCTTGTTGTAACCAGCGTTGATAGCCGCTGATGCTAAAAGCCAGTGTTGCCAGCAACAACAACAACCATTTATTCAGCGTAAACTTCGGCACTGTATTGTTCGTCATATCCACACTTCATCCAGCGAGTAAAAAACCACGTATTTTGTTGTGGCAGACGTTGGGTGACAACTGTCTGGCAGCTGTTTTTTTGGCTTTGTGGTTTCAGATGTTGCTGAAACCAGCCGTGTTGCCACGCTTGCCAAGTAAATCTCTGCCTGCTAAAACAGCGCAACTTCAATGGAGAACAACTGATGATTCAGCGTATTTTACCGGGAACGCGTTATTCCGAAGCCGTGATCGCCGGCGGTTTTATTTTTTGTGCCGGCATGGTGCCAAACGACACCAGCCTCGACATTCAGGGCCAGACCGCCGATGTGCTGGCGCAAATCGATGCCTTGTTGGCCGACTGTGGCGCGAGCAAAGCAGACATCGTCGATGCCACTATTTATCTGGCCGATATGGCCGATTACGCTGGCATGAATCAGGCCTGGGATGCCTGGGTGGCCGCAGGTCAGGCGCCGGCCCGCGCCACAGTTGAAGCGCGTCTGGCTGATCCGGCCTGGAAAATAGAAATCAAAGTCACGGCATTTCGCGGTTAATCACTAAGGCTGAACTGCAGTCGTCGATGCCTGTGCCGCTGCGCTGTCCTGCAGCTGAGTTGCCAGTGCTTTAAACTTCTCCGTCTGGCCGAACTTTTCCGCAAACTGCGCCGCCGTCATCTGACTTTTGTCCGTGATGGTGTCTGTCGCTTTGGCGCTATTGTCCTGGTCACAATCAATGGCGTACAGCTGCCTGGCAATCTGCCACTCGGCTTTAATCATCGCGCCCATTAACGCGGTATGACCTCTTTTGTCACGGATACAGGCGTCTGCGCCGGCTTTCAGTAATAGATCCACGGCGCTGACCTGTCCCTGATAAGCAGCAATCATCAGCGCCGTGTAACTGGCCTCATTTTTTAAATCAACCGGGAAACCGGCCTGTACAAACTCCTGCAACACGGCCGTTTCGCCACTACGGGCAGCCGCAAAAAAATACGGGCTCAGCGCCGTCAGCGTTGCTGGCTGTTGCGCTGCAGATACCGGCGTATCGGCGGCGGAAGTTTGCGGGGCCGGCTGTAGCGGGTCTGCCGCCACATCAGCAAACAGCAATACCAGCGTCACTGCGACCATCTGACGATATTTTTTCATCACCCTATCCTCCCAATCCAGTTAAATGCCTGCGAAGCTCAACCCTTGTTGCAGGAAGGAGCCAAAGAGCCTCGCAGGACTTTAACCCTCAGCAGGTTCCGGCACGCCTGCCCAAGCCGGAACCTTTGGCGCTTAAAGCTTTGCTGCCACCGCTTTCACAGTCTTGATATCGCCTTTGACCGCTTTAGTCAGCGCAGTGCCGTAATCGGCATCCGCTTTATAAAAATGTGCCAGCATCTTGTGTTTGGTGGCGCTATCTTGGACGGCTGCCAAATCACCAGCCAGATTGCGCACCAGATTCTGCTTGGCGGTTTTATCCAAAGCGCGGTAGAACTCACCGGCCTGACTGAAGTTGTCAGTTTTGGCGATAATTTGCTGCTGCACTGTGCCTGACAGTGGCGTAGCCACAGCCCGGGCGGCCGCCAGCGCTGGTTTTGGCTCGATACTGCTTGGTTCGTAGTTCACATTCGATTTGGTGTTGCCATAGTTCATCGCACCATCCTGATTGTTGCTGTTCACAGCAACCAGAGGGCGGTTAATCGGCAATTGTTGATGGTTGGCACCAAGGCGGTACATTTGTGTATCGCTGTAGCTAAAAATCCGGCCCTGCAACAGACGATCTTCTGACGG
Organism: Rheinheimera texasensis; assembly: GCF_964031785.1. Classification (GTDB taxonomy): domain Bacteria; phylum Pseudomonadota; class Gammaproteobacteria; order Enterobacterales; family Alteromonadaceae; genus Pararheinheimera; species Pararheinheimera texasensis_A. The sequence goes on from NZ_CAXIRE010000019.1 coordinate 394,738, forward strand.
TTCAATGCCCGGCACTAAGTTGGCTGGGGCAAAAGCCGACTGTTCGGTTTCCTGGAAGAAGTTATCCGGCATCCGGTTCAGCGTCATAGTACCGACTTTCACTTCAGCCACACCGGGCCAGACTTTCGTCGCGTCCAGCGGGTTAAAACTAAAGTCATCCAGCTGTTCCGGCTTTAATGTTTGTACATACAAATCCCATTTCGGCAAATTGCCGGCATTGATTTCTTTGTATAAATCCCGCGTCAGATGGTTAAAGTCCATGCTTTGTACTTTGGCGACCTGCTCAGCATCAAGACTCTTAATACCTTGTTGCGATTTCCAGTGGAACTTCACATAAGTTGTCTCGCCTTTGGCATTGATGAACTTAAAAGCATGGACACCAAAACCATCCATTTCCCGGTAGCTGGCCGGGGTACCGAGGTCGGAATAAACCTGCGTCAGCATGTGGGTGGATGCCGGATCTTGTGACATAAAATCAAACACCCGGTTTGGGTCCTGCATATTGTTTATCGGTGATGGCTTCAGCGAATGCACCATGTCTGGAAACTTGATCGCATCGCGGATAAAAAATACCGGCAGGTTATTTCCAACCAGGTCCCAGTTGCCTTGGTCGGTATAAAACTTGGTGGCAAAACCGCGTGGGTCACGCAGCGTTTCCGGGCTGTGATTGCCGTGGATCACGGTCGAGAAGCGCACAAACACCGGGGTCTTTTTGCCTGATTCAGCAAACAGACTGGCGATGGTTAAGTCCGGGATGGCCTGAGTTACGACAAACTCACCATGTGCACCGGTGCCACGGGCATGTACCACCCGTTCAGGAATACGCTCACGGGCAAAACGTTGTAATTTCTGAATTAAATGCACGTCTTGCAGCAAGGTGCTGCCATTTGGACCTGCAGTGATGGAGTTTTGGTTATCACCAACAGCGGCACCGTTGTCTTTGGTCAGCGTTTGCGCCTGTACCGCAAAACTGCCCGTGAAGTGCGCCAACACCGCTAACGCGACGACTGTTTTTTTGTTCATTTGATTGTCCTCTGTCTGAGTCAGCTCTTTCCTGCCTGATCAGCTTAGGGGCGCCATATGAATTTAAAAAATGATATAAATGAATATATGCAATCGCTAAAAACGATTAATTGTTTGAGGTATTTGCCGGCGGGAAAAAATGCAGCAGCACATCGTCCAGCAGTGGCTGCCAGTTGTGCCAGTTATGGCCAAAACGTACTTCCTGATAAGCGACGTCATAGCCCTTTTTCTGCAATAGCTGATGAAATTTACGGCCGGCGCCAAGGTTGTCGTTCAGAGTGCCAAAAGACAGCGACATCTTCAGCGGCAACAACGGCTGCTGCTGATAAAGTTTGGTCAGAACGGCAAGATGGTCTTTATTGCCGGGCGATTGCATCGCGAGGTTACCAAACTGATTGGGCAATAACAGACCAAAACAGGCGGCATTAATGGCGCCAAAGGACAGACCAAGGATCACCCGATCGGTGCGTGCTGTCGATGGCTGATATTGCTGTTGTACGGCAGGTAGCAAAGTGTCGCGAAAAAACGCCGCGTACTGCCGATTACACATAAACTGCTGATGCCGCCGGTTGACGGATAAATCAGCCGGGTCGCGTGCATCCACCAAGACCAGCAACAAAGGCCGGATCTTGCCTTCAGCACGCAGCTGGTTGATGAGTGCCGGTAACTGGCCCTGGTCGGCATACCAGGTACCGTCAGTGGCATACAGCACCGGGGCGCCGGGCTGGTAGCCCGGACTTGGCAACACTTTATACTGCAAGTCATATTGCAGCTGCGGGCTATGAATGCGCTGCCAGTCTGCCGCCAGTGCATTGCATGATGCGGCCAGCACAGCCATCAGAGCACTGAAGTGCAGGCAAATATCCGGCAGACGACTGTGCCTTGGCTGATGGCGCAGGCCGGTGTCAGATTTTACAGGCACCACCGGCGCAATCATCTTCATCCGGTAAGGCTTCTGCGGCCGCTGCGGCGGCATCTGCTGCGGCCAGTTTCGCTGCATTGTTTTGGGCTGCAGCGTCAAAATCCAAATGATCTAAATCCAGGTCAAAATCGTCCACGACAGCTCCTTATTCAGTTTTTTCAGCGGCTTGCGCAGCCAGCAGTTGTTGGACCTGCAGTTCCAGCGCTTCGAGTTTTTCGCGGGTGCGCAGCAACACCTGGCGCTGCACGTCAAATTCTTCCCGCGAGACAAAATCCAGCGCGCTCAGTTTGGCCTGCAACACTGCTTTGACTTTGGCTTCAACATCATCGGCAACTTCACGGAATTTTGGTGGGATAGAAGCACCGATTTGGCGGGCGATATCTTCAATTTTTTTCGGATCTAACATGTCGGGGTCCTCAGTCGGAGGTCGAGATTCAACCTCAAGTGTAAGGACTGTATTTGGCGCTGGCGACTATTTTTTCAAGGTTGGGCCGCTGAATTAAAATGGCGGATCTTCTGGTGCTGTCTGCTTTGGGCTACACTAGCGCCCTATTGCGAGACAAGGTGGGCGACAAGGTGCGCGACCACCTGCGCGACCTCTGCCTGCTGCAAGCGGCGCCTGACCGGACCAGCCGGCTTTTAGTGACTGAAAACTCTGATGAAACTGAATACGCAACAAAATGACGCGGTGAAATATATTGCCGGACCTTGCCTGGTACTGGCTGGCGCTGGCTCAGGCAAAACCCGGGTGATCACCAATAAAATTGCTTATCTGATTGAAGAGTGCGAGATGCCGGCGCGGCATATCGCGGCGGTGACGTTTACCAACAAAGCTGCCCGCGAAATGAAAGAGCGGATTGGGCATACCCTCGACCGGACCAAATTACGTGGCCTGACGGTGTCGACCTTCCACACACTGGGCCTTGAGATCATCAAAAAAGAACACAAAGCCATTGGTTATAAAGCCAATTTCACTTTGTTTGACGATCAGGACAGCATGGCGCTGCTCAAAGAGCTGACCGAAAACGAACTGCTCGGCGACAAAGATTTACTCCGCGCGCTGCAAAGCAAAATCTCCAGCTGGAAGAATGACTTAATGCTGCCGCAGCAAGCACTGGCGCGCGCCACTGACGCTCAGTCCATCAGCTTTGCCAACATTTATGCGCAGTATGCCCAGCAACTGCGTGCCTACAATGCGCTGGATTTTGATGACCTCATCATGGTGCCGACGTTGTTGTTTGCCTCCAATGTCGAAGTACGCACGCGCTGGCAGCAGAAAATCCACTATTTACTCGTTGACGAATATCAGGACACCAACACCAGTCAGTACGAACTGGTGAAATGGCTGGTCGGCGAGCGCCAGCGTTTTACTGTGGTTGGTGACGACGACCAGTCGATTTATTCCTGGCGCGGCGCCAAACCGCAAAATCTGGTGTTACTTGGCAAAGATTTCCCCAATTTGCGGGTGATTAAACTGGAACAGAATTACCGCTCCTGCGAACGTATTCTGAAGGCGGCCAATATTCTGATCGCTAACAACCCACATGAATATGACAAAGCGCTGTTCAGTGAGCTGGGTTATGGTGTACCGCTTAAAGTGCTGCCGACCCGCAACGAAGAAGACGAAGCAGAAAAAGTGGTGGCCGAAATCATCTCGCACCGCTTTTTAAACCGCAGCCAATACCGCGACTATGCCATTTTATATCGCGGCAACCACCAGGCGCGGGTGTTTGAAAAGGCGCTGATGACCAACCGTATTCCGTACAAAATTTCCGGTGGCACCTCGTTTTTTTCGCGCAGTGAAATCAAAGACATCATGGCTTACTTGCGCCTGCTGGTGAATCAGGATGACGACAACGCGCTGCTGCGCATCATCAATACCCCCAAACGCGAAATCGGCGCGGCGACGCTGGAGAAAATCGGTAGTCTGGCCAATCAGCTGCATATCAGCTTATTTGACGCCTGCTGCGCACCGGAATTGTCGGACGAACTATCAGCAAAAAGTCTCGCGGCAGTGCGGCATTTTGCCAACTGGATTGTCGCGCTGGCTGACAACGCGGTGCGGGCAGAACCGGCCGAAGCGGTGCGGGATCTGATCCGGCAGAGTCAATACGAAGCCTATTTGTTTGAAACCAGCGCCAGCACCAAAGCCGCTGAAATGGCACTAAAAAACGTCAACGAACTGTTCCGCTGGATCACGGAAATGCTCAAGGGCGACGAAGAGCATGAACCGATGACGCTCTCTGAAGTCGTGACCAAATTAACGCTGCGCGACATGATGGAGCGGCAGGAACAACAGGACGACGCCGATCAGGTGCAACTGCTGACCTTACACGCCTCCAAAGGCCTCGAATTTCCTTATGTCTTTATGGTCGGCATGGAAGAGGGCATTTTGCCGCATCAGACCAGCATTGACGAAGACAATGTCGAAGAAGAACGTCGGCTGGCGTATGTCGGTATTACCCGGGCGCAGCGTGAACTGATTTTTACTTATGCCCGCGAACGCCGGCAGTATGGCGAAGTGATCAAACCGGAGCCGAGCCGTTTTCTCGATGAATTACCACAAGATGATTTGGAATGGGCCAAAGCGGCGCCGGTGAAAACCGAAGAACAGCGCCAGCAAACCGGCCTCGCGCACTTAGACCGGTTACGCCAGTTGCTGAAGAAAGACTGATTCTTCGGCCGCCGGTTGTAACTGTTTCACCAGTTCACCTTGCAGATAACAACAACCGGCTTCAACTAATAAAACCCGCACGGCCTGCTCATCAATGCCATCCGCAATGATGCGGAATTTGTAGTTTTGCGCCAAAGTGATTAGCAAATCCAACAGCTGACGTTTTTGGTTCTGACGCAGTAAACTGCGACAGAAGCTGGCTTCTAAGCGAACAAAATCAAATGGATAGCTGGTCAGCAGGCCCAGCGGCATCATCTCGGCACCAAAATTTTCCAGCGTCAGCCGCACGCCGAGCCGTTTCAGGTTATGCAGATAGCTGAGTGCAGTATTGCTGAGTTTCATCAACTCGAATTCGGCAAAACCCAGGCTTAGGCGGTGCAGCAGCTGCGGTTTACTGCTGAGCAGTTTGTACAGGCGGTCAAAATGCTGTGGATGGGTCAGGTGCTGGACACAAAGCGGCAAGCAAATCACCGCCGGTTGTGACTGGCTACTGAGTAAATCCAGAATTTGTTGCAGCAGCTGTAATTCAATTTGCGGCAGCACACCTGCCTGCGCCGCCTGCTGACAGAAATCCTGTTGCAGGCCTAACTGTGGATGCTGCCATTGCATACGCGCGGCGTAACCAAGCGTATGATGTTTTTCGCTGCAGATAATCGGATCGTAGGCGACCGAGAACTGCTGTTCAGTCACCGCCTGATGCAGCGCCTGTTCCAGCGACAATTCTTGCAACAGTTGCTGACGCATAGATTCAGTAAAAATCACAAAGCGGTTGCGGCCCAGCGCTTTGGCCTGATACATCGCTGCGTCCGCATCCCGTAACATACCGTCAGCATTAGCGTAACTGGCATCATAATGGGCGATACCGACCGAGGCGCCGGAATATAGGCTTTGGCCCTGCAATTCCATTGGTTGACGCACCGCTTCGATGATCCGATCCGCCACATCTTCAGCATCGGCGTCCTGCTGTAACTGGGTCAGCAGCACCACAAATTCGTCACCACCAAGACGCGCCACTAAATCATGTTCACGTACCGTCAGCAGCAGACGTTGGCTGATCTCTATCAGAAAAGCGTCACCAGCATGGTGACCCATGGTGTCATTGATCAGTTTAAAGCGGTCTAAATCGATAAATAACAGCGCAAACTTCAGGTTGGCTTCGCGATTACGCAGCGCAAATTTTTGTTTCAGCTGCAGCATAAACATCTGCCGGTTAGCAAGACCGGTCAGTGCATCATGGTTGGCTTCATGAAACAGCTTTTCTTCGGCTTTTTTCCGTTCTTCAACCTGCAGACGCAAAAACAAATTGGTCTGACGTAATTCGCGGGTACGCTCAAAAATTTTCCGCTCTAAATCTTCCTGATGCAGTTTTTGCTGTTCGAAATTGAGTCGGCGCTGAATAGCGACGGCGATATGTTGCGAGACAAAACGCAGTATATTCAGTTCGTTATCACCGTAGATATAGTCCTGATGATATGACTGGACGGCGATAACTCCCAGCGCCTGTTGCTCGATTAACAACGGTGCGCCCAACCAGCTGGTGGAGTGCGGCAACGGACTGCCGGCGTTATCCTGTACCAGCCGGATCACTTCGCCTTGTGTCACTAACAAATCTGACAGTTCTTTGTTAATTAACCGGGCTTCGCCCACCCGTAACACATATTCGGTAAAGCCTTTGCGCAGTGGCCGTTCAGTTGCTGGCGGACAATATTGATCAACGTAAAACGGGAAACTCAGCGTTTTGCCGCTTTCATCGAGTAAAGCGATGTAGCAGTTTTCTGCTGGCATCAGGCTGCTGAGGATTTGATGCACCTGACGGTAAAACGCCGCCATATCAAGCTCGGTGGCCGTCAGCTCGGAGATTTTATACAGCGCAGCCTGTAGTTTTTCGGCATTGCTGCGTTCACGTATTTCGCGCTGCAGCGACTGATTAGTATTTTGCAGCTGACGGGTACGTTCGCGGACCGTTTGTTCCAGCAATTCACGGCTTTTCACCCGGTCAATCGCGGTCACGGTATGCACCGCGATTTCAGTGAGTAAATCGACATCGTGCTGCGTGTATAAACGACCTTCTTCGTAAAGCTGTACCGCCATCACGCCAATAACCAGCTGACCCCGGCGCAGTGGTACCCCTAACCAGTGATGACTTGGAGTGCCCTGCGCTTCAATGTCGCCGGCAGCAATCAATTGACGGAATTTTGCTGCGTCACACAATAACGGCTGGCCGGTACGACAGACATAACCAGTCATGCCCCGGGCAAAATCGGCCGGATCCAGATCTGAGTCATCCAGACAATCTTTTTCATCGGCATAATATTCAAGCTGGAAACGGCCTGTCGGTGGGTCAAGTAACACCACAAAGAAGTTGTCAGCGGCAAGGTGCTGGTTAACCAGCTGGTGGATTTGCGGATAAAACTGCGCCATGTCCGTCAACGTGCTGGCCAGCTCTGACAGCTTCAGCAACGCCTGCTGCACAGCGTAAGCGAGCTGATACTTTTTCAGTAATGATGTCAGGCGACGAATTTGGCCGGATTGCTGCCGGTTCGTGGCGTGTGCAGTTAATTCCTTCAACGGACGCTCTTATTTTCGTTATTGACCCGGTGGTCGGATCTTTATACAGAACCGGTCCTATTATGCACAAAGATTAAACAGAGGAAAGAGCGGCCGGGCATTTTACGGCTGGATTTTTAGACGTTTTAGTTATTGTTGACGACATGTTGGCAATAACATGGTTTTCAGTAAACCGATTGCAAGCAGCTCGAAGTGGATTGCGACGCAATCTGCGGTAAATAGATGACAACGGCGTGATAGCAACAATAAAAAAGGCCGCCCGCGGGCAGCCCATTTATCAACACCACAGCTTAGATGCCGTCAGTCATAAACTTAATGGCATTTAAGATATCATCATCAGAACAATCACCACAGGTACCGCGTGGTGGCATGGAACGGATCCCTTCAATTGCATGCTTGTGCAGCGTTTCCAAACCTTGTGCTAAACGCGGTTTCCAGGCTGCGGCATCACCTTTCTTCGGTGCATCCAGTGCGCCGGTCGCGTGACAAGCAAAACAAGCGCCCTGATAAACCTGCTCACCGGTACGAGGACCCGTTGGTTTTGCCGCCACAGGCTCAGAACCTGCCAGATAAACCTGCCCGACTGGGGCGATGCGCGCTTTTAACTCTTCCAGGCTTTTGTCTTCAGCCGGTGTTTGCGCCAGCACTGCAAAACTCAGCATGGCCACAGCAACAGTGATTTTTTTCATTGGTCGGGGTCCCCGGGGATTAAATGCCTTACAAAATTCAGGGCATTATAGCGTCGCGCCAGCAAATTGTGAAAGCCCTGCGATCGAACATCTGTCGCATCATCGTGATCTTAAACAAAAAAGCGGATCTTTCCGTGGATCGAGGTGGATCCCTAATCGAACACATCGAAATTTGCACTGCGGATCAAGCGAATTATTTTTGTTTTTTCTGCTTTGCATTCGCTGTGGTTGTGGTAGTCTGTTTTCCCGTTGTCTGGTTTGTGTCGCAAATTTCGATACACCGTATTCAACAGCCAATGGCGTGGAAAAACTGTTTTCCACACACAGGAAGTAAAGAATAATAACAAGGGCCTGGCGGTTTCCCCCTTCGTTTTTTCTTAATAAACATCACCTTAGCTTCAAACTGTCGTTTTTTATCGACGGTTCGCTTACGTGCGCAAAAAATTTCTTCACAGACATATTAACAAGATATCCACAGCTCGGACCAACCTGTATCTCTGGTTGTCTGCCTGCGCTTGTGGCATTCTTGCTAAAATTTCTCCGGAGCTCCTGCTATGCCGCAGATCCCTGCTGATCCCCTGATCCTGGTTGATGGTTCTTCTTATTTATTTCGCGCTTATCATTCGCCACCACACCTGACTAACTCACGGGGTGAAGCCACAGGCGCTATTTATGGCGTGGTCAACATGCTGAAAAGCCTGTTGCGCCAATACAACCCGACTGAAATGGCCGTGGTGTTTGACGCCAAAGGCCCAACTTTCCGCAATGAAATGTATGCGGAATATAAAGCGCACCGGCCGCCGATGCCGGATGATTTGCGTAGTCAGATTGAGCCGTTGCATCAAATTATTCAGGCGATGGGTCTGCCGCTGTTATGTGTATCAGGTGTAGAAGCGGACGATGTCATCGGCACGCTGGCCGCGTCGGCCAGCGCAGAAGGCCGCCATGTATTAATTTCAACCGGCGATAAAGACATGGCACAGCTGGTCAATGCCCATGTCACCTTGATCAACACCATGACGGATACCATCCTGGACCCGGAAGGGGTGAAGGAAAAATTTGGCGTCGGACCCGAACTCATTATCGATTTTCTCGCCCTGATGGGCGACAAAGCCGACAATATCCCGGGCTTACCCGGCGTTGGCGAAAAAACCGCGCAGGCGTTGTTGCAGGGTATTGGCAGTATTGCCGAACTGTACCAGCGACTGGACGATATTGCTGCACTGAATTTCCGCGGCAGTAAAACCATTGCCGACAAACTGCGGGAGCATCGTGACCAGCTCGAACTGTCCTATCAGCTGGCTACCATCAAAATTGATGTCGATTTGCCGCAGGCCTTTCACCAGTTACAAATCCAACCGGCGACGCTGCCTAAATTGGCCGAACTCTTTGCTTTGTGTGAATTTAAACGCTGGCACAGCGAAGTCCTGACACAACAAAAACATAGCGCTGTGGACACAACCGCAGAGCCACCATCAGCACAGCCTGAGGCCAATCCAGCACCGGACGATGCGGCGGTACCAGCTTCAGCGCTTGACCGCAGTCAATATCAAACGGTATTGACTGAGGCTGATTTCCAACAACTGCTGAGCATACTGCAACAAGCCACACTGGTTGCCTTTGATACCGAAACCACCAGCCTGGATTATATGCAGGCTGAACTGGTCGGCATGTCATTTGCTATCGCGCCGGGTCAAGCCTGGTATTTGCCGGTCGGCCATGATTATCTGGGCGCGCCCGAGCAACTGCCGCTCCAGCAAGTGTTGAGCGCATTAAAGCCCTGGCTGGAAGATAGCCAGTCAGCCAAAGTCGGGCAAAACCTCAAATACGATAAAAGTGTACTGGCCCGGTATGACATCGAGTTAAACGGCATTGCCTTTGATACGATGCTGGAATCCTACACCCTGAATAGTGTGGCCGGACGGCATGATATGGACAGTTTGTCCGAGCGCCATCTGCAGCATCAGCCGATCGCCTTTGAAGACATCGCCGGTAAAGGCAGTAAACAACTGACGTTTAATCAGATTGAGCTGGAAAAAGCCGCCGAATATGCGGCAGAAGATGCCGATGTGACTTTGCAACTGCATCTGGCGATGTGGCCGCAGCTACAACAGGCAACGGGGCCGGCACAAGTGTTCCGTGATATTGAAATGCCGCTGCTAAGCGTGTTATCGCGTTTGGAGCGCAACGGCGTATTGATCGATGCGGCACTGCTCGGTAAACAAAGCGAATATCTGGCCGGGCGCATCAGCGAGCTGGAGACGCAGGCACATCAGGTTGCCGGTAAAGTGTTTAATCTGTCATCACCTAAACAGCTGCAGGAAATTTTGTTCGATGAACAAAAACTGCCAGTGCTGAAAAAAACGCCGACCGGCGTGCCATCGACCGCTGAAGATGTGTTGGTAGAGCTGGCGCAACAATATGAATTGCCCCGAGTGATCATTGAGCACCGTAGCCTGACCAAGCTCAAATCGACTTACACCGATAAGTTACCGCAAAGCATCAACCCGCACACCGGCCGGGTACATACCTCTTATCACCAGGCGGTTGCAGCGACCGGGCGTTTAAGTTCGACCGAGCCGAATTTACAGAATATTCCCATTCGCACCGAAGAAGGGCGGCGCATTCGGCAGGCGTTTATTGCACCGGCCGGCAAAAAAATCCTCGCGCTGGATTACTCGCAAATTGAACTCAGGATCATGGCTCATTTGTCGCAGGACAAAGCGCTGTTGGATGCGTTCGCGCAAGGCCGCGATATCCACCGTGCGACTGCGGCAGAAGTGTTTGGCGTGCCGCTGGCGGAAGTCAGCAGCGAACAACGCCGACGTGCCAAAGCGGTCAACTTTGGTCTGATTTACGGCATGTCAGCCTTTGGTCTGGCGCAACAGCTCGATATCAGCCGCGGTGAAGCGCAACATTATGTTGATACCTATTTTGCCCGTTTCCCCGGCGTGCTCGCCTACATGGAGCGGACACGGCAGCAGGCGCATGAACTGGGCTATGTAGAGACGTTGTTTGGCCGCAGGCTCTATTTGCCGGAGATCCAGAGTAAAAACATGGGGCGGCGCAAGGGCGCTGAGCGCGCCGCCATTAACGCGCCGATGCAGGGCACCGCAGCAGATATTATCAAACGCGCCATGCTCAGCGTCGACACTTACCTGCAACAACAGGATCCGGCCGGGATCCTGATGATTATGCAGGTGCACGATGAATTGGTATTTGAAGTCAGCGAAACCGAATTGGCCCGACATCAAGCCGCGCTGGTGCAGCTGATGCAAGATGCTGTGCAACTGGACGTGCCACTGCTGGTTGAAGCAGGCTCCGGTGATAACTGGGATCAGGCGCATTAGTGCACCATAACGTTTAAAAAAGCGGCAACAGCGATAAGCAGAATGGCCGCAGGTAGTGGAATTTATGAAATATTTCAGAGAGCTGCTGAACTTTCCACGGGATGATGACTCAGAGTAACTGTGAACATGTCCCGTTCCTGGTACGACACCCATTTAACCCTGGCAATTTGCCGGGGTTTTTTTTACCTTTTTTCATTGTGTCACAATCGCAAAGACTACCACCTGCACTGCCAGTTCTGCCGCGTTCAGCCAGATTTTCACCATAAACTGTTGCGCCACTCAGGCATTTTTACGGTAAAAGGTTGTTTTATTACGAAATTAATCATCAAGGCGAAAAAAAGAACAAAAATTGTAGTTTTATTACGGAAACAGCTTGCTTTTTAATCCGCGATGCGTAGAATCGAAAACGTAGGGTACAGAGGTAAGATGTTCTATCTTTCAGTAGTTTCAGACGTTAGTCGTTGATTCTACATAGAAAGTAGGCTTATTTAGCCGCCCCACTGCTTGCAGTGGGGCGTTTTTTTTTGTCTTTTTCTGAAAATTAATTAGATTTTTTAGAGCAAATACTTCAAACAATCAAAAATTGCTGTATAATGGCCCTGTCTTCTTCGTAAGACACCCTGTTGATTTGAAATTTATTGAATAGCTTCTCCCCGTTTGCTATGCCGGCAGTTCTCTGAACTGCCGGTTTTTTCTTTTTGGGGCACCGCTGACAGCAAAGAAGACAACACTGTGTATCAGTGAATGGATTTTGAACGGGGTGAAAAAGTGGACTCAGGATCTGGTCAACGCAACCAGACCCCGCCGCAACTCAGTTGTTTGCGTTTATTCGGCGTCAATTGCCGGATTAGTTTCGCCGCTAAACCAACGATCCAGCACTTGCTCCAGCTCAGCCAGCCCAATTTTGTTTAATGAGCTGAATGCTTCGACAGTCACATCCCCCATAAAGGCCAAAGATGCTTCGCGCACTTCCAGCACAGTCTTTTTACGCGGGCCCGGGCTTAGTTTATCCGCCTTGGTCAGCAAAATAAGCACAGACAAGCCGGATTGAACCGCCCAATGCACCAATTGCTGATCCAAATCTTTCAGTGGATGGCGGATATCCATCAGCACCACGATGCCTTTCAGGCTCTGCCGCTTCATCAGATATTCACTGAGCGACTTCTGCCACTTTTCTTTGACTTCCAGCGGCACTTTGGCAAAACCATAGCCTGGTAAATCGATCAGTCTTTTATTTTCCGCAAGGTGGAAGGTGTTGATCAGCTGGGTGCGGCCCGGCGTTTTACTAGTGCGGGCTAAACTATTTTGCCGGGTCAGCGTATTTAGTGCACTGGACTTGCCGGCATTAGAGCGTCCGGCGAACGCCACTTCAATGCCAGAATCATCCGGCAAAGCCCGGATATCGGGGGCGCTGGTCAGAAATCTCGTTTGCTGGTAGTTAAATATTGCTTTGTACACGTCATACTCCGGACTCAAATTTGGCTATAGTTTAGCGGAAATCAATAATCTGCATAAGTATTGGGATTTTCTATCAGCAGGTTTCGTGTAAAATAGGCATAAAAAATAGGGTTATTATCTTCTAAGCCTGTTGCAAGTTGGGCAGGGTCACGCAGAACAGAGACAATTAAACATGAGAAAAATTGCAATTCCATTCATGCTTTTATTAGGGCTGGCCGGTCAGGCAGCTGCGGTTGAGGGCAATGCTGAAGCAGGTAAAGCGAAATCTGCCACCTGTGCCGCCTGCCACGGACCAGATGGTAACAGCCCGACCGATATGTATCCAAAGATCGCTGGCCAACACGCCGGTTATATCTATAAACAGTTAAAAGACTTCAAACAAGGCGCCGCAACAGGCGGTAAAGAAGGCCGTAGCAATGCGGTGATGGCCGGGATGGTTGCAGCATTGTCTGATCAGGACATGAAAGATCTGGCAGTTTATTTCTCCAGCCAAACGATGAAATCTGGCACTACACCGGAAGATGTGGTGGAAGCCGGTCAGAAATTATTCCGCGCCGGTGATATGCAACGTGGCATTCCAGCCTGTATTGCCTGCCACGGTCCACGTGGTGTTGGTCACAGCCTGGCAGGTTTCCCGAAAATTTCGTTCCAGCACGCCGCTTATATCAAAACGCAGCTGGAAGCCTTCCGCGCCGGCACTCGCGCCAATGACCTGAACGGTATGATGCGCGACACCGCGCACAAACTGACCGATAAAGACATCGAAGTGCTGTCAAAATATCTGGGTGGCTTACACTAATCCCAGTCAGCATCAGGAAAAAACCGGAGTCCGCTCCGGTTTTTTTATTTTCTACCATCTGAATTTGTGAGATATGTCTCACAAACTGCGTGAGAAATAAACCCAAAACAAATCAGAAATAACCGACAGTTGGTCGTATTTAGCCGAACAAATAACTGAATTTATTTGACATTAATTTTTGGTTCATTTTTTTTCTGATTTTTTTTTAATCACAGTATTGCCATTCCGGCCAATCAGAGTAAATTAAACCCCGTTACTTTTAGTAACAACTCGACAAAACGGAAGTTTTGCATGGAAAGCAGCAGTGCTTTAGTACATTTGAAATGACATCATCACTGGTGTCGGCGTTTTTAACGCAAGCTCCACGGAAGACGAAAAAAGTATTAGGACGATCGCGAATAACAATTTCTGCACGGAAGCGACGCAACAATATACGGAAACTGCTCAGACAGGGTGTCTGCCACAGTTAGGATGACATAACAAAATTCAGTGCTGCTTGCACAAACTTTCAGACGGCGATAGCTTCAGGTTATCGCCGTTTTGTTTTTCTGCGCGCTCCATTGCGCACTTCAATCGACTGTTGCGGAGAAAGCCTTGGGCTTTCTGGCAAAATCTGGTTAAAATACGCGCCCTTTTCTACAGGTACAGACCATGACACGCATCAAAAAGTCCCGCACAACAGGCCCAATCGGCAGCCGCCACAAACCCGCAGCCGAAGCACGGCAAACGCGCGAGCGTCCGGTCGAGACCAAGAAAAAAGGTGCTGGTTTAAAATCCGGCAGCCGCAACGCACCACAGCAGGAAAAACCGCAGCATAGCGGTCAGGCCAATAAAGACCCGCGCCATGGCAGCAAAAAGCCTATCGCTCTGCATGGCAATGAGACTGAGCAGCAACTGCTGCAACAAATGGCCGATTTCAAACCTAAAGCACAGCTGGCTAAAGTCAAAATCGCCCCATTAGCGCCGGAGCAGGAACTCGCCGCGCTGGAGCAGGATGAAAAACTGCTGGCTCTGGTTGAACGCGTCGAAAACGGCGAAATTCTGACTGGCAAAGATGCAAAATATTTCAACAGCAAAACCGCCCGTCATGCGGAATTACTGACCTTGTTGGGCCTCGATGATGCCGAAGTGTCGGACGAGACCGAACAGCATGATGAAGAGTTAGATCCATTGGCACAATTCGAACGTACCGACTGGCGTAAAGACTTATTAGGCGAATAACTTCATGACGATTTGGTGGGGATTGCTGGCGCTGGGTCTGTTGATTGTCTGCGCTTTGGCTTTTTATCTGGGCCGCTTATTGTCGCAACTGCAAAAGCAAAAACTGCAGCAGCAACAGGCACAGGCCGAGCAGCAACGCAAACAGGCCGAACATCAGCAGTATCTGCTGGATAGTATTGTGTTAATTGGTCAGGCCACGCTGGAAGACCAGTGTGAGCTGTCAGAAGCCGGTCTGCGCATCTGGGTGTTGCTGGAAAACCTGCAACCTGAACTGGCACAAGCCTGCCGGTATCCCGGTTTGTTTGCGATGTATGACTGTGTAAAAGCCATGCCCACACACGAAGCCCGCAAAGCGCTGGACAAAAAAGAGCTGCGCCATTTAGATCATATCCGCCAGCAAACCGAAATTCAGCTGGCCGCTTCGATCAAACAAGATATCCGCCAGCTGTTGGAAATTCTAAAGCCAGTCCACTAAAACAAAAAGCCGCATCACTGCGGCTTTTTGGTTCTCATCTTTTACTGCTTATAAACCTTACCGGCCTTCATAACAAAACTGACTTTACCCATCACACTGATATCCTGCAGCGGGTTGCCAGGGACCGCAACGACATCGGCGATTTTGCCGGCTTTCAGACTGCCCAGACTTTGCTCCATCTGCAGCAGTTTCGCCGCTTCAATGGTCGCACTTAAAATCGCCTGATGCGCGGACATGCCGCCTTCAGTCATATAAACAAATTCACGCCAGTTGTCGCCATGCATACCAACGCCGGCATCAGTACCAAAGGCGATTTTCACCCCGGCTTTTTGCGCTTTGGTAAAAGTAGCCTGAATTAAAGGCCCGATAGTCGCAGCTTTTAACCGCACCATTTCCGGGAAATAACCCGGCTCTTTGGCTTTTTCCGCGACAAACTTACCAGCACTGATGGTCGGCACAAAATAAGTCCCATGCTGTTTCATCAGCTTGATGGTGTTGTCGTCCATAAAAGTGCCGTGCTCAATCGAGGTAACACCGGCTTTAATGGCGCGCTCCATACCTTCTTTACCGTGCGCATGCACGGCAATAGTAAAGCCATAGTCCTTAGCGGTACTGACGATAGCCGCCAGCTCTTCGTCGCTGAACTGCGCGTTCATGCCACTTTTGGCGACGCTGAGTACACCACCGGTGGCAGTGATTTTAATCAGGTCGGCACCTTCTTTATAACGCTGCCGCACGGCTTTACGCGCATCATCCGGGCCATTAATGACACCATCATCCGGCCCCGGGTCACCCATCCGCAGATAAGCCACGCCATTGGTCGGGTCGGCATGACCGCCGGTAGTCGCAATAGATTTACCCGCCGTGAAAATACGCGGACCTTTGGTGTAACCGGCGTTGATGGCTTTGCGCAGCGCCGTGCTGATCAGATGGCTGTCACCCAATTCCCGCACTGTAGTAAAACCAGCCAGCAGCGTTTTTTCGGCATAAGTGGCCCCGCGCAGGGCCACGTCGGCTTCATTCATCGTGAAACCTTCGCTATAGGCGCCCGGGCTGCTCTGGTAGGAAAAATGCGTATGCATATCCATCAGGCCCGGCAGTACTGTTTGCTTGGATAAGTCAATCAGGGTGTCCGTTGACGAAGGCTGACGAAAACCGGCTTCAATAGCTTTGATCTGGTCGTTTTCAATCACCAGCGTTTGTTTTTGCAGGATTTGTTCGCCTTCGGCGGTGATTACGGTACCGGCGTGGATCAAAGTGGCCGCCTGACCGGCCAGCGGTAACAAACCGGTCAGCAGCATCGCAGTGGTAATTTTGTTCATTGTTGTTCCCGGGTTATGAGGCTTAGCCTCTTATTGAAAGTCCAATCTGTTGTGTTGGATCAATATGCACTTCAACACAGTCTTTATACTGACGCCATTTCCGCTGTGGCAGATGCGATATGATGACGACATTTTGGGACGAAGCCCTGATTAAAAAATATAACGTCAAAGGCCCCCGTTATACCTCTTACCCGACCGCGTTGTTGCTGCGCAGCGGTTTTGCGCCAGAACGCGCTTTACATGCACTGCACGACACCGGGCCTGCGCTCAGCCTTTACTTACATGTGCCGTTTTGCCGTGAACTTTGTTATTACTGCGGTTGTAACAAAGTCATCAGCCGTGACCAGAGCAAAGCCGACCGTTACCTCGACGCACTCGCGACCGAAATGGCGTTGTACCAAGACGCCTGTGCAGCAAAACAAGTGCACCAGCTGCATTTTGGTGGCGGCACGCCAACTTATCTGGATGAACCCCAGCTGCGCCGGCTGATGCAGCTGCTGCAGCAGCATTTTCAGTTTCTGCCGGACGCTGAACTCAGTATCGAAATTGACCCGCGCAGTTGTGATATCGAAAAACTGCGGTTGTTACGCGAGCTGGGTTTTAGCCGCGTCAGTTTTGGTGTGCAGGATTTTGACCTGCAGGTGCAGCAGGCAATTAACCGTATTCAGCCTTACAGCATGGTGGAAACGCTGGTCAAAGCAGCGCGGGAGTTAAATTTTCGCTCAGTGAATCTGGATTTAGTCTACGGATTGCCGCATCAGGCCGTGGCGAGCTTCAGTCAGACATTGGCGCAGGTCATCAGCCTCGATCCAGACCGGATTTCGTTGTTCAGCTACGCGCATCTGCCGGAACGTTTCGCCGCCCAGCGCAAAATCCCCGATGCGGCTTTACCGGGTGCCAGCGAAAAACTCGCGCTGCTGGCGCTGGCGCTGGAAACACTGCAACAGGCCGGTTTTGTTGCCATTGGCATGGACCATTTTGCCAAAGCCACAGACCCACTTTGCCAGGCACAGCAAGCCCAACGGCTGACCCGCAATTTTCAGGGTTACAGTGTCGATGCCTGTGATACGTTACTGGGCCTTGGTGTTTCAGCCATCAGTCAGGTGGGTAATTTGATCTGGCAACAACATAAAGAGCTGAAGCACTATTATCAGACGCTGGAACAACAGCAGGTGCTCGCCATTGATAAAGGCCTGACCTTAAGCCGCGACGACCAAATCCGCGCTGACTTAATCGCCCGCATCATGTGCAATTTCGTGCTGGATACCAAAGCACTGGCGCAGCAATGGCAGATTGACTTCCACCAATATTTTGCGACATCACTGGCACAGCTGCAGCCATGCCTCGACGACGACCTGGTGCGTTGGCACGGCGATAAACTGGCAGTGACAGAGCGCGGCCGGCCTTGGGTGCGGATCATTGCAGCGGCTTTTGACGCCTATTTAGTGGCGCAACAGCAGAGTTATTCGAAAGTGATTTAAC
Organism: Rheinheimera texasensis; assembly: GCF_964031785.1. Classification (GTDB taxonomy): domain Bacteria; phylum Pseudomonadota; class Gammaproteobacteria; order Enterobacterales; family Alteromonadaceae; genus Pararheinheimera; species Pararheinheimera texasensis_A. The sequence continues at coordinate 412,721 of NZ_CAXIRE010000019.1, forward strand.
CGGCCTTGTCGCTAAAAAACGTCAGCCAAGCCGGCAGCAATAGTCGCCGCTATACAACATATAGTGACGCTCGCCGGCCACGATTTGCTCCTGCGCCTGTTCGGCCAGCTGGTAATACAAAGTCCGGCTGAATTTGGCGCGTAAACCGCGTTTTAACTGCAGATAAGGTAACAACTGGCCGCTGCCGGCTTCCGGCTGCAGCAACAACGGAAAATCCGGCCCGGCGATAAAACTCTGCTGCAGGTTGGTGGTCAGCTGCAAACGACCATCATCGAGCCATACCGCTTCCACCAACACAAAAGGCGCATCGTCGACCTCAATCTGTACCTGCTCGGCCGGCGTCGTCAGCAAATATCGTCCATCAACGCAACTCAGCACAGCCGCAAACAACCGCACTAACTCGGGCCGCTGAATAGGGCTGCCGTGAAAATACCAGCTGCCGTCGCGGTCAATCCGGATGGGCACAGGGCCACAAAACGCCGGCTGCCATTGCTCCAGCGGATATTCAGTGAGGCCACCGAGCTGACGTTGTAACGAAAACAGATCCATGCTTTACCTAAATTGCACCGGCGAAATCGGGTTAATGATGTTAGCATATTGTACGAAGCCAATTTTTTACCCTGCCGGAGGTTTCCCATGCAACCTGAAGTACAGGTCATCGAACAAAGTCTCACTTTTTTACAGAAAAATCAGGATTTAATCGTCAGTTTTTGTCTGAAACTGGTGGTTGCCATCATCATTTTTTACATCGGCCGCTGGGTTGCGCTGGGTGTATCGAGGTTGATTGGCAAAGCCTTGTTATTGCGCCATGTCGACCGCGCTGTGGTGTCTTTCCTGTCAAGCATCGTCTATGCCGCCGTGCTGATTGCTTTTGCGCTCATCGCGCTATCGCACCTGGGCATCCAGACCGCGTCGTTCCTGGCTATTCTCGGCGCCGCCGGTTTAGCGGTGGCGTTGGCGTTACAGGGCTCATTATCCAATTTTGCCTCCGGCGTGTTGATTATCGTGTTCCGGCCGTTTAAATCAGGTGATTTGGTTGAGGTCGCCGGCATCAGCGGCGTGGTGGAGCGGATTGATATCTTCCAGACCATTTTTAAAACCGGTGATAATAAAAAAATCATCGTGCCAAATTCACAAATTACCGGCGGCGCCATCATCAATTATTCGGCAGAAAAACGCCGCCGTATCGATTTGACGATTGGCATCAGCTACGACTCAGATTTACGAAAAGCCAAACAAATTCTGCACGACATTCTGCAGGCCGACAGCCGCGTGCTGAAAGAGCCGGCACCGGTGATTGCCGTGGGCGCTCTGGCCGATTCGTCAGTGCAATTGGTACTGCGGCCCTGGGTCGAAGCCGCCGATTATTGGGCGGTGTACTGGGATACGCTGGAACAGGTTAAATTGCAGTTTGATGCCGCTGGTATCGAAATTCCGTTTCCACAAATGTCTTTACACATGAAACCTCACAAGGATGATGTATGAAATATCCAATGCTGCTGGTTGCACTCGCTGCCAGCTCTTTGTCTGCTCAGGCTGCGGACGACACCAAACTCGGCTGGGCAACTTCGGCGGAACTCGGTGCTATTACCACCTCAGGCAATACCAAAGGTACTTCTGTGACCGGCAAAATTGACGCCAAACAGGAGATGGTAAAGTGGAGCAATGAATATGTGCTCAGTGCATTTTTTAAAGAAGATGAAAAAACTGACGCCAACGGCAATCGCTACAGCGAAAAATCTGCCGAACGCTATTTTGCTTCCGGTAAAGCCGGTTATAAACTCGACACTGACCACGCCAAGCTGTTCATTTTTGGCTCACACACTGAAGATGACTTTGGTGCTTACACCCGCTACAGCCTGATCTCCGCCGGTTACGGCGACCGTTTGTATCAGGGCGATGGCATCAGCATTGACGCCGAAATCGGTCCAGGTTATTACACCGGCAAAACTGCCGGAGATGTCACGGAAAAAGGCGCTTTGGTCCGCACCGCCGGCAGCCTGGACTGGGTGATTTCCGACAGCGCGACGTTTCGCCAGTTACTGAGCCTCGAAGCCAGCTCAGACAATAAAAGAACTCAGTCAGAAACTTCGGTCAGTGCCCGTATTAACGGCAGCATGCAAATGAAAGCGGCTTTTACGGTGCAGCATGACTCTGAAGTACCGGTCGGTAAAAAGAACACCGACACCCAGACTTCACTGACGCTGGTTTATTCGTTTTGATCCAGGCGGGACAGCGCCGCCCGCCGGTGTTGTCCCGATTTGCCCTTCTATTCGCTTCGTCTATGCTTAATCGATACATGTAACACCCGGTTCAATCGCGCTGGATTGGACGCCGGACAAGGTACCAACCACTGCTCAGGCCGTGCGGGTGAATACAACAGGGAAGATGACAGATGCCGTTGACTGCACCGCACACTGAACCCTTTTTGCGCCGCGCCGAGCCCATGCTGCCGCCTCTGCTCGTCATATATGCCGTCATCACCTTGCTGTGGTGGCTGACACAACAACCTGAATCTACTGCCGCCTGGTTATCTGCCAGTCAGCATGCAACCTTACACCAGACGCTTACCTTGTTGCTCGGCAGCTGTGCCGTGCTGTTTCCTCTGCTGCTTTACACCATGCTGCGCGCCAAAAGCCGCTTCGCCCGGCTGATGCAGCAAAAACTGGCCAGTACCTTCGATGAAGCTGCTGTCGGTATTGCCCACGTCGCGCTGTCAGGGCATTTTATTCAAATTAATCAGTGCTTTGCACATATGTTGCAGTACGAACCCGCCGACTTGGCTGGCAGTACCTTTCAGGATTTGACGCATCCGGACGATCTGGCTGACGACTTACAAATGTGTAATGAACTGATCCGCGGCGAACGTGACAGCTTTGAGATGGAGAAACGCTACCGCCGCCGGGACGGTCAGTTTGTCTGGGCACATTTGTCGGTGTCTTACCATCGCAGCAGCGACAGCTCCCAGTGTTATTTTGTCTCGGTGATTGAAGATATTCATGCCCGCAAGCAGGCGCTGCTTGCGCTGCAGGCCAGTATGGCGCAAGTGCAACTGTTGTTGGATTCAACCGGTGACGCCATTATCGGCGTTAATCAGCAAGCCGAGATCACCTTCGTCAATCAGGCCGCACAGCAGCAACTGGGCTACGCCACTCCCAGTCAGTTGATCGGATTGCCGGTGCAGACGCTGGTCAGCAAACAAAAAGCAGCACTGGCGCTTTGGCGGGAGATCCACAAAGCGCTGGAACAGCCGCAACAAATCAGCGGCGAGGCCGATTTGTTTATCAATCTGCATGGCGAAACCCTGCCGACCGCATATCGGGCCATTCCGGTGCCAAAATCGCAGGACGGTACAGTGCTGGTGATTTGCTGGCAAAACATCCGTGAACGTAAGCATCAACAGATGAAACAGCAGGCGCAAAGTTACCTGATGCACCGGCTGCTCGACGATGCGGCGTTACCTGATCTGCTGACTGAACTGGTGAAGTTTATTGAGCAGCAACTGCCTCATCTGCGTGGATCCATTTTACTGGCCGATCTGCAAAATCAGGTGATGCGGGTTGCCGCCGGGCCCAGCCTGCCAGCCGATTACAATGAAAGAGTCGACAAATTACCCATCCGTTATGGCAATGGTTCCTGTGGTACCGCAGCAGCTACCGGGCAACCGGTTTATGTGTCGGATGTCCACAACGATATGCTGTGGCTGAATTTTCAGGAGCTGATTGCCCCTTATGACTGGCTGCAGGCCTGCTGGTCGACACCGTTTTTCGACACCGATCGCCAATTGCTCGGTACTTTTGCCATCTATCTGGCGGAAAAGCGTGACCCGACGCCGGAAGAGCGCGATCTCATCCAGTTTACCGCCAGTCTGGCAGCATTTTTAGTCGAACGCAGTGATGCAAAAGGCCGGCTGGAACTGTTTTCCAAGGCCATTGAACAAAGTCCGGTGGGTGTGCTGATCTGTGGCATTCAAGGCGATGTGCAGTATTTTAATCAGCGTTTTGTCCAGCTCAGCCAAATCCCGGCCAGCCAGCTCGACGAGCTGCCGCAGCTCAAAGATGTGTTACCTGTCGAGCAGCAGGAATGGCTGGATACTGTGTTCGTGCAATTAAAAAGTGGCCAGCATAAAGTCAGCCGGCAGGACCAAAGAATACTGACAACACAACCTGCAGTGCAGCAATGGCTGGAGAGTTCGGTGTATGGCATTGTCGATCGCAACAACCAAATCAGCCATGTTCTGCTTGAACTCGAAGATATCACGATGCAGAAACAGGCCGAGCAGCATTGGATGGAAAGCGAGCTGCGTTTTCGCACCTTACTGGATAACACGCCGGAAATTTCGGTGCAGGGCTACGAAGCCGACGGCACCACCTTTTACTGGAACAAAGCCAGTGAAGTGCTATACGGCTACAGCAAAGAAGAAGCCGTCGGCAAAAGCCTGCTGGATTTGATTATTCCGCCACCGATGCACACCGATGTGCAGGCTGCTGTGCAACAGATGGCCGACAGCGGCGTGCCGCTCCCGGCCGGCGAGCTGATATTGCAGCGCAAAGGCGGCGAACCCGTCCATGTGTTCTCCGGTCATGCCGTCGTGCAGTTGCCGGGGCGGCCGTCGCAAATTTTCTGTATGGACATCGACCTGTCGGTTCGCAAACAACAGGAAGCCAACCTGCGACTGGCAGACGCGGTGTTTAACAGCAGCCGCGAAGGCATTCTGATCACCGACACCGAAAAAGTCATTATTTCAGTCAATCCGGCGTTGGTGAGTCTGTTTGGCTACAGTGAAGCTGAATTGCTGGGTCAAACACCTTCGATACTGCGCTCCGGCCAACACAGCGATGAATTTTATCAGCAGATGTGGCAACAGCTGACCGAACAAAATTACTGGCAAGGCGAAGTCATCAATAAACACAAAAATGGCACTGTGCTGCCGGTACAACTGAGCATCAGTGCGGTATTTAACGAAGCCCGGCAAATCAGCCATTATGCCGCTGTGTTTACTGATTTATCCGAGATCCGCGCCACTGAAGCGGAAATGATGTTCCTCAGTGAACACGACGAGCTGACCCATCTGCCAAACCGGCAACTGTTTTTGCAAATTGCTGAACAGGCAATCAAAACCGCGCGGCGGGATCACCTGCACGCCGCAGTGCTGGTACTGGATCTGGACCACTTTAAAGATGTCAATGACTCCTATGGTCACCAATATGGCGATGAGTTATTGCTGCAGGTCGCCAGCCGGCTAAAACAAAAAGTGCGGGACACCGATGTGGTGGCACGGCTTGGCGGCGACGAATTTGCCATTCTGCTGACGGCGCTGCCGGAGACCGGCGACGCCGCTGTTGTCGCCAACAAGCTTTTGCACCATATGGGGCAACCCTGGAGCCTGAGCGATCATGTTGAAGTGTCGCTGGGTGCCAGCATTGGGATCGCGCTGTTCCCGGATCACGGCGATAACACCACGGCGCTGCTGCAAGGTGCTGACGCGGCTTTGTATAAAGCCAAGGCGGCCGGTCGCAATACTTTTACTTTTTACTCAGATGCTTACACTCAGGCAGCCCGCGATCGGCTGACCATTGAGGCCCAACTGCGTAAAGCGATTAAAGCCAATCACTTACGGGTGTATTACCAGCCGCAAATTGATATTTTCAGCGGTCGTATCATTGGCGCTGAAGCCTTAGTACGTTGGTTTGATCCTGAACAGGGCATGATCTCACCAATGCGTTTTATTCCGATCGCCGAAGCATGTGGTCTCATCAACGATATCGGTGAATTTGTACTGACTGAAACTTGCCGGCAGGGCCAACAGTGGCTGGAAGCCGGTCTGCCCCGCCTGACGCTGGCGGTCAATGTGTCACCGGCACAGTTTAAACGTTATGACATGCGTAAGCAGGTGACCCAGGTGCTGAACGACACCGGTTTTCCGCCGCATTGTCTGGAACTGGAACTAACCGAAAGTGCGCTGATGGAAAATCAGGAGGTTGTGGTACAGGTGCTGGATGATTTACGCCGGCTCGGCATCCGGTTGGCCATCGACGATTTTGGCACCGGCTATTCGTCTTTGGCTTACCTGAAACGTTTCCCGTTAGATGTGCTGAAAATCGACAAAAAATTTATCGATGACATCCCACACAGTCAGGATGATATGGCGATCGCCACCGCGATTATCGGCATCGCCCATACCCTGGGCTTTAAAGTGCTGGCCGAAGGCGTTGAAACGGCGCAACAGCTGGAATTCCTCAAGTTGCAGCGTTGCGACCGCTATCAGGGTTATTTGTGCAGCCCGCCGATCCCGGCCGACAAATTCCAGCAGTTACTGGAGCAGCAACAGCGGGCGCTGCAGCTGCAACTGGTGCCCTGAACTAACGAGAACAGGGCAGCCCCACACAGGCTGCCCTAACACTCTGTTAAATCAGCCGCCGCCGCAAAAAGCACAACAACAGCAAACTCACAAAACCAACACTGCCACCGGACGACGATGGCGCCGCAGGTTCGGCCGGCGTCACCGGCGCTGTGACGGTCACACTCAGTGTCTTCTGCACTTTTTGCCCGGCGCTGTCGCTGACTTCCGCCAGCGCCTGATAAGTGCCGGCCGCGGCAAAAGTCACGTTGACACTTTGGCCACTGAGCGTCTGATTATTTACTGTCCACTGCACAGTCCCCACTGCACCATTGGCGCTGCTGGCACTGGCAGTCAGGGTACAACTCAGGTTCTGGCAATTGCTGCTGAGCTGTAACTGCGGCTCAGCAAATACCTGCAGAGTTTTGCTACGCTGTTCGATTTGACCGGCCACAGTCACCTGCAAAGTGGGCTGATAAGTACCAGCCGCACTGTAGGTGTACACTGGGTCTTTCGCCGTGCTGGTCACCCCTGCAGCGAAGATCCAGCTGAATTCCACAGGCACACTGGCATCGATGAGTGTGGTATTGCGGAACTGGCAGCGCAGGAACTCACATTCGACGCTGAAATCCGGCAACGGCCGAGTGACCACCACCGCCGGCGCGGTGACCTCGATATAACGGGCATACACCGGGCCATTGTTGCCGGCACTGTCTTTGGCGCGCAGGTACAGCGTGTGACGGCCTTCACTGAGCCCGGAGACATCTAACGTGTGGCTGATCGTTTCATTGGCAGAATCAAACTTGCCGTCGGTGGCATTGATGCTGATACTGCTGCCGGCCAGATCCGGCCACTGGTCCAGCGTCAGTTCGACACTCTGGATAACCTGACTCGCCACGCCGCCGTTATATCCGCTGCTCTGACTGTCGCTGACCAGTGCTTTGAGCTGCAGGGGCAGGTTGCGCGGGATCTGGTTTGCTGTGGTATTGAGACTGAGCTGACTGACATCAGGCCCGGCCGGTAACAAATAAGGCGCTGTATTGACACGCAGCGCGTAATACAGCGCGCGCAGATTGTCGGGCAGCACATTGGCCTGATAATTGGCGCAAGACTCAAAAAACGCCGTACCAATTTCAAAAGTAATAGCGGCCACACCAAGCTCACCATAGCTGACGCCATCGCTGGTGCCGTCGGTCGGATATAAACCAATCGACTGGGTCGGTACATAGTTATTAAACCAGGCGAGCTTGTGCCCCAAAGCTTTTAATGCGGTGTCATTGGGCGCAGGGGTAGTGGTATCGCCCCAGGGCCACAACACCAGTTCACTGAAACTATGCACGTCGATATGGATACCGGCAGTATTGTCGGGTGCTGCGTCGGTACGGGCCGGTCCACGTTTATCCGGGTACAGACTGCGGGCATATTGCTCCAGCGCCTGCACTTCAGGCTCAGAACCGGCACTGACGCCGCGGTAGGTCAAATCACAGCTGTTGCCACTGCTGCCGTTCGGGATAGCGAACCAGCCAAAACTGAAATTGCGGTTCAGGTCCACGCCAAAGGTGCCGCTGTTACAGGCGCTGTCATTGATGTTCTTGCGCCAGGACACACCGGTTTCGGCGATTTTCCGCCCTTCCGGGTTGGTTTGCAGCACCAGATGCACTTCGTTTTGCTGCAGCATCCAGTCGACATCAGCATCTTTGCCGGCTTTACTCAGCAAGTCTTTGGCAAATTCCAGCGTCAGGCCGGCGGTGGCATATTCCCTGGCATGTATAGCGCTGTTGACCAGTAATTTCGCTCTGTTGACCGCGCCAGCGTTGCGGTTGGTGATTTTCAGCACATACAGATCATAACCAGTGCCGTTTTTAGTTTTCGCCCAGCCGCTGCCGATTTTGTGCCAGCTGGCGTAGCCGGGATAATCGCGTACCAACTGTTCAGCCTGGCTGTAGGTTTCTTCCACTGTTGGATAACAAGCGTAACCCGGAATGCTCTGGGCGTTCTCTGTCAGCGGTTGCGGCGCTATGGCCGCCTGCTGCTGTTGCCAGATATAAGCAGGGCTAATCGATTCGGCATAAGGTGCTAATCTGGCCTCCGCCGCGGCGTCCAGTTGCAGCACCAGGCTGCTGTCCTGCCAGCGGCCACCAAGCAGCGCGTCATGCAGGCTGATCGCCGCCATCCGGGCTTGTTCCGGGCTGGCAAAACGAACGATACGGGCGTTGTCGCTGCTCAGTTGTTGTAATTGCTGCAGCTGTGCGGCGGACTGATGTGGTGCGCCAGCCAGCGCGTTATTCAGCCAGACGGCTGCCAATGAAGAAATCAACATAGCTTACTCCCTGCGTTAAATTAACTTTAAGTTAACACGGAGCATGCCATTTGACTACTCAGAGCCAGCCTTTTTGCTGAGCGATACGGGCGGCTTCCACCCGGTTCACTGCGTTCAGTTTGGCCATCGCTTCGGACAAATAATTGCGCACTGTGCCTTCAGCAATAAACAGCAAACCGGCAATTTCGGCGGTAGATTTGCCTTCTCCGGCCAGCCGCAGCGCACGGCGTTCTTTGTCGCTGAGCGGGTCCTGTTCACCCAGGGCTAACAGCGCCAGTTCACTGTCGATCACGCGTTTACCGGCCAGCACTTTATCGATGGCCGCCAGTAAATCGTCGACCGGCGCGTCTTTGAGCAAAAACCCGCTGACGCCGCAATCCAAAGCGCGACGGACATAACCGCTGCGGCCAAAAGTGGTAATGACGATCACCTTGGTTTTACTCTGTTGTTGCTGCAGCCAGGCGGCCAGCTCTAGTCCGCTGCGGCCCGGCATTTCAATGTCGGTCAGTAACACGTCAAAGTGTTCAGCTTTGAGTAACTTCAGCGCACTGTCGCCGTCGGCCGCTTCCACCAGTTGGTGATTGCTGGACAGTTTTAACAACGAAGCCAGAGCCCCGCGCACCATGGCCTGATCTTCAGCCAGTAAAATTCGCATGTTCAGTTCCTTTAGCGGCTGTTGGCGTTTGGCAGCCAGATTTTTAACTGACAGCCGGCATCCAATTGATAATCCAGTTTGGCCTGCAGCGCGTGCAGCCGTTCAGTGACCCCGGTCAGACCGTTGCCAAAGCCGAAGTTTTTCACTTCACCGTTGTCGGCCACTTCCATCAAAACACCCTGATCCTGTTCACGAAAACTAATGCGGCAGCTGTCACCTTTGCTGTGGCGTAAAATGTTGGTGACCAGTTCGGTCAGCACCAGGATCAAGGCCGATTCTTCGCGCGCCGCCAGCTTCGGTACTTCACCTTCCAGTGTCACGGCAAAACCGTGTTCGCGCAGGCGCTGCGCCAGAGTGCTGACTTCGGCCAGCAGCCCTTTGTGCTTATAGCCTGAAACTGTCTGACGGACCTGCGACAACGAATCGCGCGCCACCTGGGCCAATTCAGTCAAATGCAAAGCAGCCTCTTCGCTGTTGCCGGCTTTCAGCAAGGCTTTGGCCAGATCCGCCTTGAGCACAATGCTCGATAAGCTGTGACCCATAATGTCGTGTAAATCCCGCGCAATACGCTCGCGCTCAACCATTTGTGCCAACTGGGCAATTTCTTCCTGACTGCGTTGTTGCTGGCGTAACCGAATTTGCCGCTGCCGCTCTAACAGACCAAAACTTGCAACCGCCACCAGCAATAAACCACCGTAAAGCAGGAAATACGGCCCCTTAAAACCCAGCCAGCTATTCAGTGCCACCATAATCAACAGCACAGCACTCACGGCAGCAACGGCCTGACGTAACGGCCAGGCGAAGCCGAGGAAAAAACCGATATAGGCAAATAACGAAATACTGCCGGGATTAAGCGGCGTCACACCAACCGCCAGCACCAGCATACACAACACCGGCCACTGCATGCGCGCCGTCGGCACCCGGTAGGCCCAGAAATAACACCAGACAAAAGCCACTAACACCATCACCGCCACGGCGATTTGCCACAGCGCCAGCGGCAGATAAAACAGCGGCAACAGATAAAACACCAGATTCACCAGATAAACCCAGCTCCACTTGCCGTCTAACTGCACTGTCATTATTGCCTCCGCGCTGAATCTGGAATTGCGCTACAGGTCACAGCTTAACCGAGCCCGGACGCCGGGAATAGCCTGTGTTGTCAGCAAAGCAGGATGACATTTGTCATATAAAAAGTGCCCTAACCTGTAACTGTGCACAACAACGGAAAACATCGGATGATGTCTGATATCTCTATGATGGTCTTGGTCGGAGAACCAAAAAGTTTGTTAGCAACGACCAGATATACAATATGTATAACCTGCAAGGACTGTTGGTTCATATTAGTAGTCCAGAAGGCGCAACCCATTATATTTACCTTGGTAAACAATTGATTGCCAAAATCTCACCAAATGCGGAGTATAAAGATAAGTCGGGATATACGGGTCACATGGAAGATAAAGATATCGGCTTAACTTATATGCAGGCACGATACTATGATCCAGTGATCGGGCGGTTCTACTCAAATGATCCGGCTGGATTTAAAGCTTCTAATCCGATGATGTTTAATCGGTATGCCTACGCAAATAATAATCCATATAAGTACACAGATCCTGATGGTAGGACGGCTATACCATTCCCATTGACCCCTATGGACACTGGGAGTGGCCCGACTGGAATGCAAACCTTAACTCCTGCGCAACAGGCGGCAGGCGTAAGTACATTGGTTGACGTGATGCCTGTCGTTGGTGATATTAAAGCTGCTGCTGAGGCCGTTAGTAATCCCACAATGGCTAATATAGCAGCAGCAGCTGTCGGAGTTATTCCTGTCGTCGGAGACGCGGCAGCTGCTGGTATAAAAGCGTCAGTAACCATTGGCAACAATGCAAACCAAGTCTCACATGCTTTTAGGCATACTGATAAAGCAGGGCTGGTGAGGGAAAATGTGGCTGAAGCAGTCACCGGAGCAGTCAATGAAGCAGGTGACAAATTAACCCCCGGCTTAAATAAAATGTCCGCTGACGTCGGTGGCGTCAAGGTTGATTTCAACGCCTACAAACATGAAGATGGATCAATCAACATAGGCCGGATAACGCCTCCTAAAGAGTAAATAAAATGATTAGATCATTAACTGAATGCGAGCGAACAATCACGACATCGCTCTTAATCGTCGCAGGGTTGAAGGCTGAAAATTTCCATAGCCAAGCTGAAATTCTTGTTAAAGTTCTGGACGACGGAGGCATGGGGAGTTTGGAGTTCGCGTCACAGAACGATGACAGAACTTTTGGAAAAGCAGCCTCCCAGTGTTCATTTTTTGATGATGATGGTATTGAAGTGATAATCACTTTGAATCTGGACCAACGTGGTGAACCGTATGAGCTTGACGTTTGGAAAACGGATCATTCGCAGTTAATTAATCTCGAAAATGCGTTGAATTCAAAATGTGAAGTTGTCTGATTGTCGGAATTACCACGTTGTCTGCCATTACCGTTCGAGCACAGCGATTGGGGCAAATTACCTTAGGGTGCTCGAATCAAACCTAGAACACCTGCAACCGCAAGTGTTCTAGGTTGTTTTTGTTACCAACACCAGAGCCCAACCACGACAATAACGCCCTGATCCATGGGCCACGCAGTGCTCGTTGTTGACATCAATTATTAACGTCACACCTGAGTTTCTAGTTGACAATTAAGGTACGACATAACTAATTCTCTCTGAGTTTGTAACATTTGTAGATAAAGCCCCTCGGGATGAAGCGAACATCAACGAGCTTGCAGCGCCTTAACCGGTCAACTTGTCACGCCTTTATTTGTGTGAATTGAAGTATTGGGCTTGAATTTTTGACCGATCTCCTGTAAGTTTTAAGCATACCGTGCGACTAGGAGCATCTCCAGTCATTATGCAAGGTCCCTACAGGCTATGAGCCATGTTACCCTTACGTCAAATGTATACCGTGAAAACGGACATTTGACGTAAGAATGTAACCAATCCGTTCTACTTTGAAGTTAATACCGTTTGTCACATCTAGCAATTTTTTGCTGTACATTAAAATTATTAAATGGTTTGAATGCTTGCCAAGTGCTTTAAAGCTAATTGGTAAAATGCTATTTTGTCGTTTAATGTTTTATCGGTACTGGTGCGTGAGGATATTACGAGTTGAAAAATGACGGGGTTAAACGCAGCTTGGAAGAAATCTTCATTTCGACTTTTCATGAAAAAATGTCGTTCGCAGAATTTTTAAAGCTGGATGTTAAAAGTGAGTTTCACAAAATAGTGAAATCCAAGCGAACTATCTATGCCCCCTCCCCGAAACTTAAACAAATTCACCGCTTTATAAACAAAACTATTCTAGAGTTTGCTGATTACAACTTAGATGTTGTTTATTCATACCGAAAAGGTGTAAGTATTCGAGATGCGGTTGAGAAGCACGCTAAAAATGATTTTTTCTTTCAAACTGATCTTTCAAATTTTTATGGCAACATTCACTCAGATAATGTTAAGTCATGCTTGAGTAAACAACTATCAAATGTTCTTATTTCAGATATTGATTGCTATGTAGGCAGAATAGAAGAGTTAACTGTTATTGATAACCATATCCCAGCAGGTTTTTCAACCTCACCATTACTTAGTAATATATGTCTTTTTGATTTCGATAATGCTCTTTTAAAGAATTGTGAAGAAAATAATCTAACCTATACTAGATACTCTGATGACATTATAATATCAGGGAGCGATGTTGACTTTGCTCATGATATTGAAAACACTATAAATAATCATCTGGCTACTTATGTAAATAACGACATAAAATTAAATAAGTTAAAAACAAAATTTAATAAAAAAGGGCATGACTTTAAAATATTAGGGTTTAATATATTACCGAACGGCATAGTTACGATACCGAGTACAGATAAAAAGGAAGTAGAATCACTGCTCTATTTTTATCTTACTAATAGGGATAAATTTGAAAATTATTTCCAAGTGTTAGCTAACAATAAGAATCTAGATTTAAATGAAAAATCGTTGCAGGAATATGCTACCGGTACGCTATCAGGGAAGCTGATCGCTTTTAACGCCATGGATAAGAGTTACATATCAAAATTGCGTAGAAAGTATGGGAATACAGTAATTGATATGTTCATTCGAAAGTCGGTGAAGTAGTTTGAAAATTACAATTACCGTGCAAAATGTTCAGCACATAAAAAAGCAATATGTTTTTTTTGATTTGTCGGAAAACAAGTTAATTTGCATTGCAGGAAAAAATGGTGTTGGTAAGACCACGTTGATACGTGCAATTCGTAATTTCGCAGTAAACAATACTTTTCAAGAAACAGCTGCACCTTATATCTTTAATGAAGATAGCTCCATCAGTTACTCTATTGACGAAATTCATGAAATTAATTTCACCTACAATAGATTTATTAAAAGCATTGATAGCAAGCAGGATATTCCTGAAGATTTAAAGTCTAAAATAAAGGTGGAATTGCCAATACCTCATGGTGAAAGATTTAATCATTTTAGTCGTTTATCAGGTATAGATGAAGAGCTTAGAGCGAAAATAGCGATTGGAGACTACGAAGCCTCAATTGAGTTGGCATCTTTTCTAGAAAAAATTTACGGCGATAACCGTTTTTCTGGGTTAAAACAGGCTGAAATCAAAAAGACAATTTATTATTTTATTCTGAAAGATCAGGATGATAGATTTTACATTAGGGAAGATTATTTTAGCTCTGGCGAATATTTTGTTATTAATCTGTTCAAGCAGATACAGCAAGGAAAAAAATTAATTGTAATTGATGAGATAGATATTTCTCTTGATGCAAGCGCTCAAGTCAATCTGGTCAAAGCTCTGAGAGAGTACTGCCATAGATATGAAACAAATATATTATTCACAACTCATTCTTTAGCGTTGATGAAGACACTTGAAGACAATGAGCTCTATTACATGGAGAAAAATATCGGAGAGGATCTAATATCAATTTCACCAAGATCTTATAACTTCATCAAAAGCATAATGTATGGTTTTGTTGATTTTGATAAGTATATAATTACAGAGGATTTATGTCTTGCTAACTACTTAGAATTTTTAATTAAATTATCTGGGGCTGAAATGTTCTATCAGTATCATATAATATACATAGGTGGGGCAACTCAAGTTATCGATCTAATGAAAAGAAATTCTACAGAAAATTTCCTTTCGGAACAAAAAAATGTACTTGCTGTTCTGGATGGAGATCAAGAAGGGAAAGATTATCTAAATGGACTTGATAACGTGATTTTTTTACCGTTTCAAAATATTGAAATAAAATTGTATCGTCAATATATCGCTGGAAATTTAGTGGTCTCTGGTATCGAGCAAATTACCAATAAAAAGGAGGGTGATAGGGCTAAGAACTTTTATAAACAGATAACGAAGAAACATTTCAAGACAGGCCCAATAATGTCAGAGCCTGATACTTTTAGGTATATCGAAACGCTAAAACCTGAAGCCGTACAATCATTTAAGAAATTTTTGGTTGATTTTTTAAATCCTCATTAAAGCAATCTTATGAATTATTGTGTTCTTTCGGACGACCCTGTGATCGTTTTTCATGAGTATTTGCCTAGCTGGCTTCATCATCACCGATATTGTATCCAATTCAAGCACCCAACTGCTAAAGCATCCATCTGTATATAGACCGGAGTAGAGAGATATGTGGGATACCTGCCCGTCAACATGCGTTGATTATGCAATTTACAGCCGTTTTTCATTAACGAGACGCCAATATTGATACCCTAAGGCAGTTAGCCTACAAGACGTAGAGTTAATTGCTGCAAAATACATAAACTCTGCATTTACTGGTACTACCAAGCCGACACTTTGATATTTTTGTAAATCTTTAAAAATTTTTACATTTATTGGGTTTGCACTGGGATCTGTATCTTCATACGAAGGATCTAATTTATGTTCAGAGTCCGCCGTTGGAAAGTACTGTTTAATTTTACGCAATGTTTCAAATGGTACTTTAGGATGAATCACTCGCAATGGCGAAAAGCTTGTAACATTTGTCTTAAAAATTGGACGCTGGTCCCATGCCCCAAGGGCTTCGTCAACATAGGCGTAAAGCGATCCCGGTGTTATATTGCCTCGAATATCTGCTGCGCCACCTTTTAAAGCATCGATAAGAAGTGATGTAAATATGCCAGCACCATTTGCCTCTAATGCATACTCGATGTCTCTACTTGCTGTTAATACCGACATTCCTTCTGCTAATTGTGCAGTTCCATTACCAGAAATACTTGGCGAGCCCATTGCACCAGAGTGGCAACAATCGAAAATTATGACCTTGTTCCTAGCTTTTGAGTTGTTTGCTAAAGCTAATATCTCATCCATAGAGACGCCTTCATCATACTTTCTTGCGTCAGTAGTAACTAGGTATCCTCCCGTGCTTTTGATATAGCCATGCCCGGAAAAATAGAGCAAAACCATATCGCAATCACCTGCAAATAACTGCTCAATTGCTTCACGTAACATCGGCCTAGTTATGTTCGTGCTAGGGCATGTGATCTTGCGCACACCAAAGTTGGGAGATCCATCACCATTCGATTCTAATACCGTAGCTAAGGCGCTAGCGTCATTTACACAACCGCCCAAAGGGGATGATGGGTAGTCGTTTATCCCCACAATGAGTGCCTTTTTCATGAGAGTACCTATTTATTTTTTCCTTCGGTCATCATTTGATCTATAGCTGCTGCAATATTGTCCCAATCCCATGTAATGGTTCGATTACGCTGCAAACCACTTGGGAGGTTGCTAGTTGTATTTGCCCCGCCAATATAAACTCCAAAAATAGGGACGTCTTGTTCCTTCGCCATAGCAATTTCTTTTGAAACCCCAGTAGCACTTGCCATAGTTTTTCCGCACAGGACAATGAGCATATTACATTTGCCAATCTTACTTTTTATTAAAGCTTCCCATTGGGATTGCGGTAGAGATGCCTTTGATGACCAGTCTTGAATGGAGAATGGTGTTTTTGAATGTTTAGATTGACCTACGAATAGGTTTTTTTCTGTAAGATTATGGTCAAAGTCGAAACTAATGAATGCTCTAGGATCGGCCATTTATTTATTCCTTATGTTAATACGATTTAGTTTATAGTACACAGCACCGAACACACGGTAGAATAAAATTCTTAAAGATTGATTGTCAGGACACGCACATTGTTAACCGCCTACCAAAGCTGGAGGATTTAACAGCCAAACAATGACAAACACAGCAATTGCACCAGTCGCTTTTATGGAGAATTTTTGAAATCTTGACTCCACATTAAGTAGGCCGGGAATAATAGCTGCGATTGCAGCAAGAGAAATAGCAAACACGCCTCTGAAAATAAAAAACTGCGTAGCAGTTGGGTTTGGAATCAATATAGCTGAAACGAGCACTATAAATGCAAACAATAGGCCAACAGCTAAACCTAGTAATAATTGCCATTTAGGTGTGTCATTCAAATCATTTGCTCCTGCGTATTCGAATCCTGCTGTTGGAAGACTATTTGTTTTGAAAAGCGATTCTAATTGCTGCCACTGTTTTTTTGGAAGATACTCTTTTGTCATTCTTTGCATGTTCGCATAGGCCCCAACATTGGGACTCTCTAAAGCACCTTTAAGAGTGTCAGAATGACTTCGAAGAAAGTTCACATGAACTACAAAGGCTCCTAAGTAACTATGGCAGGACTCAGCAAAACCCGTAACCCATTTCCCATTTGCATGAGCACCTAATAACCCACTGTTGCCAACAAAGTTTTCAATGAAGTTAAAATACTGCGCACCTAATTTCTGGCATAAAAGTAAATCTTGTAGAGAAGGATTTTCTCCATTCATATGAATTTTAAGAACAACAGGGTTGAGATGTGCCATGTAAGCTTGCTTCAACTTTTCAATTTCTGCCTCAGCTAGGAGAACCGCTTGCTCATTAGTCATCATTAATCAGTCGTTTTCGTTGCTAAAAGAAGCAAAGTTGTCAGATCGGTATTATCGACGCCACCTAAGATCATGTATTCGTATGGACCAACCACCGCAGAGACTATTTTCTCAATATCTAATTTCGAAGCTTTACCTTTGAGCCCCTTAATCTGTAATGCAATCTCTCTAAGATCGCTTTCAGTGGGAGACCAATCAGTAATTAACAGAGCAGCTTCAAGTTCCTTCTTAAGGCCTTTCATACTCATGTCAAACGTCCTATTTTTTTGTTGCTAGTTGCATCAGGGTGATAAGGTCAGAAGTATCAGCACCTTTGTAAATGTAACGTCCGGCATCAGGGCAGTATTTTTTAACTATATCTGCCCAGTCTTTGTCGGTAGGAGTAATTCCTTTTGCTACTAAAGCCTGTATCTCCTGCTTTATTCTGTCCAACTGGTAAGTCGTAGGTTCGCTTGGGGCAGTGCCAAACTTGATTTTTATTCTGTGTGCTAATTCTTGATCATTATTCATATGAATACCTTATGTAGCTGCTGAACTGCGCAACTGAGATGTCAATTGCGCGATATAGATACCTTAACTTGGACTGTCTTTTATCGAAATTGTTAGTTTAAGCTATCTGCTTTTGCGTCAAGATTCAACAAGATATAAACATTAGTAGTGGTTCAAGGAACTCGAAAGTCGGTTCTATGCTCGTAAGTTGCGGAAATAAACTTATTGCTTACTCTTAAGTTGTTTTCATGCTGCTTATAACTCAAATACTTAACATGGTATTCTTGCACGCAGTCGCGATTTCTTGAGTTTTAGGTTGTTGCAACTGCTGGTCAGATCGATTCACAACAAGTGGTAAAACGAATTTTTAATGAGGTGGTCAATTGAAAGTCGATAACTAGTTGCCAGTGTTGATCTGAATAGCTGCCACAAACTTCAGTGATGTTTTACACATATCGTCAAATGTGCTGCCAACAAGAACAGACCACTCATCAATTGGAGTACTTTGCAGTGGGGTGCTAACCTGATCCCGTTAGGAGGCTTCATTATGAATATTCTGTTTTTGTGTACCGCAAATCTTAATCGCAGCAAAACAGCGGAGCTGCATTTTGCAGCAAAAGATCCGGTGAATGTGTATAAATCGGCAGGCCTTTCCCAAAAAGAGTGCCGTCGTCATGGGACTACTTTATGCACTGAAGATCTTCTGGAATGGGCAGATCTTATTTGCGTAATGGAGTTGCTGCATATAAGCAGAATTGAGCAATACACAGGTCGGCGCTTCTTAAATAAAATCATAAACTTAGATATTCCCGACATTTACAGCTTTGGTGATGCCGCGCTGATCGAACAACTTGAGTTGAGTTACAACGCGAAACATCATGGCTAAAGAATTCTTCGTGTTGCCGATATCGCTCTGGTAGATTTCAGACAGTTAGCTGTCAATATTCATAGCAAATGCAAACTCAATTATATCAACCATTTGGCGGGCTTGACTTGAAAATTGCAGCCGCAGGCTTGAGTTGAGTTTTACACATACCCGCGAATTTGCTGCCAATCAGGCCGGAGCGTTGTTGTTTTTTTCGCAGCTTTTTGAGCTGGCGTGGATTAAGTTTTTCCTGTCTGCGAAGTCGCGCTTGGTAGCATTTCTGTCCTCGTTGTTTGCTTCTGGTGATCGATTCGAAAGTCGCATTACTTACTTCGATGAGGGCTGGAAGCATTTTTGTGGCAGACTGTTTTAACAGTTCAGAAATTTTGATTTTATTACGTCTGATCAGTTTTCTTTTCATACTTATGAGTGTGCAAATGTCAACGATGACTATGTTGAAAGACTAGTCTATTTTCTGTGAAGTGTTTAGTGGAATAATATTAAGATTTGTTGGAGCCTTAAAGACGCTTAATGGAATCCCTGCTATTTTCTATAGTGTATTTTTGGTGTTTTCAATATAACTGCTTGAGTATATTTTCAATGAAATTCATTTTCTGCGAGGTGATTTATTGTACACTTTGCAATAATCCACCTTGGTGGGCTTTGAGGGCTAATTATTTAGCTATTTTACTGCTGTCTAGGTAATTCAGTTTGAAAAATTATGATGCCACTCATCGCTATGCTACCGGTAATCGTATTCCTGAGGGTATTTTATCAGGCATACGTTAGGTGAGTAGATTGTGTGTAATTATTTTTATAGATAATATTTGTCCGTTGATATTGATGCATGTTTCATAACCAAGCAATTTTAGTGTTAGCCTGATAAGTTTTTATGTTTCAGAATTTTGGTAATCATGTGCCATTTAAACGTCATTATGCAATTGCATATTCTTTCAGAATGACCGAGATAACTTCAGTGTCGTGACGCATCTACATTTACTAACGTGAAACACAATTCGCTTGATGGTGAAACGGAAATAATTTTTCTCATATTAATTCCTTGCCCACTATTTACTTTCGTAACTGGCAAAGTAACGGTGGCATGGCTGACTGTTAAGGTAATTGATAATTTTATCGCTAATAAATTTTTCTTTGTCGGCTTTGGGAAGTGAACTGGTTGAGTGAACAATACCTTTTACCACAGATAAATCGACTTCAAATTGTGTGACATTCAAGAGTTGGCTTGATTTTCTTTTATAAAGAGAGTTACATTCGAGTAGAAATGCCAAATAAATGAATATTTCAAATGCATTTAAGATTTTATACTTGTACGCCATCAAATATAGAAATAAGGCATACAAATATTTTTCGGCCTTTCTGCTTTGTTGAAAACCATCTCGGTATTCATATCCGATGTACAGTAATGTTAATGCATGCAGAGAATCAATTGACTTGTTTGCATATAATTTTTCAAGTTGACATGTGTATTGACGTTTAATGTTGCGACTGAATGCTTCAGCCGAAAGATTTCTATGAAAATTGTGCCGGATAAAAATTTGCTTTCTTAGCTCTATTGGTAGGCGATATGCGCTCAGACAAACGCTTATGCTTCTATTTAGCAACATCCAAAACTGATGACGTAAACCAAGCAAGTTAAGTAGGCCAATAGCGTCATCAACGGAGAAAATCGTTTTGCGATTACGAATTGGCTGCCCTTTCTCAAGCTTGTACCAATAATTGCTCGCTAGCTCGCTATTAAACCTTGTGGTGTCAATTTCATTTGGGGCGTTGTAGCAATGCCTTTCCTTTGACCCCAAGTAATTCGTTAGGTCTCGTACAGAATTAAAGCTATTTCTTTCCAGATAGTCACTAAAAGCCACCTGTGTAAAAGCTTTCCTCAAGTCATACCGCAACTGTTGATAGCTAGAAAATGCCAACCTGCTTGAGAATAAATGTCGATTATTTTCTACACAAATATTGAGTTCACTGACCATTTTCATTTGTTTGGCTCAACTGGGAACGAGCTAACCACTTGTTTGATATTTATTTTCTATTTCTTCGGAAGCTCAGGTTTGGTTTTTAAGAAAACAATGATTTGGGAGAATCCTAAGTCTAGCCTAAATGTTCCGTTCATAAGCAAAAGGAGGAGGACTTACTTGAGTGAAACTGAAAAGCAGGAACTGGCAAAAGCCCTAGAGGAAGATTTGTTGAAACTTCATGGCGCTCCAATTCTCACGCTGAAGCAATTACATCGAGTATTAAACTTTCGGTCGGTGGATGCGCTCAAGCAGGCAATATTAAGAGACGTGTTTCCTGTACACACATTTGAAATGCCACATCGTCGTGGGAAATTTGCATTAGTAAAAGACGTTGCGAAATTTTTAGCAGAGCAAGCATTTGAAGAGGAGAAAAACGATGATTAGCTAACTGAACAGACTAAACAATCGTTGTAATAAACAATTTTATCTGGCGCAGAAACGACAAAAGCCCAATAGAGCGGCAACTCTAGGGCTTTTTTAAAACATCTTTGGTATAGATATCGAGATTAAGTGTCGTTGTAAGTGGGCCGTATGTCAAGAAAGATTGTATTTTTCTTGTAGGCCACTCTGTGCCTTTATTTTAGCAGAATAAAGGTAAAAACAAATGTTATCACCGAACCAAATCAGGGCAGGCATTCGAGCGAAATTCGTGCTGCCGTACATTAGCATTCGCCAACAGGCGGGATTGGCACTAGCATCACCATCATCGATGGTGCGATTGAACAAACGTTGTGAAAAACATCAAATTGATCATTTGTTGGCCGAGCAGTTGAGTGACAAACAACTGGTAGCGTCCTTATTCCCAAATCTCGAACATGACAGTAAAAAACGACAGATCAATTTACCCTACATTGTCGAGGAGCGTATTCAATCGAAATCAAAGCGCAAATCGCTGACGGTTCTTTATCTTGAGTACCAAGTTGAAGACCCCGTTACTGCGATGAGCTATTCTCAGTTTTGTCGGAAGGTGCAAAAAGCTCTCAAACGTTGCAAATTGAGCATGAAACAGTTGCATGCGGCGGGAGAGAGCGTCTTTATTGATTATGCGGGCACGAGAGTTTATTACAATTTAGAAGGGGAAAAGATTTGGGTAAAAGTATTCGTTGCTTTGCTGGGGGCTAGTCAGAAAATATTTTCCTTTGCGACCCCCGGCGAAACGACAGCCGATTGGATTGAAGCGATGCGTCAAATGTTTATCTACTACGGTGGTGTTACCGACGTCGTCGTAATGGACAATGCAAAAGCGCTAGTTTCACATCCGGGGTTGATCCCTACCTTTGTAGAAAACATAAACAGCTTCGCCGAACATTACAAGTGTCTTTTGGATTCCTGTCGTGTCGGCCATCCGCAGGACAAATCTTTGGTGGAGCTTGCCGTCAAATTTGTCACCCAGCGTATTCTCATTCCAATGAACAAGGACAGGGATTTTTTTAGTTTGCAGGAAGTTAATCTGCACTTGATGAATCAAGTAGAGATGTTAAACAATCTCAATTTCCAAGGCCTGAATTTTTCTCGTAATGACCTGTTTAACAAAAACGAGAAGCCGCTGTTAAAACCACTCCCGTCCACCGATTTCGACCTCATCATCGATAAGAAACTGCAACAGGTGTCACCAGAGTACACCGTTGAACATAAGAAACATCAGTACTCTGTACCTTTCAGTATCGTTGGGGAAGTTGTGGAAGTGTATATCACGCTGACGCATCTACGTGTCGTTCATTTGCATCAGCTAGTTGCCGAGCACGCATTAGTTGATGAGCCACTTGGTGCAACCATGCTCATAGAACACATGCATCCAGACCACCGGGCTGATTTGGAAAGCAATGATATGCAGAAAAATATGGGTTGGGCTGCGGCGTCAGGCGCACATATTGGCGAACTCGTAGCGCTGTGGTACTCGAAAGTATCAAATCCTTACTCTCGTAGCATTGGAAAACGTTGCCGCGCACTGATGAACATCAGTACTAAAAACGGCATTCGTGTACTTGATGATGCCTGCGGTTATGGCTTGCGCCAAGGTATGACCAGTGTTTCTGATATCGAGTTGATTGTGCGTGCGCAAGGTGAGCAAGATGGTATTCAGAACCTGCCAGCTTACATTGCATCACATGAAAATGTGCGTGGCCGTGGATACTACGGAGATCATCATGAAGCTTAGGGAAAATATTGAAACAAGATGTAAGAAGTTAAAACTTAACGGATTCTTGGTAGCGTTGCAGAATCAGTTGTCTTCGAAAGCCTACGACACACAAAGTTTTCTGGTTCGGCTCGATCACTTGCTGCTGGCTGAAGAGACGTCCAGCATCAATCGGAGCATTAACAGACTGCAAAAACAAGCGAGACTGCGCTGGCCTAATGCAGCTGTCGCCATGATAGATTACGGGTATCATCCCGGCCTGAGCCCCGCCAAGATTGCGGATCTCGCTGAGCTGCACTGGTTGTATAACAACCAGCATGTTGTTATTTGCGGCCCAACTGGATCAGGTAAAACGTATTTAGCCTGTTGTTTGGCCAATCAGGTGATCATGGCAGGTTACGCTGTATTGTTTTTTCGTTACAACGAATTGCTGCTGCAACTTATTGCCGCAGACAAGGGAGAGCGCTTTACGCAGTACTGTAAAAAGCTCAATCGTGCTCCGGTAGTAGTGATCGATGATTGGGGCGTTGCGCCGTTAAGTGCGTCACAACGGCATTTGTTGTTTGAATTCATTGAATCACGCGACCAAAACGCATCACTGATCATTACTTCGCAGTACCCAATGTCTGACTGGCACGAAGCATTTGGTGATCCGACTATTGCTGATTCTGTCTTAGACCGAATTATTCATAATGCTCATCATATTGATCGCAAACAAGGTGGTTCAATTCGCAGCAAACTCGGTGTTAATGGAGGTGCGCAATGAGCCAAGCTACTCAACGCTCCTACAAGCATTTGTTGGGGCAACTAAACCTTGAAGATATTTACATCCAGCAAACCTTCGAATATTACTTTCAGCGCTATGGGGAGCGGGAAGATATGCAGTACTTTGTGCAGCATTCTGCTCGTATTCCCGATGCACTTCGTGATCATAAATTTATTGGAGTCTGTGATCGGACGTTAGGAACAAAGATCCCAAAAACAAAAACTTTGGCAGGGGGAGCGATGAGGGGCATGTTGCAAACGGTCGGCCTAATCCATTCGACCGGCAGTGAGCGGTTTCGCGGTTGTGTCGTTTTTCCTTCTGTTGATGATCTCGGAAACGTCATTTCAGCGGTGGGATATCGCTTCTGCCACAGACTTCGCCATTGGCATTCGCCAGTGATCCACTGGCAGAAGCCAGAACTGGGAGCCCATGTTCAAGACGGTTGGTCCTTCGTTAAGGAGGTGATCTATGGAAAAACCCACCACTAAACGGATCTGGCGTTGTGTTCGCTACTATCTACAGCTGTGTCAGGCGAAGGGAGATGCGCCTGACACTATTATCAACAAACGTGCCGGACTAGCCAAGTTTTTCAAATGGTGTTTGGCGCGGTCGGTCTATTTTGTTGATCAAATTAGTCTCGACCTGATGGACGACTATATGCATTGCCTTAACAGCTATCGTAAACCGCTGGATGGCAAACCGATGACTGTTGCCGTCAAACGCGGTTATCTCACGTTTGTGAAAACTTTCGTTGAAAAACTCTATATCAAAGGGGTTTTGAGTACGAACGCACTGGAACACATCGAGTTACCCAAGATCGGACGTCCTCTGCCAAAAGCTATTTTTACTGAGAATGAGATCCAGAAGGTCTTAGATCAATCTCTGCTATTTGGTTTTACCGGGCTGCGGGACCGAGCTATTTTGGAAACCTTTTTTGCGACTGGTATTCGCCGTACCGAATTGGCAAATTTGGATATTGAAGACATTGATCTGAACGAGCAACTGGTCAGGATCAGAAAAGGCAAGGGAGGCCGGGAACGCATTGTGCCCATCAGTGAGCGAGGTTGCGAATGGATAGCGCTTTATCTGAGTAAAGTCAGGCCACGTATTGCATTCTTGGCTTCAGGTAGCACCTTATTTCTTGCAAACAATGGTAAACGCTACGAGCCCCACAAACTGTCAGATATGGTATCCCGCTATGTAAAGTTAGCAGGTATCAAACGGGCGGGGTCTTGTTACCTGTTTCGGCACGCAACGGCCACAACCATGCTGAATAACGGCGCAGACTTAAGGCATGTGCAGGAAATGCTGGGGCACGCCGATATCTCAACAACACAAATCTATACCCATGTCTCTCGTTCTAAGCTGGCAGAAGTTTACGGGAAATCTCATCCGTCAGCGCTGAGCAAGCAGCGGCTATTTTAACTACTTGTACGAAGGTAATGCATTTGCATTACCTCCGCTTTGAGACTAAACTAGCCGTTATTAGCCAGCTTCAACCTGCGGAGAACATCATGTTTGCACAAATGGCTTTGGAAGCAGAATCAACATTGACAGATCGTTTCCAGACAACAGTACCAAGTCCTGTGCGTCAGGCATTGCATCTGGATAAGAAAGACAAGATTAAATACATCATCCAATCCGATGGCAGCGTGCTGATGCAACGAGCTGATACGGCGGAAACTGATCCTGTGCTGGACCAGTTTTTATCCTTTTTGGCTGTTGATATGCAAAAGCATCCTGAAAAGTTACAACCATTATCAGCGAGTATGCGTCAGAGCGTGGCATCGCTGGTCACTGGGGTAGAAGTGGATTTGGATGCAGCATTGTCTGATGAGGATGAATAACTTTGCCAGACAATGTTCCGATGGTGGTCAATGGTTGGACGCTATTTACCCATCCTCTTTTTGCACAGCAGTACCAAACGTTGAAAGACAAAGTAGAGGCATTAAAAGCAAAAGATCCACAAGGGTACATTAAGAAAAACGACACGAAGCGGTTAGCGGCTATTTATAAGCTGGCCTTTGAGATTATCCCTCAAGACCCAACGTTGCCAGACTATCGTCAAGGGACGACCTTAGGCGATAATAATAAACATTGGTTTCGTGCCAAATTTTTTCAGCAGTATCGGCTATTCTTTCGTTATCATCTTGAATCGAAAATTATTGTTTATGCGTGGGTCAATGATGACGACAGCAAACGAGCCTACGACAGTAAGTCGGATGCTTACAAAGTGTTTGCAAAGATGCTAAAGTCAGGTAATCCCCCGGATGATTGGGATGCTCTTTTAAAAGCTGCCACGGACGCACAACTCTCTCCTTAACTATCTAATCCCTTCTTTTGAAAAGAAAATAATCTGGATCGTGATTCGGATTATTTTATATGCAGCAGCGGTATTATGACCCAGTGATTGGCAGGTTCTACTCGAATGATCCGGTGGGGTTTAGTGCTGGTAACCCGATGATGTTTAACCGGTATGCTTATGCGAATAATAATCCGTATAAGTTTACGGACCCTGATGGACGAAACCCTTTCATTGTTCAAGGTGACTCGGATAATGCGACGTTGACACGAGAGAGCTTTAAAGAAGGTGGTGATATGTTTGTGGCTGGCATGGAGCAAGCAGGCGAAATGTTGGTTGACGGTTATTTGGAAGCTGGTGGCCTCGTACCTGGCATCGGCGGCTTAGCAGCAACGGCAGTCGCTGGTGTAAAAGAACTAGTAACTGATGGAAGCGTGGCGACTCTGACCGGCGTAGTAGCAGGTGAAATGGTTGGGAAAACCGTTGAAGCTAATGTTGACATAAAGGATATTGAAGACCTAAAAGGTGGAAAGGTTGCGATGGCGATCAATGCTGGTAAAGAATTAGGTAAATTTGCCATGTCCAAAGGCATGGAATGGTATGTAAAAGAAAAACACGAGAAAAATGAAGTGAAAAAAGGTGGAAGCACACCTGAAGGGGATAAAAATAAATGAAATTTGTTTTATCTAGAGCAGGCATCACATTGTTGGTATTGATACTAATATTATCTGGATGCCTTTATCTGTTTTACACTACAGGTGTAACAGGTGGTAGAACAGGTCAAGATGCGGTAAGAGATGAAACGCCAGTAAAGTATTATTTTTATATGATTCTTTATACAAGTGGACTGTTGTGTGTGTGCTGTGCATATGTGTACTTAATATTCAACCCTCCAGAGCTGAGTAAAAAAAAGAAGATTGAAGAAAACGAAGATGATGAATAGGACGTAACACTACTAATCAGAAACAAAAGGACACCCATAACCGGTGTCCTTTTTTCTACCCCAATCCGTTCAAAATCACCAGATGCCTGGTCAGTCATTTCCAGCAGAAGTGATCAGTGCTCACCAGCAGGGCTGTCATTTTGCTGCAGCGCCTACAGATACCCAACATCGTCAGCATCAACGCTAACGGCTACTTCAGCTCAGTCGCCGCCGGCAACTGCGGATTATCCAGCAGAATACGGCTGCGGCTTTCCAGTTTCAGCTGCTTCAGGGCAGCGCCGAAATAACGCTGGAACAGCCGGTCAAAACTGCCGTCGCGTTCGGCCTGTTGCAGGCCCTGCAGTAACGCCGTTGCCAAAGTTTCGTTGTCTTTGGCGACATAAAACCAGGTGGCGGTGGGATAAATCAGCAGCAGATGCGGGTCTATCATCAGTTGCGGATGCGGATATTTGGCCAGCTCTTCAGCCACTTCCAACACCGAGAGCGGAAAATAGTCGATGCGACCGCGTTGCAGCATGCCGTACAAGCCGTTGATGTTGGTGCTGGTGGCGACGGTCAGGCCATTGCTGCGCAGAATTTGAGTGTCGCTCCAGGTCAGGAACTGGCCGGCGGTTAACCGCCGCAGATGTTGTTTACTGTGAATACCCCGCAGCATATCCGGTGTGTTGCGGTTCACCAGTGCCACCCGCCAGCCGTTGTAGCCACGCAGCAATGGAAATGCCACGCCGCGGTAACGTGTCAGCCGGTCGGCGTTGACACTGCCGAATAACACATCAATACCACCGCCGGCGTTCATCAGGTCAAAAGCGCGTTGTTTGGGTAAATCCAGCCCGGACGCTTTCAGTTGATAATCTTTGCCGCTGGGATAACTCAGCGCCAGTTGCAATAATTCAATGTAATAATCCTGCCGCTGATAACCGCCGTAATACACGGTTTGCCGCTGGTTTGGCTGCGTGGCGTTTGGCTGCGTAGCGTCTGGTTGCAGGTCGCCTGGCCGCGATGTCTTGACCTGTGATGCATGCGCTGACAGGGCCGGCAGCACAGCCAATAACAGCCACAGCAGCGCCCACCGCCCCAGATAATTCCTCAACAACATTGTCTCCTGCTGGTTTGTCCTGCGACAGGGACCAGACCGATGCCACCGGCGTTATTATGTCGCAGCGGCCACAGCAGCACCAGTGTCAGCATTGCCCACCGGCAGTTGCAAGCGGGCGATAGCACCGCCGCCGGGCCGTTCCAGCTGCAGCAGTTCGCCGCCATGCTGGTGTGCAACCCGCCGCACTATCGCCAGGCCAATGCCATGATGCGGCACCTGATCGTCGCGCCGCACCGCCTGCTGCCAGCCGGCGCCGTCGTCACTGACATCAATGCGGCAGTCGTTGCCCTGCCGGCTCAGCTCCACATGCACCTGATGCGCACAATGACGCAGCGCATTACTGAGCAGATTAGACAAAGCGCGGGCTAACAATTTGGCATCGGCCT
Source organism: Rheinheimera texasensis (assembly GCF_964031785.1). Classification (GTDB taxonomy): domain Bacteria; phylum Pseudomonadota; class Gammaproteobacteria; order Enterobacterales; family Alteromonadaceae; genus Pararheinheimera; species Pararheinheimera texasensis_A. The sequence continues at coordinate 441,012 of NZ_CAXIRE010000019.1, forward strand.
GAATGATCAGGCTGCTGTCGCCGTGCCAGCTCAGGTCGTGTTCGGTATTGGCGCGGAATTTTTCCAGCAATTCCGCCACCACAACACTGAGTTGCACCTGACTCAGCTCCAAATCGGCGCGAAAATCCTGCTGCGCCAGGCGCAGATAATCGTATACATTGTGTTCAATTTCCTGCAGATTGCGCTCAACCTGCGCATATTGACCATCGCTCATCCGGCTTTCCATACCGTGCAGAATAAAGCGCAGCCGCGCCAGCGGGGTTTTGATGTCATGGCAGACCGTATCCGCCATTTCGCGCTGCAGCTGATTAAGATTGGTGATGGTCTGGTTCATTCGCGTTAACGAGCGGGCCAGCGGTTGCAGATAAGATTGTTTACTGAGGCGGAAATCCGGTAAACGGCCCTGCCGCACTTCCTGCAGTGCACTGACCCGCAAGGTTTCCACATCTTTAAACACATTGCGGCTGAACCAAAATAACGCCAACAGCAGCAATACCAAAAAGACATGCACCAAATCAATGGTGAAATCCGCACCTTGTGGCAGGTTTAACTCGCTTAAACACATCAGGTCGCCGTTAGCCATTTCGGCACACATCGACGCATTGCCGGCACCGTCGCGTAATACTTCAATGCCATAACTGACACCAGGCTGCGGCTGCCATAAATCTTTGGCGATCAGTACGTAAAGACTGCCAGCGCAATCGTTGTCGATACTCAGGCGGCAACTGAGCTGATGCTCAGCCTGACTATGCTGATACACATTGTGCAGCATAGTGCGGGCGGCCACGGTCATCTGATCGCCCTGATACACCCAGCTATACAGCTGATTCAGGCTGAAAAACAGCAGCAGCACCATCAGCACTACCGCCAGATAAAACCGCAATAAGGTGGCGCTCATCCGGCATCTCCGGCTGTGCTTACGCTGATGCTGTAACCCTGGCCCCAGACATTGCGGATATTCCAACGCGGGTCCACCGCCTGCAGTTTTTTGCGTAAGCGAGAGGCCCGGCCGTCGATAGTGCGGTCGGTGCCGTCATATTCGCGGTTCAGCTGTTCGCGAAACAGCCGTTCCCGGCATACTGCCAGCGGAAAATGCTCCAGCAGTGTGATCAACAACTGCAATTCGGCGTTGGTCAGATTCAGCGGGAACCCGGCGAGGCTGACCTGACCGGACAGCCGGTCTATCCGCAGGTTGTCTTGTTGCAACAGCGGATTGGCCACAGCCTGTTGTTGCGGCAAGGGTAAAAACACGCGGATTTTTGCCAGCAGCAACCGCGGGTCTATCGGTTTGAGCAGATAATCCTGCGCGCCGAGCTCGAGGCCATGCAACTGGGCTGTCACTGTGGTCTGCGCGGTCATAAACAGAATCGGGCCTTTAAACTGGCTGCGGATTTGCTGCACCAACACAAAACCGCTGCTGCCTGGCAACATCACATCGCAAATCAGCAAGTCAAAGCCTTGGGTTGCCAGCAGTTTTTTCGCTTTGAGCGTATTGCTGCACACCATGACGGTGTAGTCTTCGCTTTGCAGATAATCTGCCACCAGCTTTGCCAGTTCCTGGTCATCTTCAACCAGCAAAATATGTTGCCGGCTCATTGGCTGCCCCAGCGGCTGCGTTTCAGTAATTTGTCGCCGGCATTAAAATCAATGGTCAGGACTTTGATGGTGCGCTCGGCCAGCATTTGTTGGCTGTCGGCCGCGCGCAGTTCAAACTTGCTGTCTTTATCCAGCACCAGCGCCAACTCTTGTTGCAGCCCGGCCGGGCCGCACAGCAACGGTTCCGTATTCGGCGGTAAAAACAGGCAGGCCGGCGCGCTTTGCTGCCAGCGCACTTTGAGGGTGATGGCGCAGCTATGGTATTTTTGCTGCACGCAAATCAGCGGCGTCAGCACAAACTCTGCGGCGCCGCCAACAGCAGGCAATAACAGGACAAACAGCAACAGGTAGCGCATCCGCGTTTCCACCGGCAGCAAAACAGATCATGCTGTTAGTTGTACCGGTGAAAAGGCTGCGGTGCAAGCGTCAGGCCGTTCGAAGGCTTAGCCCAGGATACCGCGCAGCGCCTGCTGGATTTGTGCGCTGCTGGTTTGTGGCGATAACCGCACCGTGCGGTAACTGTCACCGCGAAAGGCCCGGTCTACTTCGACCAGCAATAATGTGTCGGCCCCGTCCGGAATAAACGACAACTCAACTTCTTTGACGCCGGACAACCACTGGCGCGGCCGGAACTCAAATTCCTGATAGCAGCCACTTTGACTGCGTTTGCCCGGCACCTGCAGATAACCTTTTTCCACGTCGACTTTTTGCAGCTGATAGCCAAGCTCCAGCATGGCGCTGATACTATTCAGCACTAGTGGCGAGGCATCGATGCGCAATAAATCGTTGTCGGACGGGTCCAGCGCCATGGTTATATCGGCTTCAGTACAAAGCCAGACTTTGCCAACGGTATGATGCGGCAAATGCGTCACCGGTAATTCGGCGCTCAGGCGCAGCTCAAACGGGATCTGTTGCTGACTACCAGGCGCTACCTGCATCGCGTCGCTGAGGCGAAAACGTTGCAGGCAGAAGTTCTGATAGTGCTCGCCATTGTCAGTACTGACTTTGACCCGGGTCATCAGCGCCAGACTGAAGCCATTGATTTGCTGCGCCACAGCGCCGCCCTGGATCAGGATCTGACCTTTCAGGCAGCCACCCGGCTCACATTGATTCGATTGCAGCTGCGTATCAATTTTGCACGCACCGATACCCGCCGAAGCCAGCAGTTGTTTCAACATAAAAGATTTCCTTTGCAAGACAGAGTGAAAAACCTGATTGCTCTGGATCTGAGGCCGGCTGCCAGGATGTTCAAGAGACAAAAACCATTGAATTGTTAACAGATTTTACTTTTATAACTAATTGCAGTACAACACCGGTACCTTGTTCTGCAGCTTTGGGTATTAGGATGTTACCGTCGCAGCTCTACGAAAGTTTACCTTATCTGTACCTTGTCGCAGGCATTGCCTGCTTTGCATTGTTGGCACATCCGCTCGGTGGCTGGGCTGGTGTGCTGTTATTTAATGCCGGCGCTATGGTCTGGATCATGCGGGCGGAGCGACGCCGGCTGAACCAGAAATCCGGCGGCGATGGGCTGTGGCATATGCCGTTCTGGTTATATGAACTGCAGCCGTTCCTGTATGTCTGTGTCGGCAGTATCCTGTTTTTGCGCTTCGACAACGAATATCTGTATCCGTCGGCTTTTATCTTTTGTCTCTGTGGCTTGTTGATTTGGCGGCTGCGTTATCAAAACCGCTTTCAAGAATAAGACTGCCCACATGCCCGACAGTGCAGGTCCCACAGCGCAGGTTTGAGCTACCAGACCTGCGGCAACTCCAGCGTACTCCAGCCGGCGCCCGCTTGTTTATGCACTTTAATCTGCACCGGAATGCGTTCTTTCAGCGCTTCGACATGGCTGATGATGCCAATCATTTTGCCACCGGATTGCAGCTGGTCCAGCGCCGCCAGCGCGCTTTCCAGCGTGTCCGGATCCAAAGTACCAAAACCTTCATCGAGAAATAACGACTCCAGCCGGGTCTTGTGGCTGACCAGCTCCGATAATGCCAGCGCCAACGCCAGACTCACCAGAAAACTCTCACCGCCGGATAAAGTTTTGGTATCGCGTGCGCTGTCGGCCTGCCAGCTGTCGAGCACCTGCAATTCCAGCTCGCTGTCGGTTTTGCGCGCCAGCTGATAACGGCTGTGCAGCTGCTGTAACTGCCGGTTGGCAAGCTGTACCAGTTGCGCCAGCGTCAGGCTCTGGGCAAAACGGCGGTACTTGGCACCATCGGCAGAGCCAATCAGACTATTGAGCTGCTGCCAGTCCTGATAGAGCGCCTGCTGCGCCTGAATTTGCTGATACAAACCGGCCTGTTGCTGCGCCAGTTGTTGCTGTTGTTTGAGTTGCTGATTCAGCTCGCCGAGTTGCTGCTGTTGTTGCTGTTGCAGTTGCTGCGCCTGCTCAATCCGGCTGGCCAAATCCGTGGTATCAGCTTCCACCGGAGGCTGCGCCCGCAATTGCTGCTCCTGCTGCTGCGCCTGCGCCAGCAAGGCGTTGGCTTCAGTACGCGCCTGCAGGATTTTTTGCTGCTGCAGTTCTAATTCAGCTTTTTGCGCCTCGCTGAGCTGCGCCATTAAATAGGCGGTTTCGCTGGCAAAGCCGGCTTGCTGCGCCTGTGTCAGCCAGTCCTGCTGCAGCGCGGCACTTTGTTGTTGCCATTTACTGAGCTGCTGCTGTTGTAACAGGGCATTTGCCTGCAAGCGTTCAATCTGCTGCGCCTGTTGCTGACAAAGCTGCAGGCTTTGCGGCTGCGGCCGTTCTGTCAAAGTTGCTAGCTCTGGCAACGGCAACTGCTGCAATTGCTGCCACTGCGTCAGTTGCAGACTGGCCTGTTGCCCCTGCTGCTGAAGTTGCTGCAAGTGCTGCTGCGTTTGATGTTGTTGCTGTTGCAGCTGCTGAATATGCTGCAGTTTGACGCGTCCGGCCTCAAGCGCCTGCATGCACAAAATCACGTCTGCTGCACAGCCCAGCGCCGTCGCCAGTTGTTGCAGCCCCTCAGTCAAACTGTGCTGCAGCTGACTGACCTGCGTCTGTAGTTGCTTTTGCTGTTGTTGCAGTTGTTTATACAGCTGACGCTGTAATTCCAGCGCGGCCTCGCCTTGCTGGAACTGGTGCTGCGCCTGCTGCACGTCCGTTTGCTTCACAAGCTGCTGCGCCTGCAGTTGCTGTGCCGCGTCGGCTTGCTGTTGTAAGGCCTGGATCTGTTGCTCTAACTGGCTTAACGCACGACTGAACTCTTTACTTGCGTCTTGGGCATCTGAGCCTTGGACAAACCACTGTTGCTGCTGCGGTGTCAGGCTGTCGAGCACGCTGCTCAGCTGCAGCTCAAATTGCTGTTGCTGCTGTGTCAGCACCTGCAGCCGGGCGCTTAATGCGGCGCCATCGTTACTGAGTTGTTCCAGTTGCTGCCGCAGCTGCTGCACCTGTTGTTGCTGCGCTGTGGGTTCCAGCTGCTGATAATGGCTCACCGCCGGATGGTCCGCACTGCCACACAAAGGGCAGGCTTCGCCGGCTTTTAATGCCGCACGGTATTCGCTGAGTTCTTTGATCAGTTGTTGCTGTGCCAGAATGGTTTCTTTGTCCTGCAACACCGCCTGCAGTGATTTGTATTGCAGACGCTTTTCTGCCAGTTGTGGCTGTAATGCCGACTGTTCACTGCCAAGCGCTGCCAACGACTGTTGCAGTTGCCAGCCCTGCGCTGCCTGATGGGCAGCTTTTTGCAGTTGCTGCACCTGCGGGTGCAGTGTCTGCAGTTGTTGCTGGATCTGTGCCGGCGCTAAGACCTGCAATTGCACGGCCAGCTGTTTTGCCTGCTGCTGCGCCTGTGTCAGCCGGGCTTCGGCCTGCGGCAAGGTGGTTTTCAGCTGTTCGGCCTGAACAACACAATCTTGTAGTTGTTGTTCCAACGCCGGTTGCTGTTGATGCAGCGCCTGTAATTCCTGCTGCTGACGCTGCACTGTGTCGATGCCCGCCTGCTGCTGCGCCAGCTGTGCCGCGAGCACTGTCGGATCTGGCAAGGTACTGAGCTGCGCGCTGACCTGCTGCAGGCTGCGGTCCTGTTGCTGCAGCTGTTGTTGCAGCGTCTGAACTTGTTGCTGACTGTCGTTAAGACCTATAGCGCGGCCGGCAGCAAACAACGGATACAGCTGTTGCAACTGGCTTTGTGTGGTCTGCAGCTCCTGCTCAGCCTGACCGCGCTGCTCGCGCAGCTGTAACAGCTGTTGATAAAGCGGGCGCAGTTGCAACACCTGCTGATGCAGCGCCAGCTTGGCGAGGCCAACTTTACCGGCTTCGGCCTGCGTATCTGCCGCCTGTAGCTGCGCACGGGCTTGTTGCTGTTGTGCCTGACTCTGCGCCAGCTGCTGTTGCCATTGCTGTGCCTGGCGCAGCTGCTCCAGCGCCTGCTGGCCTTGGCCACTCTCCGCCTGCAGCTGTTGTTGCTGCTCCTCCAGTAATGCCAGCTGCTCAGCCGACAACAGGCTGATACCCTGCAACTGCGCCTGCAGCAACTCTTGTTGTTGTTTCAGCGTGCGACATTGTTCAAACACCAGCACCGACAGCTGGCCATAGATTTCGGTGCCGGTCAGCTCTTCTAACAGCTCCGCGCGTTCGTTGGCGCTGGCATTTAAAAAAGCGGCGAAATTGCCCTGCGACAACAGCATCGAGCGGGTAAACCGGGCGAAGTCGAGGCCGGTCAGCTGCTCAGTTAATTTAAGTTTTTCATTGGATTTATCGGTGAGGATCTCGCCGTCCGCCCGCGCCAGTTCAACTTTCGCCGCCTGCAAATTGCCATCGACGGCACCACGCGAGCGGCGCTGACTCCAGAAGGCGCGGTATTGTTGGTCGCGCACCGAAAATTCCACCTCCGCCAGACATTCAGCGCTGTGCCGGCTCATCAGTTCATTGCTGGTCTGGCTCAGGACTTTTAGCCGCGGCGTCTGGTGATATAACGCCAGACAAATTGCATCCAGCAAGGTGCTTTTGCCGGCGCCGGTTGGGCCTGTGATGGCAAACAAGTTACTTTGGGCAAAAGCCGGGTCTCGGAAATCGATTTTCCATTCGCCGCGTAAGGAATTGAGGTTTTGTAGCCGTACCGACAAAATCCGCATCAGTGTTGCTCCTGCGCTTCGGCCTGTTGCAGCAAATCCAGCGCTTGCTGATGCAGCTGCACCATCCGCTGCTGCAGTTCGTCAGACAACTCTTCCTGCGCCAGCCGGGCGGCGAACACATCGGCTGGTGTCAGTTCCTGCAGACTGAGGCCACTGTCGGTGATGCCGGCGGCGGTTGCCGGTCTTTCACGGCGCAGCCGGAGCAAGTCAACCGGCAAAGGCGCCAGCAATTGTTCCAGTTGCAGTTGTACGTCAGACAATAAAGCGCTGTCGCCGCTCAGCACCAGCTCCAGCCATAAACGCTGGCCGTCGGCTAAGTTGTGTAATTCCGGAGCCAACAACGCTGGCAAGCTCGCCAGATCCGATTTAACCGAACACAGCGGCTGAAAACGCGGCAACGGCAAGGCTTCGACCTGCACAGCATCTGCTTCAAAGCTCACCTGCAGACAATATTTTTGCTGCCGCGCTTCATCAAAACTGAGCGCCAAAGGCGAGCCGCTATAGCGGATAAATTCGCTGCCGCCGACTTTTTGCGCCTGATGAATATGACCAAGCGCCACATAGGCAAAAGGTGGAAAAGCACTGGCTGGCAAAGCATCCAGCGTGCCGATGTAAATCTCCCGCACCGACTCAGTGCTGCTGACACCGACTGTGGTTAAATGGCCGGTAGCAATCACTGGTAACTGCGCACCAGGCGATAAGGTTTCGGCCTGCTGCAGCGCCGCCTGATACAGTTCCTGATAGACCTGGCTGATTTGCTGCTGTAACTGCAGCTGTTTGTCGGCCGCTTCCACACCGCTGCTGCTGCGAAAATCAGCACGCTGCGACAAATCACGCGGCCGTAAAAAAGGTACAGCCGCCAGCACAGCTGCCGGCTCACCGGCTTTGTTGTGTAAAGTCAGCAGATGTTTTGAAATATCAGTGACATATCCCGGCACCACAACGGTATTGAGACAGCGCAGCAATTCGGCGCTTTCGTGCAGCACCGCGACTGAGTCATGATTGCCGCCTAACAGCACCAGCTGTACAGCCAGCGGCTGCAAATCGACAATCAGCTGATGGTAAAGCTCACGGGCATAACTCGGCGGCGTGGTGGTATCAAAAATATCGCCGGCCACCAGTACCACATCAATCTGCTGTGCTGTGACGGTATCGCAAAGCCAGCGGAAAAACGCCCGATGTTCCGCCTCACGGCTTTTACCGATAAAAAACTGGCCTAAATGCCAGTCGGAAGTATGCAGAATGCGCAACATCAGCCGGAGATTCCCTGTCAGAAGCGGGGTAAAACCCCGATGATACCTGATGCCTGTGGATCAGCGCAGCATCGGATAAGTCAGCAGGCCAAAATGCAATAAGTTAACCGCAAAATGCGTCAGCACCGCCACTTCAAGCCGGCCACTACGCTGATAAGCCCAGCCATAACCGATACTGGCGACGGCGGCGACACAAGCATAAGCCCAACCGCCCGCGAGGTGGGCGAGACCAAATAACCCACTGACCAGTCCGATCGCCAGCCAGGCCGCGCTTTGTGCCGAGCTGCCGCGCTGTGTCAGCCAATCCCGCAGTGGTCGTTGCAACACACCGCGAAACAACGCTTCTTCCGCGATACAAGTCAGCAGCAAATTACAGGCGATAAAACACAACCAGAACTCCGGCCATTTCGGTGCCAGCTGCACCAGACCCAAACCAAGCGCCAATCCCATTGCGGCAAGCACAGTCAGCGGCAACAGCGGCCAAAAACCACGCCGGTAACGCTGCCATAAATCGCCTTGTTGCTGTGCAGGCCACAGCGCCAGCAACAGGCACAAGCCGGCCCAGCCTTTGTCGAAATTGGCGTAGAGCCTGTACGGAATCGCGTCCGGCGTCAGTTGCTGCGCATCCACCAATAATGGATTCTGCATACCAGGCAGCCAATGCAAAGCGGTTGCCAGCGCCAGCAATACCAGCAGCACCCAGCCGGAACTTCTTAACCAGCGGGGCGCAGGGCCGGTCGTCAGCCAAAGCGCCAGCGCCAGTTGCAACAACAGCAGCGCTGCGGCAACCAGGCCGACCAGATTGGCCTGCCAGGCCAGCCCTAAAGCCAGCAAAGCAAGGCCCAAAGAGAACAGTGGCAGCGACACAGATTGACTCCGCCACTGCAATCCGGGTGTCAGCAGCGCCAGTGCCAGCGCGATAAATGCAAACAGCGTCATAACATCCTCCATGAAAACGCTGCCAAGCATAACAAATTCAGCGTCTTAGCGACCCTGCTTTCCTAACAGGTCAGGCAAATACCGTCACAGTCTGTCGACTAATGGCGATTAACGAACCGTCCGGTGCCCAGCATTTGGCTTCGATATGATGATAACCGTCGGCGCCATGTTCGATATTGGCCAGATAACTCCACCAGTCGCTGCCACTGAAAGTCTGGGCCTGCGGCAATAATTCCAGCGTCCAGGTCAGGGAGCTGGCCGGTGCCGGGCCTGACATCAACCCCAGACTAACCGGCGGCCAGGCATCAACCAGTGCCAGCAGTTCCGGCACGCCCACTTGTTCAGCAAATTCGCCGCGAAAGCGAATGGCGCCACCCAAAGTGCGGCTTTTGCCACCGCTGAACGGCGCGTTGCCTTGCTGAATTTGATAATCAAAATGCCGGGTAAATTCCGGCGCCATCTCACTGTCTGGCAAGCGGATGCCTGCTGTTGTCCAGGCCGGCGCCGGCACGGCACTGACACTAAGCTGTGACGGCCGCGGCGCACCAAAGCTGGCCAGCGCCGCTAAGGCCACCTGACCGGCTTGCTCAATTTCCACCAGCGCCTGCAACACCGACTTGCCCTGACGCAAGATCCGCCGCCGTACCACAGCTTCGCCACTGTTCAGTGGCGCAACAAATGACACCGACACCGAACGCAACGGAATGCCGGCCGGAATAACGCCCTGCAGATGCGCCATGGCCAACGCCGCAGCCATGCCGCCAAACACGGCACGGCCTTGCCCCCAATGCGCCGGCACCTCAATCAGCCGTTCATCGGCCGCAGTGGCGACGAATTGTTGCATCACATGCTGAAACTTCATGCTAAATTTCTCCACTTTCCACCAAATACGCAGAACCATCCGCTGGCCATACCAGTTTAATCGGCCATTAGCCTGCCGAATTTCGTCCCGATAAGGAACCCGTCATGTCAAAAAAAGTCTATTGCATCGCTCAATTTCAGCCCAAACCAGGCAAAGCCGCCGAGTTATTTCGTGTGTTACAGGGCCTGGAACCGAATACTTTGCGCGAAGATGGCTGCCTGCAGTATCGGGTGACCCGGCACATTCAGTCTGACTTTGCGCCAGGCAACAGCTTCCCGATTGTGTTTAATGAGATCTGGGCCGACATGGCAGCGTTTGAGGCGCATTGTCAGCGCGCGGAGATCCAACAGTTTTTCCAGACCTACTGCTTAGCAGAAGATGGTCTGGCCGCCGACTGGAATGTCTGTGTCTATAGCGACGAGCCAGAACAGTTTGATGCGCCGGTATTATAAATCCGGCGCATCCGCCTGCTTAGCCGGCAAGCAGCGCCTGGTCTAAAGCCCTGGCGCGTTGCACCGCCGGCCGGGCAGCGAATCTTTCCAGATAAGCGGCAATTTCCGGCGTGGCTTCAATTAAACCGAAGCGGGTCATCCAACCCAACGCCGTACCCCACAAGCAATCCACCGCAGTGAATCGTTCACCCAAAAACCAGGAGCCGGCCTGTAACTGGCTACGCACCCACTGCTCGACCGCCGCCTGACTGCCATAAGGGCTCATACCGTGCTGACCGCTGTCGCGTTTCAGCGCTTTGTCGATCATTGCCGGTTCAAAACTGCTGCCATAAAACGCCAGCGCACGCAGATAAGGACCCCGCAACGGGTCACCGACCGCCGGACTTAAACCTGCTGCCGGGTTCAGTTCGGCCAGAAACTGATAAATCGCTACTTGTTCTGTCACCACTGCATCATCGGCGATCAGCGTCGGCACTTTGCCAAGCGGATTGGCAGCCATTAACGCCGGGCTTTTTTCCGGCGCTTTAAAATCGACCAGTTCAAACTCGGCGGGAATTGCCAGCTCTTCCAGCAAAATCCGTACACCGGCAGAGCGGCTTTGTGGGTTATGAAATAATTTCAGTTGTGGGTAGCGCATCAGTCACTCCTGTTGATTGTCAGGAGCAGCATGCCGCAGCAAGCGCCAAAAAAACAGAGCGGGAACCGTCAGGCTGTGACAATTTTCGCCCTGTCACGACAGACAACGACAAGCAACAGTTTCTGAATTCAGCCAGACTCCGGCCAGACGTTGCCGGCCTTGCAACAACGGCAATAATAAATCGGTATTGCTGCTACAGAGTGGGCCTTGCGCCAAAGGCCCGGCGTAGCGAAGCTGATGCTGCTGGTACCACAACACAGCCGGTGTGGCCGGTAATGCCGGACCATATTCACGCCACTGCGCTGGTGTCATTTCCTGCAATTGTAATCCGGGTTGTTGCTGTTGCAGTTGTTGCAGATGGGCCCGCGCCGCTCGCGCGCAGCCACAAGCCGGATCTATCACCGCTATCAGCATTGCAGCGCCAGCATCCGGGGTATATGGCCGCAGCTGCAGTTGCGTCAGCTGGCCGCCGGGGTCAAACACACCATAGCGTTGCTGCTCAAAGCGCGCCAACAACAGCAAAGACAGCAGCGCCCAGGCCACAACACCCAGGCCAAACAGCCACTTCTGCTTAATGTTTAACAACAAAACGCTCGGCTTTTTCACTGAGTTCACCGGTGATGGCTTCAACATGATGAGCAATATCAGTGACTTTAGCGCCCTGCACCTGTTGTTCGCTCGCTAAGGTAATTAACTCAGCAGTGGAACGGGCGATTTCGGCACTGGCCAGGCCTTGTTGTTCCAGCGTTCTGGACATCAAATCGGCCGACCCCAGCACTTGTTCGACGCGCTGTTGAATACCGCTCAGTACCTGATGACTTTCGCCGGCCGTGTTGACGGTCGCCTGCAATTCCTGCAGCGATTGCTCCACCGCGGACACCGACTCATTACTGCTTTGCACCAGCCGGGCGATCATCTGCTTAATTTCGTCAGTGGATTTGTGGGTTTTCGACGCCAGATTGCGCACTTCGTCTGCCACCACGGCAAAACCACGGCCTTGTTCACCGGCCCGCGCCGCTTCAATCGCCGCATTGAGCGCCAGCAAATTGGTTTGTTCAGCAATCGACTGGATCACGTCCAGCACGCCTTTAATCTCTGAAGTCGAGCTGGCCATGCTGTTGACCTTCACTTTGGTTTGCTCCAACGTGCCAGACAAGCTATTGATATTGTTGATGGTTTTATCAACCACCGATTTGCCGTCATTGGCGGCACCGGATGAGTCCTGCGCCAGCACCAACACCTCGCGGGCAGATTCGCCTAACTCCTGAATCGACATCGACATTTGTTCCGTGGCCGTGGCAATCCGTTCCACTTCCTGCAGTTTATTGCTGATGCGGTTGGATAAAGTATTGCCTTCATATACCAGCACTTCGGTTTCTTTGGTCAGACTGCTGACGGCAGAATCGATGGTCTTGACCGTGCCTTGTAGCGTCATCATCACCTTGGCAAAATTTCGGGTCAGCCGTGTTTCCACCTCTGGCGTGCTGTTATGCAGCCAAATACGGCCATCGTCGTCCAGCATCTGTTCCGTGGTTTGCAAGAAAAACTCGGCCTGTTGCGCTTCTTTTAAGCTGTTGCGGCAGATGATCACCAACACCACAGTTTCTGCCACCACATAAGCGGCATGCACCAGCACAATCTCAAAACGAAGTTCATTCGGCGGTAAGACAAAGACCGCACTACCACCGGCCTGCAGCCACATAAACAACAAATGATGCACCGCGATAAAGCCAGCAGCGACCAGCACCACCAGATAGTCCCGCAGGCAGATGAGGATCGCCAGCAGCACAAAAATGCCAAAATGCATTTCCAGCATGCCTTGGGACAAATGAATTTGCAGTGCCGCAAACAGCATATAGCTGATGCCATAAGAGATACGGGTCAGCGGCTGATCACCCAGCGACTGCAGCAAAAACCAGGGCATCAGCACTGCAGGTATACCAATAAGCAAAGTCGGCAACCAGCTGGCGAAGATAAAACTAAACACCAGGCTCAGTACAAAAAGCCCGGTGTTGACGTAATTGGCGATCTGAAAAGCTTCGGCGCGGAAGTGATATTGCATACAAACTCCGGAAAACGCAGCCCCGCACTAACACGGGGCCGCTGATCAAGGATAAGCATTACTCTGATCCTAGCAGACTGGATCAATTCTGCTTTTCCGGAATCGGTCCATCCAACCGACAATAGGTTCAACCGTCAATACGCCACGCTGAAACGTTGACGGCTGTGCAACGGTTGCTCTGCTTCATTGAGCAGCGCGACGGCATAATCACCGGTGGAGATCCGGCTGCGGCCTGCGGCATCGGTCAGCAGCAGGTCACCACCAATGCGGAACTGCCCTGTGGCAGCGCCGGGGAAAATCTCGGCTGCTGGCGATAAATAGCTCCAGTTTAAGCTGGTTTCGCCGCGCAGCTGCTGCAGGGCGGCATAAGCGCCTTCGGCCGAACCGCGGTACGCCGCCGGGAAATCCGGGCTGTCCAGCAACTTGCTGCCATCCGGTAACAACAAAGACGCGGCGCCGCCCACCAGCAGAAAACGTTCGACTGCACTTTGTTTCACCGCAGCCAGGATGCTGGCAAAACCACGCTGGTAATAACCGGAAACGTCGCTGTCGCTGTGGCCGCTAAAAGCGCTGATGACTACCTGTGGTTCCGCCAGCGCCGGTACCAAAGCCGCACTGTCCAGCACGTCCACGCTGACCACTTCCAGCTGCTGCGGATATTGTTGCTGCAAGGCGGCCAGTTTGCCGGCATCCCGCACCAGCGCCCGCACCTGATGGCCGCGCTGTAATGCTTCTGTTGTTAACGCACTGCCGATAAAACCACTGGCACCAATAATGACGATTTGCATAGTTTCACTCCGATAATGGTCTGCAAGGTCGGCTGACATCGCGTCGATGCCGGCCGGAATGGAGGTTATTATCGGCCTGTGATTAGTATTGAAAAATAGCCCAATCTGTAATTCACTGTCATGATATTTAAAACAATAAAGCGGACATGAGCATGCTGGATTTAAATAGTCTGCAACTGGTGCAGGCATTGGCGCACAGCGGCAGTTTCACCGCTGCGGCGGAACGGCTCGGTTGCAGCAAAACTAAAATCAGCCTGCAAATTAAAGAACTGGAGCAACAGCTTGGGGTGGCGTTGTTTCGCCGCACCACGCGACAAGTCAGCCTGACCAGCGCCGGCGAGCAGCTGGTAGCACAGTGCCTGCCGTTGTATACCCAGCTGCAGCGCGAACTGTTGCAGCTGCAACAACAGGACAGTGTGCTGAGCGGCAAACTGGTGCTGACCGCGCCGGAGGACTACGCCAATCAGATTTTGCTGCCGGTTTTATTAGAATTCAGTCAGTTACATCCGGCGCTTGATATCGAGCTGCGCAGCAGCGATCAGGTGCGTGATTTAGTCCGCGAAGGCATTGACCTCGCCATTCGCGGCGGCTGGTTACGCGATTCCAGCTTAAAAGCGCATAAACTCGGCGACTTTGGCCAGTGGCTGCTGGCGACACCACAATATCTGGCACAGCATGCGCCAATCACAGAGCCAGCTGATTTAACTGCGCATCCGCTGATTGCATTTAATCAGCTACGCACGCCGCTAAACTGGCGCTTCAGCCATGCTGATCAACAGCTCGATCTGCAATTTCGCAGTCGTTTTACCGTCAGCTCTACCGCCAGTATTCAGGCATTGCTGTTGCAACATGCCGGGCTCGGCATTCTGACCGACTACACAGCGCGGCCATTACTCGCCAGCGGTCAGCTGGTGCATCTGTTGCCGCAGTGGCAGCTGCCGGCCGGTGGTATCTACGCCGTCTATCCACCCGGCTCACACCGGCCATTAAAAGTGCGGCGTTTTGTCGAACTGTTACAAAAACGGTTACAGTGCTGACAAGTGGTTGCAAATTTGTTTATTTTCCACCAGAGTGGCTGCTGCAACCCACAGATAAGGAGATGTCGACATGCGTATCAAACTACTCAGCTGCGCCGCAGCGCTGTTATTCAGTCTGCAGGCACAAGCAGAGCCAGCCACCCGCGCCACTATTGAAAAATTCCTGCAGGTCACTGAAGCCGCCAACATGATGGATCAGGCGTATCAGAATATGGACCAAATGACTGCACAGATGCTTGCCAGCTCTGGTCTTGATACCAAAAGAGATAAACAGATTCAGCAAGATATGCAGGAAATGAATGCGCTGGTGCGCGCTGAGTTGTCCTGGGACAAGATGGAAGAGCCGCTGATCGCCTTATATGGCAGTGTATTCAGTGAAGCCGAACTGCAGGACATTATTGCGTTTTATCAATCTGACGCCGGCCAGAAAATGCTGAAACGCCAGCCAGAATTGATTCAGGGTACTATGGTGATGATGCAGGAACAGATGCAAACTCTGATGCCAAAAATCAAAGCGCTCAGCGAAAAACAACGTGCCGCACGCAAAGCCGCCCAACAAAAAAACTCGCAGTAATCCCCGATAAAACGGCCGTGGTCATGCACGGCCGGCTATGCTTGTTTCATTGCTCCTTCTGCACAGCCGGAGCCGGCGATGAAATTGATTTGTAGTGCTTTATTGCTATACCTGAGCAGCTTTTTAGCAGCTCACCCGGTCACCATCGAAACCAGTCTGTGGCCGGGTTTTACCAATGCCGATGGCACCGGCGCTTATTTTGCGCTGGCCCGGTTGGTGTTGCCACAGGAACAATATCCGCTGGTGATTAAATCCAACGAATTGGGTCGCGCCTGGCTCGCGGTAAAACGTGGCCAGGCCGATTTAACTTTTGGCCTGACCCAGGCTGATATCCGCAGCTTTGGACTTGAAGCCTCAGCCCTGGCTTATGATACCGATACTATTGTCGCGGTGTACCGGCCAGACCGGGTACAACGGGCAGATCTGACCCTGCCGCGTATCCCATCACAACAACTTGGCTGGGAAAAATCCTATAACTACGCGGCAGCGCTTGGTATCGAGGCGCAGGGTTTTGAAGTGCAAAACCCGGCCCATGCCATTCAGTTGCTGCTGGCAGGCCGCATCAGCGTTTATCTGGCTGAATCCAGTGATTTAATCGCCGTGGCAAAACAGTTGCAGGCTGCCGGCTTACAACAACAATGGCTGGCTGATGTGCCGGTCTATGCCGGCTTTAGCCCAAACGCACAAGGAAAACAGTTAAAAGCATATTGGGATCAACGAGTTATTCTGCTTTGGCAAAATGGTCAAATGCAGGATTTTTATCAGCGTCATCCGGCCTTGCAACGACCGGATCCGGTGTTTTAAATCAGCGTACACTCTTGAATCTGGCCGGGCCGGCGCGTATGTTCTGTTACAACACAATAACATCTGCAGGACAGCGTTATGTATCAACTCTTTATCGCCGACAAAAACTACTCTTCCTGGAGCCTGCGGCCCTGGCTGCTGCTGACAGAGCTTGGCATCCCCTTTACTGAGCAACACAGCCGTTTTGACGGCCCGGATAACCGGCAAAAATTTCGCAGCTTTGCGCCAAACGGCAAAGTGCCTTGTTTGCATCATGCTGGCGAAGTGATTTGGGAATCGCTGGCGATTATCGAATATCTGGCAGAACAACATCCCGGCGTCTGGCCGGCGGATGCCAAAGCCCGGGCTTTTGCCCGCTGTGCCGCCAGCGAGATGCATGCCGGTTTCACCACCTTACGTGGTACTTGCCCGATGAGTGTCGGCATCCGGGTGCAACTACATCAAATCAGTCCGGCGCTGCAGGCCGATTTGGACCGGCTCAGCGAGCTTTGGCAACAGGGTTTAAACCGTTTTGGCGGGCCTTTTTTGGCCGGAGCTAAGTTCAGCGCAGTGGATGCCTTTTTTGCGCCTGTGGCCTTTCGGGTGCAAAGTTATGGTTTGCCGTTGCCAGCCGCAGCCCGCGCTTATGTTGACCTGTTACTGAGTCTGCCGGGTATGTTGGCCTGGCAACAGGCGGCATTGGCAGACCCTTACCGCGAGCCGTCACATGAAGCAGCACCACTCAATCATGGTGTTTTAACGGCAGATTTGCGCGCGCCCGCCGTTTAACTGCGCTGTTGCTGCCAAATCAGATAAAGCCCGCTTAACATGATCACGGCCGCCCCCAGCAACATGCTGGCGGTTGGCCAGACCTGCCACAGCACAATATCAAAACCTAAGCCCCAGACCAGCGCAGTATATTCAAATGGTGCGATCACCGAAGGCGGCGCCAGCCGGAAAGCTTCAGTGATAAACACCTGACCGATAGCGCCGGTGATACCAATCGCCAGAAAATACGGCCAGAGCGCCCATTGCAGCGGTTGCCAGTCCGGCAGTGCCAGTAAACCGGCGCCAATACCAATCATTGTCATCAGCCAGAACACCATATTGCCGGCATAGTCCGATTTCGCCAGCACCCGTACTGTGATAGCAGAAATGGCATAACAGAGTGCCGACAGCAGTGCCATCAGGGCGCCTAAGCTTAACAGCCCGTCGCCGGAGGGTTTGAGCATATAAATCACTGCGGCGAGGCCCACCACAATCGCCACCCATTGCCGGCTGTTGACATGATCTTTTAACCACCAGACCGACAACAGCGTGATAAGCAAAGGCGCTGCAAAGAAAATACTGTAAGTGTCTGCCAGCGACAGCACGCTGACCGCATAAATAAACGACGCCAGCATCACAATGCCGAGCACTGCACGCAGCAGATGCAAGGACCAGCGCGCCTGCAACAGGTGTTGTAACCGGCCTGTGGTAGCCAGCCAGACCACGATAAAAGGCCAGGCGCAGGCGGCACGGAAAAAGGTAATTTGCATGGCGCTGTAGTGTTCGGTCAGCGTCTTCATCGCCGCATCCATGCCGGAAAACATCAGCACCGCCAGCAACATCGCCAGAATGCCTTTGATTGGATGGTCCTGCGGTTGGGTAGAATGAGACAAGGGATGGCGCTCCGGCAAAAAACAACGAGCTTATCATAGCCGTTGGTTTACCGCAGTGGCTTGAGGGATGCCACAGAAGCTGCCGCGCTCAGTCACCGGAAAACAGCGACTGACAGCGGCAGGTTTGGCTATAGCGACTTAAGGCCGGCGTCGCAGCAATAACAAGCCCAGCAGCGTGAAACCAACCACACCGCCAGAGCCACCGGAACTGCCATTATTCACCGGCGTGGTGGTGACAGTGCCTTTCACTTTGATGGAAAAGGTGACAGATGTGCCCAGGCCGCGGCTGTCCATCACGCTGACACTGAATTGCAAGTCAGCGTCGCGGTTAGGCGCGATAAAGCTGGCGCTGTCAGTCGTTGCATTGCTGAGGCTCACTGTGTCGCCGCTGACTTGCGTCCAGCTGTAAGTCAGTGCATCACCATCCGGATCTGTCGCCTGCGCTTTTAAGCTGACCTGAGCGCCGGCGTTTACTTCTGCCGGAAAACCAACCTGTACTTCAGGTTTACGGTTTTGTTCGTTGTCGCGGATTTTCACGATAAGGTTGGCGCGCTCCGTCACCACAGGGCCGCTCAGTTGCAAGGTCAGCTGTTCTTCGTTTTCCAGCAGGTTGTCATCGATTGGCGTCAAAGTGATGGTTTTATCTGCGGTATCGCCAGCGGCCCAGCTCAGTTCACCGCTGCTTTGCTGGATGTCGATACCGGCTTTGCCGCTGTCATCTTTCAGTTGATAGCTGATAGTTAAAGCGCCGCTGCTACCGGCAAAGCGGCCAATTTTAACGCTGACCGGGCCGCCGTTTTCTTCCAGCGTGACAGTGCTGAGCTGAAAGCCTGCAGCGCCTTGTTGCACTGCAGCACTGCCGACCGTCACCTGATGATAAGAAGGTGAGGCTAAAGTCAGGCCATTTTGCGGGTCAAACAACCGCACAAAAAAACTGCCGTAGCTGGCCCATTGGCTGCTTGTGGTGATGCGCACTTCTTTGTCGGCGAAGTCGTCCGCCGCCCAGTTCAGCCGGCCTTTGCCAAGTTGCGTGTTCTGACCGATACCAAATCCGTTCAGGGTTTCCCAGCCCACACTGACGGCACCGCTGCCAGAAGGCCGGCGCACTTTCAGCACGGCCGTCTCGCCCGGTTTCAGGCTGCTGGCTGACGTGGCAAAACTGACCTGGCCAGCCGCACTTTGTTTGGTCTGATCGCGCAATACAAACAAACCACTGTTGATATCTGCGGAAATTACCAGACCTGATGGCAGATACGGATAAGTGCCCCAGACGCCGTTAAAAGCCGCGCTGTCGCTTGATGGGAACGAATCAAAAAAGCCTGCTTCCACCGGATTGGCCGGATTGGTGATATCGAGAATGGTGGTGCCGCGCTGATAATTCGAAATGTAATAACGGTTGCCACGGGTATAGCCGTTGTGGTCGATGGCACCGGTCGGTCCGGTCCATTCTTTGACAATCACTGGCTGCTTCAAATTGTCGACGTTCATCACCCGCACTGTGGTATTGAGGCCGTGGTCGCGCTCATCCAGCTCATCGTGAATAAACACAAAACGTTTGTCTTCGCTCCACCAGCCGGAATGGACATAACTTGCCTGCGGATAAGTTAAATCAGCCAGCGCACCGGCACCGGTTAAAGTGGTGATATCCCACAACCGCACCGACTGCTCGTTAAAGTCCATCAGCACAGTACAACTGTTGCGCTGGCAGCCCTGCAAGGCACGGTTATCGTCAACCACCATCGATGCCGCGTCATGGGTGTAGTCGCTGCGCACCCCGTTGGTGTGCGGATAATAAGGCGTCAGCGTTTCCGGGTTTTTCAGGCCATAAGTGGTAAAAGCGCCACCAACCGTTTTTTGCCCGACAATATGCAGCGCCGGCTCTAAGCCATCCAGCGCGGTGTTCGTGGTGTAGTCGACATGGCTGATATAAACGTTATGTGCCGAAGTGACAGCTTTGTCCGCCGCAACCAGCCGCACTGAGCCCGGTAACTGGTTTAAATCGAGAATTTGAATATTGTCCGAACCTTCGGAACTGACGTACGCATAAGCCCGCCAGCGCGCCAGACTGTTGTCGTAATACTGCAGCACTTTGATATCGCGCCAGGCCGTCTTACTACCGGCAATAGCGCCGACTTCTTTTGGTGCGGCCGGGTCGGCCAGACTAAAAACTGCAGTGCCTATATCCAGGCCAATAATGGCGTATTCAGTGCCGGTATTGAGGTCGGTATGGCCCCAGATATCATTGGCAGCGCCCGGTTTTAAACTGATATCCGTCAAAGCAATATGACTGACTAAATCGATGTTTTTACAAGGGTAAATACCGGCTTTACCGTTCACACAAGGCGTTGGGCCCTGGCTTTGTTGTAATTGTTGCTGAGTTTGTTCCAGCGCGGCACTGTCGGCAAAACGCTGGGAAAAACCGTCGTTGACCACCACAAAACCCTGTAATTGCAACTGGCCGATATAAGCATCCGGTACTCCGGTCAGGACGGTTGGGTTAATCCCCGGCGCCTGATCGAGGAAATGGTCAAACTTGTTGTACCCACCCAGCACCGGTACTAATTTGCTGGTCAGATAAAATAAATCATCGGCATTTTGAATGGCATAGCTGCCTTCAGCGACCAGCACCCGATCGCCTTTACTGGCCTGCTGCACCGCGTAGCTGATGCTCTGACAGGCTCGTACCGGGCTGTCGCAACGACCGCTGTCTTTGCCGGTCGGCGCGACAAAACGGGCACGGTCATGTTCGGCATGGCTATACACAGCAGCGCTGAATAACAGACTGGCGACCAGCGTGCCCCGGCTGATAGCGGACCGGCGGATAACAGTGAGCTGCGACATAATGCGGACTCCGGCAAAGCGGGCAAACAGATTGCGTTTTGCCCGGGTTTTGTTAAGGTGATTCTGACCACCATATATAAATACGAAAATGCAAAACAGTAAACAAGTTATTAATTATTGCGCAATTTTTCTGCTTTTCGCGCTGAGCGGATGCCAACCGCAACACCAGGCGCCGCTGCAATTGCAACTGCAATGGCAAGGCCAGCCGCTGCGCTGCGATTCCGACCTGACGCTGGCCGGCCAGACTTTTCGGCTGGCTCAGTTGCAGCTGTTTTTAAGCGACTTCCGCCAAAACCAGCCTGTCGCTCTGACACCAGGCCCTTACAGCAATGACCGGCTGGTATTACTCGGTATCGATTGCCAGAGCAACGATGCCGGTCAGTGGCAAATTCCACTGGCCAGCGCTTTAACAACGGGCCCGCTGAGTTTCACCGTAGGCGTCCCGGCAGAGCTGAATCATCAAAATCCGCTGGTGGCTACCGCGCCACTGCAACAAACCGATATGCACTGGAGCTGGCAACAGGGCTACAAATTCCTGCGGCTGGATTTAACCGGCCATGCCAGCTGGTCGTTGCATCTGGGTTCAACCGGCTGCAAAGGCCCCAGTGTGATGCGGGCGCCGCAGAGCCCTTGCCAGCAACCCAATCAGCTGCAAGTCCAACTGCAGTATAGCGGCCAGCAGCAACTGGTTTTGGACCTGGCACCGCTGCTGCAGGATTTTGGGGCCAGCGGGGATAATTCCTGTATGGCGGACCGGCAAACCCGCAGCTGTCAGCAGTTATTGCCGCGGCTGGGTGTTGATGCTTCTGCCGTGGCGGGTTTATGGCAATTACGCTAAGGCAGCTTGTGTTGAAACCAGCTGCGCTGATCACAGCAGCAGCCTTACTGATGCTACTTGGCAGCTGCACGCCGGCGCCGCAACCTTATCAGTGGGCATTGCCGGAAGGTTTCCCCAAACCCGCAGTGCCGGCTGACAGTCCAATGTCCACCGCCAAAGCCGAACTGGGCCGTTATCTGTTTTATGACAAAGCATTATCTGGTAATGGCCAACAAAGCTGTGCCAGCTGCCATCAGCAGGCCACTGCATTTGCCGAATCAAGCGCTGTTTCCACCGGCAGCACCGGTGACAAGCACAGGCGTAACGCCCTGGCGCTCATCAATGTGGCCTATAACAAAACCCTGACCTGGGCCCATCCGGAGCTGCAACAAATTGAACAGCAGCTGTTAATTCCAATGTTTGGTGAGCAACCGGTTGAACTCGGCATCAGCGGCCACGAAGCGCAAGTGTTACAACAGTTGCAGCGCGGGCCTTATCCGGCGTTGTTCGAAGCTGCATTTGGTGATGAAGAGGTGAGTTTTCAGCGCGTGACGCAGGCCCTGGCCAGCTTTGTCAGAAGCTTAATTTCACTGCAATCGCCATTTGACCGTTACGCCTATCAGGGTGATGACAGCGCCTTAACGCCAGAGCAAATTAACGGCATGAACCTGTTTTTCTCTGAGCGGCTGGAATGCCACCATTGCCACGGTGGTTTTAATTTCACTCAGTCGACCAGCCATGAAAAACAACCACTGGACCGCCGGCCTTTTCACAACACCGGCTTGTATTTCACCGCCCGCCAGCAAGTTGAAGGGCAGGGTTACCCGGATAAAGACCGTGGTCTGGCGGAACTCAGCATGCAAGCCGGCGACGATGGCCGCTTCCGCGCGCCGACGCTGCGCAACATCGTGCTGACCGCGCCGTACATGCATGACGGCAGTGTCGCAACGCTGGAGCAAGTGCTGGATTTGTATCAACAAGGCGGCCGCAACAACACACAAGGGCCATGGCAGGGTGATGGCCGTTTGCATCCGGCCAAAAGTAACTTCGTCAAAGGCTTTGATTTAACCGCAGAAGAGCGCGCCGCCGTGCTGGCATTTTTACACAGCCTGACCGATACCCATTTTGTCAGCAACCCGGCCTATGCCGACCCCTGGCCGGCGCAGCGCTGACGTGCTGGCTGCATACCGGACTGACGCAATTAAGGCAGCAGGCGTTGTTTCAGTGCACGGGCAAAAGTGCGGCTGACTTTCAGCACTTTGCCGTTGGCAAGCACCGCCTTGTATTCGGAATTGCCGAGCGGTTGCAGCTGTTCAATGTAAGTGAGGTTCACCACAGTTGATTTGTGAATACGTACAAACAAATCCGGCAGCCGCTCGTTAATCAGGTTTTTTAATCGGGTCCGCATCACGTGGGTTTCAGTGCGGGTATGTACACACATATAGTCACCGGCCGCGTCAATCCACAGAATGTCCTGGTAGGAGATGAGCTGGATTGGGCTGCGACCGTCCTGGATCACCAGTTTTTGCCTTTCAATACAATAGCGGGTCTCAGTTTCAGCCGTATCGCCGGCGGTGGCGGCGGGGCCGGCCGCTATCTGCGTCACAGCGTCCAGCAACTGCGCTTTACTGGCCGTGCCGGCGCGGGCCCGTACCCGGGCAATGGCGTCCGCCAGCCGCTCCAGCTTGACCGGTTTTAACAGGTAGTCCAGTGCCTGGACTTCAAAGGCCTGCACCGCATGCTGGTGAAAAGCCGTGACAAACACGATGGCCGGACAGAGTTCCGGTTGCAGCTGGCGGATCAGGTCGAAGCCAGTTTCGCCCGGCATCTCAATATCAAGAAAAATCAGTTCCGGCTGATGCTGTGTGACTAATGCCAGCGCAGTCTGCACTGAACCGGCTTCAGCAACCACCTCGATATCGGCAAAACCTTGCAAACGCAGCCGCAGCCCTTCGATGGCGGCCGGTTCGTCATCAACAATCAGGGTGCGTAATTTATTCATCCGGCCTCCGGAACTGGTGCTTGCATAGGCTGCAGCGGGATGCGGATATGGATCCAGGCACCTTGTTGCGGCCTGTTGCCAAACTGAAACAGACTTTGGCCGGGATACAGCAGTGCCAGCCGGGCCTCACAGTTCTGCAGGCCGATGCCAGGCGCAGATCCGGCGCTGAATCCACAGCCATTGTCCAGCATCGCAATCACCAGAAAATCATCCTGCCGGCTGAAACTGACGCTGACAGCATAATGCTGCTGCGCTTGCTGCATGCCATGTTTCAGCGCATTTTCTGCCAGCGGCTGTAACAGCAACGACGGCATCAGCAGCGGTTTGACGTCATCATCGGCACTGATAGTGACGGTCAGTTTGTCGCGAAACCGACACTGCTCCACGGCGAAATAGGTTTGCAAAATATCGATTTCCTCCGCCACAGTGACCTTGGCGAGCGGGTCGGTATAGAGACTGTAACGCAGCAAATCACAGAGTTTTTCCAGCATCGATACCGCGTGCTGATTGTCCTGCCGCAAAATCAGCGTGCAGATCGCGTTGATGCTATTGAACATAAAATGCGGATTGAGCTGATAACGCAGCATTTTCAGCTGCGCTTCTTTAGCAAGATCAAGCGCTTCGGCGGCTTTTTGCCGCTGCTCCATGGTTTCAAACGTCGCTTTGTAGGCGAAATATAATGCGGTCCAGGTCAGCAAAATCGTTAAAGACGCCGAGTGCCAGGTGCCAACGTCAAACCAGGTCATCGGCTGCCAGACTTGCCCATACAACCATTGTAACGTCAGCCACTTCCACTGGGTCCAGACCAGACAGCCGAGCAACAACACAGCCAAATGCGAGTAGATTTTCTGTCGGGTACTTCGCTGGCTGAAGCGTTTGTAGCAGCGCCGCAGCAGCAAGGTCAGGCCAAAGCCAAAGCAAGTGTCTAACAGCAAATGTGGCAAATTCACTGACCAGGGTTCCTGGCTGGGGATTTTAATCATCAGCTCGGTCAGCACGGCATACACAGCCCAGCCACCGCATTGGCAGAGCCAGAATAATTGCTGACGGCTGAAGTTTTTCACCACCTGTTACCCCGGATTGATCAAGCTATTGCAAAGCCGCAGCCTTAAGACCGGACTGGCATGTCGCAGCCCAGCCGGATCACTTTACCGTCAGCGTTACTGCGCCCGGCAAGTACTACGTCCGCGACCGCCAGACTCAGACGGCCACTGGCGCTGAATACCACAGCATCCCGCAACGGCTGGGTGAGCGCAGGCTGTGCCGCACAACCCAGGGCCACTTCGAGCTGTTGCCAGACTCCGGGGCTGAATGCCGCCAGCGTCTCGCTCAGATTCAACTGGCGCTGACAAAGACCAGCAGCATCACACAGCACCGCCAGCTGCAGATTGGCCGGCACCTGCTGGTCCAGCCGTATATTCAAACGCAGCACTTTTGCAGCAACATAATCTTTGGCGGCTGCAGCTTTGCGAAAACGCAGGCTGGCCCTGGCGTTTTGCGCCGCGTTCCAGCGTAATTGCCGCGCATCTTCCTGATAAGACAAATTAACCGACTGCATCGTCAGGCTTTTGCCATCAGTACTGACGCCAAATGGCGTAGTGACCGTCACGGCACTGCCGCTGCTGTCGGTCAGAGCAAAGGCCAGACCCGGTGCCAGATTACGCAAAAACAACGGGATTTGTCCGCCGGTATTGTTCGGCGGCGTGGCTGCAGCCGCGCTTTGTTCAGGCAATAGCGCCAGTTCGCTGCGGTCAAGGTAGGTTAACCCATAGCCATAGGCAAACAAAGGGGCGTAAGCGGTATCGCCATGATTCAGCACAAACTGTTGATCGCTGCGTGGCCAGGAAAAACTCAGTTTGCCATGAAAGTCATATTGCACTTTGCCCTTCGCGTCCCGCAGCAGCACATCGGCCACGCCCTGACCTTCCGAGCCCGGCAACCAGGCCGCGACAAAAGCGTCGGAGGCATTCAGTTCCGGATTAACCCACAGCGGCCGGCCGCTTAAAAACACCGTCACCACCGGAATACCTTGTTGTTTTAGCTTACGCAGCAAGGCAAGGTCCCGTTTATCACCCTGCTGATATGCCAGTTGCTGAATATCACCAAACCACTCGGCATAAGGGTTTTCACCGATGACCACCACTGCCACATCGGGCTTGTGCCGGTAATCGCCATCAACCGCCAGCTCGACTTTGCCACCGGCTGCTTCCACCTGCTGACGAATGCCCTGATACACCGAGGTGGCATTGGGGAAATCGGCGTTGCTGTTGTCGGTGCCCTGCCAGGACACACTCCAGCCGCCGGCTTGTTTGGCGATATTGTCGGCGCCATCACCAGCCACCAGGATGCGGCTTTTCGGCGATAACGGCAGTAATTGCTGGTTATTTTTCAGCAACACCAGTGACTTACGCACCGCTTCCCGCGCCAGTGCCTGGTGTGCTGCGCTGTTAAAGTCGGTTTGCTTTGACTCAGCGCGACTGGACGGCTTGCCACGTTGCAGCAGGCCCCAGCGAATTTTGGCGCGTAAGAAGCGCCGCACCGCGTCGTCAATCCGGCTTTGTGGGATCAGACCCTGTTCCACCTGACGGATGGTATTGTGGTAAAAAGCTTCAAAGTGCTCCGGTACCATCAGTACGTCGACACCGGCATTAATAGCACCGGCACATTGGGTTAAATCACAGCCCTCAACAAAAGTGTGGCCGTTCCAGTCGCTGACGACAAAACCGTCAAACCCCATTTGTGTTTTCAGTACGTCGGTAAGCAGATACTGATGGCCATGCAAGCGTTTGCCGTTCCAGCTGTTAAACGACACCATCACGGACTGCACGCCGGCAGCGATGGCGGTTTTGTAACCGGCAGCATGAATGTCGCGCAGGCCTTGCTCGTCAATCAGCGTGTCGCCCCGATCAACGCCTTTTTCCGTGCCGCCGTCACCGACAAAATGTTTGGCGGTGGCGATACGGCCGGCGCCCTGTAAAAAATCTTGCGCCAAAGAACCCTGCAGGCCAGACACCATGGGGCCGGCATAAGCCTGCACTATGGCCGGCTCTTCGGAGTAACTCTCGTAAGTGCGGCCCCAGCGGTCGTCCCGCACCACGGCAACCGTGGGCGCAAAGCTCCATTCAATGCCGGACGCAGCCACTTCTTTGGCGGTTGCCACGCCAATGCGATGAATGAGCTCAGGGTCGCGGGCAGCGCCCAGGCCAATATTGTGCGGGAATAACGTCGCGCCAAACACGTTGCTGTGACCATGCATGGCATCAGTGCCCCAGATGGCCGGAATACGGCTGCCATCCTGGCTGGCGTCGACGGAGGCTTCGTACATTTCATCGGCGTATTTCAGCCAAACCGACACCGGCGCGCGTTTTTTGCCATAGGGCGCGGTGTTGCCGCCATTGAGGTAAGAGCCAAAACCATATTTGCGCATCTGCGCTACTGACAGATAGCCAATTTCCGGTTGGATCATCTGCGCCACTTTTTGTCCCAACGTCATCCGCGCCAGGATTTGGTCCAGTAACTGCTCCAACTGTGGGTCACGTGGCAGGCCGGTGTTGACATAAGGCCACGCAACTTTTGCTGAGCCGGCAGCGTTTTTACCAGCGTTGTCGCTGCTGGCCGCCAAACCAGCCTGAAAGTCGGCAGCAACTGCCGCCGTGGAGACAGCCGCAGCCAACAGCACCAGGCTGGCTGTGTCGAAAGAGATTCGGGGAAATGGGATACAACGCATACAAAAATCCTTGGTGATCACAACATCAATCGCTGGCAGATAAAAAGAAACCGCTCATTCGGGCAAGCATGAGCGGTTAACAGCCAGAACAGTCAGCTTTAGAAGTGGTCAGTTTCAAACACGGCAAGCGTCAGCAATGACCTGTGTCAGAAGTTAAAACCGGCCCGCACGCCATAATAACGTGGCATGCCAAAGCTGCCTTTCGGGAAGCCTTTACCGGTGTTACTCCAGTGCTGCACCAATTCGTCGGTGGCATTGCTGATAAACACTTCGGCATACCAGGCCTGACCCACAGGCTCGTATTTGAGAGAGGCATTGGCCGAGGTATAAGCATCACGACGGTCATCGATATAACGCGTTGCGTCCGCCGACACTGCAAACTGCATGTCGTCCAGGTGGCGGTCGACGTTCCAGATGGTATTGTAGGATTTGTCTTTCCAGCTCAGGTTAAACCAGCCATGGATAAAGCCGAAACGGCCCAAATCCACGCTGTGGGTGTAACTTAAGTTGGCGGTGATCTCCGGCACCATCGCCAGTTGATTGCCTTTGAGGTTGGTGCTCAGCAGACTGTTATTCGGGTCCATCGACTGCTCATACGACAGCTTAAACAGATACTCCGGGTCGTAATCCCACTTGGTGATCCAGTCTTCAGTGATGCGGGCATCGGTCCAGGTGACGTAGCCGTTAATGCGGCCACTTGGGTACGGTTTCCAGTCAAACTCCAGCTCAATGCCTTTGATGGTCGAAGCCGGCACATTTTGTGTGTAGTAGGCAATGACCGGCATATTGCGATAATCCAGCAGTGGCTTGCCGTCAGGCCCCAAAACCGGGCTGCCGTCCGGGTTTTCCACCGCGGCCAGCCGCTCCACATTACCGATAGACCCAACAGAAGCATATTGCATGTCGGTGTAGTCGGTATAAAAGAATACTGCCTGTAAATTCAGTGAGTTATTCAGCAGACTGGTTTTGGCGCCCAGCTCATAAGTCAGCACTTTTTCCGGGTCAAACTGGGTTTCAAAGCGCTGCTTCTGGCCGGTTCTGTCGTTGACCACTTCAAACACGTCACCGATACCACCGGCTTTAAAACCGGACGCGACGTAACCGTACAACATAGTGTCAGCGCTCAGGTCGTAATCCAGCCCGAGGCGGAAATCGTGGTTGCGCCAGCTGCCTTTGTTGTCATTGGCAAAAGACGATTTATAAATGGCCGGGTCTTCAAAGGCATTGGTTGGCAGGTCCGATAACAGCGTGCGGTTAAACCAGCCCGGTGCGCAGCCGTCGGCATTGGAGCAGCGTAGCGTGCGGCCGCCTTTGTCCTGCTTGGTTTCGTCACTGAAACGATACCCCAGCGTCAGGTGCGTGGCCGGTGTCAGGTTGTAAGTCGCCTGTCCAAAAGCGGCCAGCGCGTCGGTCGACCGGTCCGGCTGGTCCCAAAAGGCTTTATCGTCCATCGGGTTATCGTAATAGCCGAAGGTGACGGTTTTTTCATGGAACAGGTTAACACCAGCTATCCAGACTAAATCGCCACGTTCATCTGACTGCAGCTGTAGTTCAGTCGAATAAGACCGCGCGCCGGTGCCGTCGAGGAAAAACATCGCGCCGTCCCACACATCCAGCCCAACTTCAGTATCCTGCGCCGACTGACGTTGCATATCTTCATAACCGGCCAGCCAGACCAGATCCAGTTCGTCGCTCAGTTCATAATTCAGTGTGTTGCGCAGGTAAGTGATATCCAGTTCCAGTTTACCCGGCACGTTCACCACGGCCTGATAAGTGTTGTCACTGGGTAAAAAGCTGGCGCAGTCGCCGCCAAGTTCCGCCGGTCTGCCACGTAGTTTGTCGCAGTTCACCATGTCGACCGAGCCAGCGCTGCCATTGCGGTAATACTGGAAAACCGTATGGTTAGTGAAACGACCCGCTGACGGCTGCCATAAGGTACTGACACGGAACGAATGTTCGTTGGCGTTATTGTAAAAATCGCTTTTGTTGGCCGGTGTTAAGGCCCGTACTTTTTGTGCATTCGGGTTGGTGCCGGCGGCATCAATCCACCAGTTTTCGCGTTGGGTTAAGGTCTGGCCAACGCCCGAATAGGAATTTTCAGCAATGACTTCCGCATCCAGCACACCAGCCGGTAAATAACGGGTGTCATACTGATTCGGGTCCCAGTAGCCTTCGACATAAGAGTCGCGCTGGAGCGTTTTACCGGAAAAACGCACGGCAAAATCATCGGTCAGCCCCAGGTTCAACATGCCGCCAAAACTTTTGGCATTAAATTTACCGAGTTCAGTATTGGCGTTGCCATAAGTGCTGCCGATTTCCGGTTTGGCCGACAGCACATTGATGCTACCCACCGTCGAATTGCGGCCAAACAGCGTACCTTGCGGGCCGCGCAAGGCTTCCACCCGCTCGACGTCATACATCAGCGCCAGCGCGCCCTGCATCCGTGGCGAATAAATCCCATCCAGATGCACACCAACGGCCGGATCGCCAAGCTCAGTAATATTGGTCGAACGAATGCCGCGCATCGTGATCACCGGCGCCGCCTGCTCGGAGGCCACCGAAATATCCAGCCCCGGCACGAGGTCGGCAATATCCACCACATTGTTGACGCCATGCTGCTGCAGCTGGGTGTCGCTGATGGCCGAAATCGCCACCGGCGTTTCCATCAGTTTGGTTTTACGTTTGGTAGCCGTGACTGAAATCACTTCCAGCGCGACGTCATTGCTGCTGGTTTTTGCTGCCGCGGCGCTGTCTGCTGCATGGGCTGGTTTGGCATTGTTTTGTTGAGCGTTGGCGGCTGCGTCCTGCGCCATAGCCGGAAATGTACACGCCAGCGCCACCGCAAGCGAAAGTGCGTTACGTTTGAACATGATCTACCCCTGTCTGTGTGTTTTTTTGCTTTTGTTGTGATGGCAAACCGGACTGCTGGCTGTTGCCACAGGCGGTACCTTAAAGCGGCGACAGAAGTGAGAGATAGACAGATTCGACAAGGCGAGACAGTGACACTACAACACGAGGCTGTGGATAACTCACAGGAACAAACCACTGGGTCAGCCAGACAGCGCTGCAACTGACAAATCTGCCAGCCGCTATTGATATATAGTATTTATAATACATATAATCTTTTAAAGTGTTTTTAAGAGATGTGTCAGATGCGAATTCTGGTGACCGGGGGCTTGGGTTATATCGGTAGCCACTGCTGTATTGCGTTACATCAGGCGGGTTTCACGCCGGTGATTTATGACAATCTGAGTAACAGCAGCCGGCGGGTGCTGGATCAATTGGAAAAGATCTGCGGCCAACGTTTTGATTTTGTTGAAGCTGATCTGCTGGATAACACAGCATTGCAGCAGACATTTGCCCAATATCAGCCCGAAGCGGTGTTTCATTTTGCGGCACTCAAAGCGGTGGGCGAATCTGTGCAACAACCGCTGCGTTATTATCAGAACAACGTCGCGGGCACGCTCAATCTGTTGCAGCAGATGCTGCAGGCGGGTTGTCAGCGCCTGATTTTCAGCTCTTCCGCCACTGTTTACGGCGACCCGCAGTTTTTACCGCTGACCGAACAGCATCCGCTCGGCGCCACCAATCCTTATGGCTGGACCAAAGTGATGGCCGAGCAAATGCTGCAGGACCACTGTCAGGCACAAGCTGGTTTTTTAGCTATTGCGCTCAGGTATTTTAATCCGGCCGGCGCCCATCCCAGTGGCCTGATTGGCGAAGATCCTCGCGGTATTCCAAATAACCTGATGCCTTATGTGGCGCAGACGGCCGTAGGTCGCCGGCCTTTTGTCAGCATTTTTGGTGATGACTATCCAACGCCAGACGGCACCGGTGTGCGCGACTATATCCACGTGATGGATTTGGCCGAAGGCCATGTCGCGGCGTATCAACACCTCGCCACACAAACCGGTTACCAGGTGTTTAACCTCGGCACCGGCAAAGGCGATTCGGTACTGCAGCTAATTGCTGCTTTTAGTGCCGCCGCCGGCAAGCCCATCCCTTATCAGTTCAGCGCGCGCCGCCCCGGTGATATCGCCGCCAGTTATGCCGACGCCGCCAAAGCCTTGCAGCAACTTGGCTGGCAAACCCGTTACGACCTGCAGCACATGGCACAAGACAGCTGGCGCTGGCAAACCCAATACCCTCAAGGTCTGGAGCCTTCCGATGACAAAATTTGACAAGCCACACCGGCGAAAGAACCCGTTAACCGGCCGCTGGGTGCTGGTGTCACCACACCGCAACAACAGGCCATGGCTCGGCGCCACTGAAGCCGCAACCGCAGACCAGCTGCCGGCTTTTGACGCCAATTGCCCGCTATGCCCCGGCAATACCAGAGCTAATGGCGAAACCAATCCGCTGTATGACACCACTCATGTGTTTGCCAACGACTTCGGCGCGCTGATGCCGGCGGCCAGCCAAGCCGCGGAACCGGCAGATGCGCTGTTTCAGCACCAGGTCACTGACGGCGAATGCCGCGTCGTGTGTTTTTCACCTGAGCATCATCTGACGCTGCCGGAAATGTCGGTACCGGCGCTGGTCGCAGTAGTGCAGACCTGGCAGCAGCATTATCGCGAGTTGCGCCAGCGTTTTGCCTGTGTGCATATTTTTGAAAATAAAGGCGCCATCATGGGCTGCTCGCAGCCACATCCGCACGGCCAGATTTGGGCGCACCAGCATTTGTCGACCGAGATTGAGCTGGAAGACCAGCATCAGGCGGCTTATCTCGCCAGCCATGGCCGTGCATTGCTGGCTGATTATGTTGTCAGAGAACAGCAGCAACCGGAACGCATTGTCTGTCAGAACGCGCACTGGCTGGTGGTGGTGCCATATTGGGCGGCCTGGCCTTTTGAAACCCTGCTGCTGTGCAAAGACGATGTGCAACATATCGATGCGCTAAACCCGGCGCAGGTGGACGCGCTGGCGCAGATCTTAAAAGAGCTGACCAGCCGGTACGACAACGTGTTTCAGTGCAGCTTTCCGTATTCGATGGGCTGGCACAATGCGCCGGCCGATGGTGAGCCGCAGCCACACTGGCGCCTGCACGCCCACTTTTATCCGCCGTTGCTGCGCTCAGCCACAGTGAAAAAACACATGGTCGGCTACGAGATGATGGCGGAAAGCCAACGTGATCTGACGCCGGAAACCGCCGCAGCCATCCTGCGTAATGTCCCTGCCAGCCGCAGTTTTTAGGCATAGCCCCTTTTTATGAGCCCAACATTATGAGCCAAGCATTCATCACCACATTTCAACAAATTTACGCCGCGAAACCGGACGGTCTGGCCAGTGCGCCGGGCCGGGTTAACCTGATTGGTGAATTCACCGACTACAACCTCGGTTATGTTTTTCCGGCCGCGCTGAATTTTCGCACCCAGGTGCTGTTCCGCGCCCGTTCTGACCAACAGATTGTGGTGCATTCGCAAAATTATCCCGGCGAATCTGATAGTTTTTCGCTGCGGGCGCCTATCGAGCCGGGGCCGTCGCAATGGGGTAATTACATCCGCGCTATGGCTTATGTGTTGCAACAAGCCGGTTTTACTTTGTGCGGCGCCGACCTGCTGATCGACAGCGACGTGCCACAAGGCGCCGGCTTATCGTCGTCCGCTGCGCTGGAAGTGGCGATCGGCGGCGCTTTGAATCAGTTAGCCGATTTAGCCTTAACACCGGCGCAAATTGCGCTATTTGGCCAGCAGGCGGAAAACCAGTTTATGAATTGCCAGTGCGGCATTATGGACCAGATGATTTCTGCCCAGGCCAGCGCCGGCCACGCCTTGCTGCTCGACTGCAAAACGCTGGCGACCCAGGCAGTGCCCATTCCGGCGGATTTGGCGCTGGTCATTGTCAATTCCAATTACCCGCGCAAACTGGTCGACAGCGAATACAACGGCCGGCGGCAGGATTGTGAACAAGCAGCGGCAATCATGAAAGTGGCGACGTTGCGCGATGCAACGATGGACCTGTTGCTGCAACATAAAACCGCCATGACGGCGCAACAATTTAAACGGGCGCACCATGTCATCAGTGAAAATGCCCGGGTGCTGGCCACAGTCGATGCGCTGCAAAACAGCGATATGGCGCAATTACGCCAGTTGATGCGGGCGTCGCATCAGTCGCTGCGCGATGATTTTGCCGTCACAGTGCCGGCGACTGACGGACTGGTTGAGATTTGTCAGGCAGCATTAGGCACTAAAGGCGCAGTGCGGATGACCGGCGGCGGTTTTGGCGGCGCTATTATCTGCCTCTGTGCAGAGCAGGATGTGGCACTGGTGGAGCAGGCTGTGGCAGCGCATTATCAGGCGCGTTTTGGTTTAACAGCAGATGTTTATGTCTGCCAGGCCGGCACCGGCCTCAGCGTGCAGCTGCTATGACAACACAGCTGAAAAACAGACCGGGCCCCGGCCCGGTATTACTTTAATAACGGGAGTTGTTATGTTGCCAGTGTCTATCCGGTTTGCCTTGTTGTGCAGTTTACTCGGCAGTGCAGCCCTGCAGGCTGCGGAACAGTTATATAAGCCCATTCCGGCCGATGCCGCACCGGCATTGAGCCAGCCCGGCAAGTTTCAGGTCGGCGTCAGAACTGTGAAGTTTGAGGTACCGGCTAGTTTGCAGGTCAGTACCGGTCAGACTTACGACAGACCTTTGACCTTAGAACTGTGGTATCCGGCCAGCGCCGGTCAGGCGCAACAGGCGGAATATCAAAACCAGACCCGCAGTGGCAAAAGCTTTAGTATTGCCGGCAGCGCGTTTCGCGATGCGGCACCGGCCAGCGGCAGCGGAAAGTTGCCGGTCGTGGTGATTTCGCATGGTTACACTGGTTATCGCAGCCTGATGTTTTATCTGGGCGAACACTTGGCCAGTCACGGTTATATCGTCGCCGGCATTGACCACACCGATTCCACCAATGCCGAAGTCGACTTTGCCAAAGCGCCTTTTGCCGGTTTTTTCAGTACTTTATATCACCGGGCACGCGACCAGCAGGCCACATTAAATTACCTGATGTCGGCGCAAAGCCCGTTGGCGGCGTTGACCCAGCCGGATAAAGCCGGCCTGATTGGTTATTCAATGGGGGGCTTTGGTGCGCTCAGCACTTTAGGCGCCTGTTATCAATTTCCGCAAGCGATGATCAAGCAACTGACCGGCGCTTCACAACCGGCGCAAATCGAAGCGCTGCGCAAACAGCTGAACAGCTGTAATGCCGGTCAGGCGAAGGCAGATCCACGTTGGCAAGCCGGTATTTTATTTGCGCCCTGGGGTGGGCAATATCAGCTGTTTGAGCCGCAGTCGCTGGCAAAAATCCAGACTCCACTGCTTTATGTCGCCGGCGATCAGGACGATATTTCCGGTTATCAGGGCATCACCCAATTATTTCAGCACAGCGGCAGTAAAACGCGTTATCTGCTAACTTACCACGGTGCCCGCCACAATATTGCCGCGCATCCGGCGCCTGCAGCCGCGCGCGGCAGCGAAGGCGATTATGGTCACTATGCGGAACCTACCTGGGATATGCAGCAGATCAACCGGGTCAATCAACATATGGTGTTAGCGATGCTGGATTGTCAGCTGAAGCAAAAAACCGACGCCTGCCAACTGTTACCGACTGGCAACAGTCGCTCAGATGAAGGCAAAGGCTGGCCCAGCTTTGCGCCGCGTTATAACACCGGCATGTCGTGGCAAACCGGTTCTGCTAACCAATCTGGTTCGAAATGACAGAGGGATTCCGCCACCGCCAGTGGCCGGGATAACTGATAAATAAACACATCGCCGGCGGCTGGCTGTTCCGCCAGTTGCCGGGCATCGAGGCCGAGCCGGGACGTGGTGACAAATAATAAATCGCCATGTTCGCCGCCAAGCGCGACGCTGGACGGCTGCGACACCGGTAAGGTCAGCGTCAGACACACCTGTCCTTGTGGATCGAGCCGCACTACAGTGCTGGTACCCCAAAGCGCAGTCCAGACGTGGTCTTCAGCATCAACTGTTGCGCCATCCGGCGAAGCATTGTCAGCAAATTCGGCAAACAAACGCGGCTGACTAAGCGATGCAGGTTCGCTCCCAAACTCATACTGCCAAATCTGATGACGGGGCGAATCGGCGTGATACATGCGCCGGCCATCGAGGCTCCAGCACAGGCCATTGGAAATCTGAATATGGCGTAAATGACATACCGCCTGGCCCTGTCGATTGAGCTGATACAAAGCGCCGGCCTGTGCAGGCTGCGACGGGGTTTCGACCATAGTGCCGGCCCAAAACCGGCCCTGGCGGTCGGTGCGACCGTCGTTAAACCGGTTTCCGCGTATGTGGCGTTCCGGTTTAGCTAACCAACGCAAAGCGCCGGTATGAGGGTGAAACAGCGCAAAACCACTTTCTAACGCTAGTACCAACTGATAAGGCGCGTCCGCGCCAACGTTCAGCACACCAAAGCTGCCAATCCGTTCCGGCAGCGCCAGCTGGTGCACCTGATGCAGATCTGCACTTAACCAGTGCAATAGACCTGCTTCGATATCCACCCAGTAAAAGCGTTGTAACAGCGGATGCCATAAAGCGTTTTCTCCCAGTACATTTTGTACCGGGATGCGCTGCAGCAATCTCGTTGTGACTGAATTCATCTCAATATCCCTGAAACGTTTCAGTGCCGGAGAATATCAAGAAAACGCCGCCGAACATAGCAAGCATTGCACCAGAAATTGGCTTAGCGCCCTAAAAGAATGCAGGCCATCACAGCAAAAAACAGTTGCCAACAACTCTGACAATCGGCAATCTAGCCTTTATTATATTATAAATATGATTTACCACAATGCAGAACTACATTTTATCGATAGATCAGGGCACGACCAGCAGCAGAGCCATTCTGTTTAATCTGGAAGGCCAGCCGGTTGCCAGCGAACAACAAAGTTTTACCCAGCATTATCCGCAGAATGGCTGGGTTGAACATGACCCGCAGGATATCTGGCAGACCGTGTTGCATTGCAGCCGGCAGGTACTGGCCAGGCAGCAGATTGACCCCGAACAAGTGGTCGCCATTGGCATCACCAACCAACGCGAAACCACGCTGGTCTGGGACAAACACACAGGCGAGCCCGTATATCAGGCCATCGTCTGGCAAGACCGCCGCACCACAGCTTATTGTGAAGCACTGCAAAGTGACGCGGTCAATGAACTGATTGCCGCCAAAACCGGCTTATTGCTGGACCCGTATTTCTCCGCTACCAAAATCCGCTGGATTTTAGACCAGGTGCCGGGCGCCGCAGAACGAGCCGCCGCCGGCGATTTGTTATTTGGCACTGTCGACAGTTTTTTGCTGTGGCGTTTAAGCGGCGGCACCGTGCACCGCACGGACGCCACCAATGCATCCCGCACCATGTTGTACAACATTCATCAGCATCGCTGGGACGATGAACTGCTGAGTCTGTTTGGCATTCCGGCCGCGATGTTGCCTGAAGTGATGGATTCGTCCGCCGATTTTGGTCTGACCGCGCCAGAGATCTTTGGCAAACCGATCCCGGTCTACGGCATCGCCGGCGACCAGCAGGCTGCCTTATTTGGGCACGCCTGTTTTGATACCGGCATGGCGAAAAGCACTTATGGCACCGGCTGTTTTCTGATGCTGAATACCGGCGACAAAGCACTCAGATCCGAAAACCGGTTGCTGACCACTATCGCCTATCAGCTGAACGGCAAAGCCACTTACGCCATCGAAGGCAGCATTTTTATGGCCGGTGCGACTATGCAATGGATAGTCGAAGGCCTGAAACTGCTGCGCCACGCCGGTGAAAGTGAAGCCATGGTCAAAGACGTGCCGCTCGATCACGGGGTGTTTCTGGTGCCGTCTTTTACCGGTCTCGGCGCGCCGTACTGGGACCCGAATGCACGCGGCGCCATTTTGGGCCTGACGCGGGATTCCGGCATCAGCTCCATCGTCGCCGCAGCGCTGCAATCGGTGGGTTATCAAACCAAAGACTTACAAAAAGCCATGGAACGTGACGGCATCCGGCCCAATGTGCTGCGGGTCGACGGTGGTATGGTGAAAAACAACTGGGTGCTGAGTTTCCTCGCTGACATTCTGGGCGCTGTGGTGGAGCGGCCACAAATCACCGAAACCACCGCGCTTGGCGTGGCTTATCTGGCCGGCTTGCAGGCCGGTATCTACCAGTCGACCACACAGCTGGCCAGCATGTGGCACTGTGAACGGCGCTTCCAGCCGTCGATTTGCGCCGGGCAGCGCAATCATTTGTACCATCAATGGCTACATGCCGTGGCCAAAGTGCGGCTTTAAGCCGCACTGCTGATTTTTCCTGAACTAATCCGAGCAGTTAAACCGATCTAACGCCTTGCGAGCGGCGTCTTGACTGTTTATTATGGTATTTATCTTATAAATAAGAAAAGTAATGATGAACAACAATCCCAGCGCAGAACTTTATGACCTGCTGGTCATCGGTGGTGGTATTAACGGCTGCGGCATTGCAGCGGATGCCGCCAGTCGGGGCCTCAAAGTGCTGCTGTGTGAACAGCAGGACCTGGCCGCCGCGACGTCCTCAAACAGCAGCAAACTGATCCATGGTGGCCTGCGTTATCTGGAGCACTATGAATTCCGCCTGGTGCGTGAAGCGCTGGCCGAGCGTGAAGTACTGCTAAAAATCGCGCCGCATATCATCTGGCCACTGCGCTTTCGCTTGCCACACCAGCCGCATTTGCGACCCGCACTGTTGATCCGGCTTGGTTTGTTTTTATACGACCATCTGGCACGCCGTGTCACTTTGCCGGCATCAACCGGCATTCACTTTGGTGCAACCGACCCGCTGGCCAGCACTATCCAAAAAGGCTTTGAATACTCGGATGCCTGGGTCGATGATTCCCGCCTGGTGGTGCTGAACGCGATGGCAGCCCGGCAACATGGCGCGACAATACTGACCCGCAGCCGATGTCAGTCGGTGAGCCGCCAAGGCAAGCTGTGGCAGGTAGAGTTGTCCGAGCAGCGCAGCGGGCAGCTCAGCCAGTATCAGGCCCGCGCAGTCGTCAACGCCGCCGGGCCCTGGGTTGCCAGTTTATTTGAACAGACTATTCCGGGCCCGACGCCGCAAAAAATCCGCCTGGTTAAGGGCAGCCATATCGTGGTGCCAAAACTGCACAATGACCCACAGGCTTATATCCTGCAAAACGTCGACCAGCGCATTGTGTTTGTCATTCCGTATGAGGACGATTTCAGCCTGATTGGCACCACAGACGTGGAGTATCAGGGCGACCCGGCAAAGGTCGCCATCAGCGATGCCGAAACTGATTATCTGCTGCAGATCAGCAACAGTTATTTCCGCCAGCAGCTGACCCGACAGGATATCCGCCACAGTTACGCTGGTGTGCGGCCGCTGCTGGATGATGAAGCGGACAGCGCGCAGGCCGTGACCCGCGATTACAAGCTGGAATGGGACGAGCCGGCGGACGCCGCGCCACTGCTGTCGATATTTGGTGGCAAAATCACCACCTACCGTAAATTAGCCCAGGCGGCGGTCGACAAGCTCGCCAGCGTCTTTGCGCACATCGGCCCCTGTGTCACAGCACAACAACCTCTGCCGGGCGGCGATTTTGCCAATCAGGCCCAGTTGCTGCGGGAACTCAGCCAGAGCCACAGTTATGTGCCGGCCGCAGTGCTGCAGCGTTACGCTCGCAGTTACGGCACATTGAGTCATCAGCTGCTGGTTGGCTGTCATAGTCTGGCGGATTTAGGCGAAGATTTTGGTCATGGTTTGTATCAGGCCGAGGTCAGTTATCTGCTGAACCACGAATGGGCGCAGACTGCGGCTGATATTCTGTGGCGGCGCAGCAAACTCGGGCTGCGGCTGGATCAGGCGCAACAACAGCGCTTAGCGGAGTTTATCGAAAGACGCCGTCAACAGGGCAAAGTTGCCTGACTATTTCGGAGCAAAGCGATGAGGTCAAGGCTGGCCAGCCGAAGCGGTGTTTTAGCCGCTGACCGCTGAGCCGGCTTGACAGCTGCCGGATTTGACCACAGGACTGGCCACAATACCGGCGCGGTGTTGCT
Organism: Rheinheimera texasensis; assembly: GCF_964031785.1. GTDB lineage: Bacteria > Pseudomonadota > Gammaproteobacteria > Enterobacterales > Alteromonadaceae > Pararheinheimera > Pararheinheimera texasensis_A. The sequence continues at coordinate 480,180 of NZ_CAXIRE010000019.1, forward strand.
CGCGGGCTAACCAGCCAAAGCCAGCCAGCGTCGCGTCGGTGATATCAAAAGTTTGCACGCGAAAACCGGCCAGCTGTAAGGCTTCGCGGTAACACAAATTCAGCCGCGGATTGCCGGCCAACACCACGTCACAATCGGCGCTGGCACAAGGTTCATTCAGCTGCCAGCCGCGCACGTCGGCGCCAACCAGCAAACCAGACAGATAAGCGCTGGCCTGGGCCGGGCTCAGCCCGCTAAAGAGCTGGCCGGTGCGTACGGTGAACAGCTGATGCAGCCAATGCTGGCCGGCCGTGCCCTGCATCTGCTGACAACCGCGGATAAAGCTGTCGTTACAGAACTCCTCTGCGTTTTCCGCCTGTTGCAGCAAAACACTGTGCTCTGTCAGCAAGGCATAGAGTTCGCCGGTCATACTGGTGCGAAAATGCCTGATCTGCCCGTCTTCCAGCCAGACCCATTTGGTGTGTGTGCCAGGCAAACACACCAGCCGCCGGCCACTGTTGAGTTCCGGTGCCAGTTGCAACAGGCCAAGCAGCTGCACTTCTTCGCCCCGCATCACATCGTCACCGCCTTCCGGCAACGCACAACGTAAGCCGGTCGAGAGCCACAACGCCATATCCGGGCATTGGCCTTGCACCAACGCAGGTAATAGAGCTTGCGGCAAACAAGGCGTTGGCAAATAACGGGTTTGATACCAGCCTAATGACGAAGTGATGTGGCCCGCCATATAAACCTGCAGTGTCGGGTCCTGTCGCAACCAATCGCCGACCGCCGTTAATAAAGTCTGGCGGAATTGTCCGCGCGCGGCAGCAACACCGGGGCCGCTGGCACTCGCCAGCACCTGCGGCAACACAGCGCCGGGCTGGCATAAAAAGGCTTTTAACTGGCTGGCGCCCCAGTCGATGGCTATGAATGCTGGTTCAGTCACTGAGACTAATCCCGCCGTCAATTTGAATCGCCTGCCCGGTGATCATCACGCTTTGCTCCGATGCCAAAAATAACGCCAGATTGGCGACATCTTCCGGCTGGATAAACCGTTTCAGCGCACTGTCTTCAAGCCAGCGTTGCTGTTGTTCAGGCGTGAACCAGCTATTGAGCTGCCGCTCGGTACGGACCCAACCCGGCAACACTGCATTGACGCGCACACCATGAGCACCAGCTTCGCGCGCCAAGGCCTTGGTCAGGCCAATTAAACCAGCTTTGGCCGTGACGTAACCCGCCATATCCACTTTGCCGGTGACCGCGACTACAGAGCTGAAATTAATGACCGAAGCCGAAGTCTGCTGCTGCAAAAACGGCAAAGCCACCTGAGTGGCAAAAAATGCGGCATCGAGATTCACTGCATGGCATTGCCGCCAGTTCGCCGGCGTCACTTGCGCGGTTGGCATGCGCTGATCATTGGCGACATTGTTAACCAGCACATCGAGCCGGCTAAAACGCTGCGCCGCTGCTTCAATCGCTTGCTGTAACGCCTGCACGTCTGTAACGTCGACCGCCGCAAAGCTCACGCGTTCAGCCGGCAACTCAGCAATCAGCGCAGCACCGGCTTCGGCATTTAAATCAATAAAAGCGACGTGGCAGCCCTGGCGCACAAAAGTGCGCACCATAGTCGCGCCGATGCCGGTCGCGCCGCCGGTGATAAACACGGCTTTATCGCGTAAACAAGAATACAGAGCTGTCATGCTGTTGTGTTCAATCTGAAATTCAGCCAATCGGGAAGTCGCACGCGGCACAGGCCAGAACAGACAAAAGCCAGGATTGCAGCGGCTACCAGAAACATTGCAAAAAGTTATATCACAGTCTGGTGTATTTTAATATGATATATCCCACATAGCCGGACGGACCATACCGATGAAAAACGAACCTATTCAAAACCTGACCCATCAACTGACACATGACCTGGGTCTGGCCATAGTTCAGGGTGTTTATCCGGTCGGCAGCGGCATGCCGTCGGAAGCCGAACTCTGCATCCGGCACAATGTCAGCCGCAGCGCGACGCGTGAAGCGGTGAAAATGTTATCCGCCAAAGGCTTGCTGACATCCAGACCGAAACAGGGCATCCGTGTCTTGCCGGAAAGCAACTGGAATATGTTTGATACTGATGTGCTGCGCTGGATCTTAAGCAGCAAACCTTCGTTGTCCTTGCTGCTCGAGTTCACCCAGGTCCGCGTCGTGCTGGAACCTCAGGCCGCCGCGCTGGCCGCTACTTCGGCCTCTGACGCGCAAATCCGCGACATCGAAAAAGCCTTAAAACGTATGGCTGACGCCGACGAAGGCCTGGATGACCCGCTGGACGCCGACATTGCCTTTCACAGTGCCGTGCTGGCCGCCAGCAACAACAGATTCCTACTGCAATTAACCGAATTTATCAGCACCGCACTGCGAGTCAGTATCCGCTACACCAACCGCATCAAAGGCGTACCCGGTGCCGACGTGCAAAAACACGGCGACATCCTACGCGCTATTCAGGCACGCGACCCGAAACAAGCGCGCCACACCGTCGAAGTGTTGCTGGAAGAAGCCATTCAGCTGATTGAATCCAAGCTCGAATAATCGAACAAACCTCATATTCAACAAGCCTGCCGCAGCGGGCTTTTTTATTGGGCGTCGCCTGCGCCGCTATTTAGTCGCCTTGCTGTTCCAGCACAAAAATCAGCGACGACTGCGGATGCAAAATCGGCATTTGCATACCAAACCGCATCAGGGCATCACCACTGAAAATTTCACCGGGCACCACTTGCAGCACAGATGGCGAATATTCTTTCAGCTGCGACGGCCACGCCAGCGTCAGACGATATTGAGCCTGAGGATTCAGGCCGGCAAACCGCAGCCGTGGTGGCATAGTGCGGGCGGTTTCTTTCACCGAGTTATAGGCAAAAATCGCCCGCGACTGGTCCGTTGCGACCAAGCCAAAGTTGATGCTGTCGCCGTCAGAATCCAGCCGCTGCAACAAAGCGCTGCGCAAAAAGCTGCGCTCTGCTTTATAAAATGCAATGGCCTGGCTCAACGTTTGCGCTTCGGCATCGGTCAGCTCCCGCGGGTCCATTTCAATGCCAAAATGGCCAAACAGCGCCACGGCACAGCGCATCTCAATGCTGACGCGCCGGCCGGTAATATGGCAATCGCGCGGCCCGACATGAGCACCCATCACATCGTTTGGCAGGAAAAACGAGCAGCCACGCTGAATATTCAGCCGGTCCAGTGCGTCGTTGGAATCCGAGGTCCAAATCCGGTCGGTATGCGCCAGAATGCCATAATCAGCGCGGCCGCCACCGGAGCAGCAGCTCTCAATTTCCAGACCCGGATGCGCTGCTTTTAACCTTGAGATCAGCTGATACACCGCCTGCACCTGGCGATGCACTGCCGGCTTGCCATCCGCACCACCCGGATGATTCAGGTCCCGGTTCATATCCCATTTGATATAGCGGATCTGCGGGTGCTGCAGCAGCAGGCTGTGGATTTGCTGGTACAGATAAGCGCTGACTTCCGGCCGGCTTAAATCCAGCACCAGCTGATTGCGAAAGCGCATCTGCGGATTATTCGCAGTGCCAAGCACCCAGTCCGGATGCTGGCGATATAAAGCGCTGTCCGGATTGACCATCTCAGGTTCAAACCAGATACCAAATTCCATCCCGAGCGCATTGACGTGACTGATCAGTGGGCCCAGCCCGTCCGGATACACCGCCGGGTCGACCTGCCAGTCGCCTAAACCGGCAAAATCACCGCGCCGCCCGATAAACCAACCATCGTCGAGCACAAAACGCTCAACACCCAGCGTCGAGACGCGGCTGGCCAGCTGCATCAAGGTGTCGGTGTCATGATTAAAATAAATACCTTCCCAGGTGTTGTAGTGCACAGGCCGGGCTTTTTGCTGCTGCGCCGGACTCAATAGCCGGCTACGGACAAACTGATGAAATTGCTGCGACAACTGGCTAAAACCCGAGGCAGCATAACTAAAATACAACTGCGGGCTTTGGTAACTGTCGCCGGCACCGAGCACCACTTCGCCCGGCAGCAACAATTCGCCAAACTGCACATAACTGCGGCCCTCCGAAGTCAGCTCTGCGCGCAGACTGTGGTTGCCGCTCCAGCCCAGATGAAAGCCATAGACTTCACCACTTTGTTCTGTGGTGGTATCACTGTGCACCAGCAAGGCCGGATAAGTGTCGTGCGAGGTTTTGCCTTTGCGGTTTTGCCGGACAAAACTGCCGAGCGCCAGCGACTGGCGCCGGCGCTGAAATTCATTCGACCAACGGCCTTCAAAGCTGGTCAGTTCCTGCAGGTGATCTGGTAATAACAAGGTGCCGGCCGCGCACCACTGTAATGCTCTTGGCACGCTGCCAAGGTTTTGTACGGCAGTTTGCAGGCTCAGCACATGGCTGTGCGGGTCCAGCGTCAGCAGGTGCGTCAGCTGCAGCTGACGTTTTTCATCGACACTGACCAGACGCACTTGCTGCTGCGCATCCGCCGTTTGAGTTTGTTCGACCTCAACCAGCGTCGGGCCAAACGCCCAGCCGTCGCTGCTGTCGGATAACTCCAGCCCCGGCGCACCGGTAAAGCCTTCAGCCGACAATGGCGTCAGGCCAATCGGGGCCTCGTCGACCACTGAGTTTTTCGCTTCCTGACGTGTGCGCAATAATGCCAGCATCTGCGCTGTCGTCGTGCTGCTTAAGCAGCTGCCAACATAGAGCAACGCCGGAGTGCGGCCACGGCAGTCGAGGATCACCGTCAGGCGGGAGCTGTCCAGACGAACAAATGAGGGTAGAGCCGGCATAACAATTCCTTCAGGGCAAAAAGAAAGCAAAGATAGCGTACATTAAACTATAGAATCGCCAACAAATACTATATATCATACAAAACAATTTTATCGCCCGCTGCAACGCAGTTCGGTCATGCTGGTCTGGCCATGCCGCCACGCTGCCACAGGGCACCGCACAGCAACTATCTGGCAGGAGCATATGATGTTAGGAATCTGTTATTACCCGGAACATTGGCCGGAATCTATCTGGGCGCAGGATGCGGCAGAAATGTATGGCCTTGGCATTCGTTATGTGCGGATCGCCGAATTCGCCTGGTCCCGGCTGGAACCAAGCCCGGGTCAGTACCGCTTTGACTGGCTGGACCGCGCCATCAGCACTTTGGCCGACGCCGGTTTAAAAGTGGTGATGTGTACACCAACCGCCACGCCGCCGAAATGGTTAATTGATTTGTATCCGTCGATCCTGCCGGTTGACGTCAAAACCGGCCACAGCCGCGGTTTTGGTTCCCGCCGCCATTATGATTTCTCCAGCCCGGATTATTTCCGCGAAGCGATGCGCATCTCCACTGTGCTGGCCGAACGTTATGGCGCACATCCGGCGGTCGTTGGCTGGCAAACCGACAACGAGCTGGCCTGCCACGACACCACGCACAGTGGGTCCGAAGCCGCACTCATCGCGTTTCGCGCCTGGTGCCAGCAGCACTACGCCGACATCGACGCACTGAACAGCGCCTGGGGCAATGTGTTCTGGTCGATGGAATATCGTCATTTTGGTGAAATCGAGCTGCCAATCCTCGCCGTCACTGAAACCAATCCGGCCCATCAGCTGGCCTACCGCCGCTTCAGTTCTGATCAGGTGGTCCGGTTTCACGACGAGATGGTGCGGATCATTCGCGCCCATGCGCCAGGCCGTTTTGTCACCCACAACTTTATTCCGATGGTCGACACCCAGACCGACAACTATGCACTGGCGAAGCCGCTCGATTTTGCCAGCTTCGACAACTACCCGCTCGGCCGCTCAGATTTGTTTTTTGCCAAGCGCGGCGCGGCGATGTTTAAACCTTATATGCGCACCGGTCACCCGGATTTTTCCAGTTACTACTTTGACCAGACGCGTGGCCTGACCGGCAAACACTTCTGGATCATGGAACAACAACCAGGCCCGGTGAACTGGGCCAAACACAATCCGCGGCCTGAACCTGGCATGGTGCGGTTGTGGTCCTGGGTGTCTTTTGCCCACGGCGCCGATGTGGTCAGTTACTTCCGCTGGCGTCAGGCACCTTTTGCCCAGGAACAAATGCATGCCGGCCTCAAACGTATCGACAATTCCAAAGCCGCCGCCTGGCCGGAAATTGAGCAGCTGGTGCGCGAACTGGCACTGTGCCCGGACTTGCTGCAGCAGCAGGTGAAAGCCAGCGTGGCAATGGTCAGCACCACCGAAAACCAGTGGGTCTGTGAAATCGAACGTCAGGGCGATAGTTTTAATCAGCAGGAAGTTGAATTTGCCTGGTATTCGGCGCTGCGCCAGCTGGGCGTGGATGTCGATTTTGTCTCGCCGGAGCAGGATTTAACCGGCTACAAACTGGTGCTGGTGCCTTGTATGCCAGTGGTACGGCCTGAGTTTGTCAAACGGTGTCAGGATAGCGGCGCCTGGCTGGTGTTTGGCCCGCGCACCGGCAGCAAAACCACCGAGTTCCAGCTGGTGCCACAATTAGCGCCGGGTTTGTTACAGGCGCTGATCCCGGTCAAAGTGCTGTCGGTGGAAACCATCCGGCCCGACTGCGCCGAGCCGCTGTTTATCGGCCAAAAACAATATCAGAGCCAGTGCTGGCGCGAAGAACTGGAAGTGCCGCCATCTTGCCAGGTACTGGCGCATTATCACGATGGTCTGCCGGCCGCCGCGCAGCATCAACGCGCCGTCTATGTCGCCACTGTCAGCTGTGACGACTTCCTCAAAACGCTGTTTGCCGATGTACTGAAACAGGCCGGTGTCGAGACTGTGGTATTGCCGCACGACGTGCGGCTGGCACGCCGGGGCGGCTTAACCTTCCTGTTTAATTACAGCGCCAAGCCCAGCAAAGTTACGGCACCGGCGAGCGCGCAATGGCTGCTCGGCAACGCCACACTGGACGGCTACGGCGTCGCGATTTACCGCTGACACGGCAGTTTACCCAACAAAACCGGCGCCAAAGCGCCGGTTTTTTTCGCGGGTTCGCGTTTAAAAGTGGGCAATCATGCCAACAAAAGCACCTTTAAACTCAAGGTCGGTATATAAGCTGTTTAAATTGTCGAATGCCATGTTCACGACCCGATAACCGAAGGTCACCTGCAGATCTACCCGCATCAGTTTGTGGAGATCGTAACTGAAGCCCAGTTGATAATCCGCAAGTCGATGGTCATTGAGCAATGAAACATCCGCTTGGGCAAATAGATTTAACTGAGTGGACGACAAGCCGACACTGGTCGCTACAAACAACATCGGATTGATGTCGTCTGTTTTTATTGTCCCACTGGAAATCGCATTATTTCCCGTATCTGTACAAGGACTGTCAGGCGAAGGGTTAGGGTCATTACAAGTATCATCAGAACTTTTTGTAGTCCCGGCGACCGTCACATTCCCATTCAAATCTCTGGCGCTGAAGCCCAACTCCAAGGAAAAGTCTTCGCTATCAAACAATGCATAATACAAGGTGTAATCGATATAACTGACGTGGAAGCTGGTTTCCACTTTAGCCGCAGCAGGAAAAGTCTTGTCGTTGAAGCCAAACTGTTGCGTCAACGTGGTTTGACCTGAAGTATCCAGTTGGGTAGTGGAAATACGCAGATGAGGCAGCGCAGAAACAGGGTGTTTAACGTCAATAAAGTAGTTGATTTGCTGTTGTTTTTTTAAATTAAAATCAACGCGCGTATGTTCTGCTCCCAACACGCCACTTGCTTCACTCCGCCAGATTTGGCCGCCGAGATATAAACCAACATCATCTCTGGAAGTTGGTGCATAACTAAATTGTGCTGATGTGGGTGCGCTAAAAGTCAAAAATGCAGCAAGCGTTGCTGCAAAAACCGTTTTTATCATGTGTGACTGTCCCTGTGTATCAGTGGTCAGGCTCCGCCTGTTATCTGTTCATCTACGCGGTCTTACTTTCAGAGTTTGCTCAGTAAGCCAGCGCCTCTAATCCTTTGTGAGCCACTAAGTTCAGCAGCTTCAATGACGCGCCTTTCGGGCTTTTGCCACCTTGCTCCCAGGCCCGGACCGTCGATGGGCTGGTATTTAAATAGGCCGCAAACACCGCTTGGCTGACCCGGGCCTTTTCACGAATCGCTTTGATAGCGGCGGCATCATAGTGCTCGACTTCGGGCAGGCACAAAGCATCAAATTCGCGCATAGTTCTTACGTCCATCACACCCGCTTTTGCAAGCCCCTGTGCGGTCTGATGAACTGCATCTAAGATACTGTTACTCATCACATTTCACCTCAATAAACTCACCCGCATTTAGCGCCACTTTTAACTGCGCAGACGTGTAATTCAGTATTTGTTTTGCCAACGCCTTTAAAGCTTTTAGCTCTTTAGGGCTGATATTGTCTTGTTGGTTTTTCGCAAAACCGAAGATAAAAAAAGCTTTATCACCAAGCTTAAACGCCAGCAAGGTCTGGGCACCGCCACTTTTTCCCTGACCATGCAGTGCCACACGCTTTTTCATCACATGGCCACCTAAATCGGCATCAATCAGCCCATTCGCCATTTCCTGCACCGCCAAGGCTAAGTCTCTGTCAGTTAAATCCTCTTTGTCGGCCCATTTGCTAAACCACTTTGATTTATAGACGTGCATGGCGCCCTCGTTTTATGCCGAAACTATACCACCGAGTGGCATAGATTGCATCTTTGTGTTCGTCACACCTTGCTGATCAACCTCGCTTCCCTTTTGCTTTGGAATGCGGCCAGACTGGCTTGTGCCCTATCCTGTTTAATCGGGTTTCAATCCGAAGGTGTCCGAGCGAGTACCGATTGCATTGCCAAAGGCATCGGGTAAAACAAAGCCCCTGTTTTCACGGAGGGGCTTTGCTCACTTCACATTCGAAGAACAGGTTATTCTTTGCACTTTAAATCCGGGATGCCTTTATCTATCTCAGGCCCCGGAAAATAACCGGCATAACAATAACCACCTTTGCTGCAATCTTTTTCAGTGCTGGCACAGAGGTATACTCTCCTTTGGCTGGGGCGGCCTAAATCAGCCATGCCCCACATCTGCACATCAGCTTTTCCATCACCATTGGTATCCAATTCTTCATGGTTAATACGATATGTATTGTTTTTTATCATTCCCGCCGCTCTAGGCGACATGTCTGCTGTTCGCTGTAAAAAGTCAGCTTTGATTTGACCCTGATTGCCAAAACGTTTGATCTCCAACGCATTGGCGGAAAAACCAAAAACAGAGACAAGAACAATGAATGGTTTAATCATTATTTTCCTCGTAAAAAGTCATTTTTATACATGCCTGCCAACGCGCCAATATCACCTTGTAAACCCATGATTTTTGGAACATAAGTGCCTTTGTGGAATGACATGCTCTGGTGATTGTATGGAACCTTGCCATTCACCATAAACGGCTTGGCGAGTTCTAACTGAAGGTCTACTTTAGTAAAACCGATGTTATATGCAGCTAACGCAAAACGAGTCGCATCATTATCCGTTAGTGCATTAGGGCTATACATATTTTTAAGATCACCTAAATAACGGGCTGCCGCTGGTATTGCTAGCTCAGGATTTAAACGTTCATCGATCTTCCCATTGACAACTAGGCCTTGGCCGATTGCAGTATCTTTATCAAACTGCGCAATCCCTACATAAGCTCCCTTTGTCGCTTCAGGATCGAACCTCGATTCCAGTGCTAACTTAGCTTTCAGCACTTCCGGCGCTATCCCATTTTCAGCAGCGGCTTTGGCAATAATTGGGTCATATTTCCTGTTATTGATGTAGTTCTGCTGATAATTTACCGAAGTCATTGGCGTATTGGCACCAACTACGGCTGTCGTAGCTGGTTTTGAAGCTCGTGCCTGTGCGGCAACGCCTTGAGCAACAGCCTTGGCTGCGACCATCGTATTCGGGTCAAGCGGTGTACCCCAGTCTTGATAACGACCAGTGACATTGTACACCGGCACGCCGTTCTCATAACGGTCTGCCTCATTCGTGCTGTTCACACCTTTGACCCAATACTTGGTTGGACCGGTGGCCAAATCCAGCAAACTGTCGCGCTGACCCGGGCCAGTTAAACTAAGCGGTAAACCGGAGGCATCCAGCACACCCTCACCTTGGAACAACGGGTCCATCCGGCGTGAGTCGGTCAGGTAAGCGGCAACCCCGGTTGATGCCTGCAATGGTGAACCATTCGCCCCACTTGACCACATCAGGTCCTCATATGCACTTTCAGCCGCATCATACTGCTCATCTGTAGCATTTGGATTAGTGACAGTCTTTTGATAGTGCTTCAGCACATCACGGGCAGATTTGTCATTTGGATCCAAGCCCTGCTTGCGCATATATTCGCTCAGGTCCTGTTCCTGTTTGATATGGCCTACGATGCTGTTACCGATTGCATTGCCAAAAGCATAAGTTTGGCCCCACCGTCGTATCATCATTCGCTATCAATTTGGGCTGGCCACAAACCGCACGCACACATCGTACTGATAACTGCCATGCTATCTGCTTACGCAAAGAAATACACAAACAATCTACGCACCAATAACATTTAGGCAGTGTAGGCAGGATACAAAATTTTTTGTGCGACGTCGCCGTACCGGTGATTTCTGTACATAAGCAGACGCCCGCAGCATGAACCAGCTAACAGCTGTTTTCAGCATAAAAAAAGCCGGCCTAAGCCGGCTAACGGAGCCATCTGCCTACGACGATGCAGGCAGTTCCAGGGTTTTGCCGGCCCAGCGGTGTTGCTTGCCGAAGATAAATCTGTTGCTCAGCAGGGCCACCGCTACACAGCTGAACAACGTCACCGCCATCAGATGGATATAATGCACAGTGCTGTAGAATGGGGAGAATTCAAAGGTCAGGCTGCCGTAGAACAACACACCAAAAATCACGGCGATAATAGCCGCGCGCGCATCCACATCTTTAAACAGCAGACCAACAATAAAAATCGACAAAATTGGCATGCTGAGCAGGCCGTTGAGCTGCTGCAGTAAATTGATGATGCTGTCGGCCTGCTGATACACCGGCACTAAAATCAGCGTCAGCGCGCTTAATAACAGCGTCACCCATGCGCTCAGTTTCACCACATCCGGCTTGCCGCTGACATAAGCTTCGTGAATATCACAGACATACAGTGCAGTGGCAGAATTCAGCAGGCTGTTATAGGTCGACAGTACTGCAGCGGCCATTGCTGCTGCGAATAAACCAATCAGCACTGGTGGTAACAGGTCGCCGACCAGGCGGCCATAAGCGCTGTCGCCGATATCGCCATAGAGTTTGTACGACACAATGCCCGGTAACACTACAATGGCCGGCACAATCAAAAAGCGGATGATGGCGGCGGCATACACGCCTTTTTGCGCTTCCTGCACTGTGGGAGCGGCCATCGCACGTTGGGTAATAGTTTGATTGGTGCCCCAATAATACATCTGGATAAAAATCATCCCGGTCAGCAAAGTCGGCCATGGCACCGGCGAATTCTCATCGCCGATTAACGTCAGCCGCTCGGCCGGAATACCGCTGAAGTCAAAATTGATGGCATACAGCGCCAGGAAGGTAATGAGTAACGCCATGCCCAGCACCAGCACGCCGTTATAAGTGTCCGACACAGCCACCGCGCGCAGCCCACCAAAAAATGCGTAAGCTGCACCGACTAAGGCAAACACTGCCGCGATTTGGATCAGCGGAATATCCACTTTAAACATCGTTTGCATCAGCAGCGAACCGGAATAAATCACCGCAGGCATGTAGATCAACGCGTTCCCAAGGAAAAACAAACCGCCAATCACCGCACGGATATGTTTATTGTGATAACGCCGTTCCAGCAACTCGGTGGTCGTAGTGCAGCCGTAACGGTAGTACACCGGGATAAATACTTTGGCCAGAATAATCAGACCGATAATGGCGGAGAATTCCCACACCGCCAGCAGCGCCATCTGGTTGCCATTCATGCCGACCAGCTGGTCAGTACTTAAGTTGGTCAGTGTGATGGAACCCGCCACAAACACCCAACTGAGACCACTGCCGGCCAGAAAATACTCGCGGTTCTGCGAGCCACTACGGTCTGACTTACCTCGGCATTTCAGGTAGGTCAACAACCCTATCAGTGCAGACACCAACACAAAGACCGCAGTCTGCAACACACTATCTGACATAACATCTCTCCGGGAAAACTCGCAAAAAATACCGGCCAGCAGGCGCGGTATCACATAAATCCACTATCGCGGTCGATTTCGATTTTTAGCTGCTGAATTCGCTGGAAACCAGGTTGGCCAAGCGCTGCTTTTTGGTTGTGACGCTGGATCAGCCGGTTCAGTTGCAACAACGAATTAAGCAGACTCTGCGCCAGTTGCAGACTGCCGCTTTGCTGCAGCGTTTTTAACGTGGTGGCATCGAGGCTATGCAGCTGGTCTTCATCAAGGGTCATCAGGCCACGGATGCGCTGCAATTCGCCTTGTTCCGGCTGTAATTGCAGTTCAATAGCTCTCAGTAACTTCAGCGCCTGTAATTGCTGCAAACATAGATAAGTGCGCCGTTCTTGCTCATACAGCTCCTGCGCACTGTGCATCAGCCGCTGTGCTCTGGCATTGGCCGTACCGTCCTGCGCGAAAAGTGGCGTTGCTGTCGGTTGCAATACCTGTGGATCGGCGGCAAACACAAACTGGCGTTGGCCGTCCTGCAACAGGCAATAACAGGGGTAGGACTGCAGCACCATAGGCCGGTACACCGCATGCCAACCCTGTGCATCCGCCAGTAAATTCTGCCCCGGAACAAAGCTGCACAGCGCAGACAGCATCAGCGTGCCATCCTCGCTGTTGCGGCTGAGCAGTACCGGGAAATCACAGACCATACTGCTGACATCGGCGACGGTCAGCGGCAATAAATGCGCGCGCGCGGCGTAAACAAAGCCCGCGTCCGGCACTACACCCAGTTGTTGCGCGGCCAGTTGCGGCGGTGTGAGAAAACGGCTCATGACATGCTCCCTTGAGGCATGCGTCCTTGAACCATGCTCTCTTGCGCCAGCCAGCGCTGCAGGTATTCCCGGTTTGAAGGCAGGCTTTGCTGCAATTGCTGCGTCAGCTGCTGATTACGCCGCAGAATTTGCTCTGCCTGCGCCTGTTGCCGGTACAGATGTGCCTGGCGGGAAAAATCCGGCTTAAAGCCCATGCCATACATCACATACTGGTAACTGGCGGCCGGAAACAACTCCAGCGGGCCCTGGAAATCACTGACCGCCGGGCCACGATAACGCCAGACCGCCAAATCTTCCTGCAAAGACTCAGGCCAGGTGTCCTGATCCAAATGCGCCTGCCAATAAGGTTCGGGGCGTTTGGTCAGCATGTAGTGCAGCTTGAGGAAATCAATAATGCGTTGCCAGCGATAACGCATCTGCGTATTAAAACGTTTTGCCACCAGCGGCATCAGGCTTTGATCTGCCGGCAGATTTTCCGCGACATAACGCGCCGACACTTCGACCAGCATAATGGCGGTGGCTTCCAGCGGCTCGACAAAACCGGCCGACAAACCAATGGCGACACAATTGCCTTGCCAGAAGCGTTCGCGATAGCCGGTCTGATATTTGATTAAACGCGGTTCTAAATCTGCAGCTGCCGCGCCGACATAACGCCGTAAATTGGCGGCCGCTTCGTCATCACTTAAAAATTGACTGGCATAGACATGACCTGTGCCGCGCCGGTGCGACAATCCAATGTCCCAAATCCAGCCGGCGTTTTGTGCGGTGGCAATGGTGTGGCTGGCAACCGGTGCGTCGGGTCTGTCGTAAGGCACCTGCAGCGCCAGCGCTCTGTTGTTAAACAGCTGATGTTCGACCGACAAAAACGGCACCTGCAGCGTTTTGCCCAGTAGCAAAGACGCCATGCCGGTACAGTCGATATACAAATCTGCGGTGACAGGCAACGCAGCATCATTGAGTTTTAAACCGGCGATCTGCGCATCGTCGGTCAGCAGCACCTGCTCGACGGTGGCAACGCGGTGCAACACACCGAGTTTGGTTTTGGCATGTTGTTTTAACACGTCGGCGAAAGCGCCGGCGTCGAGGTGATAAGCATAATTCAGCGGGCCCTGATACTCGCCTTCGCTGACCGGGCGCGGCGCTTTGCCGGCTTCGCATAGTTCATGTTGCATATTGGACTGGCGGGCATAGTCGCGGATATCTGCCAGATAAGGCGCCACATCAAGCCGGCCATAACCGAGCGGTACGGTAAAAGGATGGTAATAAAAATCGCCGGTGCCTTCGCACCAGTTCACAAACTTGCCACCTTGTTTAAAAGCGGCATGGCAGCTGCGGAAAAAGTCCTTCTCGGACAACCCGATTTGCTGCAGGGTGTTTTTCATCGTCGGCCAGGTGCCTTCACCGACGCCAATGGTCGGAATATCGGCCGATTCAATCAACGTGATTGATAACGCCGGGCCATCCGGTTGCTGATGGTAAGAGGCAATGAGTGCGGCCGCCAGCCAACCGGCGGTGCCGCCCCCCACCACCACAATTTTGGTGATAGCTTGTGTCATAAGGAACCCGATTTAAACGCGAGTACAGCAGTATTGCGCGATCCTGACCACGAGCCAACAGTGAAATTACTGTAGTCTCACAATCAAAAAAAGGCTGGGTCACCAGGACCCAGCCACAGGAACGGGACTTAGAATGCCCCTCGCACACCTACCGCATAGCGGGAGCCGTTATCCTCAACAGAGTAAATCTGGTTTTTGAAGCGACCGGTCTGCACCAGTTCTTCTTCGGTGATGTTGATCCCTTCGAAGAACACGGTCAGATACTCGTTCACGTCATAGCTGGCGCTGATGTCCCACTGACCAAAACGCTCAGTGTTAATCGGTTCGCCGTTAAAGCCGTTGTCGAGCTGACGCAGGAAGGCTTCACGGTTGTTAAACGCGATACGGGCCTGATAGTCACCCTGTTCGTAGAACAGGATAAAGTTCTGCGAATCACCTAAACCTTCCAGTGCAAAACTCTGCGTGGTGTCAGCACCAACGTTCAGGTTGCTGTCGACCACAGTGGCGTTGACCGTGACACCAAAGCCATTGTCAAACATGTGCGTCAGCGCAGCTTCATAACCGGTGATGCGGGCCGACTCACCATTTTGTGGCCGGCTGACGGTATAAACTTCGCTCGAGCCGTTCAGTTCTGCTGTCGTTGGCACCACACTGCTGCTACACAGTGGTGAGCTGACGCAGTTGTAAGATGGGCCTTTGCGCGCAGTCATGTTGTAAGTTTCCTGACCGGTCAGCGTCACGATAAAATCTTCAACCTCTTTGTTGAATACCGTGAAGCTGAACATGTTGGCGTCCTGGTAATACCATTCGTAAGCCAGGTCCCAGTTCTCAGCCCGGAACGGTTTCAGTGCCGGGTTGCCGCCATTAGCCGTCAGGTTTTGCCGGCGCGGTTCGTTGAATGTGGTCGCTGGTGACATCTGGCCCATAGTCGGACGGGTCAGTGAATCGTAAGAGGCAAAACGCACAATCATGTCGTCCTGCACTTCCAGCTTGATATTCAGGCTTGGCAGCAGGTTGGCATATTTAGTGCCCTGATTGATGTTGGTCGCAGCGCCTAACACGTTTTGGAACAAGGTCGCATCAGCGGTCGGTACTATGTCGACCACAAAGCTTTGCACAGCCGCGACATCCACCGACGTTTCGGCATAACGCGCACCGAGGTTCACCGTGAGCGGCATATCACCGAGGTCATACGCCAGCGTGAAGTCCATGTACAGACTGGTCACGTCTTCGTTGATGGTGTAACGGTTGTTCTGCAGCGTGGTGGTGATTGGATGACCAGTGTCAGCCAGGTATTTCACTACGGCATCGCCGTCATAGCTGTAGAAGGTATTGATCAGGCCCGGGAAGAAGTTCTTCGCAGTGAATGGCTGGAATTTAATGGTATCGACCGGCGCAGGTAACGCATAGCCGCAGTAGAAGCACTGGCCGCCGTAAATCTGGAAGCTGGATTTTTCCCGCTCCTGACGATAAGCACCAAAGTTGGCTTTCTGGAACACGCCTTTCTCAGCCACGTATTCAAAATCAGCTTTTAATTCAGTGACTTCGTCTTCATCACTGAACTGATTGCCTTTTTCGTTATAGTGCATCCGCGCCAGGCTGGTCGAAGGCAAAGTGCTGCCGCCAAAACCATTGTGTTTCACGGTTGGTACAGAGCCGGTGCCGTCAAATGCATAGCTGTTGATCATGCCGACCACGTTAAAACGGTCGCGGCCGGCGCGGTCGTTTTCAGCGTTTGACGTTGAGGCGTCAAAATTCGCTTTCAGTTGGTCGTTGATTTTCCACTCGACATTCAGACCAAAGGCATTGGTGCTGATATCCCGTGAGTTGCGGGTATGTGACACAAAATCTGTCGCCGGGTCGCCGCTGCCCTGATGCAAGCCCACATCTTGCGAGAAGGTCAATAAAGTGCCGGTCGTTGGGTCGATAGTCGCACTGCCGACGCGGTCCGGTTCAAACCAGGACGCCAAATCTGTCACAGTTGAATCCACTTCAAAACGGGACACCAAACCATCCATTGTCACAGTGACATCTTCTGACGGCGCATATTGCAGCACCAGACTGGCGTTGTCGCGGGTCCGTTCCTGCTGGTCAATAATCTGGTCCCAGTTGCGCGGGATATAAGCATTGGTAAACAACACGCCATCGCGTTTGTTGGAAATAGTCTGACCGCCGCGCCAGCCGGCGGTGGCGATTTGGTTGATCTGCACATCACGTTTCTGATGGCTGATGGCTAACAAAGCACCAAATTTATCATCCCAGTTACGGGTCACTAATAAAGAGGCTGCTGGCGAGGTTTTTTCAGACAGGCTTTCGTACATGCCTTTAACAGAGCCGGCAACGCGGAAATCATCATAATCAAACGGCCGTGCCGTTTTGACATTGATTGTACCGCCGATACCGCCTTCCTGCAGGCGGGCACTGTTACTTTTGAATACATCAGCGCCGGTGATTTGGTCAGCCGCCAGAATGTCGAAGTTAAATTCACGGCCATTGCTGTCGGTCGCGATCTGACGGTTATTGACTAACACGGTGTTGAACTGTGGGCCAAAACCACGAATAGTCACCGCCTGACCTTCACCACCGCTGCGGTCAATCGACACGCCGGTGATGCGTTGCAGCGACTCCGCCACGTTCAAATCCGGAAATTTGCCTAAGTCTTCTGCCGCGATACCGTCTGACACCAGACTGGATTCTTTTTTGTCCTGCATCGACGCTTTCAGACTGCTGCGGATGCCGCGGACTTCAATCACTTCAACTTCAGTTTGCTGGGCTTTGGCCGCATCTGCCGTGGTGGTTTGTGCCGCTGCCGAATAGGTGCTGAGCACACCGGCCACGGCGAGGCAAACCGCCGAATGTTTAAACGCGAATGGATTCGCTCTGGTCATCATCGAACTCCCCTGTCTTTGTGTTGTGTTTTTAAAAAAAACTTCTTATTAGAATATTTATCATATAAATACTGCAAAGTTACGGTGACTGCAACTTTTTTATCTGATTAATCATTCGAATCTGCGCCGTTTTGGCGGGCAAAACGGTAAATAATCTGCTGTCGGTAGATTTGCCCCGGCAGCAGCAATGTTGCTGGAAAATCCGGCTGGTTCGGTGCGTCTGGCCAATACTGCGCTTCCAGACAAATGCCCTGGCGCGGCAAAAAAGGCGCGCCTAAACCGTCGCCGCTATAAATCTGCAGGCCGGGTAAATCGCTGAGTACGGTCAGGCTCAGTTGCTGATCTGGCGATGTCAGCGTGGCAAGGGTTTGCAGCTGCTGTTCGCCGTGCGGCACAACAAAACAATGGTCCAGCGCGCCATGCTGGCGAAACAATTCCTGCAACAGCTGGCCTGTCGCCAGCTGCGGGTATTGTTCGGCACAAGACAACAAACGCCCGGTCGGAATACCGCAGCCGTCTTTCTCCAACAGCTGTAACAGCGGCGATTGCAGAGAGTGCTGATCAACCGGCCCGGCCTTAGGGTCCAGATTGAAATAACAGTGGTTGGTCAGGTTCAGCACTGTGGGCGCGTCGGTTGTCGCTTCGAACTGCAACTGCAGTTCAGTCGCAGTGACGCGAAACTGGCAGCGAAACTCGCGATTGCCCGGAAAACCACCTTCACCCGCTGCAGCACGGCAACTCAAGGTCAGCTGGTCTGCCTGCTGCGCTTCGAGCTGCCACTGTCTTTGGTTCAGGCCAGCCTTGCCGCCATGCAGGCAATGCGCGCCGTCATTGGCGGTCAGCCTGATCTGTTGTTGACCGAGCTGAAAGCCGGCGTTGTCGATGCGGTTAGCATAAGGCCCGACGGTACTGCCGAGATAATAAGGGTCTGATGCATAAGCAGCTTCGCTGTCATAGCCCAACGTCAGTTCCTGGCCGTCCAAGCGGATAGAGCAAACCGTGGCGCCGGTAGCGCTGATGTTTACCACCAATCCTGCTGCTGTGCTGATCTCAAACAAAAACGTCTCCGGGCATGCTTGTGTCGTGTTAATTCGTTATATAGTATTTATACGATAATTAGGTGACTGACAAGGATTTTATGATGACCAGAACTCAATTGGTCATGGCAAACTGGAAACAGCAGGGTAGTGAACAGACGTTGAAGCAGTGGTTGAGCGAGGTCAACGTGCCTGAACTGACCGCTATCAGCCGCGTGTTATGCGTGCCGCTGCCGTATCTGGCAACACTCAGGCAGCAACGCGCCGCATTGCAAAGCCCGGTACTGGCAGGCGCGCAGCTGGTGTCGGCCTGGACCGGCGGCGCTTATACCGGTGAAGTGTCTGCGGCGATGCTCAGTGAATTCGGCGTGACTTATACGCTGGTTGGGCATTCCGAGCGCCGGCAGTGGCTGCTGGAAACGGCCGACTCGCGACGCGCTCAGCTGGCGGCATTATGGCAGCAAGGCATCACGCCGGTGCTTTGTGTCGGCGAAACCGCCGCACAGCACCAACAAGGCCAGACTTTTGCCGTGCTGTGGCAACAACTGGCGGAAGTGCTGGACCCTCAGCCCGCGCCCGGGCCTTTAGTGCTGGCGTATGAACCGGTCTTTGCCATTGGTTCTGGCCAGCCGTTATCGGCGCCGGACGCACAACAGGTGCATCAACAGCTGCGCCAGTTGCTGCAGCACTGGTACAGCGCGGCAGACTGTCAGCAAATTCGCATCCTGTACGGCGGCAGTGTCAACAGCAACAACGCGGCTGAATACCTGCGATATCCCGACATTGACGGCGTGTTAGTCGGCAGCGGCAGCCTGAAAGCCGACAGCTTTAACGCCTTATGCCGCGCCATTGCCAGCGCTGTCACGGCGAAAACCGTCAGCTTGATCTGAACATCAAAGTACAGTGCAACAACGAGTGCCTGGGACTGGATAGCGGCGGGCAAGCGGCTTCTTTGCCAAAATGGAAAACCAGGCCCGCTAAGTGCACAGAGCTTTATCTGGTTTTTTTATTTACTGCTTTGGAGGCTTTGCAAAATACAACAATCCTGGATGGTATCACTGCTACATGAAGTCACTAAAAGTGACAGCGTGTGCTCCAGCAATGCCAGTTCCTGCTGCAATTGCCGGACTCTGGCCAGCTGCTCAACAATAATGTTGTCGACGGTTGCACAGGACGCTTCAGGGTTTTGCTTTACCGCAACTAACTGTTTTATATCCTCAATCGGGATATTCAGCTCGCGGCAACGCCGGATAAATATCAGCGTTTCGACATCGCGCAATTGGTAGTAGCGATACCCGTTGGTTTCGCGTTGCGGGGGCTTTATCAGACCGACACTCTCATAATAGCGAATGGTCTTCGCCGGAATGTGCGCGGTTTGTGCCAGTTCGCTTATTTTCACCTTGACCTTCCTGTGGCTGGAACCTTTAGGCTTAACTTTACCTTAAAACAGCGCGCTCAAGCACTGCTCAAAAAAGTTGCGGCGCTACTGCACGAGAGCCCAATCACATGCAAAAAAAGTCAAAAACTGCTGAGGCCACCACCTTACTGTGCACGCTTGGTCTCGCTTCAGTAATGCAGGCGGCAGATGTACAAGCCGCGGCTTTACCGGCGACAACCGCATCTGAGCAACATCATTCATCAGTGACAACGCCGGGTCAGACTAAGCCAGTGGCTAATTCCAGCCACAACCCCAATGAAGACGAGCATCATGCGAACGAGCAAGCGCATCATGATGATCAACATGAGCATGAACATGAGCACGAAGAAGACGTTGAACGGATAGTGGTACAAGCCAGCCGTTCTGGCCGGATTGCCGATGAACAACCGATCCGGGTTGAACTTATCAATCACGAAGAAATTGAAGAAAAGGCCGCAATGCGTCCGGGCAACATTTCGATGCTGGTGGCAGAAACCGGAGGTGTCAGAGTACAAACCACCTCACCGGCGTTAGGCAGTGCCAATATCCGGTTGCAAGGTTTATCAGGTCGTTATACCCAGTTGCTGGCGGATGGCCTGCCGCTTTATGGCAATCAGGCGTCTTCAATTGGCCTGCTGCAAATTCCTCCCACCGATTTGGGGCGTGTTGAAATTATCAAAGGCTCTGCCTCTTCGTTGTATGGTGGCTCAGCGCTTGGTGGAGTGATCAATTTAGTATCACGAAAACCCGGCGATAGCTTGAAAGGCGAAGCACTCCTGAACGCAACCAGCCGCGATGGCCAGGATTTCACCAGTTATCTTGAAAGCCCGCTGACCGACGACTTACAGGGTTCTGTCACCGTCGGCGCACATCATCAGGCGGTAACGGACATTGATCAGGATGGCTGGATTGATTTGGCCGGTGCCGAGCGTTACACCCTGCGGCCACGTGTGTATTGGCAAGGCGACAACGGCCAAACCCTGTACAGCACGGTCGGTGTGATGACCGAGCAGCGTAGTGGCGGCACCCTGCCCGGGCGCACAGTGTCAGACGGTACGGCATTTTCGCAAACTCAGGATTCTGACCGGTTTGACGCCGGCCTGGTATTTAACATGCCGCTGTCGGAAACGCTCACCTTCAACAGCCGGGCCTCGGCCATGCAACAACAGCATCTGCATGGCTACGGGACGCTCATCGAAGACGACCAGCATCAAAGTTACCTGTTCGAATCGAGCATGGCCGGTTACAGCACCAACACCGACTGGGTGATAGGTGCGGCCTATCAGGCGGACGAGTTTACTTCTGACACCTTTCCCCTGTTTGATTACGCGTACAAAGTGCCGGGGTTATTTTCTGCGCTGGATTATGTGTTAACCCCGGAGCTGACCGCATCGCTCAGCGCACGTTTAGAGCAACATAATGAATTTGGCCGCCAATTTAGCCCCAGAATTTCCTTGTTGTATCGTCCGGGCGATGTCACCGTCAGAGCCTCTTATGGCCGTGGTTATTTTGCCCCGACACCTTTTGTCGAAGAAATCGAAGCGGCTGGTTTATCCCGCCTCGAAGCGCTTGGCGAGCTGGCAGAGGAATCGGCGCAGACTGCATCTCTGGACATCACCTATACCGTGGATGTCATCGAAACTAGTGTGACTTTATTTGGCTCCGACGTCGACAATGTCACCGAGCTTGAAGCTTTTACGGTTGGTGGTAGTGGTCTGCCAGACCGGGTGCGGCTGGTGAATGCTGCGGGGAAAAGTAAAATTCGCGGCTCAGAAATGCTGCTGCGTTATTACTGGCAAGACGTGAAACTCACCGCCAGTTATCTGTATCTGGATGCGACAGAGCAAGCAGCTGACGCCAGTCAATCGAATGCCAAACGGCGTGACATTGCGCTGACACCGCAGCATTCCGCCGGTTTTGTGGCGATGTGGGAACAACATGGCAACTTCAGGGCTGGTTTTGAAGCCTATTACACCGGCAAACAACGCTTAAACGACAACCCGTTTATGGACTACTCCAAACCTTATTGGCATCTGGGGCTGATGGGCGAAATTACGCTGGGTCAATTCAGCTGGTTTATCAACCTGGAAAACCTGTTGGATGTCCGGCAAACTGATGAGCACCCGATGCTGCTGCCAAACCGAGCGGCCAGCGGGCAGTGGACCACTGATATCTGGTCACGCAATGACGGCTTTATTGTTAACGCCGGAGTCCGGTTGAAATTTGGTTCTTAATTGTTTTGTGCCGGTAATCAGCTTCGCTTCGCGCTGCAGTTGCCGGCTATTTTGCTGGTTCAGCGCAACCTTTTACGAAAGCACATATACAAAAATGATTGCGGTTTCCCGGACGGCGTCTGATGCATTTCAAAGTCGGTTTCGAGTATTTCAAATTCAAGGCCGAATTCGGCAGCCAGGCTCTGAGCATCATACCGACAAACCGGCAGCCCACTGCAACGCTCTGGGCCATCAGTGGCAAATGTCGCGATGACAACCAGGCCACCCGGTTTTAGCGCTTTGTGTAATTGCGTCAGGTACGCCTGACGCTGAGCGGTGCTGATCATAAAATGAAACACCGCCCGGTCATGCCACACATCATAAGTATCAGCGGCAAGTTCAGTCTGCAGAATGTCGCCATGCAGCCAATGCACCCGCTGTGCTGCATCACCGAGGCGTTTTTTGGTGACTGCAAGGGCGGCTTCGGCCAGATCGGTCAGCGTTAACGCTTTCACGCCCGTCGCCAGCAAGGTGTCGGCCAGCACCGAAGCACCAGCGCCAATATCGATGACGTCACTTTGATTCAACTGACAGTATTTAGTGATCAACAAACCCGACCGCGTGGCCTGTTGCTGATACCAACTCACCGCATCTGCGGCATTGCGGCTATAGACCGCTTCCCAATGTGACTGATCTGACATTATCCGTCCCGGAGTTGCCTGACACGATGTTTTTTCCGTGCCAAAATCGCAGAAAAGTACTGGGCAGCACGTACTGGCTGCCACGTACAGGACACCACATTTCCCGCCGGCCATTCGCTGAGTTCATTGCGTTCATCAGGCGCAATGCCAATAGATGGCCGTTGCGAAATCCCTGCTCCGCCAAACCGTACTTTCTGTACGCACAAAAGCCCGGCGATTGCCGGGCTTTTGATTGGTCGTTCCTGACCGGGCAAATCCCTAGAAGGGTAGTACTAACCTTTCCGATAAATATAACGTTAGAAGCACCGTCAATACTGGGTTTTGGCCACTTTTGAGGGCTCACCTCACCAAAAGTATCACCTATCGGGCTTTAACACGGTTTTACGTTATAAATTGGCTCAACCGATTGTAGCCACACAACGAATACTTGTTAAGTGATTGGTTTGAAACAAAAAATTAAAATGTTATTTTTTTGTTTCAGCGGTCCAAATCGAGCCGTTTTTCATTATGACCTATTTTTACGCTCACGTGAGTTGTTCCAGTTAACTTTTACACTGAACGCCCTTGCTCCTTGCGAGTATACACTCACGCCTCCGAGCAACGAAAACGCAGCAAAAAACAAAACTTTTATTATGTTACATAGGTTTATTGGATCAGGTCTTGAATTCAATCCGTGGTTGAGTTGAATTGATCAGGCGGATGTCGTGAATAGATTCCCATTCATCCACGCCCGAAACCATCAGCCCTGATTCAATGTGTGCGATACCGAACAACGTCGTGCTGTCTGTGAAACAAACCTTATGTATTGGCTTGCTGTAGTGCTCCAGGTTATCGGCTACCGCTTCTTTTCCAATGATGCGAACGACTCCTGGCTTCACCTGCCCTGTATACCTTGATAAGCCAAACTCCCACGAAGGATCCCCACTAGGACTAACTTCCGTACTATCTTTATCCGGAGCGGTGTTGTCCATGGTGTAGTAAACTATGGCATTCCCATGAAATACATTTGCCATCATCTTCGAGAAGCCGACATACGTTATTACGCCACCACTTGTAGGTACCGAGAAATATGCCCCGGCAATATGCCGCCATATTAGAACCAGCTCGGAATATGCTTGCTTCACGTCCTGTGGTGTGGGTTGTGCATGTGGAAGCTGCGCTTTCGGAAACTTTGCATGCTGCAATTTGCAACGAACATCTTTGTATTGGGATCGAATGATGTAAGAGACAGGATCTTCTTTACCCGTTGGGGTCAATTGAGAGAGCGATGCTCTTGCATTGACTTCTGTCAGTGCACGATGTAACCAAGCACCTTCCTTTTCCGAGCTCTTATGTTTACAAATAGAGTTGAGTAGTGCTTCAAGAGCTAAAAAGAGATTCCGATAGGCGTCAAACAAGTCATTTGAGCATTGCGATAGACGGTAATATCGGAACGACTCATTCCAAACAGGCTCAGGAGGAGGCGCGGGGTATATCACTTTGCCGGATGCATCCGTTTGAGTAACCTTTAAACTGACTGCCATTGGGAAGTCGCACAATCCATAAACTGAAAGCACGGACTTTCCGTTGTCGCTATAAACACAAGCACTGGAACTCGCGGGGTCTACAAGACTTGCGGAGACAATTCCTTTTACTGCGAACACATCGAGCGCTTCCTGGATGGCAGCAAAACCACCAGATTGGGTATTGTTATATGATATCGAGTGCTTCGTGCGCGCTACGACGTCGTTTGAACCCGCTGCAAATTCGACATGCCAATTTTCATCCTGAGTATTGTAAATGTACGAGACCGGCGCCTTTTGCGACAACGTGTAGGAAATGCCACACTTGTAGAGGCCATCAAACTCGTCAGTGCCTGCAATGAATAAGCTTCCTATACGTGCCACGGCTTAACCTTATAGACTTAATACAAATGTAAAACGCATGCGAGTTCAGCGTCTCGGATCAGAACAAGCATACTGCAATTGGTTTCGTTTGCCACAGGAGTACTTTCTGAGTCCGCCCGAGAGTTGAGGTGTAGTGGCACGAACAAGCACAAACGCTGACCATCCAAATCAGAATTTGATCATGTTTTATACAAATCAAGCTGCTTTCAGCCATTGATATTCTGCAACAGAGTCAACATATCTCCATATGAGCAATTTGCTCTTAACATTGAAGGATATCTATCATGGCTCTAAAACCTGGCCCAAAACCAATTGCTGATTCAACAGGTAAACCAGATCAACGTCGACGTGACAACAAAAATACACCGGGGAATAACCCTGACTTAAAACCTAGCAAATCATCAAAAAAATAAGATGCGCTGCTGATAAAAGCTATCGTGAAGGTAGCTTTCCTCAATTGCTTCTGTGGCCCGTTTTAATGCTACAAGTCTACTAGTTGGCAGTTCTCCATGGAGCTGTTGGCTCAATGAATCGACCAAACGTTTTGATAACACATCGGGTCAGCCGCGGGTAGATAGTCGACTGCTTGAATTATGCTTCAGAGCGATGCAAAGAGTGGTACTTACTCATTCCACTTTTTGCCCGCTTGGTCATAATGGTTGCCATCGATGTTTTTGAAGTAAGTATTGCCATGATCATCCTCCCAATCGCCATCATGGAGAGGGTCAGATCTAGGGTGTGATTCATATACATGTCTGGGAAGTAGTGTAAGTACACACTCAAGCCTCCCAGCAACGAAAACGCCGCAAGAAAACAAAACTTTTATTATGTTACATGGGTTTATTGCAAGTCGGTCACCTTCAGGCTCACTTTTGGCGTCGCTACTGAATATGCAAGCAAACCATTTAAACCTCTTAAGGCTGCAAAATACCATAAGCGAGCCTATGGGGAACTCATGTTTATTGTGCCTTGAGAATGTTCTGATTGGTGATAAGGTAGTGAGTGTACAATTTATAGGGTCAAAGCCATCTTGCGCTGTAGAAGTGGACTGAAGAGCGTTATACAACGGAGGTAAAAGTGGCATCAGCAGAACACGATTATCAACATTTTATTCGATGGCTTCATCAGGAAGACAATGGAATAGCTGAGGATGTTCGCCGATTTGGACGGCTAGTCCTGGACAACTTTGAGAGTGTCAGCGCGACTAGCCGACATCGAAGTCAGCGTTCTGTACACTTAGTTGAGTTAGCGCGTCAGCACCTCACGGTAACGGATCCAAGCCTACCTCAGCTTGACGACACAGCAATGGGCGATGGATGGATGTGGCAGAACTTGTGCCACCTATCCCTTGGACCATTCCGAGGCTTTCGGAGTGCCGAGGACTTTGATCTTACACGACGCATCGTTTTGTTTTATGGCCCCAATGGCAGCGGCAAGACGAGTCTTTGCGAGGCGCTTGAGTTTGCCCTTCTCGGCGCTGTAGACGAGGGTGCACAAAAGCGTATTGATGCCGCCCAGTACCTACGCAACATCCATGAAGGTCGGTTTGTTCCACCTCGGCTGACTGCGTTGGATTCGCAAGGACAGAGAGTTACCGTACAAGCGGATGCCGATGCGTATCGGTTCTGCTTCATTGAGAAGAACCGTATTGACGCCTTCTCCAGGATAGCGGCTAAACCGGCAGGCCAAAAGACAGAGCTGATAGCAGCGCTATTCGGTATGGACGACTTCAATGATTTTGTAGGCCACTTTAATGAGTCCATTGATACGCAATTATCGCTTCAGCCTCTGCATGGCCCAGAGCTTGCGCGCAGACGCCAAGCTATCGCAAATGACACAGAGCTACTTACAGGTGAGGCTGCCGGTATTGCTGCATTTGATCAAGCTGAACAGACATACGCCGAGACTTTTCAACCCAGATTGACATATGTTCAGTTGCAGCAAAAGGTCGGTTCTGTCGAAGCTCCGGGTCGATTACAGGAATTGATAGAAATATTGAATCAACCTGCACCAGCCTTGTACGGTATCCGGGCGCAGGATCTACTTGCGTTATTTCACGAAGCTGATGAGGCTCAAAAGTTAGTCGAGGACCTGGCGGGTCAACTTGCACTGCAGCAGGATAGTGCCGCATACCAAGAACTTTATACTGCAGTTCTTGAACTACAGGCATTGTCTCCAGACCATTGTCCGGCTTGTGAAACTGCAATTGTTGGAGAACAGCATGTTCATGTCGATCCGTTTGCAAAAGCTGCCAATGGCCTGGAACAGCTCCGTGAACTGACCCAGCTCAAGCAGCGGCACCAAGTCGCAACTACTCAGAGGCAGATCGCAGCAGATGCTTTGCGCGCTTACTTCGCCAATTTTGCTCAACGTGTTGGAGCAACGGTCGATAGTGAATCTGAAGTTTTGCGCTATATTGCAAATCCGGGAGTTCAACATGGAATAGCATGGTGGAAGGCAGGATACGCACCTGTTGCTGGTGGGGTGTCACTGGCACAGCAGGCGGTCAATTACGCCCGTCAGTTGGAAAATGAGGATGTCGTTGCTCAGCAAAACCTTGCTCAGCGTGACCAACTGATTGCTGAACGTGATCGTCTTTCTGAAGCCCGCATCCAATTGGTTCAACATGCGACTCAACGTCAACAATTTATCGAAGCCACTGCAAGTGCTCGCCAACGCATCGAAACCTTTGAAACCCAGAACGCCGCACTGATTGCTGCGGTTGCTGAGGAACAGGAACGCATTGCTGCAGATACAAGGATTCAGATCGCCTACAATGAATTCTTGCGCCTACTGCGCCATTACCGCTCGGAGTTGCCGGGTACGTTGATGGCAGGCCTGAACAACTTAGCCATGGACCTATACAACGAATTTAACGTCCGTGATGCCATGGAGGACAAACTGGCTTCACTACATCTTCCTGTTACAGGGGAAGGTCGTATCGAGTTGAGCTTCCAAGGCGCCCCTCAAGTAAGGGTTGATGCATTACAGGTTCTCAGTGAAGGACACGTCAGGTGTTTGGGGCTGGCTATACTGTTAGCAAAAGCTTGTAACATTCAGGCTCCCACAGTGATCTTCGATGATGCGATTAATGCTATCGATCATGAGCATCGCCAGGGAATAAGAGAGGCTCTGTTCCAGAGCGAGCGCTTTGCCAATACGCAGATTATTGTGACCTGCCACAGTAATGAATTCATAAAAGACATACAGAACCATGTTGATAGAGCTGACTGGGTATCCTACACATTCCGGCATCACACTGGGAATCATCACCCACGGGTATTAAGGGATTTACCACCGCAAGCCTATCTTTTAAACGCCAGAGCCGCTGTTGATAGAGGAGATCATCGTGGCGCTTTACAGCCATGCAGACAGGCGTTAGAAATGCTAGCGAACAAAATCTGGAGATGGTTGGGGAAGAATGAGCTAAGCGTAATCAGCGTAAAGCTTGCAGGTGTGGGAGACCAACCCTCGCTGCGAAATTTGTGCGAAGGCCTCAGGGCAAAATTGAAAAAGTCACCAGCTTTCGAGCATGTGGATAAGCAACCATTAGTAGATGCATTGGATCAGATTCTCACAGATTCCGTGTGGCAGTATCTGAATAAAGGTACTCATGAAGAGCAAGACCGTGAAGACTTCGATGAGGGAGTGGTTCAGCAACTCGTTTCTTTAATGGAAAGAATGAATGAAATGAGGCTAAGTAACAGCTAAAAGTGGGATTGCTATAAATAAGGAGGGGACTCTTTCGAGTCCCCATAACGCATTTTACAACTGCTTAGTTGGAGAAGCTGCTGCCATCTCAAGCCATTAATTTGCTCCTTACGAGCTGACTTTGGCTAAGTGCTTGCGCAGGTCCACACCAGTAACCCAGTGCCTCATATTTAAAGACCAAGGGACGTATGCTTGGTCTGATGTGATCTTAGTAACTAACCGGTGTGTCGTCAACCATTATTTTATAACGAACTCAGTAGACACACGGCCATACTGCATTGCCCACCCGACGACAAAAGTAATGACTGAGCATGCCGTAATGTAGTCCCCGATGAAATTAGGTCATCAACAATTAGAACATTACCGTTAGGGATATGTGTGACCTGCGGATTTATGACCAGAGGTGCAAAATAGGGTCTTATTTTGACATCAATCTCTTTTAAGGTCACTGGAATCTGAGGCGACAACTTATTGTAAGTTGCAAGCTGACTCTTCACACCCTTCAAGTCCTTAGGTTTGACATTAGCCAAATTAAACGACCGAACGATATTTCCAACTGTATTTTTCATGAACAATTGAGGGACCAATTGGCAACCAGCTTTCCTTGCTATCCGTCTGGCAAGAATCACAGCTATTGGATGAGATGACGGCATAGGCACAACCGCTGTAAATTGGCTCCCTTGCAGAACGGAGTGAAGAATCGTATCAAAACTTGGTTTAAATTTACGTAGCTCATTGAGAGAAATGGAAAATCCGTTTATTGACTTGAGAGCATAAATAAATGGGTTACCATCCCGAGCAGAGTCGCCATCTTTTGTTCGTCTATATATACTTTGTATTTTCAAACCGTGGCTTGAGGATATTTTGGGATTTCTCCCTGGCGACGTCACCAGACGATATTCATGATTAGGGTTGAAGGTAACCACTTTTTGCCCTGATACATCTATACCCAAAATCAACTCCATTTTTAGATCAAGAATATATCATACTGAAAAGCAGCAAGTCATGAAATGGCCGCCGATATTGGCAGCGATGCCCGAATCAATTTCATGTAAAAAGTTTTATTTTATTACACCTTATTTTGAGCATATCCAAAATTAATTTAGCACTGCAGCATGGGGTTTCCTATTTCAACGGCTCAATTATACCTCACAACAGCCTCAACGAGCTCAGTAGATGGTTCCTGTGAAAAAGGTATTATTTCCTGCTCCGGTATCTGAACGGCCTGTAATGGCAGCAGATCCATAACGTCACAAAATAACGCCCGGTTCTCCCAGTCGTTCCTATCACCAATCACATAAAAGCGTCGCTTAGCTCGCGTCGCCGCGACGTTAAGGAGATTCGGTTCCGACACCGCCCAGTTACGGGCACCTGAACTTTCCGAGTTCCCGCCCAACACCATAATAACTACGGACGCTTCCTTTCCCTGCATGGTATGGATAGTACCGGAAATCATCTTGTCGGGGAGCAAACGCTTGAGGTTCTCCTGAACGGCTTTGAAAGGGGTGATGACCGAGATATCCTTTTCATGTACGCCATCCTGTTTAAGCAGCTCAAGCAGCTCTTCCAGAGCTTTGCCTTCGGCCGGCACCCAGTTGCCTTCTGACGTCCCGCTAGCCTGGATCCACCCTGATGGGAGGCTCGCTGGCGTTTCCTTGTCCGGGCGTGGAGCAAGAGTTCCATAGACCATAGCTCCGTCATAGGCGATACGGTTCGCTAACGTGTACATCGGTCTGTCGCAGCGGCGGTGTACAACCAGTGGTAAACCTACCCAGCATTTACTCTCTGCAGGTCCCGCCATACGCCCCCAACGGGTTGCTTCATCGGCCAATGTCTGTGCGGATTGTCGATTAGGAAGCCAGTGAGCATCAACCTGATAGCGCGTGCGCATGTGTTCGAGCGCGGCGTCGGAAACCGTGACAATAGGTTTGAGTTGCAGAGGGTCGCCTACCAACAAAGCACGCCGAGACCGCCACAACGCACCAATGGCTGCCTGAGGTGTTGCCTGCCCAGCCTCATCCACAAGCAGCCATCCGATATCACCCGCCTGTAATGAGCCAAATGAACGTGAGAACGAAGCGAAAGTACTACTCAACACCGGAACTACCATGAACAACGAAGCCCATGCCGAACGGATTGCCTCCCGGGAAAACCCCTTAAAGCTGGAGCCTGTCAACATGCCATTAATTAGAAACAAGTTGGAACGCATGCGGGCAGCTTCAAGCTCAAAGAATATCCGATGAAGTTTTAGTGCCTGAATGAAAACCTTGGCTCGTGCTTGGCGCCAGCCTTCAATCAACCAGGGTTCCGCCAATTCAATGTCATCACCCCGACCAATAGCACCACTTTCAAGCCAGGTAAGCAGGTGTTTGGCTTGGCTAGCCCTCGCTAAGTCAATCGCAGCTTTTGTTAGTACTTCGCACTGATTGCGCAACTGATCGAGTGCAGATCGTTTTTCGGCAATTTGTTTTTCCAAAATCTGCTGAGATGGGCTCAGCCGCTGAATGAGTCGTTCTATCCGCCCGAACTCAGATTTTGCAATATGATGCTGAGTTTCCAGTAGTATCAGCTCAGAATTCCATTTTCGCTGCACGCCCCACAAACTGAAAACATTCGTCCAAAATCCCGGTTTACATGCTTGATGCGCCTTCAGTGCAGACAAGCACTTTTGGAATGCCATTATGGCAGGACGCTGCTCTTCAGCATCCAATCGAGAGAGTTGATCGCATACATCAACCAGCTTTTTTTCGAGAAGACACAGTGCGTTAGATTGTTCCGCAATTTGTATTCTGACATCGTACAAGGCCGCTAGCATTTCGCGTATTCGACAGGCAGAGGCACTCCGCTTTTGAACATCAGCTTTTGCGGCTTCATAATCGTCGATGGCTTGCTGCCACAAGCCTTGCCGCTGTTCTGGTGAACGAGTTTTATTGATATCCGCGCATGCATTCAGCCACCCAAGAAACCCTTTTGTCAGAACGTCTTTGGATGACGATGCATCAGAGGACTTCACGCTTGCATCAACATTGTTCTCTATATTGGAAGGGGCAATACCCAACACGTTTGTGACGTCGCCATTTTCAACTCCCAATGAGGATTCATCGCCAGCTTCAGTGTCGGACTTCTTTTCGCTCCCTGAGGGACGCTGGCCATAAAAATAGCTTTGTACAAATTTGGTTCGATTCGACTTGCTCCCGAGAGCTCCCGATATCAATCCCCACGCGGGCTTCTCACTTACGAGTTCGCCTAACTCCGCAAAATACTCTGCCTCGGGCAACCAGCTCTCGTCGATCTTGTCGCGCTGGGGTAATTCAAGTGTGACATTTTCCACCGCGCCATTGTTGGAAGACGCTACGACGACCTCAAAACCATACAATGCAGGATTGAGCTTGAAGCAAGCTATTTGCTTACCAGCATTGTTGGCCACCTCGCGTCCGCCACCGTCAAAACCGTCGGATGCACGGCGAAGCTTGGATAAAGCATCAGCCCGACTAGTTACAATTGCGGCAATTAAG
The DNA here is from genome assembly GCF_964031785.1 of Rheinheimera texasensis. Lineage (GTDB taxonomy): Bacteria > Pseudomonadota > Gammaproteobacteria > Enterobacterales > Alteromonadaceae > Pararheinheimera > Pararheinheimera texasensis_A. The sequence goes on from NZ_CAXIRE010000019.1 coordinate 512,032, forward strand.
TCGCGAAGCAGGGTCGTTTTACCAGTGCCTGGTGGACCATTGATCCCTAACAACCCTTGGGAATCGCTGCGTGTGTCGAGGATTGTGTTGACTGCAAGTTGTTGGGAATGGACAAGCCCCAAGTGCCGCTCTGAGGGCCAACAGCCCAAAGCGTAAGCGTCAGGCATCAGGCGTTCAATTAACGATTGCGATTCGTTGTCATGATCTACATTCAAGCGCAGCTTGGGATCATGCAAGTGTAGATAGCGACTTAATGGGTCACTTTTCTCGCCGTTTCTGATGCTATCGGCGACCGCAGCAAGATCGCCAAGCAGGAAGCTATTGAGAGGATCGTCTTCTGACTCTGGTTTATTAGGGTTGACTGGCTGGGAGCGAAAACGAAACATCTTGCCGTCCATGTCCCCAAAGAAATCATCGATGCCGATGTATTGGAGAATCCAACGGTTCAGTTCACGCAACAACTCGCCGGATACCTGTCCATCGAGCAGCTCTTTTGCCCGATCGCTTATGGCTTTTTGATCGTCCTCGAATCCCCTCGTCCAGTCCTTACCAGTCAAGACTCGTCCCAGAAACCATGCTTCGCTGGAGAGGACGAAACTATCATCAACCAACCGACCCGCCATATTGAATTTCACAGCGAACAGAGCGGACTCTCGGTACTGTGGCTCACTATAGCCCTGTTCAGCCCCGAACACTGCATTAAGCTGTTCAGCAACACGACAGCTATCGTAGATATGAGCGAAAAGTGTGTGACTCCAGACACGATTATTGGGCAAGTGCTGCTTTGACAAAATACTTGCGGCTGACCATGGAGAGATAGGTTGCCCAATAGGGATATCGTGAAGAAAGGCTGCATAAGGACCGCTGCGTTTCGTCAATTTTGGAGCTGCTTGCGGCTGCAACAACTCTACAGCGTGCCAATAGCGGATAATACTTTCTTGCTCAGTCAACACTAATCCCTTGTAGTAACAACAGCCCATTAGCTGTTCGCCTCACGTCCCTAACGTAACTTTTAAGTCCTTCAGTGCAACTGTCGAGCGTTAGAGCTTGCGAACGGCATGAGAAGGATAACGACAGCGCCTTATCACATTCAGGAGCAGCACAAACGCACTCACGTATTGGGATGAACGCATCATTCGACTTCAACCAATACAAGAAAATTTGCTCAAGGCAAATCAGCTTTCCAGCCAGTCCTTGCAGTTTATTAGTATTGTGTAACGCCCCGATGGCTGAAATTGCTCTCTTATCGCCTGTCAGTAAATAATCCCAGGAACGATTCATGACTATTGCACACAGCTGACTTTCCCCAATATCCAATGGCAGATTCTGTTCATTTGCAGACGACTCAAAGCTCGCAGCAAGCTCCAGCTCTTCTTGAGTCGGCTCAATAATGGCCATTTGTGCTAACAGTTCATCAATGTTTTGTAAAACAACTTCTTTGGAGGGTGATGTGGACTTTTTGCCAACTATTTTCGGCAGAAGGTATCGTGCTACACCAAGGCAAGCCATATCCTGAATGCCGCATATGGGGTCAGACCTAAGCAAGCCGTGAAGACTGTATATACACAGCTTAAGCAATACATCGTTGTCTACTGCAGCACGGCTCAAGAACCACTCCCGAGAACCGCCATCAAATAAGCATTGTTGTCATCCGACAAGGCTTCACTATCCAACTGAGACATGGCAAGCGTATTGATAACCTGCCAGACAGGACGTCCTTGTTGATATACATACTTCATCGCTGAATTGACCACGGCCCACTCTCCCGTTGAATAGCCATAACTCATCAAAATAGCCCCTGGCTCAACAGCCCTTGATTGACTTGCCGTTAACGCCTTTTCAGCAAGTTCCTTTGCATTATCCCCATGACCTACTTTCAGCACCTCAAAGTCAGGATCGCCGGTCAATAATTCCAAGGCAAACCGATCTGCCTCTCGCTCTTCCTCGTCTTTTAAAAACATTTGTTGCTGATCCGTGTCATCGATATCGATAACAACACCTTCATCAGGTAAATGTCCAAGGATGATGTGCCCCAATTCATGCGCCAAGAAGAACGTAATGGAAGCTGGGTAACTCGCATCTTTAGCCAATAAAATTGCAGAACGCCCATTTGCGCCTACACACATTGCTGACATTCGCTTTGCAGCTAACGGAAATAGGCGAAGATGTACAACAGGGATACCAACACCCCACAGTAAACTCAATAAGTCAGGAAGCTGAATGAAGTTATATTCTGTGTTGGCTAAAAGAGCCTCTCGGATCGCTGCTGCTGAATATCCCCTCAAACTGCGGCTATCGGGCGTCGCTTGGAACAGCAGTTTGCTCAATGACACCCCAAACGAAGAAATCGCAGGAGATTCGTTCAGGGTATCTCCCGAAAACGATTTGAATTTGGCATTTTTGCTCCACATGAACTTAGGCTTATCCGATATTAATGACATCGGATCCAGTCCTAATTTACGAGCAAGTGAGAACTTCAATTCGGCTTGAGCTGACGGAGAGTGCTGGGCTTCATCACTCCACCATGTTGGCCAAGCAGCATTGATCACTGATTCCGATAAACCAGTCGATTTGGCAAGTGACTGCGTGTAACTTTTTTGGCTCAAAAGCCTCTCCCAGCAATATTCATAAACTATGGCATGTCAGCACATTCATCGCTGCTCAATCTTGTATGAACCTGTGGTCTTGATCAAGTTCATCAGTAGCTTCGCATGTGCATCAGTACCATCCCAAACAGAGGCAATAACCTGATGCAGCTCCAGCAACACATCATTTTGCGGTTTTGCGGAATTATCGACTAAAACTCCAAAATAATCACACAGCGATTCCGCTCGATGACTGTAGTTCTTTACACCATCCCGTAATGCACGACTGACAGCCCAATAGCTAACGCCGCTGTTCTTCGAGATAACAGCAGCACTCTCTTCAGACTCCCGTAATTTTTTTTCCAATATGGGTCGAATTAATACCCATCCATTTTTGTATTTTTGCATTTACCCTGATATCATAAACCGCAAATTCGCAAATGGAGTTTAAGGTGTTAAACTCAACATGTAAACAATCGCAAAGTGCAGGTCAGCCAACATTGCTACCAAATGTGTTCTGTTGGACAAAAATGGGAGCTGAGGCGGGGCAGGAACTTGACGTCATCATCAAGCGTAAAGAACTGGAGCGCATTGCAGGTGAAGGAGTGTTTGCTTGGGGTATAGGCAGCTCACTCGGTAAAGCGCCAACCATTGCAAGACAAACTTCCAATCATGAAGTTGAGGTGTTCTTTACCCCGATGAAAAGCGCTGCAAAAGAGATTGATGCCGCGCCATCCGAAGTGCTGATTTGGACAAGTTATTATGATGCTTCAGGAACGCTCAAAAACCTACCAAACCATATCGTAATTACAAGTCGTGGCGGTGTAGGTAAAAAGGCTCATTACGCTTTGATTTGTTACTCGGAGCACAGCCTGTTGGATCAACAAGTTGAGCTGGCATTTAGTGCCAAGCATGTTTGCAATTTCACCACAGGCAACCCTGTTGGCGCTTCACAAGTAACCTCATTGGTCAAAGTTGCAGAGCAGCCACAAACTACTGTGCCAGACTACAATGTGAAATTTCGCGCCAAATTCTATGCGGACGGATTTGTTAAACTGGCACACCCGGTCGTCATGACAACCGAAATGATGTTGATGTACTCTCGACTAAATAAAGCCGAAAGCACCGATACCTGGCTACAACTGGCTAAACTGATTCGAAAACAAGCGACAGAATCCGTCAACCATCGTGCTCCAACACATGCCCAATTAGCTCTGTGTTGAAACAAGTGATGTGCTGCTATATGCCGGTGGTCATTTCAGAAATACGGCGTAAGGCTTGGCCAGCTCAGCAACTAAACTAATCTGGATGACTGGCTCATCTGGTTCAGGAGGGATATCAACATCCCTTGAAAGCTCAAAACACCCTTTATCAACTTGTCCTCTGATGTAATCAGCACCTACCTTCCCTTGACTTGGCCCGAGCGCGATCACAGTTCTCCTCGGTGGCAAAATCAGTTCTTGTGCATACAACGAAGAAAGCACTAGTGCATAGTGAGAGCCTAAGGCGTTTATCTTTTCAGGAATGTCTTGCCAGCTCTTCCCATCAACTGAAAACTGTTGCGCTCTGGCAGGTGCAGCATTGTGTTTGGATTTCATTTTTTGCATGACTAAATGAATCGGCTGGCCTTTTAACGCAAACGCCTCTGCAAACGGTTGCACCATGGTCCTTGGGTGGCAAGTGTTACCTCCATACCCCCATAGAGCCATTCCAGTATCATCGATCTCTTTCTTTTTTCTTTTGATGATCTCTTCAAGGCTCTCTTGTGCATGTACTCCAACTTTCATGAACAATACACCCTGACCAGGCGACAACTCGATCCCCATACTTATCGGTCCTTCTCAATCAACTCAAAGCTATACTCGTCGTTATTTGCCTTACCATAATCAACACGATTTTTTTCCCTCACGTAGTGGATCGTGGGCGGTTGATTACTGCCATAGAAATTCGCCAATTTAGCTTCATCTGTGACTGGCAGAGATTCGCCTTCTCGGCCCAAAACTCCAGGAATGTTTCTTATGAAAAGATTGCAGGACTTCAGATCGGGAGCATCGTCCAAATGGTAGGAATGCAGCCTCGGGGTCATTTGCTGTACGAAAAAGCCATTGTTCAGAGCTGACATCTGAACTGACGCAAGCACTTGCTGTGGCCAACTGAGCGCTTCGTCATCTGCAATGACAATCACACCTTCGCCACGATATCCCACAGCTTCCATGCCACGCCCAACAAACACATTCACACTCTCACCGCCATTGCTGGCTCCCCATGGGGGATTTGTATAAAAGCAATCAAATTGACCACAAGCAGGAAATGGATCTATACAGTTGTACAAACGAGAATGCAGAAAATCAATCTGCTCGTTATCTGCAAATCTGCGGACCGCATTGCAGATCCGCTCATCGAAATCGAAAACTGTTATCTCGCTCGGGCCGTAATCGAGGATGCCACGGGCCTTCAAATAAGCAATACTGATACTTATAGCGTCGCCATCACCTATAAATGCAAGCTTTTTATCACGTGCCCAGTATGCAATTAGCTCGCTTTGTAAGACCATATCTCCAGTTTTCATGTAGATCTGGTCAAGCTCCCGGAGCGGTCGTGGCCGATTTTGCACAACATCAGAAATAGCGTTTATCGCAGCTTTCAGGTCAATTTCTCTTTCCATACAACCACCTTCAGTTCCCTGTATACAATACAACCACAATGAGGTTAAAAAATCACCCAAAAGTTGTTGTGCATATAAAAAAGGAACGAACTAAAACTGCTAAAGTGTTTGCCTCAAAAAAAATCGACATTTCTCAGGCTAAAAACGCTTATGAATCAAACCAAACTTTACATTATCGGCAACGGTTTTGACCTCTGGCACGGAATCCCGTCCAGCCTAGGAGACTTCAAGAAGTATGCAGCACAGATGGCTCAGGAAGTTTACCGAGAAGTCGAAGAATATCTGCCAGTGGATGAGAACTGGGGTGATTTGGAGCTTGCACTCGCTGAGCTGGACGCAGAGCAGCTAACAGAGAACTTAGGCCATTACATGACGTCGTACAGCAATGATGATTGGAGTGACTCAGGACACCATGACTTCCAGTATGAAGTAACAAATGTAGTGGAGAGACTTTCAACCAACCTCCACGCATTGTTCGCTGATTGGGTAAGGAAACTTCCGATACCAACACGGTATAATGCCCCCAAACTGCTGTCGCACGTGGATACGCAGGCGCTGTTTCTAACATTCAATTACACCGACACCCTGAGCAGCGTCTACGGCGTCAATCCAAGTCACATTTTGTTTATTCACGGCCGCGCTGCACAACCCAATGACGAACTGGTCTTGGGACATGCGTGGGACCCGCAGTCCCGCCAGTCTTTGAATGATCGTCCAGACATTGAAGAGGTCGATACCAGGCAGGTCGAGGCAAACAACATCATCGACGACTACTTCTCGTCCACGTTCAAAAATTCTGCAGACATCATAGCGAGATACAGCTCGTCATTTGACGCACTTACTTCAGTTGAAAAGGTCGTTGTGCTAGGGCATTCACTATCATCCGTCGATGCAGCGTATTTTCACGCATTACTTGAAGAGCCTGCGGTTGCCAATGCTCAGTGGCTAGTCGCCATACGAGCTGAAAAAGAGCGGGAAGAAAAGCAGCAGAGACTCGCTGAATATGGCCTTTGTTTAGACCGAACATCCTATATGTTCTGGGAGGATGCTTAGCCTTTCAGGCTACCGACTCAATCAAAACGCTACGTATTCCCAATAATTTTATACACTGTTGAACGGCCAATTTTTAGCTCTTTAGCAATCAGTGTCGGTGACTTTCCTTGAGCTTTCAGCTGCAACACCTTTGCCCGATCAATCTTTGGCTTCCGGCCAAACTTAACCCCACGGGCTTTCGCCTCCTGCCGCCCTTCATTTGTCCGTTCCAAAATACGATGTCGCTCTGCCTGGGCAACAGCTGACAGAATCGTGACAACCATTCTGCCCATTTCGCCTTCTGTGTTGATCCCGTCATCAATGAAACGAACAGATACCCCCATGTTGTCGAATTCCTTGATGAGGTTGATCATGTCTGCGGTGTCACGTCCCAACCGGTCGAGTTTTTTGACGATTACCAGGTCGCCTTTCTCCACCTTCATCAACAGCGTTTTTAATCCTGCACGATCGAGGTGACTGCCAGACTCCTTATCACTGAAGATCCGGTGTGGTTCAACACCATGCTCGGCTAAAGCCTTCAGTTGAATATCGAGGGATTGCTGACTAGTTGAAACGCGGGCATAGCCAAAAAGACGCATCAGGATGTCTCCTAAATCGAATAGTAGACAAAGTGTCTACTAACTACATGATTGACGATTTAATAGACAGTATAGGAGGGGAATTTTGAAGCGTCCACTAATTTATGAATTAATAGACAATTAATTGGGGAAGTGACTGATATTGATTGCAGTCACTACGTCCTGACGGCGGGTGGGCAGCAGGTCGAGCAGGGTTCGCTCCTGAATGTTGGTCAAGACGCTTGTTCAAGTACAGCTCGTCGATGCCCAGAATGCGGGGCATCTCGAAGCGGTGGCAGCGCCTCAGGAATTCGGCGCGGGCGTTGAAGTTGTCGCGCACCGCCTTCTCGTCCAGGCCGGTCTGGGCCGCCACGAAGGTGTAGGGGTGGTTGAAGGATTCCTTCTTCACGTATTCATGCAGCCGCAGCGTCATACGGAAGCCGTCCACCATTTCAGATAGCTGGGGCCTGAAGGTCGTCTTGCAGGCCCGGCAGGTGTACCGGCGCCGTGCCACCCAGAGGGTAACCCGCTTGCCGTGGATGGGCAGATCACGATAGGGAACGTCACGCTTGCCGAACCGCACGAACTTACCTTGAGCGCCGCATTCCTTGCAGGCGATGGGATCGGGCGCGTCTACACCTGGAAGTGCATTTCGTCGTCGGTGTATTTGCTGCCCAGCACCTGGTACTCAGGCAGGTGTAGGATGTTGTCGGGCATTTCGGTCATGCGGCACACTCCTTACGGCTGCCGAGTGTCACATTGGCGAGCTTCATCCACCTCTCCTCTCTTGCAAACAAGAATACTATCCCCTATCATAGGTTGATACTATACACCAGTATAGTTCAAGCTACTTAGAGGGAAAGCCGCATGCATACGATCAAAGACAAAGCGAAGCTATTAACCCGCGTTCGTCGTATTCAGGGGCAGGCAGCGGCATTGGAAAGGCAGCTCGACGAGGAAGGCGATTGCACGGCTGTTCTGCAACAGATTGCCGCGATTCGTGGGGCGGTGAATGGACTGATGGCAGCGATCATTGAGGGGCACTTGACTGATCACGTCGTCAGGGAACCCGAGTTGGAGCAGCGGCAACAAGACTTGGAAGCGGTATTGCAGGTAATCAAATCCTACCTCAAGTAGGTCATAGCGAAGCTTTTCACGTAGAAGCTGATAACAAATGAAAGGAAATAAAGAAGATACCAGCGCTCGGGGTTGGCTTGGCGGCTTTGCTGATGATGACAGGACGTTGGCCTTGATCTGCGTCGGGAACGAGTAGAGTTAGGAAGTGATCACTATGAAGACTAATCTTTCGAGTACCAAGCACTGGGCAAGAGCGATCAAACGAGACGTGCACGCAGTCTGGTTAGCCGCACGTGACCCGCGCACTCCATGGATTGCAAAAGCCCTGGCGCTGGTTGTGGCGGCTTACGCGGTCTCGCCCATCGATCTGATCCCTGACTTCATTCCCGTGCTTGGCTACTTGGATGACATCATCATTGTGCCGCTGGGAATCATGCTGGTCGTGAAGCTTATCCCTCCAGAGGTAATGAACGAGCTCCGAAAAACTGCCGCTAATGCAACCGAATATCCAGTAAGCCGTATGGCGGCAGGCGTATTTATCACCATCTGGATCCTCTCTGCTGCCCTCTTGGTCAGGTTGCTTGTGTGAATATGGTTAGCCGTCCCGAACTAAAGCATAGGGTGCTCGTGGTAGGGCTTCGTCATCAACCGTTCTCATTTCATTGGTCTTGCTGACCTTAATTTTTATTAACTAGGAGTAGTTTAGAATGCATGGTCACAGACTCGAAGAATGGCAACACAATCATGTTTTTGGTCAAGATCTTAAAAAATCCGGTGAAATGCGCTCACTGATCGTCGTCGCTCTAACTGTCGTTATGATGGCGTGGGAAATTCTGGCCGGCCTCCTATACGGTTCGATGGCCCTCTTGGCCGATGGCCTTCACATGGGATCTCATGCTGTGGCTCTATGTATTGCAGCCTTCGCCTATGCATACGCTCGCCGCAATGCAGGCAATACACAATTCTCATTTGGCACTGGTAAGGTCAATGCGCTAGGCGGTTTCACTGGCGCGGTCCTACTGGCAGGTTTCGCCCTGTATATGGTGATCGAAAGTATTGACCGATTTATCCACCCGGTCGACATTTCGTTCAATGGAGCTATTTTTGTCGCCGTCATCGGCTTGATCGTCAATGGAGTATCGGCATGGATACTAGGTGGGGAAGACCACGACCACGGCGACGCCCATGGGCATGAGCATGAGCATGAGCATCATGACCATAACCGTCGAGCGGCCTACTTCCACGTACTCGCCGATGCCTTAACCTCGGTGTTGGCGATTGCTGCCTTGCTGGCCGGAAAGTATGCAGGCTGGAACTGGATGGATCCGATCATGGGGATCGTCGGTGCGTTACTCATCACTCGCTGGTCATGGCATCTATTGAAAGACACCTCTCGCGTGCTGCTTGATCAACAGTGCAGCGACTTGGAGCACGACGTCAGGCAATCCATCGAGAATGACGATGCACGAATCAGCGATCTGCACCTCTGGGCCATTGGTCCAAATATTCACGCCGCCATTGTCTCGATCGTTTCGCATGCTCCCGAGTCGCCAGCCTTCTATAAGCAGCGTATTCAGGCTCAGTGTCCGACCTTGGTACACATTACAGTCGAGCCACAGCGCTGTCGCACTGGTCCGGAGAATACTGACTCCAGTATAAGATTAGCCGATTGAGCGGGCTGGGCCGAAATAGTCGGTTTTGGTACGGGCGAGAAAGTAGCTATGCATTTAGCTTGGTCTCGCACTCTCTCCAAGCCATGTAATTGCCATTGTCTATAAACGTTCCAGGCTTTGTAGGCACCTTAATGGCCTGAGTGAGATATCAACCAAGAAATCCGATGAAGTGGGGAGTTGTTACCTCCCCATGATGCCCAGAGATCAACCAGATATTCCGGATACCCAATAAAATGAGAGGCGAACTAGTAAGTCAGCCTCTCTTCCAGATCGCTTGTGCTACTTACAGTTTTTCGCTGTGCTCAGCTGATAAAACATTTCCGACTTCATCGAGCACGATATAAAGCTTCTGTTTGTTCGTGTCTTTTTCTTCGCCATTCAGGTAGCTGACCACCCAGACGGTATCGCCGTGATGCGATTTTTTCGGGCTGACGTCTGTGGATTTTGCAGTTTTCCAGCTATCACCAAGTTTTTTACCGACAACTAGTTTTTCCAGTACCTGATGTGCTTTTGCCGAGGCTTCAGCGTGGTCAATAGGTTCTACATCCGCATGGTTACTGTGCGCCAGCACTTGTTGTGATGCCAGAGTCAGGCCAAAACCAAGAATTAAAGCAGTGAGTTTTTTCATCTTCATTGTCTCTTTATGGAGGGTTAAGGTTTATAAAAATCGGCAAAAAAGCCATGGATTGTGACGGTCACAGTGACAGGCTCGGTACCTTTGTTTTTCCAGTACCAGCCATGGGTGCCCTCAAATGGAGCGACAAAACTGCCACTACCAGCGCTTTGCGCGCGTTCCAGCCAGTAACTGGTGTATTCATCGGCTTTCGCATTCACTTCTTCGCCATGCATATCTACCAATAGAGGTTGTGCTTGCGATGTCCAGCTGAACACTATCGTCTGACCTTTTAGCATTTTGGCTTTGAGCTCTGCACCTTTGCCAGGCGCTAAAGTTAACTCCATGGTTTTACTTTTCAGCTCAGTCTTTTGTTTGCTGACCGGGCTAACACCAGCACCGGCAAGCAGATTGCCTTCGGTCGCTTGCTCGGGTTGCACTTCTTGTACATCAGCTTCAGTATTGCCTGCTTCGGCAATTATTGTCAGACCTGTTAGTTTACCGATACCTGTTGGATCGATGCCGTATTCGGCTGGCAGAATAAAGCTGACAGTGAGTACCGCAGCAACCATAGCTGCCAAAGCAGTCGCTTTAAACAATGATCTTTTACTTGGTGTGTTTTTTTCAATCAATGAGTTCATAACAGTTCCTTATACAACCACAAACAGGCCAGTTAACTGATAAAAAAAGAAAACAAAACCAGCGCCCATCAGCACTTGATTTGAACGAAAAGCATGACGATGAAATGAAGGGCTCAAACGCCAGAAATTCATCAGGATTAAAATAAGCCCCAGTGCCAGCAATTGCCCCAATTCAACACCGATGTTAAAGGCCAGCATGTTGCCAACCAACCCATCTGGATCCAGAGCAAAATCCTGCACTTTACTGGCAAGGCCAAAACCATGGATAAGGCCAAATAAAGCCACCATTAATTTTGGATCCGGCCTTTTGCCAAACCAGCTGTCAAACGCCTGCATGTTATCCAGCGCTTTGTACACAATTGACAGGCCAATCAGTGCATCAACCAGATACGGATTGACGTGAAAACCACTCAACACACCGCCAAGCAGCGTCACGCTGTGACCAACAGCAAACAAAGTCACATACACTGCGATATCTTTCATCCGGTATAAAAAGAAGATCACGCCAGCCAAAAATAGCAGGTGGTCGTAGCCGGTGACCATGTGTTTCGCCCCCAGGTAAATAAACGGTAACAGCTGTACACCTTTGGCTTGCTCAATAAAAGCCTGATCTCCAGCCGCCACGCCGTGAGCGTAGGCAGAAGTGGCAAATATACCAAGCCACAAAATGCCTAAAAGCCACAACGTTCTGTTCTTGAAAGTTGAAATTCTAAAACACATGTTGTTTTCCTTGTAAAAACCCCTGCCATTGCAAGGGCTTATTGTTCAAATCAGTTGCTTAACTATGCGCCAGTTGGTTTGTGTTCTTGCGACCGTGCACCAGACGATATAGCGCCGGTAAGATCACGAGTGTTAGTAACGTCGAAGTCAAAATGCCACCAATGACTACGGTCGCCAATGGTCGTTGAATTTCAGCACCGGTTCCGGTGTTGATCGCCATCGGCACAAAACCAAGACTAGCCACCAACGCGGTCATCAGCACAGGTCGTAACCGCTGTACGGCACCTTGCTCAATGGCCGTCAGCAGCGACATGCCTTGCTCGCGCAATTGCTTAATCATCGCCATCATCACCACGCCGTTTAATACGGCAATACCAGATAACGCGATAAACCCCACCGCAGCGGAAATCGACAACGGCATATCACGCAGCAGCAAAGCGGCGATACCGCCGGTTAGCGCCAGCGGCACACCGCTGAATACAATGAAGGCATCTTTGGCGGAATTGAGCGCACTGAACAACAAACCAAAAATCAACAAGAGTGTCAGCGGCACCAGCCATTGCAACCGGTTGCTGGCAGATTGCAACTGCTCAAAGGTGCCGCCATAACCAAGCCAATAACCGGTCGGCAATGTAAGTTCGGCATTAAGTGCATTTTGTGCGTCCAGGATAAAACTGCCTAAATCCCTTTCGGCCACGTTCGCAGTTACCACTACGTTGCGTTTGCCACTTTCGCGGTTGATTTGATTGGGGCCAGTCAGTTGCACCAGTTCAGCGACTTCGCCAAGAGGAACGTAGGTCATTTCATTAAACGAATCGGTCGGCAGTGCCACCGGCAGACGTGCCAACGCAGCCAAGTCGGTACGCTGCGATTCTTTCAGCCGCATGACCAGTGGGAACCGTTTGTCGCCCTCAAAAATCAGCCCCAGTTGCTGGCCACCCACAGCGGTTTGTACTGTTTGCTGAATGGTCGCGACATCAATTCCTAATAGCGCCAGATGGTCACGCTCCGGCTCTACCGATAACAATGGCAAGCCGGTTGCCTGCTCCATACGCACATCCACGGCACCAGGCACTTGCGACAGAATAGTCGCAGCTTTGTCGCCAAGCGTATTCAGCACTTCCAAATCATCACCATAAATACGGACGGCAACATCAGTGCGCACTCCAGCAATTAACTCGTTAAAACGCATTTCGATAGGCTGGGTGAACTCATATTTATTGCCAGGTACCGACGCCACTTTTTGCCGCAACTGTTCGACAAACTCAGCTTTGGACATCGATGGATCCGGCCACTGCGTTTGTGGTTTGATGATGAGAAAGGTGTCTGCGACACTCGGTGGCATCGGGTCTGTAGCGATTTCAGCAGTGCCAATTTTTGAAAACACCCGTTCTACCTGAGGCAAAGTGGCTATTTCTTTTTCCAAAAGACTTTGCATCCGTATCGATTGCTCAAGACCAGTCCCCGGCACCCGCAAAGCATGGAGCGCCACATCGCCTTCATCAAGTTGTGGCATAAACTCGCTACCCATCTTTGTTGCCTGATAAGCACTTAAGCCCACCAGTGAAAACGCAATGACGACCGCAAGGGCGGCATAACGTAAACCCAATTGCAGTACCCGTTGATAACCCGATTTCAACACACGCATCAGGCGGGTGTCCTGTTCTGAAACCTTCCCCCTGACCATTAAGGCAATAGCCGCTGGTACAAAGGTAACCGCCAGAATTAAAGCGCCAAGCAAAGCAGCGATGACTGTAAAAGCCATGGGGTGGAACATTTTGCCTTCGACCCCTGAGAGCGCAAAAATTGGCATAAACACCAGCATGATGATAAGCACACCAAATACTGCCGGCGTAAACACTTCACGAGTCGCCTGATAGACAACTTCAAGTCGCTCAGTCGTGGACAGTAAACGCTGATGGTGATGTTGTGCCATGCCTAAACGTCGCAGGCAATTTTCCACAACAATCACAGCGCCATCGACCATCAAACCAAAGTCAATTGCTCCAAGACTCATCAGGTTGCCACTAACTCGGTTCATCGCCATGCCGCTGATGGCAAACAGCATACTAAGTGGAATGACCAGCGCCGTAATAAAAGCCGCGCGCAAATTGCCCAAAAATACAAACAACACCACGATAACCAGCACAGCGCCTTCAAACAGATTTTTTTGCACGGTTTCAATGGTTTTGTCTACCAAAGTGCTGCGGTTATAGACTGCAGTAGCCTGCACACCGTCCGGTAAAGTTTGGTTAATTTGAGCCAACCGTTCACTCACCCGTTTGGCTACGGTTCTGCTGTTTTCGCCAACCAGCATAAATACTGTACCTAGCACCGTTTCTTCGCCGTTTTGCAACGACGCACCGGTACGCAACTCTTTACCAATAAAAACATCCGCAACATCGCTTAACCGCACAGGCGCATCGTCACGCTTGGCAACTACCAGGCTGGCGATATCCTCAAGACCACTGAGCTGGCCTGGCGAGCGCACTAACCACTGTGCACCAAAACGTTCGATATAACCCGCGCCGACATTACTATTATTGCGGCTTAATGCACTGGCAAGGTCGTCCATGGTCAGCTTAAATGCAAGTAACTTGCCGGGGTTTGGTGCCACCTGATACTGGCGCACATAACCGCCGATCGAGTTCACTTCTGTCACACCAGATACCTTCACCAGCTGAGGTTTGATAGTAAAATCCTGTAGCGTGCGCAAGTCTTCTGCGTTATAAGGCGTGCCATCATCCTTGCGTGCATCCGCGCTGGCGCTCACGGTGTACATAAAAATTTCACCAAGTCCGGTCGCAATAGGGCCCAATGATGCATTTGCATCAAGTGGCAATTGCGCCCGCACGCCTTGCAGGCGCTCACTCACCAGTTGTCTTGCCCAAAAAATGTCAGTGCCATCTTTGAATACCACGGTGACTTGCGATATTGCATAACGTGATACTGAGCGGGTGTATTCGAGCTTAGGTAAACCTGCCATGGCGTTTTCAATCAGCAAAGTTAAACGCTGCTCAGTTTCCAGCGGTGAATAGCCCGGTGCTTCAGTGTTAATTTGTACCTGAACATTGGTGATATCCGGTACGGCATCCATCGGCAGTCGCTGTGCGTTCCAAATACCCGCAGCCGCCATTAACAGTGTCAGTCCTATCACCAGATATCGCCTGGATAGGGCTAATTTCAGAATAAAATCAATCATGACGGCAACTCCTGCGGCTCAAGGCCAAGTAATGATGCTTAGTGGTCATGGCTAGCACCGTCTTTTTCAACATCGGCTTTTAACAAGAAGCTGTTTTCAGTGGCATATTCAGTATCGGGTTTTAAGCCGCTGAGCACTTCAAGGTATTCATCATCCTCCACCCCAAATTCCAGCATGCGCACCTCAAAGGTGTTGCCATATTTAGCAAACACCACGGCCATATCGCGGAACGATTGCACGGCGTTTTTACGCACGGCAATCGCCACTTCACGCTCAGCCACCACGATGTCGGCATTCACATGCATGCCTGGTCGCCAATAGCCGTTTTTATTGTCAATCACCGCTCGGGCTCTTGCGATATGACCATCCGTCATCGCTGGCGCGATAAAGCTGATACTGCTTTGGGTTTGCTCTGACTGATGCATGTCAAACACGTCAACACGCTGACCGGTTTTTAACTGTTTGACGGCATTTGGGAAAGCTGACAATTCAACAAAAACCTGACTGTAATCCACCACTTCAAACATCGGATCACTTGACACTACCTGGCCTTGATTGATCAAACGGCGGGTGACCACGCCACTGGCAGGCGATTTCACCACAAAGGTTTTTAATGTGTTGGTATTCATCAATTTTGCCATTGGTTGGCCAGCGCTCACTTGTTGGCCAGGTTCGACCAACACTTGTTGAACCTCAGCGTTATAAGGTGACTGAATAAGGAAAGAGCGGCTTGGATCGACCGCAATCACACCGAATAAGTGCAACTTTTGCGTCAATATTCTCTTGCTGGCACGTTCAGTTTTGACACCTGTCAGAGCAAGCATCCGGTCATTGAGTTCGACGCGGCCTTCAAAGGAATCGTATTGCCACTGATATGTTTTTCCTTGATGAACCGCTTTTACCGCAACCGCATAAGAATGGGGTTCGACAATAGTGGCATTACCCAGCAAATAATCAGCTTCCGGCGCAAACACCAGCTGATTTTGCTCCCCATCAAGGCGAGACAGAGTAACGTTTACTTGGACATCTTTTGCCGCAAGCGGTTGGTTACCTAAATAAGTAAATACCCGCATCTCCGGCGGTATCCCTGATTCGAAAATGCTGATTTCCACAGCAAAACCATCTTGCTCCAGCAGACGTCCGCCATGCGGACCTTTTGCGGGCTCTGCCACTTCTGGGGCTTCGGAAGCTGCGTAAACCAGAGGGTTAGTTAAACTCATCAGTATCAGACTAAGCTGAATAATCCGGGAAAAAATAGTCATGTTATGGCTCCATTGTCGATAAACGAACCGGGCCCATTAGGGTCAGGGCATGGCCGGTCAGTCGTTCAAGTTCAAGTAATTGCAAATGAAAACGGCTTCGTGCGCTGACGAGATCCACTTCGGCCTGACGCAGCTCTTGCTCAGCGGCAAGCAGGCTGAACAAATCCACTTGGCCTTGCTGATAACCTTGTTCACTTTGTTGCTGCAATTGGAGGGTTTTAGGCAATAAGGTAGATTGCAACACCTTGCTGTATTGGCGAAGTTGCTCCAGTTCCAGATACGTCTGCTGCACCAACAAACGCAAAGTCGTGTGCAGTTGTTGTTGCTGCACACTACTCAGTTCAATCTGGGTTTGCGCAGCCAGCCTTTGGCCTGCGCTTGGGTCATTGAGTTGCCATGGCATTGAGAATCCCAACACCAGCGCATTGTCATTTTGACTTTCAATACGACGTACACCTGCACTGAGGCGAATATCAGCCGATTGTTCCGCCTTAGCCAGTTGCAACTCAGTCTCATGTAACCGCGTTTGAGTCACAAATCGGGTGAGCTGAGGAGATTGCATCAAACTGGTTTGTAATTCAGGCAACGTCGGTAACAACGGGAGCTGTGCTAAACCGCCTTGGACGCCAGAAAAATCAGGCTCAGACGCCCAATGTGCTGACAATTGCGCTTTGCCAAGCGCAATTGCATTTTGCGCAGCGGTCAGTTCAAGCTGACTGCGCACCAATCTGAGTTCCAATCTGGTTACATCGGCATCACTTAAGCTGCTGGCCGCTGCGCGTTGCCTGGCGATATCGAGTAAACGCTGCTCGCGAACGATGCGCTGCTGAACCAGCAGGGACAGTTGTTGTAATTCGACCTGCCGGATATAGCTTCGCGCGGTTGCGGCTAACACATCAACTCTGCTGATTTCAAATTGCTGCTGCAACAGTTGCTGTTGCCACTGTGTTTTTTCCAACCGATAAGTACGCTTATCGCCCATTTCAATCAGTTGGCTTAACGTCAGCGTCAGTTCGGCATTCTCTAATCCCTGACTACTGCCGGTTCCGGCAATATTTTCCAGATCTACACCTATCTCTGGATTGGGCCGGACACCAGCCTGTAATCGCTGTGCATCAATCATTCGAAGCTGATAAGGATATTCCTGTAGCACAGGGCTTTGTTTAACGGTTTTTTCAAGTGCTTGTGCCAAGCTTAGTGTGGTTGTTTGTGCAACTGCCACAGATGCAAAGCACAGCAATACCACGCTCAAAGGCGCGGTTTTGTTCATACGCATAGGTATGCTCCTGATTAATATTCAAAAAATTAAAATAAATTAAACAGGATCAGGCGTTTGGCGGTGGGACTGGGGGGGTGTGAGTAATGCCAGTCAGCTGGCTTTGATGCAGATAACATTCATTGCCCGCCAACACGGTGACAAACATGAATTGTTGTGATGGTACATCAGCATGGCCATGAAGATGCTTTGCATGATCATGAGAGGATGCGTCATGTGATTCAATGGAGCTTGGCGTAAGTGAGACTTTGTTTTCAGTTTCAGAGCCATGGCCTTCGTCATCGTCGTGGTGTTCATGAGATCCATGGCTGTGCGGTTGTGCCACCGACACCAGCATTTCATGCGACTCATCCGGTAAATGCAACACAATAGGCTCTGATGCCATAGCAATATGCTGGCATAAGAATACTAAAATGAGCAGGAGACGAGTCAAATGCAAACACCAAACATAATCAGACATTTATAGTTTAAAGCTTTAGCAGCTTGATGACAACAATTTGTATTTGCCTCAAAGTTGCGATTTTACCAAAGCCTCACACCGAATTTGTTTAACACCCAAACCAGAGCGGCGAACAGCGCTATGGTTATCAGACAACTAAATAACAAAGCCATCCAGAAACCAAATTGCCGATTAAGCCAAGGAAAAACCAAGAACATCGGTAATGTTGGGAGCACATACCAAAAGGTGAACCAAGCGTGGTTATTGATTTTCTCCGGTGATTGTTTTTCCAGATGCAACCAAATAAGCGTCAATACAGTGACTATAGGTAACGCAGCGACCAGGCTCCCGAGCCGGTCACTACGCTTGGCGACTTCTGAGATAACAATCACCAACAATGCGGTGATTGCATATTTTGTAAGTAGCCACCACATAATGGACCCTCTTGGTCGTTAGATTTTACTTTCAGGATACCGCTGATTTAAACTCGAAGCAGTCACCATCACTATCGAACAAGCAAGCTGCCATCACTTGATGTAATGTATCAGAATCGTTGCTCCACTTTTAGCTGCAATTCGTATGAGTTGACATCATTAGCAGCACCAATGGGTTTGGCCAAATCCAGGTGGATTACGTTGTCATTAGCAGAGCGCACGGAATAAAAACGAGCCCCCAAACCAATAGAGCCCAACCAGGATTGCTGACTGTTTGGGGTTATTAAATCAAAACGATGTTGTGCAATGGTTGTATCAATCGGGACAAATGGGTTACTGACTTTGCCTCCTGAAATCCGTCCAGCATCGGCAAAAGCCACAAAGCCAACATCTACCAGTTGATAAAGAGTTATTTGCGGATACCAGCGCAGTTCGGCGGTGGCCAACGCTCTGCGTAAGCCATGCTGGTACTGCACCGGATAGCCCCGAATGCCGCCATCGGTGCGTACACCATCTTCACTACCGAGGGCCAATGGGTCGTCAAAATAGTTCTGCTTGCGCTGGTCATATCTTAGGTGACTGTATAGTGCCCAGCGTTGGGTCAAGCGATAAACATCCTCCATTTCCAGACGGACCTCGGTCTGATCACCAATGCTCGCACCAGTTTGCAGCGACAGCCGGCTACTGAATAAAGTCAGGTGCTCCTGATCGCCAAAACCTTTACTGCTCTGCCACTCAAAGTGGTAACCAAGTTGCTTTTCAGGTGCAAGGTCAGAGCCTTGTACACCCAAACGAATCTGATGGCGCCAACCCAGATGAATATCTTCAGTGTGATTAATCAGGAATACATCCGACAGCGTTTTGTATTGATGCTCCATGTATTCAAAGCCAACCCATGGATATTGATAGATCCGGTTTTGCGGTAATGCCGCACTCTGATGCAAAGGATCTTCCATAAAACGATGACTATCTTCGGTATACCCGAGCAATAAACGCCAGCTGGTCTCATCGTTAAAGGACAGCAGCCGGCCGTAAGACAACTCGGTTTGTTTTTGCTCCGTGCGGAACTGATTTTCCAGTGCATTATTATGAAAAATTTGTTCAAGCCGGTCGTCACGCATCCAGCCTAAACGCCACATCAGTTCGGTGTCATCCTTATAAAACGGATGTTCAAGCTGGAACGCCTGTTTTGAACCATCATCATTATCCACCCATTCAAGCCAGGCATAACTATGTTCAAGGCCGTTGATCTCAAATAAAGACAATGGAATTTCATTCCTGAACTCATAGCCGGTACGTAGGTAATTTGACTGATACTTCAAGCTGGTTCTGACGCCAAGGCCCAACAGATTTTCTTCTTTAAAACCGAAAGAGTATTTATTGCTACCACCACTTCGACCAAATCCTAAGGTCGGCAACAAGCTCCAGGTGTCCCAGGTCTCAACCTGCACATTGCGACTGCCATCGGCATTACATTCCGGCAGAACCTTGATCCGGCTATCGCGCAGATAGCTTTTATGTCGCAATAACCGCTCTGCTTCGAGTAGATCAGTTGCACTGACTTGCTCGCCGCTGGTAAAAGATAATTCCCGAGCCAGCGCCCAAGGTTTTGAATTGATATGTATCCAGTTGGCAAAGCGGTGCAGCCAAAAAGTGTCAGGGTCGGTCTCGTCAAAAATCGGATTGACCCGAAAGTAAATTTGTCCCACCTGCAGTGTCTGAGGCCAGTCGGGGCGAGAAGCGACTTCATCATCTGCATCAGCGGATGGCGCGGCCATCCCGCACAAGTCTTCCAGAGTCACTTCCTGTTGGCCTTTGCCAGGTTGAGCGCTGTCGTCAACAACATCAACAGGTACAAGAACATCCGTTGGCTCTGCGCCCAAAACAGCGCTTGGTAGACTCAATATCAGACAAACCACCATTGCCCGGTGTGATTGGCTATTGGTTTTTGTTATTGCTGTTGTTGTCTGTCTGTTTGTCATGTTCCACCGCTGTTGATTGTATAGAGGCCTGCCATCTGTGTGTGCTAATCGGCGACTTTACAGCCGTTGAACATGTCAAGTGATTGCTGATAAATGCTGGTCCGCACATCAAAAGCTCCCAACAAGCTGTGGAACAAATGATCGTGACTTAATGGTTTATCCTGGGATTGCGCTAAACAGCCAGTGCTCAATTTTGCAATAGCCTCATAGCTACTGCTCATCCACAAAATCAGCGGGATGTGGGTTTGTGCCTGAGGCGCCATGAAATAAGGGAGCCCATGCAAATACACCCCATTTTCACCCAAGGATTCACCGTGATCGGACATGTAAAGCATGGCGGCGTTGTAATCTTCCTGCTGCTGAAGTTGTGCAATGATGGACGCCAGCAAACGGTCGGTTGCAACAATGCTGTTATCGTAGGCGTTGATGATTCCTGAACGGTCACACAGTTGGAGTTGTTTGTCCTGACATTCCGGGCCAAAAACTTTATCTGGACCAGCACTACGTTTGAAGTATTCGGGGCCATGACTCCCCAACTGATGCAAAACAATGATGCGGTCTGTGTCCGTTTTAGTTTTTAGAGCGCGAGCAAGCCCGTCGAGCAAAACATCATCAAGACATTGACCCTCTTTACAGCGGGCGTCAGGTTGTTGAAATAAAAACTCAGACTGAACCCGGTCACATACACCTTTGCAGCCTGAATTGTTATCAAACCAGCGGGTATCAACACCGGTAGCTTGTAAGATATCTAATATATTGCTGCTGGTTTTTGCTGTCGCCTCGTCGTAGTTATCGCGGGTCATTGCTGAAAACATACAAGGCAAAGAATGCGCTGTTGCGGTACCGCAAGAACTTACCTGGCTGAAACTTACTACAGGGAGTTTACTCAGTAATGGGTTGGTTGGACGCGGATAACCATTGAGCTGAAAATGATCGGCCCTAGCTGTCTCACCAACAACCAAAACTAATAACTTAGGCCGCCCCGAAGATTGAGGACGACTCGCATCAGTGGCCAATACATGGAACTCCCGTGGCACCTGTGCTTTGACTGATTTGGCCGCAAGCGTCATACCGGCAATCACAGGGCTGACTGGCAAGGCTAGATGTTTCACCGACTTGAAGTTACGGAAAAAAGAAGCCAGCTCAGCGTACTGGGTGAAGCCAACCGCCGACAGCGTGATGAGGACGAGTGTGAAGGCAGCCAGCAGTTGTTGCCAATACAACTTGCGGGATAAACGTTGCACACGCACCAAGGTGACCAGCAGCAAGGGAAACAACATCCACTGCAATAGATGAAGGGTCAATCCGCCGCTCATCAGACCACGTGCTTCCGCCGGATCTGTCTCTATGGCATTTTGCAGCATATCTTTGTCGATCAGGACGCCAAATGTCTGGTTGAAATAAAGGCTCAGACTACCCGCCAGAAACAGCAACAAGACTATCGGCTTTAGCATGCGGCCATGCGCAAACAGCAGCAATAAGGTTAGATTGAGTATAAACACCAGCAGAATCAATGTCAGTTGCAAACCTGTTTGACCAGGGATTTGTGTCTGCAATGCGGCATAAAAAGGCCCATTAAGCATTAATGTCATGCTGGCAGCAGCTATCAACATAAGTAGAAATGGATGCCAGCTGTGTGCAGGGCGTTGTACATCTGGCACCAGCAAAAGCGGGTAATAACGACGCACGTATTTAAACATAATACTGTTCCACAGTGGGTTTGGGCGATGAGTTCAAGCGATTGGGGTAAGTCAGATACACCAAGCTACTGACGACCCAGCAAAGCCAGAGCGTGGTCAGGTCGTGTGAGAAAAAATGAGCCCCCCGCAGTTGCTGTGTGATACCGAGTAATAAGCCCAGCAACAAACCGACAGCCAAACCAATACGGGCTTTCCTAAAGCACAGAGGCAAAAAGTAAAAGTACAACGCGACCCAAGCGTAGCCGACACTGGCGTGTCCAGCCGGAAAACATTGAGTTGCAGGCATCGTTGCTGGCCGCTGTGAGAAAATGCCGATAAATGGCAGATCGCCGCCAAATTGCTGAAGATCCCACGGACACTCAGCAGGTAAAACGCGTTTTAACAGCGCGACAACAGCAAAACTTAGTAGAAGACTAATTACCAACTTTGTCAGCGCCGTTGTGCGCTCAATGTTTCCTTTGCCCGTGAATTTTTGATAGAGCCAGTAACCCAACAAGTTCGCAAGCATGATGTTGTTCAGTAGCCGACTACCACTGTGCAGGACGTCACTGAATAGCCAATGGTTGGTCAATCGCCACTGTCCGCCTTCCAACTCGAAGATGGTTGTAGCCACAACGAAATCGAGTTCAGCGCCGTAAAAAATTCCAAATCCGATCACGAACAGAGCCGTCGGAATGAGCACGAGTTTTAACAAGTCCTGAGAGTGTATTTGCTGCATATCCTGACAATTGATGGTGACCAGATACATGCAGCCTAATCATTGATACTTAAGAACAACTTAAGTTGAACATTATTTTTGCTTCTTTCTATCGCAAACAAAATAATGTCCGGGTTTACCACTGAGCGGGCTTACACTTAGCCGCGCTGCTGTACTTGCGCTCCCGATACAAATAAGACGGCAGTTGTACATGGGCCAAAGCTTTTTGTTGCTGAGCCTCAGGCGCCACACCTTCTTTAAGGTTTAACTGACGTGTCGTCTTGCTGTATTGAGCACTTAGCGCAGTGTCGTTCGGCCGCAAAATGGTTAATTCCTGCTCGGTCATCAGCGCAAATAAATTATCAAACTGGATTAAGGCACGTCCGGGGCTGACTGGGTCAGCGATAAAGTCTCTGCCATCCATGGAGTGGCAAGCAGAAACACCAGCCAAACTCAGCAAAGTGGGCGCCAAATCGACTTGACTGGCAAGTGGTTCTATAACCCCCGGGCTCACTTGGCCGCCGAGGATTAGCCCCGGAATATGAAATTTTTCTACCGGGATCAAATTACTGCCATAGACTCTGTTGTCATGGTCGGCAACGATCAAAAATACCGTATCCTGCCAATAATCGCTTGCTTTGGCTTGGTCAAAAAATTGCCCCATCGCCCAATCTGCGTATTTGACGGCGTTGTTTGCAGTTGATTTGGGTTCCTCGTGCAATACAATACGTCCATCCGGAAACTCAAAAGGTTCATGGTTGGTTGAGGTAAAGATCAGACTGAAAAAGGGTTGGCCTTTGGCATGCATCTGCATTAACTGTTGGTGTGCCGTATTGAATAAATCTTCGTCACTGGCGCCCCAACTTCCGACAAACTGCGGCGCTTTGATTCGAGGCAAGTCAACGACATCGGCAAATCCATTCCCGGTAAAGAAACTGCGCATATTGTCAAAATGCGCCTCCCCACCATAGACGAACTGAGTCTGGTAACCTTGTTGCTGTAAAATCGATGCCAGCGTGGTAAAGCCCTGTTGACTATTGGATAGTTTCACAACACTCTGCGCCGGTGTTGGCATAAAGCCTGCCAGCACGGCTTCAATCCCTCTGACTGAGCGGGTGCCGGTGGCGTATAAATTGTTAAACCAAATCCCTTCCGTTTTCAGTTTTTCAAGATTTGGCGTCACTGGGGCTCCGCCCAACGACTGAACAAAAGTCGCACCTAAGCTTTCTTGCAGCACAATCACAATATTCAGTGGTTTTGTACGGGTGATCGGTGCTTGTTGCCAGTGCAATGTCGGAAAATCTGGATTGGTATATTGATAGGATTTTAACCAAGGCCAGTCACGGGTATGTGCAATCATCACTGGATCTGCCAGCTTACCGTACACTTCAGTACTTCTTGCTTCATGCTTCAGGCTATAGATGGCGTATAGAACCGAATAGCCTGAATTGATCACAAGTGAATTCACCATCGCATCAGCGGTAATGGCAAACAATGCTGGATTGGCAGGACGATGTTGGGTGGTCGAACGGATCCCAGCAAACACGATAAAGACAGCCAACGGCCACACTAAACTATGCAGCTTGACTGACCATAGTTGTAGCTCTTCATCAGCAACCTGCAGTAATCGCCGAAACAGCAATGCGAGGCCCGCAGTGAATACAATCCCAAGCACTAATTGCAACCTAAAGCCATACCATAAGGTCGAGAAGACTTCTTTGGGGTATTTCAGGTACTCCACATACAGCCGATTGGGCCGGATATCGTATTGCAGTAAAAAAGACGGGGTTGAAAGTTCAAGAAAGACGATGGCAATTAATGCCAGCAAACTCCAGCTATAGGTAAAACGGAACCAGCCGCGTTTGAAAGGTGGCCAGGCAAGGAATAAGGACAGTAGCACCGGAATGGCGGCAAATAAGCAAAGCAGAATAAAGTCTGCACGCACCCCTTGTAACATGATCATACCGAATGACTGTGTCGGCTCCACCCGTTCATATTGCCACAGACACAGGGCCAGCCGGCTCAGACTTAGCGTGAGCAGTCCAATCCATAACATTCTGACCAGGTGCACATAAGGTCCCCAGACCGAAGCCGCCATCAGTTTTTCGAAAACACCATGCTGCATTCATTTCGTCCTTTTGTAAAAACTAAATGCAGCCTAAACAGACAAACTTAAGATTCCCTTAAGACTCACTGTTTATGATGATTCACTTTAAGGAGGTTACATGAAGAATCATCACCAAGGCTGGCGCAGACTCATCAGTGCCGCGAATTATTCAAAGCAGGGTTTTGTCAGCAGTTGGCATTCTGAGGCTGCAATCAGACAAGAGTTGATGGCGCTGCTTGTGTTATTACCATTGGCTCTTTGGGTTGATGTCAGCAAAGCTGAAAGAGCATTATTAATTTTGAGTCTGCTATTAGTGTTGGTTGTTGAACTCCTGAACACTGGGATAGAAACCGTTGTTGACCGGATCGGTTCTGAGTATCACGAGCTTAGTGGCAAGGCAAAGGATATAGGTTCGGCTGCTGTACTTACCATGCTTGTGGCCGCGGCATCGGTTTGGGTCATTGTCCTGTTTTAAATCGGAGTCTGCTTTATGCGTATTTTGTTGGTGGAAGATGATCAGTTGCTGGCGCAAGGACTGATCGTTGCGCTTGAGCGTTTGCACTACCGCGTAGAGCATTGTGTATCAGGTAAACAGGCATTACAGGCTGCTCAAAGCAGCACATTTGATGTGATGATCCTCGATCTTGGTTTACCTGATGGTGTGGCATTACCAGTGATTAGAACTCTCAGGGCTTCACAACAGGCACTTCCTGTGCTGGTGCTGACCGCCTGGGACCACCTGGACACCAAAATAGAAGCACTGGATGCCGGAGCTGATGATTATGTGCTCAAACCTTGCGATGTCAGGGAAATTGAAGCGCGTCTGCGAGTCATTCTCAGAAGGCATCAACAGCGACAGCAAGACGTTCTGATCAGTAATGAACTCGTTTTGGACCTCCAACAGCATACTTGCAACTATCAAAATAAATCGGTTCATCTGACCAGCCGTGAGTTTTTACTACTGAAAGAATTGATGTTGCATCCCGGGAAAATTCTCTCCAAACAGCGTCTTGAGGAAATTAACACCGGCTGGAATGGTGATAATGAGGGGAATTCCCTGGAAGTGCATATTCATAATATTCGAAAAAAAACAGCTACTTATGTGATAAAAACTATCCGTGGTTTTGGTTATACACTGAAGAGCCACGATGAAAATTAAAAGTCTACGGCGCATGCTACTTCTCAGTATTAATGGGGTCATTTTGCTTTTGATGAGCGTGACTGGTATCAGTACCTTTTATAGTACTCATCATGAATTAGATGAGTTATTTGATGCGCAACTCGCCCAGTACGGCCGACTTGTGCGGCACCTGTTGTTCGAGAGGACATCGGAAAGAACCACGTTAGATACCGTGATTGAAGTGCCGCGGATTATTGAAGATGGCGTCGAACGTACTTCCGCACAAGAACGCCATCCAGAAGGTCACAAATATGAGAGTAAAATTGCCGTACAGGTGTGGAGCCAGGATGGGCAGTTACTGCTGCGTTCTGCGAACGCAGGCACACACCCGCTGCAACCGATGGAAGCCGGCTACCATGTCGTGAATTTTGATGGTTATGAGTGGATTGGCTTTAGCTTATTTGCGAAGGATTTGAAGGTCTGGATATTCACTGCGCAACGTGAGGATGTACGCGACGAGCTAAGCTTTCATCTCACAGTCGATCAGTTAGTACCACTTAGTTTTGCTGTAATTCCCATTTTTGTATTGGTATGGCTGACAGTCTATTGGGGTACCAGGCCTATCAGCGAATTGTCAGCAAGACTTGCAGGCAGCGACCCTGCCGACCTAAAACCCTTACTAATGGAGCTACCCAGAGAGCTGCAGCCTTTTCAGAATGCGGTGAATACTTTGCTCGGTGAACTCAAATCTTACATAACTCAAGAAAAACGGTTTATCGCCGATGCATCCCATGAACTGAGGACGCCTCTAAGTATCCTTCAGCTACACACCGATAACTTAGCCAAAGCGCAATCCAGTGACGAGATCCTGCTAGCAAACGAAGCCATCCAAAAAAGCACAAAACGACTCTCCCATTTGGTTTTTCAACTAATGGAAATGCATAAACTAGAACATTTCAATCATCTGGAAAAAAGACATATACCATTGTTAGGATTGATTTCCGATGCGATGGCGCAAATCGAGGGCAAACATCTGGATAATGTCTGCTGGGATATTAACGTCGGCTCGGAAGTCATGTTGTTTGTTGAACCCGCCCTATTTCAGTGCGTCTTACGTAATTTGCTGGACAATGCAGCAAAATATGCCCGTCCAAATAGCGTGGTCCGGGTGGTATATTCTGCAATGATCACACAAAACAGACTGACCATTACAAATCAGTTCCTCGATAATTCGAAGCCGGAAATCAAGAGATTGGGAGAGCGTTTTTTCCGGCATGCAGCTCATCAGGATATCGCTGGGTCTGGCCTTGGGTTATCTATAGTACGAAAAGTAGTAGAACTCCATCGAATGCATTTGGCATGGCATATCAGTGATGATAATTGCTTCAGCGTTGTGTTAGAAATCCCTGAAAATGTCGTTTAGTTGACGAGTGGTGGGAGTGTAGTGGTCTACTAATTCAGGCCTTTTTTTCATGTCTGACTTTATAAATACAAGATGCTCGCTGTTTTAACGTTCTGGTAATACGCTGATCTCTCAAATTTTTCGAAGGTTGCAGTTCACATTCAGACTAAGTCATGTCCACTTTCAGTGAAAAGCTGCGATTCGACCATCTCTATTACCATCGTCAGCGATTGGCACTTAGCCGCCTATGGTGGGCTGACGGTAAGATTGCTTAGCCTACTGGTAAGGACCGCTTCTTGCGCTGGTTTAAAGCTGTTGCAGGATATAACTGCTATCGCTTTTCGTTCATTTATCGAACTCACCACTAATAGATCCGATAACGCCATGAATCGTGGTCAGCTTATTGATAAACGGATTAACTACAAGAAGAGGCCAATTTCAAGTCAACATACGTAAGTCCCGCGCAGCACCTGGGACACACAAAAATCAACTTCTGCTGCGGCATAACCGTCAGTCCGTGACCAAGTAATTCAATAAGGTCAATGTTTTCTGACTCTGGCGAAATGTCGGAGTCTGCTGATTTAAGGAGAATGGTTCTAGTCCCGAACTCCTCCAGGTAGCAACACCATCCGTCGGAGAAATCACCGCGCAATGACGTTTTGGCCACTACCACAGGTCGATCGTTTGCCACACCATATGAATATGCCAGTCGGCTGATATCAATCAACACCAGTCCGTTTAACCCCCTACGTTCATGCGCAGGAACCGCTGTGTAGGTATCCATGTGAAGTCCTCACGAATCCAAGCGATGAATTGTGCCACCGGTATTAGCTACCCACCACTCGCAAAACTCACGCACTGGGTGCGTATAGTCGTCCGGCGCATTCACCAAAAACCACGCCAACACATGCCGGCAGATCTCATGGAACCAATAGTTGCCCCAAAAGTATTTAAATTCGCGTTCGAACCCAGGATCACGGTGATGTATTAAAAACGCACTGATCCCAGCAAACAAATATTCCGCGCTTGCGAGTGGGCAGATGACCCTAGGCGTTCCTATGTAATCGAGCGACAGCGAGT
This sequence comes from Rheinheimera texasensis, assembly GCF_964031785.1. Lineage (GTDB taxonomy): Bacteria > Pseudomonadota > Gammaproteobacteria > Enterobacterales > Alteromonadaceae > Pararheinheimera > Pararheinheimera texasensis_A. The sequence goes on from NZ_CAXIRE010000019.1 coordinate 540,317, forward strand.
ACCCGACCAATAGCATGGACGGAATACACCCAAGGTGAGCCAAATGCTGACAGAATGCCTGCTGTTCAACGGTTTCGAGTGGGAAAAAACCGATCTCACCTTGTTTTGTATATGGGTACAGAAACCGGTTGTGGGACCGATCTTGTTTAATCCCCCGAGCGATTTCGTTCAACTGGTCTTCTGACACCAGATTTCCGAGCCAGCATAGCTGCGTGTTTAATTCCATGATTCTATCCACCACATCGTACTTTGTTCGATTTTCCTACTCTGTAGTTTTGTGTATCATCCGTTCATCACAGGAGAACAATATGATCCGTTACTACCTACGTCGCTGCATGGACGATTACGAGTTCAAAAACGACACAACACTCACGATCATCCAACTGGCAGAGGCGACAGGGATCCACAGAGCCACTCTGTCAAAAATGTTGCACGAGCGTGGCAGTAACCTGACGACAGATGTCATCGACCGGCTGTGCACATTTTTCGACGTTACAGTCCAGCAGCTGATGGAGCATGTTCCATCCGAGCAGGACCATTAATCACACCAAGAACCAATACAGCGCTCCAAGTGATGCCGCAGCTCGTGAGCGATCTGCTCCGTTGAAAACGAATCCAATCGCTGTTCACAACAAATGGATTTCCTCATCCAGGCAATCAGGGCCTCGCGGTTAGTGCGCTCTTCACCTGTGCCGCAGGCCATAATCAGCTGCCGCCCACACGGGTCAATGTTCAGTGCAGCTAACAGTGACTCGACAACGTTCTGAATACGCCGCGAGAGTTTTTGACGTTCTTGCATGTTGATGAACATGCTCATGGTCGTGATTTCTGTCATTTGGCTGCTCCCCTCAGAGCCTTTTACAAATGCAATACCTTGATAAACACGTACGCCGCATCACGTGACAGTATCCCTGGCTCCTGCGAAAACCATACTATTCAAAGTGGTCGCGGATGCCGGCATTTCGTCACAAATGCAGATGGTTGATTTGATGTGGGGGGGCTCTGGGTCTCATGAATGGCGCTCCTAGTGGGGCCATCCATGGCGTTCAATGCTATTGGGTTTGAGGTCTCTTGGCAGGTCACCTCACTAAGATTGTAGACAATGATTGACATATGTCAATTTTAATCGACATTATTTTATCGATTTTATGTTATTCTTCTTCCTTGCTGCATATTTGAGGCTCTCTTGAATGGGTTTCTCAAAAGCATCAGGTTGTAGCCCCTGTTTGGCGATGTTATGCAGGAACGTCGCAAACCTCAGCTCATACAGTCTCAACTTCTTTTCAAGTGCGGCATTCTGCTCTTCTAATTGAGCACACCTTTTTTCCAGCTCGGTAGGTTTCATTTTGCTGACAGGATCGATGGCTACTTGAGCACCCCGAAGCTTTCGTAACGCCTGCTTCGCCTCGTGATACGCTTGGAAAATACGGGGATTCTTACCCAGGGTTTGATAAGGAAGACCGCAGACACGCTCCAAATCCTGCCAGCCGAATCGTTCGCCCAGCACCCCGCTTGCATAGGTGTTGCAAAGATGCACAAGCTTGTCGACCACAGCATCAGTTAATTTCACGGTTGGCATCAATACTCCTTAATACCGGCGCAAAGCGCCGGCAACAGCTTAAGTTGGTTTAAAAGGCTTCACAGCTATCGCGGCCATTGGGGAAAATCGCCACGATTTGCCCTACTTCGTACCGGTCATCCTGTTCAATCGACAATGCTGCATCGCATCCCGCAAGGAGTCGCTGATGGTGTGCTAACCACACATGGGCGTTCGTCAGACCGTCGTCCGTATCAAACTGCGCTGCCGCAACTTGCAACTCTGCTTCAGCCTTCATCTCATGGAGTCGTGCAATTTCTAGCGGATTGCCTTTTTGCCTACGGTAATGTTTGCATTTGTTGAGGCAGGCATAGTGTTTGCCGCAAGGCTCTTGCGTGTAGTCATGCCTGCAGCGGCCAATACGCATTACATGGCTTGAGCCTCTGGATTCGAGCTCCGCCATCAATTCCTCAGGCCCAAGCAACGGAAACCGACTGATCAACCCAACGACCTGACTGGCATCCAGCTCGTTATTTTTCGATTCAAATTTCGGTGCAAATTTCGCCTGGAATTCATGCAGCTTCCTCGCCCCCTGAACAGCGAGATGCTCTGATGATGAGTGGTCATACCATTCGTTATCGCGAACGCCTGCACGCAGAAAAAATTTGGCGATATCTTCCTGATCAAACTGGGCTGATTGCTGTAAGACGGTATTTAGCAGGTGCCTGAATTGATGTGTTCGAATACCGCCTGGTTCGAGGACCAACCCATCAAATTGATAGCGTTCAAATAAAGTCTCGATCCGCTTTTCTTCTTTTGACAGCCGGCTGATATAGTTACGCCCCCGGAAAGCGTCCTGGATCTGCGTACCTGACACCGGAATGGGGAACATTTTGATTGAGCCTCTGCTGTGCTCAAACTTGAACTGCAGCGTCAAGAGGTCCCAATAATTAATCATCCTCGCCTGTGGACCAAAGCCATCAGCGACCGATTTCAACTCCTCTCGATACGCACGGGATACTCCCTGATGAATATCCCGAATACAGAAGGTTGTGCGTTTGGGGGCCGAGCTGATGTGTCGGGTAATGCCAAGGCGCCCGAGCTGTGTGATCAAATTAGACGTTTTCTCTAATTTGAAATGTGCGGCGAGATCTGTGGCGAGAACAATCTCATCTTCGTCAAATCCATCCAACGCAGGCCAGTACGACTCATTGAGTAGCATTAATGCATAATACCGGGCTTCAGTACTCAGAGCCTTCAAACGATCAACCGCGAGAAACACGGTGTCGGTAAGACTATTGGGGATAATTTTTGAATCCCATACAAACCGCTTTCGAGCCAATACGCTCATGCGCAACATTTTCCCGACCCGACCGTCAAAGGTAAGTTCAAGAGGTGCCGATTCGTATTCCTCTTTACTCGGGATACATCCCACATGTAAACCGCAGAATTCGTCCATCCGAAGACCGGTGCACAGTGAAACGATCCCCATACAGACATGTATTTTGTCCGATGGTTGCAGTTCGTCGTAATGTTTCCACAGCGCTGCTAAATGAGTCAGGTAGGCGGATTTAGGGAGCTGCTCGGCTTCTTGAAGCGACGTCTTTTGGCGGACATGACGTTGCTCTGTCCCACCAGTTTTATCGGGCCTGGGGATTGGATTGTGCCATTCAAACACCATGCAAAGACCAAACAGGTTCAGTTTGTCGGCAATAGCGCTCAGATGCTCACCGGTCCGATATAGTGTGGACTCGGCTTCATTCCGATCCATAGCCATTTTCATCGCGAGATCAAAGTGAAGCCCATTGATCTGGTGGATCGCCTGAAGCTGATGCTCTGTAAACACGTGATACAGATATCGGAATGCACGGATCCATACCATGTGCGCATCATGTGTTATTGCGCGACCAAGATGGTTTAACACGATGATCCCTTTCACGAGATCTCGAAACGGCTGCGTAAAAGGCTCCTGCGCCTCCGCAGCTATTTTCTTCTGTTTCCCCAAGCCGTTAAAACGGGTGAAAAGAACATTGCTATCGTGTGAGACTCGCCGAGCCGATTGTGTTGACTCGTATTCAGAGATCTCCCACACATTCGTCGACCAGTCGACCGATGGAAAAACGTGGCGAATTTGTTTCTGGCAATAGAACACAAATTTCTCATAGTGTTCCACCTTAGAGTCATCGTGCGCCCAAAGTTGCTTCAACTCTGCGGGAATGACGTCAAGTTTTAACAGTGCATTTGACTTACTCATGGCACGCCTCCAATGTGTTGACTAATTCTTCGCATGCTTTGATGTGTGGGGCATTGAGTAGCTCTGGAGGCGCATCTTCGCCAAAGCAGACTTTGACATCTGCTTTCATACTGTCCAGCACCTCACGATGGCGCGTTGGGTCATTACAGGCTTCGAACTTCGGACACACATAGCAGGCGTTAGGTGGAGTCAAATCACATGGCGCCCCTTTAGCACACATGCCAATACCAACCAAACGACGCAATTTGTCAGGCCCAAAAACAGTATTGGGTACCGTTTGGCTGATCAACGTCGTGAGGTTGATCTGACCTTTGAAGTAAGACAAAATGTCTTTGAATTGCTCCTGAAACACTCGGTCAAGCTTCTGAGCAAAGGACAATCCCAGCTGGTAATACACCATGACATGCTGGAGATCCTCATGGTCCAACAGTTCCGCTAACTCGATAATAGGGACGCCGGTCGCTGCTGCGCGGGTTGCGAATGTTTTACGTAACCGCCGCGGCGTTATTTTGAGATCAAAAGGCATTTTGCCGTCCCGGACTCGAACCGTGTTAATCACACCAAACATCTTCTGCAACATGTTTAAGACAGAATCTGATGGAAGGTTTTGGAGGTAAGGCAGATGCACGCGACGTTCCTCGTACCGCTTTTTTATTTTCCAACGCGAAATTGCAAAAATTGGCTGCTTAGCGAATGGCGGGATGTCTCCACCAATGTCCGCAAACATCGCAGAAAGCTGCGCCATTTCTGATTCCTTGTGATGCATGTATTTTTCCAGCATTTCACCAAGAAACGTGGGCAGTTGCCGGGATTTGAACCGCGACCGAGGTAATTCATGTCGTTTCTTCACTGAAGGAACGTTCAGAACGTAGGTCTTCTCGCCGCTGTGCTGGTCGACATTAATTAAAAAGTCCGAGTTCATGAGCAGCACTAATTGCTTGCTCCGAAGTCCGAGACTGATCAATAGCCATGCGCTCAGAAGCCCTCGGTAACTGTCATGGGAGACATCGATTTGAGCCTCCCTCAAGACCTGGTGCAACGCATCCAACTCTTGTGCAGTCAGCGGACTTCGATGGGGGAAATAGCTGAGGACATCGGCGCCTTTCAGGTTTCCCCGGAATTTGAATACACCCAGCGCTTGGGCTGTCTGGTATTCAAATGTCGAGAGACCCATCCGGTAGCTGCGCCGATACCAGTACCGCAGTGCGTTGAGCGCATATTCATTTGATTGAGAGCGATTGACATAAATGTAATCAATAAGCTGCTCACTCAATACATCGGTGAGAGACGCTTCCCCCACATCTTCCCAATCGCATTGAGAGAGGAAATGAACAATAGCAGAGAACATACTGCCCACCGTAAGCGGGGACTTGCCAGGTAACTGGCGTGCAAGAAAATACTTCAGGTTGTTGAGCAACTCATCCGGTAGTGGAGTTGCCGTTTGAGCACTTACCTCGTGTTCGTCCTCAACATCGACATCAAAAAAGTCACGTTGCAGATTTTTTGGAGGATTAACTTTGGTCGTGAGTCGCTCAAAATTGAGCACTTCAGACGCTGTTTCCCCGATTCTCCAAACGTCGCGAGATGTATCAACCGACCGGAGTCTTGCTTGAACAACAGGGATGTTAAATGGAGTGTAAGGACGGCGTTCAATGAACGGCAGACTGCGGGCTTCACGCTCAGAAGAGCGAGCAAAACGATCAAACTGCATCATAGTCATTTCTCTCGGCAAATAGACTACTCATGACATTCAATAGAACATCATCCAGTCATTGAGCATGTTTGTGACTGCTCTAACGACCAGGTAGCCTAGGAATCGCCAGACGAACCAAAGGCTCATCGGCTATTTTTCGCTTCACCAGACCAAACTCCGGTTTAGCGACCCTCGTGAACCTTTAAGGTTCGCGCGTCTGCCAAGATGTAATTAACTAACGTACCCAATTTAAAATGGTTGATGCCTTACCCTAATCACACTGTTGTACTGATTAGGCGCTTTCAAGGTTACCGCTTTGTCGGTCAGCCCTTTGAGAATTTTTTACCTTCTGTCCGTTACAGTGAGTGTATTGTGAAATACACCGCCCTTTTTGCATTTGCCTGATAGCGACAAATGGTTTCTGGAGGATTTTTTGGTAGCTCCAGTAACACCAGCAAGTGAGGGAACTCACCGGTCGAATTTAACAATAAGCTCATCGTGAAGTTTTAGCAAGGCCAAGTGTGCTGAAAATATGATTTGTTTCGCTGCGTAATGTTCATACTGATCACTGGTTGATGACCAGCCCCCCATATAACGCAGGATCTTCTTGCACTCTTCTTCGTTGTCTTGCTTGACGTCCAAGAGCCGCATTAAATCCTCTATCGTTGTATAACGGAAACGGTGCGCCTGAATATCCGAAAACACCGGCTTGTCCGCATTTCCGACGGATTCAATACGAGACAAAATTTTATAAAACCCACCGATACTCAGCGGTGCAGGTCGATTATCAGAATTGAGAAACAGAAAGGCCGCAGCCCGCTGCGCATTACGCCCCCGATATCGTCGGCCCGTTTTGATATAGTGATCAATCCTCATCGCCAGCTTTTCTGAAATAGGCAACTTTCTTGAGGTCGTCTTGGCATCTGGCGGTATGCTGCGGGGATCTTCATTGAGGTATACGTTTTGATTGACCACCAGAAAGTGCAACATGCCGTAACTCACGTCCATCTCTGTCACAACAGCGTCACAACGGAGGGACAGCAATTCGCCGACTCGGATCCCTGTTTCGAAGAGCAGATTGATGATTAACCAGTTTCGTTCACGAACCCGCAACTGGAACGGATTTTTTTCATTCAATGGGTGGACCAATTCTAGCATGGCTTGTCGTTCAGTATGTGAGAATCCTTCACGTTTGGCAGGAGGAATCACCACGTAATGAGCTGCTAAAAAATCGAACAAATCTTCAATCCAGGAAAGCACTCGTATCAGATAGGGTTCCGCCTCAAGACGGGTGTCACCGTATGTTCGCGCAAGAAAGCGAAAAAAAGTCCGGAGCTCCCGGCATCGGTCCTTATAAGTATCAGCACCGACATACGGATCGTATTCATCAGGTTCCGCCCGTAAGCGGAGTTTGAACACCAGTGAATTCTGCTCAGCATATGTGAAGCCTTCGCCCGACCGGATCCGGTCAAACAAATCAATTTTTAATTCCCGTGCCCAATTCAAAATCAGTATGACGGTCCTGGCCCGACGCTGCTTTGTGCTAAAGGCCTGATTGATTATCTGTGCGAAGTAATGATTGGGTAGGATCGGAGGAAGATCATGCTCATCATCGATGAGGACTTGCCGCTCTCCATTGACCAATACTATCTGACCTAAAGCATACGTCATCTTGATACCTCCTGGTGTGCTTGCCAGGACTGTAGCACTGTCTTTTGAAAAGTCAAAAAACTAAGTTAAAACATGAACATACTTTTATTATGTTACAAGTATTTATTGGAAAACCTGAAAAGCAGGCCAAACAAGCACGTCATGAGGGGCGACATTGAAGGGGGGAAAAGTAAATAAAACTTTTATAATAATGCATGACTTTTTGACGAAAAAATCCCCGCCAAAGCAGTCAAATTTTTACGTTATAAAATAAAAGGTGTAGAATCGGCAGATGTTAATGATTTGTTTGATTACACTTTTTCAAAGTAAAAAACGCAGGTAAGTGTTTGAATTCACTCATTACCTGCGTTAAATATTATACTTTTACGTTATATTATTATAAAGGTTTAAGTCAGAACGGAATATCGTCATCAAAATCGATTGGTGGTTCCATCGGGCCGCGTTGCTGGCCAAAACCGCCTTGTTGTGGTTGGTTAAAACCTTGCTGTGGCTGATTGTAGGCCGGTTGGGCTGGTGCCTGATTGTAAGCTGGCGCTGCTGGTGCCGGCTGGTTAAAGCCTTGTTGTGCTGCAGCCGGTGCGCGGTTGTAATTCTGCTGTGCAGCAGGCGCGGCTTGTGGTGCGCGGTTTTGTGGTGCCTGATAGGCTTGTGCCGGTGCGGCCATGCCACCCATAGCGGCACCGCCCATTGCAGCACCGGCGCCTGGTGCGCCACCCATTTGAGCACTTTGGCCTTCACCACGACCGTCTAACATCTGCAGTTCGTTGGCGATGATTTCAGTGGTGAAACGCTCGACACCTTGCTGATCCTGCCATTTGCGCGTACGCAGACGACCTTCGATATAGACTTTGCTGCCTTTACGCAGGTATTCACCGGCGATCTCGGCCAGACGCTGATAGATCACCACACGGTGCCATTCGGTCTGTTCTTTTTTCTCATTGGTCTGTTTGTCAGTCCAGGATTCTGAAGTTGCAATGGTGATATTGGCCACAGCACCGCCGGTTGGCATGTAACGAACTTCAGGATCTGCACCTAAGTTACCGATCAAAATGACTTTATTAATTCCACGCGCCATGCGCATTCTCCTGATTAACTGTGACGACTCAGCAAAGCTTCAACCTGTTGTGGGTCAAAACCGGCAGAGCTGACTTTTAAATAACAGCGTTGTTCGTTGACGACAACTGTCGCTTCCAGCACGCCATCGAGGCTGCTGAGCTGGCGGACCAGCGTTTTGGCTGCAGCGTCATCAACGCCGGAAACCTTATAAGACAAGCGTTGGGCCCGCTGCGGGACTTGCATGCGCGTGGCCAGAAAAAGCCATATTAAACCAATTCCGCCGGCAAGGGCAAACAGGCTGGCAGCACCAAACTGACCGGAAATACTGCCACCCAACACCCCGCCTAAAAAGGCACCAAAAAACTGCAGGCTGGCATAAATGCCCATCGCTGTGCCTTTCTGGCCAGCCGGTGCAATACGCGACACCAGCGCCGGCATACTGGCTTCTAAATAGTTAAATCCGGTGAAAAACACCAGCAGTGCTATGGCTAATGGCCAGAGCCCGCCATTCATCATTAACAATAAACTTACAATCAGCAAGCCGATGGCGAATAAAAAATAGCCTTTTTCCTGCTGGCGACGCATCGACAACACCATCAGCGGCACCATCAGCACAAAAGCGGCGACAAACACCGGCAGATACACCTGCCAGTGCTGCGGCGCGGCTAAGCCATCAGCCAGCAATTGCGTTGGGATCACGACAAAAATCGCCGTCAGCAGCAGGTGCAGCACCAGCACACCCAGATTTAATAACCGCAGCTGCGGGTGACAAAATAATTGCCAGATAAAACCGGGCCGGGCTAAAGCTTCACTGTCGATGGCCTGCTGCTGCGTTTTTGGCACCAGCGTCAGCACTATGACAATGCCGACCAGCGCCAGCGCGGCGGTAAACCAGAAAATGGCACTTAAGCCACCAAAGGCGGCCAGCGCCGGGCCGGCAACCATCGACACGGCGAAAGATAAACCAATGGTTGCGCCAATCACTGCCATCACTTTCGGACGTTGTTCTTCGCGCGTCACATCGGCGGCCAGTGCCAGCACGGCGCCGGAAATAGCACCCATGCCCTGTAAAATTCGGCCAAAGGTCACGCCATATACCGATTCCGCCAGCGCCGCGACCACAGAGCCCACCGCAAACAAGGTCAAGCCCAGCAGCATCACCGGCATGCGGCCAATCCGGTCCGACAACCAGCCCATCGGGATTTGCAACACAGCCTGCGTCAGGCCATAAGCACCAATAGCCAGACCAATCCAGACCGGGGAAAAACCAACTAAGTCTTTGCCGTAGATGGCAAAAACCGGGATCAGCATAAACAGGCCCAGCATACGGAACGCAAAAACCAGCGCCAGCGAAATCGCGGCCCGCCGTTCCAGTGCGGTTAAATGTTGCATATCTGATGGATCTCAAGTCGATTCAGGCAGTACCCGCAGCAGAAAAAGGCGGGCAGCAAAAGAGCGGCGGATTGTACCACAGGCCTTTAATAGTCGGCAGCTGTCCCGGCGAATTCAATGCGATCGCGGCCATTTTGTTTGGCGCGGTACAGCGCCTGATCAGCCAGACGCAGCGTGCGGCCAAAGTCATAATCCGGGCCAAACACACTGACACCGATACTGATCGTCAGCTGATAATCTTCCGGCATCGACGCCGGCCACTCCAGCTGCCGGACACCTTCCAGTAAACGTTCCGCAGTGCGCTGGGCCATGTCACGATTGGCCGCCGGTAGAAATACCAGAAATTCTTCTCCACCAAAGCGCGCCAGCACATCACTTTGCCGCAGCATGGTTTTGATGGCTTTGGCGGTTTGTTCCAGAACCAAATCGCCGCCATCATGGCCAAACTGGTCGTTGACGCGCTTAAAGTGGTCCAAATCTATCATCAATAATGCCGCCGGCTGCTGATTGCGCTGCAGGTAGCTGACGCTGCCGGCCACCACTTCATGCAGACCGCGCCGGTTCAGCTGCCCGGTCAACGGGTCCAGCACCGCTTCAGCCCTGAGCCGTTGCTGCGTTTCTTCCAGATAACCAGTGATCACAAAAAGGCCATAAGCCGCCATGATGCCGGGCCACAGCACCTGCGATACCAGATAACCAGACAAAATCCAGTCCTGCTGCACCTCCACCGTCACAGTGCGCAGCACGCAGACACCAAACCAGCACAACATCACGATAGCAAAACTCTGGTCCGATACTGTGCGGCCTGCTTTGCGAAACCAGAATAACCAGGCAATTGGTAGCGTGACCAGTGCAGTCACGAAGGTCATAAAATGCATTGAGGCTTGTTGCTGTTCATGCAGGTTGAACCAGGTATAGCCCCCCGCCTGCAGCGGAATCATCACCGTCAGCAACCACCAGGGCACACTGCGTTGGCAGCGTTTTAACGCGAAGGCCAGTAATAACCAAAAGTTAAACGCTGCAGCGATGCTGGAGATCAACAGCAACACCGGTTGTACCGGCCACAAATAAAACAACCAGCTGATAGCATCACAGGCGATGGAGATCTGAAACAAACGCAGGCTCGGCACATCTGGTTTAGGCGGATGCACCCGGGTGCTGGCAATCAGGATCACCAGTGCCAGTTGCATCATCGCTAAAGTGTAAATTTGTTCTGTGGTCATACTGCCTGCAGAAAAAGCGTTAACAATTCACCTTAGGCTTTGCCTGCAACAATTGCAAACCGATTCGACCACTGGCTACAAGCTGTGACTGCGGGCATGCATCAGCAGACTTTGTTACAAATCCGGCGCCTCTGTCACGTTGTACAGATAGTGGCAGCTGCTTATTTTGTCGTTGATTTCATGACTATTTTCCGGAGAATTTATGTTCAGACGCTGCTTATTCAGTACCCTGTTGCTGTGGCAAACCGCAGCAGTTGCAGCAGAGCCGTTGCAAGAAAGGCCGCTGACCGACCATGCCCGCGCAGTATTGCAAGCCGACCAGGCGGCAGCCAAACGCGGTCAGCTCAGCCAGATTGCCGTGCTGGCCACCGCACACCTAAGCGCATTACCAGCTGATTTTAACCAGCAGCGCTTAGCTCCTTTATTGGCGAAGCTGCAGACTTTTGCGCCGGATAAAATCGCCATTGAGAGTTTGGCCGGGCCGCAATGTGATTTGCTGCGCGACTATGTCTTTTTATATCCGGACAGCGCCGAACAATATTGTTATGACCCAAGCGGCGCCCGCAAAGCGCTGAATCTAACCGGGGCGCAGGCCAGTGCTGAACTGGAAAAAATTTTGGCAACCCCACAAGCACAGCGCCCGGCCGCCGAGCGTCGCCGGCTTTCAGCACTGATGATGGCAGCCGGCGACCCGGTGTCCGCGCTGGTGCAATGGTTACGGCTGCCGCCTTCGGAACAAAAAGCCGCCGATGGCCTGACGCCGGATCTGGTGCAGGCGCTGGAAAAACGCCGGTTGTCCAATAATGAAAATATCAGCATTGGCGCTGCGCTCGCCGTCAAACTCGGCCACGAGCGGGTCTATCCGGTCGACGACCATACCGGCGACCGCGCTATCGGCGTAATGGATGAAAAAGTCTTTGGTGCTGAGATGACAAAAATCTGGAACAACGCTGCCGCCACCCAACGTAAAAACGGCTTTGAACAACGTCTGCAGCAAATTGGCAGCGACCCGGCAGTGAGTTTACTCGACTGGTACCGCGAACTAAATGCGCCGCTGGAAAGCCAGCTGGCGGTGGCCGGCGATTTTGGCGCAGCGGCAGGCGATAACCAAAGCGGCCAGTCCGGCCGCAAATATCTGGCCTACTGGGAAACCCGCAACATGCGGATGGTGGCCAATATCCGCGAAATCACCGGTGCCCACAGCAAAGTGCTGGCGATTGTCGGTTCGGCACATAAATCCTATTACGAACGTTATCTTAGCGTTAGCAGCGACCTTGAACTGGTTGATATGTCGCGCCTGTTGCAATAACTGTCATCTGGCTCAGGCTGGTTTTTCACCGGCCTGAGACTTGCGAAAACATCTGTATTTATATACAGTTCCTGCTTATCCTTCTGCAGCATTGATCCGGGCAGCATCCTCAGCCATATAGCTCCCGCCCGATCCCAAGGCCATAAACAGAGACTGTGATGAATAAAATCGATATCCGCGGCGCCCGTACTCACAACCTGAAGAATATTTCGCTGGAAATTCCGCGCGACAAACTGATTGTGATCACCGGTTTATCTGGCTCAGGCAAATCTTCGCTGGCCTTTGATACGCTGTACGCCGAAGGCCAGCGTCGTTATGTCGAATCCTTGTCGGCCTACGCCCGCCAGTTTTTGAGCCTGATGGAAAAACCGGACGTGGACCATATCGAAGGTCTGTCGCCGGCGATTTCGATTGAACAAAAATCTACGTCACACAATCCGCGTTCCACCGTCGGCACTATCACCGAAATTTACGACTATCTGCGGCTGTTATTTGCCCGCGTTGGGGAGCCACGCTGCCCGACGCACAACCTACCGCTGGCGGCGCAAACCATCAGCGAAATGGTCGACAAAGTAGTGTCCTTCCCGGAAGGCAGTAAATTAATGGTGCTGGCGCCTGTGGTGCAGGACCGCAAAGGCGAACACGTCAAAACGCTGGAAAACCTAGCGGCCCAAGGGTATATCCGCGCCCGTATCAACGGCGAAGTCTGTGATTTGTCTGATCCGCCAAAGCTCGACTTGCACAAAAAACACACCATCGAAGTGGTGATTGACCGGATCAAAGTACGCGACGACATCAAACAGCGGCTGGCCGAGAGTTTTGAAACTGCGCTGGAGTTATCCGGCGGTATCGCCAAAGTGGCCTCGATGGATGACCCATCGGCTGAAGAGCTGATTTTCTCCGCCAACTTCGCCTGCCCAACCTGCGGTTATTCGATGGCCGAACTGGAGCCGCGGTTATTTTCCTTCAACAACCCGGCCGGTGCCTGTACCGCCTGTGATGGCTTGGGCGTCAAACAATATTTCGACGCCAATAAAGTCATTGTTGATGCGGCGTTAAGCCTGGCCGGCGGTGCTATTCGCGGCTGGGACAAACGCAATTTTTATTATTTCCAGATGTTGAAATCCTTAGCCGAACATTATGGTTTTGACGTTGACGCGCCGTTTCAAAGCCTGAAGCCCGAGCAACAACAAGCGATATTGAGCGGCAGCGGGCGCAAAGAGATTGAATTCAAATACTTAAATGACCGTGGCGACATCGTGCTGCGCAAACATCCGTTTGAAGGCATTTTGCCGAATATGGAGCGGCGTTATCACGAAACCGAATCCAATGCGGTGCGTGAAGAGCTGGCGAAATATCTCGCCACCACCACTTGCCCGGTCTGTGACGGTTCACGCCTGCGCGAAGAAGCGCGCCATGTGTTTATCGGTAAAACCAATTTGCCGAAAATCGTCGAGTTGTCGATTGGCGACTGCCATCAGTTTTTCACTGAGCTGACGCTAACCGGGCAAAAAGCCAAAATCGCCGAAAAAGTACTCAAAGAAATTCAGGACCGGCTGATGTTTCTGGTCAATGTGGGCCTGAATTATCTCAATTTATCGCGCAGCGCCGAGACCTTATCCGGCGGCGAAGCGCAGCGGATTCGCCTGGCCAGTCAAATCGGCGCCGGTTTAGTCGGCGTGATGTATGTGTTGGACGAACCATCGATTGGTTTGCACCAACGTGATAACGACCGGCTACTCGGCACCCTGACGCACCTGCGCGATTTGGGTAATACCGTGATTGTGGTCGAACACGACGAAGACGCGGTGCGCCTCGCCGACCATATCATCGACATAGGCCCGGGCGCCGGTGTGCATGGCGGCAATATAGTCGCGCAGGGCACGCTGGCCGATATCGAAGCGGCGCCTGATTCACTGACAGGCCAGTATCTGTCTGGTACCCGCAAAATCGCTGTGCCAGAAACGCGGCACAAAGGTAAAAAAGGCAAAGAACTCAAAGTATTGGGCGCGACCGGCAATAACCTGAAAAACGTCGATTTAAGCATTCCTTTTGGCGTACTGACCTGTATCACCGGCGTGTCCGGCTCCGGCAAGTCAACGCTGATCAACGACACGCTGTTCCGCGTTGCACACAAAGTGCTGAACAAAGGCGAGGGCGACGACCCGGCGCCGCACCGCGCTATTGAAGGTCTGGAGCATTTTGATAAATGCGTCGACATCGATCAGAGCCCGATTGGCCGCACGCCACGCTCGAACCCGGCCACTTACACCGGCATTTTCACCGCAGTACGCGATTTATTCGCCGGCACCCAGGAAGCGCGGTCACGCGGTTATCAGGTGGGCAGGTTCAGTTTTAACGTCAAAGGCGGGCGCTGCGAAGCCTGTCAGGGCGATGGCGTATTAAAGGTCGAAATGCATTTCCTGCCGGACGTCTACGTGCCTTGTGATGTCTGTAAAGGTAAACGCTACAACCGCGAAACACTGGAAGTGAAATACAAAGGCAAAAACATCCACGAAGTGCTGGAAATGACGGTGGAAGATGCGCGGGCTTTCTTCGACAGCATCCCGGCGATTTCGCGCAAACTGCAAACCCTGATGGACGTCGGCCTGACCTATATCACGCTCGGCCAGTCCGCCACCACCTTGTCGGGCGGCGAAGCGCAGCGGGTGAAACTGGCGCGCGAACTGAGTAAACGCGACACCGGCAAAACGCTGTATATCCTCGACGAGCCGACCACAGGCCTGCACTTCTACGATATTCAGCAACTGCTGAACGTGCTGCATAAACTGCGCGACGCCGGCAATACAGTGGTAGTCATTGAACACAATTTAGATGTGGTTAAAACCGCAGACTGGATAGTCGACTTAGGCCCGGAAGGCGGCAGCGGTGGCGGCGAAATCCTCATCGCCGGCACGCCGGAACAAGTGGCAGCTTTTGAAAAATCTTATACGGGGCAGTATCTGAGGCCGTTGCTGGCGCGGGGATAATCGGCAGAGTATGGCGGCTGGCACGACAGCCGCTATATCATCGAGTGGATTGAACGAGGCGCTCACTGCAGTGGCTCTGTTGCCAGCGATGTAATGAGCAACAACATCCGCGCACCTCGCTGCGCTCACCCTTTGCGATTACTTTCTACTTTGAGGGACTGCTGCGCCAGACTGCGGCTTCAGCTTGGTACTGGTACAACGAAACTTCTTCCGATACTGCTCGATAGGCTCCAGTTCCATCTCTTGCCTTTTTGAATCAAGTTGCGCCACATTTTCCACCGCAAAAGGTTGCCATTGTCCAGACTGATTATCACAGGCCCCCTGAGTGCCATAATGCTGTGGTTGCCCGGTGTTGATCGCGACCCGGTCAGCCAGATACGCGAAATAACGCGGCTGAAATTCGCCTTGTTTTACCTTGGGTTGCAATAACTGCAGCACTTGCTGCTGCCATTGTGGGTCCCAATCGGCATGTTGCACCATCAGCCAGGCCGCCTGCGACGCGTCCGCTGAGGTTTTCGAAATATCAAACCAACCGGCTGCTTGCAGTTGCTGTTGTAACCAGCGTTGATTTTGCAGGTATATCTGCTGTTTGATCGGTTGTAACGCCACCGCAAAGGCTTTGTGTAGTTTGGCGGCTAAGTCTGGCTCTGGCTCAAATTGCTCCAGAAAAGTCCGCATAAATAATTGCTGTTCCGCTGCGGTTTTTGCATCAGCCCGCAAACGCAGCCAGCGATTGCCGAGCCACGCCGCCTGCACCCAGCCCGCTTCCACCTGCTGTACCAGCGCCTGATAAGCTGCGACGGCTTGCTGCACCTGCTGCAGGTTCGCCTGATAGTCCGCCTGATCCGCCGACTGAAAAGCTAACTCCAGCGCCAGCAGCTGCTCGGCTTCTGCAGCACTCAGCCGGGCAAAACGCTGTTGCAGCGCTTGCTGCTGGCTTTGCAACTCCGACAGGCTGTGTTGCTGCAGATAACGCCAGTCAGTCGACTGACTGGGTTCAGCGCTAGCATTCGCGCCCGCCACTATGCAGCTGCTTATCATCCAAGAAAACAAATACCGCGCCAGCCCCATCTTTCACCTTCCAGTTCTGCCAAATCCTTGGGATCAAAGCACCAAATTAATCAGCTGCGCAAGATTAAATCAGCCTGATGACTGGTCCGCTGCTCTATAGATTATTGCGGCAAAACTTGCTTGACCTGCAAATGCAGGGGCATCTATGGCAGCAGGCGACAACACGCATTTAAAACCAAATAATGCAACAATTTATTTGCAAATGACAGCGCTAGACAATAGCATGTTTTTTCACCAACCACAGAGAGTGCAGGGACCGCCGATGCGACAGTGGCCAATGGCAGGGTTTATCTTCATCATCACACAGCTGATCGGTTGCGGTGGCGGCGAAACAACCAATACCACAAATGATGTGCGCCCACCTGCAGTCGCCGAACTCCGGTTTCTGGTGAGCTTCAGTCAGTCGCCACTCCCGGCAGACAGCGTGACCACGCTGGTTTTGACCCCAGTCGATGGCCGTGGCCAACCCTGGCCCGTGCCAGTGCCGGCGCCGCGCATCAGTTCACAATGCGCCGGGCAAAATCTGGCCACACTGGGGGGAGCGCCGATAGCGGACGGCCCACAGTGGCTACAAAGTTATTCGGCGACAGGATGTCAGGGCAGCGACCGGCTGACCCTGTTCTACCCCGATCAGGGCCAACAGGTGCAGCAACAAATCACGCTGCCACTGCTGCCGCCGCAACTGAGTAAACTGGCGCAGCTCGGCAAAATATTGTTTTTCAGTGCTGATCTTGCAGCGAACGCGCAGACTTGTGCCGACTGTCATCATCCGGCCTTTGGCTACAGCCCTGCGGAATCAGCGCCGACCCAACCTGGAGGAATGAACCGGGCTCTGCCTGGATTTCGTCGCAGCCCCGCACTTGGTTATCAGGCATTCACCCCAACCTTTTCCTGGTCTGCACTGGCGCTACCGCTTGCCAGCAGCTCAGCGCGCGGCACACCCATTGGCGGACAATTCGCCGATGGCAGGGCCGCAGATCTGAGCGCACAGGTTGCCGGACCTTTATTTTCAAAGCACGAAATGGCCAACGCTGATGCCGCACAGTTGATGCAGCGTATTTTGCAGCAGCCCATCGGATCGGCATTCCTGCAGCAATTTCCCCCGTCCACAGATGCGACTGTGTTGGTGCAACAAGTCAGTCAGGCTATCGCCGCATTTGAACAACAAGACTCTTCATTCCGGTTATTCAACAGTAAGTTTGATGCGGTGGCACAAGGACAAGCGCAATTCAGCGCTGCTGAAAGCCGTGGTCTGGCCTTGTTCCGCGACCCACAACGCGGCAATTGCACGGCCTGCCACAGCTCTGCGGCCACTCAACCGGGCCAGCCGGAGCTTTTCACCAACCATAGTTATGTCCGCCATGCGGTACCACGGAACTGGCAAATTCCCTACAACGAAGACGCTAAAACTGACAGCGCTTTAGCCGCTGCAGGTCAAAGCGGCTGGGCCTATCAGGGCGACAGCACAGAGCACCGGTTTTATGATCTCGGTCTATGTGGCCCGATGCGTAAAACGGCCGAGTTTGCTGAACATTGCGGCGCCTTTAGGGTACCGGGCCTGCGCAATGTGGCGATCCGTCAGGCTTATTTTCACAATGGCGTTTACAGGCAACTCCGTCAGGTGCTGGACTTTTACCGCTGGCGCGACACACAACCGGCGCGAATTTACCGGACCGTGGCGAATAAACCGGATGTGCCATACCATGATTCGCCGGCACTGTGGCGACAACCGCTGCAGCATGCGCCATTCAGCCCGCAAGCCAATGGTAGTGACAGACTGAGTGATAACGACATCGCTGATTTGATTCAATTTCTTTGTACCCTCACCGATGGCTTTGATCCGTCGAACCCCGCTGGCTATCGATTGCCGACGCAGTGCCGCTGAGGCGTTACAATACCGGTCCGGCCCTGCAGGAACCATTGCACCGGCCGACCCGTTTCACCATGTCAAAGTACAGATCTGTTGCCGCATCAGTTGCAGGTCTGCCCAAACAATGAAATATTGATAGCTCCGCTTCAGGCGCCGCGTGGGTTTGGCTTCGGCGCGTCATTTCATAAGGAAAGTTACATGGCACATCAATGGCGTTTTTTCCGCTCCGGCGGTTTTGATCAGGTCCGGCTGGATAAAATCGAAGACTGGCAGCAGCTGGCGACGCTGGACCCAAAACTTTGGGCGGCACTGAGTTGCCCGGTCAAAGGGCTCGAGCTGGACCCGCGGATGATGGCTTATTTGGACGACGATCATGATGGCCGGGTGCGGATTGATGAAGTCAAAGCGGCAGTGGCCTGGGCACTGTCGGTGCTGCAGCGGCCGGAAGTGCTGTTAACCGGCACAGAGCTGCCATTAAGCGCCATTTGCACGCAAAGTGAAGCCGGGCAAAAACTGCTGGCCTCGGCCAAACGGATTTTACAAAACCTCGGTAAACCCGATGCGACCGCGTTGTCCACGGCCGACACCGCTGATTTAGCGCTGATTTTTCCGGCCGACCAGCTCAATGGTGACGGCGTGATCACCGTCGAACTGGCAAACACCGACGCGCTGAAACAACTGATCAATACCCTGCTGGAGCTGGGCATACAGACGCCAGACCGCAGCGGTGCGCCGGGCATTAACCGCGAACAACTGGACCAGTTTGTCAGCGCCGGTCAGGAATTCTGCCAATGGCAACAACAAGGCGAAGCCGTCAGCAAAGTGCTCGGGGACGCGACCGACGAAGCCTGGCAGCTGCACAGCAGCCTGCACGCCAAAGTGACTGACTATTTTATCCGCTGCCAGCTGGCCGCTTATGACGCCAATGCCACGGCGGCGCTGAACGGCAGTGCCGAAGATTATGCTGCGCTGTCGCGCCAGCTGCTGAACGCCAGCAACAGCGCGGACAGCCACCTGCCGCTCGCCACTGTGAACAGCAGCGGTATGTTACCGCTGACAAAAGGTGTGCATCCGCAATGGGCCGACGCTCTGGCCTGTCTGGCGTCGCTGGCCGGCAACCTGTGGGGCAATGTTGACGCCATCAGCAGCGCCGACTGGCAGCTGCTGAGCAACACCTTACAACCTTATGCCGACTGGAAAGCGGCGCAGCCGGCTACTGTGGTGGCGACCCTCGCGCCGGAAGTGCTGAGCGCTTGTCTGCACAGCGACACAGTAGCGGCCGCCATCGCGTTAATCGACGCCGATTTGGCGCAACAAGCCGAAGCCGAGTCGGTGCTCGACGTCGACCAGCTGGTGCGTTATCAGCTAAGTCTGCGCGATTTACTGCGTAACTTTGTCAGTTTTGAAAGCTTTTACAGCTTAGAAAAACCGGCGATTTTCCAGAACGGCCGCTTGTATATTGACGGCCGCAGCTGCGATTTATGCCTGAACGTCAACGACGCCGGCAAACACGCCAAACTGGCGGCATTAAGCGGGATGTATCTGTTATATCTGGATTGTGTGCGTAGCAACGGCGAGAAGAAATCCGTGGTTGCCGCGATGACTGCCGGTGATGCCGGTAACCTGATGGTCGGCCGCAACGGCGTGTTTTATGACCGCGCCGGCATCGACTGGGATGCGACAGTGACGCAAATTGTCAGCAACCCCATCAGTATCCGCGAAGCCTTTTTTACGCCGTACCAGCGCATTGGCCGGATGATTTCCGATCAAATCCAGAAATTTGCTGCCGCCAAAGATAAAGAAATTGAAGCACAAAGCGCCGCTGGCGTCGGTGATGCGGCGAAAACCGCTGCCGCACCCGCCCCCGCCAAACCGGCCGCACCTTTTGATGTGGCCAAATTTGCCGGTATTTTTGCTGCCATCGGTTTGGCTATCGGCGCCATTGGCACCGCGCTGGCTGCTGTCGTGACCGGCTTCCTCGGCCTGGTCTGGTGGCAAATGCCGCTGGCACTGTTGGGTGTGGTGCTGTTTATCTCCGGCCCGTCAATGCTGATGGCCTGGTTTAAACTGCGGGCGCGTAATCTGGCACCGCTGCTCGATGCCAACGGCTGGGCGGTTAATACCAACGCCAAACTCAGTATCGCCTTTGGTACTCGTTTAACCGCTTTGGCCAGTTTGCCATCGGGTTCCAGTCGTTCGCTGACCGACCCCTATGAGCACAAAAGCAGCGCCGGTTTGTGGCTGATTTTAGTGGTGATTGTGGTTGCGGTTTGGGTGTTCTGGCGTCAGGGTTTATTGGCGGTCTGGTTGTAAATAAACACTCAGCGCGGCGTGAAGATACGCCGCGCTTGTGCTTTAAAGGCTTCGCCGATACGGATCTGCTGCAGATTGCTTAGTTTTAACAGCTGACTGTCGAGGCTAAGCACATGGCTTGGATTAACCAAAAAAGATTTATGCACCTGGATAAAACCAGCCGCCGCCGTTTGTTCCATCAGCGCTTTTAACGTGCTGCTGGCCAGCGTCATTTGCTGGCCTTGCCAGACTTTGACGTAATTGCCGTAACCTTCAAAACAGCAAATTGACGCTAGATCAAAACGGCGTAATTCGCGGTCGACCTTCAGTACAATATGCTCATTCCCCCCCGCAGCTGCCGGCGTGGTCACAGGCGCAGGCAGACCGGCGCGGCGGCGCACTTTGTCCAGTGCCAACGCCAGTCGTTCGCCACTGACCGGCTTGAGCAGATAGTCAGTCACATCAAGCGCAAAACCATCCAGGGCATATTCGGCATAAGCCGTCACCAGTATGACCTGCGGCGGCTTTGCCAGTAACTTCAGCATCTGCAGACCGGTCAGCACCGGCAGCTGAATATCCAGCAAAATCAAATCTATCGGTTGTTGCGCCAGCACAGCCATCGCCTCGGCGGCGCTGTAACACTGCGCCACCAGCTGCAGATCCGGGTGTGCCTGCAGATGATGCAAAAGCACCTGATGCGCCAGCGGCTCGTCATCGACAATCAACAGTTTGAAGGTCATGGCGACTCCGGCCAGAGCGGCAGTTGTAATTCGGCATGCCAGTAGCCGGCAGCATCCGGGCCGCTTTTTAGCATAAAATCAGTGCCATACAGCAATTGCAGACGGCGGCGCAGATTATCCAGGCCCATGCCGGTATCTGTCGTGTTTGCAGTCTGCGCCGGCCATGTATTGCGGCAAATAAACACCAGCCTCTTTTGGCTGACTGTAGCCGACAGCCAAATCTGACTGGCAGCGGCGCTGGTGTCCACACCGTGTTTATAGGCATTTTCCAGCAACATGATCAGTAACAGCGGTGGCAGCAGCAAAGGCGGTAATTGCCAGCTGCCGGTTTCTGCCGGGAACTCCACAGTCACTGTGGTTTTATTGCTGACCCGCAGCTGCTGCAGGTCGAGATAATGCTGCAGATAATCCAGTTCAGCGTGAAGTGGGACGCGCTCCTGCTGGCCCTGATACACCACATAACGCAGTAAATCCGCCAGCTTTAACACCAGCTGCGGCGCCGCGTCGGACTTCAGCAAGCACAAGGCATACAGATTATTTAAGGTATTAAACAAAAAATGCGGATTGATTTGTTGCTGCAGCAATTGCAGTTCAGTGCGGACCTGTTGATGACGCAGCTGCGCCAGCGCGCTGTCCTGCTGTTGGCGCTCAAAGGCCAGAATAATCGGTGTGGAAAGCAGCCATTGCAGCAGCATAAAATTAAAGTTGTACCAGTCAAACGGGTTCTGGCTGCCGCCCGGCACAGCTGGCACGGCAACGCCCTGATTCATCGGCAATTGTAATAACAGCCAGCTCAGCGGCGCGTAGCTTAATAAAATCAGCACTAAACTCAGCAGCACAAAAGTCAGCAGACCCCGCTGCGCCAGCACCTGGCGGATTAAATAATACCGCGTCAGCCAATAACAGCCGAACATCGCCGCGGCCAGCACGGCAAATTGCCACAAATACCACAGCCACAGCCCCGGCTCCGCCGCGATGCGCGACCAGTTAACATGTACCGGGATTGGCTGCTGAGCAAAACCGGGCGGGTGCGAGGTTAATAAGCAAGCCCAGGCCAGCGTCCAGAGCGCGAGTAACAGCAACAGCACCGCATCAAGCGACCATAGCCGCGACCAGCCGGTTAAAGGCCCGCTGCGTTGCCGGCGCTGCCAGGCCAGCTGGCACCAATACAACAACGACAAACCACTTACCAGCAGCCAGTCTGTGCTGCCGAACTGATACGCCATGGTGTCACTTTGGCCCCAATACCACCAACACGCCGGGTAGAACGCAAAGGCGGCCAGCCACAGCAGACCAAGCCGTGCCGACTGTTGCCCAGCCTGTGCTGTCTGCCCCCAGACACTGATGCCCCACTGGGCCAGCAGCAAGGGCAGATACAACAGCGCTGACAGCCAGAGGGATGTCCAGAACGGTGCGATTGGACTGTAGGCGGCCACATCGGCCGGTAACATCTGCGGCGACAGCAGCACCCACAACCAGGCCAACAACACCGGTAACAGCGCCAGCAAATGGTCCGTTTTTATTCGATCAGCAAATTTCATCAGCACAGATAATAGTCCAAGAGTGATGACCTTATGCTGCCTGCCGTAAGCGCGATTGTCATCTGTGCGCTGACAAAAACCGCTTTTGGCCTGACGAACCCCTTGCAGGCTATTTTCACAGCTTGGTCATCGCCACAGGCGGCTTGGTCATTGCCGGCTTGAGCCATAGGTGCAGTGGTTTTAGCCTCAAGCGCATGAACCACAGCAAGAAGCATCACCATGTTACAGATCCAGCAACTCTCTAAAACCTACGCCGACGGCACCCAGGCGCTGCGTAAGCTGAGCCTCAAGGCCGGCAACGGCCTGTTTGGCCTGCTCGGGCCCAACGGTGCCGGTAAATCCAGTTTGTTACGCACTATTGCCACGCTGCAAAGCGCCGACAGCGGCACGCTGCATTTTGACGGTATCGATGTACAACATGAACCACAGCGGCTGCGCGCGCAGCTGGGTTATTTGCCACAGGAATTTGGCGTTTATCCGCATCTGTCCTGCCACGCTTTGCTGGAACATATCGCCGTATTAAAAGGCCTGCATCAGGCCACAGCACGACGCGAACAAATAGCGCAGTTACTGGCAATGACTAACCTGAGCAATGTGGCCGGTAAAACCGTGGCGCATTTTTCCGGCGGTATGCGCCAGCGTTTTGGTATCGCGCAGGCGCTGCTCGGTGACCCAAAACTGTTGATCCTTGATGAACCGAGCGCCGGGCTGGACCCGCAGGAGCGCGCGCAGCTGCATAACGTCTTGTGTGAAATCAGCCGCGACCGGTTGGTGCTGTTGTCGAGCCATATTGTTGATGACATCGAGCAGCTCTGTCCGAATGTCGCCATCCTGTTGCAAGGTGAAATTGTGCTGCAGGGTGACACCCAGGATTTAATCCGCCCACTCAACGGCCAGATTTGGCAGGCTTTTGGCGCCTCTGTCACGCTGCCACCACAGGCGCAACTGCTGCAGCGCAGTTATCAGCGTGGCATTCCGCTACTACGGGTTTTTGCACCGCAATGCCCTGGCCCGGATTTTTCACCGGTCGCCGCCACTTTGCAGGACCGTTATTTTCTGGCGCTGACAAAGCAGGAGGCGACGCAATGAAGCTTTGGTCTCTGCTTTACAACGAATGGCGGTTTTACCGGGTGCAGCCGCTGTTCTGGCTGAGTTTATTCGTCGCGCTGGCCTTTGCCACGCTGGTTCATCTGAATCCGGGCACCGTTGATGCGCAGCCAATCAAAGCGCTGCTGCTGCGCCATAGCATGCTGCTGATGACGATTCAGCCGCTGCTGATTGGCGTGTTGGCGCCGCTGCTGTTGCTCCGTGACAGCCAGCATGGCATCAGCGCGTTGATTGACGTCACCGCACAAAGCCGCCAACAGCGGCTGGTGGTGCGCGCGCTCGGACTTTGGCTATGTGCGGCGCTGTTACAGCTTTGTTTTGTGTTGTTAGTGGCACTGGTGTTTTCAACAACCTATGCCGACGTGACCGACATCTGGCGCTGGTCCTGGCAGTTATGGCTGGTGCAGCAATTGCCAGCGCTGGCTTTGTTGACCGCGCTGGCCTTGTGGTGCAGCTGTCGTTGCGCTTCGCCTGTGGTGTTATATCTGCAAGGTGCGGCGGTCTGGCTGGGTTATATGCTGCTCGCTGCTGCCACCGGTTCGCCGCTGATGGCCAACAGTCAGTCGATATCGCCGCTGCTCAGCCAGCTGATGGTGTATCTGGACCCTTATGCGCTGACGCCGGTGCTCACGCAGCTACGCCAAAGCGGCGAGATGCCTGCCGGAGTGAGTGAGCTTGATAGCCACTTCTGGCTGAACCGGCTGTTGATCATCACGCTGGCGGCGTTGTTATGCTGGCGCGCATTGCAACGCCGTCCGGTCGCCGCGGGCCAGAGCAAACCACCGACAAGCACCGACGTCCCGCGCACCACAGCAGCGTTGGAGTATCAGCCTTGCCCGCCGGATATACTGCGCCCGGTTGCAGTGTTGACTGCATTGCTGCGTCTGCAGTGGCAGCAACTTTGTTATCAATACAGCACTTTATTGGCGCTGCTGGCGCTGTGCTTGTTGGTGTTTAGCGAAGTCTATAGCGGCCTGGGTTATGCCGAAGCTTTTAGTCAGCTGGTACCGGGAAGCATGGATGCGCTCAACCGGGTCAGTGGTGATGTGATCCCAAGATTCGGCCTGTTACTCGCTGCCTTCTGGGCGCATCAGCTCAGCTGGCTGAACCGCCAGCAGCGCATCGACGGGCTGATTGCCGCCACGCCGCTGCCTGCTGCGCTGCTATTAATGAGCCAGTTTATCGCTTTATCCGGTCTGGTGTTGCTGCTGGTGTTGTTGAGCCTGGCCGCAGTCGCTGTGGCACAAATGCTGTCGCAGGTGCCGTTAGACCTTGCTGAATATGGCCGGCAGGGCCTGTTGATCCTGCTACCACTTTGGTGCTGGGCGCTGTTATTACTGGTCTGCCATGCGTTGTTGCGCCAACCGTTGTGGGCCAATCTGGCGGTGGCAGCCTTACTGGCATTTGGTTTGTCGCCGCTGCCGGATTTACTACAACTGCAACATCCGCTGTGGCGCATCGGCCAAAGCCAGTTGCAGTTGCCGGATAGTCTGTGGGGTTATCAGGGCGCTTTGGGCAGCACAGCGCAAAGTTTTGCCGGCGATGTTTATCACGGCGGCTTTTGGCCGTATTTGTGGTTCTGGGCTTTGCTCGCAACCAGTTTGGGCGCGCTGGCATTGCAGTTTTATCATCGCGGCACTGGTTTTAGCCGGCCGAGTCTTGCTACGAGCTTCACGCCACTGACCGCCGCTGCCGGGCTATTTGCTGCATTAGCGCTGCTGCAGGGCCTGCATATTCACCAACAACTCGACGCGGCCGGCGCCTTGCAAAGCCGTGACGAACGGCAGGCAAAACGGGCTGCCTATGAACAGCAATATCAACACTGGCGGGCAGTGCCGCAGCCGGTGGTGCAACAAGTGACCTTGCAGGCGAGCTTAGACCCACAGCTGCAGCAAGCCAAAATCAGCGCAACCTTAACGCTGCATAATCCACATCCACAGCCAATTACACAGTTATTGCTGGGGTTCCCCGGCTTGCAGATCCCTGCGGAGTTACAGCAGCTGCGAGACGGACCTGTGGTCGGGGAAATTAACGCTGAGCTGGGTCAGCAGGTCCTCAGCATGCAACTGGCTCCAGGCGCACAGACTGAGCTGACATTGGATTATTGGGTTCAGCAACAGGGCATCACGCCAGCCCCCGACCACCAAATCATCAGGCCAGCATTCAGTTACCTGCGCTTGTTACAACTGCTGCCGCAAATTGGCTTTGTGCCGGAATTGCGTCTGCGTGACGATGCCGAACGTGCGCGCTTTGGCCTGGCGCCGCTGCCGGCGGCTGAAACTCAGCCGTCTGTACTGGCCGCCAGCCACACGCCAGTCACAGCGCATTATGACTGGGCCATGCTGGATACCACCATCGCTGTGCCGGTTGGCTATCAGGGTATTGCCGCCGGGGCTTTGTTAAACAGCTGGCAGGCGGATAACCAGCAGTTTTTCCACTACCGCACTAAGGCGCCGGTGCGCAATTTGCCGGCTTTAATCGCAGTGCCGTGGCAAAAACAAAGCAGCGAAGCGGCGGGCCTGCCGCTGGAAATTTACAGTCCCGAATTTAACGCCGCCACCGACTTAACCATGCAGGCGATGCAAAATACGGTGCAATGGTTCAGCCAGAACATCGGCGCTTATCCGGGCGATGCACTGCGACTGGTGATCATGCCGGACATAGGCCCAACCGGCTATGCACTGCCGCAGCTGGTGCTGATTAATCACCGGGTTGGCCTGCGCGCAATGCCAACCGACGATGCACCTTTTAGCCAGGTATACCGGCGCGCCGCGCATGAAACAGCGCATCAGTGGTTTGGTCATGGCATCGGCAATGGTGTCGCCGGCGACAGTGCTTTTTTGGTGGAGTCTGTGACCAAATATGCTGAGCTGGTCTTGCTCGAGCAGCAGTTTGGCGTGGCCGCAATGCAGGGCTTAGTTGATTTTGAACAACAACGGTTTGCCCGCGCCCAGGCCGGTAGTCTGGCCGCGGCCAGCAGCCTGATTGATGCGGAAGAGTCATACGACCAATATTCCCGCGCCACGCTGGTGTTTGCCAGACTCAGAGCTGAACTGGGGGATGCCATGATCCTCAAAGCGCTGCGTGAGCTTTGGCAACAACACCGTTATCCGTTACCGCCGGCCAGCGCGATGGATTTTGTCCGGGCGTTGCAGGCGCACAGTCCGGCCAGCAAGTTGCCGTTGATAGAGCAGTTGCTACTAGGGACAGACATCAGGCCACTACTAAACGAAGCATAAATACAACACCCGACAAGCTGATATACTGCGCTGGTTTTTTAACCAGCGCGTCAACATCAAAAAGGAGTCTGACGATGAAAAAACCGCTGCCGCATGAACACCAACGCGGCGACATTCAGGACAATATGCTTAAAGCCGTTATCACCAGCCCGCTGTTCAGAACCCGGGTGGTCAAAGCGAAAAAAGGCAAAGGTTCGTATAACCGGCACGATAAAAAGGGGCGACAATCGCAAGATTCCGCCCCTTTTTGTTGGCTGTTTTTTGCCAGTTTTTAGAGCAAATCAACACCATCCGGCCACTGCCGCACCAACTGTACTAATCGCGCTATTTTTATGTCACTGAGTTGGCGATAGTCCAGATAAGGGCAAACCAGCAGCCGCAATTTTTTCGCTACGGCAAACTCCTCATCCAGCCAGACTAAACCGCCAGTCAGCGTTTCCGGTAATAGCCCTTGCGCTAATAAATCACGCGCATGCTGACGACCGGCAATGATATGTAAAGTCTGTATGTCAGCATCTGCGCCAAACCAATCCTGATCAAAGCCATTCGCACCAAACAGCAGCGCGGTACCGGAGCCGGCCTGCAATAAAACCCGGTCGCGCCATTGCTGCCAGCTTTGGGCGCCTTGCAGATCTGGCTGCCACGGCGCCGGCAAAGCCCACACCAGCTTGGCATAGACGTTAAACACCTTGCGCCAGCCGTTGCCGCAGTGCTGGTAAATCTGATCGATTTGGCCGGGCAACAGCGCCAGACAGGTATTAAGCCCGGCAAACTCGGCCATCGGCGGTGCTTTGGCGACGTAGAGGCGCAGTCGCGCCTCTGAATCGCCTAAACCAGGCTGAAGTAACAAGGTCACAGCTGTTGCGATTTCAGCCAGGCGTCAACCTGCGCCGGAATGCGCTTGACCCGATCTAACCGGCGGTCGATGCCGGCGGCCGCTTCCAGATAGGCGGTTTTCACTGGCTTGGTTTTCGCCGCCGCTGCTTTTTGTCGTAACAAAGTTGCAGTGGCAGCATCGCGGGCCGCGCCTAACAGCGACGCATCAAAACCGTCGCGACGCAGCGGATCTAAACGCTCGTCAAACGCTGCCTGATTGGCCAGATAAAAATCGTAGGCCAGCTGGCTGTGTTCCAGCGCCACGCGGTTTAACAAACCCGGCGCAAATTGTTTTGGCGTCAAATCAGTCAGTAACAATGCCAGCGCTTGTTTTGCCAGTGTCACATCTTTGCCCGACGCCAGCGCGCCCAATAACCGGCGTTTTTCGGTGCTGTTGCTGGTGTTGGCGGCCAAAGTTTTCAGCTGGTTAAAATCTGCAGCTGTGGCTTCAGTGCCGACAATTTTCAGCACTACACCGTATAAATCGCCCGGCAACACGGTTTTATCGGTCTGACTGGCGGCAAATCTTTTGCGCGCTTCGCCAATCACCGCGGCATCGCCCAGTTCCGCCAGCACGCCAATCAGGCTGCTGCGCAAAATACTGGTATTGTCGGATTCACCGGCTTGTTTTTCCCAGCCGACTTTGGCAAACAGCGCCTGCGCCTGTTTCAGCGCAAAAGCTTTATAAGCCTGCTCACCCGGCAAGCCCCGGTATAAATCGGTGAAGCCTTCTAACTGCTGCACCACATCGGTGGCGATGATCGGATTGGCATCAGCCGGCAGTTGCTGCGTCAGTGCCAGATAACGGCTGATGTCGCTGTAACCGGCGTAGCCCAGTGACACGCTGTCTTTCAGTAAACCCAGCTGGTCCACGGCTGGTAATTGTGCAAAGCCTTTCACCAATTCGGCAAACAGCGCGTCGCTGTAATCCACCCGGTAATAACCAGTCTGGCCGGCGTTGACAGTGACAGCACCACAACCCGGCAGCGTCATGGTCTGCTCGGCATCACCGCGAATTTCGGCGCGGGCGACGGCTTGCCCGGCCACTTGCGCTGTGACCGGCACTGTCCACTGCTGCGTTTGTTTTGACGCCGCATCAAGACCAAAGCGGCCTTGCGTTAAAGTCAGCCTGGTATTGCCCTGCTGACATTCTGCTTTCACTGCGGTGATTAAAGGCACGCCAATCTGGTTGGTAAAATCGTTGGCAATAGTTTCAACCGGCCGGCCAGAAGCTTGCGCTAACGCCTGCCACAGGTTGCTGGTCACCGTATTGCCATACTGGTGTTTTTGCATATAAGCGCGCACACCGGCACGGAAAGCTTCTTCACCGAGATAAGCTTCCAGCATGGTGATGACTGACAAGCCTTTCGAATAAGTAATGCCGTCAAAGGCTGCGTTGGCTTCCTCGAGGTTACGCACTGGCTGCACTATCGGGTGTGTAGTTTCCTGCGCATCCTGGAACATGGCGTAATTACGTGAACCGACCGCGCCTAATTCAGCATGCCACTGCGGGTAAAAATGCTGGCTGGCTTTGGATTCCATCCAGGAGGCAAAGCCTTCGTTTAACCACAGATCATCCCACCACTGCATAGTGACAATATTGCCAAACCACTGGTGCGCCATTTCGTGGCCTACTACGGCAAAGACTTCTTGTTTGTCGCTGGTGTTGGAGAATTGCGGGTCGAGCAATAAAGTGCCTTCGAAATACATCACGGCGCCCCAGTTTTCCATCGCACCAAAACCACCAGCGCCCGGTACTGCGATGTGGTCAAGCTTCGGCAACGGATACTGCACGCCAAAGTAGTCGTTGTAATAATCCAGCAGCTGATACGAGGCATTTAAGGCAAAAGCGCCTTTGACGGCGTCACCTTTTTTCGCCACCACACCATGTTCAATGCCACCAGAGCGGCCGGAAATACGCTCATAATCGCCAGCGCCGACATACAGCAGGTAGCTGCTCATTTTTACGCTGGGCGCAAAATCAACGCGGTTGCGGCCATCCGGCAGCGGCTGGCGGCGTTGCTCGGGCATATTGGATAAAGCCAGCTGGCCTTTGGGTTCGATGATGCTGATTTTAAAGATGGCTTTGTGTGAAGGTTCATCCCACATCGGCGCTAATTTGCGCGCATCACCCGGCTCAAACTGGCTGGACAACATGCGGCCTGTGCTGCCATCGGGCTTGCTGTAGTCAGTGACAAATAAACCGGCTGACTGCTCGTAAATTTTGCCCTGATAACGCACGCGCAGCTGGTGTTTGCCAATGCTTACCGGCGCTTTGAAATGCACACGCTGCGTGGCGGCGACCACTTCGGTTTCGACCTTTTTACCGTCAATGCTGGCATCGATAATGGCTAAATCCAGTGCGTTCAGCACCAGCTCGTTCAGCGTTTGGCTGGCGGTAAAATCCAGTGTCAGTTCGCCCTGAAAGCTCAGTTTCTGTAAATCCGGATCTATGGTCAGCTGATACTGCTGCGGGCTGGCGCCGGCGGGTAATACATCACGGTCTGCCGGAACAGCTGCAGCCATCGCGAAAGCAGAGCAAAACAAAGATGCGCTGACAGCGAGCGCCAGTGGTGTTTTTAAAAATAATGCGGACATAAAGTCAAAATTCCATGCTGGGTCAGAGGGTTGCTGTAGCAACCTTTGAATGACGAGGGCGTGTTGACGTTTGGTGTTTGTTTTTGCAGCAGTTTGGCAGCTTTTTGTGCAAGGCAGTGCGAGAGCCGTGTAGTTATTCTACACAAACGAGCACTAACGCCGCAGAAAGAGCTGCCAAACGCTGCCCGAAGGGTTCGTTTGGCGACGTTTTGGGCTTTGTCACTCGTTGCTCACATAGAATAACTATGCCACGCGCCTCGTTTCGCACCCAAAACGCCGCCAACTCGAACAAAACTTAACCACCAAACATCAACACGCCCTCGGGTTATTGAGCAGAGTTAACATAATGAAAAATAAATGTGAGGTCACTTATTTTTTTCCGCAATGCCGCCGGCTGCGCTTAATGGCAAGCCGGCTGCGGTGAAATCACGCTGAGGTGGGCATAAAACGATAATGCGATGTTCAGGCAGGAGAGTTCATTTCGGCTGCAATTTGCCGCAGCGTCTCGGCCAGTTGCGCCGGCTCCTGCGCACCGGAAATGAGGTACCGCTGATTGATAACAAAAGCCGGCACTGAACTGATGCCAGCCTGCTGATAGGCGGCCTCTTCAGCGCGCACTTCATCGGCAAACTGCGTTGATGCCAGCACTTGCGCCGCAGCATCTGCGTTCAACCCGGCCGCTTCAACACAACGCAGCAGCACCTGCGGTTCGCTGACCTGTTCGGCACGGCCAAAATAAGCATCAAACAAGGCCAGCTTCAGCTGGGTTTGTGCCGATGCTTGTTGTGCAGAGTCGCTTTGCGCTGATGGCACCGGATAAGTAGCCCCCGCCCATTTCAGCAGCCGGTGCGCGTCAAAGGTATTGCAGGTCAGCCGCTGCTCCATGCCACTGAAATTCACGCCAAGCCCCGCCGCCAGCTGCATCAGCATCTGCTGCGATTGCTGCATTTGGGCCGCTGACACGCCATATTTGCGGCATAGCGCCGGCAAAATTGGCTCCGGTTTTAACGCCGGATCGGGATTCAGTTCAAAAGCACGCCAGTGCAAATCCACTGCAATGGCGCCTTGTAAACTCTGCAGCGCCTGCTGCAGACGGGCATAACCAATGGCGCACCAGGGGCAAGCCACATCAGACACTAAATCAATGCGCAGCAAGGTCATAGCGAAACTCCTGTTGCCGCTAAGGCGTAATCAAAACCGGCGCAAATCACCGCAACCTGTGCCTGATTGCACTGTTCTGGCGTCGCGCGCGGGCTGTCTGGATACACTTCTGTCGTCGTGACATACAACGCGTCTGTCATGCCACCACAAAGCGCCAGTGATTTTTTCGCGTAGTTCACCACACCAAACTGCTGTAAAGCTTCGCCAATCAGGCAACCATTGTCATCCGCTTCTGCCACATGGGTGACTTTACTGACGGCTTCGATCATCACGCGCTGAAACTCAGCGGCAGGCTTTTCGGTGTCGCCGACCAGATAAAACCCATCCGGAATATTCCAGTTATTGTTCACAGTGCCGTCGCGCGCCGCTTTGGCCGGGCGGAATTCGCTGTTATCTGAATCTGTGGTTTCGTGTAAATCGATATGCACCAAAGGCGTCGGGAACTGCTGCAGCAGTGCCAGCACCGCATTGGCTTCCTGCGACGGGCCGTCAGCGACAAAAGAGCGGTTCGGGTCCACGGCGTCCGGGTTCCAGCGATTGATGGTTTCATAGCCCCAGGGGCTGATGCACGGCAGCACCAGCACATTGGCGATGCTGGCATAACGGGCAAAATGCTCGCGGATAAACAGCAGCGCGCCCTGCACCCCGCTGGTTTCATAACCGTGCACGCCACCGGTGACTAATAACAACGGTTTGGTCGCATCAAACTGACGGCTTTTCACGGCATACAGCGGATAAGTGCCTAATTGATGCGTTCTGTAATCCAGCGTGCCATAGCTTAGTAATTCAGCGCACGCTGACAGCGCCGGGGCAGACATTATCTGCTGCAATGGGCTGACCACTTCAGCCTGATAACTGCGTTTGACCGGTTGCTGACTGAGCCACAACGCTTTTTCCGCAGCGCCCCAGGGGGTGCCAAGGGTGCCGATAGGGTAAATACGTTGCACAGATTCAGTCATTGCGGGTGCTCCAAAGCAGGAAAAAGCAAAGCCGTACTATAACATTGCAGCCGGACCCGAAAACAGACCAAACGTCACCAGTGCTGGCAACGCCTGATGTTTTTTGTTATTAATCAGCACATTAAATGACATGACAGCGCCGGCCAAAACATGACATTTAGGCGCCATGACGCTGTACTGTCGTCACGCCAGGCATCCCGGCAGGATACAAAAGACAGCAACTGCAGCAGCCGTGCTGTTTAACCAAAAGGAACTGTGAAGATGACAACAACCGCCAATAGCCGAGTCGCCAGTGTGTTTGATTATGCCGGTCATGAAATCCGTTTAGAAGTCAGTATGTTCAGTGGTCGCGAATGGCTGTATCTGGACGACCTGTTACTGGAGAAAAAACTCAATCTGACCTCCTGTCGCAGCACCTTTCAGTTTGCGCTGGATGGGCAAAACGCCGAGGTCCGCCTGCAATCCAAAGGTCTGGCAGGCGCTTTGACTGGCCACTATGGTGTAGAGCTTTATGTCGGCGGCGCTTTAGTCGACAGCGATGAATTTAACTACAGCCAACTGATGGTCAAAGACCCGAAAAAACGCAAAGGGGGTTTGTTATTCATCGCCTTTTGCATGGCGGCGGGTTTTGTGTTTGGCACGGCAATCGCCATGTTGTTTAAGCACTGAGGCCGGCCATGCAACTGAATCCTCAACTGATCAAACAACTCAGGACCGACCGCGGCTGGACACAACAGCAACTGGCCGATATTTGCGCACTCAGCCTGCGCACGATACAACGGGTCGAATTACAGGGGCTGGGCTCACTGGAAACCTGCAAAGCACTGGCGGCCGCTTTTGCCGTCGATCGCGAACAATTACTGAGCCTGTCCGACAGCCCGGCAGAGAGCGGCCAAACCGGATCTTCGCCGCGTCAGCCGTTATGGGTGGCTGCGGCTTTTACGCTCGGTCTGACCGCCGGCACCGTGCTGACCTGGCTGCTGAGCCGTTGAATACACAGCGCTGGTGCTGCGACAAAAACGGCGCAGCACCAGCGGTTTTTTGGCATACTGCGGTTTTTCGCTGACGGATTGCATCATGCTAAACGCCACCCGCTACCTTGCTTATTGTTTTGTATTAAGTTTTCTGTTTTGCCTGCTCTATGTCGCTGTAACCAAAGGCACTGTGTATCAGGATCCGCTGCATCTGCAATATATGCTGATGAGCCTCGGCCTCGCCTATCTGGTGCAGTTTGTCCAAAGCCAAACTATGCTCAGTGTGGTGTTCGCGGTGATGTTGGCCACGCTGGTGAAGCTTTTTACGCAACTCTATGGCTGGCCCATCAGTGAACGTGCTGTTGGTGGCATGAATCTGGGATATCTCATCGCTTATCTGCTATGTATTCAGCAGCTTTTCAAACTGAAAAAGCAGCATCAATCCCGGAACTGATGCGGCCGGTCGGGCGGGACGCCGAAGCTCTGTCGGAGGTCCTGTATGCAGTGGTTGCGTGTTTGTTGTCTGTGGTTGCTGCTGCCCTGGCAGGATATCACCGCCGAACCGCTGCAACTGGTTGATACATTGGCCAGCCTGCAACCGCAAGCTGCTGCACCATCGGTCGAGGCCCAACTGGTACTGCGTGTTCTGCGCCAATACCCGTCTCCTTACACACTCGTCGACATCAGCCGCAACCGTGCCCGTGAATGGACCAAAACCGCCGGCAACGCCTGTATTCCGTGGCTGCGCAAAACAGCGGCACGCGAGCGTGATTACCTGTTCACCTTACCCTATATGCTGGAAAGCGCGATCACGCTGGTGTCATTGCCACAATCGCGCTGGCACACCCAGCTGGAACAGCTGCAGGATGCCAACGGAAACATTAGTCTGGCGCAGCTGTTGCAACTCAAACGACCGCCGTTGATTGGTATTGAGTTGAACCGCAGTTATGGCGACAGGCTGGATGCGGTTTTACAACAAAATCAGGGCCACCCAGCCATTTACACCCGCAGCACTGCCGGTGAATTTGTCGGCAGTATGCTACCGATGCTGCACAAAGGTTTTGTTGACCTGATGCTGGAATATCCGAAAATTGCGGCGCGCAGCGGCAGCGCGCTACGTTACTGGCCGCTTGCAGAAGCTGAGCCTTACAACCCTGTCCATTTTGCCTGTTCGCGTACACCACAAGGCGAAAAAATCGTCGCCTTACTCAACCAGAGCATTCGTCACCAGGCCACAAGCAAAGATTATCAGCAACTGCTGCTGCAAAGTTTTGCCGAAACAGAACGCGGCCGGGTGCTGCGGGACTGGCAACACATGCTGCTTACTCCTTAGCTTTTTGCCTTGGCACCACTAAAGCCGGGATGCGATAACCCGCTTTTTGCAGTGCAGGCGCAAGCTCGGGGTCCTGGCTGTACTGAATCAGTGTGATCACTGCAGGGGGTAATTTGTCGCCAAAGAATTTGAGTCGTTTGACAATTTCCGCCGGTGGCGCCTGCAGCTGCAGCATTTGATGCAGCATAAATTCCTGGGCAAAGCTGCGGTTGTTGAAATACACACTGTTGCGGTCTTTCACCTGTGTCTGCATAAAGGCATCCAGCCCCTGCCAGTTTGCCTGGCGGATGTATTGCTGCATCTGCGTTGTGGTCTGTTCAAACTTTCTGACCAGAGCCACTTCGTCCGCGTCTGTTCTGACTCGGTTCAGTATTTTGTCATTGACCTGCAATATCTGCTGCAAAGCGCTGTCCGGCGCTGATTCGGTGATGATAGCGGGTAACTGGCTTTGACCCTGACATTGCCATAGTTGCATCAGCGTCTGGCTGATTTGCTGGCTGGTCTGCCTTAACTCGCGACTGACGGTGGCACTTGCAGTAGTCCCTAGCGGGTCCGCGCCGAGCGGCTCATGTTGTAACAAGGTCCGCAGTTGTGTTGCTTCCGCCTCTGGCAGCTGTTGCAGCCAAAACCATTGCCGCTCGGCCGATCCCGGCGCCAGTTGCAGGCGCAGCAAAGTGCGCACTAAGGGCAATTGCTGTTGCAGTTCTGCCTGACTGGCCGGTAACGGCAGCAAATCAAACGCATTGTCATCGGGCGGCCCAAATCCGGCGGGCACGCCCTGCGCCAGCCAATAATCAAACAAGGTGGTGTCGGCGCGCTCTGCTGCCAGCAGCGTCAGATTCATTAGTCTTTGGTTTTCCAGCCAGCTGATGGCCAACTCGCCACCATAAGACTGCTGCAACATATCGACGATTTGCAGGTCGCGGCCAGCCCGACTGACCAGCAATAAATCGAGAAAACCGGCCCTGAAACCGCTGTCGAGCAGTTGCTGTAACTGGACCGGCTGCAGTTCTGGGTCTTTTTGTAAAATAATCTGCAGCAAGGTGAGCTCCAGATAACCCAGTTTGGCAATGTCCGCCGGTTGCGGATATTGTTGCAACCAGTCTTGCAGCGCCCGGTAATCATGTTGCTGAGTAGCCAGTTTGACCTGGGCCAAATCACTGGCGGCGATTGTGACCAGCTGCTGGTGCTGCTGTATCAGGAGGCCCGAACCATCCTGAGTTTGCCGGCCCTGCGGCCGCAGCACGGCAATATCGCCGCCAAGCTCACGTAAATATTGCAGCTGCAACTCAGGCCGCAGCTGGGCTTCCTGCATCAGGCGTTTTAGTTCTTCACTCTGGTGTTGACGGGAGGCACGCAGCGTCGTCAGTTGCTCCGCCAGCTGTTTGGGCGCCGGGCAGCTCTGCACTGCCGATAAAGCACTGGTGGCGGTGGCTGCAACTTCCTGCTGTTCTGCTTCCACGGCTGCCGGTGATGCGGGGGATGACATCAGATTTTGACTGTCAGCGGCGAAGTTCCGCTGTTTAGCAGGCAGAGGCTGATCCTCAGGCCAAAACCACAATATGGCGACCACCAACAACACCAACATCGACATCCATTTCCACATCACGCAACGACCTTTTGCTAACAAAAACGCAACCATCATACCAAATATAGCCCCAGCAGTCAGGAGGAAATAGGTACAACTGTCGACTAGCTGGCGCCTCAAGCCATCGACACCTATGCTAAAAAAATTCAGGTTGGCGGAAGAACAGACGCATGCGCTGGCAGATTTTTCTCTGGGGATGGCTGTTACATCACAGCACAACAACGGCAGCACCAGTGCAGCTGGTGACCGAAGTGTTTCCGCCTTATCAGCAGATGCAGGAATCAACAATTGCCGGCTGGTCGGTTGATATAGTCAGGCAGATTCTGACGACAGCACAGCAGTCCTACCAGATTGACGTGATGCCCTGGGCGCGCGCTTTTAAAACCGCGAGTTCCACACCGGATACACTGATTTTTTCTTTATTACGCACCGCAGAACGTGAAAGCCAGTTTGTCTGGATCGCTCCTTTGTGCCCGATGCGGGTGTCATTTTATGCCAGCAGCCAGCGGCCTGAAGTACAGGCGGACGGCTTGAACAGCGCACTGAAATATGTGGTGGGTGTGGAAAACGGCCAGGCTAATTATCACTATCTGCGCGAGCAGGGTTTTCGCGAAAGCCGCAATCTGGTGGTGGTCGGCCACAACCACCAGCTGCAACAGATGCTGGAGTTGGGGCGCATTGATTTGATGTTAGTGTCTGATATTTATGTGCAGTAATTACCGGACCGGGGCGCCCGTTTACGCCGGGTATTTACCGCACATGCGCTGGAAAAATACCTGTATCTCGCCGCCCATCCTGCCACCAACCCGGCCTTGCTGGAAAAACTCCGCAAGGCCTGGCAGCAGGTTAAACAACAGCAAGTCCCGGCGTGCCAGCAAGTCAGCACACCACCGTTTTAGTCGTGTCCCCTCAGGTTTTGAAGCTATTGACCAGTGAATTCAGTTCCACCGCCAGCCGCGACAATTCATGTGCTGACGCGCTGGTCTGATTGGCGCCGGCTGCAGTTTGCGCTGCCAGATCGCTGATATTGACAATATTGCGGTCGATTTCGCGCGCCACTTTGGCCTGTTCTTCGGCGGCGCTGGCGATCACCAGGTTATTGTCGCTGATACTGCCAATCTGGCTGTTGATAGTCTCCAGCGCTTTGCCGGCCGACTCGGCCACTGTTAACGCCTGACTGGCTTTTTCACCACTTTGTTGCATCGCCTGCACTGCAGTGCTGGTGCCTTCGCGGATTTTTTTGATCATCTCTTCGATTTCACGGGTCGACAACTGAGTGCGCGCCGCCAAGGCCCGCACTTCGTCAGCAACGACAGCAAAACCGCGACCGGCATCCCCGGCCCGCGCCGCTTCAATGGCCGCGTTCAGCGCCAGCAGGTTGGTTTGCTCCGCAATGGCCCGGATCACGTCTAATACTTTGCCGATGTCCTGCGCCTGCAGCGCCAGTTCCTGCACCACTTTGGCACTTTGCGCCACATCTTCATTCATATGAATAATGGCATTCACTGTTTGCTGCACCTGGGTTTTGCCCAGTTCAGTATTGCGGGCTGATTCGGTGGAGCTTTCCGAGGCACGTAACGCGGTTTCCGCCACTTCATCCACCGCTGAGCTCATTTCGGTAATAGCCGTCGCCGCCTGCTGAATTTCATCATTTTGCTGTTGCAGACCACGGGAATTGTCTTCGGTCACTGAATTCAGTTCTTCTGCCGCCGAGGCCAGCTGATTCGAGGAGTTTGCGATATGCGCTACGGTGTCACGCAGATTTTTCTGCATCCGGGCTAACGCCTGCATCAGTTGCGCCGGTTCATCGCTGCCTGAACTGTCAATTTTCGACGTCAGGTCGTTGTCGGCGATCCGGCCCGCCAGCTGCACAGCACTTTGTAAGGGGTTGGTGATGCTGCGGGTGAACAGTACCGCGATAATGACTGCCGCCAACAGGGCCACCGCAATCACCAACCAGGTCGTGATCCGACTGTTGTCGTAAGATGAGGCGGAATTTGCTGCCTGTTGCTTGGCAAAATCCTGATTTAATTTTGCCAGTTTTAATAACGAACTGGTCATCTGGTCGGCAAACACCACCATTTCCTTGCCTTGCACTTCTCTGGCCTCAGCCATTTTTCCGCCTTCAACCAGTGCAATCACCCGGTCCTGATAGCTGATGTAACTGTCCATCGCCTGGTCAAAGCGTTGAAATTCTTCCCGCTCACCAGGCACCGACACTAATTTCTCATATTTACTGTGCATGGTTGTCGCTTCGCTGCGGGCGTCGATAATTTTCTGTTTGGAATCGGCCAGATCCGCTGCATTTTCAGTCAGTAATAACCGCAAGGAATAAATACGTAAACGGCTGGCTGCCAGATTCAGGCCAGCCAGTGTTTCCAGGCTCGGAATAGTGTTTTCTTCAATCTCGGTGGTCACACTGCGTAAGTCAGCCATAGTTCGCAGTGCGGTCAGACCCAGTAACATCACCATCAGGCCTAACAGCAAAAAACCGGTCAGCAAGCGATTGCGGATATTTAATTGTCTAATGCTCATAAAAGCCCTCTATATCAAGAAACACTGATCATTCAACACACTGTTGCTGCATTACAGCAAAGCAGGAGGGTTACGACTTGTCGAGTTAAGTCTGATTTTTAGCCAATGCAGCGGGAAAACCTCTGGAATATGAACACTATGCAACAGCCTGCGCCTGCACAGCACCGTTTCGGCCATTGGCTTTGGCCTGATACAAAGCCACATCCGCCTGTGCCAACCAGTGCGCCGTGGTCTGGCCGCGCTGTGGTATCGCACAGAGCCAGCCAATACTGACGGTATATTGGCTTTGCTGCGCGCCAAGCTGTACCGATTTAAATTCTACATCCTGGATAAACTGCTGCAACAGTTGTTGCATGGCCGACGCTTCCACACCAACACTAAGTAAAATAAATTCTTCGCCGCCAAACCGCACCAGCACATCTGTGGGCCGCTCAAAATGTTGCTGCAGCAAACGGGCAAACTGGCGCAGGCACTCATCACCAAACAAATGCCCGTGCACGTCGTTCAGTTGTTTGAAGTGATCCAGATCCATCAGGGCTAACGTCAGCGGGATTTGTTCGCGTTGACACAATGACAGGCAGGCCGGCAGTTTTTCATCGAGGAATTTGCGGTTATATAAACCGGTCAGGCTATCGCGCTGGCTTTGCTGTGCCAGCCGCACATTGGCCTGCAATAACTGCCGGTTCAGCCGCCGCACTTTCAGATAAGCCCAGGTCAGCACTGCCAGGATCAGCACAGCGCCAAGACTGACCAGCGCCAGCAACTGATAATCCGGTTCAGTCTCCATCCGCACCGACAGCCACTGATTGTTGATCTGCTGCTGCAGCGCCGGGTCTATCCGTTCAATTAATAACTGGCTGATTTCATTTAATAAAGGTTCGTCGTTCCGGCTGGCAATACTGAGTTCGCTGTCGCCGGGCAAGCGACCGGCAATTTTCAGATTGGTGATTTTGTATTGCTGCAGCAGATATCCGAGGCTGCCCATGTTGCCAAACATGCCGGCCAACTGACCGCTTTGCACCATCAGCAAACCTTCTTCGTAACTTTGTACTTCAACAAATTTCAGTGTTGGGTGCAGTTGACGATACAGCTCGGCAAAGCCAAAACCACGACGGATGCCATAAGGCGCATCCCCCAGCTCAGCGACACTTTTGACCCGGCGATGCTCAGTTTTGGTGACAATGACACTGGGGATCACCAGATAAGGCCGGGTGAAATTTAAGTATTTTTTCCGGCTTGGGGTTTCCATCGCCAGCAATAACAGGTCACAGCGCCGCTGTTCAACTGCAGCAACAGAATCCGGCCAGCTGGTTGTTGGCAGCAGTTCCAGCGGCACCGGCAACTGACTCTGAAAAAACCGGGCATAGTCGGCCGACATCCCGCTGTGCCGGCCTTGTGTGTCAATACTTTCAAACGGCGGCCACGCCGGGTCTATGCAATAGCGAAGTTTCTGTTTCGTCTGCAGGTATTGACGCTGTGCATCAGTCAGGGCCATCGGCTCTGCCTGCGCACAGCACCACAGGATCAGCAGGAGTAAACACCAACAGCGGCTCATCACAGACCCCGCAACTCAGAAACTAAGACGCCACAGGAAACAGCCGCGCCACCACGCCGGTGGCAACCATGCTATGACCTGATTTACTGATACATATCAATTCAACCTTAGCCGAAAGGAACTACATTAGAAACAACTGATGGGAGATTTGTCATGACCGAAGCACAAACCCTGCGCCTGTTGAAAATTATCATGCTGTGCGGTATCAGCTTGCTGATCTTCGGCCACTATCTGTGGTCGGGTTTAAAACTGCATGAAACTATGGGCGTGAACGGCATTATCCTGATTGGTTTATGCTGTGCTTTGGGACTGATTTTGTCGCTGCCGACCAAGATTTATCTGACGTTGCTGCTGATGAAACGCGAAGCTGAGCGCAAAGCCAGCGCAGCGCAACAAAAACAGCATGATTGATCCGCACTCAGCCGGCCGGCTTTAATTCCTGTTGCCGCAGCGCCCAGGCGGCGGCAGCGATAAACAAAGCGCCGGTCCATAAGATCCAGCTGGCGCCCAGCAAGGCAATCACACCGCCGGCCAGCGCAATAATGACGTTACCGCAGCACATCAACAGCGTCAGCAATCCCATCACCCGGCCAAGGCCAAGCTCACCATATTGTTCGGTGCAATAAACCTGAAACCAGGCACTGAACATCGCGTTTGGCACGCCACACAGCACCAGCCAGACCCAGGCCAGCTGGCCGCTGGTAAAAGGCAACAGCACTAACATCAGTGCAACGCCGGCAGCCGCACATTTGGCACTGCGCAGCGCTGGCCAGCGGGTGCCAAGCCGCGCCATACCGACCGCACTGACGGTGGTCATCACCGCGCACAACACCGCCGTGATCAGACCAATCTGCAGCCCGCTGAATTGTTGCTGCTCAACCAGCCACAACGGGTAATATTCGTAAAAAGCATTGAGGCCGATGGTGTACAGCAATTGCGCCGCGACCACCAACCGCAACAGTGGCAGCCGGACTAAATTCAGTGAATTATGCTGACGCAATTGCCGCCAGAACGGCTGAGGCTGCGACAGCGGCAAATCCGGCGGCAGCAGGAAATATAACAACAACAAACAAGGCAACATCGCCAGCGCTGCAATCAAAAACGGCACATGATTGCCTAAATGCATGGTCAAACCGCCAAGCAACGGCCCGACCAGCCAGGCGGCATACAAAGCGCTGTTCATCCAGCTGATAGCCTTGGTGCGCTCAATTTGCGGATGTAAATCGGCGGCAATAGCCCGGCAGATACTGACCGAACCTTCGCATAAACCAGTCAGAAAACGGAATAGCACAAAACCCGGATACCAGTCCGCCGCCAGCGCCCAGGCAGACCCCAGATAACCTGCGACCGCCAGCGTTAGCGACAAGGCCAGCACCCGGCGCCGGCCATAATGGTCCGACAAAGCCCCGAGCGTGGCACTGCCAAACAACATGCCAAGCGGATTAGCCGCCAGCGCAATACCCAGCAAGATCTGCGGCGCGATGCCCAGCCAGTGGTTAAAGTCGTTGTGTGTCGTCGCGGCAAACAGCGGCGCTAAAATCGG
Source organism: Rheinheimera texasensis (assembly GCF_964031785.1). Classification (GTDB taxonomy): domain Bacteria; phylum Pseudomonadota; class Gammaproteobacteria; order Enterobacterales; family Alteromonadaceae; genus Pararheinheimera; species Pararheinheimera texasensis_A. Next base: position 582,424 of record NZ_CAXIRE010000019.1, read on the forward strand.
GTAGGGTAACGCGATGCCGGCAACAGCAATCAGACCAATCAGGCATACCACCCACAGCACAGCCTGCGGGTGGGCGTAACGAACAGACACAGCAGATGAGGACATAACAACTCCGGACTGGGGGTGGTTATGCTAAAACGCCAGCGCGACACGGCGCAAGCGCGGAAAGACCCGCTGCGACCAAAACAGGCCGCAACAGGTTCAATCTGGAGTTAAGTCTAATCAGGCCGCACGGTAAGGCATAGGGCCCAGATAGTCTTTTTTACCAACGTCCACGCCGTTGTGACGCAAAATGGCGTAAGTGGTAGTGATGTGGAAATAGAAATTCGGCAGCACATGTTGCACCAGGAATTCTTCGCCGCTCAGGGTTTTGCCTTCCCAACGTGGCTGCGTGATCACCTGCGTGGCAGCGTTGGCAAAATCTGCGGCGCTAAAAGTCGCGAGATAAGCCTGGGTGTCGCGGATGCGCTGCTGTAACTGCTCCAGCGTAGCTTCGTCGTCGGCATGTTTTGGCGCTTGATCCACAGTGCCGGTTAAGCGGGCAACACCCAGCTTGGCGGTATCACAGGCGATTTGTACCTGACGAATGAGCGCAAACTGGTCTGGTGCCAGCCGGCTGTTTAACAGCACGGACACATCAAATTTTTTACTGTCGGCATAAGCTGCCGCTTTTTGCAAAATGGCGCTGAGGTTATCCAGCATTTTGTGAAATTGTGGCACTGTCAGTTGGTAAATCATCTGTCTCTCCTTGGAAGGCCCGATGCCTGTCGCACAGACATGGGCGCGCAATCCGGCAATTTCAAGCGACAGTCGTTGAATGGTTGCTTGCGGCACGCCACAACGCAGGGTAATTTGTGTTTTCTGCTTTGCCCAACCTAAGTTTTTGGGGACACCAATGGATGCGATCTGGTCTGCAGTGGCGATTGCCAGTGCTTTAGCGGTCGGGGCCGTGAGCCCAGGCCCGAGTTTTATCGTGGTGGCACGTAATGCCATCGCGCTGTCGCGCCGACACGGTCTGGCCACCGCCTGTGGCATGGGGCTTGGGGCCGGTACTTTTGCTGTGCTGGCGCTGCTCGGCGTGCATGCGGTGCTGACCGCCGTACCGATGGCGTTTTGGGCCTTAAAAGTCGCAGGGGGTTTGTATCTGCTGTATCTGGGCTATCTGATTTTCCGCGGGGCCAAAGCGCCGTTGCAGGTCCAGACCGACACGCCGGTGGCGATGATTAGCCTCAAGCGTGCTTTTTTAGGCGGTTTATTCACCCAGCTCAGTAATCCAAAAACGGCCATTGTGTTTGCCAGCGTGTTTTCGGCCTTGTTACCGGCCACTATACCGCTGTGGTTTTATGTTGTTTTACCACTGCTGGCTTTGCTGATCGACGGCGGCTGGTACATTCTGGTGGCTTATGTGCTGTCGGCCGAAGCGCCACGTCAGGCCTATCTGAAATTTAAAGCCGGCATTGACCGCACCGCCGGCACTGTGATGGCTTTACTCGGCCTGAAGCTGGTGTTGAGCATGCCCTGAAGTCTTTAAATCAACAAAGCTGTACTGCAGAGCAAAACCTTGTGTCACCGGCGGCAAACTGACTTTGCCGCCGAGCTGCGCTGTCACCAGATTGTATAAAATCGACATGCCCAAACCGGTGCAGCCATCGGCGCGGGCTGTGGTGTAAAACGGCTCAAACAGCCGCTTCCGGCTTTCCGCACTAAGACCACCACCGTTATCCTGATAATCCACCACAAACCCGCTGTCCTGCTGACGAATTTCCAACCGGATCAGCGCCTGCACCTGTTGCTGTCGGGCAAAGCCGTGTTGAATACTGTTCATCACCAGATTGCTGAGAATTTGCATATGGCTGCCGGGAATTGTTGTCACCAGCACACCGGGCTCGGCGTCCAGTTCAATCTGGATACCGGCTTTTCGCGTCAGCGGTGACAAAGTCGTCAGAATTTGCCGGTAGTATTGCAACACATCTATCTGATGCTGTTCACTGGAATGCTGGTCGGCGGCGGTGCGTTTAAAGTTTTGGATCAAATCTGCCGCCCGTTGCAAGTTATGCTGCATCAGCGGCAGCGCCTGGTGCATGGCACTGCAGAATTGCTCTAATTGGGTCCGGCTTAGCTGGTTGGCCGCCAGTTGCTGTTCCAACTGATGAAACTGACGCTCGATCACGCCTTGTGTGGTGACGGCCACGCCAAGCGGCGAATTGACTTCGTGGGCAATACCGGCCACCAGATTACCCAACGCCGCCATTTTTTCTGCTTCCACCAGCTGGCTTTGCATTTGCTGCAGGTCCGTCAGCGCCTTCGATAACTCGGCGGTGCGCCGGGTCACTTTTTCTTCCAGTTTGCTGTTCAGCTGCTGCAGCTGTTTTTCGTAATCCTGCCGCTCCATTTCCGCTTCGATGCGGCCACTGAAAATGCTGAACAAAGTAGTGATAAGCTCGGGATTTTCAATAGGCCTGCGATACATCGCGACAACTATACCCAGCACGCCGCCATGCAAATCATGCAGCGGCGTGCCGACATACCCTTCCACACCAAGGTCGACTAAAAGCTGGTCCTGTGGAAACAACTGCTGAATGCCGCAGGGATAAATACAATAACTGTCATCGGCCGCATTGGCACAAGGCGTGTGGGCCAGCGAATATTCCAGATTGTCGGTCAACACCCCATCAACCACCAGCGCCTGAGTTTTTGAGGTGTAGGCCTCGCGGTCCAGCCGGGCGATAAAAGTAAAATCGGCGGCGATCACCTGATTGAGCTGCAAGGCGATCGCCTGAAAAAATGCCTCACCACGGGTATTGGCGACCCCTTCGATAATCTTCCGCAAAATCATATCCATCGGCGGCGACTCCTGTTGTGATCTTGTGCTGTTGACGGCGCCCTGCGAATAAAAAGGCCCGCCGTCTGATGACTGCAGGCCTTTTGTTGAGATCAAGCTGGTAGCTGCACGGCGCTGCAGATTAAAGTCTGGCCCGCCGTTTGTGCTTTTACAAATGCGTCTGTAAAAACTTCAGATAAGCTTGCTGCGCACTGATACGGTTTGCTTTTTTCACGAAGCCATGGCCTTCATCCGGGAACAGCACGTACTCGACCGGTACGCCGTTTTTCTTGATTGCCGCGACCATTTCATCACTTTCAACCTGCAGCACCCGCGGGTCGTTGGCGCCCTGCACCACCAACACCGGCTTTTTCACTTTGTCGCCGTGAAACACCGGCGAAATGCGACGTAAGCGTTCGCCATCTTTGGCCGGATCGCCAAGCTCAGCATACAAAGATTCACGGAACGATTCCCACCAGGGCGGAATACTCTCCAGCGTACGCACCCAGTTGGTGACGCCAAAAATATTAATGCCGACTTTAAATTCGTCGGTAAACGCCATGGCCGCCATCGTCAGATAACCACCATAACTGCCACCCATCACACCAATGCGATCGTCGGCAATCCAGTCCAGCGACTGCAGGTATTTTTTGCCGTAAACGATATCCTGTAAGTCATGTTCACCGTGTTTTAAATCATCGAGGTGGAAAAAGGTTTTGCCATAACCACTGCTGCCGCGGTTATTTACCGCCAGCACTGCATATCCCTGATTCACCAGATGCTGAATAGACGCACTATAACCGGTACGTGACTGACCACCAGGCCCGCCGTGGATCCACAGCAGCGCCGGCACCTGAGCAGTACCGCTGGCTTGTTTCGGTTTGTACAGCAGCGCCGGAATTTGCAGGCCGTCAAAGCTTGGGAAACGCACCACTTCGCTGACGACCAGCACAGATTCATCGATGGCTTTATCCAGCGCCTGAGTTAAACGTTCGGCTTTGGGACTGCCAACAGGCCAGACATATAAGTTCGACGGGCTGTTGTCGGCATTTAAATAAAAACTCAGTGTTTTGCCGTCATCGGAAAACTCGACACTGCGCAGATCACCAGCCGGTAAATCCGGCAGCATCAGTGGCTGCCCGCTTTGCTGGTCGACAATAGTGACTTTGGTGGCGGCATCAGCGTTGACACCTTCGACACGGAATTTATTGTCTTTGCTAAAGCCGATATACATGATGTCCCAATCGGCTTTGCTGAATAACGTGGCTTTGCCGGACGCGATATCAAAGGCCATGGCCTGACTGAATTCGGACTGCTCGTCGGTGCCAAAAATCAGCGTTTTGCTGTCGCGGCTAAAGCTGTACACCTGATGATTGATATTGCCCTGATGTGGTGTGACCAAAGTTTCCGTTGGTTTTTCTGCAGAGATATCAATTAAATGCAAATTATTGTCAGCATTGGTGCGCGATTTAATCGCGGCGAGATACCGACCATCCGGACTGATGCCGGCGACGTCATAACCGGCATCGTTTTGATAGACCAAACTGCGCTGATAGGTTTTGCCGTCGTATTTGTACAGGTCAAAAAACTTGGCGTCGCGCTCATTGGTCAGCACATAAAAACTGCCGTCGGCGGCCCAATCAACAAACATCGCTTTGAGTTTGTCGCCCGGCGTCAGGTCTTTGACTGCACCATCGATTTCGCGCACATACAAGTGATGTAGCTCGTTGCCACCCTGATCGGCGCTGTACAATACCCGGTCGTCCTGCGGAAACCAGCTGACCGGCATCATTGCATCCGTCGTGGATTGGGTCAGCGCTTGCCAGCTTTTGCCATTCATACTGACTTTGTACAGGTTAAAGACGCCGGTTTCGTCTGACGCTACCAGCATGGCGTCGCCGGCAGCATTGATGTCGTTACCGATATAAGATTTGGTGGCATAAAACTGTTCAGGGGTGTACTGACTTAATTTGGCTGGCGCAGCAGCTGCTGCAGTGGTTGAAGTGCTGGCCGGAGCTTCCGGCGCTTTACCACACGCCAGCAATAAAGCCGCGCTTAACGCCAGCAGCGGATAAGTGATAGTTTTCATTGTATTCCCTTATTGAAATGTTCAGCGCAAAGAGACTGCGGCAAGCACTGCCGACAGAGCCAAACTAGAGTAAAAAAACAGCAGACACAATGCCATAAACCGATATTTCACCTAAGAAAAAACCGCCAGATGGCGGTTTTTTCAGCATTGCAAAGTACTTAGAATTTAAAGCTGGCGGTCAGGCCAAAACCACGGTTGCTGGCTTTGAGTTCTTCATCTTCGATATCCGGACGCACCAGATATTCCAGCGCCACAGTCAGCTTGTCATTGACGTCGTACTGAAAACCGACACCATAAGCCAAGCCATTTTCGCTGCTGTCGGCGTTTTCAATTTCACCATCCACTACGGCATCGGCATTAAATTTGGTGTAGTCGTAACCAGCCAGACCGTACAGCGCCATCCCGTCGGCAACCGGATAACTGGCTTTGGCAAACAGCGCGTAACTGCGGTCGATGCCGACGGTCAAACTGTTGCCCTGTACGCCGACTTTATCGTCATTGGCGCCTACCGCAATACGGCCTTCCAGTGCAAAGTTCTGATGGAACTGGTAACCACCTAACACACTGAAACTGCTCAGATTCCAGTTTACGTCGACCGGACCTGCGTCCAATTCGATGGTTGGACGATGTAAAGCGAGGCCGGCATAAGCACCAGTGTCGGCAGCTTGTGCAGCGGCGGTCAGTAATAAAGAGGCGAGTACGATTGGTTTGAACATGGTAATTCCCTTCATGATCTGTTTATTTGCGTGGCCGCAGCATGCGACCCGTAGCGGAAACTACCAAAAGAAATATAAACAGAAAATGAATGAAATAAATTTATATGTATATGTGTGTGTATTTTGTTTCATTTTGCAACAATTGCTGCATGTTTTCGCTGCAGTTGCCACCATAAAAACGGCGTACTGAGCAGGATAATCAGCAAGGCATACCACAACAAAGCGCCCAGCGTTGCCATCAAACCCAAACATAACAAAGCGCTGATGGCGGCAGTCAGCCGAAAGCGTGCCGGCAATAATTTCAGTGCCGCCAGCATCGACATCAAATAAATCACCGCAAAGACACCATTGACCCAACCAATCAGCGCTTCAAGCTGCTGACTAAACGGCGACGAACCCAGAATCACCAGCGCCATCAGCCCGATGATCAGATACAGCGCCCGCTCTGGCACCTGATGCCGGTTCAGCACCTGAAACCAGGCCGGCAACACACCTTGTTGACTGAAACTCCAGGTCAGCCGGGCCACGCTGGCGGTATACACATTGACCGTCGCCAGACCGCTACAAAGACCGAGAATGCCAATCACCCATTGGCCATAACCGCCACAAAGCCGGTCAAAGGCCTGCGCCATCGTCAGCGATTCACCGGGACCGGCCAATGCCCACAACAGCGCGCTACAGCCAAGATAAATCAAGCCGACCAGCAACAACCCAATCAGTAAAGCCGGCACCATATCCCGCGCCGGATCGCGGAAATCCTGCGCCAGATGTGTCATCGCCTCGACACCCAAAAAACTCCAGAAGCCTAATGCCAGCGCGGCGCTGATACCGCTCCAGGCCGGCACTGTCAGCGCCATAGCCGGCGCCGGCGCGCCATGCCAGAGAAATAGTCCAATCAGCAGCACGACCACAGCGACTATAGCCAACGTCAGGCCCAGTTGCAGCCGCGCAGACAGCTGAAAACCAATCCGGTTCAGCAGAAATAACACCAGCAAAAACCCTAATTGCCCCGCCAGCTGATACTGAGCACCAAACCAGGGTTCAATAAAAGACCAGGTCATCAGCAAAGCGGCAGAACCGCCGACCGGCACAACCAGCAAAAACATCAGCCCCATCACTCGCCCGGCGACGGCGCCAAAAGCTTCGCCGACAAAATGCGCCGGCCCGGCCGCGTTTGGAATAGCGCCGGCCAAAGCACCAAAAATCACTGTGATAGGTACCGCCAGCAATGTCAGCAGCAGCCAGACACCAATCGCCGCGCCGCCAGCTTGTTCCAGTGACACCTGCGGCAGAATAAAGACACCGGTGCCCAATAGGGTCGTCGCCAGCAATGCTGCGCCCTGATAACGACCAATCTGGCCTGTTGCTTTCATTTGACGCTTCCGTTCAAATAGCTGAAAAATACATTGTATCGCAGCCAACACCGCCAGTTTGCCCGCTTTGACCGGCAAAATGACGGTGCCGCCGGCAATTTCACCGGAGTAGTCTCACGTGGACAAATTTGACCAGCAAATCCTGCAACTGTTAAGACAAAACGCCCGGCAAAGCGTCTCGGATATTGCTGCGGCTGTGCATCTGTCCCGCAGTGCCGTGACTGAGCGGATCCGTAAACTCGAACAGCAAAAAGTCATTCTGGGTTATCAGGTGGTGCTGCGTTCGCCCAGCGAGGTGAAAGTCCGGGCTTATTTTGAACTGCAGCACAAAGCAGCGCGTTGTCAGGAACTCATTCCCTTTCTGCGCAGTTTTGCTGAACTTAAATCTTGCCACGGTATTAGCGGCGAAGTTGATTTGATGTTGTTTGTTGAAGCCGACAGCATGGCACGGATCCATCAAATTCGTGAACAGATTGACGCCCATCCGGATATCGTCCGCATCAAAACCCATATGGTGATGAGCCAGTGGTTTTCCTAGCCAAGAACGAACGCATTAGGCTATTTATCTATGACAGCAATCGAATGTTCTACATGACAAACCGCAGGTTTTGACGACTTGCATATAGTCTGGAAACTAGTGCATGCACCTTATAAAGATTAATGCTCTGTACAAGATGCAGTGCACAAACAAGAAGGTATACCTTGGTCAGAACCTGGTAAAAGACCTAATTACATAACGGTGCATGAATGCTGGTATTCGTGTCTTTTATTAGATCCTCAAATTTGACCCGACATGAATTCCAACCTGGAAATACTTTGTAGCCAGCTGTCAACACTATCCCTTGCCTTGGTAAACTCAATGCCAGGACAGCATCGGCGGTGCTGGCATTGCCAACCGACACCTTTATATCCAAGCCTGAAATTGCAGTATTCAAAGCATCTTTTACTACGACACCGTAATCCTGACCGTTTAGCATAAATGTCCCCGAAGGCAGCTGCTGATCCAAACCCAAAAGCACTTTGGAATAATTCCCGGCCTGCATCTGCAATTGCGTAGTGAGGCCAAAACTAAGCGCTTGCGCCACCTTTGACTCTATTTTTTGTGTCACTTTCGCATTCACTCCGGGGATTAAGTCCAATACGCTGTCCACATCCAAACGAACATTTACATTCAATCGCTGAAACTGCAATTGACTGAACAGTCCTGTCGACACCTGATATTTACCGCTCAATAAAATAGGATCAACAGTGACACGAATCGAAGCCCTGAGCAGGCTGTTTTTTTTTACACTGGCAAATGCTGTCAGCGTGAACCCACCTACTGAAGCTATGATTTCCCCCGCACCGTCAGGGTTGCCCTGGATTCTGAATTCAAGAGGGCCATCTAAATTCATAGATGAATCCGTCACTGTCAGATTTTCTGCTTGTGCAAGCTCAGCTACTGCTGCTTGCCAGGTTTGATTCAGCTGCGATTCCAGCGTCAACCTTTTTGCAGCTACGGGAGTCAGCACAGCGCCGACAATCCTATTTAATCGCGAATAATCAGCATCGTTTGTGTACTTAAACTGGTTCGAATAGCAGTATTGTCCCGCGTTCAGTTGTAGGTGAAAGTAACTGTTTTGCCGTGGCGTTTCTTTCAGATGCATCGGCGAGTCCAGGCAAGTTTTGACGTGGTTGGCGGCATACACCATGTCTGTTTGCCAAATACAGCAACTTATGATCAATAGCTGACGGATAAAATTCATTGATAACTCCATGTATCTAGATTTGTTAGGGTTCAATTTATGCCTGAAACTCCTTACGGTAAGGCTGCCAGGCCAGTTAAAAATGGCCGGATAACCAGCGTCGGAACTGATGAACATTTGATAATTGTGAGGAAAGCGACCAAGCGGAGAATTTAACGATAAGTAGTCGGAAAATTGGCAGGAGCGGGCAGCTTAAACACTGGAAACGAAAAAGCTGCCATTTCAGGCAGCTTTCAGCACATAATAATCAGCGTCCACAATGAAACTAACTTATTTGGCCATTTGCATCGTCGACTGCAGCAAAATGCCCTGCGGCACTGCTTTCATCTGCATGCCGACCTGCATATTGGTTTGCATCAGCTGCGCCAGTTCAGCCGGGACCGGCTCGCCGGTGCTTTCCAATGTACCTTTCAGCACACTGAAGAACTGCTGATAGTCCAGGCTAAATGCCAGCAAACCTGATTTATTCAGCTGCTCTGTGCTGAGTGTTTTGGCCTGTTGCTGGGCTTTATCACCACTGAAAATCATCAGATGATGTTCAGACGCCATCAGGCTTGGTTTGACACCAAGCATCGCCAGCTGCGGGATTTTGTCAGTCAGCGGCAAAGTTTCTCCTGGCGCCGGCAGCTCGACAGTCGCCAGCTCAGGTTGCAGCGCTTTGACACTGTCAAACAGCTGCTTCACATTGCTGGCGCTTAATACAAACAGCGCATCAGCGGTTTTTGGCACTTGTTGTACCGCATCAAATTCCAGCTGATTAACCTGCAGCGACACGCCCTGCACGCCGGCCGCCATACCCGCCATCATCAACATCGGCATCGGGTTGTTTTGTTTCAGCGCAGTTTGCCATTCAACTAATGGTGCGCACTGATATTGCGTCGTGGTCAGGTTTTCCCAGATTTTGCCAACTGCACCTGACAGCTGGCCAACATCCAGACCTAAACCCAAAGACAACATCGCAGAAGGGCCTTTCAGCTCAGCAAAGCCGGCCGGAATAAAACCCTGCAACTGCTGTAAGGCTTCGACTGTTTTGCTGTTTTCGGTTGGGATCAGCATTTTGCTGTGAACTTTGGTGGCGCCATTGCCAATCTCGAAACGATTAGAGGCAAATAAACCCGGCCAGCTGGTCGCAATTGCAGCCACATCAGTCTGACAGCTGGCTTCACGCCACGGCGCCAACGCCACGCCTAACTCAGTGCCAAACAACAGCTCGACGTCTTTTGCCAGCCGGTTGCCGTCTTTGCTGGTCAGCACTTTGCTCAGCTCTACACTGCTCAGATAGCCAACAGAGCCCTGATCTAACTCATATTTTTTACTGACTTTCTGCAGATAACCACTGTTTTGCAGGTTCTGCTCCGGCTTTTGCGTACCAAGCGCGATGGCTAAGTGCGACGGATCCAGTTTGTCTGAGGTGAAGGTCAGCGTCGCCCAGCCATCTTTGACACTGACTAATAAATCCAGCGCCAGCTCTTCGTAATTCAGTTTGTACTGGCGGTACTTTTGCTCACCGAGCTGCTGCGGGCTGTGACTCAGGCCACTTTGTTGCTCAATCGCATCAAACATGGCCCAGAAGGCTTTATCGTCACCCAGCTCCACTTTTAATACCGGCGCTAACCCCACCATGTACACCAGGCTGCGCATTTGCGCTTTGATGCCGGTTTTGCTGCTGATCTCAGCCGGCGTCGCCAGGGCTGATAAATATTGTTTACCAAGCGCCAGCACGAATTTTTCACTGCCGCTTTGCGCGGCCTGTAGCTGCTCGTCGAGCTGCGCCAGTGCGGCCGCATTGTAATACTGTGGTCCCATGCCAATACTGCTTAAATAACTCGGCAAATCAACCGGTTCTAATTGTGCGGAAAATACCGCTGTATCCGCCGGTACATATTCCAGCGCGCCCAGCTGGCCAGCGCTTTGATTGGCGCCAAACTTGTACCAGGCAAATACCCCAGCTGCAATCAGCGCTGCAGCGATCAGACTTTTCCGCATTCCTTACTCCTTGGTTACTGACCGGAAATTGCGCCGGTCACGCATCAGATACAGTTAACGCCGGCTGACCGTGATGGTCTGGCCGGTCATCGCCAAAGCCACAGCTTCAGCTACTTTAATGCCATCAATACCGGCAGACAGGATACCGCCAGCATACCCTGCGCCTTCACCGGCTGGGAATAACCCCTTGGTATTCAGACTTTGATAATCGGCGCCCCGTTTGATACAGATAGGGGACGAAGTACGGGTTTCTACACCGGTCAGCAGGCCATCAGCACGGGCAAAGCCTTTGATTTGTCTATCAAAAGCCGGAATAGCTTCGCGAATAGCGGCAATCACATAATCTGGCAGCACCTGCGACAAATCGGTCAGTTTCACCCCTGGGGTATAACTTGGCTGCACATCGCCAAGCTCAGTCGATGGCACGCCAGCGAGGAAATCACCGACCCGCTGTGCCGGCGCATCGTAATTGCTGCCGCCGAGCACATAAGCCTGCGCTTCCAGCTTGCGCTGCAGCTCAATGCCCGCCAGCGGATGGCCCGGATAGTCGCGTTCCGGGTCTATGCCGACCACAATAGCACTGTTGGCATTGCGTTCATTACGCGAATACTGGCTCATGCCATTGGTGACGACCCGGCCTTCTTCTGAGGCTGCAGCCACCACAGTGCCGCCTGGGCACATACAGAAACTGTAAACAGTGCGGTTGTTACTACCATGGTGCACCAGCTTGTAATCGGCCGCCCCCAATAACGGATGGCCGGCACTGGCGCCATAACGGCATTCGTCGATCATCGACTGACGGTGTTCGATGCGAAAACCAACTGAAAACGGCTTGGCTTCGATATAAACACCTTGTTTATAGAGCATTTCAAAAGTGTCACGCGCACTGTGGCCTACCGACAGCACCACATAACGGCTATGCAGCTCGCTGCCATCATTCAGCCGCACGCCGGTCAGTTGCTCGCCGTCACGCAGAATATCGTCGACGCGGGTACTGAACCGGATCTCACCGCCAAGTTCGATAATACGCGCACGCATTTTTTCCACCATGGTCACCAGCTTAAAAGTGCCGATATGCGGTTTGCTGACATACATGATTTCTTCCGGCGCACCGGCTTTGACAAATTCAGTCAGTACTTTACGACCATAATGTTTCGGATCTTTGACCTGACTGTAGAGTTTACCGTCGGAGAAAGTCCCTGCGCCGCCCTCGCCAAATTGCACATTGGATTCAGTATTCAGTGGCTTTTTGCGCCAGAAACCAAAGGTGTCTTTGGTGCGCTCGCGCACTTCTTTGCCGCGTTCCAGAATAATTGGTTTAAAGCCCATTTCGGCCAGCAATAAACCAGCGAACAGGCCACAAGGGCCAAGACCAATCACCAACGGGCGCTCGGTCAGCTGTGCCGGCGCTTTGGCAACAAACTGGTAACTGGTATCCGGTGCCGGCCGGATCTGGTCATCTTTACTAAAGGCCGCCAACACGCGGGCATTGTGATCGGTTTGCACATCCAGCGTGTAAGTCAGCTGAATATCGGATTTTTTCCGCGCATCAACGCCGCGTTTAAACACGGTAAATTCAAGGAGTTGTTCAGGCTTTAATTTCAACCGGGCACAGATAGCGGCGGGTAAGTCAGCGTCGCTGTGATTCAGCGGTAATTTTAATTCGTTGATACGGATCATCGGGCTTTCCTGTTGGTGTCATGGCGAAAGCGCTGTGGCGCTGGCTCACAAAGCAGAAATAAAACCGCTATTTTACGTGAAACCGGCACTTTTGTCCGGTTTTATCCAGCCGCGGCCAGCCTTGTAATTTCAGGCAGCTGCATTACAATTCGCCGGAATTTCCCGGCCTTCATTTCAGGAATTGCTGTCATGGCTTTTGTAGTGACTGACAACTGCATCAAATGCAAATACACAGATTGTGTCGCTGTCTGTCCGGCCGACGCCTTTTTTGCCGGCCCCAATTTTCTGGTGATTAGCCCAACCGCTTGTATTGATTGCGGGCTGTGTGAGCCGGAATGCCCGGCTCAGGCGATTTATCAGCAAGATGCGGTGCCGCCGGGGCAAGAAGCCTTTATTGAACTGAATGCCGAACTCAGTGAGATCTGGCCCAATATCACCGAAGTACAACCGGCGCCGGACGATGCCGACGCCTGGAATGGCGTTGCCGACAAACTGAAGTATCTGCAAACCTGAGCGCCCAATAAATTCAGGCTTGTTTCGCCGTCACCGCAAACAATTGCTGCTCCAGCGTCTGGCCTTTGGTTAACTGGCGATAACGCCAGCCAAACTGACGCAATGCCATCAACAAAGTTAAATCAAAATCCGGCGCCAGTTCAGCGTCGAATTGCAGCACATACTCATATTTCTGGCTGTCACTGACGGCAATCACGCCCGGCAGCGCCCGCAGTTGCGGCAATACATCGGTATAAGCACCAGGTTCCAGCGTCAGGGTGACATAACCCTGCGTCGCCGCACTTTGCACCGCACTTTGTTGCACCAGTTTGCCGTGCTCCAGGTACAACACGGTGCCGCACAGCCGTTCCAGTTCAAAAATGTTATGCGAACTGATGATAAAACTGGCTTCGCCGGACAAAGTTGCGATGAGCTGACGCACTTGCAAGGCGTTGACCGGATCAAGACCTGCGGTCGGTTCATCCAGCATCACCAGTTCCGGGCTGCCCATCAGCGCCTGGGAGATGGCCACTCTTTTGCGCATACCATGGCTAAGCGCCGTGGCTTTTAAATCGGCGCTGCCGGCTAAATCGACCAGACTCAGCACCCGACGGCTTTCCGCCAGCGCAGTGGTTTTGCTCATGCCCTGTAACTGACCGAAAAAACTCAGTTGGGTCAGTAGCGAAAAATTCGGGTCCAGCATCGCATCCTGCGGCAAGGCACTGACCCGACCAAACAAAGCACTGCTGCCGGGTTTATGGCCTAACACTTTTAACTCACCACTGCTGGCTGGCAGATAACCGCATAACAAACTGAACAAGGTGGTTTTACCGGCGCCGTTGGGGCCGATCAGCGCGATAGGTTCACCAGCCGGAAGGCTGAAAGTCAGGTCTTGCAATACCGCTTTTTGGCCAAAAGATTTGCTTAAGTTCCGGGCTTCAATCAGATAACTCATAATGCTTTCTCCTGCATCACGATACGGCCAATCAGCAGCAGCACCGCAGTTTGTAATAATGGCAAGCCACAGTGTTTCAGCGTATCCCAGCCTTGTGCACCCAGTAACATCGGCAATTGTGCGCCCGGCAGATACTCCAGCACCACCCGCAGATCCGGGAAATGCCAGACCAAATAACCCAAAGAACCGGTGATAACACCAATACTGACAATCGCCAGACTAATCGCCAGCCGGCTGGAACGGACCAGTGCCGAACACAGCGCCATCAGCGCAGTAAATGGCAGCAGCACAATCAGCAGATTCAGCCAAATCACCAAAGTAGCATTGACAGCAGACAGCGGCAGTTCGCCGACGCGCCAGACCGCCAGACCCAGCGTTGCCAATAACGACAAACCTATCAGCAGGGCCTGCACCAGAATTTGTCCGATAAAACGGCCGAAGAAAATACTATCGCGACTGGAACGTAAAGTGAGGAAACGTAAGGTACCGCGCGAGCGGTCAGAACAGGTTTGATCTGCGGTGGCAAACAACACCGCCAGCGGCATAAAAAACACCGTCAATGCCCAATACACCGACAATTCCGGCAAGGACCAGTTCAGCAGGTTATACATCCCCACCATCCCCAGCATGCTGCTCAGCATCTGCTGAATTTCCGGTTCCTGCAGCTGCACGCTGGCCTGATAAATCGGATAACGCAACAGGAAGTACCAGATAGTGGTAAAGGCCGCCAGTGCAAACCAGCCGCGCGGGGTTAAAAACAAACGTTGTAATTCAAAGCGGCTGTAAAGCCAGGTCTGGCGACCAAACAAAGATATTGCGGCTGGCATTGGCACTTCCTTTTTTGCAGTTCAGATAAACTGTGCTGGCAAAGATAGTACCAATATCTAACTAAATGAAATCAAACAAATTTATAGTATGCGGCAGCAGCTAAATGTGTCGAAACCGCTAAATATTAGCCATTTTGGCAAAGGTGTATCGGAAAAACTCAGGCTCAATCACTGTATTTCAGATGACGCTGACTCAGCCAATAACCAAACCAGGACAGCAACAGGCAAGGAATTAACGCCAATAAACGCATCGGCAGCCGGTGCTGCTGGTCCAGCAACGTTAACAGGCAAGGGGCATAAATGCCGTAGATCAAAAAAAACGTCAGGACCAGGCCTGACCAATCCATGGTCAACAAATCCATTTCAACACTCCAATCCGCGAAGTGTTAACACACTAACGTTACAAGAAATTATTTGCAACAATTAATTTACCAAATTACCTGTATCCCTTGCATCACCACCACTGATCCTTCAATTTGCCATAGTGGAAATAACCCCATTGACCAACCCGGCGCAACGGCGCCAGCGGGAACTTTGGCAGTGCCGACTGATACAGCGGTAAATCTGGCTGCGACAACCCCATCACTTTATCCGCCAGCCGTTTGCCGGCCTGCACCGAAAATGACAGGCCACTGCCGCAATAACCCATGCTATACACCACATCACCGTACGCATCGGCCTGATACAAATGCGGAATGTCATCCAGCGCCATACAAATCCAGCCCGACCACTGATAGTCGTATTTCAACTCACGCAGTGCCGGGAAACTCAGTTTCAGCACCTCAAGCAACCGCTGGGCATAATATGGATTTTCGGCGTCACTACCGGTGATGGCCCCACGGCCACCAAACAAGATTCGGTTGTCCGGCAGTTTGCGGTAGTAATATTTCAGCGCGCGGGTATCCATCACCACTTGAGAGGTCAGCAGGTTACAGGCGGCGAGCTGTTCAGCACTTAGCGGTTCGGTGACAATAATTTGCGATAACACAGGTAAGGTACGCGCCTGCACACCAGGGTGCAGCTGTTTGGGCGTATAACCATTGGTAGCCAGGATGACTTTGCGGGCCCGCACCAGCGCCTGTGGTGTTTGCAACAGTTGCGTGCGGCCATCGGTCTGCCAATGCAGCACCGGACTGCCCGTGTGCACTGATGCACCGGCACTGCGCGCCAGACGCTGATAACCCCAGGCCAGTTTCAGCGGATTGACACCAAAAGCATCGGCAAAACGTAAGGCGCCAAAACTCTGTTCGTCGGCGACATAACGCTGATGCACCTGGCTGCGGCTTAACAATTCAACTTCAGCACCAAAAGTTTTTTCCAGTAACCGCGCCTGCGCTTCTAATGTCGGCACCATCGAGGCTTTATGGGCCATCCGCAGATAACCAGGTTCCTGCTGATCACAATCAATCCCCAGGCTAATCAGCTGCCGGACCCGATCTAACCCAGCCTGAAACTCATGATAGACGCCGCGCATCACCGCTTCACCCCATTGCTTTTGCATCTGGGCATAAGGTTTGCGGCCACTGGATTTCAATACAAAACCGGCATTGCGGCCACTGCAGCCCCAGGCGGTCTGATTCGCTTCCAACACCAACGCTTTGACGCCATGTTCAGTCGCCAGATGATAAGCCGCGGACAACCCGGTATAACCGGCGCCGATGATCGCAACATCAACATCAAGGTCATGTGTCAGAGCGCCATCATCGGCCGGTGCAGCGCCGGAATGTGCGGCCCAATAACTGGATGGGTAAGGTTGGCTCTGGCCTGGTGAGCGGTCGTGAAGCGGATCGTACATAGGACATCCTGATTACTGCAATTCAGAGCGCATCATGGCAAGATAAAACACAATTTCCAAGCCATCCGGATGTGTTATGTCAGAGGCTCAGCGCAGTCCCAGCGCCATCGACTATCAGCCGTTATCACCGGCGCACTTTGCTGCCGTCATTGCGCTCGGCAATCAGGTGCATGGCGAGGGTTATCTCAGCGCAGAACTGATCAGCACTTATTATCAGCAAGGCCACAAAGATGGTCACAACGCCGGCGTGGTCGCGCTGGACTGCAAAGGTTTAGCCGGTTTCCGACTGGCGTTTGCGCCTGGACAATGGCAGCCGGATCAATGGTGCAGCCCAGAGCTATGGCGCGTGCCTTTGGCGCAGGTCGGTTATTTTAAATGCAACACAGTGCGGCCAGACCTGCAAGGCAGCGGCATTGGCGGCGCGCTGCTGAAATTATCGATGCAGGCTTTTATCGCACAAGGCGCTGTCGCCGGCGTGGCGCATCTGTGGGTGCAAAGCCCGGGCAATGCGGCGGTGCGGTATTTCAGCAAACATGGTGGCGAGCTGGTAAAAATCCATCCGGATAAATGGCGGGAAGACAGTCTGAATGGCTATGAATGTGTGCGCTGTGGCTTTGATTGTCATTGCGATGCCGCCGAGATGATTTTGCGGTTGGCGCACGCTGCTGCAGACTGAAAAAACAGTTTCCTCTGTTTGCCGGGATGACAAACGGCAGGCAGAGGAAACTGCGGGAGAGCCGGAAGCTGAACCGGGCGCAACAGCTGCACTGCTCAGTGGCCAAGATCTATATCAGCGATACAGACAACACATCACACCGTTTCACGTGGAACCCGCATTTGTTATCCAACAACGACTGAAAAACAACAAATGTAAGCGGTTACATGAAGTTTCAATATGACAGAGCGCCTGCATCTATGCAAGCGCTTACAATGGATATTTATGCGCGGTATTTTATTGCTAACCAGCCAATGCGGTGAGCACTTCAGGCGTAGCCGCCACCGCCGCAGTGCTGGTCTGGCAATAGGTCTGTGGATTCAGCCGGCATTGCAGATACTGCAGAATCACTTTCACCCCGGCTTTCATGTGGACCCGGTGCGGATACACCAGATGCACCGGCAGCGGCTCCGGCATGTATTCGGTCAGGATGGGCACTAACCGGCCGGCATCAATTTCATCAGCCACCTGATATCGGGTGACATACATCAGACCGACACCGGCCAGTACCGCCGGCTTTAATGCTCTGTTGCTGTTGGCATGCAAGGGGCCTTGCGTCAGCACTTCCAGCGGCTGGCCCTGATCTGAAAAACGCCAGTATCTTTCCTGTGGGCTGTTATCCGTGCTGAGACAACTATGTTGGGTCAAATCCCGCGGGTGTTGCGGAATGCCGGCCTGCGCCAGATAAGACGGTGCGCCAACCAGCACAATCGGCAATTTGGTGAGTGGCCTGGCGATCAGGCTTGAGCTGGCCAAACGACCGAAGCGGATCGCCACATCAACTTCTTCACCGACCAAATCAACCAGCCGGTCAGTTAAATCCAGTTCGACCCTTAACTTGGGATAACGCTGCAACAGTTCCGGCAACAAAGGCGCGATAATTTTGCTGCCATAAGTCACTGCCACACTGATGCGGATGGTGCCCGCCGGTTCGTCACGCATTTCGTCCAGATGATGTTCCGCCTGATCAGCCTGGCGCACCACCTGCTGGCAATAAGCAAAAAACGCCTGGCCTTCGGCCGTTAAACGGATTTGCCGGGTGGTGCGTTGCAGCAGTCGCACCGACAAATGTTGCTCCAGCCGGCTGATGGCTTTACTGACCGCGCCTTTGGACATTTGCAGTGCCAGCGCCGCCTGAGTAAAACTGCCGGTTTCGGCCACCCGGGCAAAAATCGCCATATCACTTAAACGCTGTAGTAATGACATCAGAACCTCCAACCAGAACATTTCAGCTAGTGTATCAAAAGCAAAATAGCCTGATTGTTTCTTGTTGGAAACAATCTGTCCTGAAATAACCAGCTAATCAGCGCGAAATGTCCTGCGTATCATTGTGCAGAATTTGTTCAGCGGAGGAAAAAACCATGTTTCTGCAGATTTTATACGCGGTGGTTAAGGGCTTGTTGGAGATGGACGGTTATCAGGTCACTGCGGCCAAACCTGCAGCAGACGTGGGCGCTGAACCCGCCAGCCAGGACTGTGTAACCGATGAAAACAAATGTTACAAATGAAATCTTTAATAAATAAAATGTGAATACAATAATCCAAAAGTTGCCAGTAAATGCTACCGCAGTGCATTTACTGTGCAATTGATGTTTGGTTTCACGCCATTGACCGCATCCGGTCTGGTCTTTAGCCAATTTTTCTATAGAATCCGCCGCCCCGAATCAGGGCAATTTAGTCAAAACAGCATTCGCCGGCTACTGGTCCTGCAAAGGAACGGGCACGGCAGGCATTCAGAGGTACACATGTTCCGTCGTCCATTATTAACCCAGGCCATCAGACTGAGTCTGAGCGCCGCCGCCACTTCAGCCGCATTATTAAGCACTGCAGCCATCGCTCAGCAAACCAACACCGCAGAACCTGTTGAACGCGTACAGGTGACTGGTTCACGTATTATGCGTGAAGGCGCCATCGCACCATCGCCGGTCACATCCATTTCCGGTACTGAACTGATGGAAACCGGCGCCCTGAACATCGGTGAAGTGTTAAACGAATTACCAGCGCTGGCCTCTACCTACTCGATGGCCAACTCAGGCAACTACATCGGCACTGCCGGCCTGAACCTGCTGGATTTACGTGGCATGGGTGCTGACCGTACTCTGGTACTGGTCGATGGCAAACGTCATGTGTCATCCAGTGCAGGCTCAGCCTCTGTGGACACCAACACCATCCCGACAGCCTGGATCGAATCTGTTGAAATCATCACTGGTGGCGCTTCTGCAGTCTACGGTGCCGACGCTGTAACCGGCGTAGTGAACTTCAAACTGAAGAAAAACATCCAGGGTCTGGAAGTCAGCGCGACTGGCGGTAAAGCCAACGACAACCCTTATAACAACCACAAATTTAACTTCTCTTACGGCACTGATTATGCTGGTGGTCGTGGTAACGCCGCATTTGCCGCTGAAGTTTCAGGTCAACGCGTACTGAATGCCACAGAGCGTTCTTTAACCCGTACGCCGTACATGAACGTGCGTAACGCCGCCAGCAAAGACAAAAAAGACCCGCTGACCGGCGCCACTATCCATGACGGTATTCCGGATCGCATCACGCTGCCAAATACCGGCTGGTATGACTCATCAGTCAACGGCAACTTCTATCTGGAAGAAGGTGACGCACTGAACTGGTACACCTTTAACCCGGACGGTTCAGTCCGTCTGCAAAACCTCGGCACCACTTACGGTGAATGGGGCCGCTGCAGCAACTGTGATTTGTTAGACCTGAAAGAATATCAGGACTTACAGCCAGAATTTAAGCGTTACAACTTCAACGCCAAAACCAACTTCGAACTGAACGACGACCACCTGTTAAGTGCCGAAGTGAAACATGTGGTGAGCAAAGGCGACAGCGCCGGCCAACCGTCATTCTTTGAATATGACACCGCGCTGGAAATCACTGCCGACAACGCTTATATCCACCCGACGCTGGCAGCGCTGATGGCGAAAAACGATCTGGATGCGGTTTATCTGCACCGGTTTAATAAAGACGCCGGCCGCCGCATGGAAAACAACACCCGGATCACTAACCGCGCTGTGGTTGGCCTGGATGGTAATTTAAGCGACGACTGGAGCTATGAAAGCTACGCAGTGTACGGCGAGACCAAACTGGAACAGCAAAACTTCAATAACCTGATCCGGAAAAACTTCGCGCAGTCGATTGATGCTATCAAAGATGCCGACGGTAAAATCGTTTGTCGTGACGTTGCTGCCCGCGCCGCCGGTTGTGTACCAACCAGCGTATTTGGCAATGGTGCAGTGAACCCGGCCGCCAGCGCCTGGTTTAACACCAATTCAATGTCAACCAGCACCATCAAGCAACAAGTCGTCAACGCCAGCGTTGCCAACAGCGCCTTGTTTGAATTACCGGCCGGTATGGTTGGTTTTGCTGCCGGTACTGAATACCGTCATGAACAAAGTGACTCAGTACCAGATGCATTTGCTGCCACAGGCGCAACTTTCTTAAACGCGCTGCAGGAAGAACACGGCAAGTTCAACGTCAAAGAAGCTTTTGCTGAAATCACGGCACCATTGGTTGCTGACGTTTTCCTGATCCAGGACCTGACCTTTGATGCCGCAGTACGGGTCGCTGATTACAGCTCGATCGGCAACGCCACCAGCTGGAAAACCGGTTTAGACTGGACCATCACTGACGAATTGCGCATGCGTTCGACCTATTCAGTCGCGCTGCGCGCACCGAATATCGGCGAACTGTATGGCCCGCAAAACCAGACCTATTTCAGTGTTTATGACCCATGTGGCAAAGAGTACAACCAAAGCGCACTGCGGGTGAAAAACTGTCAGGCACTGGGTATTCCTGCGACATTTGACCCAACAGCGACAGCTTCAACCATCGAAGGTCTGTCTGGCGGCAACCCGAACCTGCAGCCGGAAGAGTCAAAATCTTACACAGTTGGTGCTGTTTACCAGCCTGAGCTGATTGAGAACCTGACTTTCACCGTCGACTATTGGTCAATTGATATCGACGACGCTATTTCTTCTGTGGCAGCGCAGGATATCCTGAACAAGTGTGTGGATAACCCGAACGGTATCAACAACCAGTTCTGTGCCCTGATCAAACGGGATGCCACCAGCCGTGAGCTGAAGCTGATCACCTCTATCACTCAGAACGTCGCTGCACAAACTGCTGAAGGCGTCGATTTTGAAATTGGTTATGACTTTGACGTCATGGGCGGCCTGGTCAAAACCAAAGTGATCGGTACTTACCTGGATTCACGCAAAACCTTCTCATTCCAGGACAATCCTTCAGTCTATGAAGAGAACGCCGGTACAGAAGGCGAAGCGGTATGGCAGGAAAACTTCTCGGTATCTTATGCGCGTGATGCCTGGATTGCGACCTGGAAAACCCGTCACTTAAGCGCGGTTAGCCTGTATTCAGACCAGGACCTGGTAACCAACCCGGATCCGGTCGACATCATGGGCTACGGCAGCTACTTCATCACCGATATCAGCCTGGGTTACCAGTTTGAAAACGGCGTGAACTGGAGCGTCGGTATCGACAACCTGTTTGACCGCAACCTGCCAGGTGTCACCACCGGTACAGGTACTGGTTCAGCCAGCTACGACAATATCGGCCAGTTCTTCTACACCACAGTGTCTTACAAGATGTAAGACCTGAAGTGGTGCGGGTGAACTCCACCCGCACCACTTACTTTAAATAGATAAAAAAATACAATATTTACAATTAATTACCGCATTGTAAATACGTCACTATGATGAATTTCCGTCTCATTTTTGCCATTTCCCTGTTTGCCGCCATTCAGTCCATCCGTGTATCAGCCACAACCATTTTATGTGATGGCTGTAATACGGCAGCGATGCTCGAATCTGCGAAAGTACAGGCCGCTAGGCGGATGCCCGGGGTGTATACAATTGATGTGTTGAATCTCACCGGTGCAGACTATAGCGCATATAAAGCCACTGTTGCGGCTGGCGGACAACCGGGAGCACCGCTTATTGCAATATCACAGCAAACGTCAGCGAAAGAAGCACAGATTGAAGCGGCAGCAACAGATTTTCAGCTGGCAATCCATGCATTGCAAAAAACAGCTGCTGAAAAAATAGTATTGCCTGCACACTCACCTTATCCTGATGCAGCAGTTGCAAAGGCAGAAAAAACTGCTTTTGCCACATACACCACTCATGTTGTAAGAAGCCAACACCAAGCGTTGCAGCAGAATATAGCCACACTAAATGCCAGCCTTCGACATCTCGCCACTATGGTTCCGGTCGAATATGTCGATTTTGTAGCGTCAGCATCCTTGCAATCGCCAATAGCGGTTGAAACCTGGGTGGTATTTCCGGATCAGACAGAAATCAATGTTCAGATGACGCTTCAGTACAATCTGGCTGATGGATTGGTGCCGCTTATCACTGTGATACAGTAGTCCTGCTCAAGCTCTGCAGCATGATCCAATCTTGCAGTGACTTTAGACGATGCCAACAATCGGCATATTCGCTATCGGATTTACGTTACGTCGACTTATGCCACTTTGTTCTGATAAATACCTTCCTGTTGTATCGGGAAACCTGAAAGTCTGGCCATCCGGCAATCCAGAACATCAAACAGCACACATTTATTTGCATAAAAATCAATATCTTATATTCCATAATTGTGCGTCTTAGCCAGGTGTTTCCGCTAAAACCCGCTTATAACCACACAATGAAGAACACTGCTAAACACCCAGACATCCAGTTATAACAAAATCTTCTGATAAAGCATCAATTGCTGCTTTTTCAACACTTCATCTGCTGATTAAATGCGCCGCAATTACCGCCGTACTGTTACGACGGCAGACTAAAGATGCGGAGTTGATCATGGCCACAGCCACTTTACCCATGCTGGATTTAGCGCAATATCACGGTGCAAACCGGGCTGAGTTTTTACGCCAGCTGCGTGTGGCATCGCGGGATGTCGGCTTTTTCTACCTGAGCGGTCATGGCATCAGCCTTGAATCGCAGCAACAAATGCTGGCGCTTGGCCGCGAGTTTTTTGCTTTGCCGCTGGCGGAGAAAACTCAGGTGCAGATGCTGAACTCGCCACACTTTCGCGGTTACACCCGCTTAAACGGCGAGCTGACGCGTGGCCAGCCGGATCAGCGCGAACAGTTTGACATCATGCGTGAAGACGAAGTGGTCGGCCTGCCCACCAGCAATGCTTTGTGGCGCCGTTTAGTCGGGCCAAATCAATGGCCAACCGCTTTACCGGCGTTAAAACCGGCTTTGCTGGCTTTTCAGCAGCAGCTGACCGATGTCACTGTCACTTTGTTACGCGCTATGTTAGAAGCGCTGGAATTGCCCGCCGAAGCACTGGACCACACCATTGCCGGCCTGAATGGTCAGGAAGGCCCTTACCAGCATATGAAAATTGTCCGTTATCCTGTGGCAGCGCCAAACGCCAGCAAACAAGGCGTTGGCGCACACAAAGACCCAGGTTATCTGACACTGGTGGTGCAGGACCAACAAGCCGGTCTTGAAGTGGAAACCGCAGACGGCTGGGTGTTGGCCGAACCGGTTCCCGGTGCTTTTGTGGTCAATATCGGTGAGCTGCTGGAAATGGCCTCCAACGGTTATTTGAAAGCTACCACACACCGCGTCACCAGCCCGCAGCAACAGGACCGCTACTCAGTGGCGTTTTTTATGGCGGCCCAGCTGGACGCGACAGTGCCAGTACTGCCACTCAAGGCCGAACTAGCCGCTGAAGCACAAGGGCCTGCGACAGATCCTGCCAACCCGTTATTACGCCAGGTTGGCGATAATACGCTCAAAGGCCGCTTGCGCTCGCATCGTGACGTCGCAGCCCGGCATTATCCGGAACTGTCGCAAGCAAGTTAGCCCATCTGACAAGCCATCCGGATCCAGCCACCAAGCAAGCTGCGCGTCCGGATGGCTCGGTTTTTTTCCACAGATTCGTTAGGCTGGCCGGCAACAACACCGGCTGGCCCGGTCTTCGTCTACAAGGTAAATCCAATGAAAACGCAAACGCTCGCGGTCCATGCCGGCCAACAACCAGACCCAAGCACCGGCGCCTTAAATACCCCGGTGTATCTGACCAGCACTTACAGCTACGGCACGGCACAGGAAGGCAAAGACCGTTTCGCCGGCAAAAACCCGGGTTATATCTACAGCCGGTTTGCCAACCCGACTTCCAGCGCGCTGGAGCAAAAACTGGCGGCCTTAGAAGGCGCTGACGAAGCAGTGGTAGTCGCGAGCGGCATGGCAGCCTTCAGCTCTATCGTTTATGCCCTGACGCAACAAGGCGACGAAGTGGCCTTTATCGACCCGGTGTACGGCGGCACCGACGCGTTTTTACGCAATACCTTAGTACGTGCCGGCGTTAAAGTGGTCAGCTACAGCTCGGACGATGATTTTGTCAGCCGTCACAACCCCAATACCCGTTTGGTGTTGTGGGAACCGGTCACCAACCCGACGCTTAAAGTTGTCGACAGCCGCAAAATCATCGCAGTGGCCAAACAGATTGGCGCTATCACAGTCTGTGACAACACTTTCCTGACGCCGGCGCTGTTTCAGCCGCTCAGCATAGGTGCTGATTTAGTCATGCACAGCGGCACTAAATATCTTTGTGGCCACGGCGACATTATCGCCGGAGTCATTGCCGGCAACGGCCCGCTGATCCAGCGCGTACGCACTGTGGCGCTGAAACATATCGGCGTGCCGATGGGACCACAGGAAGCATATTTATTACAACGCGGCGTAAAAACCCTGCCGCTGCGGATGCGGGCGCATTGTGACAATGCCAAAGCGGTGGCGGAGTTTTTAGCCACGCAAGAAAAAGTCGCGGCGGTGTATTTCCCCGGTTTACCGGCTCATCCGGGCCATCAGGCCATTGCCGACACCGCCAGCGGCTTTGGCGGCATGGTGGCACTGGAATTACACGGTGGTTTTGACGCCTGCGCCCGTCTGCTTGATAACCTGACATTATTCGCCCAGGCGGTGAGTTTAGGCGATTTAGAAAGCCTGGCCTGTCACCCGGCCAGCACCACGCACGCCGCGATGACGCCGGACGACCGTGCCCGCGCCAATGTCACCGACAAGCTGGTGCGCTTAAGTATCGGCGTGGAAGATATCGAAGATTTGCTGGCGGATTTAGCCCAGGCGCTGGCGAAGGTCTGACAGTTTGCCCTTGGGCAGAACACAGCACCAAATGACAGACCGGGCTAACGCCCGGTCTTTTTTTACCCTGTAGTCACATTTTTCACGAAAGCCCGACTGATCAGATTTGCTTTCACCGCCCCGCAGGCCAATACTGGCAGGGCTCAAACCCACGATAATAAAAACTCAGGAACAAATATGAAAACATCTTTCCAACCTACGCTCATCGCAGTGTTGGTTACCGGCGCTTTGCTCGGTTGCCAGCCCGCCAGTAAACCCGCAGAACCAACCACTGTTGCTCCGGCACAAGCCGCAGCGCCGACCGCAGAAGAAGCTAAAGCTTTTGTCGCTAAAGCTTCGGAGCAAACCCGTAAGTTGTTGCTGGAAGTCAACCGCGCCGACTGGATAGCCAATACCTATATCACTGAAGATACTGAAGCGTTGTCGGCCGATTACAACAAAAAACTGACTGAAGCTGTGGTCGCGCTCGCCAACGAAGCGGCGCGTTTTAACGACACTCAGGTTGACGCCGACACCCGCCGCCAGCTGGATAAACTGAAACTGGCACTGACGTTAGCCGCACCCAAAGATCCGGCCAAAACTGAAGAGTTAGCCGGTATAGTCGCCAAACTCAATGCCATGTATGGCAAAGGCAAATACACCAACGCCGCCGGTAAAGAAATGGCGCTGGGTGAAATGTCGGCCGTGATGGCCAGTTCGCGCAGTTACGACGAACAGCTCGAGATGTGGAAAGGCTGGCACGACACCGCAGCGCCGATGAAACCTTTGTATGTACGCCAGGTAGAGCTTGCCAATGAAGGTGCGCGGGAACTGGGTTACGCCGATACCGGCGCCATGTGGCGCTCTAAATATGATATGAATGCCGACGCCTTTGCCGCAGAGCTGGACAAACAATGGGGCGCAGTCAAACCGCTGTATCAGGCGCTGCATTGCCATGTCCGCGCCAAACTCGGCGAAAAATACGGCACCGACAAAGTGCCACAGGACAAACCGATCCCGGCGCATTTGCTCGGCAATATGTGGGCACAAACCTGGGGAAATATTTATGATGTCGTAGCGCCGGAAAATTCAGATCCGGGTTATGACGTGACAAAGTTACTGGCAGACAAAGGTTATGACGAGCTGAAAATGGTAAAAGGCGCGGAAGGCTTCTTTACCTCATTAGGTTTTGCACCGCTGCCGGAAACCTTCTGGAGCCGCTCACAGTTCACCAAACCGCGCGATCGCGACGTGATTTGCCATGCCTCGGCCTGGGATTTGGACGCCAAAGACGATTTACGCATTAAGATGTGTATCGAAAAAACCGGTGAAGAATTTGCGGTCATTCACCACGAATTAGGACACAACTTCTATCAGCGCGCCTACAAACATCAGCCGGTGTTTTATCAGGACAGCGCCAACGACGGTTTCCACGAAGCCATTGGCGACACCATCGCTTTATCGGTCACGCCAAAATATCTGCAGCAAATTGGCCTGCTGGAGCAAGTGCCGGACGAATCCAAAGACATTGGCCTGTTAATGAAAATGGCGCTGGATAAAGTGGCGTTTCTGCCCTTTGGTTTGCTTGTTGATCAGTGGCGCTGGCAGGTATTTTCCGGTCAGGTGAAACCAGAGCAATATAACGACGCCTGGTGGAAATTACGGGAAAAATATCAGGGTGTATCCGCGCCTGTCGCCCGGTCTGAAGCCGATTTTGATGCCGGCGCCAAGTTCCACGTGCCGGCCAATACGCCTTATACCCGGTATTTCCTCGCGCATATTCTGCAGTTCCAGTTCCACAAAGCGCTGTGTGAAATTGCTAAAGACGCCGGCCCTATCCACCGCTG
This sequence comes from Rheinheimera texasensis, assembly GCF_964031785.1. Lineage (GTDB taxonomy): Bacteria > Pseudomonadota > Gammaproteobacteria > Enterobacterales > Alteromonadaceae > Pararheinheimera > Pararheinheimera texasensis_A. The sequence goes on from NZ_CAXIRE010000019.1 coordinate 609,591, forward strand.
TTCAATTTATAACAGCAAAGAAGCGGGCACTGCGCTGAATGCCATGCTGGAAATGGGCGCCAGCAAACCCTGGCAGGACGCTTTAGCCACTTTAACCGGCAAACCGGAAATGGACGCTTCAGCCATTCAGGCTTATTTTGCGCCGCTGCAGGCATACCTGGACGAGCAAAACAAAGGCCGCCAGTGTGGCTGGTGATTTGAGTTGATTCAGTAACAAAGATAAAGGGCAGCGCCGGCTGCCCTTTTTTATCAACGTTATGCCATCAAACAAGCATTCAACCAGCGCAACGCCAGGTCCAGGTTTTCCAGACGTTGCTGCAGGGCCGCTCAGAATTTACTATCGAGTTGCTTTTGTAACTCCTGCAGCTGTTCTTTGCTGAATTTGCCTTTGGCCAACAACTTTTTTATCAGCTCAAATTCATGGCCTTCACCAGCGACCATTTTATGAATCACCATCTTGTCGGTGATCACTTTGACATCCACATTGAGATCATCGCCATCCAGAGTGTTCACCAGCACCTGAGGTTCCCCCGGTGCCGTCGATTTCATTTGTTCGACAATGTTGCGAATTTTATCGCGTTTTTCTGCCGGTAATTCCGCCAGCGCTTTATCCAGTTCAGCCGGGCTTTGGCTGCTGTCCCATTTAAAACTTTTGCCGTCGGCGTCATTCAGTACCAGCACTTTGGTTTGTTTTTTCTCGGTGACTTTGTCCGGGCTTTTGTCGGTCGGTGCCGGCACGGCACCAGCCTGCGCGCAAGCGGTCAGCGACAACAACAGCAGCGGGAACAGTAGCTTCGGTAAACACTGGCCAGATTTTTTCATCATTTCACTCCTTGGGATTAAGAGCCCGGCAGCGGACTCTGCCCCTTTGTCATAGGAAGTTTGATGCCAGAATTTTTGTTGTTTATTTTCATACACTTAAAATTCTAAGCTTGCGAACGCCGGAAAAATATCCCGAAATGAGGAGATCAAAGTGCTGATATGCGCCAGCCGCTGCGGCAGGCACTGATGTCATTTAATAAAGGTGATTGATTTCAGTATGTTAATTGCAGACAGCATTCAGCCGTACTGGCACCGAATTTGCCATTTAATCCCAACAGCGGCTCGCTCCGGGTCTCAGTAACAGGAATAACCATGTCATTTAGTTTGCCCAAGGCCCTGATCCTCGGCGTCTGTAGTCTGTTTATCCTGATGGGGTTCAGCCAGGCGCTGACGCTATGGTGGTTTCAGCAGCAGTTGCAACAAGAGCTCAGTGAACAGAGTCAGGCGCTGAGCCGGCTTATTCTGGCCCGCACCGCAGAGAAACTGCAGCATCAGTTTGTGTTTTCGTCCGACGCCACAGTGCAGGTGTTCAGCAAAGAGGCCACTGTACCGACAGCAGCCCTGACAGCGCCGCAACCAGCACTGGCAGCAACAGAGCGAAAGGTCGAAGTGCGTAAATTGGACAACGGCATCACCATAGTCCAGATGAAACAGCAGCATGGCGGCAATGGCAAAGCCGCAGCAGCGGTTGACCTCGATTTAAACCTGCAGCTGGAACAAACCCTGTCTGAATTAAAACAACCAGGCGCAGCGCCGCAGCATTGGGTCAGCCAGTTTAAATTAAAAACCACTGGTTCCAGCCAGCAGCTGATCAGCCAATATCTGGGCTATCAAATGCTGGCACTGGCGCTCTCCACCGCCTTGGCGCTGTTGCTGCTGCTTTGGTTTGGCTCGCGTTTGTTGCAGCCGCTACAGCGGCTGGTGCAGGGGTTTCGCGCCTTAGGTCAGGGCGAAGCCGGTATTCAGCTCGATACGCAGGCCCCATTGGCAGAATATCGCCAGGCGCTGCAGCAATTTAATCAGGCCAGCACTGAGCTTGCCGCTTTGCAGCAGCAAAAAGCCGAGTTGGCCCGCCAGCAGCAACTGGTGGAACTGGGCGAAATGAGCCGCGGTCTGGTGCACGCACTGCGAAACCCGATTCACACCATGGCACTGGCGCTGGAGCAGCTATCCGGCAGCGACCTTGCGTTACAGCAGCTGATTGAGCAAAAAATGCAGCATATCAACCGCACGCTGAGCACCTTATTGACACTGAGCTGCCAGGGCGTTGACCGTAGCACGCCAGTGGCGCTCAAAGCCGTGCTGCAGGACCTTTGCCTGGAATTCTCGGCGCAGCAGCTGCAGTTGGACGCACCCGCACTGTGTTGCCGGGGTGCTGAAGCTGAATTACGCTTTATTCTGCATGTGCTGGTCAGCAATGCAGTCGAGGCCAGCCCAGAACCGGGCACGGTTTGCCTGAAGTTATGGCAGGCACCTGACGGCATTTATTTCCAGGTCACAGACCAGGGCGCAGGTCTCAATCCACAAGTTGCCGCTAGCCTGTTCCAGCCGCATATCAGCAGCAAAGCCGAAGGCGCTGGTATGGGGCTGTATCTGGCGCAGCGCCTGCTGCAGATGTATTACCGGGGCGATATTCAGCTGCAAAACAGACCGGAAGGCGGCGTATTGGCGCAGGTAAGGCTGGGCACGGAGATTAACCAATGACCCTCTCACAAGCATCAGAACAGCCACATCAACCCTTGTCATTGCAGCAACCGCAGCTGCTGGTGGTGGAAGATGACCAGAGCCAGCGCCAATTGGTCACTGAGTTATTGCAGGCCGAGGGCTATCGCGTCTGCAATGCTGACAGCGTGCCGGCAGCCATTCTGCAATTGCAGCAACAACCAGACATTGCGCTGGTGTTCAGCGACTGGAAACTCGGCAGCCTCAGCGGCTTAGAACTGCTGGATTACTGCAAAACACATTATCCGACCGCCGGTTTTGTTATCGCCACCGCCTACGGCTCGGTCAGCCATGCGGTGGAAGCCATTCAGGCCGGTGCCGACGACTATCTGGCCAAGCCGTTTAAGCGACAGGAACTGTTGCTGGCGGTGCGTAAAGGCCTGCGCGCCCGAAGCCTGCGTAAACAGAACCAACAATTGAGCGCCGCACTCAGCGAACAACAACAGCTGGTCGATATCATCGGTCATGCGCCTTGTATGCAGCAGTTGTTTCAACGCATTCAGCGCATTTCCGGTACTGATGTGACTGTGCTCATCAGTGGCGAAAGCGGCACCGGCAAAGAGCTGGCGGCGCGCGCACTGCATCAGTTATCGCCGCGCCGGCACGGGCCATTTATCGCACTGAACTGCGGCGCAATTCCGGAAAGCCTGGCCGAGGCCGAGTTATTTGGTGCCGAAAAAGGTGCATTTACCGGCGCACATGCCGCCAAAGCTGGCAAGTTTGAAGCGGCAGAAGGCGGCACGCTGTTTCTCGATGAAATCGCCGAATTGCCGCTGAGCCTGCAGGCCAAATTATTGCGGCTATTACAACAAGGCACAGTCACCCGTCTCGGCAGCCATCAGGAAATAAAGCTCAATGTGCGGATCATTGCCGCCAGCCATCAGGATTTGGCCGTGGCAGTGCGCGAAGGCCGTTTTCGCGAAGATTTGTTTTACCGGCTCAATGTAGTCCCGCTGCATATGCCGGCACTGCGGGAGCGTTGTGAAGATATTCCGCGCCTGCTGGAGCATTTTCTGCAATTACATCAACAACGTTATCAGCAGCAGGCACCGAACTTAAGTAAACAGACGCTCAAACAACTACTTGGTTATCGCTGGCCCGGCAATGTACGCGAACTGGCCAACCGGATTGAACGTTATGTGCTGTTACAGGACGAACAGGAGCTGCTGGCGGGGTTGCAGCCAGATGCCGGACCAGCCCCAGCCACCGGCTTTGTGCTACCACCAGAAGGCCTGGCCTTTGAAGCATTGGAGAAAAGCTGCCTGCAGCAAGCGCTGCAGCGCTGTGATGGCAATAAAGCGCAGGCAGCACGACTGCTGCAGTTACCCTATAAGGCGTTTTTATACCGGCTGGAAAAGTTTGGCTTAACTGGCTGAGGGCTCGTCGTCACCTTGCTGCGTTGGTAGAGCAGCGCGACGACGATAGCGGGCTCGCAGCTGATAAAACCCGCTGGTCAGCAAGGTTGCCAGCGTGACACCGAGTAAATCGGCCAAAATATCCAGCAGCTCAAAACTGCGTGATGGGAACAACAACTGACTGCCTTCTTCTAACAAAGCAAAACCCAAAGTCAGCACCACGCCGAGATAAAGCCGCAGCGGCCCGACGGCCACTTGCCGCGCTTTGGTGGCAAAGTTCAGCAACAACGCCAAAACGCCAAATAGCAATAGATGGCCGATTTTGTCGCCGTAAGGCATTGAAGCGCCAAGTTGAATAAAATAATTTGGCTTGCCGAGGTCTGCTTCCAGGATCACCCAGGCTAACAGTCCAAACAACGCAAGCGCAGGTAACCAACGCATAATTTCCCCTGTCATCCCGCTCTAATGCGCGATGGTCACAACAAAAACGATTTATTTTCGCATCCGACCTAAACTTTTTTGCGTACCTGTACGACCAAAGTTCAGATTCAACATCAACAAGGATATGCATCATGGCCCAAAGTTCTGTCCAATCAGATCTTATCCAGTCCCCCGGCTGGCGTCAGGCCGGTCAGGTTTTTCTGCTGTTTATGCTGGCGATGCTGTTTGCCAATACCCTATTGCTGTTACTGGAAAGCAAACTTGGCCTTTATAGCTACTTCGCCGCACCACAACTGCAGCTGCTGACGCAGCCTATTCAGTGGTTTTGTCAGATCCTGACTTAAAAGGCTCCACCTGATAGCCGGCTTGTTGCAATAACGCCAACACCCCTTCAGTACCGGCTAAATGGCCCAATCCCACCAACACGAACTCTTGCTCTTTGTTGCCGAACAGAGCCTGAATTTGCGGTAACCAGGCCTGATTCCGAGCTACAAACATCTGCTGATAAGTCTGCGCATCGGCAGTTTTCACCGGAGCCAACACCAACTGCTCCACCGCCGCCAAATCGCCACTGCGCCAGGCGCTGAGTGCTTTGGCCATCATTTTTGCAGTTTCACTGACATCACTCAGAGCATGCTGCAAAAACAGATCTTCGCGCCCTTCACCTAAACCAGCCAATAAACTCAGTTGAAATTCAATCGGTTCCAGATATTTCAGCGTTTTTTTCTGCTGCTGCGCCAACGTCAGATAATGCTGATCAACACCAGGTGCACTGAAATTGTGTTGCTGCAGTTCCAACAGCGTCAGCTGAGTCACCAGCATGCCTGGTCTAAATTGTTCAACCTGCGGCAAGCTCAATCGGTGCCGTTGCAAGATATCCTGCAACTGCTGGCGGGTCTTTTCCGCCAGCTTACTGCTCAGCGTGGTGCCTGCCGGATACAGCAACTGTTGCTGTAGCGAAGCGGCGCGGGCCTGATCCTGCATCGGTGCCAAATCCGTCTCCAACACCAGCACATCGCTGTGTTGAAAGGCCGCATCAAATTCCGCCGGTAACGGATATTGTGCCGGCGGCAACAAATGCACAGTACCACCAATCAGCAGCTGATCAGAGACTTTACTGATCCGCCAGACGGCAGTGTCAGCCTGCGCCAGTGCGCTGCATAACAACAAAATGACGCTTAATATCCATGCCTGCATCGGTGATTTCCTTGTTGTTCCCGATAGAAAAGGCCGGTGATACCGGCCTTTTGTTTATTTCTTGATTTTCTGCGGTCGTTGCCAGCCACTGATATGACGCTGCTTGGTGCGCGCAACCACCAGCTCATCAGCCGCCACATCATGCGTCACCACAGAACCGGCACCGACAGTGCTGTTTTTACCAAGCGTCAGCGGGGCCACCAAGGAACTGTTAGAGCCAACAAAAACACCATCTTCAATGGTGGTCTGGAACTTGTTGGCACCGTCGTAGTTACAGGTGATAGTGCCGGCACCGACGTTCACTTTACTGCCTATCACCGCATCGCCTAAATAAGTCAGGTGATTGGCCTTCGAGCCTTTACCGAGCCGGGTTTTTTTCAGCTCGACAAAGTTACCGACATGGCTGTCGTCTGCCAGCACTGAATCAGGCCGGATGCGGGCAAAAGGCCCGACCGAACAATCGGCACCAATGGTTGATGCTTCGACCATGGTATTGGCTTTGATCTCGGTATTATCGCCAACAGTACAATCTTTCAGGATACAGTTGGCGCCAATCACTACACCATTGCCAAGCACCACTTTGCCTTCAAAAATGACGTTGACGTCGATCATCACGTCCGAACCAACGCTCACTTCGCCACGCACATCGATGCGTGCCGGATCGCGTAAGTTCGCACCGTTTAGCATCAGCTCTTCGGCTTTGCGTGCCTGATAAGCACGTTCCAGCTGGGCCAGCTGCACACGGTTGTTGGCGCCTTCAGTTTCAATCGGATTGGCAGGGTGCGCCGTGGCGATATCGACGCCATCGGCATGCGCCATCGCAATGATATCGGTTAAATAAAATTCGCCCTGGGCGTTATTGTTTTGCAATTTGCCCAACCATTGTTTCAGCTGTTTGCCCGGCACCGCCATGATGCCGCTGTTTACTTCAGTGATTTTCAGCTGCTCAGCGTTGGCATCTTTTTGTTCGACAATACCGACGACTTTACCGTTTTGCCGCACCATCCGGCCATAACCAGTTGGGTTTTGCAGGTGGACCGTCAGCACTGCCAGGCCGTTTTCGCTGCGCGCCGCCAGCAGTTGCTGCAGCGTTTCCAAGCGGGTCAGTGGCACATCGCCGTAAAGCACCAGCACGACGTCTTCATCCGCTACATGAGGCAGCGCTTGTTGCACCGCATGGCCGGTACCCAGTTGCTCGGCCTGTAGCACCCAGTTCAGTGGCTGCTCGCCTAAACCGGTTTTCAGCTGCTCAGCACCATAGCCATAGACCAGATTAATTTGTGCTGCATTGAGCTGACGCGCGGTATCAATCACATGCTGCACCATCGGCCGCTCAGCGACCTTGTGCAACACTTTTGGTAAAGCTGATTTCATCCGGGTGCCTTTGCCGGCTGCCAGGATCACGACGTTTAATGCCATCTGAGCCAATCCTTTTAATAATGATGAGGCCATTCTAACCGAACAGCACTGAAATTACAGGGGCCGGTGTTGAGTGCCGGTAAACGAGACACCACCGCAGCTATTCACCCCGCCAGAATGCGACAAACTCTTCTCCGTACAAGGATTTGTAGTGCAAAGTGATTTTCAGGGTTTTTAGCAGCTGATCAAACTGCACCGGTGTTAAGGTACAAGGTTCATCCGCAGCACGGATCACCATTTGCCGATCGCCAACTTTATAAAACCGGGCGACATTACCGGCACCAAAACACAACTTCGAGTTATCGATGCCCAGCGCCGGCCAGATGCCGTGAGCACTGTCCGGCTTTTTACCCGCGACTTCAAAGTCCACCTGCGTCACTTCAGCAGGTCCAAGGCCATTGTTATTGACCAACAATACAAAAGCCGTTCGGCCCTCAGCGGCCGGGTCCATATTGGCTTCAAATTCGAGATAAGGCCGCAGCGACAATTTGTTATGTTGCTGGAATGAATAGCCCTGCCATATCGATGTGATCAGCGCACATAAAGCCATGATTACCGTGCTGATCGCCGTCCATTTTTCCCAATGAATAGTCTTTTTATTGTCTTGGTCCATCTGTCGACCCGTTTGTTTAGTATCAGGAAAAACAGTCGTGTTTCCTGCCACAGAATGTTGTTGGATACCTCAGATTAACATAGATAAATGGCAAAAAAAAAAGCCACCCGCAGGTGGCTTTTTCAGCAAGAAACAACTTACTTTTTGCGCAGTTTCTGGATCAGACGCAACTGAGCAATCGCTTCGGCCAGCTGGGCCGCAGCTTCTGCATAGTTGAAGTCAGCGCCGGCATGTTGCATCGCTTCTTCGGCTTTTTTCTGAGCCGCCAATGCTGCCTGCTCGTCCAGGTCTTCCGCACGGATCGCCACATCGGCCAGCACTGTCACTGTGTGCGGTTGTACTTCAAGTACGCCACCCGCCACATAAATCAGATGCTCTTCACCGAACTGTTTTACGATCCGCACCATGCCTGGCTTGATGCCAGTCAGCAGTGGAATGTGGCCAGGTAAAATACCCAGCTCACCTTCGCTACCAGTAACCTGAATGGACTCAACAAGGCCGGAGAAGATACGCTCTTCAGCACTTACCACGTCCAACTGTACTGTCATCGCCATTTCGCTCTCCTAAAGCTGTAAAATTACAGCTTCTTCGCTTTTTCGATCGCTTCGTCGATAGAACCAACCATGTAGAAGGCTTGTTCTGGCATGTGATCGAATTCACCTTCCAGGATGCCTTTGAAGCCACGGATAGTGTCTTTCAGAGAAACGTATTTACCTGGAGAGCCAGTGAATACTTCAGCAACGAAGAATGGCTGTGACAGGAAACGCTGGATCTTACGAGCACGGAATACTGTAGTGCGGTCTGCATCTGACAGTTCGTCCATACCGAGGATCGCGATGATGTCTTTCAGCTCTTTGTAACGCTGCAGCACTGACTGTACGCCACGGGCCACTTCATAGTGTTCTTTACCGATCACCAGTGGGTCCAGCTGACGTGAAGTTGAGTCCAGTGGATCGATCGCCGGGTAGATACCCAGAGATGCGATGTTACGGCTCAGTACGACTGTTGCGTCCAGGTGAGAGAACGTAGTAGCTGGTGACGGGTCAGTTAAGTCGTCCGCAGGTACGTAAACGGCCTGAATAGAAGTGATAGAACCAGTTTTGGTTGAAGTGATACGTTCCTGCAGAACGCCCATCTCTTCCGCCAGTGTTGGCTGGTAACCTACCGCTGAAGGCATACGGCCTAACAGTGCAGATACTTCAGTACCGGCCAGCGTGTAACGGTAGATGTTGTCAACGAAGAACAGTACGTCACGGCCTTCGTCACGGAACTTCTCAGCCATCGTCAGACCGGTCAGTGCCACGCGCAGACGGTTTCCTGGCGGCTCGTTCATCTGGCCATACACCAGTGATACTTTGTCCAGAACGTTTGAGTCGTTCATTTCGTGGTAGAAGTCGTTACCTTCACGGGTCCGCTCACCAACACCGGCGAATACTGAGTAGCCACTGTGCTCGATCGCGATGTTCCGGATCAGTTCCATCATGTTTACGGTTTTACCTACACCGGCACCACCGAACAGACCTACTTTACCGCCTTTTGCGAACGGGCAGACTAAGTCGATAACCTTGATACCGGTTTCTAACAGGGCGTTAGAAGCGGCCTGGTCTTCGTAGCTTGGTGCTGCGCGGTGAATTGGCATACGCTCTTCTTCACCGATTGGGCCGGCTTCGTCGATTGGCTCGCCCAGTACGTTCATGATACGGCCCAGTGTGGCTTTACCCACAGGCACGTGAATAGCTTTGCCAGTGTTGGCAACTTCAGCACCACGACGCAGACCGTCAGTGGAGCCTAACGCGATGGCACGTACAGTACCGCCACCCAGCTGTTGTTGTACTTCAAGTACCAGACCAGCCAGATCGCCGCTTGTTACGTTTAACGCGTCATAGATACCAGGTACCGCATCTTGTGGAAAATCGATATCCACAACGGCGCCAATGATTTGGACTACCTTACCTTGACTCATGTTAATTCCTCTAATTTCTCAAACCTGTTAACCAAGCATTAAACAGCTGCAGCACCGCCGACGATTTCGCTCAGTTCCTGCGTAATGGCTGCCTGTCGTGCCTTGTTGTAAACCAGTTTCAGTTCGTCCATCAGGCTGCCGGCGTTGTCGGTAGCGGCTTTCATTGCCACCATCCGCGCTGCCTGCTCGCTCGCTGCGTTTTCTACAACGCCCTGATAGACCTGAGACTCAATAAAACGATCCAGTAATTTATCCAGGATAACCTTCGGATCTGGTTCGTAAATGTAGTCCCAGCTGTGTTTTCTGGCTGAAAGCTCTGCTTTTGGCAAAGGTAAGAGTTGCTCGATCACTGGTTCTTGTTTCATCGTGTTCACAAACTTGTTGTAAACCACATATAAACGGTCAATCTTGCCTTCTGAATATGCATTCAGCATGACCCGGACCGAACCAATGACATCAGCCAAACGTGGGTTATCGCCTGAACCCGATTGCTGCGCCAGCACCTTGCCACCGAAGCGTTTGAAGAAAGCCGTTGCTTTGTTACCAATGACGGCAAACTCAGCCTTAACGCCTTTGTCTTTCCACGCTTTGAGGTCTTGTGATACACGCTTAAATTCGTTGGTATTCAGGCCGCCGCAAAGACCACGGTCTGTAGATATCACAATGTAACCCACGGATTTCACGTCGCGTTCTGTTAAGAACGGATGACGGTATTCGATGGTGCCATTGGCGATATTACCGATCACTTTGCGCATAGCTTCAGCGTATGGACGACTGTGGGCAACCCGCTCCTGCGCTCTGCGCATTTTGCTGACTGCCACTTTTTCCATAGCGCTGGTGATCTTACGAGTATTGTTAATACTCCCGATCTTACTTTTTATCTCTTTTGCGCCGGCCATGACTAATCTCCGAAAATTTCAACGAACCGGGTGATGTTGCCACCACCCGAATTGGTTACCAGGTCTGAGTCGCTTTAAACTTCTCAATCGCGCCTTTGATGGTCGCTTCGATCTGGTCGTTGTAGTTACCGGTTTTGTTCAGATCAGCCATGAACGCGCCGTGCTCTGCGTGCATATAAGCCAGCAGGGCCGCTTCGAAGTCCAGGATCTTGGCAACTTCGACGTCTTTCATGAAACCTTTTTCGATGGCAAAAATGGAAACACCCATATCAGCCACGCCCATTGGCGCGTACTGCAGCTGTTTCATCAGTTCTGTCACTTTCTGACCGTGGTCCAACTGCGCACGGGTCGCATCGTCCAGGTCTGAAGCGAACTGCGCGAACGCAGCCAGTTCTGAATATTGTGCCAACGCCAGACGGGTACCACCGCCGAGCTTTTTGATGATCTTGGTCTGAGCAGCACCACCAACCCGCGATACCGAGATACCAGCGTTAACGGCTGGACGGATACCGGCGTTGAACAGGCCTGATTCCAGGAAGATCTGACCGTCTGTGATTGAAATCACGTTGGTCGGAACGAATGCTGAAACGTCACCAGCCTGGGTTTCAATGATTGGCAGGGCGGTCAGAGAACCTGTTTTGCCTTTCACTTCGCCATTGGTCAGACGCTCTACATAGTGTTCGTTGACGCGTGATGCACGCTCCAGCAGACGGCTGTGCAGATAGAATACGTCGCCTGGGTAAGCTTCACGTCCTGGTGGACGGCGCAGCAGCAGAGAGATTTGACGGTAAGCAACAGCCTGTTTTGACAGGTCATCGTATACGATCAGCGCATCTTCACCGCGGTCACGGAAGTATTCACCCATGGTACAACCAGAATATGGCGCCAGGAACTGCAGTGCAGCAGCTTCAGAAGCAGAAGCCACGACCACGATAGTGTGGGCGAGGGCGTTGTGCTCTTCCAGCTTACGTACCACGTTAGCGATGGTCGAAGCTTTCTGACCCACACAAACATAAATACATTTCACACCAGTGGTTTTCTGGTTGATGATGGCGTCGATGGCCAGCGCTGTTTTACCAGTCTGACGGTCACCGATGATCAGCTCACGCTGACCACGACCGATTGGGATCATCGCGTCGACTGACTTATAGCCAGTTTGCAGTGGCTGGTCGACTGATTGACGGTCGATAACGCCTGGTGCGATTTTTTCTACTGGTGCAAAACCAGCAGCATCCACCGGACCTTTACCATCGATTGGTTCACCCAGAGTGTTTACCACACGACCTAACAGACCAGGACCGACCGGAACTTCCAGAATACGGCCAGTGGCTTTTACTTTGATACCTTCGCGCAGGTCCGCATATGGACCCATCACTACTGCACCAACTGAGCTGCGCTCTAAGTTCAGTGCGATAGCGTAACGGTTACCAGGAAGCTCGATCATCTCACCCTGCATACAGTCAGCCAGACCGTTGATGCGGATGATACCGTCTGTTACAGAGACGATAGTACCTTCGTTGCGAGCTTCACTGACAACTTCAAACTGAGCAATACGTTGTTTGATCAGTTCAGAGATTTCAGTGGAATTCAGTTGCATGCTCTAATCCCCAATTATGACTGCAGCGCAGTGGCTAAACGGTCTAATTTACCGCGAACTGAGCCATCAATAACCATATCACCGGCTTTGATTAACATACCCCCGACAACCGCCGGGTCTACGCTACAGTTCAACTTAACTTTGCGGGCTAAACGCTGTGATAACGCCGCGATCAGTTTGTCCTGCTGAGCAGAGCTCAGTACAGTTGCAGAAACCACATCAACAGTGGCTTCTTTTTCGTACTCAGCTTTTAACAGCAGATAACCGGCTAACACGGCAGGAAGTGCCGCCAGACGCTGGTTTTCTGCCATGACCTTAATCAGGTTCTGACCGTGGCTATTCAGCTGTTCACCACAAACCTGGATAAAAAAGGCTGCCTGTGCGTCGGCAGCACTGTTGCTTTGCAGGCGCTCGGCGACCACTGGATTTTTCACTACTTCAGCAGCGAAAAACAGCATATCAGCCCAGGCCGCCAAAGCGTTTTGTTCGACAGCAAAGTCAAACGCCGCTTTGGCATAAGGACGAGCGACATTCGTCAGTTCAGACATGGCTCTTCCTCTTTACAGTTCTGCAACCAGTTTATCCAGGATGTCGCTGTGAGCAGCTTCATCAATTGAACGTTGAAGGATCCGCTCTGCGCCGGCAACGGCGAGGGCAGCGACCTGCTTACGCAGTTCTTCTTTCGCCCGGATGCGTTCAGCTTCGACTTCAGCTTTAGCCTGAGCCAGGATTTTGTCCCGCTCAGCCTGCGCTTTAACCGCAGCTTCTTCGATGATCTGCGCTTCGCGTTTTTTCGCCTGGTCAATCACCGCAGAAGCTTGCGCTTTTGCATCGACTAGCTGTTGTTTTGCTTTCTCTTGCGCCAACCGCAGGTCTTGTTCGGCGCGATCACTCGCTGCCAGACCATCTGCGATTTTTTGCTGACGAGCTTCAATTGCGCCGATAATTGGTGGCCATACATACTTCATACAGAAGAGTACGAACACCAGGAACGCGATTAACTCACCAATGAGAGTGGCGTTAATATTCACGACCGCTTCTCCTTAAATGACATAAGTAAATGTTCTGGTTCGCGTCCGATTACAGAGCGAACAGCATGTACAGCGCGATAGCAACACCGATCATCGCGATGGCGTCGATAAGACCCGCTACTACGAACATTTTACCTTGCAGGCTAGGAGCCAGTTCTGGCTGACGAGCTGCAGACTCGAGGAATTTACCGCCCAGAGTACCGAAACCGATTGCAGTACCTAACGCACCTAAACCGATTAACAGAGCTACTGCGATGTATTTTAAACCGATAACGAGTTCCATAACGTTCTCCAAAGTTACTAATGTTAAAGTTAAAGTTAAAAAGAAATCTTTATTAGTGGTGCTCGTGCGCCATGCTCAGGTACACCACCGTCAGGATGGTGAAAATAAACGCCTGCAGCGGGATAACCAGCAAGTGGAACACAGCCCAGACGAAGTGCATTGGCAGCTGATATAAACCTGTCATCGCGATCAGGATGAAAATCAGCTCGCCGGCGTACAGGTTACCGAATAACCGCAGCGCCAGTGACAGAGGCTTGGCCAGCAGGGCTACCACTTCCAGAATGAAGTTGAACCAGTATAACCAAGGCGTGTTGAATGGCTGAGTGGTCAGTTCCTTAATAAAACCGCCAATGCCTTTCATTTTGATTGAGTAGTAAATCATCAGGATAAACACACCCAGCGCCAGCGCGATGGTCATGTTCAGGTCTGTGGTTGGCACAGCTTTCATGTAGACGTGATGCGGGTCATAACCCATGGCAGCACCAATCTGTTGGGCAGTCCATGGAATGAAATCAACCGGCACTAAGTCCAGCAGGTTCATCAGCAGGATCCAGACAAAAATCGTCAGCGCCAGTGGGGCAATGATTGGGTTTTTACCGTGAAAAGTGCTTTTGACCGTACTGTCGATAAATTCGACAACCATTTCAACGGCGCATTGCCATTTACCAGGTACACCGGCATTGGCGGTTTTCGCCACTGCGCGGAAAGAGAACAGGAAAATCAATCCCATAAAGATTGACCAGCCTAAGGTGTCAACGTGAACGGTCCAAAAACCTTCGCCGACGCTCCAGTTGGTCAGGTGGTGGGTAATATAGTCTTTGCTCGTAAGCTCACCAGATGCCATCGTTAGTCCCAATTATCGTAGTTAATCAAAATCGGTAACAACGCCTGTAAGATCAGGGCGAACACCAGTCCGCCAAAAAACAGCCAAGGGATCAACAGCGCGTGTTTCAGCGCTGTTGCCACCAACAACGCCAACAATAAAAATTTTAGTGATTCGCCGCGGTAGACCGATTTAAGCACCAAATCTGGCTGCAGGTCTGCCCGAAAGCGAAACACATACCACGTAAAAAGACAGTGCGGCACAACAACACAATAAACGCCAAGCAATACAGATTTTGCGGCCAGCTTATCCCAAGCTGCCAGACAGAGCGCCGCCACAGCGAATCCCGCCAGCGACTGCCACAAAAAGGTCTGTAAAATCAATTTATAACGATGTTTTGTTGTGGTTAAAGGCACTGAATACCACCCGAAAATACGCAAAACAACGGGATAAAAAGCTCGCGCAAGTATACTTATCTGCCTTATTTTTGCAACCAAAAGCCGCGCCAATACTACGAATGTCGAACTTTCTGAAACCTGACCGGTTAATTTTCAGACTCAGACAGGCCCAATTTATGCAAGATACCGTCTAATTCCGGCAAACTGCTGTAATTGATGACTAATTCGCCTTTGCCTTTGCGGTTGTAACTAATACTGACCGGCGCACCAAAACGTTCACTGAGTTTCGATTCCAACGCGGCAACATCCGGATCTTTAACTTTGATTTCTTTGACCGGAGCCGGCTCCAGTAAACGCCGGATCAGGCTTTCCGCTTCACGCACCGTCAGCTGCTTCGCGGCAATAATACGGCCGGTATCCGGTTGTTGCTCAGCCGGCAAGGCTAAAATGGCGCGGGCATGGCCCATCTCGATGTCACCATGTTCCAGCAGCGTTTTGACTTCATCCGCCAGCTGATTCAACCGCAATAAATTAGTCACTGTCGCGCGTGATTTGCCAACAGCATCAGCCACTTGCTGATGCGTCAGTTCAAATTCGCTGAGCAGGCGCTGCAAGGCTACCGCTTCTTCCATCGCATTCAGATCTTCGCGCTGAATGTTCTCGATCAGCGCAATCGCGACAGCAGCTTCGTCCGGCACGTCTTTTAAAATGCAAGGTACTTCGGCGAGGCCCGCCAGCTGTGACGCGCGCCAACGCCGTTCACCGGCGATGATTTCATAGCGGTCGGTGCCAACCGGGCGTACGACAATCGGCTGAATCACGCCCTGAGCGCGAATGGAGCTTGCCAGCTCTTCCAGCGCATCCTGCGACATGTCTTTGCGTGGCTGATACTTACCAGGCTGCAGCCACTCCACCGGCAGCTTTTGTAACTCAGTCTGGCGGTTTTCAGCCTGACTTTCGGCCGGCGCGGCAGGCTTCCCCGTGGTCAATAACGCATCTAAACCCCGGCCCAGGCCTCTTTTTTTCAAAGACATTCGCAGCTTATTCCTTCACGTCACACCGCTGGGGTGCTTTTGGGTTGTTTTTTGTCTGCGCGGCGCAGAATTTCACCAGCCAATGCCAGGTAGGCTTTGGCACCGGTTGAACTTTTATCGTAATACATCACCGGTGTACCGAAACTGGGCGCTTCGGCCAGACGCACGTTACGCGGGATCACCGCACGGTAGACTTTTTCGCCAAAATGTCGCTTCAGCTGCTCAGAAACGTCATTGGCCAGCCGGTTGCGCGGGTCATACATGGTGCGCAGAATGCCTTCGATTTTCAGGTCGGCATTGACCACAGCCGCCAGTTTATTGATGGTGTCCACCAGCGCCGTCAGCCCTTCCAGCGCGTAATATTCGCATTGCATCGGCACCAGCACAGAATCGGCTGCAGCCATCGCATTGACCGTCAGCATGTTCAGCGAAGGCGGGCAATCGATAAAAATAAAATCATACTGGTCGCGGTAATTCTTCAGAGCGTTGCGCAGCCGCAGTTCACGGGCAAACACATCCAATAACCGGACTTCCGCGGCAGTAACATCGGAGTTACCGGCAATCAGGTGATAGCCACCGGCAGTTTCTTTAACTACCACTTCAGGTAGCGGCTTTTCGTCGACCAACAATTCATATGCCGTGGCATGCACTTCATATTTGTCGACACCACTGCCCATGGTCGCGTTGCCCTGTGGGTCCAAATCGATAAGCAGGACTTTGCGTTTGGTCGCGGCCATAGACGCCGCCAGATTCACTGCAGTTGTCGTCTTGCCGACGCCACCTTTCTGATTGGCTATCGCGATGATTTTTCCCACAAAAGTCCCTAGTCCGTGTTCAGACTGCTGTTTTTTCCAGCACCAGCAGATAACGTTGGCCGACCAACTCTGGCACTGTCAGTTCGACATTGCCGACAACTTTAACAAAATCAGGCAAAGCTGCAATTTCTTCCTGCGCCAATGCACCTTTCATGGCGAGAAACTGGCCATTCGCGACCGGCAAATGCTGGCACCAGTGCAGCATATCGCTGAGCGACGCAAAAGCACGGCTGATCACGCTGTCGTATTTTTCATGGTGTTCTTCGACCCGGCTTTGCACAGGCCTGATGTTTTTCAGTCCCAATTGCAGTTTGACCTGATTTAAAAAACGTACACGCTTGCCGAGGCTGTCGAGCAAAGTGAATTCTTTATCCGGGCAACAAATGGCCAGCGGCACCCCAGGCAAACCAGGACCAGTGCCGACGTCAATGATGCACTGGCCGTGCAAATAAGGCGCGACGACCAGGCTGTCCATGATGTGTTTCACCAGCATTTCATTAGGGTCACGCACTGATGTCAGATTGTAAGCACTGTTCCATTTGTCCAGCAACTGCACGTATTGAACCAACTGCTGCAGCTGAAGATCTGACAGCTGCAGGCTGGTTTGTGCGACCAGCTTTTTCAATTTTTCAAGCATGTTTTTTCCTGACTCAGGCCGATTTTCGTAATAGTCCCTGTTTCTTCAGGTAGACCAACAGCAATGAAATAGCCGCTGGCGTTATGCCAGAGATCCTGGACGCCTGCCCCATAGTTTCAGGCTGTGCCTGGTTCAGTTTTAGCACCACTTCGTTCGACAGACCTTTGACTACTGAATAGTCAAAACCGGCTGGCAAACGGGTGTTTTCATTGCGTTCCTGCTTAGCGATCTCGTCTTGTTGCCGGTTGATGTAACCTTCGTATTTGATCTGGATCTCGACCTGTTCTGCCGCATCCTGCAGCGCAAGACCAGGGCCTACACCTTCGATCTGCATCAGATCTTTGTAGGTGACTTCCGGCCGGCGGATCAGATCTTCCAGGCTGGCTTCACGGCTCAATGGCGTTTTCAGCAACGCGTT
This sequence comes from Rheinheimera texasensis, assembly GCF_964031785.1. GTDB lineage: Bacteria > Pseudomonadota > Gammaproteobacteria > Enterobacterales > Alteromonadaceae > Pararheinheimera > Pararheinheimera texasensis_A. The sequence continues at coordinate 627,058 of NZ_CAXIRE010000019.1, forward strand.
GACAGGCTCCAATGCACTGTGTTGCGGATGGATCCAGCTTTGTTTCAGCCGCTGACGTTCCAGTTCAATCTGCTCGATTTTTTCGTTAAAGGCCGCCCAGCGTACATCGTCAACCAGACCTAATTCGCGGCCTTTGGCTGTCAAACGCAGATCGGCATTGTCTTCACGTAGCATCAGACGATATTCAGCCCGGCTGGTGAACATACGGTAGGGTTCTTTCGTGCCCAGCGTGGTCAAATCGTCAACCAATACCCCGACATAGGCCTGGTCACGGCTTGGCACAAAAGCATCCTGTTCTTTGACCAGCAAGGCCGCATTCAGACCTGCCAAAAGCCCCTGAGCACCGGCCTCTTCATAGCCGGTAGTCCCATTGATCTGGCCGGCAAAAAACAAGCCCTTGATAAATTTGGTTTCCAGCGAGGTTTTCAGATCGCGTGGATCAAAGAAATCATATTCGATGGCATAACCTGGCCTTGTGATATGCGCATTTTCCAGACCCGGGATCGAGTGAACCAGAGCAAGCTGCACATCAAAAGGTAAACTGGTGGAAATGCCGTTTGGATAAAGCTCGTGAGTGGTTAAACCCTCAGGCTCGATAAAAATCTGGTGTTTGTCTTTGTCGGCAAAGCGATTGATTTTATCTTCAATCGAAGGGCAATAACGTGGTCCAACACCTTCAATAACGCCGGTATACATTGGCGAGCGGTCCAGGCCATTGCGGATAATTTCATGCGTTTGTTCGTTGGTGTAAGTGATATAACAAGGCACCTGACGCGGGTGGTCACTTTGTTTACCAATAAACGACATCACCGGCAGTGGTGTATCACCAGGCTGTGGCTGCATTTTGCTGAAATCAACGCTGCGCGCATCAATGCGTGGTGGAGTACCGGTTTTCAGCCGGCCCACCCGAAACGGCAGTTCACGTAACCGACGTGCCAGAGCTACTGATGGCGGATCACCAGCACGGCCACCGCTGTAATTCTGTAAACCGATATGGATCTGGCCTGCCAGAAAAGTACCTACGGTCAGCACAACCGCTTTAGCTCTAAATTGCAGACCCATCTGGGTGACAGCCCCAACAACCTGATCATTTTCCACGATCAGATCATCACAAGCTTGTTGAAAGATCTGCAGGTTTGGCTGGTTTTCCAGGATAGTCCGGATCGCTGCGCGATATAACTGGCGGTCGGCTTGGGCGCGGGTTGCCCGTACGGCAGGGCCTTTTGAACTGTTCAGCGTGCGAAACTGGATCCCGGCGTGATCTGTTGCGACCGCCATAGCGCCACCCAGTGCATCGATTTCTTTGACCAGATGGCCTTTACCTATACCACCGATTGCAGGATTACAAGACATCATACCCAGTGTTTCAACATTGTGGGTTAACAACAGCGTTTGCATACCCATCCGTGCAGCAGCCAGCGCGGCTTCAGTACCGGCATGTCCACCGCCGACCACAATCACATCGTAGTTTTGTTGAAACAACATATCTGCCTCATCGCCTTTGCAACAGCCTAAAAAAGGGCACGCATTGTACCTCAGATCCTGATCGAAACGGAATGATTTAAACGGGCTTCGGATCTCAAGCGATCCATATATAAAGAAGATCTTTAAAGAGATCTTTTTTATTATTCTTACTACTAAGCAAGAGTTTTTAGGTTGATAACCGCTTTTTTCAAATGAGGATCAAGATCTTACAGAAGATCTAAGCTGTGATCTGTCATGGATCTGTTGACGATCAACCTGTGATCAACTTGCATACTTATCCACAAGGCGAGATTCGATTAAATTCATTCAGAGGATAACATCAGCTTATACACTTGGTTATTCGTATTTTATCCACAGATGTGATCAAGTTGGGATCAGCTTGTGGACAACCCTGTATAGCTCGAACGGTGTTTTATCAGGGATTTATCAAAAGGTTATTAAGTAATTGAGCTGATACAGGCAGATGATGAACCTGTTGGCGTGATAACCAACACCACCGTTAGATATCCAGTTTCTGGACAGTGACTTGTGTATTTGTGGGGGAACAGATGTTCCCCCTTTTTTTGATTCAAATTTTATCGGTGATATTTGTCTGCGACTGCGTGGCGATAAATTGTGGTAGCCAGGCTAAAGCAAGATCTTCCGGTAATTCGGCACATTGCGCATCAATATTCAGGCTGATCCCTAAATTTTTTGCTGAATTTTTCGTCAGTAAATCAGCGAGCTTAGCGCCAGCCAGACAAAAAGTATCGTAGCTGGAGTCACCTAAAGTGATCACCGCATAAGAAACTGTGGTAAGATCTGTTTGATCTTGTGCTAATTGATCCGCAAAGGGTTGGATATTATCGGGCAGGTCACCCGCACCGTAGGTCGAGGTGATCACTAACCAGGTTGAGTTTCTGGTCAGTTGTTCTAATACGGGCGTCAGATGCAGTCTGACAGGAAATCCCGCTTGTACCAGTGTTTCAGCCACTTGTTCTGCTGTGTATTCAGCAGCGCCCATTTGGCTGCCCACGAGGATCTCAATCATCTGTACGTCTCTGGTCAGTTAAATGATTGGCTATACTACTGGAATTTGTGGCTGTTGAGCATCGCTCTTAACAGGCACCGGGTATTTTTACTGCAATGCAGGCTCAGTAAAACTACAATAGCACATACCTTTAAAGCGCCTGCGTGTTATTGAGGTTAATACAACTTATGTCCGAGTCCCTGACTTTTTCCCAGCTTGATCTGCCAGAACCAATACTGCGCGCGGTCACAGAATTGGGTTACGAAACTCCGTCTCCTATCCAGGCGGCCGCAATCCCAAAACTGTTAGCTGGTGAGGACTTATTAGGCCAGGCGCAAACCGGTACCGGTAAAACCGCTGCCTTTGCACTGCCATTATTAGCGCGGTTAGATCCGACGCAAAATGAACCGCAAATCCTGGTGCTGGCGCCGACGCGCGAACTGGCGATCCAGGTTGCAGAAGCATTCCAGGCTTACGCTCGCTTTATGCCAACATTCCATGTCCTGCCTTTATACGGCGGCCAGAATTACACCACGCAATTACGTTCGTTAAAACGCGGCTCTCAGGTCATCGTGGGTACGCCAGGCCGTATCATGGATCACCTTGATCGTGGCACTTTAGTGTTGGACAAATTACGCGCCATCGTGCTGGACGAAGCCGACGAAATGCTGCGCATGGGTTTCATCGATGACGTACAAACGATCATGGATGCCACCCCACCGGGTCGTCAGGTTGCGATGTTCTCGGCAACTATGCCGTCACAAATCCGTGCTATTGCTCAGAAACATTTGAACAACGCACAGGAAATCAAAATTGAATCAAAAACCAGCACGGTTGAGCGGATCACTCAACGTTACGTAATGCTGGATGGCAATCAGAAGCTGGACGCTCTGACCCGGGTACTGGAAGGTGAAGAATATGATGCCAGCATCATTTTCGTCCGGACCAAAAGTGCCACTGAGGAAATCGCCGAAAAATTAGGTGCTCGCGGTTATGCAGTCGCTTGCCTCAATGGCGATATGAACCAGGCCAACCGCGAACAAACTATTCGCCGCTTAAAAGCCAGCCAGATTGACGTGATTGTTGCAACCGACGTTGCAGCGCGTGGTCTGGATGTGGAACGCATCAGTCTGGTGATTAACTACGACATTCCGTATGACAGTGAAGCCTACGTGCACCGTATTGGCCGGACCGGTCGCGCCGGCCGCGAAGGCAAAGCGATTTTGTTCGTGTCACCACGCGAACGCCGCCTGCTGCGCACTATCGAACATGCCACCCGTCAGCCGATTGAAAAGATGTCGCTGCCAACCGGTGAAGTGATTGAACAGCGTCGCATTGAATCGTTCCGTGAAACGCTGGCCAACACCATTGAAGCGAAAAACCTGAGTTTCTTCCAGGATCTGATCAATGACTGGCGCGAAAAGCTGGAAACGACAGATGCAGATTTGGCCGCAGCGTTGTTGTTTATGGCGCAAAAAGACCAGCCGTTAAACGTTGCCAGCCAATTCCCTGAGATCCGTGAGCCTCATGCCCGCGGTGAACGGCCAGAGCGTGGTGATCGTCCGGCCCGTTTTGAACGTGGTGACCGTCCGGAACGTTCAGGTGATCGTCCAGAGCGTGGTCCACGTCCACCACGTCGTGAGCTGCAAGGTAACTACATCAATTACCGGATTGAAGTCGGCAAAGAGCACGGTGTGCGTGCCGGTGACATCGTTGGCGCTATCGCCAATGAAGCCAACATTGACAGTCAGTTTATCGGCAATATCAAACTATTTGATCATTTCTCCACAGTTGAGCTGCCAGGTGATATGCCGACTGAAGTGTTCCAGCATCTGAAAAAAGTGTATGTACGCAAACAGAAACTGAATATCAGTGTGGATACTGGCGGTCCAGGCCCAGAGCGTGCTGATCGGCCAGAGCGTTACCAGCGCAGCGGTGCCGATCGCGCAGATCGCCCAGAGCGCACCGATCGTGGCACAGGCCCGCGTCCAGGCGCCGCACCGAAAAAACCACGCACCCGCGAAGGCTCGTAACAGCCCGTTAGTGTTGATTTGAGTAAACCCGCCGCATTCCGGCGGGTTTTTTATTGCACGAAACACAGCGCCGGCCTTGATGTTTCATTGCTCGACCCACAAATCCTGCTGAAATAGCCAGAGGAACCTGTAATGATTATTGCGTGCCCCCACTGCGCCGGTTTAAACCGACTGCCGCAGCAGCGCTTAACTCAGCAGCCGAAATGCGGCTTGTGTAAACAAGGTCTGTTCACTGGTAAGCCGGTTGACATAACCATGGCGAACTTTGCCAATTTGAGCCAAAAATCTGATTTACCACTGGTATTGGATTTTTGGGCCAGCTGGTGTGGACCCTGTCAGAGTTTTGCACCAACCTTTGCGCAGGCCGCGGCTGAATTGGAACCAGCTTTTCGCTTTGGTAAAGTCAATACAGAATCTGAGCAGGAATTGGCAGCACAGTTTCAAATCAGATCTATTCCGACTCTGATGCTAATACAGCGCGGCAAGGTTATAGCCCAGTTATCCGGGGCATTGCCAAAAGCGCAGTTTTATCAGTGGCTGCAGCAATACAGTGCTCAGTTACAGCAGGCAGAGTGAGGAAACACAACCGGGTAGTCTAATAACGATGCCCGGGTTTCATTTGTGCTGATTTTTACCCCAGACAGGTTATGACCAGGTAATTCAGCTGGATGCCTATCAACGTATAATGCAACTTAGAAGCTGCCGGAGACTTTATGGAAAATCGCAAATTCACTGTTACCAGTCCAGATATTCAGGAAGGGCATTTCATGGCAAAAACCTTTGAATTCAATGGTTTTGGTTGCGATGGTCCTAACTTATCCCCCGCGCTCTGCTGGCAGCATGCGCCTGATGGCACACAGAGTTTTGCTGTGACTGTATATGACCCGGATGCACCGACCGGGTCTGGTTTTTGGCATTGGCTGGTACTGGATATTCCTGCTGAAGTGAACGAACTGGCGCAAGGTGCGGGTAATGGTGCTTTACCGGCTGGTTGCCGGTCTTTTAATAACGACTACGGTATTAAAGAGTTTGGCGGTGCCTGCCCACCAGAAGGCCATGGTATGCATCGTTATCAGTTTACGGTCTGGGCTTTACCTACGCCGACCTTGGGTGTACCAGATGGCGCCAGCGCTGCAGTGGTTGGTTTTATGCTCAATGCCAATGCGCTGGCAAAGGCGACCCTGACAGCGACTTATGCGCGTTAGGGGGCATGATCGAGCCGGCTGATATGCCGGCTTTTTTTGTTATTTGCCGATACAAAAGCTGGAGAAAATCCGGCCGAGCAGATCGTCAGAACTAAATTCACCGGTAATTTCATTCAGTTGCTGTTGCGTCAGTCGCAGTTCTTCAGCCAGTAACTCGCCAGCTAAATGATCGTGCAGCTGCTGTTCGCCAATACTTAAGTGTTCTGACGCCCGTGCCAGTGCATCTAAATGTCGGCGTCTGGCAATAAAGCTGCCCTCGTTACTGGCTTCAAAACCCATACAGGCTTTTAAATGTTCGCGTAACGCATCCAGACCAGTTTTATCCTTGGCGGATAATCTGAACAGCGGGTACTTGCTGCTTTGGTCTGAACCAACGGTTTCGCCGGTTAAATCGGCTTTATTGCGGATCACGGTGATGCCCAGTTCTGCCGGCAGATGTGCGATAAAGTCTGGCCAGATCTCCGCCGGATCTGTCGCTGCCGTGGTCGTGCTGTCGACCATAAACAGCACCCGGTCGGCCTGCAGAATTTCCTGCCAGGCGCGCTCAATACCAATTTGCTCGACTTTATCTGTGGCTTCGCGCAGGCCCGCGGTGTCGATGATATGTAGCGGCATACCATCGATGTGGATATGTTCACGCAGCACATCGCGTGTGGTGCCGGCGATTTCAGTGACAATAGCGGCTTCGCGGCCGGCTAATGCATTGAGTAAACTCGATTTCCCGGCGTTTGGCCGGCCGGCGATCACCACTTTCATGCCTTCGCGCAGAATGCTGCCCTGGGTTGCTTGTTTTTGGATTTTGGTCAGATCAGTGCGGATCTCAGCAAGGTCGCCGGCGACTTTGCCATCGGATAAAAAGTCGATTTCTTCGTCGGGAAAATCAATCGCAGCTTCGACATACATCCGCAGATAGATAACTTTCTCCACCAGCGCATGGATTTGCCGTGAAAACTCGCCTTGCAGTGATTGCATGGCACTACGGGCAGCCTGTTCGCTGCTGGCGTCAATCAGGTCGGCGATAGCTTCAGCCTGGGTCAAGTCCAGTTTATCGTTCAAAAATGCCCGTTCTGAAAACTCACCGGGGCGGGCAATACGGACATTGGCTTCCTGCAGGATGCGGCGTAGCAGCATATCCAGCAGTACGGGACCGCCATGGCCCTGCAGTTCTAATACGTCTTCACCGGTAAAGGAATTAGGGCCCGGGAAGTACAGTGCAATGCCCTGATCGAGTACCGATTGGTCTGCGGCGCGAAAAGGCAGATATTCTGCAACACGGGCCTTTGGTACACGCCCCAGTACGGCCTGCGCAATCGAGGCTGCCTGTGGGCCGGACACCCGGATGATACCGACACCGGCGCGTCCCGGCGCTGTTGCCTGCGCTACGATCGTATCATTTGCATACATACCAAAGTCCTCGTTTTTGTATATAAAAAAATGGCCATTACAAGTGTAACGGCCATTATCAGTTCTATCAGAGCAATCAGGCGTTACGAACGTGTAAGCCTTTTTTCTCCATACCTTTATAGATAAACAACATCTGCGCCAGCGAAATCAGGTTGCTGACGACCCAATACAGCACCAGGCCACTTGGGAAGATGATAAAGAACAAACCAAACACGACCGGCATCCACAGCATAATCTTTTGCTGCATCGGGTCTGTTACTGTCACTGGTGTCAGTTTTTGCATCGCATACATACTGATGATGTACATGATTGGCAGCACCAGATACGGGTCCATCACGGATAAATCTTTGATCCAGAAGATAAATGGAGCCTGGCGTAACTCAATACTTTCAACAAATACAAAGTACAGTGCCAGAAAAATTGGCATCTGGATCAGCATAGGTAAACAGCCACCCATAGGGTTCACTTTTTCTTTGCGATACAGCTCCATCATTGCAGGGCCCATTTTCTGCTTGTCGTCTTTGTAACGTGCCTGCAGTTCATCAATCTTCGGTTTCAGATTACGCATCTTCGCCATGCCTTCATACTGCGCTTTGGTCAGTGGAAACATTGCTAGTTTGATCAGCAGAGTGATGGCGATAATTGCCAGACCCCAGTTTCCGACCAGATGATGAATTTGTTGCAATAACCAGAACAGTGGCTGCGAGATAAACCATAACCAGCCGTAATCCACAGTCAGGTCCAGGCCATGTGCAATCTTCGCCAGGCTGGCTTGATCTTTTGGACCCGCATAGAAAGTTGCAGACAGCGTTTTGCTTTCACCGGCAGCAATGCTGCTTTGCGGGCCGCGCACACCAATGATGCCCTCGTTATTATTGACCAGGCTAAACAGTTGGTTTTGTTCTTCTGCCTGCGGTACCCAGGCGGAAACGAAATAATGTTCCAGCATACTGACCCAACCACCTTTAGTAGACTGATCCAGGTTCTGGTCCTGCATATCTTCAAAGGCGAATTTTTCGTAGCGTTGTTCAGTTGTTGAATAGGCACCACCGCGATAAATCGGCATCATCATATTGCCTTCTTTACCGTTATCGAAGGTCTGTGCCAGATAATGGTAGGGCTGAATGACTTTGCTGCCGGTACTGGTATTGGTCACCAGGTAATCAACCCGGACATCGTATTTGCCAGCGCTGAAGGTGTAGCGTTTCTCAATTTGCAGGCCATTGTGTTCCAGCTGCAGGCTGACCTGCAGTTCAGTCTGGCCGTCCGTCAGGCTGAATTTATCCTGAGTTACGCTGTAAACCGGCTTGGCGGTACGTTTTTCGTCCGGACCGTCACCCAGTAAACCGCTTTGGGCTGTGTAGTTGAAACCGTTTAACTGGCGCATTAACGGGTAAGGTGTGCTGTCTTCCAGGCTCAGTGTGTATTTCGGCAACGTCAGGCCAATGATATCACCACCGCGGGTGTCAATTTTGACGTCAAGGACGTCAGTTTTGACTTCGATGACTTTGCCGGTGGCGACTATTGCGGCAGCAGGGGCGGCGCTGCTTAACGGGCCTGATGCCGATAATTGCGGTTCAGCATTGCCGGTGGCAGTGCTGACTTCAGTTGCTGCCGGAACAACAGGTTTTGGGCCATAGTCTTTTTGCCAGTCTTGCCACAGCAGAAAACTGACAAACAAAAAGGCAATTACTAATAAACTGCGTTGGGATTCCATGTGTGCGCTTATCTCTTTTGCTTTTCGGGAACGGGGTCTTCACCACCCGGATGTAAAGGGTGACATTTTAATAGACGTTGGGTGGTTAACCAACTGCCTTTTATCGCACCAAAACGTCGCAGTGCTTCAACGGCATAATGCGAACAACTGGGGGTAAAGCGGCAGCTTGGTGGAAACAGCGGGCTGATACAACGCTGATAGCCATAAATCGCTGTGATCAGGATTTTGGCTGGATAGCTTTGTACTGGCGGGCGATTTTGCTCCATAAGCGCTCCAGTTGCTGGTGTAATTCGGCGTTGTCAGTATTACTGATATCACCTTTCACCATCAGCACCATATCAACCGGCGGCAGTTCGTGCTGATGCAGACGAAAACTGTCACGGGCACAACGTTTGATGCGATTCCGATGGACGGCCAATTTAGCACGTTTTTTTGCGATCGTCAGACCAATCCGCGGATGTTCGGTATGATTGGCTTTACAGAGGATAGTGAAGAGTGGGGAAGCGACCCGGAACGGGTTCTGGAACACATTATCGAATTCGCCGGGAGTTAACAGACGTAACTCCCTGCTGAAGGTATAGCTGACCACGCAGCGCTTTAAATAACTGACTAGACAGTTAAGCGCTTACGGCCTTTAGCGCGACGACGTGCTAATACTGCACGACCGTTTTTGTCCGCCATACGTGCACGGAAGCCGTGGTTGCGTTTCTGTTTTAAAACGCTTGGTTGAAAGGTTCTTTTGCTCATTTTCTTCGTCCGTCCGGTCGATAATTACTAACTGAATCTGAGTTTTAGTAAGTACCAAAACGCAGCGATTTAAAAAAGAGCGCGAATTTTAAGTACTCTGCCACTACTTGTCAATCTGATCCTTGGTTATTTCCCGTTCAGATCCCAGATCTTTTGCAGTTGTCCACAGGCAGGTTAAAAATCTGGGATAAAATGTGTATGAATTCAATTTTTGCCGAGCTATATGCCAGAAAATGCCTAGGGTTTTTAGCGGTATTATGAAATTGTATAAAAGATAAAAAATAATAAAAAACAAAGTCTTATTTATAAACCTCCCTGGTTAAAGCCTTTTTCAGAAAGTCAATATTGCAGTTGTGGATAAGATCAGCCCATAATGCGGGTCTTTCCTCAACACCTGCCTTGTCAAATACCAATTATTCGGGGCTGCTGGAGATATGGTGTATCAGTCTGTTTGGCAAAATTGCCTGGAAGCGCTGCAGTCCGAACTGCCGGCACAACAATTCAGTATGTGGATCCGTCCGCTGCAGGCTGATAGTTCACATGACGCTTTAACGTTATATGCGCCGAATCGCTTTGTGCTGGATTGGGTTCGCGACAAATATCTAAATCGGATCAATGAGCTGATCCACGATTATTGTGGTGATCATTCGCCGCGTCTGCGCTTCGAAGTCGGTAGCAGTCAAAAAGTTACCAAAGCGGTGGCTGCGGTGCCAAGTCGCGCCGCCCCTGTTGCGGTTGTCGCTGCGCCGGCGGTAGTTGCCGAGCCTGCACCAAAAACTATTGTGCGCAGCAATGTCAGAACTAATTATACCTTTGATAATTTTGTCGAAGGTAAATCGAATCAGCTTGCTCGTGCTGCTGCCAGTCAGGTAGCGGATAATCCAGGCTCTGCTTATAACCCGCTGTTTCTCTATGGCGGGACTGGTCTGGGTAAAACTCACCTGTTGCATGCGGTTGGCAATGGCATTCTGGCGAAAAAGCCCGATGCCAAAGTGATATATATGCATTCTGAGCGTTTTGTGCAGGATATGGTCAAGGCACTGCAAAATAATGCGATCGAAGAGTTCAAGCGTTATTACCGCTCAGTAGACGCTCTGCTCATCGATGACATTCAGTTTTTCGCCAAAAAAGACCGCTCTCAAGAAGAATTCTTTCATACATTCAATGCCTTACTTGAAGGTAATCAACAGATTATTTTGACATCAGACCGTTATCCGAAAGAGATCGACGGTGTTGAAGAACGGCTGAAAAGCCGGTTTGGGTGGGGTCTGACTATTGCGATTGAGCCGCCTGAGCTTGAAACGCGGGTTGCCATTCTGATGCGTAAGGCACAGGAAAATAATATTCGTCTGCCGGAAGAAGTTGCTTTTTTTGTCGCCAAACGTCTGCGCTCTAATGTGCGTGAGCTTGAAGGTGCATTAAACCGCATCACCGCCAATGCGAATTTCACCGGCCGGCCTATTACCATCGACTTTGTGCGTGAATCACTGCGTGATCTGCTGGCGCTGCAGGACAAACTGGTCACTATTGAGAACATTCAGAAAACCGTCGCCGAGTACTACAAAATTCGCGTAGCTGATCTCTTATCAAAGCGGCGTTCCCGTTCTGTTGCCAGACCGCGGCAAATGGCGATGGCTTTATCGAAAGAACTGACCAACCACAGTCTGCCGGAAATTGGTGATGCTTTTGGCGGCCGGGACCATACCACTGTGTTACATGCTTGTCGCAAAATTGAATCATTAAAAGAAGAAACACACGAAATCAAAGAAGATTTCCAGAATTTGATCCGTACTTTGTCGTCTTAATAGGGACTTGTTATGCATTTTATTATTGAGCGTGACGCTTTATTAAAACCGCTGCAAATGGTGTCTGGTGCCATTGAACGCCGGCACACTTTGCCAATCCTGTCGAACGTGCTGCTGGATGTTACTGCGGATCAAATAGCGCTGACCGGTACAGATCTGGAAATTGAGTTGGTCGCGCATGCGTTTCCGCAGCAGGTCATCACGCCGGGACGCGTTACTATCCCCGCCAAAAAGTTGCTGGATATTTGCCGTTCTCTGCCGGATTCTTCTGTGCTGACGCTGCATTTACAAGGCGAAAATTGTGTCGTCAGCACCGGTAAAAGCAAATTCACACTGGCGACCTTAAGTGCGAACGACTATCCGAATCTGGAGAGCTGGCAAGGTGAGGTTGAGTTTGAGCTGAGCCGTTTACAGCTGCGCAAATTGTTAGACGATACCGCCTTTTCCATGGCCAATCAGGACGTGCGCTATTATCTGAATGGTCTGTTATTTGAAGTCGATAATGGCACCTTACGTACTGTTGCGACCGATGGCCATCGTCTGGCGCTGAGTTCAATGGAACTTCCGGTTACGGCAACACAGCAGAAGCAAGTGATTATTCCGCGTAAGGGCGTACTTGAGCTGATGCGTTTATTGGTGGCTGATGATCAGCTAATCCGCCTCAGTATTGGCCAAAATCATATTCGCCTGACCGATAGCCAGTTTAGTTTCAGCAGCAAATTAATCGATGGTCGTTTTCCGGATTACCGCCGGGTGTTGCCGCGAAATAGCTCTCGCCAGCTGACTGCGCATCGTGCCGTGTTAAAAGACGCCTGCGTGCGTGCGTCGATTTTGTCCAATGAAAAGTATCGTGGCGTACGTTTTACTTTGAATCCACAAGAATTGCAGATCGTGGCGAATAATCCTGAACATGAGCAGGCCGAAGAAGTCATTGAAGTTGAGTACAACGGCGACACGCTGGAGATCGGCTTTAACGTCGGCTATGTGCTGGATGTACTGAATACATTGAATACTGATTTAGTCGTGATGCATTTAAGTGACGCTAATTCCAGTTCTTTGGTTGAAGGGGTTGGCAACGCCGGCGCTTTGTACGTTGTGATGCCGATGCGGTTGTAAGCGATGGCGCTGGCGTCATTGCAACTGCTGGAATTTCGCAATATCCAGCAGGCGCAGTTGGAGTTTGATCCGCAATGGAACCTGATATACGGTGCCAACGGCAGTGGCAAAACCAGTTTGCTTGAGGCGATTTATTTGTTGGCACACGGGCGGTCTTTTCGTACCGCCAAGCCACATAAAGTGATTCGGCATGAACAGAATCAATATACCTTGTTCGCCCGGGTGGATTGGTCGATGCAACAAGTTGGCCTCGGCATGCAGCGCGACCGGCAGGGCGAATGGCAAGTTCGGCTAAACGGTGAAACCGTTCAGCGCTTAGCGGATTGCGCCAGTTTATTACCGGTGCAGCTGCTGCAACCTGAAAGCTTCCGCTTGTTTTTCGGTGGTCCAAAAGAGCGCCGGCAGTTTTTTGATTTGGGATTGTTCCACGTGGAACCTTCTTTTTATGATGTATGGCTGCGTTTTAATAAAGTGTTGAAACAGCGCAACGCTTTATTAAAGAGCAGGCAGGCCTATGGCCCGCAGTATCAGTTTTGGGATCAGCAGTTTGTTGAGTTGGCATTGCAGCTGCAGCAACTTAGACTTTGCTACCTCAACAGCTTGTCAGCGGAATTGACAGAGCTGACGAACGAAGTCCCGAGTTTGCAACATCTGCAACTGGAACTCAGTGCAGGTTGGCAATACCGGCGTCAGGATGCTGCAGAATTACAGCAACAACTGCAAGACAGTTTTGCCACTGATTTAAAGTTTGGTTATAGCCAGCTTGGGCCGCAAAAGGCTGACCTGCGGCTCAAAATAGCTGGTGAGTTCGTGGATGAAGTGTTATCCCGCGGCCAGTTGAAAGTTTTGTTATTTGCGCTGAAGGTTGCTCAAAGCAACGTCATTGCCAAACGAGGCCATAAGCAGCCTTTGTTGTTAATCGATGATCTGGCGTCTGAGTTGGATGACCAATCCAAACGCCAGATTTTCAATTTTTTAGCTCAACTTCAATCGCAGGTGTTTGTCACTGCAATTGAACCTGACCAAATATTGCCGCAGCTGAATCAGCCTGCGGCAATGTTCCACGTGGAACATGGTCAGATTAAACGGACGGATAAAGATGGCCGAAGAACATAACTACGATTCCTCGAGTATTAAAGTACTGAAAGGTTTGGATGCGGTACGCAAAAGACCGGGTATGTACATCGGGGACACCGACGATGGCTCAGGTTTACACCACATGGTGTTTGAAGTCGTCGACAACTCAATCGACGAAGCGTTAGCAGGATATTGTAGTGACGTTTTTGTCACTATCCACAGTGATAACTCTGTTTCAGTGCGCGACAACGGCCGTGGCATTCCAACCGACATGCATGAAGAAGGCGTGTCGGCTGCCGAAGTGATCATGACCGTTTTACACGCCGGTGGTAAGTTTGACGATAACTCCTATAAAGTTTCTGGCGGTCTGCACGGTGTAGGTGTCTCCGTCGTTAACGCGCTGTCAGACAAGCTGGAGCTGACGATTCGGCGGAAAAATCAGGTTCACAATCAAATCTACCGTTTGGGTGTACCGGACGAGCCATTAAAAGTGATTGGTGAAACCGACAGTACCGGCACGGAAATTCGTTTCTGGCCAAGCGATACCATCTTCACCGACATCAATTTCCATTACGATATTCTGGCGAAGCGCCTGCGTGAACTGTCATTCCTGAACTCTGGTGTTAGCATTATCCTGACCGACGAGCGGACTGATAAGTCTGATCACTTTAAGTATGAAGGCGGTATTGAAGCCTTCGTGCAATACCTGAACCGCACTAAAACTGCGATCCACCCAAAAGCGTTTTATTTCAGCAGTACACGTGAAGACGGTATTTCAGTTGAAGTCGCGATGCAGTGGAACGATTCATTTCAGGAAGGCATTTATTGCTTTACCAATAATATTCCGCAGCGCGACGGTGGCACACACTTAGCCGGTTTCCGCTCGGCATTAACCCGGGTACTAAACACTTACATTGAGGCGGAAGGTTACGCTAAAAAAATGAAAGTGCAGGCAACCGGTGACGATGCACGCGAAGGTTTAACTGCGGTCATTTCGGTCAAAGTACCGGACCCGAAATTCAGTTCACAGACCAAAGACAAGTTAGTGTCGAGTGAAGTGAAATCGGCCGTTGAAAGTACCATGCATGAAAAACTCAATGAGTACCTGCTGGAAAGCCCGAACGATGCGAAAATCATCGTTACAAAAATTGTCGATGCCGCCCGTGCCCGTGAAGCGGCGCGTAAAGCCCGTGAAATGACACGCCGTAAAGGCGCATTAGATATCGCCGGTTTACCAGGTAAATTAGCGGATTGTCAGGAAAAAGATCCGGCGTTATCTGAACTCTACCTGGTCGAGGGTGATTCTGCGGGTGGCTCAGCCAAGCAGGGCCGCAACCGCAAAAATCAGGCAATTCTGCCGTTGAAAGGTAAAATCCTCAACGTTGAAAAAGCCCGTTTTGACAAGATGATTTCCTCACAGGAAGTAGGCACGCTGATCACCGCTTTAGGTTGTGGTATCGGTCGCGAAGAGTACAACCCAGATAAAACGCGTTATCACAGCATCATTCTGATGACCGATGCGGACGTCGACGGCTCGCACATTCGCACCTTGCTGTTGACCTTCTTCTATCGTCAAATGCCAGAATTGATCGAACGCGGTTACATCTACATTGCGCAGCCACCGCTGTACAAAGTGAAAAAAGGCAAGCAAGAGCAGTACATCAAAGACGATTCGGCGATGACTGAATATCTGACGACCCTGGCACTGGATGAGGCATCTTTGCATGTCAACGCCGAGGCGCCCGGCATCAGTGGTGCCGGCCTAGAAGCTCTGGTGAATCAGTATCATAAAGGGATGGCGACTATTGAACGGCTGAGCCGCAAGATCCCGCAGAATTTGCTGACTCAGTTAATCTATGTGCCAGGTATTACAGCTGAGCTTTGCAAAGATGCAGCTAAAGTTGAGGCTTGGGTCGCGCAGTTAGCAAAACGTCTGCAAGACCAGGAAGGTGATGGTTCCAGCTACATCTTTGGTGTCGCCGAAGACCGCGAACGTCATCTGACACTGCCAAAAATCACCATCCGCCAGCATGGTATCGACAACGAATACGTGTTGCACTACGACTTTATCAATTCAGTCGATTACACCCGGATTGCTGCACTTGGTGATGCGATCCGTGATCTGATTGAAGAAGGTGGTTTTGTGCGTCGCGGCGAAAAAGTGAAGCCAGTCGAGAAATTCTCTGACGCATTGGAATGGCTGATCACGGAATCGAAAAAAGGTCTGTATATCCAACGCTATAAAGGTCTGGGCGAAATGAACCCAGAGCAGCTGTGGGAAACAACGATGGACCCAAATACCCGCCGTATGCTGCGTGTTACTATCGAAGACGCTATTGGCGCCGACCAGCTGTTTAATACTCTGATGGGCGATGAGGTAGAACCACGTCGTGCCTTCATTGAAGAGAACGCCTTACGGGTGGCAAACCTGGACGTTTAATAACGCCAGAATGACAAAAAGCAGACTTCGGTCTGCTTTTTTTATATCTGTCTTATATACCAGTTTATGCTGCCGGTTTAACTCCGCAATTAACTAGTGTGGCAGTTGGTACCATAACTCGGCCCTTTGCAAAGGGGTTGCTGCCGGCAACAAAGGGTTCCTCAGTTCAATCACCTGGCGTTTATCCAGCTTTGACAGCGCCAGCGCCTCAGCGAACTCTTGCTGAAACATCCGTTCAAACTCACCATTTTTCAACATCCGTTCCAGCCCCAGTTCTACCTGCTGCGCCAGCTGCTGTTGGCGCGGTGAGAAAAAGTAGTAAAGGGCTGTGGGATAATGCAATACAACAGCCGGTTCGACCGGCAGCGGCTGTGAGGTCTCAGCTCGTTCGCGCCAGATCTCCAGCACGGACCTGGGGAAAGCGTCGACCCGGTTTGTTGCCAGCATTTCAAACATCGAGTGGTATTGATTTGACACCAGCACCTTGAGTTTGTTGGCTCGTAAAATCTCGGTATCGGGCCAGTCATGACCCTGCGTGAATACCAGCTTCCTCAGGTTTGTCAGGGAATCAAAGTCTGGTGCCCTTGCTGCGGTCTGTGGTGACAGTAGCAACAAGCGCCAGCCGAATAACCCTTTGTCGATCGGAAATCGCACTGGGGTCAATAGCTGTTCTCGTTCTATAGTGGTGACGCTCCAAAATACGTCAATCCCGTTTTCAACTGCGACTGTTCGTAAAGAGCGGTCCTGCACCATCGGTACCTCCGCTTCAACCAGCTGATGTGCAATACCGGCATGCTGCAGCGCCGCTGACAACAATCTGACCTGGTACAACTTGCTGCTGTCGCCTTGCTGAATGGGCTTGGCATAGACAAGAGTCACAGGTTCTGTGGCTGCAGCCTCGCTGGTAGATGGCAGGTAAAGTACTGGCTGCAACAGCAGCCAGCCGAAAGTCCATCGCAGATAATACCGGAACTTCGCCGTGTTCATCATTTAGCCTCAGATCAATCGCTTGCTAAGCATTACCCAGAAGCGGTCGATTGTCTTGCTGCGGCAGCAAATAAACCCAGTATCGGTGAGTGCTGCCAACAGCGCTAATGCTGGGGCGCTAAGGTCAGTTGCAGACCGATAATGCCAAGCAACAGCAGCAGCAGACTGAACCAGGCAGCGAGAGACAGCGGTTGCTGAAAGTAGAACTGCTGCAACAAAGCACTGCCTATTGCGCCGAGACCGACCCAGCCACAGTAGGCCAACGCGACCGGTAGCTGCTGGCTGGCTTTGGCCAATAACAGCACACTGAGTAACATCGACAGCGCGGCAAGGCCTGCGGGCAGCAACTTGGTAAACCCATCGGACAAACGCACACACAATACCCACAGCACTTCAAAGGCTGCAGCGGCAATTAAACACAGATAAGCAAAATAGGGGACTGACATAAGCACGGCTCCTGATACAGGTTTGCAGGGCCGTCCCTGAATGAATGGACTGACCGGGGTCGTCCCCGGCAGCTTTGATGACCGGCGCAAGATAACACAAAGCAAAAACCAGATCCAAGCCTCAGAAAAAAAACGCTGAAAAAAAAGCCAAACTTTGCCTTGATATCAAAGATTACATCTGTAATAGTAAATATATTACAAGCGTAATCGATGCTGCAGAATCTGGCGAAGGTCAGGACTATCGGGGGCAAACAATGAAAGAAATCAGTCAGGCAGAACTGGAAGTGATGAAAGTGCTGTGGCAGCAAGCGCCACAAACCGCCAATCAGGTGGTGGAGCAATTGGCCGATGCCAGTCAATGGCACGAAAAGACCGTCAAAACCTTGTTGAACCGCTTAGTCGGCAAAGGCGCTGTCAGTTTTGAAAAAGATGGCCGCGCTTATTTATATAGCCCGGTTCTGCAACAAACCGAGTATCAGCTGCGGGAAAGCCAGAGTTTTATCCAACGGGTGTTATCTGGTCGCATTGCGCCGTTGCTGGCAGGTTTTGCTGAGCAGCAGCAACTAAAAGCTGAAGATGTGGCCGAGCTCAAACAGCTCATCGCAAAATGGGAACAGGAGCAGAAATAATGCTGAACTGGCTACTGACACAAACGCTGCCGTTAACACTGCTGCTTATGGTTTTGCTGAGCCTGAGGCCGCTGCTGTTGCATTACCTGGGAGCACGCCTGCAATACAGTCTATGGCTGGCCGTGCCGCTACTGCTGTTGTGGTCCCTGTTACCGCTGCAGTGGATGCCAGCAACCGACTTTGCGGTATATCGGGTGCAGCTGGATATACAACAAATCAGTACGGAATTACCCTCTGACAGCATTTGGATGACCGGGTTGCTGACCGTCTGGCTATTGGGCGGCGGCGTGATGGCGCTTGGTGTATGGCAGCAACAACGAGATATCACCCAGGCGCTTAAGACTGCTACCGTGGTTAGGACTCCCGGCTTTGCGCTGCACTGCAAACAAAGTCAAGGACTCGAAGGGCCTTATGTGACTGGTTTCATACAGCCCACAGTATTACTTCCCGTCGACTTTCTACAGCGTTTTGACCCCGAACAACAGCAGTTAATCCTGCAGCATGAATTGACGCATTGGCGCCGTGGTGACCTGCACGTCAATCTGGTGGCGTTGCTGGTACTGACGTTGTTCTGGTTTCACCCTTTATGTTGGTTGGCCTATCGCGCTTACCGGCAAGACCAGGAGCTGGCTTGTGATGCATTGGTATTAGCGTCCGCCAGTTCTCAGCAAAAGATTGCTTACAGCTATGCGCTGCTAAGTAATGTACAAAGCCATGCTCAAAGCAGTACTGCCCATTGGCAACTGCTCAGAAACCACTATGGAGATAAAAAAATGATGCAACAACGGCTGCAATTGTTACAGCGCCAACAGGGTTTTAGCAAAACAGCGCTGGCGCTGACCCTGATAGCTTTAGTCGGTGCCACGTTATGGCTGCAACAGCCAGTACAGGCGGCGGACACGGCTGCAGACATGAAACCAATTATGCGCGTCGAGCCGCGATATCCTGTCGCCGCAGCACAAGCTAAAACAGAGGGTTATATCGTGGCCGAGTTTGATATTCAGCCTGATGGTACTGTGCGGAATGTGCAAATTATCAAATCTGTGCCGGCGCAGGTGTTTGATAAAGTAGCCGTCACCGCGTTGCAGCAATGGGCCTATAGCCCATCCGCGACCGGACTGAAGCAAGCCAAAGTACAACTCGATTTTGCGATGGACCCGGTGTCCAGCGACATTGAGCGGGTGGAGGTCTCACCAACGCATTAATACCTGCGATTCACAGTCAAAACAGCAAAGGGGCCGCCGGCTCTTTTGCTGTTTTGTCTGGAGCCTGCGTTTGCGAGGGGCCTGATCAGAAAAAGCGCGGAAAAACCGCGCCATTGCGCTACAGAAAAGCCGCACAAATCGGTATACTTTCCGGTCTTTATTGCCGAAATAGCTGAGCAGGTGCGCTTTCTATGCACAAATACGATATTAAAACCTTTCAGGGCCTGATCCTGGCATTGCAGGATTATTGGGCGCGTCAGGGCTGTGTGATTGTGCAGCCGCTGGATATGGAAGTGGGTGCCGGTACTTTCCACCCAATGACCTTCTTACGTTCGCTGGGCCCGGAGCCAAGCAACGTCGCTTACGTGCAGCCATGCCGTCGCCCGACTGATGGTCGTTACGGCGAAAACCCAAACCGGTTGCAACATTATTATCAATTCCAGGTCATTCTGAAGCCGTCACCATCCGACATTCAGGAGCTGTATTTAGGCTCGCTGCGTGAACTCGGTATCGACACACTGGTGCACGACATCCGTTTTGTTGAAGATAACTGGGAATCGCCGACTTTAGGTGCCTGGGGCCTTGGCTGGGAAGTCTGGCTGAATGGCATGGAAGTGACGCAGTTCACCTACTTCCAGCAAGTGGGTGGCCTCGAGTGCCGCCCGGTCACTGGTGAAATCACTTACGGTTTAGAGCGCCTCGCCATGTACATTCAGGGCGTAGACAGTATTTTTGATTTGGTCTGGACCGATGGCCCAATGGGCCGCGTCACTTATGGCGACGTGTTCCACCAGAACGAAGTCGAGCAATCTACTTATAACTTCGAACATGCTGATGTACCGGCGCTGTTCGCCGCTTTTGATCAGCATGAAGCCGAAAGCCACAAGCTGATTGAACTGGGCCTGCCGCTGCCGGCCTATGAAAAAGTGATGAAAGCCTCACACGCCTTTAACCTGCTGGATGCCCGTCACGCCATTTCGGTGACTGAGCGTCAGCGTTACATTCTGCGGGTCCGCACGCTGGCCAAAGCCTGTGCGGAAGCTTATTACGCCGCACGGGAGAAGCTGGGCTTCCCGTTATGCCGCAACACTAAGCAGGAGGCCTGATCGTGGCACAAGATTTTTTTGTCGAGATTGGCACTGAAGAGCTGCCACCGAAGTCGTTAAAAACCTTAGCAACGGCGTTGCAGCAAAACATCCTGGATGAGCTGACCAAATTAGGTCTGAGTTTCACAGACAGCCAATGGTACGCCGCGCCACGCCGACTGGCGGTGCGCGTCAACGCTTTAGCGGCGCAACAAGCCGATAAAGTCGTGGAAAAACGTGGCCCGGCTATCGCTGGTGCTTTTGATGCCAATGGCGAGCCGACCAAAGCAGCGCAAGCCTGGGCGGCGTCGAATGGCATCACAGTGGCAGAAGCGGAGCGGCTGGAAACAGATAAAGGCGTCTGGTTGATTCACAAAGCCAAAGTTACAGGTGTGGCGACAGTCGCGCTGCTGGAACAAGTGGTAGCTACAGCACTGGCAAAACTGCCAATCGCCAAACCAATGCGCTGGGGCGCCAATGACGCTGAGTTTATCCGTCCGGTGCACACCATCATCATGCTGTATGGCAACGACGTGGTGCCGGCGACCATTCTGGGTAAAGCGGCTGGCCGCGTCACGCATGGTCATCGTTTCCATGCGCCGGGCAAAGTCGAAATCGCTAATGCCGATGCTTACTTGGCCACGCTGGAACAGGCTTATGTCGTGGCAGATTACGACAAACGCAAAGCCTTTATCAAAGCTGAAGTCGAGAAAACTGCTGAAAGCTTAAAAGGTATCGCCCAGATGGACGATGCTCTGCTGGAAGAAGTGTCGTCATTGGTCGAGTGGCCAGTGGTGCTGGTCGGTTCTTTTGAAGAGCGTTTCCTTGAAGTGCCGCCAGAGCCGCTGATGTCGACAATGAAAGACAACCAGAAGTATTTCCCGCTGAAAGATGCAGCTGGTAAGCTTTTGAATAAATTCATTTTTGTTGCCAACATCGCCAGCAAAGACCCACAACAAATCATTTCGGGTAACGAAAAAGTGGTACGGCCGCGTTTAACCGACGCCCAGTTCTTCTTTGGTGTGGATAAAAAGACCAAACTGGCCGACCGGCTGGAAAGCCTCGGCACTGTGTTGTTCCAGCAAAAACTCGGCACGCTGCTGGAGAAATCACAGCGTATCAGCGAACTGGCCGGTTACATTGCCGGCAAAATCGGTGCTGATGTTGAACACGCCAAACGCGCGGGTTTATTGTCGAAAACTGACCTGATGAGCAACATGGTCGGTGAATTCCCGGAAACTCAGGGCATTATGGGCATGCACTATGCGCGCATCGACGGCGAAGCCGAAGCGGTCGCGCTGGCGCTGAACGAGCAATATATGCCACGTTTTGCCGGTGATGCATTGCCGGGCCAGTTAGTCAGCTGCGCCGTGGCTATTGCCGACAAGCTTGACTCGTTAGTCGGGATTTTTGGTATCGGCCAGGCACCGAAGGGCGACAAAGACCCGTTTGCGCTGCGTCGTGCCGCCATTGGCGCGCTGCGCATTATGGTTGAGAAACAGCTGCCGCTGGATTTACTCGACGTGATTGGCTTTGCCCAAACCACTTTTGGCGACAAGCTTTCTAATGCGCAAGTCGCTGATGAAGTGCTGGACTTTATGCTGGGCCGCTTCCGCGCCTGGTATGAAGGCGAAGGTTATGGCGTCGACGTGATCCAGGCGGTGTTAGCGCGTCGGCCAACCAATCCGGCCGACTTTGACCGTCGTGTCAAAGCCGTAGCAGAGTTCCGTAAACTGGACGCTGCACTGGCGCTGGCTGCGGCGAACAAACGCGTGGCGAATATTCTGGCCAAAGTGACTGAAGCTATTCCGGCGACTGTCGATGCAGCGTTATTAACCGAAGCGGCCGAAAAAGCGCTGTATACGGCGATTGTCGCAGAGCAGGCTTATCAGCAAAGCCTCAGCAGCTACAGCGAAGGCCTTGCTCACTTGGCGCAGCTGCGCGACGTCGTCGATCAGTTCTTCGACCAGGTGATGGTCAACGCCGATGACGCCAAAGTGCGCCTGAACCGTCAGGCATTGCTGGCGCAATTGCGTGCATTGTTCCTGCAGGTGGCGGATATTGCTGTGCTGCAATAAGCGTTAATTTCACATGCAATCTATAAAATCCCCGCGTTGCGGGGATTTTTTTAGGCAACGAAAAATAGAACTGTTGTTTTAAGCAAGCCATGACCCGTGTTGCCTGTGAGGTGAGAGTGTGGATGGGGATAAGCAGACCCTCTGCGGCATGGATGTCGCAGAGGAGCCCCCATGGATGGGTTCACGGCGAGTCTGCGTTCTCCATTCACGTCTTCACTGATCGCAAGACAAAACCGCCATCGCAACAAAACTCCGGCTGGTCGCAGAAACTTTGTGCGGTGCTTGCCGGCGCAGCACTGACCCCTTAGCTTGGTATTTTTTAACCAGATTGAGTTCTCGCTGATGCGCCGGATCCTCCCTGTTTTATGTCTCTTTGCTGGCCAATTGTTCGCCGGACAGGCAATTGCCAACGACAATACGCCCACCTTGCCGTATTTTCCGGGTAGCCAATACAACAGCGCTGTGCCGACGGTGCAACAGGCGCTGGGCTATGCGCTGGGCAGCCGCATCACAGAACCGGCCGCAGTGCTGGATTATTTTCGCCAGCTGCAACAGGCGGCACCGGACCGGCTGAAGCTGGTGCAATATGGCAAAAGTGCCCAGGGACGGCCGCTGTTTTATGTGGTGATTGGCAAGCCGGCGCATTTAAGTGCCTTAGATCAAATCGAAGCCGATATGCGTCGTCTGGCTGACCCTCGGACCTTAAATGGGGATAGCGCCGAACAACTGCTGCAACAGCTGCCGTCCAGTGTCTGGGTGTCCAGCACTTTACATGGCAATGAAATCAGCCCGGTCGATGCGGCGATGGCGTTGGCGTATTTCCTGCTCGCCGAACAAAGTGGCAAAGCGGCGCAAATCCTTGATAACACGCTGGTGTATATCGAACCGCTGCAAAACCCGGACGGCCATCATCGTTTTGTCAGCCGTTATTACGCCACCGCTGGCCTTGAGCATTCCGCCGACCGTTTTTCCGCCGAACATAACGAACCCTGGCCCAATGGCCGTACCAACCATTATCTGTTTGATATGAACCGCGACTGGGTGGCGCTGACCCAACCGGAAATTAAGCAACGGGTGAAGGCGCTGCAGCAGATGTTTCCGCTGGTGTATGTTGATTCACACGAGATGAGTGGCGACCAGAGTTATTACTTCAGCCCGGAAGCGGAACCTTACAATCCATTTATCCTGCCATCACAACGCGAAACGTTGCAGTGGTTCGGTCAGAACAATGCCAAACAGTTTGACGCGCTTGGTTATGACTACTTTACCCGCGAAATTTTTGATGCGTTTTTCCCGGGCTATGGCGCCAGCTGGCCGCTATATCACGGCAGCATTGCGATGACCTATGAGATGGGCTCGGCACGGGGTCACGCTTATCGCAAACAAGATGGTTCTGTGGTGACTTTTGCCGACGGCGTGCAGCGTAACTTTATTGCTTATACCGCCACACTGGAAACCGCAGCGACTAAACGCAAAGAGCTGCTGCAACGTTTTTATCAGTACCGGCAACAGGCACTGAAACAGGGCACCAGAGACGGCATCGGCAGTTACATTTTCCCGGCCAGTCGCGACAAAGCCGGTCATCAGAAGCTGATGGGCGTGTTAAGCCAGCATGGGATCCGAGTGGAACAGGCAACAGAGGACTTCCGCGCCTGTGGTCAGTCGTATCAACAAGGCGCTTATCTGGTCAATACCGCGCAGCCGACTTATCAGCTCATTCGCGCTGTGCTGGATGACACTGTGCCGATGGATGCAAAATTTATCAAACAGCAGGAAGAGCGCCGTGCCAATAATCTGCCGGACCAGATTTATGACGTGACCGCCTGGTCCTTGCCACAAATGTATAACCTGCAGGTCAACCGTTGCAGCAACGCGGTGGAAGTGCAAAGCCAGCTGGTTGGCCCTGAAACCATTTTGCCGGGCCAGGTCAGTACACCGGACGCCAGTTATGGTTATCTGGTACCCTGGGGCGACATGGCGGCGGCGCGGCTGATGAGTGCGGCGTTACAGCAGGGGTTTAAGGTCAAAAGTACCGATCTGGCTTTCACCCACCAGAATGGCAAACAATATCCGGCCGGCACGCTGATTTTGAGCAAGGCCGATAACCCTGGTCTTGCCGACAAAATTGGCGCGCTGGCGGCAAATTCCGGTGCTTTGGTGGAAGGCGTCAACAGCAGCTGGGTAACCGACGGGCCAAATTTTGGTTCAGATCAGGTCAAGCTGATCCCTAAAGTAAAGATTGCCATGGCCTGGGATGAGCCGACTGACCCGCTAAGCGCCGGCAGTGCCCGTTTTGTGCTGGAGCGTTTTGTTGGTTATCCGGTGACGGCGCTGCGGCCGGCGCAAATGCTGCAATCGGCGCTGCAGGGTTATGACGTGCTCATTCTGCCGTCGACGCGTAGCGGCTACCAAAACGCTTTGGGCGAACGCGGTCAGCAGTTACTGCGCCAGTTTGTCCAGCGTGGTGGTGTGCTGATTGCGCTTGGCAATGCTAATGAATGGCTGCTACAGGGCAAAGAACCGCTACTGGCCAGCAAACAGGAATTTAAAACCAGCGAACGCGAAAAACCACAGGACGACACGCAAGTACCCGGCACTGTGCTAAAAGCCGAATCCGATTATCAGAAATTGCTGGAACCCTGGCAGGCGGACCCGGACTGGGTGCCGGGCTTTTTAGCCAATGCCCGTGTCGACCAGAATCACTGGTTAAGCGCGGCGGTGCCGCCGCAGGTCAAAACCATTTATGTCGGCAATCAAATCTACACGCCGCTGTCGATTGACCAGGGCCGCAATGTCGTGACTTTCGACAGCGCCGATAAAGTGCTGGCCGGTGGTTTTGTCTGGGACGAAAACCGCCAGCAAATCGGCCATAAAGCCGTGGTGATGGTGCAGGAGCTGGGGCGTGGTCAAATCATTGCCTTTACCCAGGAGCCAAATTTCCGCGCTGCGGTCGACGGCATGCATCTGCTTTATATCAATGCAGTGTTCCGTGGTGCCGCCAACGCGTCACCGCTGCGCTGAAATCTGCTTATCGCCGCGATGTCCTGGCTAAGGCATCGCGGCTGATGCCCCGCAAACCACCGTTCATGTCCTTGCTGCTGTTGTGTCTGCTGGTCCTTTGTTATCACAGAGTTGCTGAAAAAACAGCCTGTGCCGGGTTTCTGCCCGGCGCCTGATAATAACAACTCCAGGAACATCCCATGCAACAGTCAAAGTCCTCTGTCTCCGGCATAACGCCGGGTTTTGCTTTCTGTACGCTGCTGATCGCGCTGTCGCCGCAGCTGCAGGCACAACCACAAAATCCATCCCAAGCCAGCGACGCGACTAAGCCTGGCGTGGAGCGGATCGCCGTGACCGGCAGCCGTATTCGCCGCACCGATTTGGAAACCCATACACCAGTGGTCAGTATCAGCAGCGAAGATATCGTCAAATCCGGTGCCGTCAACGTCAACCAGTTGCTGAATCAGCTGCCAGCGATGATCCCGGCCAACGGCCCGCAAACGTCAAATACCGGTGGTTACGCCGGCACCAGTACGCAGGATTTACGCGGCCTCGGCGCGACCCGCACGCTGGTACTGGTTAATGGCAAACGCCATGTGCCGGCAATACCGGGCACCAGTATTGTCGATGTGTCGTCCATTCCGACCGCTTTAATTGAGCGGGTCGACGTGCTGACCGGCGGTGCTTCTGCCATCTATGGCGCTGATGCGGTGTCCGGCGTCGTCAACATCATCCTGAAAAAACAATATCACGGCACCAGCCTGACCAGTTCCTACTCAGGCGCTGCTGCCGGTGATGGTCAGCGTGCTTATCTGAGCCTGACACATGGCCAGGACATTGAGGATGGCAATCTGGTCTATCACCTGAGTTATCACAGCAGCAAAGCCATTGAAGGGCGCGACCGCGACTATGTCGCCAATGATTTGTCTTATCTGACCAATCCGGATAAAACCGCCAGCCGGAAGTATCTGCTGGGCCGTTTTGTCTCGATGTATAACAGCAACCAACGTAGTTACCTGCAGGGCGACCGCATTTTCCGCCAGGACGCTCAAGGTAATTCGGTGGCGATGTTACCTGACGGCGTGCGGGTGGCCGACGATAGCAGTTATTCGCTGGCGGGTATTGGCCTGCGCGATGATTATGGCCAGTTTTATTCGCGTTACGAATGGGCGCGGCTGGCGGTGCCTGAAGATAAACTCAGCGCAAATTTGCTGTATCAGCAAGAAGTGCGGCCAGACCTGATCATGTCGGCCGATGTTAAATATGTGCACACCGACTCCGAAAGCCGGGTGGCGCCGCTGGTCGAATATGGCGTCACCCGTTTGCCTGCGGATTATGCGTTTTACAATGTGGCACAAAAAGCTGAAGTGGCGCGCACCGGGCAAGGGCTGTTTTTCGCTGGTCATTTCCCGGAAATGGGCCGTCAGGGCAGCGATTATGCTTATGATTTGTATCAGGCAGTGCTGAGCCTGGAAGGCACGCTGGCCGGTGATTATCGCTGGCAAGTGTCTGCGCAACAGGGTGAGACGCGACTCGACAATACTATCCTCAATGATTACAACGAAGAACACTGGCAAAAAGCAGTGTGGGGCAGTTACACCGATCCGGAAACCTACCAGACCCGGGTCTGCGGCAGCGGTTGTGTACCGATCAATGTGTTCCAGCCGTTAAGTGCAGAGGCCATTCGTTACCTGAAACTGGACCCACACCGCGCGCAGGAAAAAATGACGCAAACTGTGCTGAGTGCCAGCTTAGACGGCGATTTATTCAGCTTGCCGGCCGGTAACGTGGCGCTGGCCGCTGGTCTTGAGCACCGCCGTGAGCGCAGCGACTCCACGCCATCCGGCGTGCAGCTGGCCGGGATTGGCGCGATGAATTACCGCGCCCTGCCGCAAACCGGCCGTTATCATGTGTCGGAACTGTTTGCCGAACTGCGGGTGCCAATACTCAGCGACTTACCTTTAGCGCAACAGCTGGACCTCAATACCGCCTGGCGCACCGCCAAATATAATCTGGCCGGCACCAATCACAGCTGGACTGCAGGTATAGACTGGACACCAGTGGATGGCCTGAAGCTACGCGCGTCACGCGCCAAAGCGGTGCGGGCACCGAATATCAATGAAATTTTCCAGCCACAAAGCCAGGCCTGGAATTATGTTTACGAGCTTTGTTACAGCGCGTACCGGGATAAAGGCTCGCAGTACCGTCAGGATAACTGCAACAAACTCGGCCTGAGCAACCCACCGAATTACTACAACGACGCGTTGATTCTGACCCAGGGCAATCCGGCGCTGGAGGTGGAGCGCGCTTACACCTTCACCGGCGGACTGGTCTGGTCGCCGCAGTTTGCTGAGAACCTCAATCTGACCGTCGATTTCTGGGACATTAATCTGCAGGATAAAATCGGCACTTTACCCTGGGACCAGGTGTATCCGAATTGTATTGACGGTTCGTCACTCGACTCCGTGTTCTGCCAGTTGATTGAACGCAAAGACGGTTATATGCAGCTGAACCTGAGTTACTTAAATCTGGCGCGGCATAGCACGCGTGGGGTGGACTATGCGCTGGATTATCAGTTGCCGCTTGGCAGTAGTTATTTACCGCAAGGCGCCGTGCTGAAGTTTGCCGCCAATTGGGGCCGGTTACTGGAACGTAAGCTGCAGTCCGATCCATCGGCCAAAGTGCTGGAAACGCTGGGCGGCATGGCCTATCCGACCTGGCGCGGCCGGAACACGCTGACGCTGGATTTGGCACCGGTATCGCTGCGTCTGACCGGGCATTATGTTGGCGCGCAGCAACCCAATCCAAGCCGCAAAGCCGAGGAGTATCAGGTGTCGCAGACTGATGCTTTGTGGTATCTCGATGCCGGCGTCAGTTACGCCATCAGTGATGCGGCCAGCATAGACCTGCTGGTGTCGAATCTGACTGACCGCGGCACGCCACAAGTGCCGGGGGCCAGTACCGGCGGCGCCAGCTGGGAAATGGGGTACACTGCAGGTCTGTTTGATACCATTGGACGTTATTATGCGTTGCAATTTAGCTATCAGTTCTAAGCAGCAATGGCGCCACAGCGCCGGAGGTGGCCGATGACCACGGCCACCCTGACCAATATCCCATGGCTGCAGGCGTTGCGGCAGCGCCTGCAGCTGGTGCGGCTCAGTGACCTGCTGCTGATCTGCGGTTTTAACACTGTCTGTGCGCTGCTCAACAGCCTGGCCACGACTAACCATCAGGCTGGGGATATGGCCGTGTTGCTGCTGCACTGGCGCGAATATGCGCTGTTGTACAACAGCCTCACGTTGAGCATGTTGGGCCTGTATCTGCTACTGATGGAGCCACAGACGGCCAGTGTGTCCGGCCGCCGCCTGCTCTGTCTGGTGCTGGGCACTTATCTGCTGGCTTTTGTGCTTTGTGCCGGGGTGTTTGACTGGTATCAGCGCGATAAAGTCGCCGAAGGCCTGTTGTACATGCTGAACTTTATGGTGTCGGCCAGCTGGTTGTTATTGCTGGCGTTTTATCTGAAACAGCGGGTGATCAGCCCCAGACTACAAGCGCTGACCGCGGCGGTGGACGCCACAGCGGCCGCCCGAGACCGGCTGGAGGCCGAGCTGCATCTGTTACAGGCGCAGCTCGAACCGCATTTTTTCTTTAATACGCTGGCCAATCTGCACAATCTGATTGATCTGGACCCGGCCAAAGCCAAATTATTGCTGGAGCAGCTGACTGCGTATTTACGTGACAGTATCCCGCAGTTTCGCCAGACCTTTATCGCGCTGGAGGCGGAGCTTGGCATCATTGAACGTTATCTGCAAATTCAGCAAATCCGTTTTGCCGGCCGATTTCAGTATCAGCTGGAGATCGATGCTGAGTGTCGCCACGTGGCGGTGTTGCCGATGGCGTTATTGTCGCTGGTGGAAAACGCCATTAAACACGGGCTGGAGAAAACCAGTGGCACCGGCCTTTTGACGCTGCGGGCATATCGTGAACAACAGCAACTGGTGCTGCAGGTCTGTGACAGCGCGGCGCAGCCGAGCCATCATACGGCTGGTACCGGCCTGCGTAATTTGCGGGCGCGGCTGGCGGCGGCTTATGGGGCTGAAGCACAATTTTGTCTGGAAACGCAGGTCGGCCAACAAACCTGTGCCACAGTTCGGTGCCCCTGGCGGGTGATGACAGCAGCGGAGGTGGCGCGTGGTCAGGGTCCTCATCGCTGAAGACGAAGAAATTTTGCTGCAGAGCCTGCAGCTGAAATTACAGAAATTCTGGCCGGAAGCGGAAATTGTCGCCTTATGCCGCGACGGTCACAGCGCTTTGCAGGCCATGGAGCAGTTACAGCCGGACGTGGCTTTCCTTGATATTCAGATGGGCGCGCTCAGCGGCATTGATGTGGCCTTTCTGACGGTGCAACCTTGTCAGCTGGTATTTGTCACGGCTTATGATCAATACGCAGTCAAAGCCTTTGATAAAGGCGCGGTGGATTATCTGCTGAAGCCTTATTCAGATGCGCGGTTGCAGCAATGCATCAGTCGGTTACAGCAGCAGTTGCAGCTGACCCAGACCAGTACGGCCAGCGAAGCGCCGGTGCAGCGGCTGAAGTTACAGACCGGCTATAAAATCTGGCTGCAACCTGTTGATCAAATTCGTTATTTCCGTGCCTGCGGCCGTTATATCGAAGTAGTGCTGGCGGACCGGACGGCGTTATTACGTCAGCCGATGCACCTGCTGCTGCGTCAGCTCGACCCGGCCTTATTCTGGCAAATTCACCGCAGCCTGATTATCAACGTGGCTCAGCTCGACCATGTGCGCACCGGTGATGCCGAACAAATGTGGGCTTATCTGCATGGCGTGCCAGAGCCGTTACCGGTCAGCCGCAGTTTTCAGCATCGTTTTCGCCAGACAGCGTTGTAAGGGCGCCATTTAGCAACGCACCAGATTGCGGCCGTCTGCTTTGGCCTGATACAGCAGTTGGTCGGCCTGACGTAAGGCTTCGTCAAAATCGTGGCTGCTGCTTAGCACGGCCACGCCAAAACTACAGGTGATCACCAGCTCCGGGTGTTGCGGCAAAAAGCGTTGCTGCGCCACCGCATGGCGGATTTTTTCCGCGACCCGGGCGGCATCAGTCAGCTGCGTATGCGGCAACAGCAATAAAAATTCTTCACCCCCATACCGGCAGGCGATATCGGGCTGGCGTAATTTGCCGCGAAACAACCTGGCGATTTGCTGCAGCACTTTGTCACCTTCGGCATGACCAAAGCTGTCGTTGATGTGTTTGAAGTGGTCCAAATCGACCAGAATCAGCGCCATCGGCAACAACAATTCCGGTTGTTGCTGCAGATATTGCGGCATGCTCTGGTCGAGAAAACGCCGGTTGGCGAGGCCCGTCAGCGCATCGGTATTGGCCTGATTGTCTTTGCTGCGCTGCAGTAAATCCATACTGTGGTGGCTGCGCTCGCGGAAATGTTCGTTAATGCCGCAGGCCAGGATCAAGGTCAGCAAAGACGCCAGAAAACGGCTGCTTTCAGCCACCCGGTATTGTGCCTGTCCCAATGCCGGGCCATAAAGCACTAACGCCAAAATCGCCAGCAAGGTCAGATTCAGGATAGTGCCGCGTTTGCGGCCCAATAAACCGTATAAAATCGGCGGGAACGGAAATACCCAAAACAGCGCCGTCTGTTCAAAACCGCCGTGGACCACCAGCCCAACTACAAAGGCGGACACCAAGATACCTTCAATCAGACAAGCCGTTTCCAGCTGTTGACTGGCATGAAACCAGGCGGCATTGAGTAAAAAACTAAAGGCGCAGCCAAACAGAATAAATTGCAGCAGGTAGTCTTCGCTGAACAAATGCCGTAAGCCCAGCACCAGCATAATGGCCGAGGTGATGTAGCTGACAAACAACAGAATGTAGCGACGACGATTCTGTTCAACAGACAAGGCTTCGGCCAGACCGGCGCGGGAAATAGGCACCATGCAGTTTCCTTCCGCTGAGAATGCCCCAGTATTGAGTCAAGCGGCAGGAAAACACAATGTCAGGCTGTGTTTTTTTTCAGCAGATAACGATAAGGCAAGGTACTGGTATCACTGGCAATTAATTCGTGATCCATAAAACGGCAGAACGCCGGAATATCGCGGGTGGTGGCCGGGTCGTCGGCAATGATCAGCAAAGTTTCACCGGCCTGCATTTTACGGATAGTCAGTCGGGTCATCATCACAGGTTCAGGGCAACGCAGGCCCAAAGCGTCGAGTTGCTGGTCAGCATCGGCAAACAAATCAGCAGCAGGGGACATCAGCAAAACTCCGGTTCAGGTCCAAAAGCGGTATCGTAACGGCGCGGCCGGCTGATTTCAAATATCAGCCCGGACAAAAATAAAGGCAGCCGTAGCTGCCTTTAAGCCAATACCGATGCAGGTGTTATTCGACGCGCTCAAACACAGTGGCGATACCCTGACCCAGACCAATACACATAGTTGCGAGGCCATAGCGGGCGTCTTTGCTTTCCAGCACGTTAATCAGCGTGGTGGAAATGCGTGAGCCGGAACAGCCCAATGGGTGGCCCAGTGCAATAGCACCGCCATTGAGGTTCACTTTAGTGTCCATCACTTCAAGCAGACCTAAGTCTTTCATCACCGGCAGCGCCTGCGCAGCAAAAGCTTCGTTCAGCTCAAAGAAGTCAATTTGGCTGATGTCGAGGCCAGCGGCTTTTAACGCTTTTTTCGACGCCGGCACCGGGCCATAACCCATGATCGACGGGTCACAACCGGCCACACCCATACCAATGACGCGGGCGCGGATTTTAAGGCCTAAAGCTTTGGCTTTGTCTTCACTCATTACCAGCATAGCCGAAGCGCCATCCGACAGTGCCGAAGAAGTACCGGCGGTAACAGTACCGTTGGCCGGGTCAAACACCGGGCGCAGTGCGGCCAGGCTTTCGACTGTGGTTTCCGGCCGGATCACTTCGTCATAATCAAACTGCTTCAGCACGCCGTCGGCATCATGGCCAAGCACCGGCAGAATTTCGGCTTTAAAACGGCCTTGCAGCGTGGCTTCATGCGCGAGACGATGCGAACGGGCGCCAAACTCATCTTGTTGCTGGCGGCTGATGCCATGCATTTTACCCAAGAGCTCCGCGGTTAAGCCCATCATGCCGGCGGCTTTCGCCACAGACACACCGAGGCCCGGATGGAAATCAACGCCGTGCGTCATCGGCACGTGGCCCATATGCTCGACACCACCGATTAAATACACTTCACCCATGCCACACTGAATCGAGCGCACAGCATCGTGCAGCGCCTGCATTGACGAGCCACAGAGGCGGTTCACAGTGACCGCTGGCACCGAATGCGGAATACCGGCTAATAATGCGGCGTTACGTGCCACGTTAAAACCCTGTTCCAGCGTTTGCTGCACACAACCCCAGATCACGTCGTCAATGGCTTCCGGTGGCAGGCCCGGATTGCGCTCCAGAATGCCACGCATTACATAAGCAGACAGTTCTTCTGCCCGTACGTTACGGAAAATGCCGGCCTTGGAGCGGCCCATCGGCGTACGAATACAATCAACAATAACGGCTTGTTTCATTTTTAAGTTCTCCGCCATTAAACCGGATAAAACACCTGGCCGCTTTGAGCCATGGCGCGGGTTTTGTCTGTGACCTGATAGATTTCACCGAGGTCGGCGTATTGGTCGGCCAGTGCCACGAAGTTGGCGAGGCCCATGGTATCGGCATAACGCAGTGGGCCACCGCGGAACGGCGGGAAACCTAAGCCATAAATCAGGCCCATGTCGGCTTCGGCTGCAGTCGCCACAATACCTTCTTCCAGACAACGGATGGCTTCGTTAATCATCGGGATCATGGTGCGGGCGATGATTTCATCGGCGCTGAATTCACGCGGCGCGGCTGCAACACTGGCCAGCAGCGCAGTGGAAGCCGGGTCCAGGTCTTTTTTCGGTTTGCCTTTGGCGTCTTTGCTGTACGCATAGAAGCCCAGACCATTTTTCTGGCCATAACGGTTAGCGGCATACATCACGCTGACCGGGTCGTTGGCGAGTTTCGCCATCCGGGTCGGGAAGCCGTCAGCCATCACGTCGGTACAGTGATGCGCGGTATCGAGGCCCACCACGTCCAGCAGATAGGCCGGGCCCATCGGCCAGCCGAATTGTTTTTCCATCACTTTGTCGATTTGCGCGAAACTGGCGCCATCAAGCAGTAATTTTGAGAAACCGGCAAAATACGGGAACAACACGCGATTGACGTAGAAACCAGGACAATCGTTGACCACAATCGGCGATTTGCCCATTTTGGCGGCGTAAGCGACGACAGCCGCCACAGTTTCATCTGAGGTGTTTTGGCCACGAATGACTTCGACCAGTGGCATCTGATGCACCGGGTTAAAGAAGTGCATACCACAGAACCGGCTTGGGTCGTTCAGATTCGCCGCCAGCGCGTTGATCGAAATAGTGGAGGTGTTCGACGTGATAATGGCATCAGCTGCCACTACAGTTTCGATTTCTTTCAGCACTGCGCCTTTGATTTTCGGGTTTTCCACCACGGCTTCAACGACGATATCGACAGTTTTGACCGGTTCCAGCGACAGCGTTGGCTGAATTGAAGCGACGACTTTGGCCATGCCGGCAGCATCGAGCTTTTTCCGCTCCACTTGCTTGCCGAGCAGCTTAATGGCTTCGCCCATGCCGAGTTCCAGCGCTTTGTCGTTGATGTCTTTCATCACGACCGGCACGCCTTTGGACGCGCTTTGATAACAAATGCCACCGCCCATAATGCCGGCACCCAGTACTGCCGCTTTATTGATGGCTTTTTTCGCAGTTTTGGCCGCTTGTTTGGCTTTGGCTTTAATCAGCTGGTCGTTCAGGAATAAACCAATTTGTGCAGTGGCTGCTGTGGTTTTTGCCAGCTTGGCAAAACCGGCATTTTCCAGCGCCACAGCGCCGGCGCGGTCGAGGCGGGCGGCTTTTTCAATCGTTTCTACCGCCAGCATTGGTGCCGGGTAGTGTTTGCCGGCTTGGGCAAAGACCATGCCTTTGGCGGTACTGAAGCTCATGATGGCTTCAGTTTTATTTAGTTTCAGCGGCTCTAATTTGGCCTGACGCTTTTTGCGCCAGTTCAGTTTGCCGGCGATGGCGTCTTGTACCATCGACAGCGCTGCGGCTTTTAACTTGTCCGGCGCGACGACAGCGTCGACTGCACCTTCTTTTAACGCTTGTTCAGCACCGCGCTCTTTGCCGGTGGTGATCCACTCCATCGCGGTGTCGGCACCGACGATGCGCGGCAGACGGGCCGTGCCGCCAAAGCCTGGCATCAGGCCCAGCTTCACTTCCGGCAAACCGATTTTGGTGGTAGTGTCAGCAACACGGTAGTCAGCGGTTAAAGTCCATTCACAGCCGCCGCCTAAGGCAAAGCCTTTAATAGCGCAAACGGTTGGAACCGGTAAATCTTCCGCCAGGTCAAACACATCTGACGCTTGTTTAATCCAGGGCACCAGTTGTTCTTCTGCTTGTTGGAAGGTGCCAAGGAATTCAGTGATATCAGCGCCGACAATAAAGGCGTCTTTGCCGCTGCTGTAAATCAGGCCTTTTAAGGCGCTGTCTTTATGCAGAAGGTCGAGGGCCGCACGGCAGTCCGCCAGCGTCTGCTGGTCGAATTTATTGACCGAGCCGGCCGCGTTAAAGGTAAACTCGGCAATACCGTCAGCAATGTATTGCACGGTAATGCTGGAACTCTGGTAGATCATGGATGTTCTCCTTCGTCGCGTAGGTGACAGATACTTTTTTGAGATCGTCGCAACAGGTCAGATGAGTCTTGTGCGCAAGCAGTGTGTCGCGGTTCAGGAAAAAATTCAACCGTTATTTAAACGAGCGTTTGAATCGGCCGGCGACAACCAACTAACTATAGGTGGATTTTCGAAACATGGGGCAATTGAAGTCCGGGTTGGCAGTGGTGGTTTTGTGGTGCGGTGCTGTGTTGGCCCCCGCATTGGCCGCGCCGTCAGACGCCGTATTGCGCGAACGTTTTCTGCAGGCCGAGAAAAAAATTCACAAAGTGCCGCTGGCGCAGGCGGAAAAAATGCTGCGCGATTTACATGCGTATCCGCTGAAACCTTATATTGAACTGGAATATGTCAGCCGCACCTTAGGCAATACTGAGGCGGTGCAAAAATTCCTGCAACAATACAAAGGCACACCGCTGGAATGGCCGCTGAAAAAACGCTGGCTGTTGTATCTGGCCGGAGTGCAGCTGACCCAGCCATTCCTGAAACACTACCAAATGGGCACTGACACAGTGCTCGACTGCACGGCGCTGCAATTGCGTCTGCTGAATGAACCGCCGGCGCAAGTCTGGCCTCAGGTCACGCATTTATGGCTGGACGGTGAATCTTTACCCAAAGAATGTGACCCGCTGTTTAAACGCTGGCAAAAAGCCGGTCAGCGTACACCTGAAGTGGTGTGGGCGCGTTTAGTCAAAGCCGCCGATGGTGGCGATGACCGTATTATTCCGTATCTGCGCACGCTGATGCCGGCCAAACTGCAGTACCTCGGCGACAAATGGAAACAAGTACTGGAAGAGCCGGCCTTAGTCAGCCGGCAGAAATTCCTGCCACTGAAACACCCGTGGGAGCGCGAGATCCTGACCTTCGGCCTGAAAAAGCTGGTGTGGAAAAAACCGGATCAGGCTTTAGCGGTTTGGGCACGTTACGAAATGGACCCGCATTTTACCAAGTCACAACGTATTGATGTGGCGCGCAATTTCGCTATCGCGCTCGCCAGTAAAGACGACAGCCGCGCGGCAAAATTTCTGGCGATGGTGCCGGTCGAACTGAAAGACGATTTGTTCCTGCAATGGCAAATTACCTGGTATCTAAGGCAGCAACAATGGCCGCGCGTCATCGAAGTGCTGAACGAGCTGCCGGAAGCCACCCGTAAGGACGACAGCTGGCAATATTGGCTGGCGCGCGCTTACGAGCAAAGCGGCAACCATGAGCAAAGCAAGCAAATACTGACAGCTCTGGCCGCGACGCGCGGTTATTACGGTTTTATGGCAGCGGCAAAATTGGGGTTACCACCGAGTCTGGCGCATAAACCGGTGCCGGTCAGCAAAGAGCAATATCAGGCCTTTCGCAACAGCGACAGCATGCAGCGGATGCGGGAATGGGAACAGTTAGGCCGGCCCAATGCCGCTAAACGTGAACTGACCTTTTTGCAAAAATACGGTACACCGCAGCAGCAGTTAAGCGCCGCCAAGCTGGCGTACGACAATGGCTGGTATGACAGAGCGATTTTTGCCTTGGCGGACGCCGGTTACTGGGACGATGTTGAGATGCGTTTCCCGATGGTCTACAACAAAGAAATTCAGAAACATGCCAAAGCGGCGCATGTTGATCCGGCCTGGGCCATGGCGATCACCCGGCGGGAAAGTACTTTTATTCCGACGGCAAAATCTCCGGTAGGCGCCCATGGTCTGATGCAAATCATGCCACGCACCGCCAAACATATCGCCGGGCGTAATGTCAAAGTGGAAGCGCTGTATAATCCCAATACCAACATTGATATGGGTACCGACTATCTGCGGTATTTGCTGCGCGCCAATGACAATAATCTGGTATTTGCGACGGCGAGCTATAACGCCGGTTACAGCAATGTGCAGCGCTGGATCCCGAAAAACCGCGAGATGGAACTGGATGTCTGGATTGAGACTATTCCGTTTAAAGAAACTCGCGAATACGTCAAAGCGGTACTGGCCTATTATCAGATTTACAATATCCGGATGAATCAGGAACAAGATGTGTTTGCGCCGCTGGCAACGATGAAAGTCGGCCAGACCGGTTAAGCCGGACCAGACCATAATTATGTTAAGCTACTGAAAAATATCAGCACAGGACACACTCATGCGCCCAGCATATCAGGCTCTGTACGCCGCCCATTTGTTTGAACTGCAACAACGCACCAAAGCCGTATTGGCGCGCGAGAGCCTGGACGCGCTGGTGATCCACTCAGGTCAGGCCAAACGGCAGTTCCTCGACGATATGGATTATCCGTTTAAGGTTAATCCGCTATTCAAAGCCTGGTTGCCGGTGGTGGACAACCCGCATTGCTGGCTGATTGTCGATGGTGTGAACAAACCCAAACTGGTGTTTTATCTGCCGGTCGATTTCTGGCACAAAGTGCCGGATGCGCCAAATGACTTCTGGTCTGGCTTTTTTGATATTCAACTGATTGATAAACCGACCAAAGTAGAAAGTTTATTGCCATACGACAAAGCCAATGTGGCATATCTGGGTGAGCAACTGGAGCTGGCGCAGGCGCTCGGTTTTAGCCAGCTCAATCCGGAAGGGGTATTAAGTTATCTGCATTATTTCCGTGGTTACAAAACCGATTATGAGCTCGCCTGTATGCGTGAAGCCAATCGCATCGCAGTACAAGGCCATCGCGCGGCTGAAGCCTGTTTTCGCAGTGGCGGCAGCGAATTTGACATTCAGCTGGCTTATTTAGCAGCGGTACAACAAGGCGAAAATGAAGTGCCGTATGGCAACATCATTGCGCTGAATGAAAACGCCGCTATTTTGCATTACACAGTGCTGGAGCGGAAAAAGCCGGCACAACATCATGCGTTTTTAATCGACGCCGGCGCGTCTTTCCACGGTTACGCCGCGGATATCACCCGCACTTACAGCGCA
The DNA here is from genome assembly GCF_964031785.1 of Rheinheimera texasensis. Taxonomy (GTDB): domain Bacteria; phylum Pseudomonadota; class Gammaproteobacteria; order Enterobacterales; family Alteromonadaceae; genus Pararheinheimera; species Pararheinheimera texasensis_A. The sequence goes on from NZ_CAXIRE010000019.1 coordinate 665,215, forward strand.
CGCGATGACGAATTTCAGGCCTTAATCACCAGCATGAATGCCGTGCAGCTGGCGTTAGTGGATACGTTAAAACCCGGCATTAAATACACGGAAGTGCATTTAAAGTCGCATGAACTGATTGCGCAGGTGCTGGCGGACTTTGATTTTGTGCAGCTGTCGCCACAAGCGATAGTCGAAACCGGCATCAGCCGGACTTTCTATCCGCATGGCATCGGCCATCACCTCGGCCTGCAGGTGCATGACGTCGGTGGCTTTATGGCGGATGAGCGTGGCACGCACGTCGCGGCACCTGCAGAACACCCATTTCTGCGCTGCACCCGTTTAATCGAGCCGCGTCAGGTCTTTACAATCGAACCTGGTCTGTATTTTATCGATTCGCTGCTGGCGGACCTGAAAGGCACTGATCAAGGCAAATACATCAATTGGCACAAAGTCGATGCCTTTCGTCAGTTTGGTGGTATTCGTATCGAGGACAACGTCATTGTGCATCGCGAGCGCAATGAGAATATGACGAGGGATTTAGGGCTGGCATAAGCTTTTGTTTAGCAGGGGCATTGCCCCTGCGACCCCTTCTTTATTGGCGTTAACCCATGTTCTTGATTTGACGGAAAGTCCGTCTAGCAAAGAGTTCACCTAACGGTGAGTCACTTTCTTTTGTTTCAGCAAAAGAAAGTAACCAAAGAAAAGCCGACGGTAAGGTTCACACTCATAGGTGACACATTAGTTCAAAGACATAGGTAACACTTCTCTGGATGAATAAACCAACATCCGGAGTGAACTATGCCG